>JACKLV010000031.1 GCA_024235755.1 Burkholderiales bacterium | reverse complement strand
TTAATGGAATCAAGAATGTAAAAGTTTTGGTGATAGGTCGCTCATCGACCGAAAGCGTGTAAGAATATGTTACAAAAGTTAAATTTACTGCAGATCATATTATTGCTGATATGAAATCGACAATATGTCAATAGCGGAGCAAAAATGTACCAAATAGCGCGTTAAAAGTGTACCAGTTAAGTTTTTAAAAAAGAGGGACTACCCTCTGGTTTTACGCTTCTATTTTTTATATTCTGGGGTTGAAATAAAGCGCGGTGTATTCCCCAACAATCAATTATTTGTTTTGGTGTTCTCCTTTTCTGTAAATTTGGATTTCATTGATTCTTTTTGCCGTTTCTTACTTGCAGCCAGGCGATACGATTCTCCATTCATTTCCAGGATATGGACATGATGGGTCAAGCGATCCAGTAATGCCCCGGTCAATCGCTCTGATCCCAGGACACTTGTCCATTCATCAAATGGCAAATTTGATGTGACCAGGGTGGCGCCATGTTCGTAACGACGGCTAAATACTTCAAACAAGAGTTCCGCGCCTACCGCAGTAAATGGCACATAACCGAGTTCGTCAATGATCAACAATTTGGTGTTGGCCAGCTGTTTTTGTAGTAGACGCAATCGTTTTTCATCGCGCGCTTCCATTAATTCATGCACCAAAGCTGCGGCCGTCTTAAAGACAACACTCAGCCCTTTCTGACAAGCGGCCAGTCCTAAAGCTAATGCCATATGCGTTTTACCGACGCCCGAGGGTCCCAGTGCAATGACATTTTCACGTTTCTCAATCCACTCGCAGCGCATCAGTTCCAGTACCAGTGACTTGTTCAATCCGAGTATCGCAGCAAAATCGAAGGTATCCAGACTTTTAACCACCGGGAATTTCGCCATGCGTATGCGGCGTTCGGTGTTACGCCGCTCACGATCAATGCGCTCGAGTTCACACAACCGCAATAAGTAACGTGCGTAATCAATACCCTCTCGTGCGCACTCGACTCCAACCTTCTCATGCTCGCGCGCAAAGGTCGGCAGCTTCAATGCCTTGAAATGGTTCACCAGTAAGACTTGTGGGGCAACTGTAGTCGTCGATGCGTCACTCATAATGACTCTCCCATTACAGGCTGTTGACCCACTCTGGATATTTGCAGCAAGCTGAGATATGCCCGTGGCTCGGTAGTTTCCACGTTGGCGCTCGGCAGATAGGGATAAAGCGCCAGATTGAGTTTGGCAGGTCGCCGTTCGATTGCGCACAGAATCAAATGCTTGATAGCGTCAAAACCAACTACACCCAGACCTATTGCTTGTTTGATCGCATGCTCAACTTGCATTTGGGTAAAATTCTCCAGTAGCCGCAGAACCTGGATATATTCCTTGCGACCACGCCCGTTCCATCCGTGCCTCGAGCAACCGGCGCAAATGATCGAATACCTCGGGCAGTACCCAGTCTTGCAAAGGTGCTGCCTGATCAAATGCACGCGGTTTCTGTTCCAGTAATGCCAGGTAATGCAGCGGGTTGTAGATGAATTCTTCCCGGCCGTAGCTGCGCTTGTGCCGTGCAATGATGTCTGTACCCAGACAAATGTCGACGTGATCGACATAGCCTTTCACCAGCACTTCCCGATGTCCGTATTGGATGGGCACCGAATAGTCGTTGGTTCGATAACGCACCAGCGACAGTGAAGATACTCGGGTCGAAATTTTATGGCATGCATCAAAAGCAACTGCAGGCAATGCCATAAGTGCAGCAGTATCACGTTTCATACGCTCGGCAATGGTTTCAGTTTGCCCACGTAGCTTAGCTTGTTGACGCTTGATACAACCGTCCAACAACTTGGCATTCAAGGCATCAAAATTATCAGCCACTGGTAAT
>JACKLV010000030.1 GCA_024235755.1 Burkholderiales bacterium | reverse complement strand
GCCACCGGCGTTTTATCACTACCCGTCCACCGATATTCCTGAGGTCGAGATTGATGGCATCGCCGTGCGGGTGTTGATCGGCAGTGCGTATGGCGTGACCTCGCCGGTGGTCACGTTTGCCGAGACGCTCTACCTTGAAGCCACGCTCGCGCCCGGCCAACGCCTGGTATTGCCGTCAGTTCAGGAAGCGGCGCTTTACGTTGTCGACGGTGAAGCGAGCGTTGACGGCACATTGTTGCAACAGTACCGGATGATGACGCTTGAGAACTGCGGCGGCACGGCAGTCACAGCGGTCACAGCAACAACGCAAAAAACACAAGATACGCCGGCAACGCGCATAGCGCTGATCGGCGGCGAACCGCTCGGTGAGCGGCATATTTTCTGGAATTTCGTTTCCAGCCGCAAGGAACGCCTGGAACAGGCCAAACGCGACTGGCGCGAAGGCCGGTTTGCCAAGGTGCACGGCGACGCGGTGGAATTTATTCCGCTGCCGGATTGACCGGACTACCTATGTTGCCGAGTTACCGGTTTAGCGGGCGGCGCCGTGACTGTCTTCGTGATAATCGGTGAGCAGTCCGACGACGATAATAATTGCGCCCATTGCCATATAAAAATTGCGGGCTACCCCTTCATCGGAAAAACCGAGGATAAACGGAATGGCAACAAGTGCCGGGCCGACGAAACGTTCAATCCAGCCATGCAGTTTGAAGGCCAGCAACTTGAAAACACCCAGGGAAAAATCCGATGCCAGCGTGACGGCCAGATGAACACCGGCCAAAACGTAGGCCAGCATGGCGGGAATCTGGCTCAATCCCAACAATGTCGGGGCAAGTAAAAAAATACCGACGGTCAGAAAATCCAAATAACCATGATTTCTTGCGGATATCACTTTCATTGTTTTGTTCCTTCGCTAGTGGTTGGTTGATAACAACACTATTTTAGGAATCGAACAGCATTCAGTCTGTTATCTAGCAAACACAGACAAAAAAATCAACCGCTATCGGAAAGAATCGTTAGCAAAAGCGCTGTCATTAATACAGATCTGCTCCCGGGTATAATCGAGCAGACCGCGACTTCTGAAATCGTTCATGATGGTGCTGACCACGGAGCGGCTGGCACCAACCAGGTCGGCCAGTTCCTGCTGGGTCAGGAAGATTTCCAGAGAATAACCATGTGAGCAGCGCGCACCAAACAGCTGCGCCAGTTCCAGCAGCGTTGCAACAACACGTTGTTCGACGGGCTGGGTCAAAATCATGCGCAGCTTGTACTCGATCTGCTGCTGCCGGGTATGCATCGATTCGAAAACCAGCCATGATAAATCCGTCCGGCTGGAAATGAGTTGTCTGAAATCATCATGTCTGAAACGGTAACAGATAACCTTATCCAACGCCTGCGCGCTTTCTTGCATCGCCTGATCGGATGCTTTGTTTGGCAGATGTCCGATGATGTTTTCCCGCGTGAGTAACGCGAGCGTCAGCGTATTGCCTTGCAATGTAAGAAACGAAAGTTTGACAATACCTTTCTTGATCCAGAAGAAATCGGCACACCGTTCTCCCTGTTGGTAAAGAAAATGTCTGGCGGGAATTTCGACTTCTTGGATAGAAGCATAGTCTTTTTTCCAGTCCTGCAGATTCTGTTCGAAAATTGAATGAAGTGAATCGATGGCAGCGCCGCCGTATTTGTACGATGACATGATCTTCGTCGTTTAACCTAAATTCAGCTGGAAGGTATCTAGAGTGCATTGTTTTTCTAATTTTTGCAATGCTGAAAAATTTAGCATTTACCGGCACGGCAATAAATGAACAAAACAACTATGCGCACACTGCGTTTACAGTGGTTTTGTTCATGAAAAGAATGGTATTTAGTCATCCCTGAAAATAAATTCAAGCGACTGATATTAATAAGAAATAGGCACATTGGGGCAGATAAGATCGACCAGGAATGTTAAAATTGGCGTTAATTTCTGGTCGAAATGATGATTACCGATGCTCACACCCAGTAAAACATTCCATCAGTCCAGTTTGTTTGAAACAGACTTGTTATTACAACTTGATCCCACCGATCCGCTGCTCAAACTATCAACCGTTATTCCTTGGCATATGTTTGACGAAGCGTTTAGTATTCATTACACAGAAGACATAGGTGCACCCAGCAAACCGATTCGTTTGATGGTTGGT
>JACKLV010000029.1 GCA_024235755.1 Burkholderiales bacterium | reverse complement strand
TCTGGATACTGCGCCAGAGGCTGAAAAAGCCCTTGTACGGCACTTGAAGCCGTTTACTTACACACCGGAAGACTTGATGAAAGAGATTCGCAGGTTACTCGGTGAGTTAAAGGCGAAGTGCAAGGTCATTTCTTTTCCTCTGGAGCGCGTGCGGAAAAGCGCGGCTTCTGCGACTGGCCGGAAGCCTAAGATTGGGTCTGCTGTTATTGATTTGCAGAGGGGAGTATAAATATGAGTACCAGTGCACAAAGAATGAATGAAATGATTTCAGTAAACGATCCGACGCAATTGACAATGAGTAGCATTGAAATTGCTGAGTTAACTCAGAAACGACATGACAATGTCATGCGCGATATTCGTACTATGCTCGTTGAATTGCATGGTGAAGGGGGTATCCTCAGATTTGAGGATACCCATACCAATCCACAGAATAAACAGACATATCCTGTTTTTAAGCTTCCAAAGCGGGAAACGCTGGTGCTTATCGCCGGCTACAACATAACTTTGCGAGCAAAGATCATTGACCGTTGGGATGAACTGGAAAATGAAAAGAAAGCTGCACCAGATTTTCATGCGGTACTGAACGATCCTTCCGCAATGCGCGGCCTCTTACTCAGTTATACCGAAAAGGTTTTGGCCCTGGAAGAAAAGAACAAAGAGTTGACTGCTGATTCGGAAGCATTGAACCGGATTGCCAAAGCAGAGGGTTCGCTGTGCATTACGGATGCAGCCAAGACATTGCAAATTCGCCCAAAGAATCTATTTACATGGCTACAGCGTCATGGCTGGATATACAAGCGTATCGGATGTGCGCATTACTGCGCGTATCAGGACAAACTCAACAGGGGGTTGATGGAGCATAAATCGACCACCGTTTTAAGGTCGGACGGAACCGAGAAAGTCACTCCACAGGCCAGAGTGACACCTGAAGGACTTGAGAAACTGGCAAAGCTGCTTCCGCCTGAGATTACTGAAGTGGCGGTGAATGGGTGAATTCTTGAGCGGGTGGCTAGGGATATGAGGCGCTGGTTGGATCATGATACCAATCAGCGCCATCTTTTTTGTGTTCCGTTCTGTCGCCGGCTGATCGCAAGGCAGTTTTTATGAATAGCTTGTTGTCTTGAAAGAGAAATACCTTTTTATTGCTTTCAGAATTACTTGTTTTGTGGCCAATTTTCATGGCCACATGCATAATTACCTTAATAAATATGGTACGTTAACTATTTTTTATGGCTTTCCTGTCACTTGTTTCAGCTTGATAATTAGTAAGCACGCCAACTATGATGACGATGATACCCATCAGGATATAAAAATTTTTTGCTGGTTCTTCATTCGAGAAGTTTAGCATAAAAGGCATTGCAATTAGCAAGGGGCCAACTATACGTTCGATCCAACCATGGATGACAAATGGAATTATTTTTACCATCCCAAAGGGAAAATCAGAACCCAGGGTAACAATCAAATGTACTACAGCTAAAGTATAGGCAAGTATTGCTGGTAGCTGGCTTAATCCTAGAAGTGTAGGGGCAATTAAAAAAATAAATACTGTCAAAAAATCTAAATAACCATGTAAACGTGGTGAAATAACTTTCATGTAAATGCTCCTATATTAATTTTTGGCAACTCCAACAGTTACCATGGCCAATAAATTAATATAGCGCTATCACTGATGTCTGTTATCTACAAAACAAATTTACAAAATTCCTCGTTAAGTTATAAATGTAATTAGAATTTATAGGAATCATTAAGAGCAACATCATTAATGCAAATTTGATCGCGCGTATAATCAAGTATTCCGCGATTTCTGAAATCATTCAAAATCGTACTAACAACAGAACGACTTGCTCCCACTAAATCTGCCACTTCCTGCTGGGTCAGATGAATTTCCAAAGTATATCCATGGGTACACCTTATTCCAAACATCTCTGCTAATTCTAATAACGTAGCTATAACGCGCGCCTCAACTGATTGGGTCAAAACAGTTCTTAACTTGCGCTCTACCCTTTGCTTCCGGGCATACATATCTTCAATTACAGACCAGGCCAACTCCGCTTGATGAAACATCATTGCTTTAAAATCGCTATATGCTATACGATAAAAATTAACTTCATCCAATGCTTGCGCAGTCTCGTCTATTGCCTGATTGGCAGAATTATCCTGAAATCGACCAACAACACCTCCTCTTCCAAGCAGATCAATAGTAACTTCAGTTCCTTGCTCAGTTAAGTGAGAGAGCTTAACAATACCGCTTTTAATCCAAAACAAATTGGAACAATGATCACCTTGCCGGTAAAGAAAAGATTTTTTCGGAACATTAATTTCCAGAATAGAAGGATAATCTTTCTGTAATTGATTTGTATCACGTTCAAAGAATTCGTTTATTAGCCTAAGCTTTGCATTGCACGCTAGAGATCTCATTTCCAATTCCATTAAATATCTGACTGCATTTTATTATGCAATAAGCAGGTTCAAGGATCGAGCCCTAGTCGGGAGGCGAAATATCATCAAACTCACAAATTAATCATCTGAAATTGCATATGTAAATCAAAACCGTCTCCAGGCGGTTTTTTATTGCCTCAAACCGGAAAAACCCGCGTTTATCGAAAGTGCGGTGAAATAAAGTTTGCCTATCGATATTTGTGTAATTCTGATAGGAAAACAGTCATGGCCATCAATAACATGCAGTATTTGAAAGGGCAGTACGATGTCACTAAGTCATTGGGTGCAAAAGTTGTCTCGAGCGACTTTGCGTTTGAGATCGAGGGTTACGAGCAGAATTATTTGCTCTGTAAGCAAGCGCCATGGTCTGAAGTATCGATAGGAGGAGAAATCGAAGTGTCGCTCCCTCTTGGTGCAATGATGTATCAACCACAGCAAGCAAGGT
>JACKLV010000028.1 GCA_024235755.1 Burkholderiales bacterium | reverse complement strand
TGTTTCTGTAACTGTACCGGTTTCTATCTCGTAAAATTCTTTTTTGATGTTTTGCATGGCATTTTTCCGTAAATCAGATCGAACATATAGACTGAATTTTGTAATTAAATAAGGTTTGTTATTGACACTGATTTCTTAAGCTTTTGTTTTTTCAATCATTGATTCATTAAATTGATGCGCAAATTACAGTTCCTCAGATAACAGGGGCCTGCGACAAGCCTCCAGCGGAAGGCTTATCGACAATTCTGCCCTTGATTTGTAATTAAATAAGCTACGAAAGAATAGTTAACAGATAACTATTCCGATGAATTTAATGGGTCGAGCTGCTGTGCCGTTAATTGGTTTTTCCAGCTTTGCGGCAAATTCTGCACCCAGCCGTTATAGACCACCGGAATAGGCAACAATCCCTGACCGCCCATACCGTCAAACGCCGTAATCGTGTCGTCAGATGCGGTATTTGCAGTCGATGTCAACAAAATTCTGCCAACGACTTTAGCATCAGCCGGATTGCCATCACCGTCAGGATCAATATCCACCACTTGCAGTACATTGGCTGATTGGCTGCTGACATAGGCATAATAGCCTCCCCCTGCTTTGGCTCCAAATTGCACACCATGACATCCCGCATCACAAGCCAGTGAAGCAACCAGCGTATCCGTTTTGGTATCCACAATGGTGATGGTATCGGTCAAAATATTTGCCGTTACCATGGCAATGCCATCCGGACTGACCGGAGTTTGAATCGGCAGACCGCCAACCGGACCGGTAATATCACCGCTAACAGGGTCATAGTTTTGCAGAAGATTAATAGTTTTGAGTACCGTTCCGGTCGCTGTTTCGATAACGGTAAATGTGCTGTCGAGAAAATTAGCGACATAGTATTTACTGGAATCGGGCATCATACCGGTTGCAATCGGATGTGCTTCTACGCTACCGGTAGGAACAATATCCTGTATGCCATCGCGCACGAAATCATAAATGGTTGAATCTCCGGTAAATACGTTAGGAGTTACCATAGTGTCACCGTCGTGCCCCATCCAATGCGCATGCGGGCCTGGCCGTCCGACATCAATGCGTCGTTCAATGCCGCCGGCAAGCGGTGACAACTCGACGACCGACTCATTCCTGTCTGAACCGTTAATAGAAACATGTAGCTGATCGGTATCCACACGCGTCATGACATGCGCCGGCGCTTCTCCGACTTGAATCCGGTCGATAAACTGGCCGGACACGCGGTCAAATATCGTCAGCTTGCTGTCGAACCACTCCGTGACATAGATGAGATTTTGATCACGGTCGGTCCACATATTGTGCGGATTGTTCATCTCGATATCCGGTAGAAACACCTTGCGTTTTACTTGCCAGTTAGTTGCATCCACAACGGCAGCCGCACCCGGCTTGCGTTTGTTGGCCGTTTTCTCAAATTGCGTGTTTACCCAGACTTCGCCAACACCCGGTGAAGGCGTTAACAACGGTGGCAAGGCAGTATCGTTGCCATAGCGTGCATTCAATACTGTAGCGAGATCAACCACTGCACCGCCAGTAATGCGTACAGGAACACTGGGGTAATTAATATGCCATGGATCTGATGATGAGAAGTTTTGCCAATTGCCCGGTTCGGTCAATACCATAAAACCGCGCAACAGGCGAGTTGCCAGATCGCTGCTGGTGGGCACGGTAATGCCATTAATCAGTGTAATCGTTTCACCCAGGTCGAGACCTTCGGTATTCGGATCATCCACAATCACTGCGCCGAGCATGTAGGGATGCACCTGACAGAAAAAGACATACAGACCGGGCGTTCTTAACGTAACACTTTCACTGCCTTTTTGCGGATCGGTATCAAAGGGCATGTTTCTCGCACCAGTCGGATAAAGCAAACTGGTATAAGTATGCACGGTATTGGAGTCGTCTCTTGTAAAAACAACTTCAACACCCGGCGTGCCAACGCCGAGTGAACCCAGCCCGGCCACTGGACCGTTGGCATTTCTATACCAATTGCCCGGTCCGTCGTTCAATTCAAAAGTGATCCGCCGGTCGCCCCCTTTTGCCCAGACCAAACCCGGAAGAATCATCAAAATAATCATGATTAATAATTTTTTCATATCGTTTCCCTTATTTAAAAACCAGACCGGCAAAAGCACTAAAACGGCCCAATTAATTTGTAACCGATAAGTTCTCAATTACTTCAATTTACAGACAGTAATTTAATGAGCGCATCATTGAATCCAATAATTGAATTTTTGATAATAAGTTAAAGCAATCAATTGAAAAATTGACCCAAGTTTCCAATTACAAAATGATGCGATATTTTTATTTTACAAATACTCTAATACACACGTGTGCTCTTAACACACGGTATATCCTGTTAATCCGCAAAAAAGTTCAACTATGCAGTAGTCCTTTTTCGTTTTTTCATTGTGGCAACGTTAATTCATGCAACCCAAATCGTTATTTAATAAAAATATTTTTTACATACATATGATTACTCAGCATCAATTCAAACAAGGCGTTATCCGCTTGTTGTTTTACCTGCCGTTCGATATCCTTACTAAATGGAAAAGCCCTTTAACAATCTGGCATCGCTACTATTATTTTTACTACTTTCTTTCAGCACAGCCATCTGCCATGCCGAATTAAATGCAAGCTTGACGGGAACAACCGATTATTTCTGGCGCGGCTATTCTAAAAGCGATAAAAAACCATCCATTCAAGCCAATATTGATTACGAATTCAAAACCGGATTTTATCTAGGATCTTTTTTATCCTCAGTTAACTTCGCCGATCATAGCTTCGAAAATCGCTCAAAACTGGAATTTAGACCTTACGTTGGTTACGCATATCGAATAGCCAGAGATTGGCGATTTAATGTCGAATGGAATCGGTATATTTATAATGGGAACATTTTTGGCAGGCAGGCTGATTACAACGAATTTTATTTCGTGACGCACTTTCGCGATTTGCTGACATTGGGCCTCGCCTTTTCTGAAAACGGCTATAATCAAAAACATATGTCATTCAGCTATGAAATGACCGGACGATATCCCATTACCGATTCCATCGAATTTTCGAGTACTTTTGGTTACAACAAACAAAAAAAGAATCTGCATTATGATTATGTCTATTGGACTTCAGGATTCACCATGCACTTTTCGCGCAATATAGGTATCGATTTACGTTACTACGGTTCTACTCACACTGCGTCAAAAGAACTCAAACCCTTGGATTGGCAATTCGAACCCGATGCGGTCGGTAATCGAATACTGTTCTCGATCACTTTTGGAATCTAATTTTTTTGTTACGCATTGAACTATTTAATTACGCCACGGGATTAACGGGTAAGTGAAACTATAGAGACAGCATCTCTGTGAAAATGAATCATGGCCACATCCCCCGAAAATAATAAAGAAAGTATTTATGCCTCACCTAGGATGCGAGCGAGAGAGCAGCAGTTAATTACTGAAACAGCCGCAGGAAACGAAAAAGCATTCGAACAACTGTATCAGCTTTATTTTAGTCGATTGTTTCAATTTATTTTTCGTATTACGCGAACGCAGAACGGCATCGAAGAAATTATTAATGATGTCATGTATGTCGTTTGGGAAAAAGCTTCAACTTATGATCAGACATGCCGCCCATCAACCTGGATACTTGGCATTGCTTACTTCAAAGCGCTTAAAAGAGTTGAGAAATCGGTAGCGGATGAAGACCGATCTGTTGAATTTAATGATGAACTGGATTATTTTCCCGATAAAAGCACGCAGTGGATTTCTCAAATAGAAACCAGTAATTGGCTGGAAGTTGCATTCACTCAGCTGTCGACTGAGCAGCGTGCAGTCGTTGAAATGACTTATTTTCAGGGGCTCCATTACAATGAAATCGCCGAAATTATGCAATGCCCGGAAAACACCGTAAAAACCAGGATGTTTCATGCTCGAAAAATTCTGGCAAAATCACTTCAGGAAGACTAACGGCAGGAACTAAAGATGTCAGTGAATAGCAAAATCAATAGTAATCATGAACATCGCGAGGTATGGAGTCTTTTGCCTTGGTTCATCAACCGAACGCTGAACGCTACGGAACAAGCGCGGGTAGAAAGCCATATCAAAACATGCATTACGTGCCGAATTGAATTAAAACAGCAACGCCAAGTCTACGACAATATCCAGCAGGCAGAGCTGATGCAACAAATGTCCAACGCGTCGTTTAATCAACTGAAAAAGCGTATTGAAACGCAGCCGGTTTCTCAATTAGCGCTTTTTCGCAAAAAGCTCGATAATTTTCAGAAACTTTTCTTTCAGTTTCCATTTTCAAGAAAAAGCTTCGCGCTGGCTTTTGGCGTACTGCTGGTGACAACGACGTTTATATTCAATGCAATGCATGAACAAACCTTATCGGAAAACGAATACCGGACTTTGGCTCAGTCGTCTGCACCGCTTCAGGAAAGTAAAAAACCCAATTTAATACGAGTGATTTTTACAGATGAAACGGACGCGGCGCAAATCGACACTATCGTAAGCGGTGTTTACGGCCACATCGTTAATGGACCCTACAAAAACGGTGTTTATGAAATTCTCATAGATGGCGAACAAAAATATTCTATGGAAACAACCGATGCCATTAGTGCATTGCGTAACAACACGCATGTCATTTTTGCCGAACTGGCGCATGTTCAACTTTCGTCCGAATGAGCCTGCTATGTTAATCGCTTATTTGAAAAAATTGCTGTTATTGATTGCGTTACTGTTTGTAACTCTGGGCACTGCTGTATTGCCGGCCAGCGCCAATCAGGATTTGGTAATCGATCCATTGTTATTCGATATTAACTATGCTGGCCGTATTATTCTGGTCACCTATTCCGACAACCACATCAATCGCATTCCTATCGGCCAATTCAATCATGCCTATCGCAAAAGGGGCGAGTATGGCAGTTCATCCTGGAGCGAAAGAATTGCCGCCAATATAGAATCGGATTACAAATTAACGATGCTTACACAATGGTCGATCAGTGAAATCGGCGAACACTGTGTTGTCTATCTGGTCAGTGAAAACCAGTCAATCGCTGAAATCGTCACCGCATTATCCAAGGACAATCGTATCGACAATGTTCAGCTGATGTCTACGTTTAAAGTACTGGCTGAAGAATACAGCGACCCTTATTACCGGCTGCAATCAAGCATTCATCCGTTCAATCTGGGAAAAATACACAGCCAGGCAACGGGTAAAAATGTAACAATCGCAATTATAGATACCGGCGTGGACGTAAAACATCCGGATTTGGAAGGCCAGATTAACGTCATCAAGGATTTTGTTACCCATCAATCCGCTGATTTTTTCAGTGACGGGCATGGCACGGCAATTGCCGGCATCATTGCCGCCAAAGCAAACAATGGACAGGGCATCGTGGGCCTGGCGCCTGACAGCCGTATCGTTGCCATGAAAGCTTGTTGGGAAATATCCGAAGGCAGCCTCGACGCAGTCTGCAACAGCTTTACTTTGGCGTTGGCGCTTAACACCGCCATAGACATGAATGTAAACGTAATCAATTTAAGCTTAACCGGGCCTCACGATCCCCTTCTGGCCAGACTGATTGAGAAAGCCATTCAACAGGGCATCATTATCATCGCCTCTCAAGCCGACCGGCAAGATAACAAATCCGGCTTCCCGGCACAACAACCGGGTGTCATCGGCGTGCAAAGCCACACTCACATGCTGCGCACATCCCATAAAACCCGGACACAGACTGTTCCGGCTCCCGGAGAACAGATCCTTACTACGCTGCCCAACGGCGCTTACGACTTCATTTCCGGCAATTCAATGGCCACCGCTCATGTTACCGGCCTTGCCGCGTTACTGCTACAACTTGAACGTGGACTGACCAACCAGGATCTCTACAAACTGTTGGTCCAAGCAAATGAACCTAAGTTTTATCAATTATTCAACACGCATTCCAACAAGTCGATCGCGGTAAAAACCAACCATACGCATTGAAAAGTCTGGATTGGTTGATATGTTAGGATTTTTTTTGGAAACAACGGCGTACTGTAACGAAACAGGTATTTTTAAAGATACGCCTAATCGTTTAACAAGTTTTCATCCATATCCGGCGCATCCTCGCCTCTGACGACCGGTTTGCCGTCCTGCCATGTCACGGCGTATTGGCCCAGACGCCGCTTTTTCTTCAGCGTCTTGCCGACAGTCTGACGGAGTATTTCCAGCTGCTTTAGTCCTTCCGGGGATGGCGTCGTTTTTAGTTTAACGTTCATCGTTTAGCCTCCTTCAGCAGACGCTGATAAAAGTTCTCGTGCAGAATATCACGGTTGTCTCCGCGCTGTTCGAAGACCAGCGCCGGATGCTCCCCGTCGTTCACAAACAGGTGTATGCATTGACTTGATTGACGCTCCTAAGTTATACGTTCGAAACGAACCGCGTCTGCTTTCCACGGTCAAATTTTACACCAACGCCATCAAACGGCGTCGCTATCCGAATATGCACTCACTCATTTTTTCATGGTTCTGTAACAATTAAATTCTAGTATCGTTATATCCTAATGATGACCAGGTGACCCTATTCATGCCGCGCAGTCAAAAGAAAATATTTGTGCTGGATACTTCGGTGATTCTGTACA
>JACKLV010000027.1 GCA_024235755.1 Burkholderiales bacterium | reverse complement strand
TTATGATTTGCCACTTGTTCGGCATTCACGAATAAAAAAACGTGCATCCGAAGGCAATAAGACAGAAAAACACCATTCACGCCCCGTTGTCAACATGGAAATTTACTTCGACGGCGAGCTACACACTATTATGGTCAATCTGATTGACCGTTCGCATTTCTCAACGCCTATGCTATTGGGAAGGAGCGCGCTCGAGAAAGTTGGCGCTATCGTTGACAGCACTGTCAAAAACACGCTTCTGACAAAAAACGGCGACTACTAGCTATTTAATTCCACGGTGTGGTGAACAGATTGACATTAAATCGCTCTGGTTCTTATGTCCATATCCTTCACACAAATTTGTAAGGAGTCTGGCCTTGGGGGTTTTCAGCCTCTGGACAAAATTGTAAGCCGTTAGGAAGCTCTACATATGTGCTTCCAGATATTCATGCGTTTCGTAGTAATAATTCTTTACGGTGGCTTCCTCTAAAGTTTGGTTCATACGCTCAGCCAGCCCGTTTGCCAACGGATATTAGTCTTTGTCGGCCTGTAATTGATTTTTTGAGCAAGCATACGCGCCCGAAAGGGATAATGGCAACTCTTCCAAGCATTGCCCCGTTTGTTGAACTGGTCGCGGCTATATGCAAGTAGCCAAGCAGATATTTTTGAACTTTTACTTTTGTGTTTTATCGCTTTGGACCTTCGGCAGTCGGGATATGTCCATCGCTTTGCAGGCAGCGCCGCAGAGTCGCTCTTGTCAGGCCGGGGATAGTGTGTTGCAAAGCATATAAACAATCATCCATGGCAAAAGCGTATAGCGCTGGAACACAATAACTGTAGCCTTCACCTCAGGTGTAAACACTGTTGAAAATAGATTTTTCAGGTTCATCGGCGCATCCTCGACGTAGCGCGCTTCTTCCACTGGTCACAGTCTTAGCATTAATACCGCGGCATGCCGCCAAAACTTTTATTCTTCTTCGCACGACGCGATGCTTCTGTCATGCAAGTGTTTAGGTGCAGTATCTTTCTCATAATTCTCATCCCGTAGACGGTTGTATGATACACCATCACACTGCGGGACTAAACAATTAAGGCGCCAGTACTCGTTGGCTCTATGCGCAAGTTTTGAGAAATGGTAGTAATTGACAATCTTTTCTGCAATTCAGCCATAAAAATGTTATCCAAACCCCGGCCAATAATGACTGTCCGGCAAAGGCCGTTTGCCAAAAATCGCCTGTCCGACGCGCACCACGGTTGCGCCTTCTTCTATCGCCAGTTCAAAGTCACCGGACATGCCCATGGAAAGCTCTTCGAACGATAATCCAGCGGGTGCGTTTTGACGTAACCGTTCTTGCAGCTTGCGCATGCGGACAAAACAGGCGCGCACACGGTCGAGATCGGTTGAGAAAATTGCGAGCGTCATTAAGCCTTTGATTTGCAGAGAAGGATAATCGGGTAATTTTTTGATAAAGTCTTCTACATCTTCGGGCGGCAGACCGAATTTGCTGGCTTCTCCGGAACTGTTGACCTGTACATATACGTCCATGCTACGGCCTGCGAACTGCAGGCGTTTATCGAGTTCGGCAGCGACTTTTAGGCTATCGAGTGCTTGAAATTCATGTGCAAAACGTGTGATGTATTTGACCTTGTTAGTCTGAAGGTGGCCAATGACACTCCATTTGATATCGAGATCGTTGAGCGCCTCTGATTTTTCGCGCGCTTCCTGCACCTTATTCTCGCCCATTTCATGACATCCAGCCGCATATGCGATGCGCAGTCGTTCGGCTGGAACGGTTTTGGTGACCGGTAGCAGACGCACGGACGAAGGATCGCGGCCGGCTTTGGAACAGGCATCGGCTATTTTTTGCCGAATGACTGCCAGGTTGTTTTTAATATCGATGAGTTGCTGTTCTGCCGATGGTGTTGCTGCTTCCAATTTTTTCTCCTAAACGCTTTTTGTTGCTTGATGAAATACCATTTTCCAGTGTTCGTTGCTTCGTTGCCAGACCGAACTGTGGATCGATCCCGGGTTTGATTTTTGTTTTAACCCGTTAGTGGCTTCCGTAGTTTGATCGTGCACGACTGCGTGGTAAATCGTTATGACCGTATTATTCGATAACCGCTTAATACGGAAATTTTGCAGTGACCATAGCTGCGCGTTATCTTTGTTGAGTAACCATGTTACTACCTGTTGTCTTGTGTTGACTTGTCCGTTGTTGCTGATCTCTTCAAATGCATTATCCAATAGTTCATCGATGACTGATGGGTTTGCGCGCAAATCGGTATTCAGCAGTTTCAGCTCCAGTTGTTTGATCTGCGCCGTGGTCGATTCCATCTGACTGACAATGTTTCTGAAGATTACTTGATGCGCATGCCGGGCTGCGCGCCAGAATCAGGGCTCAAAATAAATAATTCACTGCCGCCGCTGCCTGCAGCAAGTACCATGCCTTCGGACAAGCCAAACTTCATTTTGCGTGGTGCGAGATTAGCAACCATAACGGTTAAACGGCCCTTCAATTGCTCGGGACTGTAAGCCGATTTAATTCCGGCAAATACCGTGCGCTGCCCGCTGCCGATATCAAGGGTCAGTTTCAACAGTTTATTCGCCCCTTCGACATGTTCTGCATTTACGATTCTGGCGACACGTAAATCGATTTTGCTGAAGTCGTCGATTGAAATCGTTTCAGCAATTGGCGCGATCGTTTTTTGCTGGCTGTTGGCATTTGTTTTGGCGGCACCAGCCTGATCAGCCGACAGGTTTTGCTTATTGGCTTCCACCAGCGCATCGATCAGTTTGCTGTCAATGCGTGTCATTAAATGCTGGTAAGCGTTAATGACATGCCCGGGTGGCAGCAACAGTTGTGAAACTGGCTCATTTTCAACCAGCCGGGGCCATGTGAGCGGCTGGCAATTGAGAAATCCTTCAACCTGACGTATGGTTTCCGGCAATATCGGTTTCAGATAGCGCGCGAGCAGATAGAAAAGCTGAATGCCGAGGCTGCATACGCGCTGCAGTTCGGCATTCCTGTCCGTATTTTTAGCGATTTCCCAAGGCGCCAATTCATGAATGATTTCATTGGCCTCGTCGGAAAATTTCATTATCTGACGCACAGCTTGTGAATAATCTCTGTCCTCGTACGCTTTTTCGAGTGCGCCAGGGCGCCAGTTCGCAAAACGTTCATTAATCAGTTGCTGCATGGTCTGATAGCTGTCGCCGTCGACCAGTTTGCCGTTAAATCGTTTGGTGATAAAACCGGCGCAGCGGCTGGCAATATTGATGAATTTGCCGACCAGATCGGAATTGACGCGTACGATAAAATCGTCCAAGTTGAGATCAATGTCTTCCATGGTGCCGTTGAGCTTTGCCGCGTAGTAGTAACGCAGCCATTCTGGATTCAATCCCTGTTTCAAATAACTGGCCGCGGTAATGAAGGTGCCGCGCGATTTACTCATTTTCTCGCCATTGACTGTCAAAAAGCCGTGTGCGAATATCCGGGTTGGAGTGCGGTAGCCGGAGTGTTCGAGCATCGCAGGCCAGAACAACGCATGGAAGTACAAAATATCCTTGCCGATAAAATGATACAGCTCAGTTTCAGTATCCTTACGCCAGTAAGTGTCAAAATCCAGATTCTCGCGTGCGCACAAGTGTTTGAAGCTGCCCATGTAACCGATCGGTGCATCGAGCCAGACATAAAAATACTTGCCCGGCGCATCGGGGATTTCAAAGCCGAAGTAGGGCGCATCGCGCGAAATATCCCAGTCCGATAACTTATTTTCCCCGGCATCTCCCAGCCATTCATGCATTTTATTGGCCGCTTCCGGCTGCAAATGACCTGCACGCGTCCAGCGGCGCAGAAAATCTACGCAGCGTTGATCCGACAGACTGAAAAAATAATGTTCAGAGGATTTTTTGACTGGTGTTGCGCCTGAAACGGCTGAATACGGGTTTTTCAATTCAGTCGGTGCATAGGCGGCGCCGCAGACTTCGCAGGAATCGCCGTACTGATCCTTGGCAGAACACTTGGGACATTCGCCTTTGACAAAGCGGTCCGGCAGAAACATGTTTTTCTGCGGATCATACAGTTGTTCGATAGCGCGCACCCGGATCAGTCCGGCAACTTTCAGTTTGTGATAAATATCTTCCGAATAATGACGCGTTTCATCAGAATGCGTACTGTAATAATTATCAAAATGAATATGAAAACCGGTAAAGTCCTCGTAATGTTCGTCGTGCACGCGGGCAATCAATGCTTCCGGCGTGATGCCTTCCTTTTCCGCGCGCAGCATGATCGGTGTGCCATGGGTATCATCGGCGCAGACATAATAAATTTCATGGCCGCGCATTTTCTGAAAACGCACCCAGATATCTGTCTGGATATATTCCACCAGATGACCCAGATGGATACTGCCATTTGCATAAGGCAGGGCTGAAGTCACCAGAATTCTTCGTGTAGTCATTTGTTTGTTGTGTTGTCAATCATTTTTCGTTAAACCACCGGACAGAATGTTGAAAAACAATTTTCATATAATCGATGCAAAGCAAATTCAATATAAATCACTGTTTTAGCATGATAAATAAACGTTTCGTACCGGTTATCAACGCTGCTGAGGCAACGCAGATTGTTTTTCAACGGACTGCCAAATGGATATTCTAACAAATTGTGTGTATGACCTGATATTTGTTACCATGCCAATTTCAACTGATTGCATTACTGTGTTCTGATCGACAGGCAGCCGCAGTAGTGAGGAGTTTTTGAGTGACCATATCTGAACAGCACATACTATCCGCACTTGAGAATATAATAGATCCCACGACCGGGAAAACTTATATTGCGAATCAAGCAATACAGCGTATTCAAATTGATGGCAATAATGTAGCGCTTGATATTGAACTCGGTTATCCGGCCAACAGTGTCAAAGCTGAGGTGCAGCGGCAGATTATCTCCGCTTTGCAGACAATACCCGGTGTCGACAAAATTAGTGTGGCCGTATCCAGCAAGATCGTGCCGCATGGGGTACAAGGCGGTGTCAAACTGATACCCGGTATCAAAAATATTATCGCCGTGGCTTCAGGTAAAGGCGGCGTTGGCAAATCCGCGACCGCCGTCAATCTTGCACTGGCGCTGGCGGCCGAAGGCGCCAATGTCGGAATACTTGATGCCGATATTTACGGTCCATCCCAGCCTCAAATGCTTGGCATTACCCAGCAACCGGAATCGCTTGACGGCAAATCGATGGAGCCTGTCATCGCGCATGGCATTCAGGCAATGTCGATAGGGCTATTAATTGATGTGGAAACGCCAATGGTCTGGCGTGGGCCGATGGTGACGCAGGCGCTGCAACAATTACTGAACGATACCAATTGGAAAGACGTGGATTATTTGATTGTAGACATGCCGCCGGGTACCGGTGATATACAATTGACACTAGCCCAGAAAATCCCGGTTACCGGCGCGGTGATTGTTACAACGCCACAGGATATTGCGCTTCTCGACGCACGCAAGGGGCTTAAAATGTTTGAAAAAGTCGGCATACCGATTTTTGGTATTATCGAAAACATGAGTACGCATACCTGCTCCAATTGCGGTCACACAGAACCGATATTCGGCACCGGTGGCGGCGAAAAAATGTGCCGGGATTATGCTGTGGATTTTCTCGGCGCATTGCCGTTGGATATTCAAATTCGTGAACATACCGATAGCGGTAAACCCAGTGTTATCGCCGATCCATCGGGAAAAATAGCTGAGACCTATCGTATGATTGCACGTAAAATCGCGGTAAAAATTGGAGAATCAGCAGAAGATCATACAGATTTATTCGCCAAAATTATCATGGAAAACGATTGATTTCCATATGCCTCAATTTAATCGATAAATGACAATAAAATCAGATAAATGGATTCGGCGCATGGCGCTTGAACATGGCATGATCGAGCCTTTTGAACCTGGCCAGATCCGACAGAAAAACAACCATTCAATTGTTTCGTATGGCACCTCCAGCTATGGCTACGATATACGCTGTTCGGATGAATTTAAACTATTCACCAACATCAATACTACGATTGTCGATCCAAAGAATTTCGATTCCAACTCGTTTGTCGATGTAAAAAATGATATATGCATTATTCCGCCCAATTCATTTGCACTTGCGCGCACTGTCGAATATTTCCGTATTCCTCGTAATGTGCTTACTATATGTCTCGGTAAATCCACGTATGCCCGCTGCGGAATCATTGTGAATGTGACCCCGTTTGAACCTGAATGGGAAGGTTATGTGACACTGGAATTTTCCAATACCACGCCATTGCCTGCAAAAATTTACGCCAACGAAGGCGTTGCCCAGGTTATTTTTTTTGAATCCGATGAAGCATGTGAGACGTCCTACAAAGATCGTGGCGGTAAATACCAACACCAGAATGGTGTTACGCTGCCAAAAATCTGACTGATCGCAAACAGACTAAGGTGCTCAATATATGAACTTGCAAAATGAAGATAACATCAAGCGATCGATAAAGTTGATACTCGGATTTATTTTGTTGTCGCTCGGTGGAATGGCTGCGTCCAATGCAAGCAGTTCAAATCAACGCAATTCGTTACTTAATACTGTTGAAATTTCAGGTATATCCATTACGACGCCACAGGATGAGATTGTAGGTATACTCGACAACCAGGGCTATACCCAGGTCAACAGTACGCTATTCACTAAACAGGAACAGTTGGATAGTAGACGAAAGACGATTTTCAGAATTGAAGTTGAATACACCGCAAATTCTCGGCAAATCACCTATCATAGGAGCCTAAGCGGCGGACGCGTTAAATCATCTGTCGAGGAAAAACCCATACCCGCGAATGAAATGAAAATCGCGCAGCAGCTCTATCAAATCGTTTGTGGAAATGTATCCGAAACCGATAAAACCGAACGTTCCTGCGAACCCGCTGCATTAACGCGCATCCAAGCAGGGCAAGGCCGTTTTGTCGACATTGATGACCATTGGTCGGTACAACTGAGCGCCACCGCATCAAGTTCGGCAATAGGGATAAGATTTACTGATGAATAGATCATTAAAGACATTTGGTAAAGCATAGGTTGCTCTGATACTTGATCTGGTTTATCCTGTGCGGCCCCCAGAATTTGCAGTATAACGGGTAAATAATAATACGGAGAAGTGACCGAGCGGTCGAAGGTGCACGCCTGGAAAGCGTGTGTACGGTTTATACCGTACCGCGGGTTCGAATCCCGCCTTCTCCGCCATTAATACATTTATAATCAATAAGTTAGTTTTCTATGTTGCCCAAATGTTGCCCGTACATCTCGGCTGCCTTGCTTCCATGCTGTTCATTGTTGTTAATCCAGCGAGCGTAAGTTTTAGCTGTGATTAACACATTTGAGTGTCCCATTTGTGCGGATACCCAGGCCAAATTTTCACCGGCTGACAGCATCATTGATGCA
>JACKLV010000026.1 GCA_024235755.1 Burkholderiales bacterium | reverse complement strand
CTTTTCCCAAGGCGGGTCTCCACTAAACACCGCGACCAGATGATCAATAACCGCACGAACTTTCTTTGGAACATGTTGGTTCTGCGGATAAACCGCGTAGATTGCATCTGCAACCGGGTATGCATTCGGCAGTGCGTTGATTAACTGACCGTTAGCCAACGCTTTGGTAACAATAAAAACTGGCAAAATGGAGATACCTAATCCGGCTATGGCTGCATCCCGCATCGATTCACCATTATTGGTGACAATTCGACTTCGCATCACCAATGAGCGGGGTGTGCCACCGGGCTCTGTTGATTCAAACTGCCAAATTTGACCGGGTGACACATTGGTATAGCCGATACATTCATGTCCGGTTAGCTCATCAATTGTAGTGGGTAATCCAGCACGCCGGGCATACGCGGGGCTGCAACAAACGACACGACGGCTTATTGCCAATTTACGGGCTACAAGAGATGAATCACGAAGCCGTCCAATACGAATTCCCAGATCGTAGCCTTCGCCAGATAAATCAGTGATCTGGTCATTAAGTTCCAAGGCAAGTGCCAACCGCGGATAGTGACTGATGAAAGAAAATAGAATAGGCCCAAGGTAAGTAGTTCCAAAGGTCATTGGTGCTGCAATACGCAACAATCCACAGAATTCTTCGTCCTGTTCAATGAGTGTCTCAGCCGCCTGATCAAGCTGTTGCATGATCGCACGTGCGCGTTGATAGAATACGGCCCCCTTGTCCGTCGCGATTACGCCGCGTGTGGAGCGATGCAGCAGCTCGACCTTTAAGACAGCCTCAAGATCGCTGATACGTTTACTAACAACGGACTTTGATAAACCCATGCGCTGAGCAGCTGCACTAATGCTTCCGGTTTCCATAGCCTGCAGAAAGGCTAGAATGTCATCAAATCGATAGGGCATTGTTCTGTATTCCCGAACGCTAATTTCGAAGAAACATGGGTTCCCAATTTATATGGGCAAGCGTAATCTTAACGCACCGAGTCAAATATATATTAAAAAGCATACATAACTGAGATAGTTATTTCTTCATTCTTGCTAGAAATTTGAAAGGAGGTAGCAAATGCTGGCAACCAAATTTGAATCATCTGCTAAAAAACTGCAGCGCATCCAACGTAATACCGAACATCATTGGGTTGGCAACGGTTTTCCTGTACGGTCATTATTCAGTTACCCAAAATTGGGCGCAATGATTAGCCCTTTCCTGCTGTTTGACTACGCGGGTCCGATGGAATTTCCACCGACCAAGGAACGTTTAGGCGTGGGTGAGCATCCGCATCGCGGTTTTGAGACGGTAACCATTGTTTACAGTGGCGAGGTAGAACATCGTGACAGTTCCGGCGGGGGCGGCAAGATTGGTCCTGGTGATGTGCAATGGATGACAGCAGCATCTGGCATCGTTCACGAAGAATTTCATGGCCGGGATTTTGCGCAACGCGGCGGTATGTTTGAAATGGTTCAACTGTGGGTCAACTTGCCGGCCAAAGACAAAATGTCTTCGCCGCGGTATCAGAATATTTTAAATAGCCAGATTCCTGTAACGAAACTTCCTGATGATCAGGGAAGTGTACGCGTCATTGCGGGAGAATTTGATGGCTTTACAGGACCTGCCCAGACGTTTACGCCGATTCATATCTGGGATTTACGCCTAACTAGCAAGCAACCCTTTAACCTTACTGTACCCGAAGGCTACAACACATTGCTCGCGGTACTCAAAGGATCTGTATTGATCAATGGCTCTGAAGCAGTTAGCGTGGCGGAAGTGGCTATATTTGATCCAGCAGGTGATCATGTTTATATAGAAGAAGCGCAAGATGCAACTGTATTGCTGCTGTGTGGAGAACCCATTAACGAGCCGATTGTTGGTAGTGGTCCGTTCGTCATGAATACGCAAGCGGAGATTCATCAGGCAATGGCGGATTACCAAAGCGGCAAAATGGGGCATATACCAGCTTGAGGGGCTTACAAGCACGTTACTTCCACAGCATGTAGATTGTAAATTTTTTTATTGAAATTGAACTAAAGGAAAATATTATGAGCCACATTAATCCCGAAGAAACTACCATGCTGCTCATCGACCACCAGAGCAGTCTGTTCCAATTGGTCAAAGATGTTCCTGTGCCAGATTTGCGCCGCAACGCGATCGCACTCGCTAAGGTAGCTACGCTGTTGAAGATTCCAGTCATTACTTCTGCTTCAGTGCCTGACGGCCCGAATGGCCCGCTGATTCCTGAAATTCATCAGGCTGCCCCACACGCCCAATACGTCGGTCGTCATGGCGAGATCAATGTGTGGGATAGTCCTGACTTTGTTAAGGCGGTTGAAGCGATCGACCGCAAAACGCTCATTCTTGCCGGTACGTTGACCAGCGTATGTATGGCCTTTCCTTCCATTAGCGCAGCAGCTGCCGGTTACAAAGTATATGCGGTTGTGGACGCCTCGGGAAATTGGAGCAAAATGGCCACCGATCTGACGATTGCGCGCATTATGCAAGCAGGTGTTATTCCAATTGATACTGTTGCGGTGATTTCAGAACTACAGAAGACTTGGAATCGGCCGGATGCGGTAGAATTTGCCAATATTTATGCAGACTTTCCTATGCCAGAGTACCGGTTATTGATCGAAAGTTATGACAAGGCACAGGCGGTGCAGAAAGCGAAGGGCTAAGGACTGAGGGGTAAATACTGGTGTTTACTTGCGGTTCATCCCACACAATATCATACAACAAGGAGTAAATAATGACTTTGCAAGCACGGCTAAATGATTTTAACAATATGATTCTGAACGGCGAAATACTCGAATCCATGGATAAATACTACCACCCCGATTGTGTGGTGATTGAAAAGAATGATGTGGTAGCAAATGGTATACAAGAAGCCAAAGATCGAGAATCATCGGTCTTTGAAGGCGTTGATGCATGGCTCAAATCAGAAATCAAATCGACAGCTGTCGGGGATAACGTCACAATGACCGAGTGGCACTTCGAATATAAACACAGGGATTTTGGACACAAAAAGTTTGATCAAGTAGCGGTTCAGCACTGGAAAGATGGAAAAATCATTAGCGATCGATTCTACGCACTGTATTAATCGATCATTTTTTATATCAATGCACTAATCCTCTTTTCTGAATATCTCATCACACCAATCACAAGGAGTATAAAAATGAATAAGGCTTTTAAATATAACCGGCTTTCCAAAGACGATGCGGCTTTACTACTGGTCGATCATCAAGCGGGGCTGATTTCGCTGGTACAGGATTTTTCACCGAATGAATTTAAAAATAACGTGCTCGCACTAACTGCCTGTGGCAAGTATTTTCAGCTGCCGACAATCCTGACAACCAGTTTCGAAGATGGTCCAAACGGGCCGCTGGTACCAGAAATCAAGGAAATTTTTCCTGATGCTCCATATGTTGCACGCCCTGGCAACATCAACGCATGGGACAACGAAGACTTCGTCAATGCGATCAAAAAGACGGGTCGTAAGCAGCTCATTATCGCCGGTGTAGTCACCGAAGTATGCGTCGCCTTTCCAGCGCTGTCTGCAATCGAAGAAGGCTATGAAGTATTCGTAGTCACTGATGCTTCCGGTACTTTTAATGAAGTGACCCGCGATGCGGCCTGGCTGCGCATGCAAGCGGCCGGCGTACAGATGATGAATTGGTTCGGCGTGGCCTGTGAGCTGCACCGTGACTGGCGCAACGACGTCGAAGGTTTGGGCGCATTATTCTCCCAATATATTCCCAACTATCGGAATCTAATGACCAGTTACTTCGCTGTGAACAAAAAGTAAAACGGGAGAAAATGCGGTGACGCCGGCTCATCAGATTAGCATCGCATTTGTTACCGCTGCAATCTTGGCCATGCCATTGTTCGCATCTGCATCTGGATATCAATCTCTGCGATTTGAAGAAGATTGGCGAGAAGACTGTAGCAAAATTAGTCCTAAATGTTGGCGCATCGGCGAGACTAGTTCGCTAACCTTCGGTGCCGATGCGCGAATACGTACCCAAGGTTATTGGCCACTCGATTTCGGTATCGGCAGCCAAACCAGTGGTAACGACTACACGTTATTTCGAGGCATGGCGCATGGGGACCTTCGCATTCGCAACCATGTCCAACTGTTCGTCCAGTTTGGGGTTTATGACGAAATCGGACGACGGGGCGGACCGATTAGCGTTGATCGCAGCAATCCAGATCTGCAACAGGGCTTCCTGGCATGGAATGGCAAAGCGCTATCACTGCGTTTAGGCCGACAGGAAATAACCCTTGGAACCTCTCGTCTGCTCTCAGTACGAGAAGGTCCCAATATTCGCCTTGCTTTCGATGGTGCCCGTACTAGTTGGCACCAGGAATCCTATCGAGTTGATGCCTTTGTCTTCCGTCCGATTCTAAATAGGTCCGGTGCTTTTGATGATACGGCCAATAAGTCTCAATCTTTATCTGGCGTGTATGCCACCTTTACACCCGAAATTATGAGTCCTCTTAAGATCGACCTCTATTGGCTCCGATACGAAAGAGATCAAGGACAGTTTGCAATAACGCAAGGACGTGAGCGCAGGGATTCTTTCGGCACAAGGCTTTTTGGTTCTACCAGAGGTTGGGATTGGAACCTGGAAACCGTATTCCAAACCGGTCACTTCAGCAATCAGATTATTCGTGCCTGGACAGTTGCTTCCGATACTGGATTTACCTTCTCCACACTGCCTTGGTCGCCGCGGCTCGGTCTAAGGACAGATATTGCCAGCGGTGATAAGAATCTCGATGACGGGCGACTCGGTACCTTTAACGCACTCTATCCTAACCCGACTTATCTGAGTGAGGCGGCACTGTTGGCGCCAGGCAATCTTATGGACTTGCACCCAATCTTGACGATCAATCCTGGGCCTCAACTCAAAATCATGCTGGGTTGGAATTTTCTCTGGAAACATCACAAAGAAGATGCGGTTTATACGCCACCTGCGCCCTTGGTTGCGATACCTGAGACCATTGGAACCGGCCGCTATATCGGCGACCAGATCGGACTGGAAAGCAGTTATCGTTTTAGTCCACAGTGGGAAGCTCGCATGGCTGCGGTACATTTTCGCGCAGGAAGTGCACTGACACAGGCGGGTGGTAAAAATGTCGATTTTTTGATGGCTAGCCTAGCTTTCCGCTGGTAAAAAAAGCTTTTCTTAGCAAAAAACTGAAGTAACACATGGCAAACACAACCACTATTCCTAACCAGCCAAGTCGCCGTAGCTTTATGCAGACTGCGGCCGCAACAGCATTTACGCTGCAATTTCCATCGGCATTTGCACAACAATGAGGCACTAACATGACACATACAATCTTAATGAACGCCAAGATAACAACACTTGATCCCGCTAAATCGCAGGCTAGCGCAGTAGCAATCAAAGATGGTTTTTTTGAGGCGGTTGGTAATGATGAGGAAATCATGAAACGATGTAATTCAGACACGCAGGTGATTGATCTCAAGCAACATACTGTCATTCCAGGCTTGAATGACTCGCACCTTCACGTCATCCGGGGAGGTCTGCATTACAATATGGAGCTTCGCTGGGAAGGTGTGCCTTCCGTGGCCGATGCGCTGAGGATGCTTAAAGACCAGGCACAGCGTACACCTGCACCGCAGTGGGTGCGGGTAGTGGGCGGTTGGACGGAATACCAATTTGCTGAAAGACGTATGCCGACGCTCGATGAAATTAATGCCGTGGCACCGGATACGCCTGTGTTCATCCTGCATCTCTATGACCGGGCACTTCTGAACGCAGCGGCATTGCATGCCATCGGCTTTACCAGAGATACACCGAACCCCCCAGGGGGCATCATTTATAAAGACCGGCATGGCAGCCCATCAGGTTTGTTGCTTGCAGAACCCAGTGCATTAATTCTGTATTCCACTCTCGCACAAGGTCCAACGCTGTCATTTGAAGATCAGCTCAATTCTTCGCGCCATTTTCAGCGTGAACTCAATCGCCTGGGTATCACCAGCGCGATTGACGCTGGCGGTGGCGGTCAGAGTTACCCTGACGATTACAAAGTCATCCAAGAACTGCATAAGCGCGGCAAAATGACCATGCGCATTGCTTATAACTTGTTCGCGCAAAAACCCGGAACGGAATTTGACGACTACAAACGCTGGACCAGCATGGTAAAACCCGGCGAGGGTGATGCGATGTTGCGTCTAAACGGTGCGGGTGAGAATTTAGTTTGGTCAGCAGCTGATTTCGAGAATTTTTTACAACCACGGCCCAATCTTGCTGGTGACATGGACAAAGAACTCGAACGAATCACCCACTTGCTTGTCGAGAAACGCTGGCCGTTCAGAATCCATGCAACTTATGACGAATCGATTTCACGGTTCATGAACGTGTTTGAGAAAGTCGATAAGGATATACCGTTCGATGGGTTACGTTTTATTATCGATCATGCGGAAACGATTAGGCCAAATAATATCGAACGCATCAAGGCTTTGGGTGGTGGCATTGCGATCCAGCACCGTATGGCGTTTCAAGGCGAATACTTTGTCGAACGTTACGGTGCAACGGAAGCTAAGCTCACACCACCAATTACCGATATGTTGGCTGCTGACGTTCCTGTCGGTGCCGGTACTGATGCTACACGCGTGGCGAGTTTCAATCCATGGGTATCGTTGTACTGGTTGGTCTCTGGCAAGACACTCGGTGGCTTGTCACTTTATCCTGAAGAACGGCGGCTCGATCGGGAGAAAGCGCTATCGCTTTGGACTAAAGGCAGCGCTTGGTTTTCGGGCGAGCAAGATGTCAAAGGCGCGATCAAGCCGGGTGAATACGCTGATCTTGCGGTATTATCAGCCGACTATTTTTCCGTGCCAGAGGAAGAAATCAAGTGCCTCATGTCGGTTTTAACAATAGTCGGGGGCAATGTGGTTCATGGCGCTGGGGACTTCAAAGATCTGGCACCACCGCTACCGCCGGCAAGTCCTGATTGGTCGCCGGTAAGAACTTACGGCGGTCATTATCATGCACATGTGCATTCTGCGGCGATGGCCAGTCATTTGTGTATGGGGCATGGCCATCATAATCACTCCCGAATCGCACGTGCACCCAAAGATCCATTTTGGGGTACGCTGGGTTGCGCTTGCTTTGCATTTTAGGACTTATCTAGTGGCCATTACATCACCTGATTAAAACGTAACGATTTTAAAGGTGATGTTTGGTTCGCGATCTAAATAACTCCTAGAGAAGTCATTATGCTTTTACTAATTTTACAATACGTGAATGTCAACCTTTTCAGCTTCACCTGTTCAGCTTCGCGAAGACTTTCACTCAGAGAAGATCCAACTCAGCCGTTGCTTGAGGATACCGATGTAGGCATCTGTTAAGGATACGTGTAATTTATTGGCAAGCCAAGAAAATTAACCGCGTCATCCAGGAGTATTTGCCCGATGACGGCAGCATCGACATCTCGCTCATACACTATATCAGTCCAATTTCCTGGCATAATGTCATCCTTTATGGTGACTACATTCTAAACCGAACCAAAGCAAAACTGTCCTAACGTATATTTACGGACGGATATGCACAATACCCTAATTATTAAGCTTGCAAAGCTGGTCCTAGTACTTCCTGTACAATTTTGGTGCCTTCAGGAGTGTTCCAATTGCCGGTCAGTTCAGCAATCAACTGATTTGTGCTTGTCAGGGTAACCCCGGCTTTCTCCATCCGACGCAGAGCCATGTCGTCGGCCATCTTGCTTGGCGAACCACCTGCATCCGCAACCACTTGCACCTCGTAGCCTTCACTAACCAGTGTTAGTGCGGGATATACGGTACAGACATCATTCGTTACCCCAGCAATGACCACTTTTTTGCGCCCCGAAGATTGGACCGCCGCCGCAAACGCTTCGTCATCCATCGCGTTGACTATCCCCAATCGCTGAATGCGTACAGCAAAGGCTTCCGGCAGAATGGTTTCTAGTTCATCAAGTAAAGGCCCCTGTGCATGTTCCTCCATGCTGGAGGTGAGTACGGTTGGCATCGCCAAAATGCTCGCAGTCTTGGCCAGCATGAGGGCATTGCGCTTCATTTCTTCAAATGAAATCGAATGAACCCAGCTCATCGTGCCAACCTGATGATCGATCAAGAGCATGACGGCATTGTCACCGGTAAACCGTTCGTATGGCATAACAATCCTCCTAGATAATAGTGGGGTTTCCCCCTTTCAATATAAGCCGGGGCTCTGCGGTAAGTTTATAGCTCGCCCATTTTCCCCTCGCGGTACGCTGCAGTGGCTGCCTCCACCGCTTGCCAGTGCGATATCCAACAAACTGACTCCCGTCGGCGGCTGTAAAGGGGACCTGACATCTCTAAAACCACCAAGCGGCACACGAACTTTTCCGCCAGGCAAGCTGTACGACCGGCACATCCTGGGGGGATAGGCTGAGCGCTTCCGGGGCATCTTGCTGCTTTGCAGCAGCTAGATTCACAAATATCTGCAGCATGTGTGTGGTCTTTCCTGTCTCTGCCGGTACTTCCTCGTGGACAATCCCTCGTGCCGCCTTAGTCCAATGCAAGCCACCTGGCTGTATCAAGTTTTGGTGGCCCAGTGAGTCTCGGTTCACTATGCCGGTTTCAGAGTCAAGAAAGAGATAGGACACCGCAGAAAACCCGGCATGCGGGTGCGGTGGAAAGGTGGGAGCGCTGATCCATGCATGATCTACTCCCAGAAACGGATCGATCTGGATGGTATCAGTGCTTCGCAGCCCGAAAGCGTGAAAATGGCTGCCACGGTTCGTTCGTGTCAGTGGAGCAATGTTGGTCATCGTACAGATCCTCCGGTCTTGTACCTGATTTTCGCAGAATGATTGCAAGGCGGAAAGGACTCAACGGAATTACCGGCAAGTCGGTCAGCCAAGCTGGCTGAGCAAGGAATAGCCAGTCCTTAACGAGCCGAATCATTATCCAATAATTATCGCTTGGGATAAATATGCTTTAATGGAAATTATTATTCCAATAATGGGGCAATAAGTATGGAGCTGCTGAATGACATGGCGCTGTTTGTTGAGGTTGTGAAGGCCATGAGTTTCCGTCGGGCTGCTGAGGCCACCGGCGTCCCGAACTCAACACTCTCCCGCCGAATCCACAACTTAGAAAAGGCCATAGGCCTGCGATTGCTGCATCGTACGACACGCAAAATCGAGTTAACCGAGGCCGGGCAGCTCTATTTTGAGCGCTGTAAATGGATCGTGGATGAAGCTAGACTCGCCCACGAGCAACTTGGCGGGTTGCTGGCTCAACCCAGCGGACAGCTGCGGGCATCCCTGCCGGTTGATTTTGCCACCATTTTTCTTGCCCCCTTAATGCCCGAATTTTCGCGCCGCTATCCGGGCATCACCTTCGAATTCGACCTGACACCAAGAAACGTTGATATGGTGGCTGAACCGTTTGATGTCGCAATCAGGATGGGGGAGCAAAAGAACTCCAACCTGATCGCGCATAAAATAGCCAGCCTAACCAGGTATCTCTATGCATCGCCACAGTATCTTGAACAGTACGGTGAGCCGCAAACACCAGAGGAGCTGCCGCAGCATGAATGTCTGCATATGGTCACTGACCAGGTTTGGCCCCTGGGCAATGGGTCGCAAACCTTTAGCTTCTCGGCGAGCAGCAAGTATACGATCAACAACATTGGCATGATTAAAAAACTGGCTACCTTTGACATGGGCATTGTGCTGCTGCCGGAAGAAGCCGTTGCTGATGACCTGAAAAACGGTCATCTACGCCGTATTCTTTCCGGCTGGCAGACGCCCCCGTTTTCCGTTTACGCGATTACAGAAACCTGTTTGCTGCCGGCGAAAACACGATGTTTTATCGACTATATCCGCGAGTGCCTGGAACAGCGGGGTTGCAAAAGATGACCTTTGAGAAAATCCTTGACGTACAGTGGGCTCCATTCGACCAGTTCGATGAGGTGTCAATGCATCCCCTTTTATTCAATTGCTGAGGATTGTCCATCCTCGATTGCCTTTACCGTTGAGTTGAAGCATTTGTACCAGTGTGATCGTGAGAAAAATAGTCATGGGATCGTTTGACCCCGATTCTATTTCTAGAGCGTCGATTCGTCGCGTAAACAAGAAAGCATGCAACAGCCGGGCTGCCCGTTCACGAACCTTCGGTGAATATCTTACTTGTTATTTCATAACCCTATCCTCTCAAGAAATAGAGTCTTATATGGACGCCACCCGGTCTGGCAAGCGATATTTCGTGTTTTAGCGATACAAGGAATCGGCTGCAGTCTTATATCCGGCCTTGTTGCAGACCAAATATATCTGCGGGCCCTGATGGAATTCGCCAAGAACGACCTCATCTCCTGTTCGTGCTCAAGCACTTATCTCTATGCAGGTTCACGTTCTTGCGGTCCGACCTGTACGCCATCACACGGGTAATCTACCTGCGCAACCTTTCAGCATTCCACTCCTTTTTAGTGGTTGTTCTTTGTTATGCGGGTACTTGACTCACATAACTCCTTTGGTACTTACGACCATGCGCCAGAATCGCCCATGCCGTCCGTGCCATTTTGTTGGCCATTGCAACGATAGCCACATTCATCGGGCGCCTGTGCAACAGTGCTTCGCTCCACGCGCCTTTATCTTTGGCGTTAAACATGACTGCTCTGGCACCATGTATCAGCAAGGTGCGCAAGTACGTGTCGCCACGTTTGCTGATGCCTAACAGCTTGACTTTGCCACCCGTGCCGCTTTGCCTTGGAACAAGCCCTACTGTATTAGGATCTGATCTTACAGACAGTGTCAGATTAGTGAAAGCGGACACTCAGATTGGGTCGCATTTCGGCAGTAGCCGGCCAAAACCAGCCAGTCAAGTTCTTTCAAAGATCATCAGATACACTGGTTAAATAATTTTAAAACAACCAGTACTGACATGAACTTCAGATAATAGACCAGATAAGAATAACGACCCTGTTGCTATTAATTACAAAAGTATAGAAAATATGCGGAAACAATATAATTACTTGTTAGAATGTTAACACCAAGCGACTTTGTCGTATCTTAATTACCAAGCGATTCTGTCGTAATCGCTAATTACCAAGGGAAACTGC
>JACKLV010000025.1 GCA_024235755.1 Burkholderiales bacterium | reverse complement strand
ACCCAGACCGTTTCCTAACCCGAAAGCAATAGCAATTGCTAGAATAAAACCGATGGCAATCGTGCCTTTGATTGAGTGTAGTGGATTCATAGTTGTCCCCTGAAAGCGAATTATTTAGAGGTATTAAAGATAGGGGATTTGGGCATCCAGCACAATACCCAATTGTGGGCGGGGTTTTTAATCAACACGATCGAGTTTATTTTGCAGAAACTGAGCAATTAGATAGACTGAAGTCTAATACCTTCTTTAGAAAATCATTCCGAAAAAATATTAAGGTAGAAAACTTCAGAAGTGCGTTGTTGAGCGCCCAAACATATACATAAAAGAATTTTTGTTTATTTTGTTTAATTAGTCTGAGCCAGAGGGCGGTATTTTGATCATCGTATTTGTTCATTGTATGAACATGAAGTGAGACCAATAATTGATTTGAATGAAACGCGCCTTCTTTGGGAAAAAGAACTATTTTCGCTTCGCGAAGATGAGGAGCTAACAGTAAAATCCAGCGGGCGCAAAAAAACCACGCCACTAATTCCGACTTTAGGCAATTCAATTTCGGGAACACAATTCTTAATGACAAAAGAACATAGGCATTATCTCCCCAAAACCTGAATTTTGCCAATAGCTTCAGTCTTATTGATTCCAACACACCGCTCTAACTACAAAACGGCCAGAACTGGTACCAGTGCCGGCAGCGGAACTGGCCATCGCAGCGGCGCAATTGTGCGCCGTATTCGCGCGCCGTAAAATCGACCCGTCCTGCCACATTCAGCAGCCATTTTTTATTGCGGTGGGTGCCGCGGCGATAGCCGCCGTGACCCTCATGGTAGGCCAAGTACAGGTTCTTCGGGTCCCATTTGGAAATGCCAAGCTGCTGATTGCTGTTATGGTTATACCAGCCGATAAAATCCAGTGCATCCGCCATGTTCGAGCGGCTTTTGAATAGCCCGCTAGTCGATTTCTTGTAATCCTGCCAGGCCGGATCCTGGATTTGGGCATAGCCCTTAGCCGAAGAAGGCCGCCCCAGCGGAATGAACAGGAACCATTCAAACGGCGGTTTGGCATTGTGGCGATAGCTGGATTCATGGCGTACAAAAGCCATCAGGATATGCGCCGGCACGCCCCATTTGTCTTCCGACGCTCTGGCATAGTCATACCAGTTGGGTTGCTGTTCGAATACCGCACACAGGTCATCCTGCTGGCGCGGTGGATTGCTGGTGCAACCGACCAGGCCACTCAACAGGAGCAAAACAAAAAGCGGTCTGAAGAAAAATTTAATTGTATTCATCAATGATTAATCCGGCTGCTTTCCAGACGGAATTGGTCGTTCCCTCGCGAGTGTCCGGCATCAAGCTCAATTGATGTCGCAGTAATCGGTATATTGCTCAGCAGGATTTCCAGCAAGTTGCAAGCCACTAACCACACTCAATATTCTACCGGCAACGGATCCAGGCTGCGCCATAGGTACCAGGTCGCAACCGAACGCCATGGCTGCCAGCGTTTTGCCAATTCACGCATGACTTTTCTGTCAACGGACCGGCTGTCAAAATAATGCTGACTGATTGCGCGTTGCAGGCCGATATCATCAAGCGGCAATACGTCGGGCCGCAACATATGAAAAATCAGGAACATTTCAGCGGTCCAGCGTCCTATTCCCTTGATCCGCACCAGTTGCGCAATGAGCGCTTCGTCATCGACTGACTCCCATGTCGATACATTCAGCAACCCTTCCCTGAAATGGCGCGACAAATCCTGAAGATAGCTGATTTTCCTGAGCGACAAGCCACATGCGCGCAACACATTGTCTTCGGCGTCATGAATCGTATGCGGCGTAATATCGGGTATAGCTTTGAGGACTTTTTGCCATACGCTCTCAGCAGCTTTTACGGAAATCTGCTGCCCGACAATCGAACGCACAAGCGTAGAAAATGCATCACCGCGCGATTTGAGCGCAATATCATCAAAACGTTGGACAAGGCCTTTCATCACTCTATCCCGCCCGGCCAGTTCCTGAGTTGCTTGCGTCCAATAGTCAGGCGTCATGTACGCTCCAATTCTTTCTGTTTTCTCTTTCTGTTTTTGTTCAGTTGCTTCATTCGCTTTACAATCCCGGCAGTTTTCGCATCGCCTTCGTCATTCAACCGACAGCGCATTATCTGTGATTGATGCCAAAGGAAACGCCTGCCTTTTACTATATGGCCATGATAATAAATCAGCTACTTCGTTGCATTTGCCACTTCCCTTTTACCGGATTTTTATATAGGATTGCAAACTAATCAGGTTTTTGCTTCTCTTTATTCGAACATTGCTTTTCGCAAGACCCCTGAGACCATTAGCATCATCATTCTTACAAAATAAGAAACCGGAAATAATCTTTTAATGAGGATAATATGAGTCAGCATATTCATTACGTTACTGATGCCAATTTTGAAACCGAGGTTTTACAATCTTCTTTGCCCGTTCTAGTTGACTATTGGGCAGAATGGTGCGGCCCCTGCAAGATGATTGCACCTATTTTGGATGAGATTGCCAGTGAATATGACGGACGCCTCAAAATCGCCAAACTGAATATCGATGAAAACCAGATCACGCCACCCAAATATGGCATTAGAGGCATTCCGACATTAATGCTGTTTAAAGACGGTAACATCGAAGCAACCAAAGTAGGCGCATTATCCAAGTCCCAACTCACCGCGTTTGTTGACAGTCATCTATAAAGCGGTTATGCTCAAAGTCTGATTGATCCAAGAGCAGGCAATTTAACCGCCGATGCTCTTTTTTTTCAAACTCTATATTAATCCCATCAGCAGCTTCCTTCCGACGTTCATCGTTTACGTTAAATTTCCACTTTTCAAGGTTTTAATTATCAAAGAGCTTTTTCATGCGCTTATCTGATCTCAAACATCTTCACGTTACCGAATTAATCAAAATGGCCACCGAAAACGAACTTGACGGAGCCAACAGAATGCGAAAACAGGATCTAATTTTTGCCTTGCTGAAGAATCAGGCAAAAAAAGGAGAAAGCATTTATGGACAAGGAACACTCGAGGTTTTGCAGGACGGCTTTGGTTTTCTACGTTCACCGGACACTTCATATCTTGCCGGGCCCGATGATATCTATATCTCACCCAGCCAGATAAGACGTTTCAACCTGCACACAGGTGATTCGATCGACGGGGAGATTCGTCCGCCCAAGGATGGCGAACGTTACTTTGCGCTGGTTAAGGTCGACAAGGTCAACAATGAACCTCCTGAAAATTCCAAGAATAAAATACTGTTTGAGAACCTGACACCGCTATTTCCTACTGAACCCCTGAAGCTTGAACGCGATATCAAAGCCGAAGAAAATATCACCGGCCGCATCATTGACCTGATCGCCCCTATTGGTAAAGGCCAACGGGGCTTGCTGGTTGCCAGCCCGAAATCGGGAAAAACGGTAATGCTGCAGCATATAGCACATTCTATCGCAGCGAATTACCCTGAAGTTATTCTGATGGTTCTGCTGATTGACGAACGCCCCGAAGAAGTCACGGAAATGATCCGCTCCGTCAGAGGAGAAGTGGTTTCATCCACATTTGACGAAGCAGCCATGCGCCATGTGCAGGTAGCGGATATGGTCATCGAGAAAGCCAAACGCTTAGTTGAGCATAAAAAAGACGTTGTTATTCTACTCGATTCGATTACTCGGCTTGCGCGCGCTTACAATACGGTTGCGCCGGCTTCCGGCAAGGTCCTGACAGGCGGTGTCGATGCCAATGCGCTGCAGCGACCCAAACGCTTTTTCGGTGCCGCACGGAATATCGAAGAAGGCGGTTCGCTGACAATTATCGCAACCGCGTTGATCGACACCGGCTCGCGCATGGATGATGTGATCTACGAAGAATTCAAAGGCACGGGCAATATGGAGATACATCTCGAACGCCGCATGGCCGAAAAACGCATTTACCCCGCTATCAACGTCAATCGCTCCGGAACTCGCAGGGAAGAGCTGTTGATTGAGCCAGACGTACTGCAGAAAATCTGGGTTTTGCGCAAATTGCTGCACCCAATGGATGACATGGATGCCATGGCCTTCCTGCTGGATAAAATCAAAGCGACCAAAAACAATGCCGACTTCTTCGATTCCATGAAAAGAGTCTGATGTCTCCTTTCTGCAATTCACTGCTTATTCGCTTATTCCTTGAACAAATTGGCCCGCAACAAATTGACCTTTTCATGCTGAAAGAGTATAGTTCACCCTTTTCGGGGTGTAGCGTAGTCTGGTAGCGCGCCTGGTTTGGGACCAGGATGTCGGGAGTTCGAATCTCTCCACCCCGACCAATTACTACTGCCCTAGATATATAAGGAATGCCCGATAAGGTGCCCGTAGCTCAATTGGATAGAGCACCAGCCTTCTAAGCTGGGGGTTACAGGTTCGATCCCTGTCGGGCACGCCAGACTATTTCTATCTAATAATTGGTATTTTTTATTACGTCAAACTTCACCAGTTTGAGTAATACAGGCGGCAACACGCTGTCTTCAACGGTGGCTGTAGCTCAGTTGGTAGAGTCCCGGATTGTGATTCCGGTTGTCGTGGGTTCGAGCCCCATCAGCCACCCCACCTGTCTGTGATCACCTGTTTTGATATTTGGCGTTTCTGTATGTAACTTCTTACTTACCACCTCCACCTTTTTATCCAAACTGCAGCACGTTACAATAAGCCTCAAGAAAACAAAAGCGCCACTTAGTTCATCGAAAAATCAGCTAACCTAGGACAACACCATGACTCAGAATTTATTTAACTGCCTGCAGGAACTGACGCTCTCCGAAGGAAAAAAAATCCGGTATTATTCCCTACCCACATTGGAGAAAAATGGCCTTGGCAACATTTCAAGATTACCGATATGTATTCGGATCATTCTGGAATCGGTTCTACGAAACTGCGATGGAAAAAAAATTACTGAATCGCATGTCAAGCAACTGGCCAAATGGGAGCCGAATGCTGCGAGAACCCATGAAATACCCTTTGTTGTCTCACGCATTGTGTTACAAGATTTTACCGGCGTACCTTTACTGGTGGATCTTGCAGCCATGCGCAGCGCTGCCAAAAAATTAGGCGAAAATCCCGAACTCATTGAACCGCTGGTGCCGGTCGACTTGGTTGTTGATCACTCTATTCAGGTTGATCACTATGGCAGCAAAGATGCGCTCAAACGCAATATGGAAATTGAATTCGAGCGCAATCACGAACGTTATCAATTTATCAAATGGGGCATGCAAGCATTTGATACTTTCAAGGTCATACCGCCAGGCATCGGTATCGTTCACCAGGTCAATCTGGAACATCTAGCGCGTGGCGTGCATCAGAATAACGGTATCGTTTACCCGGATACGCTGGTCGGCACTGACTCACATACTACAATGATTAACGGCATCGGCGTCGTCGGCTGGGGCGTTGGCGGCATAGAGGCTGAAGCTGGCATGCTCGGACAACCGGTATACTTCCTGACGCCCGACGTTGTCGGCGTCAATCTGACAGGAAAACTGCGTGAGGGCGTAACCGCTACCGACTTGGTGCTCACCATTACGGAAATGCTGCGCAAGGCAAATGTAGTCGGCAAATTTGTAGAATTTTTTGGCGAGGGCACAGCATCCTTGACTGTACCGGACCGCGCCACTATTGCCAACATGGCCCCGGAATATGGAGCGACAATGGGTTTTTTCCCAGTCGACGACGCCACCATTGAATACTTCAAAGGAACGGGGCGCAACGATGATGAGATTGCGGCATTCCAGCATTACTTCAAGGCACAGTGTATGTATGGCATACCGCAGCAGGGCGAAATAGACTACAGTGATATGCTCACGCTTGACCTGGGCACAGTTTCGCCATCCCTTGCCGGCCCTAAAAGACCGCAGGACCGTATTGATATGGCAGACATGAAAAATCGTTTTACCGAACTTTTTTGCAAGCCTGTCGAAGAAAATGGATATGGAAAAACACATGAGGAATTGGATCAGCGCTACCGGACACGCCATTTAAACGCGGAAGAGGCCGAACTTTGCACCCGCCTTGATACGAATATTCCGGATGAGAGCTGCCTGCCCGACAATAGCGGTCGCAATGTCACTGAAATGGTCAGCAATCACCCCACCCCCAGTACTGAAACCCAGGATATGCAACTAAATAACGTCACTGTCGGACTGGGCCATGGCGATATTCTGATCGCAGCCATCACGTCCTGCACCAACACATCCAACCCCAGCGTTCTGATTGCAGCAGGATTATTGGCAAAAAAAGCCGTGGAAAAAGGATTATCCGTCAAACGTCACATTAAAACATCCCTTGCACCGGGCTCCAGGGTAGTGTCGGAATATCTTACACATACAGGCCTGCTCGCAGCGCTTGAAAAACTGGGCTTCAATATAGCTGGTTACGGGTGCACCACCTGTATCGGCAACGCAGGGCCACTAGCCGAGCCAATCGAAGAAGCGGTCGTCAAAAATGACCTGGTCTGCGCCGCCGTACTGTCAGGCAACCGTAATTTTGAAGCCCGGATTCATCCCAATATTCGCGCAAACTTTTTGGCTTCCCCGCCACTGGTGGTCGCGTATGCGATTGCCGGCACGGTGTTAAAAGATCTTACCAACGAGCCACTTGGCACTGACTCTGAAAACAATCCTGTATGGCTTAGAGACATCTGGCCAAGCAGCGAGGAAATACAGGCATTGTTGAAGTTTGCCACTGATGCCGGCACTTTCCGAAAACTCTACAGCGATCTGACCAAAGACCATCCGTTATGGAACAACATTTCTTCGACCGCCGGAGAAACATACAACTGGCCACCATCCACTTATATCGCCGAGCCGCCATTTTTCGAGAATTTCTCGTTGCAAATAGATAAGCAAGACGCCACTGGCGATATTAAAAATGCTTATGCGCTGGGTATTTTCGGTGATTCCGTCACAACTGATCATATCAGCCCGGCTGGCGCCATCAAGGCAGCCTCACCAGCCGGTAAATATCTGTTGGATAATGACGTGGCTCAAGCTGATTTTAACAGCTATGGTTCCCGCCGGGGCAATCATGAAGTCATGATGCGCGGCACCTTTGCGAATGTACGCATCCGCAATCTTATGGTGCCCGGCAGTGAGGGCGGTGTAACGCTTTATCAATCAGAGGGTCAAGAAACGGAAGAAATGAGTATTTATGACGCCGCAATGAAATACCAGTCACAAGACATTCCTACTGTTGTTTTTGGCGGCAAAGAATACGGCACTGGCTCCAGTCGCGACTGGGCAGCGAAAGGCACGCAATTACTCGGCGTCAAAGCGGTGATTGCGTCCAGTTATGAACGCATTCACCGCAGTAATCTGATCGGTATGGGTGTACTGCCACTACAATTCATAAATAACGATTCTGCGCAATCCCTGGGTATTTCCGGTAGCGAAAAATTCGACATACTCGGGCTTGGCGATCTGAAACCGCAACAGGAAGTCACCCTGATAATTCACAAAGAGGATGGGGCGCAAAAAGAAGTCAAGCTGCTATGCCGTATTGATACGGCGATTGAAATAGAATACTACCATCATGGCGGCATATTGCCTTATGTACTAAGAGAGCTGCTGAATAATGACTAAAAATCAGAATGGGTTCTTCAGTTAGGCTTGCGTGCCGATTTTATCCTTCTGAGGATCTAGCGCTCTAACTTTGTACATAGAATAATCGATTTGATGCCTTTGCAAAAGTTTATAAAACTCAGTACGATTTCGCTTAGCAATACGTGCAGCATGGGTAACATTCCCTGATGTTATTTTTAAAACCCGAACAAGATAGTCTCGTTCGAATTGCTTTTTAGCCTCCTCAAATGATTTAAGTTGAGAAGTTTCCATATTAATTGCATCGTAAACAAGCGCTGGTGGGATTAAGGAAGCGGCACTTAACACGACACATTGCTCAATCACATTCATGAGCTGTCGCACATTCCCAGGCCATGACGCCGTGAGCAGAATTTCCATTGCGTCAGGAGAGAATCCAACTATATTTTGTTGGTATCTATTGGCAAATAATTCGAGAAAATGATTTGCCAAAAGAGGTATGTCTTCCCTCCTCTGCGATAATGCAGGTATTTTCAGGGATATAACGTCTATTCGATAATACAAGTCTTCACGAAAACTACCTTTTGCAATTTCTTCCTTAAGATCACGATGAGTTGCTGAAATAAACCGCACATCTACCGGTACAAATTGAGCACTTCCCACAGATCTGATTTGTTTTTCTTGAATGGCACGCAGCAATTTTACTTGCAGAGACAACGGCATATCGCCAATTTCATCAAGAAATAAAGTGCCGCCCTCTGCTAATTGAAACAACCCCTCATGATTACGGATTGCGCCGGTAAACGCCCCCTTAACATGGCCAAAAAGCTCCGTTTCCAATAGATGCTCTGGAATTGCCGAACAATTAACAGCAACAAACGGTTTCTGACAACGACCCGAAGCGCTATGAATAGCCCGAGCGAATAACTCTTTTCCAACACCGCTTTCGCCGTAAAGTAATACGCTTGCATCCCCCTTAGCGACAAGTTCTGCTTTGCTAAGAATATCTTTCATGTCCGCACATTGTGTAATGATCTCTTTACACCATAGAGGCTGTGCATTTTGAGTATTTGTTGTTTGTGGGGCGTTATTAAGTGCTTTCTGAATTTGTGCTAATAAAATTTTACTGTCAAAAGGTTTTGTTAGATAGCCAAATACACCGCGTTGAACCGCCGCGACGGCATCCGGAATAGTGCCGTGAGCCGTTAGTATAATGACCGGAAGCGCAGGAAATTTTTCATTGATTTTTTCGAATAACGCCATGCCATTCATACCACCCATCTGAATATCGCTGATAACAAGCTGCGGCCTTTCAAGATCAAGGTAGTTGAGCGCTGATTCAGCGCTACTCACGGTGTCAATTTTATAACCGGCGTCATTCAAACGTATTGACAGCAACTTTAGCAAACCTAAATCGTCATCGACGAGCAGTATTTTTGAATTTGTTTTCATTGTTCACCTTAAGGCATATTTCTTCTGATCAATGATTTTTCCATATCCTTAATATCGTTAATTTTTTTCTGCAACATTTCAGATTTTAATTTCTCGTTTGCCAGTTGATTGGATAATTGATTGACCACTTTTCTCAAACGCAATTCTGCTTCTAGCCGCATTATTAGAATATCTCTAAAACTATTTAATGGCGTAGACAAATATTCATTCTCAGGCCAGTCATTTAGTAATGAATATGCTTTCTCAAGATCAGAAAATTTTTGCTCTGTTAAAACTAATAATAAGATATACCTGATACGGTTATCCAGATTATCGTTTGTTTCAAATTTCTGCTTGACAGTATTGAATGTTAATTCAAGTTCAATATCGCTCTGCTGCTCGATATCTGCATAATCTTGCAACACATTGCTCAGTTGATCCTGAAATATTTCTCTGGATACTAATTCATCCGGGTTTTTAACGACACGTTGTTTCTTTATATTTGAACACCCGGTTAACATCAGGATAATAACAACAAGAAGAAATATTGTACATGACACATAACTTGTTTTCTTCATAGTGTCGCCATCATTCATTGCGCAATGGTAAAACAAGGCGGAAATGGGCGCCATGATTAGCATAGTCCATCAATTGAATACAACCTCCATGGGCGCGCACAAACTCTTGAGCAATCGATAACCCTAAACCAGTGCCCTTGACATGTGCGTCAGGTTTATAACGCCCCTGATAAAAAGGTTCAAAGATTTTATCCTTATCCAAGTGATGCACCCCAACACCCGCATCTATAACATCGAGCATCACATCCTTTCTATCATGACTGATTTTTATTTCAATAATGCTACACGGCGGTGAAAATTTTATGGCATTTGATAATAAGTTATCAATAACAGTTTGTATTTTTTCGGCATCGCATTCACAGATTACATCCGCACGATTACGTAAAATCCTCAGCTTTTTACTTAAAATCGATAAATTCTGATTCTGCAGGGTTTGATCTATAATTTCCGAGAGACTGACTGGATGTTTTATAAGCACGGTTTTCGCGTCTTGTATGGCGCTGTAACTCAATAGATCCTCAATTCGCTTTTGCAATTGCAAACTGCTACTATGTAGTATATCTACAATAAGCTGCTGTTTCTTAGATAAATTCCCAGTAACCCCTTCAGCAAGCAAATCTGCTCCCTCACGAATGGCTGTTAAAGGGGTTTTAAGTTCATGCGATACATGCCGTAAAAATTGGTTTTTTTGTTTTTCCAGCTTAAGTAGATGACGACGCAGCCAGTCTAGGCGCTTACCAAGCTGTTTAAGATTCTGAGGGCCATTGACATTGATTGGCTCCAGCAATTTTCCGTGGCCTAGATTATAAATAGCTTCGTCAATTTGCTTTATTGGACGCGTAATCAGTATTGAAAATATAATAGCCAAAGCTACCACAAAAGGAATAACGCCAAGCAGTTGCATTTCAACATTAGAACGCAACTGATTTGCGGTTTCATGCATTTCATTTACGTAATAACCAATTAGAGCGTTCCCCAAGCTCGCAAAATTTCGAACTTCGTCGAAAAGCTTTTCAAAACTTTCAGCCTGAATTTTCAAATTCTCAGGAGAATCTCTATTTTTGAGTATCTCTCTGTAAATTGTCATTTCAAACAATCTCAGTTTTTCCAGTAAAAGCTTATGCTCCGTATAGATGGATAATTCCGTATGCGGAAGTAATCGAGTAAAATTTTCTGCCGTTTTTCCAAATTTATCATGAGAATGAATATAGCCTTCAAGCAAAGAAAAATCATTCAGAATCAAGGCTTGCCTTACACTTCTTTCCATCGCCAGGACTTCGTCGGCAAGCGCCCGGTTTCCGTGCGTAATTTCTGTGGCCTGATAAATTGTTTCACGGCCATGCTCTGCAAGACGATCTACGCTACTTGCAATATAAATTAAAGATGCTATTAAAGGGACGCCAACTAGAGAATATCCAAACAAAATAAGCTTTAAAAAAGATTTAGGATATCGTTGACGCTTTGCGGGTACTAAATAATTAAGTCGCGCCGAAGCATCAACGGCATCAACAGAATCAGCTTGGACACCCATATTTACTTCCTGAATATCAGTATGTTGAATTTATAAAATCAATCAATAACATATTACATTACTTCTGAAAAAATCATACTTACTCATGCAGTCATGATAAAAACTTAGGCTATGTAACA
>JACKLV010000024.1 GCA_024235755.1 Burkholderiales bacterium | reverse complement strand
CGCGCAGTTCGGTCTCAAGCACACGGCGGTTTGCCGTATGAGCCTGTTCCAGTTCGGCGCGGATCTCTGTTTCGCGGCGTTTCAGCCGCTGTTCATGTTCTTCAAGGGTAATGCCAATTGTGATGATTTGCTGTTCAATGTGCGTGCCGCCGTTTGCAGTTTGTTTTACGGTATCGCTTGGATTTCCAGACCCGGAACTATAGCCACTGATCAGCGCGACAAATAGTGTCATGACCGCGACAAGAAATCCTAGTAATTTTTGTTCGGTACCGCTCAACGATTGCCACCACGACAGTAATGTGTGCCATATTTGCTGCAAAGCCGGTTTATCCATGATGAGTAGAACACGGTACATAAAATCGAGAGTTGCAGTATTGTAGCAGATCGCCACCTGTGCACTTCGAAGCGACACGCTGAAAACATGTGTCCAATGCACTGTTGATGCTGATTTCTGTCTTCAAGTTTATCCGGCTTTTTTTCCGGGTGGGTATGCCGCAATGTAATGCCGAACTTCCGGTGCGTTCCGGCCTTGATGAAAAGCCAGCACCGTATCCTGCAACGCTTTATCCGCATGCGTCACGCGCTCATGGTGGCGCAGATGCGCTGCCCAGCTTTCCTCGGCAAAGTGTTCGATAAAACAGCCGCTCTGCGCGGCGTCTTCATACACGCCCCAGTGATACGCGCCGTCACGTTGGCGCGCTGCTTTAAGCCGGTAAATAGCGTGTAAAAAGTCTGCACGGTCGTTTTCAGCTACGTTGTATTTGATCTGGATAATGACCGGTCCGGCATCGTGTGTGACGTTTTCCCGTACAACCGGTTCGGGCCAGTGCAGCGACGGTGTGAAATCCAGATACTGACCCTGCTGCAATTTGAAACGGTATGCCAAACCGGTGAACACAATCGCGCCAGTACTGGCGGCAAACAGCGCGTGCATGATCGAAGTCTCGCCTGCAAGCCAGCCCCAGAATGCCGCGCCCAGGCTCATGCTGCCGAAAAAAACCATCAGGAATACGGCCAAGCCGCGTGCGCGCACCCAGTCCGGCAAGGCCTGCTGGGCGGAAACGTTAATGGTCGCGAGCACCAGTATCCAGCCGATGCCGAAAATAAAACCGGCAATAATGGCAAGCGTTGGATCGCTTCCAACCGCAAAATAGCCGATTATGAGCGCTGTAATAACGGTCCCCAAAGCGACGAGCTGGTTTGCATTCAGTCTGATTTTGAGCCGGGGTAAACACAAAGCGCCTAGGATTGCGCCGATACCGATCGCGCCCATCAGTAGTCCAAAAAAGGCAGCGTCTGCGCTGAACTGGTTTTTTGAAATAATTGGCAGCAATCCCCAGGCCGCATTGGCGAAGAACATAAAGCCCATAACATGCCACATGGTGTGTTTGAGCGGCTGGCTGTGCCATGCATAACGCATTCCGGCTTTCATGGCTGAAACCACGCGTTCCGGCGGCAGCATATGATTGACAACCGGTGTTGAGTATTTCCACCAAAGCAACGCTGCGATGATTATGATGAATGAAATCGCATTGGCCGCAAACGGTAAAGCCATGCCGTATGTGACGATCAGCATGCCGGCCAGCGCAGGGCCGATGGCACGGCTTAAGTTTATGCTGATCCCGCCGAGCGCGACAGCCTGGGGCAGGTCTTCTCTGGGTATCATTTGGGGTATTGCCGACTGCCATGCAGGCGCCGTGAAGGCGGAACCCGTACCGAGCAGGAAGGTGAACAACAGCAACAATTCCGCCGTTACCTGCTCCATCCAAACCAGCGCGGCAAAGGCCGATGCGGCGGCGAACATGAATCCGTTGGTGAGCAGCAGCAAACTGCGGCGATTGAAAATATCCGCCAGCGCACCGGCAGGCAGCGCGAACAGAAATACCGGTAAAGTCGTTGCGGTTTGTACCAGCGCGACAACCAGCGGTGTTGGCGATAAACTGGCCATCAACCAGCCCGCGCCGACAGAATGCATCCAGGTGCCGATATTGGAAATCAGCGCGGCCAGCCACAGTACGGTAAAGGTACGATGACGAAAGGGCGCCAGAGCTGATTCGTGTTTATTCGGTTTCATGATGCAGTTGATTCTATTTTAGAAAAAGTACTGGCATTGGCAATGACGATTCAATTTGAGATGATGCCACGATTAAACCTAAAAACCTCAGTTGGATGGCGTTTAGAGTGCTTTGTTTTTTATTTTTGGCAAGGCGCAATGAGGCGCAATGAGGCGTAATAATCCGTTATTACAACGAATTGCAACGCCGCTAAAAGTAAAAAACAATGGGCTATAAACATCATAGTGTGGCTCACCATTCAGGCTAAGGGATTTTCCTTAAATTTATATTTTTATTCATCAGATTTGTGTTTTTTTGTAACGGTCAACCGAGGTTTTTAGTTTAAATACCGACAACTGCATTTTGAAGATAGCTTGCATGAATCTTGGCTGACGCGAGTATTTTGATGTATCGCAATAGATCAAAATTCAATCGTTCGATTTATGGGCACCTCTAAAAATCCATACTTCGTTACAATACTTCGTTATTCACTAAAAATATTTCCTTACATATCGATTATATGCTGCGTCAATATTTTTTACTCTCGCCTTGTCTTGTTTAAAATTATGAATTTTTAGAAGTACCCTTATTTAGGAGATATGACGTGATAAAACTCATCGGCATTTCAGGAAGTCTGCGCAGCGGCTCGTACAATACCGCATTACTTCATGCTGCCAGTGAAGCTTTGCGCGATACCGCTGCTTTGGAGATTGCCACCCTTCACGGTATCCCGCTCTATAATGAAGATATCGAGCATTCCGAAGGCGTTCCCCAAGTTGTAATGGCACTGCAGGAGAAAATTGCATCAAGTGATGGATTGTTACTGGCCACGCCTGAATATAATAATTCCATGCCAGGCGTATTAAAAAACGCAATTGATTGGTTATCCCGACCGCCAAGCGAGATTCCACGTATTTTTGGAGAACGACCGGTTGCGTTGGTCGGTGCGGCGATGGGCGGGTTTGGCACGGTTTTATCACAAAATGCCTGGTTGCCCGTACTGCGAAGATTAGGCATGCATCCCTGGTTTGGGAAGCAGGTCACACTATCCCGGGCACATCAAATCTTCGATGATTCTGGCAAAATGGTCGATGAAGCCGCACGGAAACAGCTTGAAATATTTCTTGCGGGGTTTATCGATTTTGTTGAGGCTAGTCAGAAAATAAAATCATACAAAAACGTTTAATTCATTTTTCAGTACGTAATTGTTAACAAGCCGCCTTGTGTATTCATCATAAAATAACAGAAACTTCATACAAACGGCATAAAACAGAAATATTCACTCGTTAGCATGCGAAGCTGCCTGGGTTGTGACTAAGGCGAAGCTGAGCCAGTCTCAGCCCGGTGCATCAATTTATTACAGCATCATTATCAGAGGAGTGAATCATGAAACGTATAATACTGACAGGCGTAGCCATGCTTGTTTTAGTGTTGTCTGTTGCAAGCTGGGCCGATAAGGACAACGAATCCGAAAAAAATTACCGTAACGGTCAGGGTCAGGGCGTTCAATTGGGACCGCGTCCTTTTTTTCTTGTGGAGGATATGGATCCAGGTCAATTGAAAAGGAAGCTGGAGCGTTGTTCGTCCGGGCCGTTCAAGCGCACCGATTTTTCCATCGGCCACCGCGGCGCAGCTTTGCAGTTTCCCGAGCATACGCTGGAATCGTATGAAGCCGCCGCAAAAATGGGCGCAGGCATCGTCGAATGCGATGTGACGTTTACACAGGACAAGGAGCTGGTGTGCCGCCACTCGCAGTGCGATTTGCATACCACGACTAATATTCTGGAAACATCATTAGCCGCCAAGTGCTCGGAGCCGTTCCAGCCCGCTGTTTTTGACGAAAACGGTAATCTGGTGACACCGGCCACCGCACGCTGCTGTACCAGTGATATCACGCTGCCAGAATTTAAAACCCTGAAAGGAAAAATGGATGCTTTCAATCCGCGTGCGTCAAATGTGGCTGATTATATGAAAGGTACGGCTGACTGGAGAACGGATCTGTACGCCACGCGTGGCACGCTGTTAACTCACAAGGAGAGTATTGCGCTGTTCCAGAAGCTGGGCGTAAAAATGACGCCTGAATTGAAAACTCCGAGCGTTCCGATGCCATTTGACGGTTTTTCTCAGGAAGATTATGCCCAAAAAATGATCGATGAATACAAGGAAGCAGACGTGCGTGCATCCAAAGTCTGGGCGCAGTCATTTAACCTTGGCGATGTGCTGTACTGGATTCAGAACGAGCCGGATTTCGGCAAGCAAGCAGTTTTCCTGGACGGTCGTTATGACGATCCGGCTTTCGATCACCGCAATCCCGCCACCTGGTCGCCCGCCATGGAACAACTGGTAGCCGATGGCGTGCAGATTATCGCGCCGCCAATGTGGATGCTGCTCGAAATCGAGAACGGCAAAATTGCGCCATCCCGCTATGCAAATGCAGCGAAAGACGCGGGCCTGGATATCATTACCTGGACATTCGAACGCGACGGCCCACTCGATAATGGCGGCGGCTGGTATTTCCAGACATTAAACGGACAAAATCCAAACCCGGCCGATCCTGATATCGTTATTAACAACGATGGCGATATGTATGAAGCCTTGCATGTATTGGCGAGTAAGGTTGGCATACTCGGCATCTTTTCCGACTGGCCGGCAACGGTGACTTATTATGCCAATTGCATGAATCTGAAATAACTGTTTGGCAAAGACTGTATTAATCAAAAACAGTCTTTGCCAATTATCATCTGGCTGTGTCCGGTTAAGAAGGTACTAAAATTACGTTTTTTGATCGATGCTATGAAAGCGTCAGCAAATACCGGATTCGGAAATATCACGGAAAAATAATAAAAAAGCTATTTTAATCGTACTGTAACATTTACCGACTAGTATATATAACGGGTGTTCCTGATAAGGCAGATACTGACAACTTCCCCGGATGCAGCTGCCTTATTTTTTTGATACCTTTTTCATTCATTATTGGCAAGGCGGCCAGCCGGATCCCAACTGCTTCTCCGGGTTTGGCCGCTTTGTTTTTTTCGATTTTGTTTAACACGCAGTCTCACTACTTTAGTCAACTTGATCGTTGTCCCTTCTTTAATCAAAATTTCATGAATTCTTAATAAAAGTTTCAAATGGATTTCATGAAGGCGCTTTAAGCTATGTTCCATAATCAACCTATTCAAGAAGGGATTATGACTAAGAAAAAAGCACCGATCAAAGTTAGAAGTGTCTGGATTTCCGATGTTCATCTCGGATTCCGCGGTTGCCAGGCCGAAGCATTGCTGCACTTTCTGCATTCGGTTGAAACAGACTATCTGTTTCTGGTTGGCGATATTGTGGATTTCTGGAGTATCAAAAAAAGCCCGTATTGGCCGCAGGAGCATACCAATGTGATTCGGTCGATATTGGGTAAAGCAAAACATGGTACCAAGGTGATTTACATTCCCGGCAATCACGATGAAGCGTTGCGCGATTGTGCAGGGCATGTGTTCGGTAATCTGGAAATACATCTTGACTATATCCATACCACGGCGGACGGAAAAAAGTTGCTGATCATGCATGGCGATGAATTCGATGTGATCGTCAAACACAGCCGGTTGATTGCAAAACTTGGCAACGCTGCATACGATACTTTGCTGTGGCTGAATCGTTACTTCAACGGCATGCGAAAATTCTTCGGTTATTCCTATTGGTCTCTGGCCGCCTATCTTAAATTGAAAGTGAAAAATGCGGTCAGCTTTATCAGCAGTTTTGAGAAAGCTTTGGCGAGAATGGCGAGCGACCGGAGCGTTGACGGCGTGGTCTGCGGTCATATTCATCATGCTGAGATGCGGGAAATCGATTCAATACTGTATTGCAATGACGGTGACTGGGTAGAAAGCTGCACCACGCTGTTTGAACATTATGACGGCTCGCTTGAACTGGTCAGCTGGACGGAAAAATTCGAGCAATACAAGAATGTTGAAGACATGATCGCCGCGAAAAGAGCGGCATGAGGATGTGTGCAGTAAGAATGCATCTATGGTTGTAGAACGCGCAGCCTGTAAACCGATACGTTTTCGGAGATTTCATTGCAATCTAAGTATGTGTTAAGCCTGGATGGCGGCGGTAGCCACTTGTTAATTCAACTTAGTGTGCTGGCTTGTCTGGAAGAGGATACCGGCGTTTCAACTTACGATCTGTTCGATATGATGGCCGGTTCATCGTCGGGCGGCATGCTTGCATGCCTGATTTCAGGACGTGCGGTCAGCGCCAGTGAAATTATCCGGCTGATCCAACGGGAAAAACTGTTGGAAAATATGATGGCCGGACACTGGATGAACAGACTATTGAATGTATTGCAGATCCGGCCTAAGTATACAGGTATTTCAAAAAGCCGGACGTTACAAAAAGAACTCGGCATGCTCAGATTGTCGTCTCTCGGCAAACAGATATTTATTCCGTGCTTTAATTTGGACAGCGATCAGCTTGAAATTTTTACCAATCAAACACAGCCGGATTTTTTGCTTTGGGAAATTGCCGATGCCTGTACAGCGGCGCCGGCATATTATCCGCCGGTAAAAATGGAAGATGGAAACTGGCGGATTGACGGTGGCGTGGGTATGAATAATCCGGGACTTGCTGCCTACCTGCATGCAAGACAGATCTGGCAGGAAACCGATATTAAGGTGCTGTCGATTGGATCGGGTTGGCGCAGTTTTGCATTTGACGGGTTAAAAGCCCGCGCATACGGCGGCGTGCAATGGTCGGCAAAAGGTATTGCGTCCATTATTCTTCGCGAAAAAATGGTGGCCAATGTCAAAATGACCGAAGCGGTTATCGGAGAACATGTGTTGTATATCAACCATCCGCTTAAACACTTCGATTTGCCTGATCATATGGATTCTGTGAATAATCCGGCGCATCGGCAAAAAGCGCTGGATATCGGCCGGTTATGGTACGCCCAGCAACGGGAGAAGATCGGAAGCTGGATGTCTGGGCGAAGCGCCAGTCAATCAGCAGCTGCGTAACTTATTTCTCCTGCATTCAGGCTGGTACGTGTTCGTTAACGACGAATGATCAAGCGAACATTGTTAATGGGCGCGGGCACGGTCATTTTCGTCATCGGCGTTATCCTTTTTCCACTGCCTGGACCGTTTGGTCTGCCGACTATGGCGATAGGCCTGACTATCCTGCTAAAAACATCTAATCGCATCAAGCGTCTGACGGTAAACCTTGTCCACAAAAACCGTTTCAGCAGTGCGCTTTGGCGTAAAGTGCGGAATTATCACAAACGCATCCGCAGTCCATAAAACTGTAATCAAACAATCACATAAATGTCATTTCACTGTCACAGTAGCGCCATAAAATTCTCTGAATCTTATTTCAGGGTAGTGATAATGAATTTATTGATTGCCGCACCTATAAATACTTTAAAGCATTTTACCGGCTTGCCTTGTCAGCCGAACCAATTTTGTAACAATCTGGATACTACACAATTATGAAAGTATTTTATGGAATTCAGGGTACCGGTAACGGCCATATCACGCGTGGCCGGATAATGGCCAGGGAACTACATGCAGCCGGTGTAGAAGTGGATTATCAGTTTACGGGCAGGCCTAAAGATACCTTTTTTGACATGGAAGTATTCAATGGCCATTCATGGTGCGAAGGCCTGACTTTCAGCGTCAAGAACGGCAAAGTCAACCCTTTTATGACTGTGTTGAAGTCGAGTCCGTTACGCTTGATAAAGGATATCAGGCAGTTGGATCTCAGCGGTTATGACCTGGTAATTTGCGATTTCGAACCGGTCACTGCATGGGCGGCGCGCCAGCAGAAAAAGAAAACCTTCGGCGTCAGTCACCAGTACGCTTTTCAATATAAAATACCGCGTGCAGGCGGCAACCCGGTTTCGGAAGCTGTTATGAAACATTTTGCACCGGTAGATATCGGCGTTGGTCTTCACTGGCATCATTTCGACCAGCCGATACTGCCCCCGATTATTGCTACGCCGGATATGCCGGAACGCATACAAAAAAATAAAATTGTGGTTTATCTGCCTTTTGAAAATCAACAGCAACTTAGCCATTTGCTTGCACCGTTTAGAGATTTTGAATTCAATATTTATTCCTTTTCTCCCGACTCGACGCAGCAGTTCGAGCATATCCATTGCAAGCCATTATCGTTGCACGGCTTTCAGAAGGACTTGCATGACTGTGCCGGCATTATCTGCAATGCGGGATTTGAATTGGCCAGTGAATCGCTTTATCTGGGGAAAAAAATTCTGGTAAAACCGGTGCATGCACAGATGGAGCAGACATCCAATGCCGCCGCGCTGGTAGAACTGGGTTACGGGCAGATGATGAATAAAATAAACCCGGATATCATCGGGCAATGGTTGCATACGAACAAGGCGGTGCGCATCAATTACCCCAATACTGCAAAATACCTGGTGGAATGGGTTAAAAACGGCATGCCGCCTGTCGACCAGGGATGGTGCAATACTGTCTGGTCGAATGTCACAGTCACGCCAGTAGAGTTGGCCTGAATGGGATATCGGGATGGTTCTGAAATGTTTGCAGCAATTTAGAGGCACATGTAGCCAATCTCGATCGTGAATAATGAAAACCTGGATCAATTAAGAGAAGTGCTGATCAAGATACCTTCACCGCAAAATATTCTGATTTTTTACAATCCTATCTCCAGTGCCGGTAATACACAGCAAACTGCAGAGCTCATGGCAACCGAATTGACGTATAGTGGGAAACAGGTAACGGTACAAACTTCGGAAAAGAAGACGAAAGCCTATAAACATATGAAAGAGGCTATTGCCGGTTGCGATCTGGTTGTCATCGTCGGCGGCGACGGCACGGTCAGAAAATTGCTGGGAATTATCGGAAAAACTAAAACGCCGATTTATGTTGTTCCGGGCGGTAACGAATCCCTGTTTGCGCGTACTTACGGCATGAGTGCCTGGCCGGATGATCTGTTGCGGACAGTTGCCGCAGGCAGTTGCTTGCAGCAGTATTACGGTCTGATCAGCGGAAACGGCATTAAGGGAAAAAAACCTTTTTTTCATATGGCTTCGATGGGTCTGGATTCGCTGACTGTCAAATATATCGGAAAGCGCAACAGTCCGTTGAATGACTCAATTTATATCTGGCATGGGTTGAAAGCCTTGTGTTCACTGCACCATCCAACCGTATCGCTCAGTGTTGACGGGCAAGCAGTGATTGTCCGCGAATCGGGTTACGTTATTGTCGCGAACAGTTCAGCATACGCCAGAAACCTGCAGCTGGTTCCTGCCGCCAATCCGTCTAAAAATGAATTGGTAGCAGGCTTCCTGCCAGGCGCACGGCATCAGCATGAATTAATCAAAGCGCTGAAAATACTGCAGCGGAAACCCGCCAATCTGCCCATGCAGTATTTTTCAGGGAAAAGAATCGAATGCACTTTGCATGACCATGCCTATCCATTGCAGGTGGATGGTGACTATTTCCGCAACCGTGATATAAAAGCGGATGTCACTGTGGAATTCAGTATCAGCACGAATCCGATACAGGTTCTGATTCCGCCGGAATATAATCCACGGCTGGTAGAAACTTATCAGGCGCTTGACCAGCGAAAAGAGCCCGCAACTGAAAGCAGATTATAAAAATAGCTTATCTTGCTTGAATGCAGTCTTGAACGAGAGGCTGGTGGCGCCAGCCGATCACCGTTCAACTTGACTACAATTACATTGAACAGTTTATATAATGATAAACTCAAAACAGTCGGTGCAACAAATCCTGACGACTGACGATTAAGGTGGCGGCTAATGTGGCAGTAACGGTTACAGTTACAGTTGAAATGCCGTATGGTTCCAAGCGATGAAATCTTTACACAATGCTCAATTTGTTCTTGCGCAGCAAACCGATAGTGATGCAATTTTTACATTGCTGCAGCAGGAATTTGCTTTGTATGAAACCGACCATACGCGCTTAAAACGCCATTATCTGGATTCTTTCGACTGGCGGATGTACCGCAGAAATTATGTCTGCACCTGGCATGAGACGGCGAGCAAACGTACCAAAAGTCGTGATGGAATCTTCTTTATCCATGATAAAAAAACAGGTAGCAGCATTTGCGAACTGCCGTTGAACAGCGTACCCCGGTTTTCGAAAGATGTTAACCATCAAACGTATCGTAAGTTACTTGATGATGTATTGGGAATAAGGGCGTTAATGACGGTTGCGGTGTTAACCGTCAAGCGCAAACAGCTGCTTATTTTGAATGAAGAGCACAAAACGCTGGTGTTACTTCAGGTCGAGCACTATGCAATACAGAAACCTTCCGACAGCAAGCAGCCCGCCGGCCGTTTAATTGTTTGTCCTGTCAGAGGCTATGAGAAAGTGTTTAAGCGGGTTATGCAGCTTATTACCGGGCAGCTGAAATTGCCGCGGGTGCATGAAACACTGCTTGATGAAGTGCTCGCAATTACCGGTCAAGCGCCGGATTCCGGTAAGTCCGCCGTTAACTGCGGGCTTAAGCGATCGTTCAATACCTGGGAAGCAGAGCGGATTTTGTTGCAGCAATTGTTCGGCGTCATGCAGATTAATGAACCCGGGTTGCGTGAAGCTATTGATACGGAATTTCTTCACGATTATCGTGTTGCGGTAAGACGAGTCCGTTCGATGCTGGGGCAGATCAAGCATGTTCTCCCGGACAATCTACTAACCTATTTTAAACGTGAATTTTCCTGGCTGGGATCGGTGACAACGCCGACGCGCGATTTGGACATGTATTTACTTAAATTCGACGGCTATGTACAGTCGCTTCCGAAAGAATTGCAACAGCATCTTGAGAAGTTTCGTTTATTTCTGCAGCGTCACTGGAAAATTGAGCATGCACGCCTGTGCCGCGTACTTGATTCTAAACGCTACCGGAAACTTGCCGGTGAATGGCAAAAGCTGCTGACAAACGTCGATATGCCATTGTTGGAAGAGCCATCACAGCAAGGTCAGGCGCAGGAGATAGTTAATGCGGCGAAACCGGCCAGCATTGTTGCCCGGCAGCGTATCTGGAAGCTGTACAAACGTATACTCAAGGAGGGTGGATCAATTACACCGCAATCGCATGATGAGGATTTGCATGAACTGCGAAAAAGCTGTAAAAAGTTTCGTTATCTGATCGAATTTTTTCAAGCTTATTATTCCGGAAAATCGATTAAAAAACTATTGAAAACGCTCAAGCAATTGCAGGACAATCTGGGCGATTTTCAGGATTTATGCGTACAGATTGGACAGTTAAACGGTTTTGCGGAGCAAATGCAGCAGGAAGGTCTGGCGGATACCAGAACAATCATGGCAATGGGCGTATTGGTGGAAAAACTGAACGAACGTAAAATGGCGTTACGCGCTGAATTCGGCCGCCGTTTTGAGTCATTCACCCAACCCGAAAATAAAGCCGCATTTGTTGAAGCATTGCAAGTTCAACAACTCGAAGGTGTCACAGAATGAAAATCGTTGCGTGCTACAATATCAAAGGTGGAATCGGTAAAACAGCCGCCGCTGTTAACTTGGCCTACCTTGCGGCGCATGAAGGCGCCCGTACACTGGTCTGGGATCTGGACCCGCAAGGCGCCGCCAGTTTTTATTTCCGGATCAAACCCAAAGTCAAAAAAGGCAGTAAGGGTCTGCTCACTGGCAAGAAAACACTTGAAGATGCGATCAAAGGTACTGACTACAGCAATCTTGATCTGATACCTGCCGATTTTTCTTACCGCAATCTCGATTTGCAACTGGATGAAATTAAAAAATCGGATACACGTATACGGAAGCTGCTCAAACCACTGGCTGGCGATTACGATTTTATCTTTCTGGATTGTCCGCCCAGCATTTCACTGGTATCGGAAAATACGTTGATTGCGGCCGATGCTGTTATTGTGCCAACCATCCCGACGACACTGTCTTTGCGGACATTGGATCAGATTGTCGATTTTTGCAAAAAGCTGGATATCGATCATGCAAAAATTATCACTTTTTTTTCCATGGCGGACAGCCGAAAAAAACTGCACAAACAGATCGTCGAGAACCCGCCACAGCATGTCCGGGTATTGAATACCAGTATTCCTTATGCCAGTGACGTTGAACGAATGGGCGTATATCGTCAGCCAGTTCCTGTCTTCGCCGGAAACAGCCGGGCGGCAAAGGCTTACCAGGCGCTCTGGAAAGAAATAAAAACCATCTTAACTTGATCGTTATGATCGTTACAGCTTGAAACTTGTACGTTTATCGAGGCCAATGATTGTGTCACACTTATTGTATTTATTACGTCACGCAAAATCCGACTGGAAAAAAGAAGCGGTCAGCGATTTCGAGCGCCCGCTTTCGAAGCGCGGTGTTGCAGATGCACCGAAGATGGCTGCCTGGCTGGCAAAGCAGGCCAACAAACCTACGACAATTATCAGCTCACCTGCGCTGCGGGCATACCAAACGGCGCTGATTTTCTCCCATGCACTCGACATTCAAACCCAGGACATCAATTTTGACAACCGGGTTTACGCAGCCAGCCTGGATACATTAATGGATACCGTCCGTGCATTGCCTGAGCAGGATCAGTCTGTGCTGCTGATCGGTCATAACCCGGGGCTGGATTTACTGTTACAGGTGTTATGCAAACAGGCAAAGCCGAGAACCGACGGCAAGTTGATGACAACATGCGCGGTTGCAAAAATCGCGTTGGAAAGTCAATGGCGGGATATTTCGGATAAACACTGCGTGCTCTACAGCCTGTCCCGGCCGAAAGAAGTGCTTTAGGAAATTTAGATTAAGTCGAATGTAATTTGAATCAATTGTTACCGGGTAATTGTATTGACATGTCCTGACGATTTATCCGTACCGGCGGTTTAGTCAATTTGACTGCTGAAATGCAACAGGTGTTTTTAACCTTTGCCGGTTTTTCATATTTCAGCCAGCATTTGGCGCTTTGTCCTTGTATTCCGGGTTTGACCAATGTATAGGCACGGCATGTTGAATTATTTTTGCATGCATTTTCACATTCCGAGGAATACATATCGACATCGAATCCGGGTTTAATATCCGAGCCCGGACGGTCAAATCCTATTTCTTTCTCGCCCATAATTTTAATACCGGAAACGCAGCAGTTATTGGCTTTGCGTTTGGGAACTGAGTCTTTCAACCAGCACATGTTTGTCTGATTGACGTAGGTATAAGCCCGGCACTTGGCGTTGGTCGCGCAGGAACTGGCGCACTGGCTGAAACTGTTTGCTTTGTATTGATGGTAATCGCCGCCAGGACGATCGTACTGGAATTCCGCTTGCCCCATCGGGTTGGCCATACTGAGTTTCCAGCCAAACAAACAGGTGATAATGAACAGTGCCAACATAGTCGTACGGCGGCTTGTTTGAGCTGATTGAGCAGAATTTTGCATGAGCTTTTTCCTCCTGAGGTTGTATTTGAGGAGTATTTCCCAGTTTTCTGCTATTCAATGTACTGGATGGTGTATAGGCTGTCAAATTAACCCATTCGCCGGAAACGGTACCTTCGAAGATGACGGATGTTTCAAAAAATAAGTGCTGCGGCAGTTGACGTCATCCATACCCGTTCATTCCGGTTTCTTGCCGGTTCCGCGTATCGCAAACAGTTTGGAAATTGCATCGAACCAGAACGGCGCGCCAAGTGTACCGGCCAGTGCGGTGATCATCCACCCGATAACGACCAGCAACAGGTTGTCCTGACCCGGTAACAAAGTAAAGTTCAATGTCGAAAACTGTTTTTCTGTTTTTTGTGCTGTGGCAGTTTGCTCAACAGTAATTGGCTGAGAGATATGCCAGCCTACCGGTAATCCCAGATTCCTGAAGTCGTTGACTTCTATTTTCAGTTCTCTGATATTTTTCAACAATTCTTCAGAAGCATCGGATTTCTGGTCGCTACTTGTGGTGATTGTGGCGTCGTTGTTTTCATTTGTTTTATTTGAATAGGTTGCGGCGATCTCTACAAGTTTTTCAACCTGCTCAGGATTTTTCTGCATTTGCTGTACGATATAAACCGAGTCAACGTTGAAGCCAAGCGCCAGTACAAATGCAATGACAAATATCATAAATTGAGAACGGCGTTTATACCATCCGCCGACTCTGTCCATGACGGCGTTATAGTGATTTTCAATCTTGATTTTGAATTTTTCCAGATTATCGTTGGCCTCGTCGAACATCGGCCCCAGCAATTTGTTCAACGGGGTGGTGCGATCAGCCAGCGATTGCCGAACTGCGTCCACGGAAGCATTATTGTTGGTCAGCATTTGTACCAATGCTGATGAAAAAACAGCCGGTGGTATATACGATGGTTTTGAGTTGCCCGGTGGCGATAAGGTATCGATTAACGGTTGCTGGTAGAGCAGGGTGGTTAGATGCGCTTTCCGCTTGTCTACGAATCCGAGTCTGCGCATCGAATTTTTGTACCATCTTTGAATGGCGGGGCCTGTTTCTTTGGGCAGTTCGCCTAGCATGGTTGCAATCCCTTCAAATAAAACCCGCCCGCGCATCGCAAGCATTTGTACGATCAACTCATTAATGCCGCTAACCAGACTGGAAAACAGTGCATAAATCAAGAAAACCGCTATGATTATATCGAGTATTCCGAGCATTTTTGCCTCCAGTTAATCAATTCAGGTGATTTTTACGATTAAGCTGACCGTCGTGTTGCACGGCAATCATAACGTATGATGTGGCCAGTACTCTATCCAAAAAAGGGTTATTTACTTTCCATGGTATGAATAAACGTATTGGCCTCATTGATTGATTCTTCCATCGAAGCAATTAACGCGGAGACATCTGATTCAATACTGCCGAGCTCGCTTTTCAGCGATGCGATCGCGCGGGCATTCAAGTTGTGTTTGAGAAACATCACTTGGTCCCTGAAAACGGTCAGTATCGGCTGTATTTTGGCTTCAGCCTTTTTCATCGATGCGATGAGCTGCCGGTAATGTGTTTTTGTGGTGCTCAGTTTTTCCTGACTGCTGCGTTTCAAATTGGCGTTGCTGTACTGGGCGATTTCCTGCTCCCACTCGGCAAACAGTGCTTGCGAGACATCTTCGATGTCTTCAATGCGGCTTCTGACTTCATCAGCTTTACCGACACTGGCTTCGTATTCATCGTTGAGTTTGGTATAAATTGCTTCCAGATCGCCGCCATTGAAGCGGGTGGCCGCAGTGAACTGGGCAAGCGCCGATTTGAACTGTTCTTTGGTTTCCTCCTGCGTGTCGCGCGCCTGCTCCACTCGGTAAACCATAACATCCCGTTTGGGAATGCCGATTTTCTCCAGGCCCTCGTAGTACATAGTTGAGCAAGCGCCAAGCACAAGAAGAAAAATAAATGCGGATAACAGCGTTTTTGAATTCATGGTTCCTCCCAGTGATTTGTGTATGATTAGGATAATGTCACGCTAATCAGCGAATGGCGCCTTTGCGCAGCACCTGCCATATGACTACAAAGCCCCAGATTATCGGATGCCGCCGCAACCACGGTGTGATTTCAAGTTGTACGCCAGTATGCCGCTCGATTTTCCAGGCGGCATAATCCAGGCAATCCCTGAACGTCAGAGTGGCTTTTGACAGACGCAAGATTGACAGAACGCGTCCCTGCCAGCGACGCAGCATCCAGTGCCGTAATGCACGTCGGCGTGTATGTGGCGTATTTTGGCACAAATAGGTATCGCTGTCCGGCTGATAACTGAGTAGGTCGGTTAACGCAGGGTAGGCGGCCCGTGTCAATTGCGTAAAATCGATAAGGTTCGTAGTTGCCAGATGCCGCGCACGGGTCTCGTTTTCCGGCCGCAATTCGGCGCCGTAGCTGAGCATCAGACAGCGGGTCCAGAGTGCTTCCACAGTGAATGCGGAATTTTCCAGTGCGCGCATGCCCGACCTTAGAAAGGTTAGCGTTGAATAGGCAAACGCTTGATAAATCCGTTGCCGGTTTGCATCGTCGCGCGTATAAAGCAATCGCGATGGCTGTGCAAAACGTGCCCAGATATAGGAATGAAACCAGAATCGGGCGCCTTTTTCAAAGTCGGCTGTGGAAATTACCGCGTATTTGGCGCGCAGCGTTCTTCCTTGATGTGACACCTCGAGATAAAACACATTCGGCGCCAGCCAGGCATTCAGCAGGCTAAGATATCGTTGCGTGTATGCGTGTTTATAGTCATCGACCAGTACGTAAAGATCAGCGATACCTTCATCGAGATTGCCGGTACGTAAGCACGATCCATACAGAATAACAGCATCGGCGGCGGTTTTGAAACGCTCCAGCAAGGCATCGACGAAAACTGCATAGTCCGGAGCGACGCTACGCATGCATTGTGCGGCAATGGTTTTGAGCAGTTTTTCGGGTAGCGGCGCGTTCTTTTCAGGATCGGTCATTTTATAAAAAAACAGTCAGAGTACAAGAAAAGCGATGGGAGGCGTAGCGGTTATATGCAAAGACTCGTTACCGATTGAGCGATATAACTCGCCATCGACAATATATTCGTCATCCATTTGTATCGTTAGTTGATGGCCGTTATGGCTGTGATAGCCGTCCTGTGCGTTGAGTTGTTCACCTTTGCCGCTCAACAGCGGCCATATACAACGCCAAAGGTGTTTACGTTGCTGATCGACCCATGTGACATGCAGGGGCGCCGGTTCACGGCCCCAATAGGGGCGTATGTTTAATAGCAGACAATCGAGTGCACTGGCCAAGGCAAAAAGATAGGTGCCTTGAAATGATTCGCCATTTTCCTTGGTTATGGACATGGTTACAGGCGCCCATTCTTTGTTGTTACGGGTGAAAATGAGACCGATCAGTGAGCGCAGCATAATCAAAAAAGTGAAAATGCCTCCAGTGATGCCGATTTGTTTGACGCTGCTGCGCGAAAATTTGACACCGCGCGCAACCAGCCCTGTGGCAAAGAACATGCCGTAAATAGTCTGTTGTCCATTTTGTTCGATGCATAAAGCAGGCCGTTGAACCTGCTTAACCGTATTGCAGTTGTCCGGGTGCTGTAAATATTGCGCCAGACGTTGCAAAATTTTTTCCGGCTTGCCCCGCATGCCCAGATCGAGTGGCGTCATATTGGTGGTGCCTCCCGGAATTATCATCAAAACAGGCCACTGCGTTACCGGTAGGATTGTGAACAGATGACTGAGTACGGCATGTGAAGTGCCATCTCCGGCGATAATGACCAGTAGGTCTAGATTGGACTGAATCAGAGTGTCGGTCGCGGCAATAAACCCTGGCGCATCGGTTGCTTCGCATAGTATTGCGCCCGTTATTTGTTCAAGTGCTTTGCGAATGGCTTTTTCGCGTTTGCGTACTTGTCCGCTCGTCGGATTAAGCAGCAGGCCAATTTTTTCCGGTACGGACTTGATGCGATGTGTTGGTGATACAGCAGTCATGTAAGCGTTAATGAACTGTTAAAGCTTGACGGACTGTAGGCGTTTGGGGTCGATTGGTGCGCGTGTAAATATTTTTACCGCCAGTATGCCGCGATCCCTTACGGGGTCAATATCCTGTAGCCAGGAACGCAATTCTCCTTGTTGACGCCAGAGCTGCCATCCGGCAATCAAACGTCCAAACAGGATTGCCGTCGACAGCAAATGCCAGGCAACAACGAGTATCAAACCGAGATCCGGCCGTCCGATGGCCCAACCATAGGTCATTAGAATTAGATTGGGATTACGCCGTGCGGTGATCAGCCGATTGAACGAATCCGCTTTGCGCCAGATAAACATGTCGAAAGGCGCAAGCCATAATTGAAAAGCGCCTTCGCACAGGCGTCCGCCGATGTAACCGAAAAACATCAGCCAGATCAGCAGATCGAGATGATCAATCGGTGTCAGTGTGCCAGCCAGACCGATACCCCAGGCCAGATACCAGAGTGGTGGATGAATAATATCCAACCCATGGTCGAGTATATCGCCGGACTTGCTGGATGTTACGGTAACCCGGGCCAATTTACCGTCTACTGTGTCCAGGAAAGTCATTATCCAGCCCATGATCAAACCGATCGCAAAGAATCCGTACCAGAATGCAACACCGGCCAGCAGTGCAAAAACGACGCTCAACAAGGTGACATGATTGGGTTTCCAGCCTTTGCGTACGCAAAGATGGGTACACCAGAAGGCAGGTGCCGGCCACAGCCATTTCGTTACCAGGTCGGTGACACCCTTGTAGGAGCCAGAGAACAGTTCTTTCTCAAGTAATTTGCGGTTATCTTCCGTAATCGGCAGGATATAAGGCGGATCCTTTTTTTTCAGATTTTGTTGAAAATCGATTTTAAGATCACTAAGTGTGAGATGTGGCAGTCCTGAAAGAATATGCTCAGGTCTTTGATTTTTCGGCTTTGCCAGCACGCTGAGCAAATGCGGTGCCTGGCCGCCGAAAGTGCGGACAGCGACCGGTTGATTGTCATGACTGTTCAATACCAAAGGATCTTTTAATGCAATCAATGCCGCCAGTACTCTGTTATCGAACAGATAATGCGCATTCAATATGAGAAACGGAGCGTTTGCAGGTATATTGTCTGTTTTTTCAGTCAGCGTTACATTTTCAATTGGCCGAATCATTCGTTCAAGACGTTCGCGACCATCCAGACCCCATATCATGGTTTTGTTTCCGCCGATAATATGAATATAGGTTGTTTTTTTCATGGGTTGTTGATTCAACGTATTTTTGTTTTACAGTAATCAATCTGCAGCAGTTAATCTAATTCTCAACAGGAGATTATCCTTAGTTGTATTAGGCTATTATAACAACAGGCACTTAAAAAACCCTTCGTAGCCACAGGACTGCCAGCATAATTAATATCACACTGGGCGCAAGCGCCGCAAAAGCAGGCTCCAAGTGCAGTAGTAGGCCGGCATTGGCAAAAATCTGGTCGAGCAGGTAGACGGCGACACCGATTAATGCGGCGAGTACCAGTTTATTCGCCAGGCCTGAGCGAATCGAACCGAATATAAACGGAATGGATAGCAGCAACATGGCAATTGTCAGTAAAGCGCTACCCGCTTTACGCCATAACGCGAGCGCATACGAATCCGCCTTCTGGCCGGTGCTGCGCAGAAAGTCTACATGCCGGACAAGTTCAACGGGTGAAAGACTTTCAGGTGGCTTGGTAAGCGTCGCAATATCCTCGGGTTTTAAAAATGACTGCCAGCTCAGTGTTTCGGCGCGGGTCAGCAGAATCTGCGTTTCGGTAAATTTTCTAATGACGACATTGGTTAAAATCCAGGCGTCATTGCTGCGTATTTCAGCAAATTCAGCATGGATATGCGCCTGCAATAGATTGGTCTGATCGAAATTTAAAATTTCAACATCCGTGGCTTTGGTCGCATGCAGCATTTGTCCAATACGCAAAATATTTCGTTCATTACGCGTCCATATCCCAAGACCTTTACCCAGTTCTGCGGTTTGATTCAGTGCTATGGCACGATTCGAAATGGCTTTTTGTTGCAGTTGAGGTGCAACAAACTGCTCAAGTCCGGCAATAAACAGTATCAGGGCAATGCCTACAGCAAGCGGTGCCATACTGATTTGCAATGGTGAAATACCGGCGCTGCGCATGGCAATGAGCTCAGAATTCACTGCTAATGCACCCAGCGCCGCTACTGTTCCTAATAACGCAACAAACGGTGCGATTTGTATAAATCGTCGTGGAAGCAACATTGTGGTGTACAGGAAGGCGTCAATGGTACGGTATGTGCCTTTGCCGACATCATCGAGTTGGTCCAGCAGATCGAAAAAACTGAATAAGGGCAATAAAATGGCTGTGGCGATTACCAGGCCAATGAATACTTGCGTGGAGATATAACGAAAAATGAGCATTACCGGAGTGACAGTAGTTTCTGGCCGGGCTTAAGCGCATACAGTAGCAGCAGGATGAACATAGCGGCATAAAGCCACCAAATTCCCGGCATAGTGCCAACGATGTTTTGTTCAACCCAGTTTTTCGCCAGGCCGCTCAAATTGTAGTACACGGCGAATACGACGGCTGCAAGCAAATAGGTTTTGGTTGCCTTGTCCTGCCGTGGCGTGGTTTGAATAAACGCTACGGCAACTAGCGCCATTAATATCGTGGATAACGGTCGGGACAAACGCCATTGTAATTCGGCAATTTCCCAGGGTTCTTTGGATTCCCAGAGCGTCCTTGTCGGTGCGGCTTTGCGGCGATATCGTAATGCCAGTTCACTGTCCGTAAAATAGGTCAGTTTTTCAAATGCAATGGTGTCATCTCGGGAAGCATCATATGTCAGTTGATAAATATAACCATCCGATAATTGTATGTTCGGTCGTTCTAATGGCGTGGTGGGTTGTATTTGCATGGCTTTTTGGGCAACAATGATTTCACGTGTATCGGGCGTTTTGATATAGTGAAAAATTTGCTGCATAGACTTGCTGGCTTCATCTTTACTATGAACATAGACGACTCTGCCGCTGCGTTCGCTGCCATAAAAACGTCCTGCCTGGAAACGGTTGGTGTTAAGCTCCGCTTCTGCCTGCGCATCCAGTATATAACTTTCGGCATAGGCCCAGGGGCGGACATAAGCTGAAAGCAGACCGCTGATAATGCCGATCGGTATCGCTACCATCAGTACGATATAAACGATGCGTCTGCCGCTGATGCCGGAAGAAAGCAGTACATTTAATTCCTGATCTTTATGCAATCTGCTCATGCAGCTGATAATAGCAACATACAACGCTACCGGAATCAAGACTTCCAGCGCGATCAGAGTCTTAAGCATGACCAGTATAAAAAGCGCACTCAGTCCGAGTGTTTCAGTGACAGAGCCGGCCAGAAAGCGCGCACTGCTGAAACTTGCAAATAAGCCGACGAGAATCAGAATGACGACAAGAAACGGGATCGTCACTTCGCGCGTAATATATCGCTCGATTATTTTCATGCAACAATCCTATCAGAAATCGAGCGATGTCTCTGAGATAAAACCATCAAGACAGGTCAGAACGTTTTGTTGCGTTTATAAAACGGAACGATAGCCTTGTTGAGTATCGATTCAGCCAGCAGTAAATCCTCAACGGTATCGACATCGATTCCGGCACGCGCGTCCTGAAGTATGATCGGTTCAACACGTACGCCTGATTTGGCGGCCAAGGTATTTAATGCTTGATCCAAAGAAAGCCGTCTGAACAAATAGGACAGGACAATGCTAGGCCCCACAAAGTGTGCAATCAGGCGCCAGGGATATTTGCGCAAGTCTTCGACTGAACGCCAGAATTCAACAAGTTTACGCCCGTCCGGTCTGAACGTGAATAAATTACAGCCGCATACGCCGCCGTCACGCAAACGAAAAAAGGTGCGTCTGGTTTCCGGAAAGGCTGCGGTCATCCGTGCTTGTTTTACCAGGCCAACTGTCGCATCGCTATTGGCTTTAAGCGATTCCGTCAAAAAATACTGGACAGTATGAGGGCTGAGCAGCGCATGATCGGCCGTTGTCAACAGCACCGGAGCGTTCGCAGGTAAATGTTCGAATCCATGTTCTGCGCTGCGGCTTGGCGATTCTTTATTGGGCAGCCAAGTGACTTCTCCCAATTCTATTCTTGCTTTCAAAGAAGGACAGTCATTCAATCTTGATCTGGGAGGCCCGCATAAAACGATAGATTCAATCAGGTTGCTGGCGGCAAGCGTGTCCAATACGCGAATGATCATCGGTTTTCCGCCAACGGGTGCAAATGCTTTGCACGCTGCCCCCGTATGCCGGGTGATTGGATCGTCTTCCGTGCGGTCAGCGGCAAGTACCAGCGCGGTAAATTTTTGCTGCACAGGGTTGCGTGGATGAGTCACAGTGTTTTTCCGTAAATGCGGTAACGTTTGTATTCTTCGCTGCCGATATTTTGTAGAATGCCGCGCATCGACTTATTGTCTTCCAGTATCCAAGATAGCTCAACTTCACGAATGCCGTGCGCTATGCCGATTTTTTTGGGCGCTTCAATAACGGCGCAGGCCAGCGCCATTCCCAGCGTAGTATTATGGTATTGTCTGCGTACACCCATTAAAGGAATGCGCGCCGTTTTGATTTCATGACGCTTTAGTTTTTTGATTAATTTTAACCAGCCAAACGGAAGCAGGCGTCCGTTGAGTTCTGCAAGCACTTCATTCAGGTTGGGAAGGGCGGCCATAAATGCGGCGGGTTGTCCGTCAACTTCTGCAATTTGAATATATTCGTCGGATACCAGATATTTGAGACTGTTACCCAGTTCGGCGAACTCCGCTTCGGTAAATGGCACAAATCCCCAGTTTTCAGACCAGGCATCGTTGAAAATATCCCGCAGTACTTCCATTTCAGCGGCAAACTGGTTACGGTTTAAGGGTCTGACTCGAATCTGATCGGCATGGCGTTCGATTAATCGCTGCATGACTGGAGGCGGATCAAAATCGACTGCAATTTTGTACGCCAGTAAATCTTTGGCGGGGAAGAAATCATGCGATTCCAGCAATTGCGGGTACCAGCGCGCAGTATGCGGCATCATTACCGACGGTGGCGTGTCGTACCCATCAACCAGAATGCCGCATTCCTGGTTGATGGATAAATTGAACGGCCCCGTAATATGGCGCGTGTGCCGCGCAGCCAGCCAGGCTTCGGCATGTAGCATGAGTGCCGTGAAAACATCCTGATCATTAATGCATTCCAGCAACCCGAAATGTCCAGTGTCATCGCCATAGCGCTGCCGATGCAGTGTGTCGATCTGTGCACTGATTCTGCCTACCGGCTGGTGATGCCGATAAGCGACCCAAGCTTGCCATTCACCATGTTGCAGAAAAGGATTGTATTTGGAAAAGTGAAAGCGCCGTTCCAGGCGCAGTGGCGGTATCCACATTGGATCGTCAGCATAAATTCGCCACGGCACATCGATAAAGTCGCCCATGTCTATATAGGACATGACTGGGCGGACTGTAAGTGCGTCAGCAATAAATTGTTTTTCTGGTTTTCTTATGGCCATACTTTGGAATTGCATGATTCACGTCGCGTGAATTTTGTAAATTTGAAAGAGATATTATGAAGAATTGGTTCCGGAAGCAATTTTTTTCGATAAATAAGCGAAAATATATGCTGGATTATTGTCCCATTTTTGGTATAAAACCTCTGTCTCCAGACGTAATTGGTCGCGGTTGCTTTGCAGGATTGACTTGATCTGGTTGAGCCTTGCTGCTCAATTGATAACCCACCCAAGTCAGTACTTCGCTGCCATATCTTTGGCCCAGTTTTTTAATTGTCCCGGTGTCCATTGCTGGTGTTTTTGATACCGGACTGGCATATGTGTTGGGACTGTTGGGAAATTGCTTACAAATTAAGCGATAATACGGAATCATATATGCAAAACCGGATTAACCGATGAAGAAAAGAGAACAGAGTAGTTTATTTCTAACACTGGATTCGCTGGTTCCGCTGGATCACCCTTATCGTAAGCTGGGTCAGTTGCTGCCATTTTCGGAATTAAACCAGACTTATCAATCATTGTATTCACCCAATGGCCCAGACTGTGTGAAAATCCAGTTAGTTATATAATTATTTCTACTTTGTCAGATTAGAAGGCCTACTCTGCGGCAATGATTTATTGTATAGTAACACTTTGTTTAATAACTATTAATCACGATCATGTCGTGAAAATACTAAATGGTCACTCCAATTTGCCCTTCAGGGGCTTCCAGAAGCACTTAGCGCGCATTTATCGTCATTTTCATCATTTTTTGTATCCTCGACACGCGATGCGACAGCGACGTTCTGCGGCTATTTGCGCGGATTGTTTCAGTCTGAGCGGGCGAATATGCTGCGCATGGGAGAGTCAACGAAGTTGATCATCAGGCGATGCAGCACATGCTTATATCGGAGGCGATTGACTGGAATGGTTTTGGCGAACAGATTGCGCGTGAAACGGATGCGCTGTTGGGTGGAACTGAGGCCATCCTGATTATTGACGAAAGTGGCTTTGCCAAGAAAGGAGAATCATCCGCGGGTGTTTCCCGGCAATGGAATGGTCGTCTTGGCAAGGTGGACAATTGTCAGGTTGGTGTGTTTGCCAGTCTGTGTCACAACGACATGGCCAGTTTGATTGATACACGCTTGTATTTGCCACAGCATTGGGTAAATGATCCGGATCGTTGCAAGAAGGCGGCAATACCTAAGGCATGCCAGCATTATCAAAGCAAATGCGAGATTGCATTATCGATGATCGAAGCAGTCAAACAACGTGGCGTGCGTTTTGGTTATGTCGGTATTGATGGCGGTTATGGCAAGGATCCTGCTTTCTTGCGTGGTGTTGATAAACTTGGCTGCACATTTGTCGCTGATGTTCACTGTCGGCAGATGATTTATCTTGAAGACCCAATGCCGAGTATTCCTGCCAGGAATGGCCGTGGCAGGCAACCGAAACACCTGAAAGCACAATCTGAGGCGATACGTGTTGATCAATGGGCATCTGAGCAGCCGGATA
>JACKLV010000023.1 GCA_024235755.1 Burkholderiales bacterium | reverse complement strand
CCACCGACAAACAATACGGTAATGTGCAGATCGGCGTCTACGCAGTCGCTCCATTGACTACCCCTAGCGAAATCGAACACGGCATTGCCTGGCAATATCCGGGCGACCGTAATCTCTCCGATCATCCCGATGTCATACTTGCCGAAAACTTTGAGGCACCACGAAGGCTCTTAACCCCGAATGCTGGTTGGCAGGCGCATCTCAGCGACATAGGCCATTACGACACATACCAGCTAGTCGATACCGATTACCGCATTGACCGTTTTAAACCGCTGAGTGGTAATGCCCTGCAAATTGCATTCAATTCCAAAACAAATTTTGGCTTTACCGGCCATTACCGCTTTCAACAACTGATTAGCCGTGAGCCCGAACAAATGTACTTCCGCTATTATTTGCGCTTCGGTAACAACTGGCAGCCGACAGATGCCGGCAAACTGCCGGGCTTTTCAGGCACCTATGACAGAGCTGGATGGGGCGGCCGGGCAATAGACGGTTATAACGGCTGGTCTGCGCGCGGCGCCTATTTTCTGGAGGCCTCGCCCAATTCGAAATACAGCGGCGCAATTCCGCTTGGCAATTATGTTTATCACCTCGACAGTCAATCAAATTATGGCGAGACAATCCCTTGGAACAATCCGCTGAATTTGCTGCAAAAGAATCATTGGTATGCGGTCGAACAATTTCTGAAACTGAACGATCCCGGTATAGCCAATGGCGAATTAACGGTATGGATTGATGGACGCAAAATTTTTCAAAAAACCGATCTTCGTTTCCGCGAAACGACTGACCTGAAAATCGAAAGCTTATGGCTCAATTTCTATCATGGCGGCACCGCCAAACCGGAAACCACCTATTTTTTGTATATCGACAATTTGGTGATCGCGTCCCGTTATATCGGGCCAATGCGCATGCCGGGTAGGGAGTAACCGGCATTTCCAGCGAAAACGATTAGCCGGAACCGCACTGCTTCAATTAGCCTCTCCGGATTTGTGTATCAGCGCGGCAGCTTCCCGCAGTAAAAAGTCTCGGAACGTCTGCGCCAAAGCAGATAGGCGCTTGTTTTTCCGGTTTACTACATACCAAAAACGGGGAATCGGAAAACCCTGCACATCGAGAATTCTTAATCGTTGAGCTTCCAGTTCCAATTCAACGGTATGCAGCGACACGATGCCTAACCCCATACCTGCCTGCACAGCCTGCTTAATGGCCTCGGTTGTATCGGTTTCCATACCTTTATTAATGTGCACACCATGCTTTTGAAAAAACCGTTCCATAGCACCACGCGTACCCGAACCGGGCTCGCGCACCAAAAAAGTTTCCTGAGCCAGACGTTTTACCGTGACATTCTGTCTCCGGCAAAGCGGATGGCTCGGCGGCGCGATGACCACTAGCGGATTTTTCATAAATGACTGACTGGTAATATCCAGGTTTTCCGGAGGCTGTCCCATTATCGCCAGATCGATAGCATTCTCATCAAGCTGTTTCAATATCGACTCGCGGTTGGAAACATTCAGGCTAACCGTTGCGCCGCTATAACGCTGGCAAAACTTGGCCAGTAGATGCGGGGCAAAATAATTGGCGGTCGTGACAACTGCAATATTAAGCTTGCCGCGCTCCATGCCTTTTAATTCGTCTAACGCCACTTCCAGATCCGACAAGCGCTGCAGTATGTCACGACTGTACTGATATAGCTCGTTTCCCGCCTCGGTTAAATGAATTTGCTTGCCCATTTGTTCAAACAAAGGCAGACCTATATTCTCTTCCAGTTGTTTTATCTGCATTGAAACAGCGGGTTGAGATAGATGCAGCTCTTCCGCCGCCCGTGAAAAACTTAAGTGACGGGCAACCGTCTCAAATACTGTCAATTGTCGCAGCGTCAAATGTAGCATCAAAAAATTTAATAATTACCAAGTAATCATTATAAGCAGAATATTATCATACTCATCAAAATAACCGATTTATTCTTATAACAAATATTCTTTTCGTTTCGTTGGATATTTCTTGATCTCACAATTCATCCTACTTTGTCAGATTACACCAAAGCCCTTTTCTACCTGGCATATGACTGTTTGTCGCTGATGACGCCTACGAAATATTCAATCATTCTTCGACTGTTAAGCCGCCTTCGAGACAATTGCCAAAAGACGCCACGCACATCATGGACGCTGAAAACCACCCAAAAGGTGCTATCTAGAAAATCTCCAGAATCGAACTGATTAATTCGGTCTGAGCCGGTTGCTTCGTTAGAAGCAGTTCTTTACGGTAGTAAGAGAGAAAAGAGAACAGCTTAGGGGTTGCACGCTGCTATCCATTCATTTTGATTGACGCATTTTGATACACAAAATGGGCAACATTAGAAAAAAATCAATGTATAAATAAATCTTATCGTAACTATCAGAATTATTAATTTGTTTTAATTCTTGACTTGGCATATAGTTCGTGATGCATTACAAATAGATTCTTTTAATCATTCTTCGATCTATGCTTTCTCGACCATTGAGAAATTTTAAATAGAACTTTCAATAATAGGAAATTGTAAGATGGCTGTTAAAAAATACACTGCCGGTGTTAAGGAATATCGACAAACCTATTGGATGCCAGAATATGCTCCTCTCGATACCGATCTTCTCGCTTGCTTTAAAATTACTCCCCAACCGGGTGTTGATCGTGAGGAAGCAGCTGCTGCTGTAGCTGCCGAATCTTCAACAGGAACTTGGACCACGGTATGGACTGACCTGTTAACCGACTTGGATTTCTATAAAGGGCGTGCTTATCGCATTGAAGATGTGCCAGGTGACGACACCTGTTTTTTTGCATTTATTGCCTACCCGATTGATTTGTTCGAAGAGGGTTCAGTAGTTAACGTGTTCACATCGCTAGTGGGCAACGTATTTGGATTCAAGGCGGTGCGTGCATTACGGCTCGAAGATGTACGATTTCCTATCGCCTATGTCAAAACTTGTGGTGGCCCTCCGCTGGGCATCCAAGTTGAACGTGACGTAATGAACAAATATGGTCGTCCATTACTGGGCTGCACTATTAAACCTAAACTGGGCTTGTCAGCCAAGAACTACGGCCGCGCCGTGTATGAATGTTTGCGTGGCGGTCTGGATTTCACCAAAGATGATGAAAATATCAACAGCCAACCGTTCATGCGCTGGAGACAGCGGTTCGACTTTGTCATGGAAGCTATTCTCAAGTCCGAAGCTGAGACAGGTGAACGCAAGGGGCATTATTTAAATGTTACCGCACCTACTCCGGAAGAAATGTACAAACGTGCCGAGTATGCTAAGGAAATTGGCGCGCCCATCATCATGCACGACTACATTACCGGTGGTTTCTGTGCAAACACTGGTTTGGCCAACTGGTGCAGGGACAACGGTATGTTACTGCATATTCACCGTGCCATGCACGCAGTGATTGACCGTAACCCACACCACGGTATTCACTTTCGCGTTTTGACCAAGATTTTGCGCCTGTCAGGTGGTGACCATCTGCATACCGGTACCGTTGTCGGTAAGCTTGAGGGTGATCGTGAAGCAACTTTGGGCTGGATCGATATGTTGCGTGAATCCTATGTTCCTGAAGACCGTTCACGCGGTATTTTCTTCGATCAGGACTGGGGATCGATGCCCGGTGCTTTCGCGGTAGCTTCCGGCGGTATTCACGTATGGCATATGCCTGCGCTGGTAACCATCTTTGGTGACGATTCGGTACTGCAGTTCGGTGGCGGAACGCTGGGCCATCCTTGGGGTAACGCAGCGGGTGCCGCTGCTAATCGCGTTGCACTGGAAGCCTGTGTGCAAGCGCGTAACGAAGGCCGTCCAATTGAAAAAGAGGGTAAAGAGATTCTTACCGCCGCAGCGCAGTACTCGCCAGAACTTAAGATCGCCATGGAAACATGGAAAGAAATCAAGTTTGAGTTTGATACCGTCGACAAATTGGATGCCACACATAAGTAATGCAAATAGTGGTTCTAAATTATGGTGTTGGGAAAATTTGCTGCTCTCGGATCATGAGACTATGAATCGTTACTCTCAAGCAAGAAAGGATAAATAGAAATGACTGTTCAAGCCTATAAAGCTACACGCAAGTATGAAACTTTTTCATATTTACCACAATTGACCCCAGACCAGGTAAGCCGTCAAATCGCTTATGCCATCAGTCTGGGTTGGAATCCTGCAGTTGAACACACCGAAAAAGGTGTCGACGCGACGAGCAACTATTGGTACATGTGGAAACTGCCGCTTTTCGGTGAGCAATCGGTTGAGGCTGTGCTAGCCGAAATCGAAGCCTGCCATCGCGAGTTTCCCGATCATATGGTTCGCTTTGTCGCCTACGACAACTACACTCAAAGTCAGGGATTGACTTTTGTTGTTTATCGATAATTGAAATCTAATATTTTATTGTTAGAGGTATGTAATGAGGCAAGTCTCTGAAAGTATTGCCGTTGCTACTTTATCGGGGCGTGATCTAGCTTTGCAGCGTCGTAAGGTAATGGCGCTACATGGCAAGACAGGTATGACCAATAAAAAATTAAATCAACGATCAGTAGCAGTACACAAAACTAGTAATGCTGCCTCAACTACGTCATCTGTCGATCCGGTCTTTACGAATTTTAATTCTGCGTCCAACAAACACGTTGCAACTGTAAATAATGGCCGCAGCGTTAGTCGCGCTCGCCGTAATGCGATGAACCAGTTAGGCAAGGCCGCAGTTAAGTCTACATCCGGCAAGCCAAGCGGACGCAAGCGTCCGCAAAGCAATCATGATGTTGTCAGCAGTCTGCCCTCAATTGCGAATGAACAAAGCATCTCAGCAAGATCGTACAGCTGCGATGATGGCAATTACGGTAATGGCAAGCAAGATTCATTTCTTACAAGAACTGCTGCCGATGTTGTCGGCGATGTTAATATCGCTAGTGGTCGAAGCATTAATCGAGCCCGTCGGAATGCAATGAATCAATTAGGCAAGGCCGCGATAAAATCAACGTCCGGATCGCCAAGTGAACGCAGGCATTCGCAGCACCATCAGGGTAATGCAGATAGCATGCCGTCAGCCGCAATGACACAAGAAGTATCTGCAAAATCCTGTGGTTGCAAAGAGTGTGATTGCAATAATCACAAGCAAGAATCTTCCTTTAAACAGGATACTTATGATGTCGGCATCGCTCAGGCCAGTGCCACTGCTGCACCAAAAGTAGCAAATGTGAGTCATAAGGCAGTCGATAACCTGAGTAGTCGGGCGTTTGCTCGGGCTCGGCGTGCGGCTTTAGCACAGGATGGCAAGGCTGGGTTAAAGCGTGCCTCGCAAGTAGTAAAAATTGCTTCTTCGATGCCGGATATGGATTGGCAAGCTGCGATGACTAAAGGAGCAACAGGCCGACAAGTGGCTATGCAGCGCCGATTGGTACGCTCTGTAGCTGGTCGGGCAGATGTCAGCAATAAAAAAGAGTCTCGTCCCTCTGGCCGGATGCGCTCTCCTCAGTCTTTACTCGCACCGCCTAAGGTTGAGCAAGGGCATACGCTTTCCGGTCATGAAGTTACAGGAACGATGGTTGAGCGAAGCAAAAGGGTTACCGGTAACGAACCGGGATCCTGTCGCGCCATCACTGGCACAGAGTACATAGGCGCCGAGCAATTTAATGAGCTATGTCCTTCGCAACCGGAACCAGCTCCATCCAAAGTGAGCGTCAGCAGTACCTTGCGTAGTCACAAAATAACCGGTACCGAGCTGGGACGCTCAGTAAAGGTAACGGGCGATGAGCCCGGGGCTTGCCGCAATGTAACGGGAACGGAATATCTGGCGTCAGAGCGCTTCGATGAATTTTGCCCCAGCAAACCTGTTCCGGCTCCTGCAAAAGTCAATGTTGACCGAACGGCAAAAGAAAAGGCTGTTACAGGCACTTCAGTAGTCAATACGCAAAAGGTAACGGGCAACGAGCAAGGTGCTGATCGCGCCATTACGGGTACAAACTATACTCAGAAATCCAAAGATTGGGCTCCTGACAAGGTAATTGTCTCGCACACCGGGCATGATCAGCAGGTCACTGGTACTGCAGTGGGACATACGACCAAAATTACCGGTGATGAATCGGGTGCTTGTCGCAACAACATCACGGGTACCGAATATTTGTCAGCTGAGCAATTTAAAGATATCTGCCGTTCCGAGCCGCCAACTACACCTCATAAAGTAAGCGTGATGACCTCTCAGGGTAATCTTCCGGTATCGGGTACTGAGGTGGGTCGTTCCAATAAGGTTACCGGTGATGAGCAAGGCTCCTGCCGCCCTATTACTGGCACGCAATATTTTACGGCTTCCGACTTTGGTGAGTTATGTAACGTTAATTGGCCTCGTAAAGTCAGTTCCATGCAGACCCTGGCAAATGGAACTATAACTGGTACGGAAGTAGGTCATAGCCCAAAGATGACCGGTGACGATAAAGGGGGGTGCAAACCCGTCACCGGAACAGATTATGTCGGTGCAAACCCAGAAGGTTGCACTGTTAGCACCCCTGTGGCTCCGGTTGCCAAAGTTTTTGTTGACCAGACTTGGCGCGGGCAACCAATTACGGGAAGTTATGTGGGTCGATCTCGAAGTGTTACAGGAGATGAATATGGAGATTGTTCACCTATAAGTGGCACACCTTACATAGGACGCAACCAATATAGTGGTTTTTGCGAATCTACGGCGCTTGAAGCACAACAGGCATGCCTTCCTGCTAGCACCAGCATACCTGCTATTGCTGTTACAGGTGATCGTCCTGGAGCTAATGGAGAAGCAATGACAGGTGATGAGCGGGGTATTTGCGAACCCATAACCGGCACACCTTACATCGGAGCAGACAATATTGCCAGCAAGTGCGGGTCAAGCGGGCGCTTCGTCCCTCGAGCACGTACTTTTGAAGAGCCCGTATTGCCAACTCCTCCGGCTGATTTCAGTATTAAACCACCTGCGCGGCAAGCACAGGAACGGCGTATTGCCAACGATAATATCACGGGCTATGTTTACACTGATGAACGTATAACGGGTCCGGCTAATAAAGCAGGTGGACTCATTACGGGAACTCCGGAATTTCGCCATCGTGACAGCATGAATTTGCAGATTAAACAGGAAGAAGCGGTAGCTGCCGCCCATCAAAGGCTGACTGGTGAAGGCAAGCAAATGGGCACACGCATTACAGGTGATGCGTGGCACGATCAGAATCGCGTTACAGGCACTGAAAGTGCTTCTTCCCAAACGCGCAATTTATCAATACGCGGAGAGACTCGGGGTGTTGGCACCAATGCACAACATTTCCGTGAAGTGGAACGAATTCCTGTGCCTGAAAGTCGTATTACCGGCTCTGCTGGAAGCGCCACAAGAGGAGCAATTGTGACTGTTTCTGGTGGTGCGCGTGCCTGAAAGGTAATTAAATGAACACACGTAAACCCAAACACAAACTAGCTGCACAGAGGCGAATGGCCAATATGAGTTTAGCCGAAAATATATCTATTGTATCCGAACCGATTTCTGAACCAATCTGTTCTATTGGGCCGAACCAGGCTTGTAAGCACTCACTCGCTAAGCCTGAGTTAAATGATTTTTTATATATTTACGAAGAGCTTGTTCGCAGCCGCTTTTCAGCAATTACAAATACTTTAAAAACGCTCTCTATTTATCAACACGAACTCGATTTCGTCACTCGGGCGCAACGTATTGCATTGGATAATCTGCATTATTCGTTGCCTGTTAGCTTACTGGAAGACGCCTGGGTAGCTGGTCTAAACTTACGGGCGCTGCATTCATACTGTGTTTTTCGCAGTTTTAAAGAATGTATCTCTAAGGCACGCTTTGACCAAGCATCCTGGCGCGAGTGCAATGCTTTACATACAGATTTCATACATACCTGCGGATATCACACGGTGAATATCAGCCCCTGTTCGGATGGCCGTCTGCAAGGATTGTTATCCTTCATACTCCGGCTCGCACCCAGTGAATCTGTCTATGTCAAAGCCTATGCTGGCGCAATGTTTAATATCGAAGAAGATATTGCAAATTGGGCACATCGTGAGCTTGAGCGACTATCTGGCGGCCTCCCAGGTCAAGAAGATAACAATTACTTAAAAATAGCGGTCTATCACTACAGCAGTTCCAATCCTACCCACCAAGGTTGCGCTGCACATGGCAGTGACACTAAGCATGCACTCGAATCCGCGCTGGGAAGACTTAATGAATTGCGCGCCGCCATTAATAATACCTATGGCCGCGGAGCAGCTCCGGATATTCTTTTAATCGGCGTTGATACAGATCTCGATTCCATTCGTATTCACTTGCCGGATGCAAGCGGTGATATTGACCCTGACCGTTATGTTGATAGCGGCAATATATACCAAGATTCACTAGGAATGACTGAAGAAGCTGCTCGGGCGTATATTGCGGAGGCCGTATCCAAAGTGGAATCTCAAAATGGGATAAACCAAGGGAAAGGAAAGATGGCAACAGGCATGCGAAACTTGGTGCTTAAACTAGTTGAGGCCAATCTATCGCAAATTGAGTTTGTAATTCAATATCATGCCGGACGTTATGCAATCATTGGCCACAACGAGCGTTTTATCTGCGCTGGAGAAGCCATGAACGAATTGCATTTGCGCAATAAATATTATTTCGCTCATCTCAACACAGTTGAAGAAGCTGCGGTCGACTTAGATGTAGGCATCAAGATTTTTACTAATCTAAATATCAATCATGGATTGGCGATTCCTATACTCGTGCATTATCACTATTCCTCGCGCGTGCCAGGTTCTCGTAATCGTACGATAAGACGTTGCAGGCGTGTCAAGGCGGCAATAGAGGCACGTTACTCACAACTACATGGAAGAGGTCTGCTTAATTGTCAGATTGCAATAAGCGATAAAGTTGGCAGTGAGCGCTGCACGTTCATTGAAGATGAAGCCAAAGAAACCGGGCATTAAGATAGCTGTTTTGTCGAGGTAGTTTTTTTATGAAAATCATGAGGGTTGAGAAGACGCTAGTATCAACTAACCGAATCAAAGAAATGGGTCATCGGCCCTTGTTGGTTGTGATAGACAAAATTGGCGGGACGCCTAGTGTTGCAGTCGACGCTGTAGGTTGCATTCCTGGTGATTGGGTTATATGCGTCGGTTCGTCGGCTGCCCGCGAAGCGGCGGGCAGTAAAGAATTTCCAAGTGATTTGACGATAGTTGGCATTATTGATCAGTGGGAAGAGAAGAAATCCTGATGGAAATTATGCGTGTTAAAGATGAGATTGTATGCACGCGCCGTGTATCCGGTTTAAAAGCTGTATCCCTTAGGGTATTGGAAAGTCAGTCGGGAGAGTCGATTGTCGCAACAGACCCAGTGGGTGTGCCGATAGGCAAATGGGTGTTTACGGCAAGCGGCAGTGCAGCACGTATGGCAATGCCAGATAAAACAATATTAACTGATCTGACCATCTGCGGCATTATCGATAATTGGAATGAGTAGACAGGTGAATAAAAAAATCATGCTAGACGCAACTGATTTTTTAAAATTGAACAATACGGATTACGTTTTTTTAACTTAGTTTGAAAAGGAGAAACAAAATGGCTGAATATGCAGGTATTGCGCTTGGCATGATTGAAACCCGTGGTCTGGTTCCCGCTATTGAAGCAGCGGATGCCATGACCAAAGCTGCCGAAGTTCGCTTAATCGGACGACAGTTTGTTGGCGGTGGTTATGTAACCGTACTGGTACGGGGCGAAACAGGTGCTGTGAATGCTGCAGTTCGCGCCGGGGCAGATGCCTGCGAACGTGTAGGCGATGGTCTCGTGGCCGCACATATCATTGCACGCGTACATAGCGAAGTGGAAGGCATTCTGCCAGCAACCCCTTCAGTTTAAATTTTATCAATATCGAAGCAAGTGTTTATTTTAGGAGTTTTTTAGAATGGCTAATACGACAGGTATTGCGCTTGGCATGATTGAAACCCGTGGTCTGGTTCCCGCTATTGAAGCAGCGGATGCCATGACCAAAGCCGCCGAAGTACGTTTAATCGGACGACAGTTTGTTGGCGGTGGTTATGTAACCGTACTGGTACGGGGCGAAACAGGTGCTGTGAATGCTGCAGTTCGCGCCGGGGCAGATGCCTGCGAACGTGTAGGCGATGGTCTCGTGGCCGCACATATCATTGCACGCGTACATAGCGAAGTGGAAGGCATTCTGCCAACAACCCCTTCAGTTTAAATTTTATCAATATCGAAGCAAGTGTTTATTTTAGGAGTTTTTTAGAATGGCTAATACGACAGGTATTGCGCTTGGCATGATTGAAACCCGTGGTCTGGTTCCCGCTATTGAAGCAGCGGATGCCATGACCAAAGCCGCCGAAGTACGTTTAATCGGACGACAGTTTGTTGGCGGTGGTTATGTAACCGTACTGGTACGGGGCGAAACAGGTGCTGTGAATGCTGCAGTTCGCGCCGGGGCAGATGCCTGCGAACGCGTAGGTGATGGCCTCGTGGCCGCACATATCATTGCACGCGTACATAGCGAAGTGGAAGGCATTCTGCCAACAAAACCGGAAGTTGATGGTGGTGGGCGAGATGCAGAAATCACTTCTACCCGCAGCTAACAAGTAAATCGATGAGTGTCGATTCGCGTACTCTGGGCTGGTTGACACGAGCACTCACCCACGAAATGAGTGCAGTGCAACAATACCTTGCGCAAAGCACGCTTGCTCGCTTGCGGGGAGAGCCGATACTAGGAGAGAAGCTTCGCCAGGAAGCGATGGAGGAGCTCGAGCACGCCGAACGCTTGATGGAACACTTAATTTTGTGTGGTGTATCACCTTCGGCCGGGAATTTAACGCCAGCTCGTCTCGGACGAAACTGGGAAGAATTGATGATGTCCAATCGCATGCTGGAAGTCAATGCCGTACATTTATATCGGGATGCGCTATTACATGCACAACGTACGCGCGATGGAGAAACCGCTGCGTTACTGGAATCAATTCTGAATGATGAAATTGCGCATATCAACAAGATTGATGATATGAGAGCGGAACAGAATGAGCTTGACTGAGTTTCCCGATGGCTGGGAGTCGCGCGGCAGTATTCCAACATTGTTCAAGCGATTTGAATTTGACAATTACAATGAAACGCGTGCATTTCTTGATGCATTAGCCGCGCTGACTGAAGAAGCTGGGTTGCATCCACAAAATATCAATTTTGCAAGCACCTACGTAAATATAACATTGGATGCAAATGACGAAGGAAAGCTGGGCGAAGACGAATTAAGCCTAGCAACGCGCATAAACCAGCTTTTCTTGAACAAAAGTGATTGATTATCATGCCATATATCATTGCTATTATTAACCAAAAGGGTGGCGCTGGCAAAACTACTTTAGCAATGAATCTGGCGGCCGGACTAACACTGCGTGCCAAAACAATAGTAATCGATCTTGATCCCCAAGGCTCTTCTCTACAATGGGCGGACATGGGCAAGAAAGCTTTTTCTACACCTGTTGAAGCAATAGTATCTGACGATTGGAGTGCTGATGGTCTGCAGGATAAATATAAGCTATATCAATACATTGTACTTGATTGTCCCCCTTCATTGGACAGCCACACATCCGAACAAGCTCTACTAGCTTGTGATGTTGCTTTAATACCGGTCTTACCCTCTCCGATTGATCTTTGGGCAAGTATAACGCTTTCACAAGAAATCGAAAAAACAAAAAAAGACAACCCGGACATCCAAGCTTATCTTGTCATCAATCAGCTTGAACCCAGTAGTGCGCTTTCAAACGCGATGAATGAGGCGCTCAAAGAGTTCAATATTCCTGTACTCAATACAATGATTCGCCGACGTGCTGCATATCGCAGCGCAGCGCTTGAGGGAATTTCTGTTTATCAAATGAAGGGGCATGGCAAACGAGCAGTAGAAGAGATCGAAGCAATTATTAATGAGGCAATTCCATTATGAACACCATGAAAGACAAACTAACTTCAAGCGTACGTAAAGCCAAAACCAGGACCACCCAACAACCGAAATCTGAAGATGCAGTTCCTGCTAAACAGCCAGCTGCCAAATCAACCGAAGTCAATCCTGAAGTTAAACAGGCGAATGTTAAACGCACAAAAATTTCTGCAGGCGGTATTCCTGAGAGTAGCGGCGAATTGTTTCCAAACCGCGTCTGGCCAGATTAAGCATTAAGAACAAGGAGTTTTGTCATGCACAATCAAACGTTCATGCGTACTTATTCCCCTCGACAAGAAGCATTGGCGCGTAAAGCTGCCCAACATTCAGAAAGTCATAATTCTGTGAATATGGCGTCATCAGGGTTATTAGAGCAATACCTTATCAAAAGCGAGCCCTATTACCGTGTAGTTGCCGATGAAATTGAACTTTATGATGCTGCCTACTCGGTGCGTATGCCCATTATGCTGAAAGGACCTACTGGATGCGGCAAGACACGTTTTGTTGAATATATGGCCTGGAAGCTTGGCAAACCCCTGATTACCGTAGCCTGTAATGAAGACATGACCGCTTCTGACCTGATAGGACGATACTTACTTGACGCCAATGGTACGCATTGGCAAGATGGTCCGCTGGCTGCTGCAGCCCGTTATGGCGCAATTTGCTACCTTGATGAAGTTGTCGAAGCGCGCCAGGATACCATTGTATCAATCCACACGCTTACCGATGCCCGACGCATGTTGTCTCTAGAAAAAAAAGGCGAAGTCATTGAAGCGCATTCGGATTTTCAGTTAGTGATTTCATACAACCCTGGCTATCAATCGCTTATGAAAGATCTCAAGCAATCAACCAAACAGCGTTTTGGTGCACTCGATTTTGATTATCCAGAACATGATATCGAAGCGGAGATTGTTGCCCATGAATCAGGAGTCAGTCTAGATACTGCCAAAAATCTCGTACATATTGCTGAGCGCGCACGTAATCTCAAGGGACACGGATTGGATGAAGGTCTGTCAACGCGGATGTTAATTTATGCCGGCTCTCTCATCAGTAAGGGCGTGCAACCTCTTGCTGCATGTCGTGTCGCATTGGTTCGTCCTATCACTGACGATGCCGATATGCGAGATGCGCTTGATTCTGCTGTTACCACTTATTTCTAAAAGAACTATAAGAAACAGTCAAACAGCAGAAAATACGGAATAAACTCAATTTGTCACGCTGGCTGTTCAAATGACTATCCACCTTGAAGAGTACCAAGTACTCCTTGACGATCTGCCGAGCAATTCCCAAGATGTATTGCGTTCATCATGGACAGAGGCAGCCAAGGTTTTCTCATCGCGAGGCCTGAGCAATTATCTTAAGGCAGCTGTGGCGTTGCATGACCTTGGACGAGGAGAAGAGCTCGTTGTCACCTTTATCCAGGAAATTCCACGCGTAGCCTACGTCATTGGCGAGGATATTTTACCGGATATTGTTAGCTTTCTGCTCTCTATGGCTTCTAAAACATCAAGCCAAGTACTTGCGCTTATAGTTAGCACGGCTCCCCTTGCCGCTGAAAGATTGAGCGACGGAGAACTCTTCCGTAACTATCTCAGCGTACTATCTATTATGCTGGCTCAAGCACCGCGCGGCTTACGCCCTATGTTAGAGAAACTTGATCTGCTGCTGACACAGCTGACTCTTGGTGGTCTGCGACGGTGGGTGCAGTGGGGCGTTCAAGCGTACAAATCAGACTTCGACGGTCAAATCCGCTATTTTTCACTGCAAAGCCCGGATGCTCTGTCTGTTCTACAGTCCGAACGAAAAGGTACGCTGTTCGTAGATGTACAGCGTCGTCTCAACATTTACTTACGTGCAATGTGGGGGCGCGATTTTTTCCTGCGACCAACCGCCGGGGATTATGAAAGCCGTGAGGGTTTGAAACCCTACATCAGTCGTTATGTTATCCATATTGCTGATGCCTATGACGATTACACATTCCAAGACGAAGCAATGGCGCTTGAGTTTGTGATCCCTGGATCTGAAATTTACCGCGCTATTGCCAATCATTGTGCTGCGCACCTTGTTTTTACGCTCAAGCCGCTGTCGATGCAGATGCTGAATACGACTCAGATAGCAATTATTGAGGTAATTGAAGATGCGCGAGTGGAAGAACTGGCCTGCCGTCAGTTCCCCGGCATGCGTAATGACTGGTTGGCGTTGCATCCACTGTCTGACTATAACGAACCAGAAACAGTAGGTGATCTGCTTAACCGGCTGGCAAGAGCGCTGCTTGAAGAAAACAGTGCTGATCCCCATCCGTGGGTACGGAAAGGGATCGAACTTTTCAGAGCAGAACAAAACCTGGACACTAACCAATCAAGCTGGAACATCGGTGTAGAACTTGCGCATCACTTGGCGAAGTTTCCTTTGCCCGAATACAACCTACGTTCCGATATTCTGCGCGCAATTTATCGAGACGATAACCGCGCCATCTGGGAATCCGAAGAATACGACGAAATGGAAGCCTTGGAAGCAACCTGGATGCCTAAGCAGACTCGTAAAAAGGTCAATATTATGGAAATGGTAAATTCGCTGGATAATGAATTTGCCGGCGACGATGCGGAGGAAATTTGGGTACTGCCCACGGAGTACTGGTTGGATCAAGAAGGCGTAACCATCAATTCTCTGGAGGGAAAGGAACCGATATCTGATCCCTACCACTATCATGAATGGGATTACCAAATACAGTTGGAACGACCCAGTTGGGTAACTGTGCTGGAACGCCGCCCCCAACTGGGTGATCTCGATCTGATCAATAAAATTATAGAGGACAACAAGCCGATCATATCACGGCTTAAATTTCTTATCGATTCCATGACACCGCATGGCATGCAACGTATCCGGCGAGTTGAAGATGGCGATGAAGTAGATATTAATGCAGCTGTGCGTGCCATGATCGATATTCGTATGGGACAACAACCTGACAACCGGATTATGATTCGCCATAAACGGAACGTTCGGGATTTAGCTGTCATGGTGCTGTTAGACATGTCTGAGTCCGCTAATGAAAAAGTTCGCGGTCATGATTACACCGTAATGGACCTCACGCGCGCCGCTACCGTTCTGTTTTCAGATGCGTTGGATCGTATCGGCGACCCATTTGCCTTGCACGGCTTCTGTTCCGATGGACGGCATGACGTGCATTACTCCCGCTTCAAAGATTTCGATGCGCCGTATAATGACGTTGTCAAAGCTCGTCTCGCAGCCATGGAAGGAAGTTATTCGACACGAATGGGAGCCGCTTTGCGCCATGCTGGCTCGATACTTGGACAACAACCCCAAAATAAAAAAATCCTGTTTGTCATAACCGATGGCGAACCCGCCGATAATGATGTGCGTGATCCACAGTATCTCCGCTTCGATACAAAACATGCCGTTGAAGAATTATTGCGCGCTGGTATCACTACCTACGCACTTTCGCTTGATCCAGGCGCTGACCAGTACGTCTCGCGTATCTTTGGCATGAAAAATTACACTGTGCTGGATCATGTGGAGAGACTTCCTGAGAAACTGCCTATGCTCTATATGGGTCTTACACACTAAGAAATCATGCAGATCTCTTTGCGAACTTTTGTTTTTATCGATTCACTGCAGCCCCAGCTCGCCTCCTATCTCGCTACCTCTTCACAAGGGTTCTTACCCACTCCCGGCGACGCGTGCTTGTGGATTGAAGTTGCACCTGGCATGGCTGTACATCGTTTGTCCGATATCGCATTGAAGGAAACGAGTGTACGTATGGGTGAACAGGTCGTGGAGCGTTCATTTGGTTCAATGGAAATCCATTACCGCAATCAAAGTGATGTTCTCGAAGCAGGTAATATTGTTCTGCAGGAAATTGGTGCTACTATTGAATCACGTATGGCCTGCCGAATCGCATGGAATGAAATTATCTACGCCATTACGCCGGACCATGCCACACTCATTAACCGTCAGTTGCGAAAGGGTTCTATGATTTTGCCAGGAAGGAGTATGTTTATACTGGAAGTTGAGCCTGCAGGCTATGCAATCTATGCAGCCAATCAAGCTGAAAAGGCAGCGCATGTTACGTTGATTGACGTAAAACCCTTTGGCAACTTTGGCAGATTAACAATGATGGGAAATGAGGCTGAAGCCAGAGAAGCTGCTCGCGCAGTTGAAAAAGCTATTGATCAGATAAATCAACATGCACAAAAAGATTAAAAGAGCCAATAAAATCCACAGCCAGAAATTGAACTGGCAGATGAATGACTCTGTAATTTTTTTCTCACTGGCGCGTGAGTAAGTGAGTAATAATGGAAATTAATTCTACCACCAAGAAATTACTGTTTAATACCATCCGTGTCGATACTGTGCTTGAGGACGGCAGCGAAGGGTCAGGGACCGCTTTTATTGTGAGCCACAAGCACTTAAACAGTACCTATGTATTTATCGTGACCAATCGACACCTTGTAGAAAATGTGCAGCGTGGCGGCCTCGTGTTTACGCAAAAGCAAAATGGCCAGCCAGTATTCGGCAAACGTTTTCAGTTAAATATAGATGATTTCACACACGCATGGTACATGCACCCTGACCCAGACATTGATCTTGCACTTATTCCACTAAGACCACTAGAACAAGCTGCAAATAATCAAGGTGTTGAGTTGTATTACCATACCATCGACAGTCGATTGGCACCTGATGCGTCGACTTTACTTTCGCTCGACGTGCTGGAGGAAGTGTTTTTTATTGGTTATCCGAGTGGTGTATGGGATCAGGTCAATTTGATGCCGATTTTTCGGCGCGGCACAACAGCAACGCCAATCGCACTGGAATTTGAAGGACGCAAGGAATTTCTCATAGATGCAGCCGTATTTCCTGGCTCTAGTGGGAGTCCAGTCTTTGTTAACCAGACTGACTCCCTGAAAATGGGACGGCATACAAACAAGAAACTGTTATTCGCGGGTATAGTCACCGCCGTTTTTTTCCGCGAAGAAGCTAACCATCTGATTCCTGTTCCTGTACCTGCCAATAATCATGGTATTGTCATGGGTTCGGAAATGATTGATCTCGGTCTCGTTATAAAAGCACAGGTAATTGTCGATCTGATTAATATTTATATAAGCAAATGGCTTGATTGAAATTATATATTTAAATTTCGAAGTAATTACCAAGTAGACTCAGCCTGACATACTGATTTTAACAATTTATTATTCTCTGACCAGGTCTGTCGACTTTCTACGCTATGTACATAGGTGCGCCGCGGATAATGGATACTGCAAGCAAGATCAGGCCATTCACTCTTTCCTAAACGCGGTTATGCTTATCGCCCGTACCCGATTGTCTATGCTCTTTGATGATAGTGGTTTCCTCGATAATCTCGGCATCTTCAACAGTACCGGAATCCGAAGACTGCTCATTGTGAGTCGACTTTTCCGCCCGCGAATCGTTCGCCTGATGCATGGAACGCTGGAATTTTTTTCGTAACCACCAGATTCTCACCCCGAAAATAATAGCGATGATGGAAAACAACGCGACGAAAATGGTAAAAAAGAATACGCCCAGCACCGCCAGCACCGCTAAAACAGGAATCATAATTGCCAACGCAACCCAGCGATTGATCGGTGGCAGTGGCGCACGATCCTCGGCATTATCTCCCTGCTGCTCGTAACTGGTTATCCTTTTGATAATAATTCTGCGCTGCTCTTCATTCATTGCATTAACTCCTCTATCTCTGTCACAGTTTTGGGTGCCGCCGCGGTTAAAAGTTCATTGCCGCTTGCCGTAACCAGCACATCGTCCTCGATGCGTACGCCAATATCCCAAAAATGTTGCGGTACATTTTCAGCAGCACGGATATAGCTGCCCGGCTCGACGGTCAGCGTCATTCCGGGACAGAGTGTGCGCCACTCGCCCTGCTGTTTGTATTCCCCCACGTCGTGCACATCCAAACCCAGCCAGTGTCCAGTACGATGCATATAGAAACGCTTGTAATCTTCCGACTCCAGCACACTATCCACACTTCCCTGACATAAACCGAAGTCGACAAAACCCTGCGCCAGAACCCGCAATGCTGCCTGATGCGGATCGTTCCAGGTATTGCCTGGCCGGACTTGCTCAATGGCCGCCATTTGCGCGGCTAATACCAGTTGATAAATATCTTTCTGTGCCGAAGAAAACCGGCCACTAACTGGAAATGTACGTGTAATGTCAGACGCATAGCCTTCCAGCTCACATCCTGCGTCAATCAACAATAGATCGCCCTGCTTTAACTGTGCATTATTGTCGATATAGTGCAGAATGCAAGCATTGGCGCCGCCAGCGACAATGGACGTATACGCGGGTGATTGCGCGCCATGACGGTAAAAGGTATAAAGTAATTCAGCTTCGACTTCATATTCGTATCTGTCAGGACGCGTGGCCTGCATTGCCCTGCGGTGCGCCTGCACCGAAATTTCCGCAGCGTGGCGCATGATCTGCAATTCGTTGTCATCCTTGATCAGTCGCATTTCATCCAGCAAAGTCCGGTAATCATGAATTTCACCGGGCGCCGTGACCCCATTGCGGCTTTGCGCACGCACTTGATTGACCCAGCCGGTGATACGCTGATCCCAGGCCGCGTCATTTCCGAGTGCCGCAAACACTGTGGTCTGATTGCCCAACAGTTCCGGGAGTATTTTGTCTATTTCTGAAATAGCATACGCTTCATCAAACCCGAATGCATCCTTTGCACGCTCCGGACCAAAACGAAAACCATCCCAGATTTCACGTTCAGGATCTTTTGCACGGCAAAACAAAATTTGTTTAACAGATTCCGCCTGTTCCGCCACAATGACTAAAACCCCTTCCGGTTCCTTAAATCCGGTTAAATAATAAAAGTAACTGTCAAAACGGTAAGGATAATGCGCATCACGGTTTCGCAACCGTTCAGGCGCCGTCGGAATGACCGCAACGCCACTCTTCATCATCGACGCCAATTGTTTGCGCCGTTTCATATAGTGTTCAATCTTTTCCATCGGTATTATTCACTTTAACATCACTAGCCACCGCGCGCATCTCGAGCGTTCAACAGCCTGTCCAGCTGTATCAGCCTCTCAGGCGTCCCGATATCCAGCCAGGTTCCTGAAAAAAACTCACCAGTCACACATTTATTTTCAATCGCCGTACGCAACAACGGCGCCAACTTTACCGGTTTACCGGAAGGCACATCCTTAAACAACAATGGATGATAAACGCCGATACCGCTAAACGTCAGAAAATTCTCACCTGTTAACACAATGCGATCCTGTATTAACGCAAAGTCACCTCGGGTATGGTGCAACGGGTTATTGACCAAAATCAGATGCGCATACCGCTTCGAATCTCCTTCCTGCATAGCCTGCAAGATAGGTAACAAAGAAGCATAATCGAACTCGCAGTAAATATCCGCATTGACCACTAGAAAAGGACGGTGACAACCCTTGTCTGTCAGCAATGGCAATGCATTCGCTATACCCCCCGCTGTTTCCAGCACCTCTTTTTCAGGCGAATAGCTAATTTGAACACCGTAGCGCTCGCCGCAGCCCAATGCATTTTCGATCATTGAGCCAAGATACGCATAATTAATTACAATGTGCCGAAAACCCGCGTACGCAAGGCTGATGATCTGGTATTCAATTAACCGACGCCCGCCTGCCCGCAGCAACGGCTTCGGCTGCTCGTCCGTTAACGGGCGCATGCGCTCGCCCCGCCCGGCAGCGAGGATCATGGCCTGATACGGAACGGGTTCAGAATGTGTAGCCAATTCTCCGATCCGATGCATTATTGTCCAATTCATCCAATAAATTTAGCAGAAAGCCTAGTTCCCGGTAACGCTCGCAAGCTTTGCGCAAATAACTCATGACTAACGGCATATCATCCAAATAAGCCTGTTTACCGTCGCGATACGCTAGACGCGCGAAAATACCCAGCACCTTGATATGGCGCTGCACCCCCATCCACTCAAAATCGCGGTAAAAATCGCCAAAATCACGCTGCACGGGTATTCCGGCATGGCGCGCTTTTTCCCAGTAGCGTATCGCCCAGTCGAGAACCTGCGCTTCATCCCAATGGATATAAGCATCCTTGAACAGGGAAACCAGATCATAAGTAACCGGACCCACTACGGCATCCTGAAAATCCAGAATACCCGGATTGGGCTCGGACACCATCAGATTGCGCGAATGATAATCCCGGTGCACAAACACACGCGGTTGTGCCAGATTATTCTGCAGAATGCATGCAAACACATACTCAAGCACTGTTTTTTGTTCGTCATTCAGTTCAATTTGCAAATGCTTGGCAATATACCACTCAGGAAAAAGATTCAATTCAAACCGCAGCAGCTTTTCGTCATAAGCAGGCAAGTTTTCCAAAGCTTGCGTCCGCTGCATGCTAACCAGCGCATCGGTTGCCTGTGCATATAACCGATCTGCTGTTTCAGGCTGTTCAGTAAGCGCTTGCAGGTAGGTTAAATTTCCCAGATCAGACAACAGCAAAAAACCTTGCGATATATCCTGAGCGCGTATCTTTGGAACATGAACGGTATCTGCCAATAGTTCAGCAACATGAAGAAACTGCCCACAGTCTTCCTGCGCGGGCGGAGCGTCCATTACAATCAGTGTTTCATTACCGGTTTGCACACGAAAATAGCGCCGGAAACTGGCATCCGCAGATGCCGGTTGTAACGTAAAGGAGGCTCCCGGAAATTGCTGTTTTATCCAGTTTTCAAGAAGTTGAGAACGATTCATGCTATCTGTTAAAAAGTTTTGAGTCGGTTTAAGGATGACCCTGCTATCAAATCCTGTTACGATCAAAACTTACCGGTAAATTCTTACTGAAAATCGAACAACTGCCGATAAGATTTGATAATCATGTGCGTATGAAATGCAGTCATCACTGAATTCAATGATTGACCTGTAATTTTATCACGATGCGGTTGCTTCCCATCACATCGGCCGTCACAATTATTTCTAATGGAGAAAACAATGCTGAATAAAAATGTCATTGAAGAAATCAATTCTAAAGTCAGTGAAATCCTGCAAAACAGTCCTGCAAAAGATGTTGAGAAAAACATGCGCGCAGTTTTATCCGGTGTTTTCTCCCGTCTTGACCTGGTAACACGGGAGGAATTCGATGTCCAACACGAAGTGCTGCTGCGCACACGGGAAAAGCTGATTCAACTCGAAGCCAAAGTCAGAGAATTGGAACAGCAACTTGGTCTGCCGGAAGCAAATAACCAGCATGCAACTGATACAGAAACCGCACAAACTACTGACACCGACCCTACTCAAACCGCTTCCACCTGACCTCCAAGCTTCGGAAACTGCGCTGCGGCAGAAAAGTCAATGCTCACTTTGTTTGCAAAAAGCCGCATCCATGTGCAAACAGCTAAAACGAGCCTGTTTTTCATATGTCGCTAGCCGTGTTATACAGCCGCGCCCTATCGGGTATGCATGCGCCATTGGTCACGGTCGAAACGCATATCGCCAACGGTTTGCCGAGTTTCACTATCGTCGGTTTGCCAGAAACCGAAGTCAAGGAAAGCAAGGATCGCGTCAGAGCCGCGCTGCAAACCGCTCAATTTAAAATCCCGGCGCAACGTATCACCATCAACCTGGCGCCTGCGGACTTGCCTAAGGAAAGCGGCCGGTTTGATTTACCGATTGCACTCGGCATTCTGGCCGCATCCGGGCAAATTCCCGCCGACAAACTGGACCAGTACGAATGGGCTGGGGAATTGGCGTTGACCGGGGAATTACGCCCCATACACGGGGCACTGGCCATGACCTACCGTGCCGCACAATCCGGTCGCAGTTTTGTTTTGCCTCAGCACAATGCAGCAGAAGCCGCTTTGGTCAAACAGGCGCGTGTTTACGCCGCACAGTCGTTATTGCAAATTTGTGCGCACCTGACCGGCCATGAAGCCCTTCCCCTTTATAACAGTTTACCGGATACGCGTAACAAAATTCCGGTTTATCCGGACATGGCCGAAGTCAAGGGTCAGGCAAAAGTCAAACGCGCATTGGAAATCGCTGCCGCAGGCAACCACAGTGTGCTGATGATCGGACCACCCGGCACCGGAAAATCGATGCTCGCAGCACGTTTCCCGGGTATCCTGCCGCCCATGACTGAAGAAGAAGCGCTGGAATCGGCTGCCTTACAATCTTTAAGTCAAGGCGGTTTCGATATCGTCAACTGGAAGCGCCGACCCTATCGCTCACCACATCACACCGCTTCCGGCGTTGCACTCGTAGGCGGCGGCAGTCACCCGCGACCGGGAGAAATATCGTTAGCCATGCATGGCGTATTGTTTCTGGACGAACTGGCAGAATTCGACCGCAAAGTGCTGGAAGTGTTACGCGAGCCGCTTGAGTCGGGCAAAATCACCATTTCCCGCGCGGCGCGCCAGGCCGAATTTCCCGCCCGTTTCCAGTTGATCGCCGCAATGAATCCCTGCCCTTGCGGCTACCTGGGCCATCATTCGGGCAAATGCCATTGTACGCCCGATCAAGTAGCACGCTACCGCGGCAAAATCTCGGGACCATTGCTAGACCGCATTGACATACAAATTGAAGTACCGGCACTGCCGCAGGACGAACTGATGCGCCAGCAGACAACCGGCGAGAATAGCAGCACCATACGACAGCGCGTTGAGCGATCCTACCGGCGGCAGCTTAAGCGGCAGAGCAAAACCAACAGCTTGCTGAACGTTGAAGAAATCGACCGATACTGCGCGCTCGACACCGCCAGTAAAACGCTGCTCAAACAGGCGATCAGCCGCCTGAACCTGTCCGCCCGCGCCTATCACCGTATTCTCAAACTCGCACGCACTATCGCAGATTTGGCCGGAGTCGAGACAATCTCCAGCCAGCATGTCGCCGAGGCAATTCAGTATCGCCGGATGGACAAGCACTAATTTTTGTTCAAAATCTGAAAGAATTTATTAGATGACTTAGCCAGAACAAACCAATGATTAACAGTACACTCGATTCATACTTCATACTTCATACTGTTACATTGGAATTCAGATGACAAGATCGTCGATTACCCAAAGACAGATTACGTCATCTGAACACCTGGCTGATTAAAACGAAAAGTGATTTTTTACCTACAGTTTAATGAAGCACATGAATTCGGAAACTCTAGCAACATGCATTAACTACTTAAGAAAAGTACATTGATAAAACAATTAAACCCACAGCAACAACACCGATCAGTGCGAGATTGAAGCCCAGTTTTTTAAAAGTGCCAGCATCTTCTTTCTCTAACATAGCCATTTTGAACTCCACATAATGAATTAATCGAGACGGTATTGTGCGCTAGGTCCAAGTCAAATTTCTTGATTCAGATCAACAAAATGCCAAATAATAGCTTCCAAAAAATACACCTGGCCAAACTCATTAATCAGCGCTGGATTGCACAAAAATGCAGCCTTTATTGAAGCAGGTATCGCTTATTGCTTTTCACGTACAAAAAACAAATTTTTGATTTTAATCGCCGCATTTCGTGCCTTGTCTTGCATAAAACACTTCGACGAATTGTTCATTGATCGACTTATCCGCAACCGCATAGTAAGCTTATAAGCAACACCAATTTAAAATCCTTAACATGCATCCTATTCTGGATATCGCCAAAGTATTGGGCCTGCCATCCGACGCACTAATACATTACGGCGAGCATATGACCAAGCTTCGGTTACAGGCATTACCCAAGGCTAGAATCAGACCGGCGGGAAAAATCATTCTGGTTTCAGCGATCAATCCAACCCGCAGCGGCGAAGGTAAAACCACGGTCGCTATCGGTCTGGCGCAAGGTTTGACGCGCATCGGCAAAAAAACGGCGCTGGCACTGCGCGAACCGTCCTTAGGCCCGATTTTCGGGGTCAAAGGTGGCGGCGCCGGCGGCGGCCGCTGCCAACTCGAGCCGTCAGCCCGCATTAATATGCACTTCACCGGCGATATGCATGCCATTAGCGCTGCGCACAATCTGCTGGCCGCATTGCTGGACAATGCCATTCATTTTCGCAGCGAGCTTGATCTGGAGCATCGTCAGATTTTCTGGCGCCGTGTTCTGGACGTCAACGACCGCGCTCTACGGCAAACAGTCATTGGATTGGGCGGGAGACTCAATGGCGTACCGCGCGAAACAGGCTTCGATATTACCGCCGCATCGGAAATCATGGCTATCCTGTGCCTGTGTGAAGACGTTGCCGATCTAAAAGCCCGTCTGGGCCGTATTCTGGTTGGCTTCAACCGTGCCGAGCTTCCGGTCACGGCGGAAAGCCTGCTGGCGTCAGGCGCAATGGCAGCATTGCTGCACGACGCCATACAACCAAATCTGGTGCAATCCACCGAAGGCGTCCCGGCTTTTGTGCATGGCGGGCCGTTCGGCAATATCGCGCATGGCTGTAGCAGCGTAATGGCGACCAAAGCGGCGGCTACTTTTGCGGACTACGCCGTCACCGAGGCCGGTTTTGGATTCGACCTGGGCGCGGAAAAATTCTTTGATCTGAAATGCCGCAGTTCAGGCCTTTGGCCCAGCGCCGTAGTGCTGGTGGTGACCGTGCGCGCCCTGCGCATACACGGCGGCGGAGATCCCTCGCTATCCGGTGATATCGGCGATATCAGCGAAATCGAGCGCGGACTGGCGCACCTCGATCATCACGTCCGCAGTGTGCGCGCATTTGGTTTCGATCCGGTCATCGCGATCAATTGTTTTACGAATGACAACGAACAGGAACTGGTCGTCATTGAACAATGGTGTAACCAGTGTGGACTCGATGCAGCCCGCTTTACCGGATTCACGGATGGCGGCTCGGGCGCTGAAAGTTTGGCGCATGCCGTCGTGAGTGCGGCCGCGCAGCCGCAGCCCGAAACACGTTTTCTTTACGATTTGGAATCCGAGCCCACGGCAAAAATTAGCGCCGTGGCCCGGACAATTTACGGCGCCAGCGATGTCGAATTCAGCCGCACCGCCAGAAAGGATTTGGAACGCATCAGTAAACTGGGTTACGACCGGCTACCGGTCTGCATCGCAAAAACCCATTTGTCACTCAGCGGCGATCCCGCGCTGGTGGGTCATCCCCGGGGTTTTGCGCTACCGGTCGAATCGGTGCGCATCGCCGCCGGCGCGGGTTATCTACTGGTACTGACCGGCGACATCGTCACCATGCCCGGATTACCGCGCGAACCGGCTGCCCATCGTATCGATCTGACCGATGATGGAGAAATTACCGGGATTTGACAAACAATCCCCGACAACCCGGAATTGATAACCCTTTCGTTAACAGCCGCAGTGACTGGTGCTGTGCAGACTCTCCCTGCAATTGACTCACGCAGAGATAGAATTTTTATATCGTTCTATCGCCTCGACGATTAACCGTCTGGCTTCATTGACATCGCGCCAGTCGCCGATTTTTACCCACTTCCCAGGTTCCAGATCCTTGTAATGTTCAAAAAAATGCGCGATCTGGCTGAGGGTAATTTCCGGCAAGTCGTTGTAATTGAAAATTTTCTCGTAACGTTTGGTCAGATGCGGAGAAGGCACCGCGATGATTTTTTCGTCCTGCCCGGAATTGTCTTCCATCACCAATACGCCGATCGGACGCACATTGATCACACATCCCGGCACTAGCGGACGGGTATTGCACACCAGCACATCGATGGGGTCGCCATCGTCGGAAAGCGTGCTGGGGACAAAGCCGTAGTTACCCGGATACGTCATAGGCGTATGCAAAAAACGATCCACCACCAGCGTACCCGAATTCTTCTCGAGCTCATATTTGATGGGATGGCCGCCGATCGGCACTTCAATCAGTACATTGACGTCTTCCGGCGCGTTGTTGCCGATGGGTATAGCTTCGATGCGCATTTACAGTCTGCCTCGTTTTGCAAAAGTAAGCATTATAACGTATCGGAAAAATAAACGCTTTTTTACCGACGATGAATACACAAGTCTCGGCAATGTTACCCTTCAAGTTTTTCACCCCGCCGTATAACGGAGCGCATTTATGTTACAGTCAGCCGTGCAATTTATAAAAACCGAAAAAAGGATTGGAGCATTACGTCATGAATGAATCCTGGCAACATGGCTATGCGCACGTTAACGGCGTTCGCCTGCACTATGTCACCCAAGGCGAAGGCCCGCTTGTCCTGCTTCTGCACGGGTTTCCGGAATTCTGGTATTCCTGGCGGCATCAGATTCCCGCGCTGGCGCAGCATTTTCGCGTTGTCGTACCCGATCTGCGCGGCTACAACGACAGCGAAAAACCGCCCGGTGTGGCGAACTACCGTATCGACATGCTTGCCGCCGATGTCATGGCATTGATTCGTGCATTCGGTGAAGAAAAAGCAATCATTGTCGGTCATGACTGGGGTGGCGGCATCGCCTGGGTGTTTGCAGCGGAATATCCTCAGGCAACGGAAAAGCTGATTGTCTTGAACTGCCCACACCCGGCTGCGTTTCAGCACCACCTCAAAACCAATTGGCGGCAATTGCGGCGCAGCTGGTACATGTTCTTTTTTCAGATTCCCTGGCTGCCGGAATTTGGGATACGCCTGAACCTGCGGTGGTTTGTTGAAAAAGCTTTTCGCGGCATGGCGATTCGAAAGGAAGCCTTTTCAGATGACGAGTTGCAGAAATATGCGACTGCACTGCAAAAGCCCGACGTGCTGACCGCAGCGGTCAATTACTACCGCGCCGCGTTTCGCGAACGCATGCGCCACGGAGAACGGTTATTCGACAAGATCAAGTGCCCAACGCTGCTGATCTGGGGAGAGGAAGACACCGCGCTGGGTAAAGAACTCACCTACGGCATGGAGCCCTACTTTGCAGACCATTTCGAGATCAAATACATCCCCCAGTGCAGCCACTGGGTGCAGCAGGAACAGCCTGAGCTGGTGAATCGGTACATGGCTGAGTTTTTGATGGATGCTGCAGGTTGTGATCAGTCTGACAGGTAGGGTGCCGATAAGCGAAGCGCATTGCACCATCCAATCGTTGACAGTGGTGCAATGCCCTCCGGGTATTGCACCCTACCTTGCTACCGTGCTCGTGCGACACAACGTCTGCATGGCTATACGGTGCTATTGTTTGTTGCAGACTGCTGGCAATCACCCTGCATAGGGTCTACGCTATGCAGTGAAGGATTGAGAACATTCAAGGGGGACTGACATTATGCAACCACCAAAATCAAATTTGTTTTTATATTGCGCGTTGCTGTTAATGGGTATCACCACACTCTACGGCTGCGCCGGCTTGCGCCCGCTGAGTGAACAAACATTCACACTGGAAGCCGAAAAAACAGCCAGTGTTTTCGGTGAGAATCACCACGATACATTCGGTGTCTGTTCTCCGTTCCAGCTTGACCGGCGCGGAACGCGGCTGTATCTCTGGGATGAATTCGTGCGCCAGCGCGACAGCGTCAGGCCGGATTTCAATTTAAACAATCTGGCGGGTTATGAAGTTGCAGTTACCCGTGGCGAATCCTGCCATTTGCGGATTTTTGAAAGCTATCAGTCCGCCGTCAGGTTTGACTTGTCAGTATTGCCAGACAATGCAGCGGTCGTGTCTGCAGCGCTCAATGTGTATGGCAATTTCGGCCCGCTCGATTCGCCGCGATTGCGCGGCAGCCGGGAACAATGCACGGTCATGCAATTAGGGCAAGCGATAGAACCCTGGGATGCCGGTATATTCAGAGCAGGGTCGCCGGACGGTGCGCGCCTGTTGATCAACGCAATACCGTCGCGCCCGGCTGCCGGGCCGTTCGATACGTCAAGAAGCAGTTGGCGGCAAGTGGATGTGACCAACACTGTCAGCGAGTGGGTGCGCGGTACCCGCACGAATCACGGTTTTGTCATCACACCCGACCGCGAACGCATTCTCGCGTTTTACAACGCAACCGATGAAGGCGGTTTTTTCTGCGAGCTGGGTATTAGCCGTTTCGAACTAGTTGTGACCGTGGCGGCGCCGGAGTAACCGCTTTGCGATGAATTGTTGCAGGGTTTAAAACAAAGTTTGTTATGATGAATTTAGGGATGCGTTTATCAGGCCACTCTTAACAAAAATGGGGTTTCTCACAATATGCGAGCTGGACGGGTCCCAAGAATTCGGTAAGGACTTTGTATTCTCAGAACTCACACCTTTCGGGTTCTTTCGGCATTACGGTGTCGTCGTAAAACATGAGAAAGCTGTCCGCCAATCAGCATCTCAACTTTGCCAAACCGTCCTGGCCCAAGTTCGCCAAGCCTTTTCGGTTTCTTTTCGTGTGCCGGAAGCATCAGCGGAGAGCAAAGTGGCATCAGTCCTATTCATGAACTCGCAATCAGGCAATCAGCAGCAATCAGCAATCAGCACAATCAGGGGTCAGGTCTTGCATTACAATATCTTCTCAAACCCGCAAACCTACGCTACTTTCTTATTCTCCGCCTGCTGAGCGTTGCTCATGCAGCGGTAGGGACGTAAAGGATCGGCGCCGATAGTGCCTACCAGACTATCGAGGTATTGTTTGCTGCTGACATAGGACAGTTTTGCGAGGGCTTCATCCAAACGGCTACGGATATCCAGTCTTTCAACTTCGTCCTCGTGTCCAGGCAGTTGAGAGAACGCCTGGAGGTTTTTTACATGTTTGTCCCACAGTGCGATTTCGCGCTGTTGCTTGATTTCCAGGCGCTCACGATACCAGTCGGACGACAGCAGCGAATCCCGCGTGAACAGTTCGCGGATACTCGCATCGTGTACGGTTTTGCCGTTATATTCCCCGGTTGCCATAATATGTATCAGGGCATAAAGCGGCGGGCAGGCATCGTTTACGCTGCCATCGTCAAGGTATTGTTTTGCAACCCGTTGCTGGGCTTCAACGATGTTGTTAATGCCATCGACGTAGGATGCCATATCCTGGGTCTCGGGCTTGAGCAGTTCCTCGGTAAACACCGCTTGCGGATTATCGAATATCTTACCCATGAATCTATGCACAAAACGCTCAGTAATGCGGTATCCCAAGCGGCTGGCAAGCACGGTCTGCCCTTCATGTTCGAAGTCTTCCAAAAGCTCCAGATAGCCATTCTCGATGAGGAACTGAGGATCCCGCTCGTCGGCTCTAATGCGCGCCCAGATTTCCGGCACCAATAAACTGATATCATGCTCTACCATCATGTACGAACCGACATAACCGGCTGAACTGGAGAACCCGGCATAGCCGGTTAAAATGAACGATACCAGCGCATTATTTAAATCCGAAGTCGGCCTTAAGGCGTTGAATGGCCCCTTAGTAAGCGCGCCTTCGCTACCTACGCCGGTTGTTGAAGGCGATTTGCCTGTCAGGCTGCAGATAAAGTCCATAAAGAGTTCGGGTAACGCTTGATAATGGATCGGGTTGTACACCGCCAGCGGTCTTATGCCGGGTTCGGGCGGGTTATTTCTGCGGCCTGCCAGAACGGCGTCAACCGGGTGGCAAACGGTTACATCCATCGGCAACTTGAGGTGCATTCGGGTGCTCATGTTAGCCACATATTTTCTTACCGGATTAATCAGATCAGGGCGTGTTTGCAGATAGCGCGGGTTTATTGATCGTTTTCCATCGATCAGGCGGGAATGAGCGGAGGACACCACATAACAATCTCCCTGGTCGTAAGCTTCTTGCAGCAAATCATGCATGGGTTGGGTAAAGCTGCCGTGGGTCATGACGTCTTCCACAACCGCAGCCAGACTGTCTCCCTTGAGTGGCTCGTAGTTCGCAATGAAGTTACCCATCGCCGCCATGTCCTGCTCTGTCTGTTTATCATAACCGGGAATGCGGGCATCGTCCGGTCTCTGAAAAAGCCTGTTCTCACAATTTTTAACCAGTTTGACGCTGAGTCCCGAATGCTGTTCCGGGCGGCATTCTTCAAGGCAATGATCAGGCACAACAACTGAAACGCTGATATCGTCTTCCATCTGAATTTTCTCGGCGGCAATAAAATCCTGCCTCACCTTGAACGTGCGCCACTTTTTCTCCTGATCAAAACCGATGCGCAGGTAAGAAGCCACTATTTTACGATTATTCAGTTTGAGTTCATGGCTGGGCGCGCCGTCGACGATATCGACCGACAAATGTTTGCTGAGATCATCGCCCCAATCCTTACGATAATAACGCTTGATCAGGAAAAGCAATGAGAATATGCGCGGCGGTATCGCTTCCAGCCACGCATTGAATTCATCGGTATAACTGGAAGAAACGGTTAATACTTTGATAACGGAACCCAGGCTGCGCTCAGGGCTGAGCAATTTGCGCGCAGGGTCTCTGTCTTCTGCTTCGAAACCGGGCTTTAAGCGCTGAGAGTAATCTTTTTCGCAGATCTCCAGTACGCGCCGCAGGTCATGCTGAAGATCATCAACAAACAACGGGCCATAAATGACAGCATCGTTGATGGATTTAGAAATTTCTGACTTGCCGCCGCCGGACACGGTGCAGGGTTTATGGCAAAATGTGCCGACTGGGTCTGTACCGATTAACCGCCAGTACGATGAGCCGGGATTTTTTTCCATTTCTATTTTGTAGCCATTCGGTTGCACGTAAATTTTTCCCGGCTGCAGGCGAATCTGCCGTTGCTGATCGCCATGATTCCAGACAATCGTCTGCGCATTGAGATCCATGCGCAAATCCTGTGGAACATAAATCACTTCAGGGAAGTTTTTGTCAATGGCGTAGCCTTCGGGCCGAATATCCATGATGTCGGCATATTTTTCACAAGCCCCATTAAAACTATAGCCCGGTTCGCGAGTACGGCTGTCAATACCGAATTCTTCACCATGATTGCGGCGCGTGAATGCCAGTGCGCCGCCTGCATGTTCTTCTTCAGCCATGCCATAAAGGTTGGCGGCATAGCTGATTTGCGTTTTGACTTCTTTCTTGCAATAACCGTAATAGTTATCGGCAAGGATAGTGACAATGACACCTTGCTCGTCCCTGGCGGTGATTTTAAACGCCTGGCCATCGTTATAAAGCTCGCTTTCTTCCTGCCAGCACATCCCTTCGCGTTTTTGCCGTTCATTCGCTTCGTCAATATGCGGTAAACCAAGTTGTTTTTTGGTGAATGTGACCAGATGCGGTGCGAGAATGACACATCCCGTATGGCCGCTCCAGTGTGCGGTATCCAGGGCGGCATCAAACTCAGCCAGATTGGGATTGCCGCCATTGCCGAAAATACTTTCAACGAAATCCAGATTGCTGACCAGATTGCCCGGCGCAAAAAAGCGGATTTCCATGGATTTCTCGGCATCAACACCGGGTATTTCCGGGCACACGATCGGTCTGAGCAGCAGCGACACGAACATTTGCGCCGGTGTAGCTTGATTGGCTGAGAAAGGCAGCTTCAGTAAATCTTTGGGCGGATTAAACGCCTGTTCAAGCATCAGGGAAAATGATTTTTTGGGAACAGCTTTTTTGTCGCCCGGTATCGGCAGTCCGCCTTCAGTCACATGGAAAGAACCTTTGGTTGTCCGTCTGTCACTGGCCGGGTTATGCAAAACACCTTGCTTAACGCGGTAGCTGGACACGATTTCCGAATGAAATTCATCTGCACCCATAGGCAACGACAGTTCGCGGGCTATGCCGTGGCGATCCAGTACAAAAGTGATATGCGGTAATCTGGGAATCGAATCAACACCGCTATCGCTGAGATATTTGTTCAGAAATTGTTGAATTCTTTTATCTGCAGGACAATGGTAATCCGCCAGCAAGCGGTTTTTTTCCCGATAACTTTTTAACAAGTCACGCGCCGTTTCGAGAAATTCACTGGTGTCTTGGTCTGCGCAAGTCGGCTGCCCTGAAGAAGCCAGTTTTAGATTGATGTAGAGCTGTAACTTCCTGCGTTTTTCTTCAGCATCGATATTGTTATTCGTTAAACCCAAAGTGTTAATCAGATTCATACATTGATTACCTTTATTCCACAGTAAAAATTTATCGGGCTTGTATTGCCATGACGCTCGTTTTCCCGATTACGGCCATGTATTTATAGCAGATAAAAATTCTTTCAGGGGACGTTTATCACACATCCACCCAAATTTTCCAGAAGTTGCTATATTTTTAAGTAATGCAAGAGTGCCAGAACCAGGCCTGCCACTCAAGTTTTGGTGTTTGCCTTTGATCATCCAGATAAACGCGCATGTGTCACTTCCAGGACGGCTAACACCCAGGCGACTGGCATCCTACCTGCTCGACAGGCAGAGTGTCCGAGCGAACGTGGAGAGCTGAGTTAATCCGGTTGATTATGCGGCAGATTCGTGTTCTACATCCCATCCAGGGAATACGAGAACAGCAGGATGACAATTCAGCGACCTGGCCAATACTTTGGCGCGTTCGACGCCGAGCTGAACGCGATCGTTCTCAATAGCAGAAATAGTAGACTGTGGGATCCCGGTTAACACAGCCAGCTCGTTTTGGCTGAGCTCCTGCAGTTCGCGCATAATCCGAACAGATTCCCCCACTGAAACGTCGATGCGTTTTTTTGCTTTGGTATATTCTTTCATGTTATTTCCTCCGATAATCGTGAGGCGTAATACTTACAACTTCTACTAGAATCTTGTCCTTTTCAACTTTGTATAGGACTCTGTACTGCTGATTCAGGCGGGATGACCGGTGACCTTTCCATTCACCGCTTAGCGATTCATCACGTAACCCCTTGATCTTTTGCAGGCCATTAGGGCCTGATAGGGTTACAATATCCTTCCATTTTTCATACCGCTTAAGTACGTCCGTAGGGATTGAATCAAGTTGTTTGGATACGCGTCTATGTTCATATATCGTCCACATACTATAAAGAGTATATATATCATAAATAGTATGTCAACGATTATTGTCGCATAATGTTGAAGCTGCGCGAAACAAACGACGCTCCGCGTAATTTGCATTCGAACGAACGTTTTTTATGTTTCGGCACAAATACACGGCCATACCCAAATTGTATTTTGAGCAGCTCGCTGACCCCAATGCATGGAAATTAGGTTTTGTAGATTGGGGTGTGCATGGCTTATCCCAACCCACGGACTCGTTCGTTATGAATCAAAGCAATTGGCATCAAGCTGAGGTACTTTATCATATACATAATAAGCTAATTTTATTCCATCGAGAACATCAGGTGGCGCGTCACCTGGAACGTTATAACGACAAAATGAA
>JACKLV010000022.1 GCA_024235755.1 Burkholderiales bacterium | reverse complement strand
CCCAACCATCAAACGAATCGGTTTGCTGGGTGTGAGCATCAATAAATCACCATTTCGACCAGAAATTAACATCAATTTTAACATTCCTGGTCACCCATTAGCCGTCTTGAGTCAATAGCCCAAACGAAATTCTCGCCTTACGGCGATACATTAACCCTTAATAACACCATTACAAAACAGTTTTGCTGAACCCCTCGCGCCTGTTGCTTCATATTTTTGTGATGCAAATCGCACCAGTCAATTTTCGACCGATGTCAACAGCTTACCATGAAAAAATGGCAGCTGAGCAGTCATCCCATTCTGTATCAGTATCCGCTAGCAAGGCAAGCAATGCCGAAAGTTAGACTAACGCGCACCTATCCAATAATGTCCTGGAAAAACCGACTTCGGTGGGTTTTTTTTCGTCTGTCATATCCCAGAGGCATATCATCAAAATTTTAATCTATCGTCCGGATTGAAATTTCTTCTACGCTTAAACTAGGCTGGCCGTGCAAGGGTTTTTTATCTTTCTGTTAACATTTTCAATCAATAGATCTGGTATCTTACGCGCTTGATTTTGCTTTACTCCCGGATACTTTCTTAAAGGTTATGCATTGAAATCTGAGCACAATATACGAATCAACTTATGTCAATCAAAATAAAATCAAAAGCAAAGTTATTGATAGCTATCATTTTCGGCAGTGTTTTATTCTATAGTACCATTTCAACTGCCAGCTATATCAATAAGTTGCAAAATTTTTTTCAATCGCGTAATGTGGAATTTGGTGGCTGGATAAATGGTGGCGTTACTATAAATCCCAGTCAGTCAGGTGGTTATAATGGTCCTGTTATTTTCGCCGATCAAGCCAATCATTTTCAATTGAATCAATTGAATCTTTTTGTGCGCCGTCCAGTGATATCGGAGGGCAACATATGGGATATAGGTGGACGCTTTGATTTCATGTTCGGTACCGATGCCATCTATACACAGGCTTTTGGCGTTCCCCCTTTTGATGTCAATTCTGGCGAACCACTTAAACGAAGCAATTGGGATTTGGATCTCTGCTGCAACTCTTCACGAACGTATGGAATAGCCCTGCCACAGGCTTATTTGGAATTGCATGCACCTGTCGGTAACGGTCTAAATATAAAATTCGGACATTTCTACACGCCTACAGGTTTCGAAACCGTTCCGGCACCAGACAATTTTTTCTATACACGTGCGTATACCTTAAATGTTGGCGAACCTTTTACACACACTGGCATGCTTTTTAACTATACGCTCAATCAAAATTGGCTGCTTCTCGGCGGGCCTATTACTGGTAGTGCTACTGGTGGCTGGGATGCCGGTTGGGATAAGCAACTTGGAAACTGGGCCGGACTTGCCGGTTTTACCTGGTCAAGCGACAATCGGGAAACAACTTTTCATTTCTCTGGCACTTACGGTAATGTATCTACAAGAAGTGATGAAACTTGGGCTTTTTACAATGTAGTATTGCAACAAAAGATAGCTCCAAGAACATTGCTCGTTCTACATCACGTGTTTGGAGAAGCATCAGGTATTTTACTGAACAATCTGAAGTATTCCAGCGTTATTAAGAACGCTCGTTGGATTAGCGCATTGGTTCATTTGTATCACGACTTAACCAACAATTTAGCGATCGGCTTTCGTGCTGAATGGTTTCGTGATGAAGATGGATTTCGGAATCCTTCACCATTTAGAATTGCAGCGGCAACGAATGTAGTCAATGGATTAGTAACCAGTTACGCAGGCGACCTAAATAGCATCACTATTACACCTGCCGATTATTACGATATAACACTAGGTTTAAACTGGAAGGCAGCCAGATCGTTAGGCATCAAGTCAAAACTCTGGCGCAAACTGATTGTACGACCCAATATTCGCTATGACAGGGTAGATGCGTATCATACTAGCGCTTATCGGCCTTTTGCCAACCACAAGGATCAGATTCTGTTTTCACTTGATTTTTTACTATCTTTTTAAAGATTCTTCATGATTAGATGTCAGGAAGTTTCAAATTATGTTTAGTGAAGGTGTTTGATCAGCGACATGCGCTTATGAAGCTCGGCCTGTTCCAACTCCTCGGCCAGTTCTTTACTGTATTGACGGATGTTTGCACGAAGATATGCACTTAAGTCCTGAGTGCGAATGCCAAATGGTCTTCGAATATACGTATACGGATGATCTTCGCAATCGGCCAATTCATGTTCATATGCTTCCAGTTTTTTTTCGGTGGCCTTCGCCAAGCCTTCATAATATTTTATCCAGGCGATATGATCATTAGGGTCTATATGATCAGGCCTTTCTAGTCTTTCAGCACTTGCGCTGTTTACGAAAATCGATCCGATGAGCAACAAAATTATTGCAGCCATTTTCAAGGTATTCATGTCATATCCTCCTCTCGCAACCATCGTGTCAAGTTAGCCTTAATGATATGAGCATATGAAATTGAATAAGCTAAGTATACTGGGGAAATTCTGATTTTTTACTAATCGAAACCATTAGATTGTAATTCTACTTTATCAATAATAAGCAACTATGATATTGAGCGTTACAAGAAAAAACGACTCCATGAAGTCGCGATTCGCGTTGCTCACGATAAAGCAAAGTTGAAAAATGTAAAACAAAAAAACACAAGCCTCGGCACTGTAAACCGTGAACTTGCAGCACTATCTCATTTATTTAGCAAAGCAAAAGGTGGCTCCCGATTGCAGCCCATAACACAACATTTAGCTGAATTTCTTGAAGGCTATATGGCGGCTTTGCCAAAGAGTAGTGAATGGCTGTTTCCATCTGTCGCAGCAAGAGAAGGTCATACAATGGATATTCGCAAACCTTTCCGGCGTGTTGTTATTGCCGCCGGGTTAACTCCTGATAAAGTTGTGTGGCATACATTGAGACATACAGCCATTACTCACTTAGTGCAGGCAGGCGTAGACTTGCCAACGGTAAAAAGAATTTCTGGTCATAAAACGCTACTTATGGTTGAAAGATACGCACACCAGAACGGTGAACATATTAAAGCCGCGATGGATAAACTTGAAGATCGCTATCAAAAAATCAGTTAAATTTTCTGACAGGATTTCGCAGGAATTACACAAGAAAAAATCAAACGGTTATTGATAAAACTGTAACCAATTGAATTTATTGGTGGCCAAGGGCGGAATCGAACCACCGACACAAGGATTTTCAGTCCTCTGCTCTACCAACTGAGCTACTTGGCCTATTTGATGCTGCGAGACAATCGATTGGCGCGCCCGGCAGGATTCGAACCCACGACCCCTTGGTTCGTAGCCAAGTACTCTATCCAACTGAGCTACGGGCGCTTTGTACAATCTGTGTTATCACGCTAGTGCTATTGTATAGCAGCCGTGAATTATAACAGATTGATGCAGACAGCGGACTGCAAACTTTTATTTATTTTCATTAATCCGACGCTGCAAATCATATTCAGAACAAAAAACCGCCTGGCAGATTGCTTCGCCTGGATTGTTTCGTTTCGTATGCGGCGGCGATAATGGGCGATATAATCCTGCTTGTCAAGAATAAACTGGTGCAGTATTAATATCCTGTCTGCCCATTTATCGACGCAGACTATCCTTCCTCAGGTTCTGGATCTTCTTTCAAAGGGAGATCCGCACCATTCTGTCCACTGACAAACAATACGTGGTTGGCACTGCCTCGGATTTTTGGCGTGTCACACACAACGTCTGCATTTTGTGCACGGTGGCGCAACGCATGGTCGATCAGTACCAGAGCGAGCATCGCCTCAACAATTGGCGTAGCACGAATGCCTACGCACGGATCATGCCGGCCATGTGTTTCCACGATTACAGGGTCGCCATTTTTATCAATAGACCGACGCCCCAAACGAATACTTGAGGTCGGTTTGATGGCGACATTAACGGTAATAGGCTGCCCTGTTGAAATCCCGCCCAATATACCGCCCGCGTTATTGCTGAGAAATCCTTCAGGCATTATCTCATCGGAATGTTCCGTACCCTTTTGATTCACACTCGCAAAACCCGCACCAATCTCGACGCCTTTAACAGCGTTGATGTTCATCATGGCATATGCAATTTCGGCATCAAGACGATCATAAACCGGCTCACCCCAGCCAACCGGCACATTATCTGCCACAGCACTAATTTTCGCCCCAACGGAATCGCCAGACTTACGTAACTGATCCATGAATGTTTCAAGCTGAGCAACATAACTGTTGTCCGCCACAAAGAAAGGATTTTGATTGACGTCTTCCCAGCATTTGAAAGGAATCTCTATCGGCCCGAGCTGCGACATATAACCCCGCACCACTATTCCAAATTTTTCGTTCAGCCATTTTTTGGCGAGTGCGCCAGCAGCCACACGCACGGCAGTCTCGCGCGCCGATGCGCGGCCGCCGCCGCGGTAATCGCGAATACCGTATTTTTGCCAGTAGGTATAGTCGGCATGGCCAGGACGAAACACATCCATGATTTTGCTGTAGTCTTTACTACGCTGATCTTCGTTGCGAATCAAGAGCCCAATCGACGTACCTGTGGTTTTACCTTCGAACACACCGGATAAAATTTCCACCGTATCGGATTCACGCCGCTGTGTTACATGCCGGGAAGTACCCGGTTTGCGTCTATCCAGCTCATACTGAATATCCGCTGCGCTGATTGTCAGACCGGGTGGACAACCGTCAATCACACAACCGATTGCAGGACCATGCGATTCGCCAAATGATGTGACGCTGAAAAGCTTGCCAAATGAGTTACCAGACATGCGTAAATTTTCCTGTAAGTTCTTTGATTATCGTATTAAAACCGGGCAGCCTGTGCATTCGTAGCGTTACCTGCACTGTCATCCATAGATTGATGATGTATACACTTGAGATAAATCAAGTATGAAATACTTTAATCATGCTATATAACAGGTACAATGCAGCAGGCCAGCCAATTTCAGTATTATAAACTTAAAAAAGTACGACAACGGCATCATGTCTGGGTTTTACTGCTTTCAAACAAAAACACATCAAGTACATACAGCTGCAGGCAGCATTCGTTGTAACACGGGAGATTGAATGAGTACATCACAAGTTAAGGAATATCTGACCCAACTGCAAGACAACATTGTTTCAGGACTCGAACAGGCTGATGGCAAATGTTTTCGGCGCGACCAGTGGGACCGCCCCGGGGGCGGTGGCGGAACAAGCGCAGTAATCGAAGAAGGAAACATCTTGGAACGCGGCGGCGTCAACTTTTCACATGTTTTTGGCAGCGGCCTGCCCGCATCGGCAACCGCAGCTCGCCCGGAGTTATCGGGCAGATCGTTTGAGGCAATGGGCGTCTCGCTGGTTATTCACCCACGTAACCCCTACGCACCGACTGTTCACATGAACGTGCGTTATTTCGAAGCACGCAAGGAAGGTGCCGATCCAGTCTGGTGGTTTGGTGGTGGTATGGATTTAACACCTTATTATGGATTTGAGGAAGACGCCGTTCATTTTCATCAAACCTGCAAGGATGCATTACAGCCTTTTGGCAACGAATGCTATCCACGGTTGAAGAAATGGTGCGATGAGTATTTCTTTTTAAAACACCGTAACGAGCCACGCGGAATCGGTGGCGTATTCTTTGATGACTGGAATCAACCGGATTTCTCAACCTGCTTTAACCTGACTCAAAATGTCGGCAGCAATTTTTTGAATGCATACCGGCCCATTCTGGAGCGTCGTAAAGACATACCCTATGGCGAACAAGAACGCGATTTCCAGGCTTACCGGCGTGGCCGTTATGTTGAATTCAATCTGGTCTGGGACCGCGGTACGTTGTTCGGTTTGCAAACCGGCGGCCGTACAGAGTCCATTCTGATGTCGCTGCCGCCAATCGTTAAATGGCGTTATAATTGGAAGCCCGAGGCAGGTAGTCCGGAAAATAAGCTCTACACTGACTTTCTAATCGGAAAAGATTGGGTTTAATCTGCTTTTTATGTCGACAGTAGTTTGTCATTCGGTTTGAAGAAACAATGATATTAACAGTATTCTGAATTTGCCTTACCGATAAACCGTTAACCTTGCCGAAATTAACGATACTGCATTGATACTGCATTTTAAAAACAAATTTTCTGGCTAATGCTCCAACTAGAGGGTATCCGATGTTAATACAGAGAATCTCAATAACAACAGTGTTTATTCTCTTGGGCTTACTTGGACATACACCGCTAATTTATGCGAATCCTGAGCTCGGAGTCTGGAGACAAGGTGCACCTGCTCCAAGCGCACGTACCGAAATCGCTGCAGCCGCTCTTGACAACAAAATTTACGCCACGGGCGGTTTCAGCCGGCCAAACATCAACAACATTCTGGATTTTGCTATCAGCCGAGATGTTGAAGTCTACGATCCGGCTACGGATACTTGGTCCGTATCAACACCTATGCCTGAAGGGCGACACCACGCAGGCATTGCCGTGCTCGATGGATATTTGTATATTATTGGCGGATTTGCCAAATCCGGTTTGACCGTTTGGCATGCCGTCAATACTGTTTACCAGTATAGCCCCACTACCCAGACCTGGCGCGAACGTACACCGATGCCAACAGCACGCGGCGCACTCGGCGTAACCGTATATCAGGATCGAATATACGCAATTGGTGGTTTCGATGGCGAGCAAAACACAGGCGCTACTGAAATATATGATCCGGCAACAGATTCTTGGTCAACTGCCGCCGCCCTTTCAGCACCCCGCGATCATCTTGCAGTCGCGGCAGCTGGTTCCAAAGTTTATGCGATCGGTGGACGGTCAAATTTAAAGTACCAGCAAAACACCAGCGTGGTCGAAGCTTATGACCCCGTTACCAATCAATGGCAATATAAAGCAAATTTACCGACTGCTCGTAGCGGCATTGGTGCGGGCGTAATCAACGGACACATCTATGTACTCGGTGGAGAATCAGGGGAAGGCACGTTTAACAACAACGAAAAATATCTTCCCGACGAAGACCGCTGGATAATCATGACACCTATGCCAACAGCAAGGCATGGACTCGGCGTAGCTATAGTGGGTGAACGGCTTTATGCAATCGGAGGCGGAACTTCACCCGGCGCATCATTTAGTCAGTTAAATGAAGTATTTTCCTATTGAATTTCTTTCCAATGCCACAATGTCATTCATAGTCACTGCATAATGCCGGATAACATTAAGATATAATTAATGGAAATGCAATATTTTCGCCCGAATACTTTTGGAATGACAAGGCAGCCAAATGTTAGCGCCTTTAATTTGCATCAAAGTTCCCTGTATCTGTGTTTTTCCGGTCCGCTTTATGTTATATATATAAATATGTGCTTGTTAACTCCATTTAAATAAAAAATGCTGCAAGCGCATTTGCAGGGGCTATCCTTATTTTGCAACATTAATTCATTAACCAAGGAGGTTACAATGAAACAGCTATCAACTACATTCGCAATAGGAGTTTTAGCGCTTTTTCTGAGCAATCAGGCTCTGGCATCCGACGCCGGACATACCTCTGAAGCAATGGAACATGCAGGGCAAGCGCTTGCGCATGGTGAAGACGGTCATGCACCTGTTCTGGTAAAACATGCAGAGAAAGCATTGCATCATGCAAAAGCAGCTGAAGAAGCACATGCAGAAGCACACAAACATATGTCTGAAGCCATTAAACATATGGAAGAGTCAATTAAACATGGCAAAATGGGGCATGCTGATGAAGGCGCCAAGCATATGAAGGAAGCTATTAAACATATGCGCGAATCAGCTCATTAATTTATTTTCATTTCGATTTCATCTTTTTTATTCACAAAAAACCCCCAGAATAAAAATTCTGGGGGTTTTTTTAACTTTGAAAGTACTTGTCGCGCTTACAGATTAGTCATTTGTGCGTTAACCAGTTATAACCTGCCATTATTCTGTGGTCATAACATGGCGGATTTTCTGGATAGCTTTCGCTTCGATCTGTCGCACCCGTTCGGCTGAAACACCCAGTTCGTCCGCAAGCTCATGCAGCGTTGCCGTATCTTTTTCCCTAAGCCAACGCGCTTCAATGATATGACGGCTGCGCTCATCAAGACAATCCAGAGACTGCTGCAATCCCTCACCCCGGCGTACTTTATCCTGCTCTGCCTCGAGTATTTGCGATGGATCCAAGCCATCGGCCAAATAGGCAATCGGACTATAGTTATTATCTTCATCATCGGATAACGGCTCGAGTGGAACATCGCTGCCACTGAAGCGCTTTTCCATTTCAACCACTTCCTCAGGCTTGACATTCAGTTGCTCGGCTACCTGTTTTACTTCTGCAGGACTCATGGTATCGAGCCCCTGTTTTAAACTGCGCAAATTGAAAAACAGTTTACGCTGCTGCTTTGTTGTGGCTATTTTAACCAAACGCCAGTTGCGCATGATAAATTCATGGATTTCAGCTTTGATCCAATGTACCGCAAACGATACCAGACGAACACCTCGTTCAGGATCAAAACGCTTGACCGCTTTCATCAGACCAACATTTCCTTCTTGTATCAAATCAGCCTGTGGCAAACCGTAGCCTTTGTAATTACGTGCAATCGTCACGACAAAACGCAAATGCGACAATATCAATTGCTGGGCCGCTGTGATATCGCCCTGGTCGCGTAAGCGTCTCGCCAGTTTATTTTCTTCTTCCTGAGACAATAGCGGAAAAGAATTAGCCGACTGGATATAGCTTTCGAGACTTCCGCTGATAGAAGGTACCGTTAAAGCATTTGTCATGATATTTTCCTCTTTACGCCGTTTAAATAGGTTATTTGACTAAACAAATTTACTTATTTAATATTTTAGCACTCTCAACCTAAGAGTGCGAATCCAACCAAGAGTTCATCATTATGTCAAACAAATATTGCTTGAATCAAAAACCTGTTTACCGATCTCTACGTAAAATCATTAACAGCTTTTCACGTCATAAATAAACCAGCAGATTCGCTCAGAAATTATAAACCGGGTTCAATCTGCCAGAGATGACCGGCAACAGCTAGACGCGCACCCAGCCATCCAATCCATGCAGAAAACAACAACAGACTAATACTGTCATTATGAGAGAGATGTTGTAAATGTATGTTCCATGCATAAAGATCAGCCAGCGTTCTTAACTCGTCATTAATCGCTGGCAACGTCAAGGCAATAATCAACCAGGCTGTTATACCACCAGCCAGCCCCTGAATTGCGCCGAAATACAGAAAAGGACGTTGGATAAAACTATTGGTCGCACCAATGAGTTTAGACAATTCAATTTCATCGCGCCTGGTTAGAATCTGCAACCGGATAGTATTAAACATCACGGCAATCACGGCGACGCTTAATAATGTAAATAGCAGCATCGCAATTACACGCCCAAAATTCAGCATTGCCTCCAAGCGTTTTGCCCAGACCGAATCAAACTGCACGAACTCGATTTCGGGCCATTCCTGCATAGTTGTTTGCAATTGATTAAGCAACTCAGCATGCTCATCCTGAACGTTAACAACGAAGGCATCCGGCAAAGGATTTCGTCCCAAGCTGCGCACTACATCCCCTAACCCGCCGTTCTGCTGCAACTGCAGCAACGCCTGATCTTTAGAAACAAATTGAATATCGATAACCTGTTCCTGTCCTTGCAAGCGTTGACGAACAGTATCCGCATCCTCCGCTGTTGTACCTTGTTTGAGAAACAGGCTCATTTGCGGCGTGACGACCACCTGCCCCGAAATCACTTGTATATTCTGTAAAAGTATATAAAAACCCACCGGCAAACTGAACGCAATTCCCATGATCAGTGCACTGAGCAGACTGGTTACCGGCGAGAACAGCATGCGTTTGAGCACTTGTATGAAAACGAAAGCGTGTTGACCCAACCATGCTCTGATCATGCCGCTAGTTTTCCATGTTGCAAAGACAGGATACGGTTCTGTGTATCTTCCAGCAGTGCAGCATCATGCGTTGCAATCATTACCGTTACACCCACCTGATGAAACGCATGAAAAATTGCCATAATCTCTCTTGCATACGCCATATCAAGATTGCCCGTCGGTTCGTCCGCAATCAAAATCAGCGGTCGATGTACTACGGCGCGCGCAATGCACAGCCTTTGCCTTTCGCCGCCGGAAAGCGTAACCGGCATGGCTTTTTCTTTTTTTAACAAACCAACCTTGTCCAGCGCGGCACGAATACGGCTGGCTACAACTTTGCTGTCAAAACCACTGATCTGTAACGGCAGCAATACATTATCGTAAACGTTCCGGTCAAACAGCAGCTTGTAATCCTGGAATACGAAACCGATTTTACGACGCAAAAAAGGTAACGCCGCAGGTTTAAGCTGCGCGATATTGTGACCGTTAATCGCAATAACACCTGAGGTTGGTCGCTCAATAGCCGCAATCAACTTCAGCAAAGTACTTTTTCCGGCTCCAGAATGTCCTGTCAGGAAAACTATGTCACCCGCGGCAACATTCAAATCGATATTATTCAGGGCCAGATATCCATCCGGAAAGCGTTTACTCACTTGCTTGAATTGAATCATACGAGTACGATTTTTGCGAATATGACACTATAATTCACGACACAACTATGTCCGTTTAAGACGCTATGCTGCCAGAATCCATTAGCCAAGGGCGTTACAGAGTTAATCGAACACGGCATCGACAAATTCTTCAGCATTAAACGGTCGTAAATCATCCACGCCTTCTCCTACACCGATAAAACGCAATGCCGGGGGTGTTTCGGGATACTGGCCACGGATAGCGGCAACTACTCCGCCTTTTGCAGTGCCATCGAGCTTGGTCAGAATAAGCCCGGTTACATCCAGCGCTTCGTCAAATGCCTTAACCTGTGTTACTGCATTCTGTCCGGTGTTCGCATCCAGCACCAGCAATACTTCGTGCGGCGCATCCGGCATGGCCTTGGCGATTACGCGTTTTACCTTTTTAATCTCTTCCATCAAATGCAGCTGTGTGGTTAAACGACCCGCCGTATCCGCTAGAACAATATCAATCCCTCGCGCCTTTGCCGCATTGATTGCATCAAAAATCACCGCAGCTGGATCGCTTTTTTTACTCGGATCACTATCGGGAGCAATGACCGTCACTTCGTTACGTTCACCCCAGGCAATCAATTGCTCACGTGCCGCGGCTCGAAAAGTATCTCCGGCAGCGAGTAAAACAGATTGTCCCTGCGCCTGAAAATACTTGGCCAGTTTACCGATAGAAGTGGTCTTACCCACACCGTTCACACCAGTAATCATAATGACAAAAGGCTTGTTCGACGTTGTGTCGAGCGGCCTTTCCAGCGGTTTGAGCATGTCAACCAAAGATTTTTTTAACGCTGCCTTCAAATCCGCCGCTTCCGTCAACCCCTTCTTTTTAACCTGTATGCGCAAATCCTCCAGCAGTTGGGTTGTCGCGCTGACGCCTGTATCCGCCGTCAATAAAATTGTTTCCAGTTCCTCATAAAGATCTTCATCGATTTTCCCACCGCCACCAAACAATCCTGACAATTGTTTGCCGAGATTCTGGCGTGTTCTGGTCAATCCCAGACGGATTTTTCCTGCAAAGCCGAGTGGATTGGATGCTTTCTGTGTTTGAGAATCCGGTGACGATACCGATTGCGCAGTCTGAGCCGATTCGGATTGAGATGACTGTGATGACCGTTCTTCACCCACCACATCGTCAGCGGCATTGCTCTTTTCGAGCGCCTCTTCAGTTTGTCCGGTGTGCTCTGGCTGTTTCTTTTTGGATTTAAAAAAATTAAACATTCTGGTAGGCTCTATCCTGATTGCAATAAACGTTTATAAAGCGTTCATATAGTCAAACTTTAATTTTATTCTGTTTAGTCATATTAGGTTAGCAAAAATGAAGCCAGTTTACTCTAAAACTTGTTCGACTGTTGCAGTGCTGATGATAACCCTATACTGGATAATAGGCCTTGCAACCGCCAATCCACACGAATTCATACTCGACAACGGCCTGAAACTGGTTGTGAAAGAAGACAACCGATCACCTGTTGTTGTTTCTTTGCTGATGTATAAAGCCGGCAGCGTCGACGAATCAAACGGTGTAACAGGTGTCGCGCATGTTCTGGAACACATGATGTTCAAGGGCACAGAAAAGGTACCTGGCGGCGAATTTTCCAAACGTATAGCTGCCGCCGGTGGACGCGACAATGCTTTCACCAGTCGCGACTATACAGGCTATTTTCAGCAGTTGCATAAAGACTTTTTGCCATTGTCAATGGAGCTGGAAGCAGACCGTATGCACAACCTGCAGCTGACTGAAGCAGAATTTTCGAAGGAAATCAAAGTTGTCATGGAAGAGCGTCGGTTGCGCACCGATGATCAGGCACGCTCACTGCTGTTTGAGAAAATGCTGGCAACCGCTTATCAGGCTCACCCATACCGACGACCGGTCATCGGCTGGATGAACGATCTTGAAAACATGACCGTCGAAGACGCACAAGCATGGTATGACCGCTGGTATGCGCCTAACAACGCTGTGCTCGTCATTGCTGGCGATGTCAATCCCGAAGAGGTGAGAACGCTGGCACAACTGTACTATGGCACGATTCCTACCCGCCCTGTCCCCTCACTCGATACACGCAAACCGCAAACCGAACCACCTCAGCAGGGCATTAAGCGTATCACTGTCAAAGCGCCGGCAGAATTGCCTTATATGCTTATGGGTTATCACACACCGGTCATACATGACACAGCCGAAGATTGGGAACCATTTGCTTTGGAAGTGCTGGAAAGCATACTTGACGGCCACGCTTCCGCCAGACTGAATAAATCATTGGTGCGTGGACTTCAAATCGCCAACTCCGTAAGTGCCAGCTATACAGCAACCGGTCGCGGTCAAAGTATGTTTTTAATCGCTGGCACGCCCAGCCCCGGAAAAACCGTTGAAGAACTGGAACAGGCGTTCCGCGCTGAAATCAAGCAAGTGATAGAAAGCAATGTGGCCGATGAAGAGCTAAAGCGTGTAAAGGCTCAGGTAATCGCCAGTCAGGTTTATCAGCTTGATTCCGTATTCGCGCAAGCCATGCAGATCGGCAGGCTGGAAAGTATCGGACTTTCTCATCGAGACATCGAAATCATTCTTGAAAAGCTACAGGCAGTAACAGCAGAACAAATCCGTGATGTGGCAAAAAAATATTTTGACGACGACAGGCTTACCGTCGCTGTGCTGGAACCTCAGCCACTGGAACATAAAGAGCCAAGGAATATACCTGACGAATTACGTCATTAACCTTGACATTATTCGAAATTTGCTTCAGCCTTGTTCTTGATTCAGAAATTCTTTTTGTCAGGCTTGTTTTTAATAAGGAATGCAGCAGAAAATTAGCATTAACAGATGGCGTATAAAAATTTTTCCATTCACTGCGTGCTTTTAGTGTTCCTGTGCGCATTGCTATCAAATTCTCTGGCATGGGCTTTTCATGGTGAAATTTTTATGCATGTGCTGGACAACAATCATCAACATTCACATGAAAGCATACAGGAAGCCCATAAAACTTCCTCAAATAAAGAGTTTTTCACAGAAACAGAATTAGCCGTTTCAATCAATACATGTCTTAGTGCTGCGTATCAACCATTTTTCTTGACAAAGCCATTACATGCCCTGCCCCCTCCGATTATAGAAGTTTTTATTGAATTTATTTCAGAGCCGATTACAAACACACATTTGGACTCACCGTTCCGCCCACCTCGAAACTTTTTTTACAGTTAGCATATTGCTAAAACCTCTTCAGATATAAGCGACTTTCCCGGGAAACAGGAAACGCATTCTATTTAGCTTGTCGGTCGCACTCTGCTGGTAAGTCATACAAAAAACCGCGAATTTCATCTGCCAAACAGTAAACAGCACACACTCATACTGTTTCAAACAGTTTTGCAGCATTACGGCAAAAGCAATCATTTTTAGCAATCTGTCATCGACTTAAAAAGTCCATCGTTTAGCCAGGGGATCGGCACAGGCATTTATTATTGAAAAATAAATGCTTTCTTCGGGCTAATCCCTGTTCCACTATAAGAGCTTATCAATGATCAATAACATCATTTATTTTTCTATCAAAAACAAGCTAGTTGTAGGTTTGATGACAACCGCCCTGATTAGCGCAGGGATTTATTCCATGCTCACCATGAATGTAGGTTCGTTACCAGATATCACCAATAATCAGGTACAGGTGATCACGGTTTCACAAAATCTGGCGACTGAAGACATCGAACAGTTTGTTACTTTTCCTGTGGAATTGGCGATGGCTAACCTGCCTGGCACCATAGAAATTCGTTCCATTTCCCGCTTTGGCCTTTCTGTTGTAACCATCATCTTTGAAGATAACATGGGCACCTATCTGCCGCGCCAGTTAGTACAGGAAAAATTAAATGTAGTCAGGCAACAGATACCTGAACAATTCGGCAGTCCGTTTATGGGCCCTATCACGACCGGACTGGGAGAAATTTATCAATATACTCTTCAAGCTAAACCCGGATATGAAACTGCCTTCTCACCTACGGAACTGCGGACCATACAAGACTGGATCGTCAAACGTCAGATGGCACTTGTAGATGGCGTCGTAGGAATTAATTCTTTCGGGGGAAAAATTAAACAATATGAAATTGCTATCAACCCCGAAAGACTAAATGCCAACAATATTTCAATTTCCGAAGTATTTGAAGCGCTGCGTCGCAATAATGCGAATACGGGCGGTGCCTATATTGAGAAGCACAATATGGCTAACTTTATCCGCGGCGAAGGATTAGTACGTTCGCTTGACGATATTAATAATATTTTCATAAAAAATGAAAATGGCATTCCTATTTTAATCAGAGATATCGCTGAAAAGGTGCATTTTGGTCACCAGGTACGGTACGGCGCGTTTACCCAGGATGGCCAAGAAGCTGTGGGCGGCATGATTCTGATGCTAAGAGGATCAAATTCAAATGCCGTGATCCAGAATGTTCAAGAGCGTATCGCTGAAATTCAAAAATCCTTACCAGAAGGCTTGGAGATCAAACCATTTCTCGATAGAAGCGCATTGATAGAAAGAACTACACGTACCGTAACCCAGAATCTGACAGAGGGCGCGCTCATTGTTATCTTTTTCCTGGTTATTCTGATGGGAAGCATACGGGGCGGCATTATTACGGCCAGTGCTATTCCTTTGTCTTTGCTGTTTGCTTTTATCATGATGCGCATATTTGATATATCAGGCAACCTGATCAGTCTGGGCGCTATTGATTTTGGGATTATCGTTGATGGTGTCGTGATCATCGTTGAACGAACTTTTTTTGAAATCCAAAAACAGCTTCGGACCGAAAAATTGGCAATCACCCAAGATATTATGGATGAATTAGCCTATCGCGCTAGCAGCTCAATGATGAAAACAGCGTTTTTTGGACAAATAATTATTTTAATAGTCTTTGTACCTATCCTCGCTCTAACGGGAATTGAAGGCAAAATGTTCCATCCGATGGCGTATACCCTGGGATTTGCCATGTTGGGTGCTGTCATTCTTTGCCTGACATATGTTCCGATGATGTCCGCCTTATTTTTAAAACCGTCTAAAAATAAGGATAGTTGGAGTGAAAAAACGGGTAAATTCTTTGAAAAATTTGGTGACAGAATAATAAACGGGATCTATCACGCATATCGCCCACTACTCAAGAGCGCATTGCGACATAAAACAACCGTCATTATTGTTGCAGTATCACTGAGCTGCACAGCCATTTTTATTTTTTCCAGAATGGGCGGCGAGTTCATCCCTCAACTGGATGAAGGTGACATTGCGATGCAGGCATTGATCAGGCAAGGAAGCAGTCTCGATGAAGCCATTGAAACTTCCAATCAAATAGAAAAAATTTTGCTGGAAAACTTCCCGGAAATTAAAACCGTGTTAGCCCGAATTGGTGTGGCAGATATTCCAACTGACCCAATGCCAATGGATATCGCCGATATGTTCATTATTTTGGAAAAAGATATCAGCCTATGGACTTCTGCTGATTCAAAGGATGTGCTTATTGAAAAGATAAAATCAACGCTCGATAACGAACTGATTGGTGTGAATCTGGTTTTCAGTCAACCGGTTGAGCTGCGCTTCAATGAACTCTTAACCGGCATCCGTGAAGATGTAGCTGTAAAACTTTATGGTGAAGATATTGAAATTCTGACGCAAAAAGCCGAACAAATGACCCAAATTATTCAGAGCATTCCGGGTGTCGGTGATGTCAACCCTGAAAGAATTGCCGGCTTGCCTCAAATGACCGTACGTTATAACCGTGAAAAACTCGCTCAGTACGAAGTGAACATCGAAAAACTGAACGAATATATCAGTTCAGCCTTTGCGGGTGGTGTAGCAGGTATCGTTTTTGAGGGCGAAAAACGTTTTGAAATGGTCATACGCTTTGACCAGAGCTACCAAAAAAGTATTGATGATTTACGCAATCTCTACGTGGACCTGCCCAATGGAAATCAGATTCCACTCCAAGAATTGGCAAATATCGACTTTATACAAGGTCCCATGCAAATATCCCGCGAAAACGTCTATCGAAGAACCTATGTGGGTATAAATACCCGTGGGCGCGATGTAGAGTCCGTAGTCAGGGATATTCAGCAAAGACTGGATTCAGAACTGGACTTGCCGCCTGGTTATTACATTACCTATGGCGGAGAATACGAAAACCTGCAAAGCGCCAAAAACAGAATGGCTATTATAGCCCCAATTGTACTTTTCCAAGTTTTTTTAATGCTATATTTTGCCTTGAAATCGGTTCCTCAGTCCCTAATCCTTTTTTTAGGCATTTTCATCGCGACAATTGGAGGTGTATTCGCCCTATGGTTGCGAGATATGCCATTCAGTATTTCTGCCGGCATCGGCTTCATCGTCGTTTTTGGCGTTGCTGTACTCGATGGATTGGTACTTACTGATCGATTCAACACATTAAAAACGGAAGGTATCAGCCATATCAGGCAACGCATTCTTATCGGCACCAAAGAGAGAATGAGACCAATTCTGCTTGCAGATTTTACTGATATTTTCGGATTCTTACCTATGGCTCTCGCCGTAACGGCAGGTTCTGAAGTACAACATCCGCTTGCGACAGTTGTTATTGGCGGTCTATTCACATCGGTTCTGTTTACGCTGTTCATGCTTCCGGTACTTTATACGATTGTTGAAAGTCGTGATCATAAAAACAAAAACCCAGCAGAAAGTGAAGCAAGCAACAAACAAAAAACCAAAACCAATAAAACTTTGGTACTGTTTGCGATGCTCATTTTTTTGAGTACTGCCACAACAGTACAGGCACAATCCAAATCGGTAGAAAATCCGCAAAGAATCAACCTGGAACAGGCAAAAGAATTGGCCGTAAAAAATTTTCCAAAGATACAAGCAGCCAGACTGGACATAGAAAACCAAGAGGTCTTAAAAAAAACCGCATGGAACTTGGGCAACACATCAATCTTTACCGGCGGGGAAGAAATTGGCAATGGAGAAGGAATATATACCCAAATTGGTATACAGCAACGCCAGATTGATATATTTGGCGTTGCACCCAGATTGAAACTCCAGGAAGAGCAGATTGCTTTAGCTGAGAACGTGTTTAGACTGACCGTTATTGAAGTAGAGCGTGAGGTCAGTCGGGCCTGGGCGATGGCTTACACAGCCAAAAAAAATTATCAGGTATACTCGCGGCAAGACTCAATCTTCAAAGATATCGAACAGGCAGCTAGTATAAGACTTGAAGTTGGCGCGACCTCCAGACTGGAATACCTGGCGACATCGAACCAGGGCAATCAAGTACAAATTTTAAAAGAGCAGGCTTATCGTGATTATTTGAGTGCATTACAGAGACTCAATTTATGGTTTGCCACCGATACTTTCTTTTACGTGCCGGACACACCAACGGATCAACTGGATATACCGTTTGAATCGATGACTGATTCCATAGAAGATCATCCATTATTGAACGTTTCCAAACAACAAATCAATGTAGCGGATGCTGTTATCCAAGAAAGAAAAGCCCAGTTTATGCCTAAGTTTAACTTGAGGTACGGCAAACAAGTAATTACTGGGCAACCAGGTGATTTTCACCAGTTTCAGGCCGGCATTCAGATTCCGCTGTTTTTTGGTCCTGAATTGGGGCGATCGCAATCGGCCAAAATTCAACGATCGATAGCTGCACAGAATCTCCGACAAACGCAGCAAGAACTGCGTACAACCTACCAGAGTATCCGTGAACAATACACCAAATGGGTGAATTCATGGCGGTACTATCAAGAAACGGCACTTCCCATGGCACGCGAACAACAAGAAGGCGCGCTATTCGCTTATAAAGAAGGCGCGATAGATTACGTCACATTTTTACAAAATATGCGCGAAGCAATACGCATTGAAATTGATTCGTGGAACGCTTTCGGTAGTTACCTGGATAGTCGCTATCAATTGGAATACTTTCTTAAAACCCTGCACTGACAGAAAAATCAATCGATAAAGAGCAAATTAAAATGAACCCATTTAATCCGTTCTTGCTTACTTTTTTGGTGCTCGCCACGCTGGCCTTTTCCGGCTGCAACGGTAAACCTAATGACAGCCATACTTTCCACGCAGAAGACAAGCATACAGGGCATGATCATAACGATCATAAAAAACATGGTCACTTTAACAAAGATAACTCAAAGCATTCACAGAAGGCGCATGACCACGTCATGCATGCACACAAAGAAACCAATGAAGTACATCTATCCGAGTCCAAGCGTGTCAAACTCAATATCAGGGTCGACACTATTCCCATACGATCCCTTACAGGAAATATAAAAGTCAATGGCAGGCTTGCCTTGTTTCCACAGCATAAAGCTACTGTTACAGCCATTCTAGGCGCTAATGTTACTGCGATTAAAGTGATAGAAGGCGAAAAAGTGCAAAAAGGCCAGATACTGGCATATCTCTCACATCCAAATTTGACGAATCTTCAGGCTTCATATATACGAGCCTATAATCAAATGCAATTTTTGAAAAAAGAATACCAGCGTGAAGCGCACCTCTACGAAGCAGGGGTCGGCTCTGGCAAAGCTTATCAGCAAGCACAGGCAGATTTTCTGGCAATGAAGGGAGAAGTTGCTGGATATGAAGCACAATTAGTTCAATTGAATATCGACACAGGGAAAGTCAGAACTGGAAAAATTATGCAGAATGTACCTGTGGTCAGTCCGATCGACGGTAATATCGAAAAGGTACTGATACAGCTGGGACAATTTGTCGATCCTAACGCAACATTATTCATGATTATGAATCTGGAACACATACACGCAGACCTCATGGTATTTGAAAAACACGTTTCACAGGTAAAAGAAGGTCAAAAAGTTTCGTTCAGGGTTGAATCTATTCCGGGAAAAACGTTATCTGCGTTAATTTTTGCGGTTGGAAAGAATTTTGAGCAAACACCAAGAGCAGTACATGTGCATGCTGAAATCGAACAAAAACAAAATTTTCTGATTCCAGGCATGTATATTTTCGGTGAAATCCATACTGGGAATACTTCTGTCACTGCCTTACCGAAGAGCGCTGTCGTCGTGGAAGCAGGAAAATCCTTCGTCTTTACGGCAAAAGCTCATCATGAACACGGAAAAACGGAATGGGTTTTTAAGCCCATTGAAGTCATAACAGGCTTATCTGATGACGGTTGGGTAGAAGTCAACCCAGTTGAATCATTCTCAGAGAATGTCCAAGTGGCATGGAACAACGCCTATTATCTGATTGCAGAAAAGAACAAAAGCGAAACGTCACACACACATTAGCACTTTACTTGTAGTAGTTCAGACTGAGCCACATGTTTTACACCTCATATCTTATCAAATGTGTCACATACCACCAGCTTAGCCGGTGGTATTATCGAACAATGATTACTTTTTAATCACTTGAGATGGTTTTTAATGATCATGCGCATGTTCTTCATCATCACCGTCATGTGTCGCTTCACCATGGCTTCCATGCGGTGAATTCTCGATTTCTTCACTATCATGATCATGGCCTTTACCATGTTCTTTGTCATGACCGTGCCCATGATCATGATCTTTGCCATGGCCGTGGTGGCTATCTTTCATATGCTTATGCATATCTTCCATCATCCAGTGAATCTCATCCATATCCAGAAAGCGATCATTATTTAAATCGTGTTTATCAAATTTTTCACCGTGAAATTTCATGAATTCTCTTCTGCTGATCTTGCCATCTCCGTCAGTATCCATTTTGGATATTTTTTTTTCGCAGTGCTCGCATTGACTGTGATCGTTATCGTCGTCATGACCAGGGCCATGTGCAATAACAGGCGATGCACTCAGCGCCGCAGCAAACAATACAGCTACGGCCAAAACAAAAATACGTGATTTAGGATCGGACATATTTATTCTCCTTAAAATTGAATAATTGTAGAGCTAAAAAATAATAACACGCTTTCAGGATTATGATTAATAACTCGCCGACCAAAATATGCTGAGGCCAAATCAGGCTGCAAATTATCGATGAAAGATCGTTCAATCTCGCTGGGGTTATAGCACGATAAAGTGCTGCCTGTAATATTTGAGTTCGTTAATGGAATCATAAATATCCGCCAGAGCTTCATGTTTGCCTTCCTTCTTTAGCCCTGACGCGATTTCCGGCTTCCAGCGTTTGACAAGTTCTTTAAAGGTACTGACATCTAGATTACGGTAATGGAAATACGCTTCCAACTGAGGCATCCAACGCGCCATAAAACGGCGATCCTGACAAATTGAATTGCCGCACATGGGTGAAGCGCCGGAAGGCACATGTTGCCGCAGGAATGTCAGCATTTGCATTTCCACATCCGCCTCGGACAGCGTTGACGACTTGACTTTATTGATCAGGCCCGATTTTGCATGCGTCGATTGGTTCCATTTATCCATGCCTTCAAGCACTGTATTCGATTGAGAAACCACCAAAACCGGGCTTTCAGCAAGCATATTAAGCTGCCCGTCGGTAATTACAATTGCCACTTCAATGATACGATCTTTATCCGGATCAAGGCCGGTCATCTCCATATCAATCCAAATGAGGTTATGATTATTGTTATCTTGTGCCATAATTGAATAAAAAATCGGAATTAATGAATGTAATGGGTTTTATTTTGTCATAACGGTAACAAGACGTCACTTTCATTATTGATCACCTAGAAAAATAACCAAGATGCAAACATTTACTTTGATTTTCATTGCTGCCCTATTACTTACCGTATCGGTTCAAATCTGGCTGTCGTTACGACACATCCGCCATATACGAGCACACCAGAGCAAAGTGCCTGAAGAATTCGCCAGTCAAATCAGTCTTGCCGATCACAGCAAGGCGGCCGAGTATACCTGCGCCAAAACACGCGTTGGTTATCCAGGCATTTTTCTGCATGCCGGCATATTGCTATTTTTGACACTGGGCGGTGGATTAAATGTACTCAGTGAATATTGGTCAGGATGGATCGGCGACCCGATCATTCATGGCATGGCCTTGATCATGAGTACATTTCTGATCATGAGTCTGCTGGAAATCCCATTGAGTTATTACCGCACATTCGTCATCGAAGAAAAGTTCGGTTTTAACAAGATGACGCCCGGCATGTTTTTCGCCGACTTGATTAAACAGGGTCTGCTGATGGCCTTGCTGGGGGCGCCCTTGCTATTCTGCATCCTGTGGTTGATGGAAAAAACAGGCGAACACTGGTGGCTCTATGCTTGGGCGGCATGGATGACTTTTAATTTATTTATACTGGCCATTTATCCAGCCTGGATCGCTCCCATGTTTAACCAATTTACCCCTCTCGAAGATGCAACACTTAAGACGCGTATCGAGAAATTAATGCAAAAATGCGGCTTCAAATCCAGTGGCCTCTTTGTAATGGACGGCTCCCGCCGCAGCAAGCATGGCAATGCTTATTTCACCGGATTTGGCAAAACCAAGCGCATTGTTTTCTTTGACACACTGCTTTCAAGCCTCGAGCCAAAGGAAATTGAAGCAGTGCTGGCTCACGAACTTGGTCATTTCAAACATCGTCATGTCATCAAGCGCATTACGCTTTCGTTCGTATTGAGTCTGGTATTTTTCTGGCTTCTCGGTTTCCTGATGAATCAATCCTGGTTTTATGAAGGCTTGGGCGTAACTGCTACTTCAGTACCTCAAACAGCAATGGCGTTATTGTTATTCTTTCTTGTAATGCCGGTATTTACTTTTTTGTTACATCCTATTTCGAGCATTTATTCACGCAAGCATGAATTTGAAGCAGATGCTTACGCGGCGAAAAATTCTTCTGCCGACTATCTGATTAGCGCATTAGTTAAACTCTATCAGGATAATGCCGCGACACTGACACCCGATCCACTGCATTCGTCTTTCTACGATTCGCATCCACCGGCCGCGATTCGGGTAGCCCATTTACAAAATCAAATGCAATCATAAACTTTCATCTTTTACACAATATCGCCCATGAACGATCTCACCACAAAACAGTGCAAGCCTTGCGAAGGGGGAGTCATGCCCCTAGAAGCTGAAGCTGCTGCCGAGTTGCTGAAACAGCTTGACGGCTGGCATTTGCAGGAAAAACAGATCAGTAAAATTTATACTTTCAAGAACTATTATCAAACCATGGCTTTTGTCAATGCCACTGCCTGGATTTCACATCAGGAAGACCATCATCCAGACATGATTGTCGGCTATAACCGCTGCGAGATAACGTACACTACTCACGCCATCGGCGGCTTATCTGAAAATGACTTTATTTGCGCTGCTAAAATCGACCAGTTACTCATCACTTGAACGCGTCTTTCTCAAATGGCGACTCACAGCAGACAGGGCAAATCATTGCCGTTTACGGCAGACACTACACAGTAGAAACAAGCAAAGGTAATCTGCTGTCGTGCGTGATGCGTGGAAAAAAAGGGGGCGTTGCCTGTGGTGACCATGCAACAATCAAGACAACAGCACCCGGACAGGGCGTCATCGAAACCATAGAACCACGCAAAACTCTGCTGTACCGAAGTGATGCATTCAAGAAAAAAATAATTGCAGCCAATGTATCGCAAATTATCATCGTTGTAGCGGCAGTACCCAGTTACAGCGAAGAACTTGTCAACCGCTGTCTAGTGGCTGCTGAAAGTCAGCATATTCGAGCGATCATAGTCCTCAACAAAACCGATCTAGTCGAACCGACACAGAATGCAGCAAATGCATTATCGCTGTACGAATCCATCGGTTATCCATTGGTTAAAATCAGCGCACTGCGCAATATTTCGGCGCTGAAGCCTTTTCTCAAAGGGAACTTAAGCGTACTCGCCGGTCAATCCGGTATGGGAAAGTCGACGCTGCTCAACGCGCTGATTCCAGACGCGCAGCGTGCCACAGCCGATATTTCAACGGCATTGGATTCAGGTTGTCACACTACCACTCATTCGCATCTTTATCATCTTGACGACCAGAGCGCCATTATTGATTCACCAGGTATCCAGGCATTCGGACTTCATCATGTCGATAACGAAGATTTGGCGCAGTGTTTTATCGAGTTCCGCCCTTTTATCGGAAATTGCAGATTCCACAATTGCCGGCATGTCAATGAACCCGGATGCGCGTTAATACATGCTGCAGAAAGTGGTAAAATCAGCACCAGACGGCTTGTTTTTTATCAGAAATTGCTGCAAAAAAACTGACAGGAGTTAACACAATGCATTTTGTCAAGCATAAGGCAATACGCTGCTTTTTTGTAGCAGCGATATTCGCTATGGCGCCGCTACAAACAATGGCTACCGACCTTGGCATTTCACTCAGAATTGGCCAGCCCGGATTCTATGGAGAAATTCATCTGGGTGATTTCTATCCCGTACCTGACCTGATCTACCCAGAGCCGGTTATTATTCAAAGGCCTTCGGTATATATCGGGCAGCAACCCATTTATTTACATGTGCCGCCCGGTCACGCCAAGTTGTGGCACCGTTATTGCTATCAATATAACGCCTGCAACCGGCCTGTCTATTTTATCCGTGAAAGATGGTACAACGATGTTTATATCCCGCATTATCAACGTTATAACACCCATCAACACCGATATGATAACAGGCAGTATTATGATTCTGGCAAGCATTATCCGGACAGACGGCATGATTCACACTGGCATGAAGACGATCGTGATTACCGCGATAAATACCGCCAGAATGACAAAGGCCGCCGTTCCGGTTATGACAAACATGACAGATACGACAAACATCACAAGCTTGACAAACATGACCGGGGACGCGGCAGAAAGCATGATGACTGAAGCGAAGTAACAAATGCCAGTTCAGACTTTGAACCGCACTTGGATATCGCTGACATAAGGCAACTCACAGGCTAGTCTTAACTGATTCACTAATTCATGAGCTTCCTGTGTATCGCGCAGGATCGAAAGCGGCAAATCCAGTTCAATCTGTATTTCGCCTGACAGATAATGCAGCGTTACTTTTTCAATGGCTGGCACAGGCAAATGCGGCCAGCATTGTTTCAGCGCCTTGATGATATGTTCCCGATTCGGCAAATCATTACACGGCAAACCGGATTCGTCGTCTTCTGGGTCAATATGCACAGTCACATCCGAAACGACATCAATCACATCAAGCAATCGCCTGCGAACAGCTTCGCCGATTTGGTGTCCTTCTGAAACGCTGAGCAGCGGATCAACCTGTATGTGTACATCAATGATAGCATTGCCGGCGCTTTTTCTTGAACGCAGCATATGCATCGAGCGCACACCCTTCACGTCAAAAATATGTTTGCTGATGGCGTTGACCTCCTCGCGGTCCAATGCCGTATCGATCAATTCCAGCGAGCTGGAACGGACCAGATCAAAACCGATTTTAGCAATCATCACCGCAACAGCCACTGCGGCTACCGAATCCAGATACGGATGACCATACATAGCACCTGCAATCCCCAACATGACAACAACTGAAGAAATCGCATCTGAGCGACTATGCCACGCATTCGCCATTAACATATCTGACCGCAACCGACGTGCGGCTGCCACGGTATAGCGATAGATCCACTCTTTGGAAATAATGGATGCGATGGCTACAGCCAACGCCAAACCACCAGGCACTGACAGGTTCTCCGATTCATTTAGTCTGAGAATGGAGCTATAGGCGACTCCGCAGGCAACCACCATCAACACAATCCCCAGCGCGACCGTTGCGAGTGTCTCAATACGGCCATGCCCGTAAGGATGCGTTTCATCTGCTGCTTTATGCGCATGCTTGGCGGCGTACAATACGAAAAAATCTGTAAATAGATCAGAGAAGGAATGAATACCATCCGCAATCAGCGCCTGCGAATTTGCCAACCAACCGATGATTACCTTAACTACACCCAGCAAAAAATCGATGACAGAGCCAACCAGCGTGACTTTGCGGATATCCCGGTAGCGCTGCTGACGGGCAGTGATATCTGTGTCTGAATTCATAGCATATTAACCTTAGCCGCATTCTACGGATTACAACAGAAATTGATAAGCGACATATCTTCTATTTCAAGGATTCAACCGGATGGAAAACCGTCAAAGGTGCTTTTGCAAGCGATACCGGTTCGAGATAACTTTCATCAAAATCGGCCAGCGCCGCCAGCACAGGAAGATTGAGTAAAATAATACGGCCGGATAAACGTTGTATCAGTGCATTTTTCTCTAACTCGCGGAAAATCCTGTGCGCATGGATATGACTTAACCCCAGCGCATCACTCAAAAGCAATTGATTGACGGGCAGGGTAACAGCCTCTTCACGCGCATAACCGCTCAGACGCATGCGTCGGTATAATTCAATCATCAAATGCGCCATTCGCTTGGAAGAATTTCTACGGCCGATACGTACAATTTGTTCTTCGAGAATTCTTTCATCCTGTCCGGCCATCCAGGCCAATACAAACGCTAGCTTCGGGACTTGACGAAACACTTCCACCAAACGGCTTGCTTGGAAATTACCCAGTTGCATCGGGCTGATTGATTCGACTGTATGTTCGGAAAAACTGAAAATAGGCGAAAACATGCCGATAATATCGCCCGGCAAAACGAAATTGACAATCTGTCTGTCGCCGTTTTCCAGCATCTTGTACTTGATGGCCCAACCATTCAGCACAAAAAATATCTGTTCTTGCGTGCTTTTGGCCTCGATAATCGCTGTACCGGAATCTACAGTTTTCCGGATTTTGATAAGACTTTCAGCATATTCAAAATCCTCGGCACTGAGTAGCTCGAGTCTTTTCAACCGATGCACAAAAGGCGTCAAGGCATTCATTCGTCATTCCCAGCAAACAACAGCGAATAACTTTTCTTAACGGTTTTCAAGACGATTGTAATCCAATGATCCATATTCGACAGGATCCGACAACTGAAAATCTTCATGTAACCGATCACTGAATTGCCAAAATTGTGTATGCGAACGCCGAATGCCATACTTGTTCATCAGTTGGTCATAATCGTCTTCATTTTTCAGACGACTCGCCTGCATGACAAAATCTTGGAGAGATCCGGATTCAACTTGCCATAGCGCATCCGGGTAAGCCCCAACAAAACCCGGTAGCACAGTCACATAGTCTTCATCCGGCACTCGATTATTCTGTTCAAACAACAAGCTGGTAATATGCGTATGCGCACTGTTGCGTAATATTGTATACACTCGACTTTGATGATGCTGGTCAACCACTGTCAACAATCCCATTTCAGGCAGAATGCTCGCAGACGCACCCTGAAAACCATGTAGTTTTTGCAAAATTCGCCTGTGCTGTTCGGGTACAGGATCACTGTGTAGTTCATAACGATTTGACAAAACCTTAGATAATTTTTGCTGCAATTGATCATATAAATACTGCTGGGCTGGCTGATCGTCAGGGTATGCAATTTCCGGTTCAACACTTAACTGCGCATGCCCGTACACATACTGTTTAACCCTGTCTTTGGCGCCCCGGTACCAGTGCTCACGCAAAGCGGTACGTGTCTCACCCGGCAGCAAGGCCAGAAAATTGAACTCGCTTTCCATACGTAGAAAATCCATATACAGACGGGTCGAGAATTGATGGCCAACGTTACCGTAAACGTCGTAACCAGCGACCAGCAAATAGTGTATACGCTCCAGAATAGGATAATCAATCAGCCACGCCGTCTTGGGTGACTGACCCACCAAACCTTCCACTACCGTAGCACTGTCAAAATGTCTAAAAACCGTCAACGCGGCATTCAAGTTGTGCCCGTCACCATCCCAGACCCAATCCAAATTGAATCCTGAATTACGTTCTTCGAGTAACTCATTCAGTCTCGCACTTTTTTCTTTCAGGTAAGTTGCCTGCAAGTCTGAATACTCAGTCCAATGGCTGATAATGCTGGCATTACTTTCTCGTTCCGGAGGAATTTTTAATTGCTTGCTGTGTTTATTCAGAAACCGGTCGATACCCGCAAGCACTTCTTGATCAGGATTGACAAAAAACACCCAGAAATGATCATTGATCACATTGAGCGCAACCTGTCCGCGGCAGACAGCTCCTTTGATAAAACCGTTAATGGTGAATTTGGCATGCTCCAGCATAAAACGGTACCGGATGTTGGCCGGAATATCGGTAAATGTTTCGAAAGGATTGGAAGCCAGCTCAGGATTATATTCAGGTAGTTTTTTTACACTGTAAGGCGTTTCAAAAAACAACGCCTTGAAACGCTGCAAGCGCTTGTTGTCTAAAGCATAAGGTAGATGACTTTTAGCAACGATACTGCTTGTTACTCTTTGCAAACGATAAAAAACCCTGTCGACTTTGGGATCGTCATAGGGTCTGCGGGTACTGATAATACTAATGGGTTCGCCCGGCGGCGTCCGGGAACGCACGATTTTAAAATAAGCCTGGATTTTATTGTTGTTAGTTTCCAAATCATCAAAATACAGGTGACCCAGAAACAGGTGCTCATAAATATAGCGTGCGACCAAACGCTGCTTGGCTGTGCTTCCATTTAAGAATGCTTCCCAGATACTAATCTGATCCAGATAAATAGCATCCAATTCCGGCAATCCCGCCAAAGGCGCACCCATCTGTAACCAATCCTCCAGCAACTTCAGCTCAGATTGTTCAAGTGATGGCAAGCCATAAGGCATACCCCAGTGCGGATGCGATTCGGCGTACTCTTCAAATTGATCAATATCCGGACAGATGTTTTCAGGATTAAGTGAGAAATCAAATAACTCGGTAGACAGGCGTTCATTGTGTTCCACTATTGTATCCAGCGGATTGTTGCTTTTTAGCTTCAGCATCTGATATACCAGACTGCCCTGCAGCGGATCTTTTTCCGGATCCTCATTTAACAATGGATAAAAGTTTTTTTCCCGCCATTCGCGCAGTGAATGCGCATCTTCAAACAAACGTGTTAATGGATCTGCAGTCAGGCGCGTACCGTTATAAATAACCTGCTTATTCGCCCCACGATCTATACCTTGGGCCGATGTCAAATTCGCCTGACATGGAGCATCATAACAGCCGTGACAAACTATACAACGCTTATCCAGTACCGGTTGAATATGATTCCGATACAAGCGGCCTTGTTCCGTTTCAAGCGAAACATAACGATCCGGAAGCGAGTCGGGTATAGCTGGTTGGTCGGCCCCGCAAGCCATCAGCAGGCCAAAAATCATAAACACAATAATTTTTTTCAAATTCAACGTATTCCTTAATTTTAAAACACAAGACTAGATTCGACAGGCGCTCACCGACACTGCTACCACACCCGTCATTTTATAGTAGAAACAACCGCGGCCTCCCGCAATTTTCCCGTTGCAGTCGATTGGCCATGAAGCCCAGGGTTCTATGACTTTTTGATCAGCCGCTTTTCAGGAAACTCGATACAGAATTCACTGCCCTTGCCAACAGCACTTTTTATTTTAAGCCGCGCTTGATGACGATTCAGAATATGCTTCACAATCGCCAGTCCTAACCCGGTACCGCCCGTATCTCTTGACCGGCTGCTGTCAACTCGGTAAAAACGCTCGGTCAGACGCGGAATATGCTCCGGCTCAATGCCGACGCCGGTATCCGATACCACAAACAAACCCTTTCCATCCTTGATCTTCCAACGTATACCGATTTCACCACCGTCAGGCGTGTAACGAATTGCGTTACTGATTAAATTACTGAACGCACTGCGCAACTCCTCACGACTGGCCAGAATTTGATTCTCACTATCGATACTCAGCTTTATAGTATGCCTGCCGCCACTCAGTGATTCAGCCTCGCGGTGCAGCTCATGGAGCATAGACGCCATATCCACAGTGCTTTCACTTAACTTGTTCAAAGTGTTTTCCAGCCGTGAAAGCGTTAACAAATCCTCTACCAGATGTTGCATACGCATCGTTTGCTCTGTCATCGCTTTCAAGGCCTTACTTCGCATTTCCATATCGATATCCGGGTCGGCCGTCAGCATTTCTAGATAGCCAATAACGACAGTGAGCGGCGTGCGCAATTCATGCGACACGTTGGCAATAAAATCACGCCGCATTGCATCAATTCTCTCATAACTCGTAATATCCCTACTGATCAACAGTTTTTGCTTGTTTCCATAAGGAACGAGCTGCATTAACAGCGTAAGCCGGTGATGACGCATCTGTTTCAAAATCAGCGGTTTACTGAATTTTCCCGCAGCCAGATATTCAACAAACGACCGTTGCCGCACCATATTGGTAATCTGGTATCCCATATCCAGCTCAAGATTTATGCCCAGGTGTTTTTCCGCAACTGGATCGCACCATTCTATATGGTCCCGTTCATCAAGAATGACAATTCCATCCGGCATTGCCGCGGTGACGCTTTGCAGCTGTTTCAATTCAAGATTAATTAACTGCCTGCTCTGATTTTGCGTACGCACATACCTTGCCAGCAACGCAAAAATATTGTCCCAGATACCTGAGCCAGGCGGTATGCTGGACGGCGTATGATCGGATATAAGCAACCATTGCTCTAAGTCTGCCATATGCTTGGTATGATGAATCACAAGCCACAACAGACTAGCGCTGAAAAACACTAACCCAGCCAACGTTCCGGCTAATATACCAACCAATATCGCGATTAATGCAATTAAAAATACGCTTCCCAGCCGCTGCCAGAAATTTAACACGTGCAAGCCCTCTAATATATGTTCAACTGTTATGTGCTTTATTTCGTAAAAAAGACGCTCAACCGATAAAATTCAGCAATCCGTCAACTGGATGGCCGGTTTGAATGAAAACACCGATTCGCCTTGTTTTTGTATTTACAAATTTACAAACCTTAGTATGATGTGTTTTCAGTAATGAAATATTGTCGATAATTTAATGTACAAAACTCAATACCAGACATGGCCGGTCTAACAAAAAATACCCCTGTTCCTACAGAAATCAAGCTACATAATAAATCCAGAATATTAGACATCACTTTTTCCGATGGAAAGAAATTTCACTATACCTGCGAATTTCTCCGAGTCTATTCACCGTCGGCCGAGGTCAGCGGTCACGGTTTAGGTCAAGAAATACTTCAAACCGGGAAAAAGAATGTCAATATACTGAAAATAGAGCCTGTCGGCCATTATGCAATCCAGCTATTTTTTAGTGATGGGCATAATACCGGTTTGTATTCCTGGGATTTACTCTACAAATACGGGCTTAATCAGGATAAAATGTGGCAGCAATACTTGCAGCGTCTGAAAGATGCTAATGCAACGCGCGAATCTGAAACCGGCCACGCAGCCAGTCATCAAGCCTGCCGGTAGCATTGATCAACACTTGCGGCTATAGCCAGACATTTTTAATGACAGAATTCCAGTTCTACTGATTTGAACAATTATGACTAAAACCACACATTTCGGATTCAATACCGTTTCCGAAACAGAAAAAGCCGGCAAGGTTGCCGATGTCTTTCATTCGGTAGCCGAACGCTACAACCTGATGAACGATCTGATGTCCGGTGGATTGCATCGTTTATGGAAACGTTTTGCAATCGAAGTCAGCGGTGTCAAACCCGGTGACAAGGTATTGGATATTGCCGGTGGCACAGGCGACTTGAGCGCGCTTTTTTTAAAACAAGTTGGCAGAACCGGCGAAGTCTGGCTAACCGATATTAATAATTCCATGCTATCGATCGGACGCGACCGTTTAATTGATGAAGGCAATCCCGTTCCGGCAGCACAATGCGACGCTGAAAAACTGCCATTTCCAGACAATTATTTTAACTGTGTTAGCGTAGCTTTTGGTTTACGCAATATGACGCATAAAGAAGTTGCACTCAAAGAAATGCTGCGCGTCATCAAACCGGGTGGAACAGTCATTGTTCTGGAATTCTCTAAAATCTGGGAGCCATTACGGCCGGCCTATGACACCTACTCGTTTAAACTGTTGCCATTTATGGGAAAAATGATAGCAAACGATGCGGACAGTTATCGTTACCTGGCTGAGTCGATCCGCGTACATCCTTCTCAGGAAGCACTCAAAGAAATGATGGAAGAAGCCGGCTTTGAACGCGTGGAGTATTTCAATCTGACCGCAGGAATTGTCGCATTACACCGCGGATACAAATTTTAATTGTAAATCCCAGTACTTTATCCCATGCCGTGGATAGTGTACTTGTTATCGACTTTTTTATTTCATCTGGTTTCAAGTCAAAAAGAACGCCGTCATAAGACGGCGTTTTCATGCCAAGCTACAGGAGAGAAAAGAGATTTGAGGGAAAGAGCTATAAAAAGGTGTTTAGTCAAAATCGCCTAACCACCAGATAACCTGAACCAAATTCAATATCTAAAGAAAAAATGCCCAAATCCTGTGTTGATATCCATCATCATATTAGGTGGGTAAGCATAAACAGGCGCAGGCGCATAAACTGGGGCGGGTGGATAATTATATCCGTACCCAGGCCGTGGATAATACGGTTGATTATAATAGCCGTAAGGCTGGTTATAAATCAGCGCATAACCACCAGGGTGATGGTGATGGTGGCCATGGTGATGGCCGTGATGGTGATGGCGGTGCCCCCTGCCCGCCTCTGCAAGCGTTGGGATCCACAGAATCAAACCCAGCAACAGCACCAAAAACAGACTGGTTGATGGTCGAACATTTATATTTGTTTTTGCTTTCATCTGACACCTCCATACCGTCATTCATTATGACTGCATTGTATGAAGTTCAAGCTGAATAATAACTGAATAAAACGACGCTTGCGTCAGCCTTCATATAAAATGCTCACCTTCACATCGTAATTAAAGGACAACTATGCAAACCAGGGCCAAGCTGCTATCCCGCAAGTTTCAAATAATCACCGGGGTGAGCATTTTTGTAGCTTTTATCACATTTGGCGCGCTTCTACAGGTTAGCTCACAGGGCGATTCATCCGACACGTACCCTAAAGGCTTTCGCGGCAATACCTGTACTGTTGAGACAGAAACACTGACTATCGGTTATTCGAGCTATTACCTTTCCGATGAATACGAAGTTTCTGAGGATGAACCCAGAACACCCTATATTCCCGTCCAATGTGGCAAAATACCGCAGCCAGGAATGCTGAACATTTCAATTGATTTGCTTCACCCGGATTCGACCCGCAATGTTCCATTGGCTATGCGGCTTGTCAGGCTTGTATTGCTAGACGATGAAGCTATTGAAGAGCATGAAATCCTTTCCATACCTGCACAGACTTATCCCTCAGGCGTAATCACGCATGCGTTCAGGCTTGATGAAATAGGCCATTACTTTATTTATCTGGATGGCACCAGTTCGAATAATACTCACTATCTGGTGCGGGTTCCCGTCACTGTGGGGCACGAATGGCGAGATGATGTAAGAAATTTCTTACCGCCGTTTCTAAGAAAATATTTTTAAAAGCGACGTCAAAATCATGAATGTCTAAGCGATTGTTCTTTTTTCAGTTACATCTCAATATTTTGGTACTTGATACCGTAATAAATGAAATAGCTCTTAAATGCAAAAGGAGACCATTCATGGATGTTACCAATATCGCCAATACAGCTACCACAATGAATGAAGCGTTCATTCAACAGGCATCCGGGACAGCTGTACTGAAAAAAGCGCTTGATATCAGTGCAGACAATGCCATGGCACTCATAGAAGCAATTCCGGATAACACGGCGGCGCAACACTTACCCGCCCATCTGGGGCAAAATATCAACACCACAGCTTAAAATAACAACAATTTTTGAAAAGCAATATTATGACAACGCTGCTTCGGCAGCGTTTTTTTATGGCATTTGACGAATTGCCATAGTTCCTGTTCGATATCGACATTGAGCACTGCCCTCACTGT
>JACKLV010000021.1 GCA_024235755.1 Burkholderiales bacterium | reverse complement strand
GTTGCCGGAACCAAGCAGAACCTGAACGAATTCAGCCGGATACCGGAAAAAAGCGTGTTTGAGGCGTGTTCTGAATGCGGAGCTTAAGTTTGTTTGGGCTATGATCCGCTAAAACTGTTTGTTTTTTGGCGGATATAATTTTTCATGAATGTTGTGTAATTCGGCGATCTCTAAGGCGACTTCAATTGGAAATCCCGCTCTTTTGTGATCTCTACAGTCAACAAGCAGCTTTTCGATAAACGGATAAAATTCATCATAGCCCCAGTGGAGTTTGATTTTTTCCGCGACATGCTGATAGTTTTTATCAAGCAGTGATTCCTTTTCTCCCAAAAAAGCGCCGAATTCTTTAATGAATGTTTTTAAAGCCATTGTTTATCGGGTCATTGATTAATATATTGTTCATTTTTCTATTCTAGCGACAGTTTCGTCGACTCTATTCGAAAATTAGTGGGATAAATGGCCTGTTGATTACGTATTTGACGTTGCAGGCAGTAACTTGTGACGAAATCTTAATAGTGTGTTTATTGGCCATTTTTGGATAAGAATAGTAGAAAACGTTACGTTTCCAGTTTGTTTGTTTTAATCCGTTAAATCACGATATTTACCAATTTATTCGGTACAACAATAATTTTTTTAATTGCTGCACCTTCGATGAATTTAAGGACCTGTTCATTTTCCTGTGCAACTTTTTCAATGGTTGCTCGATCGGCTTGCTTGGCAACATGGATTTGTCCTCGCAGCTTGCCGTTCACCTGCACAATTAGCTTGATTTCATCCTGAATCAGTGCGGTTTGATCGGCTTGCGGCCAGGATTGATCGAGCAACTCTGCGCCAGGTTTGAGTTCACGCCAGAGAGCGTGGCAGATGTGTGGCACAATGGGAGATAGCATCAAAACGATGTGTTCCAGTGCTTCCTGCATCAAACTGCGGGTTGCGGGATCGGTGCCTTGTGCTTTAGCCAGGCTGTTCATTAATTCCATTATGGCTGCGATAGCCGTGTTGAAGGTATGACGCCGCTCCAGATCGTCGCTGACTTTGGCGACGGTATGATGTAATTGAAAGCGCAATGCTTTGAGTTCCGCTGACATATTTGCACATAAATTTGGGTCGACGGAAACGATCCCTTGTTTGACATGACTGTATATTTGCTTCCACAGACGTTTTAGAAAACGGTACGCACCATCGACTCCTGTATCTGACCATTCAAGTGTTTGTGTTGGCGGACTTGCGAACATCATAAATAGCCGTGCTGTGTCTGCACCGTATTCTTCAACCAATTGTTGAGGGTCGACGCCATTATTTTTAGATTTCGACATGGTGCCAATACCGCCTGATTCAACAGGCTTTTGATCAGAATGCAATAACGCGCCGCAACGTTTACCGCTTTCGTCAAACTGAATGTCTATTTCAGCTGGATTGAAATAATTAATGCGCCCGCTGTCGCTTTTGCGGTAAAAAATTTCATTGAGTACCATACCCTGCGTTAACAGGTTGGTAAACGGTTCGTTGGTTTTTAGTAGGCCAATGTCGCGCATAACCTTGCTCCAGAATCGCGAATACAGCAAATGCAGAATGGCATGTTCGATACCGCCAATGTATTGGTCGACAGGCAACCAGTAGTCAGCGCGCTCATCGGTCATGGCTTGATCCTGATCAGGGCAGGCATAACGGGCGTAGTACCAGGAGGAGTCGACAAAAGTATCCATGGTGTCCGTTTCCCGGCGGGCGTCCTTGCCGCATTTTGGACAGACGCACTCGTAAAAAGACGGTGTTTTGCCAAGAGGGTTGCCGGAGCCATCCGGTACCAGATCCTGTGGCAGAACGACCGGCAGTTGCTCATCCGGTACCGGCACGATACCGCAGGATTCGCAGTGTATCAGCGGAATAGGGCAGCCCCAGTAGCGCTGGCGTGAGATACCCCAATCACGCAGGCGATACTGCACGCGTTTATTTCCAAGCTTTTTATTCTCTAGTGCCGTGGCAATCGCATCTACCGCAGCTTGAAATTCAAGACCGGAAAATTCATCCGAGTCGAATGTAATGCCATGATCAACATAAGCCTCAGTCAGCGGCAATTGCAAATCGTCATCGACTGGTTTAATTACGGCTTTGACCGGTAATGCATATTGATTGGCAAATTCAAAGTCACGCTCGTCGTGTGCGGGAACGGCCATGACAGCACCTTCGCCATAACCCATCAAAACATAGTTTGCAATCCAGACGGGTAACCGTTTGCCATTGAGCGGGTGGATAACGAACAGACCGGTATCCATGCCTTTTTTTTCCTGGGTAGCCAGATCGGCTTCTTTGGTTGCGCCCAGCTTGCATTCCTGAATAAAATTATGCAATGTGTGATTATCTTTGGCGGCATGCAGGGCGATTGGATGTTCTGCGGCTACAGCAACATAGGTTGCGCCCATTAAAGTATCCGCGCGGGTGGTAAATACCTTAAGGTCTTGCGGTGTGCCGGATTCCGTATCAGCCGGGAAAATGATATCGACGCCGTAACTTTTTCCGATCCAGTTAGCCTGCATGGTTTTCACGCGTTCCGGCCAGCCAGGCAAGGCGTCCAGCGCTTCCAGCAACTCGTCCGCATACGTGGTGATTTTCAGGTAATACATCGGGATTTCACGTTTCTCGACCGGAGCACCCGTGCGCCAGCCACAACCGTCTATTACCTGCTCATTGGCGAGAACGGTCTGATCAACCGGGTCCCAGTTAACCGTGCCCGTAGTCTGATAGGCCAGTCCTATTTCCAGCATGCGCAGAAACAGCCATTGATTCCAGCGATAATATCCGGGGTCGCAAGTTGCGAGTTCTCGGTCCCAGTCGATACTTAGCCCCAGGCTCTTGAGTTGCATGCGCATATACGCAATATTGTCGTAAGTCCATTGCGCAGGAGAAACATTATTTTGCATAGCTGCATTCTCAGCCGGCAGTCCGAAAGCATCCCACCCCATGGGTTGCAATACGTTATAGCCCTGCATGCGACGGTAACGTGACAGTACATCCCCGATTGTATAGTTACGCACATGCCCCATATGTAATTTACCAGATGGGTAAGGAAACATGGACAAGCAATAATATTTTGGCTTGTTAGTCAGTTCTGTGGCTTTGAAAGCAGTAGATTCTTCCCAAAAACATTGGGCATTTTTTTCAATTTCCTGGGGGTGATATTTTTCTTGCATGGCGCGGTTATTGTTGCTTTTTAAAAGCTTTTATTATAGCGCGAAGTGCCGGGACAAGACCATGTGATGCGTTGCAATCAAATTAAATTAGAGAAATAAGGGTATTTTTCCCACTTATAAGCAAATTGTTATCCTGCAATGTTGTTGGTTCTAAATTAAAATTTTTGCTGTCTAATATTCTTCTTTTCATTTTGTTTTATTTAATTGATTGTTATTTTTCTAAAAAAACATTTCGCAAGCAAAGAGATTATTGACATGTGATAATTTCCCACATATTATAAGCATATAAAGGTTAATTGGTTGTTAATTGGTTTTTAGAGGCATACTTTTTACTAAAGCAACGGATAAATAGGAGGTCAGAATGTTAGATGATTCAAGCAACAGCTTAAAACAATTTCGGTTTGATGTTGTTGATGGCAGGGTAATTGCTTTTTTTGAAATCGAGAATGGAATTATTCATCAGGAATCAATTGAAAGTCAGGATTCTTTTGAAATCAGCGGTAATCAGATTACACATAGAGAAGTCAAATCGAACGGGATCGAAACTACAATTTATATCGATGAAAATGGGGATGGATTGTACGCTTTGTTTTCAGAATCCAGAACTGATGATTCCGGCGGATCTGGTGGAAGCGATGATAATTCGTCCGGTAGCGGTGGCGATGATAACTCCTCCAATAATGGGGGTGATGACAATTCAAGCAGTAGCGGAGGCCGTAAATCATTCGAATTCGAGATTACCAATGGAGTGGTTACTCGAGTATTTGAGGTGAAAGACGGTCAATTAAGGTTGGATCCGATTGAATCAAATGAAGTGTATACCCTTGATGGCAGCGACGTTATCAGAACTGAGAAAGAAGCATTTGGTACGGAAATACAGCGCTATTCAGACAGCGATGGTGACGGACGGTATCAGCGCGTCTCAGAACAGTGGATACCAGATTCGGGCAGTGCGAATGGTCCAAGGCCTGTGATAGAACAGCCGTTATTGTATTTCTCTACGGATGACAGCGATTTAATAGCTGTACGGAGTGATGATTCAGTCAAAGGAGGGTTGGGGGCTGATTCATTTGTATTCCGGCTTGAATCTGGCCGAACAAATCACTGGCGGATTGACGATTTTCATTCGGGCGATGATGACCGTCTGGTTTTTGACACAGGAATCGGACTGACATCAAGAGACCATCTTGCTAGCTTCATAACCGATTTGTCGTATGATGGCCAGAATTTCTTTGTGGGTTTCACGCCTGATATTTCGATCACACTGGTTGGAGTTGCGCCTGCGTCGATAAGCTGGGATTATGTGGATGTTTTAAGTTAGTGAAATAATCAAAAACATTAATGAAATCTAAAGGGCAAAATTTAAGCTTCAATCAGATAAATTATTGCCCTTTAACAGCTTAAAGTAAGAAGCCGATCAACCTCAATATCTTATTTCAGATAAAAATTCAGTGCACTTTCTTATTCGCTTGCTGAGCCGAATAAAAAAACAGCATTTGTTTGTGTATTTTTTATTGTGGACAACGTCGCCAGCCAATGCTTTATTAGCCAGCCAATGCTTTATTATTTTGGTGATTTTTTATGTGAATTGTTAATTTCTTTTTATTTTTCCATCTTCACTGAATAAAGTTCTAAAGCCCTCAGTTCTAAAATAAATGCTGATAATAAAACCGTATCATGTGTCTTGCTAAAGCAATAATGCATGGTAGGTTTAATGCATTTTCGTAAAAGAATTGTTGAAGCAGTTTTGCGTTGTAATCTTGGTCTAGGGTTTATACGGTAAAGATAATTTGGTATAATTGAAAGATTTTGATAATTAATAAGGCAGATTATGAGCGACTATCTTTTTACCTCAGAATCCGTATCAGAAGGTCATCCGGATAAAGTTTCTGACCAGATTTCAGATGCTGTGCTCGATGCGATTTTAGCGCAAGATCCTAATGCTAGAGTAGCGTGTGAAACCATGTGCAGCACCGGATTGATAGTTTTATCCGGTGAAATCACGACAACCGCAACAGTTGATTATAACGTTATTGCACGAGATACCGTGCGCAATATTGGATACACCAGTTCTGATATTGGGTTTGACTCAACTACCTGTGCAGTTTTGACCGCATTCAATAAGCAGTCTCCAGATATCGCACAAGGCGTCAATCGAACAAAAGAAGAAGAAATGGACCAGGGAGCAGGCGACCAGGGATTGATGTTTGGTTATGCTTGCGATGAAACCCCGCAACTGATGCCCATGCCAATTTTCTATGCGCACCGCTTGGTTGAACGGCAGTCTGTATTGCGAAAAAACGGAAAATTATCATGGCTTCGCCCCGATGCAAAATCACAGGTTTCGGTCAGATATCAAAACGGTAAACCGAAACATATCGAGACGGTTGTGATCTCTACACAGCACAGTCCGGACATCTCTCATGAAATGTTGAAAGAAGCCGTTATTGAAGAAGTTATTAAACCAGTTTTGCCGCAAGAGATGTTAAATAATCAGACCCAGTACCTGGTAAATCCGACCGGACGCTTTGTAGTCGGCGGCCCGATGGGAGATTGCGGATTGACGGGCCGTAAAATTATTGTAGACACTTATGGGGGCATGGCGCGTCACGGAGGCGGAGCTTTTTCAGGAAAAGATCCATCAAAAGTAGATCGTTCGGCGACTTATGCAGGGCGCTATGTCGCGAAAAATATTGTGGCAGCGGGTTTGGCAGGTCAATGTGAAGTTCAAGTTGCCTATGCAATTGGTGTGGCAAAACCCGTTTCGTTGATGATCAATACCTTTGGCACGGGAAGAATTCCGGATGACAAAATCATTCAATTAGTGGAAAAACATTTTGACTTGCGTCCACGTGCAATTATTCATACATTAAATATGTTAAGGCCAATATACGCAAAAACGGCGGCCTATGGTCATTTCGGTCGTGAAGAGCCTGAATTTTCCTGGGAAGCCACTGACAAGGCTGAACTGCTGCGTACTGAAGCAGGCATCTAATTTACTTATCTCAATTTTGTAACTAATACAAACCACTTTGTTCACAACGCTGAGGGGCGCTGCAACGGAAATCCGTGAGGCTCGGTTTGTGGATACTGATACAACGGCGCTCGTTCCAAGTTATAGGAGAAAGACTATGAACGCTGTGCTAAATCCTGATGGAAGCAGTTTTACCGATTATAAAATTGCAGATATAGCATTGGCCGAATGGGGCCGGAAAGAAATTGCTATTGCTGAAACCGAAATGCCAGGTTTGATGGCTGTGCGTGAAGAATATGCAGGACAGAAACCATTAGCAGGTGCGCGTATCGCAGGATCTCTGCATATGACGATTCAGACAGCGGTGTTGATTGAAACACTGGTTGCACTGGGTGCGGAAGTGCGCTGGGCGTCCTGTAATATTTTTTCCACTCAAGATCATGCCGCCGCAGCAATTGCGGCTCAGGGTATTCCTGTTTTTGCGTACAAGGGAGAATCCCTCGATGAATATTGGGACTATGCACACCAAATTTTCGATTGGAAAAGCGCAGGCCAATCGGGTGATGCAAATATGATTCTGGATGACGGAGGCGATGCGACTTTATTGCTCATTCTGGGAAGTAAAGCCGAGAAAGATGCGTCTGTTATTGCCAATCCGTCAAACGAAGAAGAACATGCATTGTTCGCATCGATTAAAAATAAATTGGCCGCCGATCCAAACTGGTATTCAAAAAAATTGGCGAATATCAATGGCGTAACCGAAGAGACAACAACTGGCGTGCATCGGTTATATGAAATGCAAAAAAACGGTGAATTGCCATTCCCGGCCTTTAATGTCAATGACTCTGTCACAAAATCAAAATTTGACAATCTTTATGGTTGTCGAGAATCACTGGTTGATGGGATCAAGCGTGCTACTGATGTCATGATTGCAGGAAAAATTGCGTTGGTATGCGGTTATGGCGATGTTGGTAAAGGATGTGCGCAATCGCTGCGAGGATTGGGCGCCACCGTGTGGGTATCCGAAATTGATCCGATCTGTGCATTGCAAGCCGCAATGGAAGGCTACCGCGTTGTTACAATGGATGATGCATGTGACAAAGCCGATATTTTTGTGACAGCTACGGGTAATTTGAGAGTTATTACGCACGATCACATGCTTAAAATGAAGGACCAATCGATTGTTTGTAATATTGGTCACTTTGACTCTGAAATTGATATCGCATCAGTGCAGAAATATCAGTGGGAAAATATCAAACCACAAGTAGATCATGTCATTTTCCCGACAGGCCGAAGAATTATTGTGTTGGCTCAGGGAAGATTGGTAAACCTTGGTTGCGCGACGGGACATCCTTCCTTTGTGATGTCGAACTCTTTCACCAATCAGGTGTTGGCTCAAATTGAGCTATGGAGAAGTGGCGATAATTATCAAAAAGAAGTTTATGTACTGCCTAAGCATCTTGACGAAAAAGTTGCCCGGCTGCATCTGAAAAAGCTTGGCGCGAATCTGACCGAATTAACAGATGAACAGGCTGTCTACCTGGGTCTTGATAAAAACGGCCCATATAAGCCGGAAATGTATCGTTACTAGATAAATTATCAAAGAAAGCTGTTGGCAGAGCTGTGAACTGTGGTTTCACTGTTCTGTCAACAGAGCATACTCAATCTACCGCTATAAAACACACTAATCGGAATAAATGCGGTTAGCGCTTTGTTGTATAGCGTGATAACTTTTCTTGCTGTACCCCGCAGTATTTGATAACTCGAGTGTTTTTTTAAAACTGAAAACTGTGTTATTGCATGCAGATGAAATATTGTATATTCCAGTTTGCATGATTTAATGTGTTTTCCCAACTTTCAAAATGGAATCGCAAAAAAAATTTTCATCTACATTTAGTTTTGAATTATTCCCACCACAATCAGAACTGGGCATTGAAAAATTAAGAGTTGCGCGCAAAAGACTTGCGCAACTCAATCCCAAATTTTTTTCCGTGACCTTTGGGGCTGGTGGCTCAACACGTGAACGTACGCTTGAAACGGTACTCGAAATGCAATCTGAAGGTTACATGGTTGCACCACATATTTCTTGTATTGGTTCTACGAAAAAAAATATTTTATCGATTCTGGAGACATATCAGGCGGCTGGTGTGAATCAATTAGTTGCGTTACGCGGCGATATACCCTCAGGTATGGCGCAAGCAGGGGAGTTTCGTTACGCAAGTGAGCTGGTGGCGTATATTAGGGAAACGTTCGGTCAAATATTTCATATCGAAGTAGCTGCTTATCCTGAATGTCATCCACAAGCCCGCTCGGTACAGACAGATCTGGAAAATTTCAAGCGTAAAATTGAAGCCGGAGCTGATTCCGCAATTACTCAGTATTTTTATAATGCAGACTCTTACTTTTATTTCGTCGATTCATGCGAATCAATGGGATTGTCGGTTCCGATAGTTCCCGGGATTATGCCCATCAATAAATTTTCACAGTTAGTCAGGTTTTCCGATGCCTGTGGCGCCGAAATTCCACGCTGGATCCGGAAAAAACTGGAAGGGTATGGAGATGATACAGCATCGATCCATGCGTTTGGGTTGGATGTTGTGACGAATATGTGTGAACGATTACTTAAAGAGGGCGCGCCGGGGTTGCATTTTTATACTATGAATAGTGCAGACCTGACCGCAGAAATTTGGCGGCGGTTGGGCATTTGAGACTGTACATGGATGCATACTCGAACTCGAATTCAACAGGTTCTTTTTTCAGATCAAGCAAGCCGGTATATAATGCGAAATAGGTAAGTCCTCAGAACACATAAGGTGATTGCGAGATGGATGAAAAGCAGAAAGATGTTGAAGTAAAAACCGAAGAAATTACAATACCTAATATTTCACCCGTTGACGAGTGTATTGATTACGGACAGGATATACTGACTACTCAACTTGGTTTTGTTAAAGACAAAAACTATGACTTTGCACCCGAGTTTAGGGATATGACGACACAGTTGTATATGATCGGAGTTATGTGGAAGCATGCCGAAGGTCTTGAACATGTTCAAGATCCGCGTGAAACTGCATTTAATGCAATGGAAGCGATGCTGATACGAGACGGTATGAAACCCAAGGAAGTTGGCAAGCGCATAGAATTTTTGAGAAAGATGTCGCGTGTCGAAGATGGGAGTAATGCCCTGGCAGTTGCGGTTGGCTATAATTCACATCCAGATGATCAAAGCTTGGTAGAGGTTTTTGAGCATTATGTCGATGATATTCAAGTTTCAGGCGCTTTTTGGCGGTTATATGATCGGGGCAAAAAAACGATGCTTTACGGCGGACTTTTTGTTGCTTTTGTTGTAATCTGGTTTGTGACATTATTCATGCCAGGGAACAGTACGATAGCAATACTGGCTGCAGGGTTGATATCAGCGGCCTTATTCGTCATCCCTGTATTTCTGATTGGGTTACTGATTTACCATCTGAAAATTAAAAAAACCAAACAATCAACTTAGAATTAGAAGTATAGCTGCCGATTAAATGAGCGCACATATCATCGATGGAAAGTTGTTAGCACGGAATGTGCGTGCTGAATGGCAAAGCCGCGCGGCGAAATTGACAGAGCAGGGAACGAGGCCGGGATTAGCTGTCATTATGGTAGGTGATAATCCCGCATCAGCGATTTATGTCCGTAATAAAGTCAAAGCCTGCAGCGAAATTGGTATTCATTCCGAGGTGCATCATTTTTCCAGCACCGCTGAGCAGGATGAGATACTGGATTGTATTGATGTATTAAACCGCAATAAACATGTTCACGGCATACTGGTTCAACTGCCTTTGCCGCCGCAATTTGAAAATAATAAAGTGATCACTTCAATTGCGGTTGAGAAGGATGTAGACGGTTTCCATTTATATAATGTTGGCGCATTGGTTACCGGCAACACGAATTTTATTCCATGCACACCTTATGGTGTAATGGTCATGCTGGAACAATGCCGAATTGCAATAGAAGGAAAGCATGCTGTTGTCGTCGGGCGCAGCAATATTGTTGGCAAGCCCATGGCTATGATGCTTTTGGAACGCGGCGCCACAGTAACAATATGTACATCCAAGACCAGAGATTTGGCGCAATTTACCAAGACGGCTGATATTCTAGTAGTCGCAACTGGTCATCCTGGTATGATCACTGCAAATATGGTAAAACCCGGCGCAGCCGTCATTGATGTGGGTATTAACCGGTTGCCAGATGGACGTTTGTACGGTGATGTCGAATTTGATACAGTCAAAGAAGTTGCCAGTCATATCACACCTGTTCCTGGTGGCGTGGGGCCCATGACAATCACAATGCTATTGTGCAATACCATATTAGCGGCTGAGCGCTCCCTTCTTACTGCATAATGATTAATTGATAATGACCAATGGAAACAGCATGGAATCGCAGCCCGATATAGATCCGCAAGAAACACAGGAATGGCTGGAAGCCCTGGAGTCTGTGCTGGTTAATGAAGGCCCGGAACGTGCACATTTTTTACTGGGAAAACTGGTGGAAAAGGCGCGACGCTCGGGTGCATATCTTCCCTATAGTGCCAATACGGCTTACATCAACACTATACCGACAGGAAAGGAGGCGCGTTCGCCGGGTGATAATGCCATAGAGCATCGTATTCGTTCCTATGTGCGTTGGAATGCCATGGCAATGGTGCTTAAAGCTAATCGGTCGACTAATGTGGGTGGGCATATTGCAAGTTTTGCTTCCGCTGCGACGTTATATGATATCGGTTACAATCATTTCTGGCATTCGCCCAGTGAAAGTCACGGCGGTGATCTGGTATATGTGCAAGGTCATTCTTCACCTGGGGTTTATGCTTATGCATTTCTTGCCGGAGAATTGACAGAAGATCAACTGAATAATTTTCGCCAGGAAGCTAGCGGTAACGGTTTGTCCTCATATCCACATCCGTGGTTGATGCCTTCATTCTGGCAATTTCCAACTGTTTCAATGGGGTTAGGCCCAATAATGGCGTTATATCAAGCGCGCTTCATGAAATATCTTGGAAGTCGCGGCCTGGTGAATACGGATGGACGCAAGATATGGGCTTTCATGGGCGATGGGGAAATGGATGAGCCGGAATCCTTGGGTGCCATTACACTTGCATCACGTGAAAAACTGGATAACCTGATTTTTGTTGTTAATTGTAATCTGCAACGCCTTGATGGGCCGGTAAGAGGCAACGGAAAAATTATTCAGGAATTAGAAGCCGCATTTCGCGGTGCTGGCTGGAATGTAATTAAAGTCATTTGGGGTTCTTACTGGGATCCATTGCTTGCAAAAGATACCAAAGGGTTGCTGCAAAAACGCATGATGGAATGCGTGGACGGTGAATATCAAAATTTCAAGGCCCGAGATGGCGCTTATGTTCGTAAACATTTCTTCGGTAAATATCCTGAGTTGCTGGAGATGGTTGCTACCATGTCAGATGATGACATTTGGCGTTTGAATAGAGGTGGGCACGATCCGCATAAGGTTTATGCGGCCTATGCAGATGCGGTAAAGCACAAAGGCCAACCTACAGTAATTCTGGCTAAAACAATTAAAGGCTATGGTATGGGTGAGTCTGGTGAAGCTCAGAATATCACGCATCAGCAGAAAAAAATGGGTACAACCTCGTTAAAAGCATTTAGGGATCGTTTCGGCCTGGAGATACCAGATGACAAAATCGACGAAGTACCTTACCTGACCTTTGATAAGGATTCACCAGAATATATTTATATGTGTGAACGTCGTGAGGTTCTGGGTGGCTTTTATCATCGTCGTAAACGCCAGGCGGAACCTTTGGAAGTGCCACCGTTAAGTGCGTTTGAATCCGTATTGAAGGCCAGTGGGGAAGGGCGGGAATCCTCTACAACAATGGCCTATGTAAGAATACTGAATATTCTGGCCAAAGATAAGCAGATTGGTAAACATATCGTGCCGATTGTTGCTGACGAATCGCGTACCTTCGGTATGGAGGGTATGTTTCGTCAACTAGGCATCTGGTCGTCTGTTGGCCAGCTTTATACGCCTCAGGATGCCGAGCAATTGATGTATTACAAAGAAGACAAACACGGTCAAATCCTGCAGGAAGGTATCAATGAAGCCGGCGCCCTGTCATCATGGATCGCCGCTGCGACCGCCTACAGTACGCACGGCATTCAAATGATTCCTTTTTTTATTTTTTATTCCATGTTCGGTTTTCAGCGTGTTGGCGATCTGATCTGGGCAGCAGGCGATATGCGTTGCCGTGGTTTCCTGCTCGGTGGTACGGCGGGACGAACCACACTCAATGGTGAGGGTTTGCAGCATGAAGATGGGCATAGCCATATAGTGGCCTCAACTATTCCTAATTGCGTATCATATGACCCGACATTTTCTTATGAACTAGCCGTAATTATTCAAGATGGCTTGCGGCGTATGTGTCAGAATCAGGAAGATGTTTTTTATTACATTACCGTCATGAATGAAAATTATCCGCATCCGGAAATACCCAAGGGCGCGGAGCAATCTATTCTGAAAGGCATGTATCTGTTTAGGGAAGCGGCAAAACGCAGTAAAGGGCCACATGTACAGTTACTCGGCTCGGGAACGATACTGCGTGAAGCAATTGCTGCTGCTGATATTTTGAAGCGGGATTATGATGTCAACGCAGACATCTGGAGCGTGACCAGTTTTACCGAATTAAGACGCGAGGCTTTGCGAATACATCGATGGAATATGCTGCACCCGGAGAAAAAAGCAAAAGTCTCACATATTGAAGACTGCCTGGGACGGAGAGGTGGTCCTGTGATTGCTGCAACAGACTATATGAAAACTTACGCAGACCAGATTCGTGAATTTGTGCCCGGTAGCTACCGCGTGTTAGGTACTGACGGTTTTGGACGCTCCGATACACGCGAGAAACTGCGTCAGTTTTTTGAAGTTGATAGAAACTATATCACTGTCGCAGCATTAAAAGCATTAGCGGATGAAGGTAAAGTATCTGCAAAAACTGTGACGCAGGCTATTAAGCAGTTAGGCATCAATCCGGAAAAGTCCGATCCCGTGACGCTTTAGTCATATATCCTTTGTAATTCAATTGAATGTCTGAAAATATAATGGTTATATGTACTTCAGCATCGCTGATTGGCATGTATTTGATTTAAGGAAAACAGATGGGTGAACTTAAAACTGTTTACATTCCGGATATCGGAGACTTTTCGGATGTACCCGTTATCGACGTTTTTGTACAGGCTGGCGCCGAGATAAGCGCCGAAGATCCTTTGTTAGCACTTGAATCGGATAAAGCAACCATTGATATACCCGCGCCATATTCAGGTATTGTCAAAGAACTCAAGGTTAAGTCTGGTGACAAAGTTTCTGAAGGTACACCTATTGTCGTAATGGAAGTTACGGAAACGGCCGGAATTTCAAATAAAACCCCAGAACCCGATGAAAAAGAAACCGGTTTGGCTGAAACAGCTGACAAGGAATCCGCCGTTCAATTAGCGGCTGAATCTCCAGAAACAACAGAGACTACAGAAACAAAATCAGTTCTGCCTGAAGTACAATCAGAGCAGGCGAAGGAGCCGCCGGCACCGCCAATTGAGTCGGCTTTGTCCGAATCCGAACCTTCAAAAGCACATGCCGGGCCATCTGTGCGACGCTTTGCGCGTGAATTGGGCGTTGACCTTGATTTGATCACTGGCAGCGGTCGTAAACAGCGAATTCTTAAAGAAGACGTTCAGGCTTTTGTAAAAGCAAAATTGTCACAAATACAAATGGACAGCAGAGGCGTGTCAAGCGGCGCTCCGTTTGATCTGCTTCCTTGGCCGCAGGTCGATTTTGCCAAGCACGGACCGGTTGAAGTGAAGTCACTGTCGCGTATTAAACAGATTGCCGGCGCCAACCTGCACCGTAACTGGGTGATGATTCCGCATGTAACGCAATTTGATGAAGCGGATATTACCGATCTTGAAGCGTTGCGCAAAGAATCCAATACTGTTGAGAAAAAAGATGCAGTTAAATTGACACTGTTGTCTTTTCTGATGAAAGCGCTGATCGCAACGTTAAAAAAATTTCCCGATTTTAATGCTTCACTGGATAAAGGTGTCAACGGAGAAACCAGTTTGATCATTAAACGTTATTATCATATCGGTTTTGCTGTTGATACGATTAATGGTCTCGTCGTGCCAGTAATTCGCGATGTCGATCAAAAAGGCGTTGTTGCGATCGCCCGGGAACTTGGTGAGCTTGCAGCTTTGGCGCGAGACGGGAAACTCAAGCCAACCCAAATGCAAGGCGCCAGTTTCACTATCTCAAGTCTGGGTGGCATAGGCGGCACGGCGTTTACACCTATTATCAACGCGCCAGAGGTTGCCATTCTGGGTGTATCGAAAGCCAGTTATAAACCGGTATTTAGAGATAGCCAATTTGAGCCGCGTTTGGTGCTGCCACTTTCGTTGTCCTATGATCATCGGGTCATTGACGGTGCGGCTGCCGCAAGGTTTACTTCTCATTTGGCGGAGGTATTAACGGATATGCGTTTGGCGTTACTATAGTCTGTTTTTTTATATGTATGCAGATTTGTCATGTTCAGGTGCGCGATTGACAAAGGAGCAGGTGCTGATCGGTATTTACGGCGGGACATTCGACCCTATTCATCACGGACACCTTCGCGTTGCTGAGGAACTGGCTGATACTATTCGTTTCGACCAGTTTTTTTTTGTACCTGCCGGTGAACCGCGTTTGCGTGATTCCCCGGGCGCTGCCAAATATCATCGTGCTCAAATGGTTTCGCTTTCCATAAAAAATAATACGCGTTTTTTCTTGGATGAGCGTGAGATAAATCGGCCGGGTGTCAGTACGACAGTAGCTTCCCTGAAGGAATATCATGCGGAATATGATGGCAGAGCCATATTGTGTTTTGTAATGGGTGCCGACACTTTTTTAAAAATTCATTACTGGCATTGCTGGCAGGAATTGTTTCAACTATGTCACCTGATCATTGTTGAACGGCCCGGCAGCATACAAGTAGTAAATCGTAGCGATCTACCCCAGAAGATACAGATAGAATGCGCTTCACGCTGGACTTCAGACCCATGCGACCTGATTCGCCAGTACAGTGGTATGATCTATACTGCTCAAACAACGTTACTGGATATTTCAGCAACCCAGATACGGAATCTCATCGCAGCGGGCAGAAGCATTCGCTATTTGCTGCCTGATATTACTGTAGATTACATAAAGACACACGACCTGTACTCAGGAGAAAATGAATTCAGATAAATTGGTTAAAATTGCGGTGGATGCGCTTGAAGAAATCAAAGCTTTCGATATCAAGGTATTAAGTGTTTCCAAATTAACATCGATGTTTGATTACATCGTTATCGCGAGCGCAAGCTCTTCACGACAGACTAAGGCTCTGGCGGATAACGTCCGAGAGAAAGTTAAAAGTGCCGGTGGTAGTATTTTATCCCTGGAAGGTGAACAAACCGGTGAATGGCTGCTGGTCGATCTTGGCGATGTCATTGTGCATATTATGCAGCCGGAAGCGCGAGAATATTACAATCTAGAAGCATTGTGGGTGAGTTAATCGGGATAAGAAACGTTTATACCCCGTTTATTTGGTGATTCACTTGAATAGACCATGATATAAGACAGTATGTTAATCATAACTGTAATTTAATCATGGCAGCAGAAGGCAATAAAAAGCTAAACCAATGCGTTGCGTATCTGACAAAAGTTGAGATACCAGTCCTAAAACAAACTTCCCGTAAGTTGTCCACGCTGATTGAGAATGTTGATCATCTCGATGCGCGAAGCTTGGCCCATGTCATCAAAAGTGATCCTTTGATGGTTGTAAAACTCATCCGTTACTTGCAACAGAATAGGATTCGTCAACAAGCGCACGAGATTATGGAAGTAGAACAGATTTTGATCATGCTCGGATTGGATAACGCGTTAAAAAATGTTTCTGCAAAGCCACATGTCGAGGATTTGCTGGTCAAAGAACACAGAGAAGCATTGGTATATTTGCTGAAAGTTACCCATCGCGCTAAAGTGGCTTCGGCTTATGCATTCGATTGGGCCGTACGCTTGCACGATCTGCACTATGAAGAGGTTCGGATAGCTGCGTTGTTACATGATTTGGCTGAAATACTGATGTGGTGTTTTGCGCCAAAAGCAATGCTGCAAATTAAGTCGATACAGATACAGAACAAAACCATACGCAGTCAGCATATACAAGAAAAAGTATTGGGATTTTCATTATATGCGTTACAACATGCGCTGGCGACACAATGGAGATTGCCTGAATTACTGATTACTCTGATGAATGACAGCCACAACGATCAGCAGCGTGTTCGGAACGTATTTTTAGCCGTTAATCTAGCAAGGCATGCCGCCAATGGGTGGGATGACGCTGCTTTGCCGGATGATTACGAACAAATTGGTCTGCTATTGCATCTAAAACCCGAAGAAGTGATGACTATCATCGGTGCTAACAAATAGCTAAATAGCTGACTGCCAGTTTGTAAGTTTTTGACTGATGCATTTCTTGACACCGGCCGTTGATAGTAAATTTCATTGAATTAGTTTTTCTCATGGGCTCGGATTGGGATGGTCCTGATGAATCTTTTCAATTTCTTCGAGTACTTCAACTGACAATGACAATTTGATACTGTTAATGTTCGATTTGAGTTGTTCGATGGTTGTAGCACCAATAATCGTGCTGGTTAAAAATGGACGGCTGTTAACATAAGCCAACGACATTTGCGCCGGATCAAGCCGATGCTTTTTTGCCAGTGAAGTATAGCGCTGGATTGCGCAAATGGTATTTGGATTACTATAGCGTGTGTATTGTGGAAACAAATCAAGTCGCGATCCCGGTGGTTTTCGATTATCCAAGTATTTTCCCGATAGGGTTCCAAATCCAAGTGGCGAGTAGGATAATAATCCGACTGTTTCACGCCAGGAAATTTCAGCCAATCCAATTTCGTAACTGCGGTTTAACAGATTGTATGGGTTCTGAATACTGACAACGCGTGGAAGGTTGTGCTGCTGAGCGAGTTGCAAGAATTGCATCACACCCCAGGGCGTTTCGTTCGATAAGCCAATGTAACGGATTTTTCCTGCACGCACTTGTTCATCCAATGCCTGCAGCGTTTCGACAAACGATGTTTGTTGCCTATCGTCTTCCGGTATATAACCTAATTGACCGAAAAAATTGGTTTTGCGCTCCGGCCAGTGCAGTTGATACAGATCGACATAATCCGTTTGCAAGCGTTGCAGGCTGGCGTTTAATGCAGACTGGATATGTTTTCGGTTAAATGTTGTTCGGCCGCTGCGGATGTGCGGTATCCAGTCAGTGCCGGGACCGGCAATTTTAGTGGCCAATACAATCTTGTCGCGTTGGCGGCGCGTCTTAATCCATTCACCGATGATGGCTTCGGTGCGGCCATATGTTTCAGCTTTGGGTGGTATCGAGTACAGTTCGGCGGTGTCAAAAAAATTAACACCCTCTGTCAAGGCATAATCCATTTGCTCAAAGGCTTCAGCCTGGGTATTCTGTTGTCCCCAAGTCATGGTGCCTAAACAGATGACACTGACTTGTACCTCTGTATTGCCTAGATTTCTGTATTGCATGATTTCAATCGAGTGATCAGCTTAGACTGATGGATGTCTTGATATCAATTCAGCTGTTTTCATTTAACGGTGCGAAATATCCAAACAGCGTTTTATTTCAATATTCGCAGAACTGATCAGGGTCTGTCAAATGACTGAATGGCTATTGGGCAAGAAAAAATAGCAACCGGACTTTAAGAACAATTTTCAAAATAATCGCGAGGTTATTGAACTTGAGTTTGAAACGGTTATCATATCGACATGAAATTTTTCATTGTCTTCATCATACTGTCATTGTTGTTTCCGACAAACGTGATCCCGCATGAATTGCCGGATCTCGGCGATGTTTCGCAAGCAACGATTACACCGCGTGAAGAACGGCAGATCGGATTACAGATTATGCGGCAGATTCGAGCCGATCCAAGCTATCTGGACGATCCCGAGATCACCAATTATTTGAATAGCCTGGGGCACAAATTGATTGCGAGTTCAAGCGAAGCCCGTCCAGGACAGTCATTTGAATTTTTCGCATTGCAAGATTCCACCATAAACGCATTTGCACTGCCTGGCGGATTTATGGGATTTAACAGTGGCCTGATAATTGCCGCTCAGAGCGAGTCTGAGCTTGCAGGCGTCATGGCGCATGAAATTGCGCATGTCACACAAAAACATCTGGCGCGTATGATTGCCGGTCAGAAATACAATATGATTACATCAATAGCCGCGCTGGCTATTGCCATTCTGGCATCGCGTTCAAATCCACAGGCAAGTCAGGCAATTGTTGCCGCATCGCAGGCCGGAGCAATCCAGTCGCAACTAAATTTTACCCGCAGGCATGAAAAAGAAGCGGACCGTGTTGGTCTGAACATTTTATTGGATGCCGGCTTTGATCCGCAAGGAATGTCAGCTTTTTTTGAACGATTGCAAAAAGCCAGTCGGTTCTATGAAAATGGTGCGCCGTCCTACCTGCGCACGCATCCATTGACATATGAACGAATCGCGGATATTCAAAATCGTACGCATGAAATGGGTTACCGTCAGGTGCCGGACAGCACGGATTTTCTGTTGGTGCGCGCGAAACTGCGTGCGTTATCAGGCAAACCTCGTGATGCTGTTAGCCAATTCAAGGCACGTTTGGAGGACAAGCGCTATATTAACGAAGCAATCGAGCGGTATGGTTATGTATATGCATTGTTGCGTGATAAGCAATTTCAGGAAGCCGATGTGCAGTTGGCTCGTCTTTATACCTTGATTCAAACAAATAATCAGCCCAATATTCTGCTCAAAGACCATCGGCTTGGTAAAACTATTCAGGTCGAGCAAAAAGCATTGCAAGCTGGAGCGATGATTGAGACTCTAGCTGCCGAAGTCAAACTGGCTAATGGAGAGATTGAGGATGCACTCAAAATTTACCGCACTGCTCTAAGAATCTATCCGCAACACGAAGCACTCATCCAGGGCTATGTTGATGCCTTGCTGAAAAACAATCAGACAGAAATGGCGCTTGAATTGATTAACCGTGAACTGCAATTTCATCCTAAAGATATTCAATTATACCGTTTGCAGGCCCGCGCTTATGCACTACAGGACAAACTTATGCTGAAGCACCGTGCACAAGCCGAGGTTTATATCCTACAAGGTTACTACGATGCAGCCATTGAGCAGCTCAGAATCGCTCTTAGACATGATAATGGCGACTTTTATCAGCTATCAAGTGTCGAGGCCCGTTTGCGGCAATTGCAAAAATTCATGGACGAGGAAAAGGATGATTAATTCTTTCCGATAATGGGAATGACGTCTTAATCAGTATCGGTGCTGGAAATATTTTGCGGCGTTATCAATAGTTCTGCTACCATGTCTTGGCAATATTTTCAAGCTTTTAAATTAATAGTCAGTGCGACAATTTGTCACGTTACAAATTAGATATGTATGGCTAAAATTATGAACCTAATAATGATTTGGGAAGCTAAATGAAGAGAGCGGTTACCGTATTCATGATTTCATTTTTCATGAGTAATTCAGTCTTATCCCAATTGATTGATGATATAAAAGGTGACATGCTATTAAACGAAGTAAAATTGCTACAGGCTCCTAATTCGGCTGGGTGGGCAAAGCAGGCAAGAATCGATTTTGGGGCGGCTCCTCGTGGAGACAATTCACCTCAGTGGTGGCAACCTGAGAATCCAGTTTATAAATCTTCTGATTACTGGAATGCAATTATACCCTGGTTTGTCGTCTATCCGGGGGAGAGTCATGCCGCAACAAATGTGCGCGTGATAGTTTCTGATATAAATTTATATATATTGAAGAAATCAACAAACCAGTGGGTTAGGGTTAATTCTGTCACAAACCCAAATGGACAAAAGCACCAGTTACACATTTCACCTTCAACAGCCAGTGATTCCGTTGATGTCCGTGTAGAACCATCAGGGGAAATGTCTTATAAGTTAAATTCGGCGATGAACCCGATTCATGGTTGGATTTCGCCAAAACTTGCAATTGATGGGGCAGACATAAAGGCGGTTTATGCAACTATGAAAACACGTCTTATACTGGACAATCCAAATGGAACGGACGATACCGCACACGCACAGTTGGCTGCTAGTGTAGGTGTTGATTACTACCCAGCTATTGACAGTGTATTGTCTGATTTTCACCCTGAAACATATGTTCCGGCTGCGGGTTTCTCTAAGTTTTCCCTTATAAAAACAACAACTAGAACTCATTATTTCGCAACGATAGATCCTCCGGGACCGAATCAAACGGGAGCGAAATATGCAGAGCGAAATCGATTTACTACGATTTCAATTACAGATTTTCTTTCGAATCCACCACCTGGTGTATGGTGATGAAGAGTTGATGAGACGAAATGTGTAAATTATTATTAAAATTAGCCAGTTGACCAAACCCATAGCAAATCAGAATTGTGACAAGAAAATCATTCTTCGATCAGAACAATCCACCTAGGCCCATTGAGCGCCTAACAAAACCTCTTAACAATTTCTTGTCTGTATGAGTTGCATGGATCGGTCACGGAAATACATTCAGTTCTTGACTGGGAGAAATGATGCATAAAAGCAGGAATCGTGTAGTATTTATTCTAGGAGCTGGACGTTCAGGAACAACACTGCTATACAAAATTCTGGCAACGCATCGTCGTATAGCCTATTTAAGCAATTACCAGAGACTCTTTCCTAATTTGCCCTTTTTGGCTTGCTTGCAGCGCTTGCTGAATTTTTTCCCCGAATATAAACGCAAATGCTGGTTTAACAAAGACGGGGGGGCATATTTTAACAGGCGACGCAAATGGCTGCATGCTATTGTGCCTACTCCATCGGAAGCTGAATCGATCTATGCCAGTTGCAATATTCCACTAGTGCCCGCTGATGATTATCACCTTCAACCTCGAGTTGCTGAATGTCTGTTAAATAAATTTGAACATATTCTTCAAAAATCCAATAGCGAGATATTGTTGACAAAGCGTACAGCCAATAATCGCAGAGTGCCGATTTTTAAACAAATCTTTCCAGATGCGAAGTATATTCATGTGATTAGGGATGGGCGTGCAGTGGCTTATTCCTTATTACGTGTCGCATGGTGGAACGAACATGTCTTGTATTGGGCTGGCAAGACACCGAAGCAGATGGTTGAAGAAGGTTTTGATTCTCTAGAACTTGCAGCAAAAAACTGGGTTATGGAAATGAACTCACTCGAACAGGGGACTGCATTGGTTCAGAGCAATCACTTACTGGAGGTACGCTACGACGAATTACTCATTGATCCACGTGAACAGCTGCAACGTATTCTGGATTTTATGGAACTGAACGATGAAATGGATGCCGCTTTTTGGGATATTGTGGAATCGCTGAAACTTACGCCAAAACCTGAAGCATGGCTTAGTAACTGGACGGCGTCAGAAATAGATACGGTGCATAGATTGCAGGCTGATACTTTGCGCCGTTGGGGGTTTTGAAGGTGGCAGGTCAAGCTTATTCACACAGATGGACTGCTAGTAATGTAATGTTGAAGTATCCCGAATGAGAAAAATTGCTATTTTGTGAGGACACTATCATGAGAAACGAATATGATAGTAAAAGGTAATACATTATTAGATAAAGTCAAATCTGGCGTCAACATAAAATTCGGTATGAATCCTTATATATGGCTATTTTGGTGCTTATTGCACCCGTGGTGGTTTGCACTGATGAAACATTGTGTGAATAAGAATGGCAATCGCCGTGTAAAATTTTCTTTTGGCGAAGAATAATACGATGAAAAAGGTTTTAAAGAAGCTGTTACCAGGCGTTTCATGGCAAAACCCAGTACTCAATTGGGTTTTTTTGTGTATAAATCCAATAGACTATGCTGTCCGATTAACAAATGGCCTTTCAAATTTACCTCCATATTCTATAAGGGTGCGGTCCAATGGAATGACCAAGCAGTTCGGCGGAAGGAGTTTTGATAGATTTGGTGTTCAGTTAGCTGAGTATTTAAAGAAGTACGCAAACCTTAATTCACAATCCAAAGTTCTGGAAATTGGATGTGGATGCGGCAGGACAGCATATGCATTGTCTAGAATTCTTGATGATGGCAAATTTTTTGGAATGGACATAGAAAAAAAATCCTTAGAATCATGTCAGCAAAATTCATTATTTCGCCGCAAAGGCTTTCGCTTTGAATATCTAGATGTTCAAAATGACGAGTACAATCCTGGTGGAAGTAATCCTGCTTCTTCATACAAATTTCCCTACGAGGACAATGCATACGATGTGATATTTCTAGTTTCTGTTTTTACCCATATGCTTACAGATGATGTAAAAAACTACATAACTGAAATATCGAGAATGCTGAGACCTGGAGGTACTTGTATGATTACTACATTTCTAATGGATAAGGGAAAGGAAACAAGCGGAATTTCATTCCCCCACAGGGAAAAGGATCACTACTTTTATAATCAGGCTATGCCAGAGGTTGCCGTGGGTTATTTATCCGAATTCTATGTCGCTCAATTTGCATCCCATGGTCTAAAGCAAAAGCATGATATTGTTTGGGGAAGCTGGAGAAATATGCCTGAAGTAGTTTCGACATCTGGTTTTCCTCAAGATATTCTTTTTTTCACCAAAGAAAAATAATCCGTTCAGCATGTACTGTTTTAGCTACAATCCAAATAAAGATCAGTTCCTAAAATCGTGAGTAACGCTATAATTTTTCAATATTGATGCAATGATCAGCGTTTGCGGGAAGGGATAAGGCCAGTTTTTTCAAGAAATCTTCGCGCTGCGTGGCGCGTTTCAGCGACAGGCGGCATGGTGTTGGTTGCAAAGCGAAGCTTTAATCGAAATTGCCACGAGGTGTCGTGCCCCTTTATCTCAGAACGGCGTAATAGATAAGGATCGGTATCGAGCCTGTTCTGCCACGGCATAGTCGAACATGCGCCGGCATAGCCTGCAGACATCACTGCATCACGTATATCGGGATTCCAGCTGCCAAAAGGATATGCAAAATGCGATACTTTCTGGCCAAGTATATCTTCAAGTATTGCTTTGCTATTACGGATTTCATTGATGGCTGTCTGTATTTCAGTTTTTCCCAGCATAAGATGACTGACGGTATGACTGCCAATATCAATACCAGCTTCAGTCAAAGACCGAATTTCAGTGGCAGTCAGCATACGTCTGCGGGAAAAGCCATAAGGCCTGCTAAAATCATTATGTCCACCTATTTTACCGGTTACAACAAAAATTGAAGCCGTAAAATCAAATTCCTGCAAAATGGGTAAGGCGTTGTCATGATTGCAAGCCAAGCCATCGTCAAATGTTATGACTAGGGCTTTATCTGGAAGCCGAGTCTTTTTAACTAAAGCATCTAACAGTGTTTTCAATGGTACAACGTTATATCCTGCGCTGCGGATTAATTGCATATCCTTGCGAAAATTTTCTGGAGTACGACAAAAACGAGTTTCTGCCGGGGTGACTGGTGTATCAATCATGTGATACATCAAGATAGTTGCACGCATAATCAGCTCTTATTCGCGAAATTGCGATTTAACGATTTGCCAGATTGGCCAAGGCAACTCAGTGCGCCCCAGTTGTCGTGACAATTCAAGTACGTCTTCTGCTAACATTTCTTCCAACTGTTTTTTTGTAGACAGATGCATAACAGGAACAATGTGACGCAAATTTACTTCATTATATTGGCGAAAATGGCGTACCCAGTTATTCCTTTTAACTTTTTCGACTAAATGGTTAGCGCCTAGAGCACGTCCCAGTCGCCCTGCAGTTCTAGCGAGACGTTCAATATGCGGGTATTTGGTCCTCTGGCTTACATTGATTTTTTCCTTTAAGAATTCTGAATGATGCGTATCTGATATGCCGAGAAATTGATAAAGTTTTCGTGATTGTCCGATAGCATCGTCGCGTATATCTTCCTGGAATAGCACCAGAATTTGACTGATTGGAAATACGGTAAGCCAACGCGCTAAATGTAGCGAATAACGTGATTGCAGCAAATACATTGGGTTATTTTCTAGTCCAGCTTCAAAAGTAAGATTTTGTCCGGTCATATGCTGAAGCCGCACTTCGTGCAAATGATTTGAAAAAGCGCGTTCAATTGGGTCGCGCAGTGACAAGATGATACGCATGTCAGGATTGTAATGAAATACGCGCTCGGGTGAATCGCTATCGGCGAAATACGAAGTTGACACTTCGCCTGCCACCGTTGCTTTACCGGGTTTTCCCAGTTGCTTCTCATACCATTGGTAGCCCCGATCATAATAAACAGAAAAAAAATCAATTTCCTTACCAGGATAAATGACCACTTCAGGATGATCCGATAACACACGGTGTATCCATGTCGAAGCGCATTTCTGTGCGCCAATACCAATGAAATTAATTTTCACTGCAAATCACACTAATATATCAGTCAATACAAAAATTAAGAAACCCAGACGTATGTTTGAATGATCTCAATCGGAAAATTCGTTATGCTGCCTGATTACCAGATAAATATTTTTTTGTTTATAAAACTATTGAGTCGTTCCCGTTCTTCTGTTTTAAAAGGTTTGATCAAGAAAGCCGACAATAAGAAGAATCCTGTGACTGTCAACATCATAACGAGTAGGCTAAATACGCTTTGCAACTGAATAACGTGAAATTGCACAACGAAAAACACACTTGCTGATGCAAGCATTAACTTGACAAATCCGATTGAATCCGGACGGTATGTGGTATGACGCACCAAGTAAAAAATAAGTGTAAGGTTATACAGTACTTGACCAACGATAATCGCAGTAATCGGCCCCCACAACCCTTTATCCGTTTCCAAAAAGAAATAAGCCAACGGTAAGGAAAGCGCGCCCAGAAGTCCGCTCCATAAAACAACATGGTTTTTATCGATAGTAACCACAATGGTGGTCAATATACGGTGCTGGCTGAAAGGAATTAGGGCTAGCATTAAACCCACTAAATAGCTGCCTGATGACGTGAATTTGCCACTGCTTAATAAATTGAGTAGTTCGTCTCCAGCAAGCCAAGTAAAAATAATAACCGGCATAAGCACAAATAAGCTGAATTTTCCAGCCAGATTCGCATTACGCATTAATTCTTGCATACTGCCCGAGTTGATATAGGAAGCGACTAGTTTAGGCTGAATCAAGTTGAATAATAATCGGGCAGGCAAATAATTCGCTATCTGGAGATATAATTTGCATAAGAAGCCAAACAGTGCGGTGGCTTCAATTCCCAGATACCGCTGCGATAAAAAAATAAGTGTCTGCGGACTATATGAAAGTGTCACCAGATTGTTGAAATACATGTTGCGGGCAACGAGCCACATTCTTGACCACGCTGGTTTGCTCCAATCATTCGGACGGATTACTTCTTGGTAGCTTTTTAGATGCCGGGCCAGTGCGTACATTACGAATAGCAGACTAAGTGCAGATGCTATGATCTCGGCAATGACGACATGATACAAGTGAATGCTTTCGTGGGAAGCAATAAAACCAAGCAATAATAAAAAACTCATATTGCGACCGACCAAATTGATTTGAGCAATACGTTGTTGCATCAAAGGACCCAGAATATTTTCCCGGATACGCCTGTTCAAGCCTTCGAATAATAATACCAGTAAATACCATTTTGCTATCCCAGCATAGAGTATCAATTCTGTAGGAACTAGCCATGGGATTATAAAAAAAAGTAAAAGACAGCCAGATATGAGTAACATGGATAGCAGCGTGACTATCTGCCATATGAATTGTTTGATTTGTAAGTGATTACCGTACAATCGAAATTCAGGCAAGTATCGCGCCGATAACCAGGGCAGACCGAAAGATAGTATCGCCAGTGCAAGTTCCATGCCTGCGACCAGAAGTACATACATACCGTACTCTTCTGTGGTCAGTAATCTTACCAACAGTAAAAGGATAATTAGCGTGAGAAGCGCAGATACTGCTTTACCAGTGAGAAAATGTAGTGCACTGTATTTTAATTCGGTTGCTGTATACATCACTGGCTCATGCGGTTTGTTTTTGAGCAGATAATAAATGCTGTCGATATAGCCAGGCGAGATAGCCTAGCAGAACTGAAAATACAATCTGGAAACTTAAGAGTTCCAGAACGCCGATCCGGTAAAATAGATAAAAGGCAAAAAGTGCTAAAGCGGCTTGTATGGCTGTAGCATCTGCTCGAACGGCTGGGGAAGTCGTTTCCTGTATTAGCCGGTTGGCGCATCGCCAGGCCAGCATTAAAATACTAATAAATAAGGCAAGACCGACTATTCCTAAGTCCCAGAGCAGTGTGGATGCCGCAGTCAGATTAATTCCGTATCCGGGATAACGTGCAGCAATATGTCCCCCTGTTGCGCTGTGCGATGCGCCTAGACCGTTCCCAAAGAAAAAGGGTACCGGATCACTGATTTGTTGATTTTGTGTCCAAAAAGTAATGGCTGTAGTCCGATTTAAATAGTAACCGCCGTAGCCTTTGTCCTGAAAATTGTATGCAATTGTGTCGGAAATAAGTTCTTCTCCGCTCTTTTCTGGCATAAAGCTCAAATAAGTGTAACCAGCGAAGATTGTTATCGACATGATAACTGTGAAACTCAGTAACCAGAAGCGTAGCTGTTTTATTATTTTATGGCGATAGAGCACGATGAACATGAGCGGCAGCATGAATAGTACTGCTTTTGTTTCACCCAAGAATAACGGTGCTATGATAATTGGTGTTAACAGGACAAAATATTTGGTTGACAGCGTCTTTTCCATTCGTCGCGTCAATATAAAGCCTAATATGATAATTAAAAAAACAGCCATCTCGGCGCTCGCGCCACCCCCAGTAATACTCGAACCGAATGTGCCTGCAACGACATCAATCGGCACCATATGGGGATAAGCATTTTTTATGTTTTCCCGGAAGGGAACCCATGTAATCAACTGGTAAATTGCAAGTGGCAGTTGTGCCATGGCGATGCATAAAATAAATAATCGCCAGCGTTGCATTTTTTGCTCGTTCAGAGACAGCCAGCACAATGCAAAGATAAACCCCCACATTTGGAAGTAGCGCTTTGCGCCACCAAGAAATTCGCCTGTGGATTGCCAGTTAGCTAATGTGCATAAGACTGCATATATAAAGAATAATAAAGCAAGCCAGATAAAAACTGGCGTTTCTTTTTGAATGCCAGGTGTTGAAAGGAGCTTTAAAAAACTGACACTCATTAGAAAAAAACCCAGTATAGAAAGACTCCATGCGCTCCTGGCTGCCAAGCCTTCATGAATAAAAAGCGGTAGTACGCCAATCACCAGTAATCCCAGTGTCAGTATCAACCAGATGATCCAGTCTGGTTTGGCTAAAAAAGCAAAGCCTATGATCAATGCGACTGCAAAGCCAATAAGTAGTGGGTTTGCGGTTACGGCAACCAGACCGAAAAACAGGGCAAACGGTATACCGAATAGGATAATGAATAATGTTGAATTTACCTGGTTGCCTGAAGCAGAGAAAAAGTTCATTGTGTCGACCGGATTGCAACAGTCTGCATTCAGTGCTAGAGATCGAATGTTCCGATCAGTCTGTTACGCATTTTGATTTCCATGGATGACAACATATCCTGTATAAAAAATTCTTGTATTTGGAATGCCTGATCAGTATTCGCACCGAGTGTTGATACACGTACCAGCATACCGTCGGGTACGTTTCCGGACAAACCGTAGCGGATTTGTTGTAATTTCTGGTTTATACCCGATAAGACGGCTTTGTCGCCTATAGTTACCCAGTAGGTGATTGGCTCGATACGATTGCCACGTATTGCCAGTAAACGTCTGCCAGGCAAATCCCCAAACTGGGTGGCAATTTCTCCGGCAGTATTTTGTTTGATTTCGAAACCCTGCGCCAAATAACACACTTCAGGCTTATGCAGCGACAATTGATCGCTTTGATCGCCACCATACGCGACCGCGAGCATAACGCGTATGCCTTGTGAATTGACGTAGGTTCTGGCTAGCGTTTGATTGTATAGTTTATCCAGTTGTGCTTGAGTCTTGGGGTCGACTTGCAATGGGACGATGGATGCATCAATTTTCCAGTCGTTAAACGATGCCGGAATCAGTGTTTCGAGATTAACGGTATCTCTCAGGTCTGCAATTTTGATGGTGGGTGTCATGGCCGTGGTCAAGGCGGCAGTTGATATCATCAGTATGCCCATGCTCAGACTAATTAATAACGGTTTTTTCATTATATCTCCCGAAATTTTGTGTTGATTCATGCAGGTGCGGCCGAATTCATCGCGCGCTGTTTTGAAATAAAATGCAGACATGAGTCCACACTTAATATCAAAATCAAGGCGCTGATAAATAAAACCATGCCTGCAAATCCATGCATGAATCCCTGACCGGCGGCATCGCCATAATGATAAGTAATCAATGTAAGCGCGATGACACGTATCACATTAGCGACAAATGAGATAGGTATAATCAAAATGACCAGCGTTACATTGCGAAAAGCTGAAGAATGTTGCACCAGATTCAAATAAAACAATCCTAACGCTTCGAGTGTTAAGAGTGTCTGCAAACCTGCGCAAGCATCTGCTACAAGCAACTGGTATTGGCCAATTTGGAGGATAACGCCATTACGTGCAATCGGATAATCGGCCCAATACAATAAATGCTCTGCAACATACGAAACGGCCATTTTCATCGGCATCGTCAACGTGCTGACAACCGGACCCGGAAGCGGAATCATAAACAGCATAAAAAACAGTGGAAACCACAGAACTTTAAGTGCCGTAGTGCCCCGTGTAAGCAAGAGAATTGCCGCCAGAATTAATATAAACGACCCGATTTCGAATATCAGAATCTGTTGCGAACGACCAATGGCGTATAACCACAATGCGACAGCAAACACAAACCAGCCACTTAAAGCGGGTGAGCTGCCTTCACTGCGCACGATCATTTGCGGCCACTTTCGATAAATGAGCCAGATAGAGAGCGCCAAAATGATGGGGCCATGCATTTGCTCATCATCTGTCCATAATCCATTGGCGAGATCATAAAAGGTGGGTAGAAACAATACCACTAATCCGATCAGAATCGGTAACCAGAAAATGAATGCTGCATAGCGGTTTTTCTGGTGCATGATTGAAAAAGGCATAATAAAAACCCTTTTAAATTAGTAGTCGACTAGAATTGTGCCTATGATTGCAGTGGCGTTGTCGGTGATTTGTTTGCTAACAGCAATGACATCAGTCAAACGAGATTGATTTTTATGCACGACCAGCAAAACATAATCACAATAACTGGCAACCAAAAGCGCATCGGTGCTTTCGATAAATCCAGGTGTGTCGTATAACACGATGTCGAACTGACCGGCTAGCAATTCATGGGTTGTTTTGAACGTTGGCATGCTAAGCAATTCAGATGCGTGCGGCATCCGTGTTCCAGCCGGTAAGACAGTAAGGTTTGGCAATGACTCTACTGTGACCAGTGCATCAGTTACTGTAGAGTGATTGGCCAGCATATCAGACAAACCAAGCCTGTTAGTCAGGCCAAATGTCTGATGCTGAACAGGATTTCTCAAATCTGCATCAATTAGCAATGTTCGTATGCCCAATTGAGAATATAAGACAGCCAGATTAGAGACGAAACGGCTTGCTCCGCTGTCTTGTTTGGTTCCAATCACGGCTAAAACATTCTGGCTGGATGGGAATCCGCGCAGAATCAATTGAGTCCGAACTGAACGTATAGATTCTGTCAAGGCGCTGTCGGGTTGATTTATAGCTGGCAGTTCTAGCAAGTTACTTGCTTGCTTAGGTAGCTGATTAAGACCGCTAGACTGATAGGTCATGGCATGCGTGACGTCAATATCCGAAATTAACCCAAGCTGTTTGGCAGCTTCTCCAAACCGTATTTGATTCTCTGTTTGTAATTGCAGAACCTTTTCGGTGTCCTCTTGCGTTATTTTACCCATTTTTATAAGAATCTGGCCGATAAGCAATGTATGGGGTTGAATGGATTCAATCGCAGAAGCCAAATTGGGCGCTTTAACAAATTGGATAGCCGGCGGAATAGAAATATTCATTTTTAACCCGTTTCTTTCTGAGCGTGTTGCAGGAACGGCAAGCGAAAGCGTCTGGTTTTCTGCGCACGTAGATCAATATTACCTAGAATTGGAAACTGTAATGCATCTTTCAAATCCTCTGATGAACGAACGCGGCGGTCAATCATTTCAACCAGTAAACCAAAAAACACACCTAGCAGGCTGCCAAGAAAAATCGATAATATCAAGTTTAGCCGTAAACTTGGGCTGTCGTGGCTTGCCGGCGTTGTGGCAGGATCCAAAATGGAAACACTTGAAAGGTTGGACCGGCCTTCCAAGCTGGTTCTGTTGAGGTATTGCAAAGCATTGTCATAGGCGTGTTGCGCGCCTTCGGCTTCTCTGAGCAGCAGCTTAAGTTCGTTACGCGCTTGTTGCAAAGCCAGTACCCTGGTTTTCTGGGCTTCCAGTGCCTCCCGTGTTTCAGCTTCTCGGCTTATCGCCTTTTGTGATGTGATTTGCGTATGTTTAGCCAGTTCGGCCCTGATTTTTGCGACCTGAGCTTTAACGCCTTCATATTCAGGATGATTTTTACCCAAACGTTGCTGGGTGTCCGCCAATTTTGCTTCGGCCTGAACCAGGTTGACTTTTAGTCCATTAATCAGCGTATTGTTGACGATACTATGCCCACCACCTGTGCGTGTATCACTATTTTCTCCCGAACCCATGACTTCGCTTTGAGCTAATGTCAGTTTGCTGGAAAGCTCATTTAACCGGCGTGTTTCAATATCAAGACGATTGTCTACATCGACAATTCCTTCTTCCTGCTGGAATCGTGATACTTTTTTTTGTGCCTGCTCGAGTTTGTCACGTAGAACATTCAATTGGTTCGATAAATAAACAGAAGCTTGCTGCGAGGGTTCTACAGAAAGCCGGATGTTCATTTCCTGATATGCGTTGGCGAAAGCATTGGCTATGGTCGTGGCAAATTCCGGATCGGTGCCTTTGAAACTGATGGTAATAACGTTGCTTTCACGCGATGGTTCCACATGCAAATTTTTAATAAGCATGGAAGCTAGCCAGTGACGAATACTGCTTTCTTCGCCTGCTTTTTCAAATCGCTGTTTTATGGCCGAATGCTGGTCGAGTTTTAGCCGGTCCACTACCAGCAATGCAGTTCTTGTGCTGGTGATCACATCCAGTTGTGTAGCCATAAAACCGTGCATCAGTTGAATCGGTAAAGTATGCCCCGTGACAGGATCGACACCTTTGCTGGTAAGCATAACGGTTGTGGTTGCTTTGTAAGATTTTGGAAGCAGCAAACTGACAACAAGGGTTGTAAGTACAGTAAGAAGAAAAACAAACAGCACGGTTTTAAAACGTGCTTGCAAGATACGAATTAACTGTAAAAAATTCATGCGTGATACTCAAGAAAGTCTATGAATTGAAAATCGTATGAACAAGTTGCCACTAAAATAAACTTTCCTGAATATAAACAACATCATCAGGCTGTACTAAGTCATTCGGCTTTACTCTGATCACTTGCAACATGCCGTCAGCGTCACGACGCTGAATCCGTACTCCACGTTCTGTACCGCGTTGATTGAGTCCGCCACCGGTAGAAAGCGCTTGAACGACAGTCATGTTGGGTTCCAACCTGTAGAAGCCAGGCCGCTGTACTTCTCCATAGATATAAAAACGGGGTGCGATTGCCACATAGATAAGATCTCCACCGCGTATGGTTGGATTCAGACGCATATCGCCGGACTGAAAAATGGCAAGCATATTTATTTCTTCTTTAACAAAATGATCGTCTTCTGCCCGGATCAGTGTTACGGTGTTTCCGCCATCCGGACTGATTCCGCCTGCCATGGCGAGCACGTCCGTCAAGCTTCGTTCGCCATCTATGGTATAACGCCCCTGGTTACGGACATGTCCAAGCATTGAGATTTGCTGGCTATAAAGTGTTGTGGTTAGAATTGTGACCTGTGGTTTTCGTAAAAAACCTTCGCGTTGCAGCATATCAGCAATTTTTTTCTCGGCTGCACTTGGCGTCATACCACCGATAGTTATTTCTCCCAATAAAGGAAAAGTTATTTTTCCAGACTCATTTACTTTGGTTTCAAGTGTAAGATCGGGATTGCCATAAACAATGATTTTTAAAATATCCCCTGAACTAAACATGTTTGTATGGATATTTTTCGCATCGGCATGACTAAAACCGGCTGATAAGCCAAACAGTAACAAGCCTAGAATCCAATATAGCATCTTTACCATTTTTCACCGTCATAGACATAGAGACATAGACTCTAGTAAAAAAATAAACCCGACCAAAGATTATTTCAAGCCGCTAATGCCGCGTTCGATTGATTCGTTTTGTAATAGTGTATCATTAAGAAGCGGATTGTCATCTTCGACAACCAATGGGCGTGTTAGAGATTGAACTGCTTTATTGGTCTCGGTTATGGCTTGCGCTTCTGCATCAACCGGGGCATGGAGATATTCAATGTTTGCATCTGCGCGTAACTGCGTTATTGCGGCTCTCATTGCCTCGCGGCGTTTCTGGTTCAGTAAATGCAATGAGATTTGTGATTTAACTTCTTCGATTGACACTGGCGCATTCTCAATATTTTCTACAAATATCATTAGGTTATTTGTATTTTCATTGACAAGAAACATTTCACCTTTTTTAGTTTCTTGAAGTCTAGCATACATTTGAGATGGTATATCCATCGAGGTACGTATCATTTTGTCACGTAAATACAAAATCTGATGTTTATCCAGCAATTTTGCGGCATCACTTATTGTTTTGGCTGACTTAATCGAATTATTCAGAGTATCATCTAAATCTTTTGTTGGGAATCGTAAAAAAGTCAGGTGATATTTTTTGCGCTCAGTAAATAATTCTGGATGCTCCTGGTAAAACTGACTGATTTCGGTGTCTGTGGGTTCGTTTACCTGATTCAACGTCGTTTGCATGTATGATTGCGCAATTATTTGCGCTTTGGCTCGTTCTATCGCGCGCATGACATTCGGCGCACGATCAAGCTGATTGCGTTTGGCTTCGGCTACCATAAGCTGACGGTTAATCATTGAGTCCAGCAATTGTTTTTTTGCTTGATCAATTTGGTCTGCTTGGACCTTTGCGCGGTTTAGTTCATCATTCAGCTGCACAATAGTTATTTCTTCACCATCCACACGAACCAGCGCTTGGCCGGGTTCATTATTGGTTGGCTGGCTGTCGCAAGCAAATAAAATAAGAGTAAACACAAGTAACGGAGTATTCGGTACAGCTATTCTGAAGTTAGAAAAAAATTTTTTATTCATAGAATTATTATTAATGGCTAATTGATCCAAGACAAAGCGAAACTGATACTTGATGTTATAAATGCGGATATTGGTTCAAATGGTTTTGATGGAATAAAGTCATTCTTATTTATTTATTTATTTGTTTGTCGTTTTCACTTTGTCGTAAGATTATGTTTTTTAAATTTCGTATTTATAGTCGGCTTGAGGTAAAAATATATGTCACGCAGCAGTGTTAATATCGGTAAAAAATGAAAAGGCAAATGTACTCTTTATGTGAGTATTTTCGCTTTTTACAAATCCCACAGAATATTTCAACCTGTTGACTGTTTTCAATGCATTATTATCTTTGCTTACTGCAAGCATTTCAATGCGACAATATGTCGCAGCAAATCCGGTAACTTTATTGATATAGTAAAAAGATTATGGTTCTATCTCATTAAATTGAAAACGATTTCATACAATGATTGAAACGATACAACCCGAGCAGGCGCAGCCGTTCGTGACACGAAGAAAAGGGATTGTGCTGGCAGGCGGGTCGGGCACTCGACTATATCCTGTAACGCAAGTGACATCCAAGCAGTTGTTGCCGGTTTTTGACAAGCCGATGGTATATTATCCGCTCAGTACTCTGATGCTAGCGGGTATTCGTGACTTGCTGGTGATATCGACACCGGTGGATATATCGCATTTTGAGCGGTTGCTTGGTGACGGGCATCAGTGGGGATTGAATATCCACTATGCTGTTCAGCCGACACCAGGTGGACTGGCCGAGGCTTTTCTTATTGGCGAATCGTTTATCGGCACTGGTTATTCGGCGTTAGTTTTGGGTGATAATATTTTCTATGGTCATGATCTGCATCATTTGCTGCTCAGTGCGATGCAGCGTTCGTCGGGTGCCAGCATATTCGCGTATCATGTACAGGATCCAGAACGTTACGGTGTTGTGGAATTCGATTCAGAAGGACGGGCGGTTAATCTGGAAGAAAAACCGTGCAATCCGAAATCGAATTATGCGGTAACTGGACTATATTTTTACGATCATCAGGTTGTTGATTTTGCCAAGAGCATTCGCCCATCCTATCGTGGCGAACTGGAAATCACTGATGTTAACCGGCTATACTTGGAACAGGCTGCGTTGCATGTCGAGATGATGGGGCGCGGGTATGCCTGGCTGGATACCGGTACGCATGAATCGCTGTTGGAAGCGGGTCATTTTGTTGCCACTATTGAACACCGACAGGGGCTCAAGATTGCATGCCCGGAGGAGATTGCGTATAAGCAAGGCTGGATAGACGCGGCACAACTTGAGGCGTTGGCGATGCGACTGGCCAATAATGGCTATGGACGTTATTTGCTGCAAGTGTTAAAACACAAAATTTGAATCTTGACTGATGATGCCAACGTGAATATTGATGAATCTAAAGATGTGGTTTATATCTGCACGGTGTGTAATCAACAAACAATTCAATGGCTACAGCAATGCGCGAGCTGTCAATCCATGAATACGCTGATTGAGACAACAGCCGATTATCAATCGGAAACCGCCAATCAATTTGAGGCTGAGCTCACGTGGGCTGGTAAACAACCTTTGATGCCGGGTCGTCAATATCGAATCAATTTGGCTTGCAGAGAGATTTTAGCAACAGTTACAGCGATTAAATACCGCATAGATGTTCTTACCGGGGCGCATTTGGCCGCCCGAACGCTCAATATCAATGAAACTGGCAAAGTTAATCTGTACACAAGCGAGCCCTTGATATTTAATCGTCAAAGTAATAAAAGCGACTTGAAATTTGTTTTGACGGACGGGCAAACAGGTGAAAAAGTTGGCGCGGGAACAATCGATTTCGTGCTGCGCCGCGCTACTAATATACAGTGGCAAAATTTGGCCATTGACAAGAATGCGCGGTCTGTCCAGAAACAACAGGCGCCAAAATGTATCTGGTTTACCGGCTTGTCCGGCTCGGGGAAATCTACAATTGCCAATTTGCTGGAGAAGCATCTGCACCAGGAAAGCAAGCATACGTATTTACTGGACGGTGATAATATCCGACATGGCTTATGCCGAGACCTTGGTTTTACCGAAGCTGACCGTGTAGAGAATATCCGCCGTGTATCTGAAGTTGCCAGACTTATGGTTGATGCCGGGTTGATTGTACTGGTCAGTTTTATTTCTCCATTTCGCAGTGAGCGCCGTATGGCGCGTGAATTGTTTACGGTAGGCGAGTTTGTCGAAATTTTTATTGACACCAGTTTGTCAGAATGTGAGCGCCGCGACGTAAAGGGCCTCTATGCTAAAGCTCGCAGTGGCAAGTTAAAGAATTTTACTGGAATAGACAGTCCATACGAACCACCCGTATCGCCTGAGATCCATATTCAAACAACTTCGTTGTCTCCGCAGGCTGCTGTTGAAAAAATCCTAAAACAATTATAAAAATTGTGTATCGGAATAATCGGTAGTGAATTATATTGATGTCTTTAACGGTGATGCCGACGGTATCTGTGCTTTGATACAATTACGCAAGGCTAATCCACGATCTTCACAGCTTGTCACCGGTGTCAAACGTGACATTGATTTGCTCAAACGGATTGATGCAACACCAGGCGACCATATCAGTGTACTGGATATTTCCTTTGACAAAAACCGATCGGATGTGAAGCGGTTGCTGAATCAGGGGGCGTCAATTGAATATTTTGATCATCACTACAGTGGCGCTCTTTTGAATCACACTAGATTGAAAACGGTGATTAACGATCAGTCATCCGATGTGTGTACCGGTTTGATTGTAGATCAACATATTGGAGGGCGATTTCGTGCTTGGGCGTTGGTTGCAGCGTTCGGCGACAATATGAACACGGTGGCAATGACATTGGGGCAGGAATCGGGTTACGACGTGAATTCATTGAAGACACTCCAGCTTCTTGGCATGTATATTAACTACAACAGTTACGGTAAAGACCTGTCAGATCTGTTTTATCATCCTGACATGCTGTATCAGCATTTGCAGCCATACGAGTCTCCGTTTGATTTTTTACAGGAAGACACCGTAATTTTTAAAACGTTGGACTCCGGTTACAAAGAAGATCTAGAGAGAGCAAAAAGCAGTCCGTTTTTGTATCAATCAGCAGAATCAGCTGTGGTGATGTTTGGCAATGAAAAATGGGCGCGTCGTATCAATGGCGTTTTTATCAATGATCTTGCCAATCGCCATCCCAACCGTGCGCATGCCGTAATTACGGAAAGTTCTGGCAATGTTTGTTCAGTTAATATACGCGCCCCATTGAGCAG
>JACKLV010000020.1 GCA_024235755.1 Burkholderiales bacterium | reverse complement strand
TATTTGACTATTTGACTATTTGACTATTTGACTATTTAAAGATTAGAATATTCTAATGTCAGAATATCAAAGGATTAATTTAATAATGAAGATTTGGACAATTACAAATCAAAAGGGTGGTGCAGGAAAAACCGTACTTGCAACAAATCTAGCAGTAGAAGGTAGCAAAGCTGGACTGAAAACATTATTAATTGATCTTGATCCACAACTTTCTGCAACAAAATGGTGGGAAGCACGTGACATCGAAACGCCATTACTTATAAGGTGCCTGTATAACCAACTCATTGAAAACTTGGATTCTGCAAAACAACAAGGATTTGATTTAGTCATTATTGATACGGCGGGAAGGGAAGGGCTTAAACATACAGAGGCGATCGAGAAAGCTACTTTTGCGATCATTCCCTGTCAGCCGTCTCTTGATGATTGTCGCAGCGCGCTCCCAACGGTTGATGTAATAAAGAACGCAAAAACGCCTTTTGCTTTTGTTATTACTCGTTGTCCAGTAAGTGGCGACGATTTACAAGAAGCAAAGAATAGTCTGTCTGCAATTGGTTTAGTATGTAATACACCGACAATTGAACGCAAATGCTACAAACGTGCTTATGCGGATAACCTTGGCGTTAGTGAATATGATTCTGATGATAAGGGAGCAGGAGAAATAAAAGCTATTTTTGATTGGATAAACGCTAAAGAAAGTCGTCTGGAAAATTCTCAACTAAATAAGGAAGTGGGGTAAGAAATGGTAAAGAGAAAAGCATCTTTAGGTCTTGAGTCTGTCATTGAACAAAAAGAGGAAAATCAAAATTCGGATGTTTTATCACCAGTACAGCTAAATCCAAAAACAAAAACAACTAACATCAAAAAGAAACAATCAATCCCGATTTATGTTGATCCACTCCTACATGAGGCACTTCATGTTCTAGTATTTTCGGAAAGACATAAGAAAGCTACATTTCAAACATTATTTATAGAAGCATTAGATATGCTTTTAGAACAACGAGGGTTGCCTTCAGTCAACGAGCTTTCAAGCGGGAAAAGAACCATAAATCTGTAATATTATAATATTAAGATATTCAAATATTATGATATTAAATTATAAACCTAATTGTTACTAATTTGAGCTTCTTCTTATTGTATTAGAGCTAAAAATTGAGATACTTTCTTGTTCTTGGAGATACGTCTGTAGAGCGTAATTCTTAACTCTCCCATCACACTTTTCCAGCAGCAGTCAGTACCGCATGGATAGTCTTGAAAGGCAATAACAATGATAAAGGCGCATCAAGTAGTGGAACAGCGCCATAACCAGCATACCACTGAGCAACCTGTTTATTCTTGGCATCAATCAGAAGCGCTACGCCGCCAGCTTGTGTTGCGACCAAAAGGCAACGCCGTCCTGCCGTAAGTAACAACTGTCCTCCCAATCCTTGTTTTTGCACTGACACATCTACCGCCAGACGTCCAAGCCTGAATACTGGCACTTCATGCCTGGCCAAGCCACGCTTAATCACTTCCGGAGCTCGCTCGTAGGCAATGGAAGCTGGGCTAAGACAGTAATATCCAAGTACTTTTTTATTGTCGCTATCAGGAACAGCAACATAAGATTTTGCTCCTCCCTTTTCATGACTCTGCCTTGCATGACAATGTAAAAACTGATTTAACGCTTCATCACCGCAGTTGAAAGCGATGCGTTCATGATGCTTGCCGATAGGTTCTTCGTGCCAGGCCGGCAACGTCATTCTTGTTTTGGTAAGGAGAATGCAGCAGCCATCAATTTTTCATTGGGTGCAGGGGGGTTATCCAGAAGATCCAGAACGTGCAAACTGTCTTTCTCGGTCAACTCCAGTCTTTCATTCTCGCTGATGATCTTACGAGCCACCGATACTGCATTGCTGATAACAAATTCGGTCAAGTTGGTGTGCTGTAGAGCAGCTGCCCGTATCAACAGCGATTTCTCTTCTGAAGCGATACGTAATGACATACGATCATTGTTTTCTATTGGTATTCGAGGCATGGTTAAAATCTAACAATTGTACACATTAAAATAGTACACATAATTTAGCCTACAAGCAATACGTACATCTTGAAAACGTACAGTTACTGATGCTGGTTGGATATACGCGGGTTTCAACGCTGGATCAAAATCCAGAATTGCAGATAGATGCTTTGAATGAAGCCGGGTGCAAAAGATATTCACGGAAAAAGTCTCCGGAGCAAGTAAAGACCGAAAACAATTGCAACAAGCGCTCGATTACATGCGTAGAGGGGATACGTTTATTGTCAGGAAACTGTCGCACTTGGCGTGATCACTTAATTTGCCTGCCAGAACGATTACTTTGTAAGGTAGGTTTTCTCGAAGAATATAATCACCGAGCAAAACCAATTCCAATTCCTAAATACGTTTAAACCCACTCGAAATTTCAGAATAAACGATAAAATTACTCTGCCCGTTACAAATTCTTACGCACACTGAGTTATCTTGCTTACTTTTTTTTAATAGGGACAGTAAACACTTTCCATCATGGGGAAATGTTTTACATTGCAGGTGGCAAGAATCAGATTCTTACATTCAGCAGAAGAAGCAAGCAGTGCATCGACAATACCGACACCATGACTTTTACCATACTGGCGACGATACAAACCGCCTTTAACGGCCGCTTCATCAGTCAAAGGGATCACAGGGAAGTGCTGCACCAGATTATCGAGCAGGGTGCGTTCCTTGCCTTCTCGAACACCTGCATATAGCTCGGCAACAGTGAGGGCTGAAAGGAAAGGGGGGTTATCTAATCCTTCCAGAAACTGCGCGGCTTTTTCATTACCACTAAAAAAGTCGATTAAGATGCAGGTATCTACCAGGTAATGCGCCATTTTTTAACGATCAAACTCCTCACGAATCGCTTGCATACGCTGCTTGGCGGTTTTGTCATCTGCCCACATACCTTTCATGTCATGCAGGGCCTGCTTCCACTGGCCGTGTAGGGCATTCTTTTCTGACAGCAACAAATCAACCGCTTCACGAATAAGCTCGCTTTGGCGTGTTCCGGAAGTCAGGGCAAGAGATTTGAGGGCTTGTTCCTGTTCCTTGGATAAATAAACTTGTGTGCGCACCATAGAATCTTGTTTCATATACATTACTGTATATGTTTAAAACATATAACGCAAATCTATTTAATTGTGTAAAAGACAAGTTTATGAAACTTTGATTTGTGTGTCGATTAATTGAGTTTTTCTATAAGTCGTAGATATTTGATACCTTTATAATAGTGTGTATAATACACACTATGAATAGTAAACAACTAATCAAAAAATTGAAGGAAGCAGGATGGAAGGAAGTTAGGGTGCGAGGTAGTCACCATCAATTTTCCCATCCAAATTTTGATCATGTTGTAACTATTCCTCATCCAAAGAAGGATTTGGGTGTTGGTTTAATAAAGGCTATTCGCAAGCAGGCACATCTGGAGTGATGATATGAAAATACAATATCCGGTTTTAATTGAGAAGGGTGACAAAGATACGGCCTGGGGGGTTATCGTACCTGACTTGCCTGGTTGTTTTTCTGCCGCTGATAAACAGGAGGATATTTTAGATAATGTACGTGAGGCTATTCTGTTGCATCTTGAAGCGCTTGATAATATTCCTGAGCCTTCCAGTCTTGATAAGGTTAATAGCAAAGGCTTCACTCTAGGTTTAGTTGATATTGATTTAACACAGATTCAGGGGCCATCTAAGCGTATTAATGTAACTATTCCCGCTGGGGTGTTGGCACGTATTGATGCGGCCGCAAATGCGAAGGGCGAGAATCGTTCTCAGTTTCTTACAAATGCAGCGATTGAACGTATTTCATCTTGAAATAGCAGATTAAGAGTTATAGTGTTATGAAATAGTTTGATATTAAAGGTGTTTTGTAGGAAAAGGACACTTATCAGCAAAACTTTATAAACTATGACCAGTAGCCGATCTTACAGAGGCTCAAAATTTCCCGAAGGGAAATAGTTTACGGTTTGAGGGCGGTGAGTCGGCGTAAACGGGTATTTTCATGGTGTGTGACTTTAATCTTGAATGTCTTGCAACAACTTTTTTCTTTATAAAACATTAAGGTTGTAAGGGTATAGGATTTATTTTCTTGAGGTATGCATTCAATGAAATGGTGGATAGATTTGTTTTGGTGAGCGGAGCGATCTCGATGGTTTTATTTTGCTTTTTATGGCGCGTTAGCGCTTAAATTTTGTCTTTTAAATAGTTATCCACATATCCACAGGTATGATTAATAAAAGATTAATATATAAAGATTAAAAAAAGAAAAGAATAGATAATTTAAGATATAGGATTATTGTTGATTAAACATTAACTTAGAGTAGTTATATTAGATTAAGTGTTCGTTATACCTTCTACTTTGAGTAAAGTGATCATTATACCTACTACATGCGGTCTCTATACCTACTACTTATCTGCTTATGTGGTCGTTGTCCCTACTACATATGATCATTATACCTACTACATGCGATCGTTATACCTACTACTTTTTGATTCATATGATTACAATACCTACTATTAAAATATAGTGTGGTCGTTATACCTACTACTTTTCGGTCGTTATACCTACTACATGCAGTCGTTATACCTACTACTTTCCGGTTACTATACCTACTACTTTAAAGGCTTTTATTAACAAATAAATTGCCACTTATTTTTTCTGATTGATGCGAGCGTTTGTTTGCTGCTTTCTGCTCAGCAATAAATTCTTTAGACGGGTATATTGTGTATTTGACGTTTGTAATTGTTCGGCCCGTTTTTCGTAGGTCAGTTTCATATTTAGCCACTATATTTTTTTCTATAAGTTCATCAAGTGCAGAAAGTACTTTTTGCCTGTTTTTTCTTTCTGTTTCTCTTTGTAACAACCCACTACTTTTTAAATCAGTATATAAAAAATGATAATTATTAAGAATGTTTGCTTGACGATAGCGATTAATAAGTTTTTTGTATATCCATCGTGTCAATTGTTCATCACAGCTCATTAAGCGTTTGTAATTGAATTGCCTGTACTCAAGTTGGTTGATTGCGTGGCTTATAAAAAGCGGCAGTCGGCATACATGAAGTGAATCCGTGTTTTCAATATATTCTTCGCGACCTACTGTAACAAGGTCTTGTAAAAGAGAACCACTCCATATTTCTTTATTATTTCTAAATAAAGAAATGTTGCATTTGTTCATTACCTGAATGGCATGTTTGATTTCATCTCTACTTCGGGTCCGCCCAATGGATTTGAGTTCACGATGTAACATACTGAGTGAAAAACGAACCCATGTTTCCGCTTTATCCGGATCATGGATGCCATGGTTTTGAATGGTTATAAATTTTTTGAGTGCTTCTTCTACAAGTTCCTCGGTCACACCTGGAAAAGAAGCTTTATAAGTTCCATCAGATTGCTCAATTAAAGCTGGTTGAATTTTTACTAAGCAAGAAACACTTTCGTACATATATTCAAATTTATAGGGATCTGCATGACCTGCTTTTGTTCTTAATTTTTTTACCTGGGCTGGTGTGAGGAAGTATTTTGGAATACTTTCCCAGATTTCAACAGTATTTGAAACCCCATTTTTATTATTAGTAACAAACTGGGAAAACAAATCAAGCTGAGCGCTTTTTATGAATTTGTCAGGTGGGTTTTTCACAGGCTTGTACTTATGGCTTTGACAACGGACATTTAAATTTTTAATAGAATTCTGGGTTATTGTACTATCAATTAACTGAGTGTCCATATCAAAAACCTTGAATTAAATTGTTGATTTATTAGAAAACAACCAAAGCAACTAAAATGGCGGACATAAAAACAGTAGCAGCCATCAGGTTGATAATGGCCGCCTGCCTTGCGTATTTACACAAAGCAGAAATAGCACTGATTTTCTCAATAAGGCGCGTGTTAATTTCCTGATCAGCCGATTCAATAAAACGCTGCAGGAATTGTCGGTTTGCGAGTATGTTTTTGTTGTCGGGAGAGGGCAGGGCGCCGGTTCTTGTATTCGCTGATTCCAGGCGACCGATGGACTCTTCCAGTACAGACCTGAAATCATTTAATAACAGCTGATGCGCCCTGGCGTTATCTTCGAGCAGAATCTCATTGAGTGTGTGCACCATGAGCACAGGATCATCATTTGACAGGGCAATACCGTGCTTTGCGGCGACCCTTTCAATGACTTTATGCAAGTAATCTGAATCGCTGCGGGTCATGTCAAAACAGCAGCCACATTTTCAATGTTAGTGAATAACTGTTTCTTGATGATAGTGAGCCGTTGCCTTACCATGATAGGTAGGGTTTTGTTTTCCAATGCCTCACTGAAAGTGAGTTTTGCCTGCAGGATTTGACTTAAATCCTTACCGAAGGTATCCGCCTTGTAGTCCGGTATACGAATAATCGCTGAAACACGGGCTTTGTTGTCCAGATAGACTCTCATTTCTTCAAATTGTTTACCGTCCATTGTGATCTCTCCCCAGTAGGGATTAAGCCAGACAACAAACAACACTTCCTTTGGAAATTGTTTGATGAGCTGGGAAAAGCCGTTGAGCGTATCCAGCAATGCCTGGCTCCCGGTGATGACGGTATGAACAACCAGTTCATGATCCAGATCATGGAGTAGGGCAGGGATCTGGTTGCTGATCAGATAATGTGACATTGGCACAAAGGTGCTGGCACCATTATCTATGATCACATCACCTTCGGCCTTGGCTATGAGTTCAATCAATTCATCAAATCGTCTTGCGTCAATCTCGTCTCCGGACATGACATTGACTTGCCGTACATTCAGTTTTTTGAACCCATTAAATGTCGCATTGACAGGGTCGGTATCAATGCACAAGAGTTTCTTGCCTTTGGCAAGTTTATGCTGTGCCAGCGTCGATGCAATAAAGGATTTACCGACACCGCCTTTACCCTGAAGAACCATATGTATCTTTGCCATTAGATCAACTCCTCTTTGTTAAATGTTGATTCAAAACTAAAGCCGGGGTTTTCTGATTGAGCGGAAAATGAAGAACCTGCATTGTCACTAGACCGATGGTTCTTCTTTCTTTGAGAGGATGTATTACATTGTTTGTTGTTAATGTGCCGGTTGACCAGAGTGACGAACCACTGGTAGGTGCATTTGATCTTTCCTTCGGTATGTAACAGTTCCCATATCTGACGCCTGGTCCAGCCATCGTTTAACGCCTGCTCTATTTCCGGCCGCAGTGCGATCACGTCAGGAAACGATTGTCTTGCCTTCTCGTCATGACGAACAGATAACGCAAGTCTCTCTGATAATGATTTATTCATAGCCATGTTCCTATATCCATTTGAAATATATTTTTGGCGAACATAAAAAATTATTTCTGTTTATTTCTCTTGATTCAAGTTTCCAAATTGTTTAATAAATTTTCTGAAAACCATAAACCCATTTATTTCAACTACTTTTGGTAATAATAAACCAATATAATGGGTATTGTAAATATTTTAATTACTGGTATATTGACTCTATGAAGTACCATTTCAGGGCAAGATATGTGAAGTTAGCTAACTTTTAAAAGTTACCAAACTTCACTTTCATCTTATTCGCACATGTCTGTGCTCAACGAATCTTGCTCTTCGAGGCCATCAACGCCAAAAAAGGAGAATCATGACCGGCATACGTAACAAGCATCTTCGTGTACCTGTTAGCGCAGCAGAAGAACAGGCGATTAAAAGCAAAGCGCGCGACACAGGTTTGTCGGTTGCGAAATTTATGCGCGAAATCAGTCTGGGGTACACCGTTAAAAGTGTTATTGATCATCAGCAGGTAGAAAAGCTGCTAAAGGTCAATGGCGATCTGGGCAGGGTAGGGGGGTTACTAAAAATGTGGCTGACAAATGATGTACGGATAAAAATAACCAGCAAGGCTGAAATTGAAGAAACGCTGTTCTCAATACGCACAACGCAAAACAAAATGCTGTCGGCCATATTAGACTTACGTAAAAAATAAAGTTTGAGCAGCTAAAATTGTTATGATTGCTAAAATCATCCCCATCAAATCACTACGCAAAAGCAACTTCTCTGCGTTGGTGAAGTATCTGACCGATCCCCAGGGCAAGAGCGAGCGCATCGGCCAGGTGGCGGTTACAAACTGCTATACGGATGAACTGAGCGCAGCGTTGCTTGAGATCCAAAACACGCAGGAAATGAATAAGCGTGCCCGATCCGACAAAACCTGTCACCTGGTATTGAGTTTCCCGGAAGGAGAACGGTTGTCGACTACCGATCTGGCTGTGATAGAAGAACGGTTTTGTGAAGTATTGGGTTTTACAGGCCATCAACGGATCAGTGTGGTACATGACGATACCAATCACCTGCATGTCCACATTGCCATCAACAAGATTCATCCCGCAAAACTCACTATTCATAATCCTTACTATGACTACAAAAAGGTTGCGACACTTTGCGAGCAGATCGAGCAGGAATACGGTCTGACCAAAGTCAATCACGAAACCCGGATTGATCAGACCGACCGAGTCATACAGGACATCGAAAACAAGGCCGGCACTGAGAGCCTTCTCGGCTGGATCAGGCGCGAGTGCCTTGCTGAAATCAAAAGCACTGATACCTGGCAGAATCTCCATGCGGTTCTTCAAAGCCACGGCCTTGAAATCAGGGAACGCGGCAACGGCCTGGTGTTTGTCTCGGACAGCGGTGTCGCGGTTAAAGCCAGTTCCGTTGACCGGTCGCTGTCCAAAAGCAGTCTTGTGAAGCGACTGGGCGCATTTGAGCAGGCTGCGCATACTCAAGAAACTGCGAGAACATCCCAGAAGCGCAAACACTACCAGCCCAGACCACTGCAAAACCGCATTGATACATCAAAACTCTATGCACGCTACCAGCAGGCACAAAGCCAGGCAGCCGGTGTACGCCAAACTGCGTGGGTTATGCTGCGCAATCAACGTGACCGGCTGATTGACCGCGCCAAACAAAAGGCCCGACTCAAACGCACTATCATCAAAAACCTGCCTGCCGGCAAGCTGGGTAAGAAAGCACTGTATGCAACGGTCAGCCTGCAGTTCAAAACATCTCTGGCCATCATCAAGCGCGACTACCGCCGCGATTATGCCAGCTCCAAAGCCCGGTATCCCAGAATGGCCTGGCTTGACTGGCTCGGTATTGAAGCGAACAGCGGTAATGATGAAGCGCTTGCGGTGCTGCGCGCCAGAAATACATGGCGCAAAGCGGTTACAGGCAATTATGTTGGCGGCAATCAAACACGAGGCAATCGGTCCGGCATGGGCAGTATCGAATCGATCACCAGAAGCGGTACCGTGATTTACCGAATGGGTAGCACAACGGTACGCGATGACGGCAGGCGACTGCATATTCCATCCAATGCGGCAGATACATCATTTGCCGGCATTCTGCAGGTAGCCGTCAAACGATACGGCAGCCGGCTGGTCATCAACGGTGACGATGATTTTAAAAAAGCGATTGCGCGGGCTGCGGTGCAGCACGGCATTCGCGCCACCTTTGATGATCCGGCGCTTGAGCAGTACCGCCGGCAGTTGATGCAACAGCAACGCTTCACTAAAACCCGTACTTCCAGAGGAATATCGCTATGAGTCCAGACAACAGGCATCACAGACCTTTCGATCAGAACCAGGATACGTCAAGCAATAGCTGGATCATCCGCCTGCTCGCCGCCGTCTTCCTGATTGGCGGGTTTCAGGTTGCCACCCAGTATTTTGCACACCAGTTTCATTACCAGGCGCAACTGGGCGCACAGTTCAATCATGTCTACGCACCCTGGTCGATTCTGGTGTGGACCGATCAGTGGTATGACAGGCATTCAGGCATCTTTGACCTGGCGGCCGGTTTCGGGGTATTGTTTTCCAGTACCGGGTTGATTTTGGTACTGGTTATCAAGATGGTGATGGCCAATTCTTCGAAAACCCACCAGAAACTGTATGGCTCAGCCCGATGGGCAATCAGGGCCGACATCGAGGCCGCAGGATTATTACCTGCCGGGCGACAAAGGCGTCAAGATGCGGTTTATGTCGGCGCCTGGCGCGACAAGTCCGGCAAAACGCATTATCTCAAACACAGTGGGCCCGAACATGTGTTGTGCTTTGCCCCGACCCGTTCCGGCAAGGGTGTGAGTCTGGTAATCCCGACACTGCTCTCCTGGACGCAAAGCGCGGTTATTACCGATCTTAAAGGCGAACTGTGGGCATTGACTGCCGGATGGCGCAAACAACACGCTCACAACAAGGTACTGCGTTTTGATCCGGCATCCACTTTGAGCTGTCACTGGAACCCCCTTGATGAAATCATCACCGGCAGCGGCGCTGAGGTGGCCGATGTACAGAATCTGACCAATCTGATTGTCGATCCGGACGGCAAGGGGTTGGAGACACACTGGCAGAAGACCGCACAGGCGCTGCTGGTCGGCCTGATTCTGCATGTGCTGTACAGATCACAGCGGGACGGCATACCGGCCACCCTGCCGGCTGTCGATGCGTTATTGTCCGATCCCAACCGCGACATTCAGGAACTGTGGATGGAAATGGTGACGCAGGACTATCTGGACGGCCAGACACATCCAGTGATTGCCGCCGCTGCCCGCGATATGCTCGATCGCCCCGAAGAAGAAGCCGGTTCGGTATTATCCACCGTCAAGTCGTATCTGTCCTTGTACCGCGATCCGATCGTGGCCGGCAATATCGGCGATTCCGATTTCTGTATTCGCGATCTCATGCACCATGACAACGCTGTCAGTCTGTACATTGTGTCACACCCAAATGACAAATCGCGGCTGCGCCCGTTAATCCGTATCCTGCTCAATATGATCGTGCGTAAACTCGCAGATCAGATGGCGTTCAGGAATGGGGAACCTGTTGCACACTACAAACACCGGCTGCTGCTGATGCTCGATGAGTTTCCAGGCCTTGGCAAACTGGAGATCTTTCAGGAATCTCTGGCATTTATCGCCGGCTACGGTATCAAGGCGTATCTGATCTGCCAGGACATCAACCAGCTTAAAAGCCGCGAATCCGGTTACGGACATGATGAAGCGATTACATCGAACTGTCATATCCAGACCGCGTTTGCCCCGAACCGTATTGAAACCGCGGAACACTTATCAAAGCTGACCGGCCAGACCACGGTAATCAGGGAGCAGATTACCACCAGCGGCAAACGCGCATCGATGATGCACGGGCATGTCACGCGCACGCTGCAGGAAACACAGCGCGCATTAATGACCCCCGATGAATGCATGCGCCTGCCCGGCGCCGTCAAGGACGCCAGCGGCAGAATTACAAAGCCTGGCGACATGATTATTTATGCCGCAGGCTATCCGGCGATCTACGGCGTGCAGCCGCTGTATTTCCAGGATGAAACCTTTGCGGCACGCGCAAAGGTCAATCCACTGGGTTTTAGCGACCAGTTGACCGCCGCCGATACTGACGGATTGCTGTCATGACAAAACCGCTCAAAATGCTGACTGTATCTGTACTCACCATCAGTGCGGGTTTGTTTGTACTGAGTATTGGGTTGCGTGTTTCGGGTATTTATCTCAACACCACGGCAAGTCTGCCGGTGGGGTTTTACAAAACTGTGGATGAACCCATCGCAAAAGGCGCATACGTCGCATTCTGTCCGCCGCAGATGGATGGTTTTGATAGGGCTATGGATAGGGGTGTGCTGTTCTCAGGCGACTGCCCGGGTGGTTACGGACAATTGCTCAAGCAGGTTTATGCAGTTGAAAACGATCATGTTCGCATCGATCGAGCAGGCATTCGTATCAATGGCCAGCTGCTGCCCAATACTGCGCAGGTAGCAACCAATCCGGCAGTCATCCAGTTACCGCAATACACGCTGGATGCGGTACTCAATGAATCGGAATACCTGCTGCTGGCAGACCTGCATCCCCATTCACTCGATGCACGCTATTTCGGCCCATCGCATCAATCACAGATTCTGCATGTCGTGCGTGCGCAATTCACCTGGAATTCCCACAACAAGGAGTCTCACCATGAAAAATCCCGTCAATGATGAAACAGATCCTGATCGTCTGGATGAATCGGCTACTCAGGATCAGCTGGCTTTTGAAAAGCTACTCGATGCGCAAACACCGGGATTCCAGGCTGAGTTCGATCCGGATGAAGCACAACTACTTGGTGCGTTCTTTGAAGATGCGTTAAGCGAAGCCGATGCGCTCGAGAGCTGCATTGATCAGGCGCAATCAACGGATGGAGGGCAATGACATGGACAAATCCAGAAAGGCCTACCCTGTACAGGTCGCAGAAAACCTGATTGCACAGTTAAAGCAAGGCACGGCGCCGTGGCAAAAGCCATGGCAGCCCGGCGATCCATTGCTATCGTTTCCAAACAATCCGACCACGCAAAAACGCTACCGGGGCATCAATGCCTTGTATCTGATGAGTCAGGGATATCAGGACCCGCGCTGGCTGACCTATAAACAGGCTGCAGGGCAGGGCGCACAGGTGCGCAAAGGTGAAAAGAGTACCCTGATCCAGTACTGGAAGTTTAATGATGAGCGTATCAAAAAGGATGAACACGGCAAACCCGTTTTGAACAATGACGGCAAACCGGTCAAGGAGCAGTTTAAGCTTGAGCGTCCCAGAGTGTTTTACGCCACCGTGTTCAATGCCGCCCAGATTGATAACCTGCCGGATCTGGTCATCGATCCACCAAGCTGGCATCCGATCGAGCGCGCTGAAGCAATCTTGCAGGCAGCCGGTGCTGTAATTGAACATGGCGAACATGACCGGGCATTTTACCGGCCCAAAACAGACAGTATTCATCTGCCGCACCAGCACCAGTTTGAAACACCGGACCGCTATTACGCCACCGCACTGCATGAGCTTGGACACTGGACGGGCCACGCATCGCGTTTGAGCCGTGATCTCGCGCATCCTTTCGGCAGTGAAGGCTATGCCCGGGAAGAGCTGCGCGCGGAGATTGCCAGCATGCTGCTTGGGGCGGAACTTGGCATTGGTCATGATCCAGGCCAGCATGTGGCGTATGTCGGTGCATGGATCAAGGCACTGGAGGAAGACCCCACTGAAATCTTTCGTGCAGCAGCCGATGCAGAAAAAATTCAGGAATATGTCATGGGGTTTGCACGCGAGCAGGACATGGTAGCACAGGAGGCCGTCAGAATGGATGAAATCAAACAGGACATCGCAAGCTATACAGCAAACCTGGCGCCTGATCTGGCGACCGTGGCACAGCACAATATCCAGCAGTTACAAAAACTGACAGAAAGCCTCACAGCAAAGGACCAGGACGCCATCTACCTGGTTGCCGACGCACTCAGATTCTACAGAAACGCCAGTATCGACAACCTCGAATTTGAACACATCTCAAAAGACAAGCTGGGATTTACAATTCCTGCCGACTGGAATGGCCGTGTCGAGATACAAGCTAGTGCGGTTGAAATGAATGATAAGGGTTCCGGCCATGTAGTTGCGGTAGATAAACCGGAGGTTGAACCTGAATTCTGGAATATCAGTGTCCAACTTCTAGATCGCACCTGGGCCTGGGCGGCGGATTTTGAAGTGGAGCTGCATGCGCAGGATGCCGCAGAAAAGCTGGCCTTGATTGATGCCGTGGCAGAACGCGATGAGCATGAAAAGGCCGCCAAACTTGCACGCATTGATGCATTGAGGAGCGGCGACAATCCGGACACAGAAAACAGGCAACCGCAAAACACACAACCCAATACCCGCACACCCAAAAACCAGGACTCGCTGGCCGACAATGCGCGCCAATACCTGGCAGTCCCTTACGCTGAGAAAGACCTGGCCAAATCTGCCGGTGCGCGCTGGGATAAAGCGGCTAAAGCATGGTATGCAGGCAAGAACGCAGATATTCGTGCACTACAGCGCTGGTTCCCTGAAAATGCAGCCCAACAACAGCAACCGGCGATATCGCCGCAAGTGGAGTTTGCCGAACTGCTGCGTGCCAACGGCTGTGTTGTTGATGGTAATCATCCGCTGATGGATGGCCACAAGCACCGCATCAAGGTGGCCGGCGACAAGGCCGGTCAAAAGTCCGGTTTTTATGTCGCGCACCTGGACAATCATCCTGCCGGCTATTTTATCAACAACCGTACCAAATCCGAGACACGCTGGAAGGCGAAAGGATATACCCTGACCGACGCACAAAAGGCCGCATTTGCCGCACAGGTTGCGATCAAACAACAGGCGCGGAATGCAGAACTTCATGCGCAGCAACTGAAAGTAGCTGATGTCATCGGGAAACTGCTCGCCATCGCGCCACAGGCTGACGCTGATCATCCTTATCTGCAGGACAAAGGGGCAAGACCGGGTGGTTTGAAGGTCGTGCCTGAAAGTGCGGAAGATTTACCGGAAGACACCATGATTAAAATCTGCCGCGACCGGCAGGCGGTCAAAACGGTACGCGAGCAACACCCCGACAGCCTGGTATTTGTCGCCGGCGATCTGTTGTTGCCGATTTATGATGTGAATGGCAATATTCGAAGTGTACAAACGATACAACCGAACGGCGCCAAGCTGTTTGCGGCAGGCAGCCAGAAGGAAGGCCACTTTTATGTGGTTGACGGCAGCAATCAAGGCCTGGCTGCACTGGATGAAGTAAAAGCCATTGTGATCGCTGAAGGTTATGCGACTGCAGATACGGTGTCAGTTGCGCTGGATTGCCCGGTGGTGGCGGCATTTGATTCGGGTAATCTTGTACCGGTTGCAAAGCTTTTACATGAGCGCTATCCGGACAAGATGATCGTGATTGCCGGTGATGACGATCAACACCTGGAATCGAGCAATGAAATCAATGCCGGCAGACAAAAAGCAATTGAAGCGGCCGGACTGGTTCATGGGGTTACCGTGTTTCCGGTGTTTGCACCCGGTGAACAGGTATCACAGAAACTGAGTGATTTTAACGATCTGGCCAGTAAAAGCGCGTTGGGAATCGGTGCGGTCAAACGCCAGGTTGGATCGGTCGTTGACAAAGCTCTCGTTCAGGCCAAAGTTCAAAAGCTGCAGACCCGTGCGGATAGTCAGCAGCCAAATTTGGCGGGCAGACAACAAAAACGGGCGGTAACCCGATAAATGAACAGTCACGGCAGGTAAGTAAATTATGTGCGGCGGCATTGAATACCAGAATGAGAAAATTTACTTCCCGAATCCACAGGCACGATTGCCGGTGCGGTTGCGCGGCGGCGATGTCACCTGGGTGACCTGGGGCAACCGCAAGCAGGAAGCAAACAGCAATTTTCCAAATGGCGGCTGGGCGCGACTAAATTCAATCTATGCCGGCAAATGGAAGCCCTGGCATCCAAGGCCGGTATTGATTGCCGCCGACCAGTTCATGGAAAAAGACCAGGACGAGCAATCGCACTGGATACCGCTGGACCAGAGGATGGTGATTCAGGGATTACTGGCTGAGCGGAAAAAAGAACAGCGGGTTTATGTGGTCACCATCGATACACCGCCCGAATATGCCTGGATACATGACCGCTGGCCAAGGCTGCTGCGGTTAAAGCAATAAAATGCTCAAGAAATATTTTTAACTGCCGATTCATTAATTGTAGATACCAATCAATGTCTATTAATAGAAAAGAAGCAGTACCCCCCAGGGTTGATACTCCATCTAATCTTCTCAGACCCTGGGGGAAATTCAGTCAATCAAACCCCACTAATGTTTATCCTTGCCGGTTTTGGCGATAGCAACCAGATCGGCCTGAAGTTTCTTGTAATCCTCCCGTAACTGTTTCAACTCGCTGTCGCGATCCGCAAGGCGTGTTTCCAGTGATACTTTATGCGTGTTCAGTTGAGCAATCTCGCTTGCAGTCATCGACAGGCGTTTTTCTGCTGAAGTCAGCGATTTTTGGGTTTTGTCCAGTTGTTGTTCCAGGCTCGCAATCGCGCCCATGTATTCTGACAATTCCGATCTGGATTGCGCTAATGCATCCTGGGCTTCGGTGCGTGCCCGCTCAATTCTCTCATTGGCCAGACTGGCGGCGGCCTCCCAGACCACGGCAGTAGCCTGATACATGGCATTGGTAATGGATTCCGGCATCTCAATGGCCGGCGCGGCTTTTTTTTGCTGTTCCGCACGCCAGGCCTTGACCATTGGCCCGACAGTCGAGAAAGAGCCGCCTGCGATGGCAATGACGGCGTTCACAGAGGCATTCTTGCCGGCTTGCTGCAATTCTTCGCAGGCTGCATCAACCGCCTGTTGTGTGACCTTTGGCTTTCGTTCCATGGGATTTAAGATATGTGTGTTGGAAAAAGGAGGGGTCAGGCGGCGTTTTCGACTTCAATCGGTGCTATTTCCTGATAGCCCCTGCGTAACCGCAAGTCTGTTATCCGCCGGTATTCATCAAGCGCCTCATTCCAGTCATGACAGGGCTCATGTTTATGGCCGCCCCGGTTGTTGTGCAATCCATACCAGCAGCGCACCACAGACAAGTCGCCAAACAGGTCGCGTGCGATCAGCAGGGTATAGCCGCGTGCATTTGTTTTGAAGTCGGTTCTGAGGAGTATGTTCATGGTAAATGTGCAGTGTTGAATAAAATAAGTGTGCGGTTGCTGCAGTCAAGTAATATCTCGAGATATCAGTAGCAATACTACTACAACTACACTATATCACACTGCAATGGATATTGAAAAAAATACGCACATAAAAACGACCTGATGCATTGTCCACAATATCTGTGGATAAGGCTGTGGGCAACAGACTTAAGTAAATCAGGCGAAATGGATTCAGGTGCTTGATTGAAATAGAGGCAGAAAATTATCTGCTACAATTCTAAAATTCGCGGTTATATGTAACGTTCTCTACTCTAAGGAAAAGATCGATTTGCAGATAGGGCATAAATTACTGGAATGGTGGAAGTCATTTCGTAGAGGCGAGAAGATTGCGTTATTAACACTATTGGTTGGATCAATAGGTGTTCTTGGCACCTGGCTTGGTAATCAGGGCGACACTATCAATCCAAGTACAAATGGCGGCACGGCTAATGTTCAGACAGGCATAGATGACATCCATGCTAGCGTTACCAGCAATACTCATATCCAGCATCAAACCATACACGGCATCACCCTTGAACAATATGAGCAAGGATTGAAACGCCGTGAAGTAGAAATACGCGCCGATCTGGAACAAGCGCACGCAGCAGACCGGCAACTACTTGAAATTGAACTAAGAGATATTGAGCAGCGGCTACAGGACACGCAAGCGAGTTATGAAGCGCATATTGCCGATCTAAAAGAACGCATTGCGCAACTGGAACAACTGCGCGGTGAATTTCCTGATGGATTGCTCAATCAGGCGATTGAAGCATTACAGCAGGGTGAAGCCGATAAAGCGGATCGTCTGTTTCAGCAAATCGAAGATGAAGGCGAAGGTCATATCAAGCAGATTGCCGAAGCAGCCTTTCAGCGCGGCAAGATTGCACAAGACGCTATTCGATATGCAGACGCGCTTGAGCATTATGAAAAAGCCGTCCGGTTGCAGCAGAACAATGCGCTGTATTTGAATGAAACTGGTTTATTGCATCTTACTCTTGCTAATAACCAGAAAGCGATTGAATACTTAGAACTGGCGCTAGCAAGCGTCCTTAAGACCTATGGTGAGAACCACCCCCATGTTGCAATATACCGAAACAACCTGGGTGGGGCGCGGGATTCATTAGGCGAATACCGCGAGGCCATTGAATATTATGAGCTGGCTCTGGCAAGCGACCTTAAAACCTACGGTGAGAACCATCCTCGTGTCGCAACAACCCGAAACAACCTGGGCACAGCTTTGCATTCATTAGGCGAATACTGCAAGGCCATTGCATATTATGAGCTGGCGCTGGCAAGTGATCTCAAGACCTATGGCAAGAACCATCCCCATGTTGCAAGAGCCCGAAATAACCTGGGCGCAGCTTTGCATTCATTAGGCGAATACCGCGAGGCCATTGAATTTTATGAACTGGCGCTGGCAAGCGACCTCAATACCTATGGCGAGAACCATCCCCATGTCGCAAGAGCCCGAAATAACCTGGGCGAGGCGTGGCGTCAATTGGGCGAATACCCCAAGGCCATTGAGTATTATGAGCCGGCGCTGGCTAGCTTCGTCAAAACCTATGGCGAAGATCATCCGCATATTGCAACAACCCGAAACAACCTTGGCTTGGCGTGGTATTCATTAAACGAATACCGCAAGGCAGTTGAGTATTTTGAGCAGGCGCTAGCGACATTTGAAAAATTCCTGGGCAAAGACCACCCCAATACCCGGACTGTGCGAACCAATCTTGATGCTGCACAGACTGCATCAAATCAGTCTCAGCAAGATTAGCAGCAAAGCATTTTTTTCTAATAAGCTCAGAACTCAGGAACTTTCGATTATTTCTCTATAAAAATGAGCACCAAAATTAAGCAAGCGGCAGAAAATCCCACTCCGTTATTGAACTAACACTTCCATCGCTATGCTGTTAGGCATCAACTAGATGCCTGTCCAAATAATAGTGCTTTATGGTTTTGCACATGTGTTGATATACGACACCCATTTTGGACAGTTGTTGCTCCCCTCGAAACACCTAATGGTAATCATTAGATAAAAATAATAGTCTCCCCAATATACTTCAAATGTTGACTTGTTTAGAATTATATTCAAGTCAATAGTCAATTCAAGGAGTCACTATCATGAAAACAGAAACCATTAAATATTTTACAATATTGTCAGTCTTTGCTTTTATGATCATCGCTATGCCGGTGAGCTCCATTGCCGCAGAACAAGGTGAAGAAATAAATGCGACTGTACTAAGTGGTAAAGGCAATGTTGATCATAATGCATTGGCACATTACTATGAAGATCAAGCAAAAGAAATGCAGGCTAAAATAGAAGAACAGGTAGAAGCGTTCAATCATAAGCCTAGCACCAGTTTATTAGGTAAGAATGGGCAGCGTATCAAAAAACATGTGATTTATAAAATTCACGAATTCGAAAAAGCTGCGGAAGAAAATCTGCAAAAAGCTGCGTACCATAACAAAATGGCCGGAGAACAAGCATACCAACAGAAATTCGCTGAATCAGGCAATATCAAAGGCTAAGCCGGGCCGTTAAAATTTGCCAAACAACCCAACAGAAACCTGACATTCCCTGTTAAATGGTAGTAATCCTCAAAACCCACTTCGGTGGGTTTTTTTATTGGTAGCTCTGTCGCGCTAAACAATATGGGTTTAATTTGAATTTTGTCAATCGGTACTTAAAAACTTCAATACCGATTGACTGGTTTAGGCCTAGAATCCCTTTCGGGTCAGTAGTAATATATCTTTGGCTTTGTCCTTAATTACTGCTTGTAAGGCATTATTTCCCTGAAGCCGAAACAAATGGATAATCCAGGTCCGTTCCCGCAATGTGGTTGAAATAATTGGTGAAAATGTTGATGCAGGTCACAGCCAGAACTTCCAGTATTTCTGCGTCGCTAAAGCCGGCATCCCTTGCATTAGCCAGTTCGTCATCTGAAAGCTTGCCTTGCTTCTCGATAATTTGTTCGCTGAGAGTCAAGGCCGCTTTGGTTTTGGGATCCACTGCAATGCCTTTAAGACTATCATGAATTTGATTCTCATCAAATTTCAATCTTCTGCCCATGGCGGCATGAGCTGAAGCGCAGTAATCGCAGTCGTTGAGACTTGCGACCCTCAACGCAATTTTTTCCTTGATCTGAGCGGAGATTTTACTACGACCAAGGGCGGTGTAACCATCTAGCAAGAATCCCAGCGCAGCCGGTGAATGTGCGGCTGTCTTGAAGATATTGGGTACTTGTCCGCGCAGTTCCATCACACGATCCAGAATTTCCTTGGATCCATTTTCAAAGTTTGAATTTATTTCGATACGTGCCATTGTGGCCTCCTTAAAAATTGATAACCAGAATCCAGCTACAACGATGCGCATAACGACAAATGCATCGACGCCAGCATCTAAAAATAAGTGATAACTGACAAATGAAAAACACTTGCTTCAAAATCGGTTTCAGAAATTTCCCGCAATAGTGTTCACTCGTCAGCTACCAAAATTATATAATTCAGCAGCTGTTTAATAATTGGTTATCATTGCAATTATTCATTGCAGATATTGAAATAAACATACTCATCCATTTGGTAAATTAAAAGATCACTACTCACCCCACATTTCATGAATTCCGCCTGCCAAAGCAATCTGTATGCGACAAGTGGGTTATATCCTTTGTTGACTTTTGATCAGAAACAACCTGAAACATTTTGTTTAATCTTTACCATTCTCAAATTCCGTTCCACTCGGTTGAATGGGCGCCATACAAAGGGAGCACAAACAGATAAGCCAAATGGATATTGGTATAGCGGATGGCCTAAAGCATCTTGTCGCGGGTTCTTACACGCTTTATCTTCAACGCATAATTTCCACTGGATTAAGACCACGCAAGCGGCGGACGGTGAATCCTCAACTGCTTTGATTTCTGATCGCCTGAGAATTCATGAAAAAACCGTTTGAATGCTGAGATCACGATAATAGGAACGGTCAGGGATTTAGTTTTCATTATCCTGACGAAATAAATCGAAGGCCTATCGCTATGAGTAAAACTAAAACGACTAGTTGATGTGGGGATTAGCCTTTAAGCGGGCAACAGCCAGATCAATAAACGACCTGATCTTAGCGTTAGCCCGCCTCCCTTCAAGATGAATAATATTCACGGGAAGAGCTTCTGCTTCAAAGTCTTGCAATATGCGTTTCAATGACCCCTTCTGAAACTCATCACCTACCTGATAGGACATCAAACGTGTAATACCAAAGCCTTGCCTGGCCGCTTCAATGGCGGCGCCGTTTTGGCTGCAATAAAGACGGGGGGATACTTTTACAGAGATTTTTCCAGTAGGCGATTCAAACCGCCACGTCGTCGATGGCTCGACTGTGGACGCAAGAATAATTTCATGGTTAGCGAGGTCTTCAGGATGTTCCGGCACACCATGTTTATCGAAGTAGCCAGGCGAACCACACACAATCCGCTGTGTACTCCCAACTTTGGTTGCATATAAGCTTGAATCTTTTAGATGTCCGATCCGGATCGCCACGTCCAGTCCTTCGTCAAGAATATTACCAACGCGATCGTAGAATATTGCCCTCACTTCGACAGCTGGATTCTGTTCCAGATATTCAGTCAAAATGGGCGCTATATGCTTTTGCCCAAATAAAACGGGCGCAGTTACAGATAAAACACCTTTGGGAGTCGCGTAACTTCCTGATGCGGCAGCTTCAGCTTGCTCAAGATCTTCCAGGATTTTCTTGGCGTCTTCAAAAACCGGGCACCGGAATCAGTAAGGCGAACCTGTCGAGTAGTTCGATTGAACAAACGTACACCCAAGGCGTGCTCCAGCTGTGCAATCGAACGAGTGACAGCAGGCGCGGATAAGTCAAGCTTACGGCTTGCTGCTACAAAACTCTGGCATTCGGCCGCTTCCAAAAACACCCGTATTGTTTCAAGTTTGTCCACTGTATGAGCCTGCTGATCGTTTGCCTCTATTCTTTCACCCAAGGTAATAGAATATTCTTAATTTGTCTAATTATTTCGATATAAATTAATTGTATATTGAAACCTCAATTTTAATAAACCTAGGAGAAAAACATGTCTCGAATCCCAACCCCGGTATCCATCGACGCCGCACCGGAAGCGTCAAAAGGTTCTCTCGAAGCGGTCAACAAGCTGTTGGGGACTGTTCCTAATATGTTCAGACTGATCGGAAACAGCCCACAAACCCTGGAAGGCTATTTGGGCCTGAACAGCGCGCTTGCCAGTGGTTCAATAGACGCACCAACGCGTGAGCGGATTGCATTGGCTGTTGCTGAAATCAACGGTTGTGGTTATTGCCTGGCTGCGCATAACTATCTTGGCACCAATCTGGCTAAACTGAGTGCAGAAGAAATTGAAGCCAACCGTCGTGGAACATCCAACGATGCTAAAGCCGCAATTGCCGTCGGTTTCGCAGCGAAAATCACCAAGGACCGCGGCCAAGTATCTGACGGTGATGTACAGGCTGTTCGTGACGCTGGATACAGCGATGCAGAAATTGTCGAAATTGTCGGCCATGTCGCACTGAATACGCTAACAAACTATATCAACGAGGTACTTGGAACTGAAATTGATTTTCCAACAGTTGGCAGATTCGCAGCGTAGTCTCGCTTAGTAGGGTGCGCTTCCCGCCACCCTACATCTTCCCTTTAAGGGTGCTGTGCATATTTGCACAGAAATACGGTCTAAGGATATATTTCCCGCACGACTCTGTTTCTGTTGAGAATGTATTCGCCGTATAGAATGACATTTTCCCAAGAAAGGGGGCTTATATTGCTAATAAGTGCTAGGGTCAATATGTTCCGGCGGTGTGGAGGTTTGAATTACGCTGTGTATTTCCTTGGCTTACCAATAAATAATACAGGTAATAATAAGGGTTAGGCTGCTACAGGAATTCTTCTGCTGTAACCAGGTAGATCTGTTAAATCTCTTCGATTACAGCTTGACCGAATTCAATGCGTTCTAGCTGGTCAGTGTCAACTACCTGGCGAGCTTTCCACAAATCGTAGTTATCTTGCATCAAAAGCCAACTTTCTGCGGTTCGTCCAAGCACAATCGACAGCCTTACCGCCATTTCCGGCGTAATGTCAGACTTTTCTGAAAGCAATCGGCTAAAGGTACTCTTTGACACACCCAGTTCACGCGCCACACTTGCGGCAGTAACACTCTTGAATGGTTCGATGTAGGTACGAGCGATAACCCCGCCTGGATGCGGAGGATTAAATTGTTGGATATCCATCAGTGGGGTATTGCCAAGTTAACTTTCCGGCATGAAAGAAATACTATAATTCATGGTATTAAGCTGCTACTACCCTCTTCCAAGACGCAAAAGCGCCTTGCCTCAGATTTCGGTAATTGTCAGCTGATATCAAATGCCGGGCAAGATTGAATAGATTGTATACAGCAGCATGCACATCTAAAAATCGTTGAGCTTGATCTATCGATTTAAACCGGCGCATGCCTCGCTCTCTTACTCGAGTTGGTTGGTGTGAAAGCTCGGCACGATTATTGGCATATTGAGAAGTATCGTGAATAGCATCAGGAACAAGTTCACGCTGAGCAACACCGTAACTTTTCAACTTATCTGTCACTATCTTCCTTGGTTCATTCCGACATTTCTTGAGAAAACGTTTGAAGAATCGCTTGGCAGCTTTTCCATCCCGACGCGCCTGAAGCAATATATCGACCACTTCACCGTCTTGATCCACCGCACGCCACAAATACATTTGTTTACCTCGAATCTTTACGAATACTTCATCAAGGAAAAACGTATCACCGTACCCTTGATGACGATTCTTCAGCTGCCTGGCATAAACCGTACCAAATTTGTTGCACCATAAACGAATCGACTCATGGGTTACTATGACTCCTCTTTCAGCTAATAAATCTTCAATATCACGATGACTTAAATTAAAACGATGATAAAGCCATACTGTGTATTGAATGATTTCTGCTGGAAATCGGTAGCGTTTGTATAGCGCCGTTGTATTCTTCATCCTGTCATTATCACTCAGGTGAAGTTAATTTGGCAGTACCATTGACGGAGGCACGGTGATGCATTTTAAAATACAAGTGGTCATTGAAGAGGCATCTGGCGAAACGACGACCGAAGACATCATTCATCTCGATAAAAGGTGTGAATCAGGAAGCACCTTGGGTTTGTCGCTTTTGGAATCGAAACAATTACTGCAGACATTGCAGAAAACGATGGTTCTCAGCCAAGCCGAACGCTACTCGACTTCCCATCAAGACTGCCCGTGCTGCCACAAGAAACGCACGATCAAAAGCTACCATACCATCCAATTTAGAACATTGTTTGGAATTATTTCCATCCCAAACATGCGCCTTTATCACTGTGCTTGCGCCCACTCATCGAAGAAATCATTCAGTCTGTTATCCGAATGGTTGCCCGAACATACCAGTCCGGAATTACTGTATATCGAGACGAAATGGGCCTCATTAATGTCTTATGGTTCAACCGCAGACTTGCTACACGATGTATTGCCGGTGAATCAATCGCTGAACCCTGCTACGGTGCGAAATCATCTGCACAAAGTGGCTGAACGCCAGGAGGCAGAGCTTGAAGGCAAGCCAGATCATTTATCAGGATGCCCGAGAGACTGGGGGGAATTGCCGAAGCCAGAAAAGCCGATGACTGTTGGCATTGATGGGGGTTACGTTCGTAATTGGCATGAGAAAAACACCAACTTTGAAGTCATCGCTGGAAAATCGTTTTCAACAGCCCAATCGTCGAAACGATTCAGTTTTGTCCAGAAATTGGAGGATAAACCTCGGCGGCGCTTAATGAACGTACTGACAGAACAAGGCATGCAGGCCAATCAACAAATCACCTTCCTATCTGATGGTGCCGACAATGTCAGAGATTTGCAATACTATATGTACCCAGAATCTGAGCATATCTTGGATTGGTTCCATGTGGCGATGAAACTCACGGTGCTCAATCAATTTGCCAAAGGGATGGCGCATACGGACCCCGATGAAGGGGCGGAGGTCACCAAGGTTCTGTCGCATTAACTATAAAAATGCATATTTCAAGAGAGCAGATGTACCGGCTTCTCTCACTAGACGGATTTATTCTGCCAGCGCATAAAATGACAAAGTCGCTCGGTAATTAGACCGACAGTTTCCCTTGGTAATCACACTAATACACATAAAACTGCTCAGCAAAAGACATCTTGTCAGCTCCCTCCATCATCATCTGATCTTTGCGAATCATGTGCATTAGTTCGATGCCAGCCAAGATGTTTTTAGCTGATTGAAAAGATTTGAATCCGAGCATTGGTTTTGTTATTCGCTTCACTGCTCGATGGTCTTGTTCCACAATATTATTGAGATATTTGACCTGACGAACCACAATGGGTATCTCTCTGTTGGCATTGATCTCATCAATCGCCGCTTTATTGGCACCACTTTTATCCATCGTGACCTTTTCAGGAACGCCATTGGCTTGCATGGCTTTGTCAAAGAAACGTTTAGCAGCGGCCTTATCGCGCTTGGCCGTTAATAGAAAGCGATCGTTTTACCATCCCTGTCCACAGCGCGGTAGAGGTATTTCCAGGCGCCTTTGACCTTGATATAAGTCTCGTCCATTCGCCAGCTTCCACCAACCGGACGCTTATACTTTCTGAAAATCTTTTCCAGTAATGGTAAAAATCGGATCGCCCAACGGCTCACTGTAGAATGGTCAACTGTAACACCACGCTCCTCCATCATTTCTTCCAGCTGCCGATAACTTAATGGATACGCCGCGTACCAGCGGATGCAGACCAGAATCACCTCAATCGGAAATCGCATTCCTTTTACAACTAGCATGTAGCTTCACCTTTTTTTCAATGTCCGCAGTCTACACGAATGTATCGATGATCTCGCTTAATGCGACAGAACCATATTATCAATAGTAGGCATATGTTTTTCATGTTTTGTTTGTGGGTTTTCTCACATCGTTGTTACTCGACCTATTGATAACCTAGTTGATATCCGGATCGAGGGCGCAGGCGTCCGTGTTGCTGCTCTTTTGCGATAATCTAAAGATTAGGAACAGCGTTTTTGTTCCAACTGCCAAATCGTGAATTATCGTGGTTTAATTTGCCCTCATATGCGCGGTTAACGTCCGGCATTTACTGACTTTTTGATTCAAGGAATTTGACCATGATCTATACTTATCAGAACGGCCGTTCGAGTTCCGACGACGAAACATCCAGCGTTGAAATCACCGTGTGTGACTGGCACGGCCGTCTCGTCGAGTCACCGGCGTGCGTGAACCTCGTCGCCGATGGTGTGACTTACACTCTGATGCGTGAAGGCGCGACCGCCGTCTACTCCGGCAACGTGCCCGTTGACTCCTATGACCTGGAAGTGTCAAGCCAAGAGTACGTGTCGCCGCCGCGGAAGCTGTCGGTTGGCCCCAGTCCGGCGCGCTCCGCCGTTTATGTCGGCGAGCGCGACTGGCCCTTCTATCGACTTGGCGAAAACGCGATCCCGTTCCCACCACCCGGACCCTTGCTGGCGGTCGCCTTCCCCGAGAACAAACCAGACCCCCACGAGGCGGAAGAGCTTCTCGGCCAAATCCTGAAGGAGCTCCCGCTCGAACCCGCGATGCCTAACACATCGAAGGACAAAAAGGGGGATAGCGACGGCTTCATCCAAGCAGAGGGCGCCATCTGGATCTTTCGGTGCACCTGCAAGGACACCCCCCAGATGCGCGCCGAGTTGTATCAGAAGATTCTCGAGATTACGGGCAATCGCGGCCGCGTCGGCGTCCCGACCGATCTGTATGAGGGCCAGTGCAAGGTCATCGACAACCGCTTCGTCCTGCGCTTCCGAGACGAAATCGACGGGGACGAGATCGAGCGGTACGTGACAGAGGCGAAAGGCACTGTGCTCCGCGGTTTCCGCCAAGCGCGAAATACGAGGCTGGTCGCGCTTCCCCTCGGAGACTTCGCCCGGCACCTAGAGATCGTGGAGGGTTGGCATACGGCCGGGCTGCTCGTCTACGGTGAGCCTGACATCATGGCAGAGATCACCGATGACGCATTTCCGGATGATCCGCCGAACGATCCGACATTCGCCAGCCAGGCCAACCTCACGCTTCAAAACGTCGATCTTGCATGGCGCATGCTGAACGTCGCGGATCCGCTCCGCACGCTCGGCGATCCTAATGTGGTCGTCGCCTCGCTCGACCGTGGTCTCGACACCGACCACCCGGACGTCGGCAGCAACCTGACCGACGGCTCGGCGCAGGTCCTCCGCTGCTATGATTTCTCGGGCCTCAGGGAATGCACCGTGCCCGGGTATACGCCTGACACCGATCACGGCATGGGCGTCTACGGCATCATCGCCGCGCTAACGAACAACGGGGAAGACGTGTCGGGAATCGCCCCGAATACCAGACAAATCGTCATGGAAAGGCCCAGCCTGACGAGCGCCAACTACCCCGACGTCCTCCTTTGGGCGGCTGGTTTCAACACCGGCAATGCGAGCGCGGGCTGGCCGGCGGAGCCGCTCTCCGATGGTGCCGACATCATCAGCTGCTCGCACGGCAGCAACGGGTTGGCCCTTTCGGGGATCATGGACGACACGTTCCAGGACCTCGCCAACAACGGGCGCGGCGGCCTCGGTACGGTTGTAGTCTACTCGGCTGGGAACGATTTGGTTGCCCCGATCACCGGCAACCTGATCACTGGCTTCCGCACCTGGGCCGCCCATCCCGACACGATCGCCGTTGCCAATTCGACGCAACCCGACGGCAGCGGTGTCGAAACCAAGGTGGCCTCGTCGAATTTCGGCCCTGAGATCGACATCTGCGCCCAGGGTGCCGGGGCGCCGTCTCTCGACGCCTCAGGCGGCGAGCAAACCTTCGGAGGCACCTCGGCCGCTGCGCCTACGGTAGCGGCTGCCGCGGCGCTGATGCTCTCGGCCAACCCGGTCCTGCGACGCGAAGAGGTCCGTGACATTCTGCGTGGCACTGCGGTCAAGATCGATCCGAACAATACTAACGCGACCGGCCGTTGGCGCGATGCAAACGGCCTTATCTCTTCCAGCCCGGGGTACGCCGGACCGAATTTTTCGCAGTTCTACGGCTTCGGGCGGCTGGATGTGGCTGCCGCGGTGGCAACGGCGGGCTGGCGGCTGTCACTGATTATCGCCGACGACGGGGACTATGGGAACGTCTGCATCACCACGTTTCGGGATATGGTGCTCACCCTAAACAACAGCGGCGTCAACACAATCTCGATCACTGGCATGTTGTCTTCCTCCGGAGATTTCGTAGTCCCGAACGTGCTATCTTATCCACTCACCATCGAACCCGGAAACGCTCTGCGGGTGCCAATCCGTTTCCAACCGTCTTCGTTCGGTCCGAAGCAGGCGACAATTACCGTAGAAAGCGCTCCGTTCGAGTCCAGAACGATCGATGTCTCGGGGATTTCGCGTGCGCCGGAACTCGACCTGATCATCGTCAACGGCGGCACCTTTGGCGACGCCTGCGTCGGCTCCGGAGTCGACAAGACCCTGACGTTACTGAATAGCGGTCCATGCCCGCTCACGGTCACAAACATTTCCTCGTCATCTGGCGAGTTCCTGGTCGCGAGTGCTCAGAACTTCCCCATCCAGATAGCACCGCGAACGGCGATTCAGGTCCCTATTCGCTTCGCACCGACGAGCTTCGGCCCGAAGTCGGGGGTCATCACTGTAACGAGCAACGATCCGACCGGACCCAAGAATGTCTCGGTCTCAGGAAAGGCGCCGTCAGGCAAGCTTGTGGTGACAGGCTCGACATGTATCGGGGGAGTGAAGGGCGGGTGTCTTGGAGAGCGTACGATCTCGATCTGCAATGTCGGAGACTGCAAGCTCAACGTTACTGACGTCGCGCTGAAGCGCAATAGCAAGTACTGGAAATTGATCAACAATCCATTCCCAGCAACCTTGCATCCTGGTTCCTGCCTCAATGTCCTCATCCGCTACAAGGCGGCTGAAAAATGCCCGAGACCAAGCGAATTGATCATCGTGAGTGACGACCCCGATTCGCCTGAGAAGCTTCTGGACCTCATGGCCTATACCAGTTGGACATCCTCGAAGTGCAAGACATGCTGTGACACGTGCGGCGATGAGCCATGGGGCAAGTGCCACGATAGCGCATGCAGTGTGCAAAGTCTCGACGCCTGTTGCGATGACGAAGGTGAGTATCTGGACGGATAATTTCAACCCGGTATTAGGACGAGCCTGGTACTGGCACTAGCTCTAGCTCTGTTGTAGAATTGGAGAACATGCAAAAACCGGGCTCTGTTGGAGAATTGATCGAGTTTTTATCTTTACATGTATTAGTGTGTACTAGCTCAGACCTGATCGGACAGTCACCCGTTTTTTTACGGTATCTGTCAGTTTAGATTTGAGCTAAATTCTTTTCCGCCCAAACCGATTGTCCATCAAGCAATGTTTCCCTTGGTGTGCGCCCACAGCACATTTTTCCTTGATGTGTTCGTTCATTATTATAGTAATGTATCCATTCGTCTAGATCTTTCTGTAATTCCTCCATAGTTGAATAAAGTTTCTTCCTGAATGTGATTTGATAAAACTCATTTAGGATCGTCTTGTGGAATCGCTCGCAAATGCCGTTAGTTTGCGGCGACATGGCTTTTGTTTTGGAATGATCAATATCATTAATCGCCAAATACAGTTGATAATCATGCTGATCAACGCGGCCGCAATACTCTGTCCCTCTATCCGTCAAGATACGTAACATGGGCAGTTCGTATTGTTCAAAGTACGGCAATACCCTGTCATTGAGCAGGTCGGCTGCTGTGATCGGTGTTTTGGTTGTGTACAGTTTGGCAAAGGCTATTTTACTGTAGGTATCAATAAACGTTTGTTGATAGATGCGACCAACACCTTTGAGATTACCAACATAAAAAGTGTCTTGTGAACCCAGATAACCTGGGTGTGCTGTTTCAATTTCACCGCAGGCTTCATCATCGTGTTTTTTCTCTTCCTCCTCCTTGTCTCATTCAGAAAAACAATATATATCATTTTTTAAATAAAGAGTATATGCTCATTCTTGTCAATCTAGTTCTGTAGCTCTGCACTTAATTTTGTTGAGCTGAAGTTTAGCCTTTTTTATTAGAATCGATGATCCAATTCTCTAAAAATTTTTGAATCAGCGTAGGCTTTTTGGGTGCAAGGCAATCTTGATATAACCCTACTAAGATAAAGGCTAATACAGGGACTATCTTTTAAATACAGTAATGTATAGCTGCGATCACATACGGCGCTTAAATTGTATACATGTCCAAGTAGCAAAACGATAGTCCTAATAAAATTAGTAATTTCTTGGGAATAGAAAATGAAAAGCCTTTTTCTGATTTTAACAATGGTTGTGAGTATTTCTGGGTGTGCAGGCTTTAGTGGTTATCCAAAAGAACCTTTCAAAACGGAACTTCAAATTGAATCAACAAGAGATGCTTTTGATAAAAATACTTATAAACAATATTACTACTCTAATACACCCGAAAAAGATAAATTGCAGATACGAGATAAAGTTGTAAATCAGCAGATCCGGGCTTATGACATTAGATTTGCAGAATATGAACGGGATTTGTTTAAAACAGGTATTGGTTTTGGTTTGGGAACAGACTGGGCTAGCCTTGCTCTTAGCGGGTTAACCGCTACTGTGGGAGGGGCAACAGTAAAGGCTGCATTAGGCGCTGCTAATGCGGGTATTGTGGGTGTAAAGGGAACTATCGACAAGCAAATGTTTATGGAAAAAACATTGCCAATCATATTGACTGAAATTCACAGTCAAAGAGCTGCCGTATTGTTACAAATACGGCGTGGCTTAAGCCAAAACAACATTAATGTATATGGACTAGATCATGGTCTCAGTGACGTTATGAGATATGCTGATGCCGGATCCATTGCTGCGGGATTGAATGGAATTCTTGCAAGTTCAGGAGCGAAGCTTCAATCATCCCAAGATGAATTAAATAAACTGAACGAAAGAACTACATTTAATTATTTATGTGACGAATCTTGCGTTAAGTTAAAGGCATTCTGGATGCCCGACAAAGAAACGGTGGATGCAACCAATAAAGCGAAATTGGAGAAATTGATGAAAGCAGAGGGTCTTGATACAGGACCTGGAAAAATTAACAGCCTTATTACTTCTGCCGATTTTGCAGATTACCGAGTTTTATTCGTTAGTATACTTAATTTGTAATTTTTAAAGGAGAAAATGATGGCTACATTTATTAAGAAAGAACCTATTATAATGAAAGGTTACACCACAGAAGAAGAAGCAAATGAAGGAGTAAAAGCTTATCTGGCTGACGGTTGTATTACCGCAGAAACGCAAGCAGAAACAGATGGCACCTGGACGGTTGTTGCTGATTGTTCATCAGATGTCAAATTTCACCCTAATGGAGCCACCCGTTTTCAGTCTAATGGAGCCACTTTAAAACGCAAATTTTCGGGTTCAGACAGGGTGTATTATTTACCTTTTTTATGTTGTTTTTCAAGTTGCTCGTTCATAGGTTTAGGCGAGCGATAACTTTTACCATCCAGGACAACACGGTAAGCGCCATGTCTGAGTCTGTCCAGGGTTGCGGCGCCTAGCAACTGGTTGGGGAATGCATCGCCCCATTCGCCAAAGTCCAGATTACTGGTAATCACTGTGGCCGTGCGTTCATACCGTTCAGCCACCAGATCATGGAAGTCTTCGTCATGGGGCGGACGCAGGGGTTTAAGTCCAAAGTCATCGATAATAAGCAGTGGTATTTTCGCCATGTTCTGGAACTTGCGGTCATATGTATCCGTAGCTCGTGCGGCGTGCAATGAACTGAGCAGTTGTGACTGCGAGGTAAACAGGACGTCATGTCCCTGGCGTACTGCGGCATGGCCAATCGCTTGTGCGATATGACTTTTGCCGGTGCCACAGGGGCCTGCGATGAGCACGGCAATCTTTTCTTCGATGAAGCGGCCGGTGACCAGTTCATGAATTAATGCCGAGTTGATGTTTGGATTAAAGTTGAAGTCGAACTGGTCGAGTGTTTTCTGGGTGCGGAAAGCCGCACGCCGCAAGCGAGAAGCGAAACGCTTCTGCTCTCGTCGCGCCACTTCATCGGCGATCAGCAAGGCGAGAAATTCAGGATATGGCAGTTTTTATCGATTGCCTGTTTATTGCGGGACTCCAGTGAGTCGAGGATGCCGGAGAGTCTGAGCTGTTTGAGCATCGGTGTCAGTTCGGGGATTGGATTCATGATTTTCTCCTTTTATTAGTTAATGTTTTAGTAAGGTTTGTATGTTCCGGCAAAAGCGACCCTGGCCGGTATAGCTGTCGGTCAGAGTGTCAAAGGCCAATTGTGCCGAGGGATGTTGATCGAGGCCTTTTTCAAGGATGGTCTTGACGGTGCGGTAGCGTGGATTGTGGTAATCCAACGCTCTTTGGCAGGCAGCTTCAAGCCGGGCGGCACCGTATTTATCTTTCAGCCGGATCAATCCCTGGACCGCGCGCAGATTATCCAGCACCCGGTCGGCGAATAGTTGTCTGACCAGTTGATGACAGTGTTTACCGATTGCCTCCGATTGTTTCAGACACCACTGAGGGTCGCGCATTTTCCAGGCAGTGGCTTCCGGCGGCAGATGATCATCCGAGGTGGAACGTGCACCGGGACGCGACTGCCGGGGATGCACGGCTACCAGTTCATGGTCACGAAAAACCCGGATGGTTGCGGAACTGGCTTTTAACCAGAGTGGCTGGCCGATCAGTTTGAATGGCACCGAGTACAAGCATTTCTCAAATTGCACATGACTATCCCGATGCACCTTGACCTTGTGCCAGCTGGCCAGTTCCGGTGGATTGGTTGGCAAAGGTGTCAACAGCGGCTGCTCCAGGCTGAAGCGTGATAAGGGCTTTTCATGGGTGGAACCATGGATACGGTTGCCCGCTACATGGAGTATCCAGTCATGCAATTGCCGATTGGCATCCTGTAGATTCCGGAATTCGCGCAACGGTGTAAAACTGTGCTTGAGATATTTGATGCCCGATTCCACGCGCCTTTTTTTTTCTGAGGCTGTCGAGGTGGACAGGCATCGATTTTAAAACCATAACCCTCGGCACATTGCGCATAAGCTCTTTGCACTTGTGGGTCATGGATGCAGGCACGGGTAATTGCACATTTGGCGTTATCAATAATGATCCGCCCAGGAACGCCATTGAACCATTCAAAAGCATGGCGGTGGCAGTTCAGCCAGGTGTCAACCTTCTGATTCAGGACAAGCTCGGCATACTGATGGCGACTCCAGCACAGTGTCATCAGAAAGAACCAGGTTTTAAATTCTTCGCCTGTTCGGGTATCAACCAGCCTTGGGCCCGTGCCGAAATCAACCTGCGCCGCTTCGGCAGGTTCAAACTCTAGATGCATGGTGGCATTGGGCTGTGTTGGCTTTAATAAACGGACAAACCGATAAACAGAGGCGTAACTGCCGGCGAACCGATGGTTGCGTACCAGAGTTTGGTAGATAGTCTTGGCTTGTACCCCGTTGGCAACCCATTGCGCGACGGTATCACGGTAAGGTTCAACGCAGGAACCTGTCGTTGTAGAGGATTCTTGTGCCGGTTGATTCAAGTACTGTGCAAGCACTTCATCATCCGGCAGATGACGGTCTGTATCCAGCCAGCCCTGTTGCAAGGCAATTTGCCGCAGCACTTGGCTTTAGGCCGACCAATCAGCCCAGCTCTGGCTAATGCCCGGTCGGAATCTCCAAGTCTCATGCGGACTATGATTTGACGATATTCAAACATTTCGAATCTCCTGTTGCTCATGGTTATCCTCTGATAAAAAATCAACAGAATAACCAGCAGTAATAGAAAATCCGAACCCGAAATCCGGTCAATGATGCCTAGTGAATGGCTCCATTATGGTGAAAATTAAATGGTTCCATTACAGTGAAATTTCACTGGCTCCATTACGGTGAAATTGGACTGGCTCTATAGGGGTGAAAACTGACATCAGATAAGGATCTAACCGAAGTAAAGACTCCAGTATAGTTTTGCATTATGCGATTGTTTGGATATTTACATTGCCAACCAAGGGTCTTATTAGGGCGCAGCGGAACGTAAAATCCAGTTAAGCATTAACTCAGCGGCTTGAATTGTCAGTGAGAGATGCATTATGGCGCTGAATCACAGTTGGGTCATCTGGGTACTGTCAAGTTAACTGTATCTGAGCGACAATAGCAGAATAAACAATTCAGTGACACTATACAAACGCTATCGATTTCCATCTGAAATCATTCAGTACGCAGTGTGGCTCTATCATCGGTTTAATTTAAGTCACCGTGATATCGAAGACTTGTTAGCTGAAAAAGGAATAGTAGTGACCCATGAATCGATTCGTCTATGATGCAATAAGTTTGGTTCAGTATATGCTAAGAAGTTGAGACGCCAACATCAAGGATACGGCGATACTTTCTTCCTTGATGAAGTATTTGTCAAGATTCAAGGTAAACAGCGTTATTTGTAGCGAGCAATTGACCAAGACGGTGAAGTAGTCGTTGTTTTGCTGCAGGCACGCAGGGATGGTAAAGCTGCCAAGCGATTCTTCAAAAGGTTTCTCAAGAAATGTCGGAATGAACCAAGGAAGATAGTGACAGATAAGTTGAAAAGTTACGGAGTTGCTCAGTGTGAACTTGTTCCTGATGCTATTCACGATACTTCTCAATATGCCAATAATCGTGCCGAGCTTTCACACCAGCCAACCTGAGTAAGAGAACGAGGCATGCGCCGGTTCAAATCTATGGCACAGGCCCAGCGATTCTTGAGTATCCATGCCGCCGTGAGCAATCTATTCAATATTGGCCGTCACCTGGTATCTGCTAGCAACTATCGGGATTTGAGACAAGGTGCTTTTGCGTCTTGGAATAAGATTACGTTAGCATAAAGACGGTAATTCCCGGGTTTGGTGCCTCACAAAAGTTAACTTGGCAATACCTGCGCGGTGGTCAAATATCAAACAGGAGGAACGACCGATGACAGATACAGATTCAGAATCGCAGAGCATGCTCGGCAAGGCGTTTATCGGGGTTGCGGTAGTGATGGCGATAATCCTGCTGTTCTACTTTCTCCCGTATAGAAGCACCGAGAGCTCGATGCATTCAATCGGTTCGACCTACGGTCGCATTCTAGTCGATTCACCGGAGGTCTACACGCGTGAGCGCATGGTCAACGACCGTTTTCGTCAGGAAGCCTGGCTGGTGGAGCACCTGAACAAGCAGGAAGAGGCTGGTGTTCAGGGCGCGGTCGCGGGGCGTAAGACTAGTGGGCGCAGCGCAGACGTGTCGTTCGTGCAGAACAGCGAGATCACTAACGGAAACGACCAGAAACCGAACGAATCGAACCTGCCTGCGGACACAGAGCAAGACAAGGCGGACATCGCGGCGGCCGGGCAACCGAAGCTCACGCGGATCGAAGCCTTTCGCGACGAGCAGTCGTTTCGAGAAGAAGTCCGCAGCGCGATCATTGAGAACCAGCTCGACGACCGGCACGACCTGGGTGGCAATACGCTCTACCGCTTGAAGTTCGACGCGAGCATCATCCCGGGTAGCGACACAAGTGCCTGGGCGAGGATCAATGTCCGATTTGGAAGAATCAAGATCAAAGGAGAAGAGGTTGAGATTCGGGAAGTTTACGATCGCTGGGTGAGCGACTTGCAGGAGCTGACTAGGTTGAGAATAAAAGAAGCTACTGACGCGATGGACGAGAAAGAGATCTATGAGAATGGTTGGCGCCAACTTGGCCTTGAGGTCGGCGAAGAAACGAAGAAATTGGGGAGTCTTTCTGATTTTTTTGCAACAGAGTCCTCGTGCAAGATTATGGCAATCTCCGAACAACCTATTAAACAATCTAGTAAAGAAGACATGGCCAAATACCAGATCTCAGAGTATTCCGATGAGAGTTATGAGTGCCTGATATCCGCGTACTCAAAAATTGATGGCTGCTCTAAAAACTGCAAGGATTTGATTATTGGCAGGACCGTGAGTCGCAGGGTGGGAAGCGAGTTCGGAATTACGCTGGGCGAGAAGCAGGAGGGTGATATGGATGGAACCCAAAGACATAAGGACTCGAAAGATGTGTTTTATGATTTGCATACCCGCAGTGGTAGGGTTCAAGAACAGCCATTCGTAAATTTCTCGCCCAACGATGATCGGACCTCGATTATCGTAGATGAGCGCAAGGTGAAGTTTGACGCATTTCCGTATTCTATTAGCGAAAAAGAACTATTAAGATTTAAAGATTATTTAAATGGCCAAGATTATGAGTCAGGCGTGGAGAAGAGGGATCCCATCGCTTTAATAGAATTTTTGCGTAAACTCGTATTAAATTGTGACGAAAACGAGGCGAAGCTGATCACGATCGCGAAAGGCAGGTTTTATCTCTGTGAAGAAGGTAGCAAGCAGCTTGACTTACTTAACCGAAAGTATGGCCATCTTACAGAGATCGACTGGACTTTTGACAACAGAGGTTTCTTCATCGAGGGGATGGTGGGGTTTTATGATTTTTGGGAGAAGCTCCTTAAATCGGATGACCAAAAGTTTCTTTTTTCATACGCCGTCACGCCGAGGGAGAGCAGCCAGCAGATGGCAAGCTCGTCGCGCCTCGCTGTCGCCGAGCAGCTTAGGGTGAACGCCTCAGCCGGTGCCGGGGTCGATGCCGGCGCCGGTCTGTCGAGTAGCATCTCCGAGTACGCGAGAATCATGGATCGGCGTCCTATCATCGTGGGAATCGCCAGTCACGGGAGCAGGGATGAGATGTCAGCCAAATTTGGCGGACAAAGCGCTGAATTCGGCTGGCTGATCGGGCCCAAGCTCGTTATAGGCAAGAATGGCCTACCGAATTACCGTCACCTGCCTTCGCAGAATTCCCTCGCTGCGCTTGTTTCGGCGCCGTCCTGGTGGAGAAGGGCCAACATCAAGATCGAAACCACCTGGCTCAACGAGGACGGCGAGCCGGTCGGGCCGTCCGCTAAGATCGATTATTCGATCGCCCTGCCCGGCGACCAGGAGGAGATTAGCTCTGCGCTGCTCCTCGGTGGCAAGCGGCCGGCACCCATTGTGGACAGTTTCGAGCCGAAGAGCCTTGATAAGGGTAAAGAGGCGAAGATCCTGATCGAGGGGCAGAATCTCTGGCGCAGCACCGTCGTCACAATCGGCGCCCAACGCTCGAAGCGAATTTTCGTTCTGCCTAACATGAAGGGAATCATTGCCGAGTTCGACAAGATTGAGGCTCAGGCGACTGAGTTATCTACTACTGAGCCGGAGGGAGTGACACTGCGTGTGTGGACGAGCGAGGGTATGGCCAAGTTCGATAAAAACATCATGATTCAGCAAAAGGGAGTGCAGTCGTCTCTCTCACCTTCGGCCGCGCCGCAAGCGTCAACGCCTCCCGTTGCATCTACCGATTGAGCTAATATGTGTCATATCAACAATTAAAATTTACCAGCTATCAACATCCAAAAGCTTTCAGTAATAAAAATTAAGAAATTGTATTCAATACTTATATTGAATTTGGTGGAAATGTTCAATGTTGATTTCGGTCTTTTCCTGGAAATTCTTGCATGTTGGCCCAGTTACATCATAGCTGTCATACGGAGCCAAATTAGCAAGATTTAATCTTAAAGCAGAGTATTGATCCAGTCATCCTACAATTTTTCCTTTTGAGGTAAAATAGATGAAGCAACTTTGGGATGAATAAGATCTGATTAAGTGCTGGAGTCTCACTGATTCGGAAAAACAGCTTCTGCAACAAATAACTAAACAGAATCGTTTAGGATTTTCGATATTGCCAAGTTAACTTTTGTGGGGCACCAAACCCGGGAATTACCGTCTTTATGCTAACGTAATCTTATTCCAAGACGCAAAAGCACCTTGTCTCAAATCCCGATAGTTGCTAGCAGATACCAGGTGACGGCCAATATTGAATAGATTGCTCACGGCGGCATGGATACTCAAGAATCGCTGGGCCTGTGCCATAGATTTGAACCGGCGCACGCCTCGTTCTCTTACTCAGGTTGGCTGATGTGAAAGCTCGGCGCGATTGTTGGCATATTGAAAAGTGTCGTGAATCGTGTCAGGTACAAGTTCTCGGTGGGCGACGCCGTAACTTCTCAACTTATCAGTGACGATTTTCCTCGGTTCATTTCGACATTTCTTGAGAAACCTTTTGAAGAAGCGCTTAGCAGCTTTACCAATATAAGGTGTAAAAAGTTATTCTTGACGTAACTCGTAATTAGTATTATTGTTGGAATAATGATAAGAAGTTTTAAATGCAAATATACCGAGAAGCTCTATTCCGGTAAGTTTGTAAAACGTTTTTCTAGTATTGGACGACAGGCCGAGCGACGCTTAAGATTGCTAAATGAAGCTGAAACATTAAAAGAACTGGAAAATTTTCCCAGCAACCGCTTTGAAAAACTGATTGGTGATAGAAAAGACCAATATAGCATCAGTATCAACATGCAATGGCGTATTTGCTTTAAGTGGAATGATGAGCCGTATGACGTTGAAATCGTCGACTATCATTAGGAGATAAAAGACATGACAAAAAGAATAGGTGAACCTATACATCCTGGCGAGATTCTGGCCGATGAACTTGAATTTATTGGCATCAATGCGGGTGAGTTGGCCAAAAAGATTGATGTGCCTAAGAACCGAATATATCAGATTGTAAATGGTGAGCGCAGCGTTACGGCTGATACAGCTTTACGCCTCGGAAAGTTCTTTGGAACAGGCCCCAGAATTTGGCTCAACTTGCAAAAAGCATATGAGTTAGATGTTGCTTCAAAACAAATTGGTAATGCGCTTAAAGACATTGCTACATATGATCACCAAACTGCATAAACTAATTTAGGACTTGACGCATATTTCTCCAAGTATCCATAATAACCATTATTAATCATGCGGTTACTATTGTAGTTCCAATTGCTTATAATTTTCTTTATGTTAAATTACTAGGATAATATTAATAATTATCAATAGGTTAAGAACTCAATTGATTTACTGCTTTTCTGTTTTCTCCATGCCAACACGTTTAACTCTGCATTATAGTGACTATTGATACACCATGCTTTCAGTTAAATTTGGCACCGCATGACAGCTATGATGTAACTGGATCTAATAGTGGTAGCGACACTGTACGATAATTAATGAACACCTCTCACTCTGTAAACCAGGCGGTGCTCTCGATTAATGCGACGGGACCAATAGCCAGACCAATTATGTTTTAAAGGTTCTGGATCTCCGAGACCATCAAATGGTTCTCGCTTGATGTCCTTGATTAGTGTGTTAATACGCTTCAGGACTGTTTTATCAGTTTGCTGCCAATATAGATAGTCTTCCCATGCTTTTTCAGCCCAGGATAAAATCACTCCTCAATAAGCCCTTTCTGAATCACTTTTCCTGCTTCCACTTCCGCTATCGCTTGATTCAATCGTTCAGCGTTTTTAGGACTTGCCATTAGATAGGCAGTTTCTTCGTAGGCATGGAAATCTTCCAGGCTCATCACCACAGCGGGTTTACCATTTTGCCGTGTAATCAAGATTGGCTTATGGTCATCATTTACCTTATCCAGCGTACCGGCCAGATGGGTGCGAAATGCAGAATAGCTCATCGTATCCATCGTTAGTACCTCTCAATGTTGTACTCATGATTGTACAAGTACAATTATGAGTACGCAATACTTGTTTTTAGCATCCTACCTGCAATTCGTTCATTTCTCGCTGCATGATTGTATAAACCCAGATTTCCCATTAGCCCAGGTTTCTAATGGAAGCCATTAGAATAAGTTGTTAAGAACAATGCTATTTTGGTAAATTAGCGGTGTTTGATTAATGCATGTTTTTCTTCCGGAGGATTTTCATGGGTTTTGAGCTTCGATTTACTGATAAAGAGATCACTGCCTGGGGTGGCATGGGATTGATGAAGCGGATGCTAGATCGGATAGGTTTTCAGTCGGCAGTTGAATCATGTGAATTACCGCAGCCTGGGAGTAACCGAGGTTATGCACCGATTCAGTTGCTATTGCA
>JACKLV010000019.1 GCA_024235755.1 Burkholderiales bacterium | reverse complement strand
TAATGCTTATGATAGCCGACTCAAACAATGGATAAGGAAATTTCATGGCGTAGCAACACGTTATCTTGAGAGCTATCTCGGATGGCACAGAATGATTGATCGCCTCGGCCGAAACATTACACCAACTCTTTGTTTTCTTGAGTCACTTGGGAAAACAAGACAGTTTCAATAACTAATTGTGACATAGCCTATATTTTATCTTCGACCTTGATTCGATTGACTGTTGGCTGCCTTCACTTTAACACGGGTCTTCGTAATTGATGGCTTACCCATAGGGATGCCGCAAATAATAACACCGCACCGCCCTGATGCGCGGCTGCCAGGTTAATCGGTACGACATGCAGCAACGTGGCGATACCAAGGCTGACCTGAATGGCCAGCATCAGCAGAAATGTATGGCATGCTAAACGAGTGGCGCCTGGCAGATTGGATTTGAAGATCGCTTTAAACCAGAAAAACGGAACGGTAAATATCAATATCCAGGCGATCATGCGGTGGTCAAATTGTACCGTGGTCATGTTTTCGAAGAAATTTCGGTACCAGGGTTCAAGTATGAAAAGATCAGGCGGAATAAGATGGCCGTTCATCAGTGGAAAAGTATTGTAGGCCAGGCCTGCACGGATACCGGCAACAAAACCGCCCGATAACACCATGATGAAGATGAGCCATGACAGTCCGTATGCAAAACTTCGCAATCCTTTTAGTGTGTCGACATTCTGTCTGTCGGAGGCTGTGTTTGCCGTTGGAGACAATAGACCGAGTGCAACCCAGAATAAGGCTGCAAAAATGATAAATGCGAGCCCCAGGTGAGCGGTGAGGCGGTATTGACTGACACGTGGATTATCGACCAGGCCGCTCATAACCATGTACCAACCCATGAAACCTTGTAAACCACCGAGGATGAAAATACCTGTTAGCTTATAGCCAAGCGGTTTGTCGATTTTCTTTTTAACCAGAAAATAAATAAACGGTATAAAAAACACCAGGCCGATGAGTCGTCCGAGTAACCGGTGAAAATATTCCCACCAGAAAATGGTCTTGAATTCATCTACACTCATGCCTTTGTTAACTTGCTGATATTGTGGCGATGAACGATATTTTTCAAGCAGTTCGTCCCAGTTTTCCTGAGTAATCGGCGGCATGGTGCCGATCAATGGTTGCCACTCGACAATGGACAGTCCAGAGTCGGTCAATCGTGTTACGCCGCCGACAACAACCATGGCGAATACGAGTGCACAGCAAATCAACAACCAAATTGCAATGGGTTTTTTTTCTGAATTCATAAATAGCTTGATAATTAAACAATAAAAAGGTGGTATCGGTTTCTTATTCGCGTTTTCCTATTTGGCGCGCATCAGACGTTGACGTTCGCGTTCCCATTCTTTTTGTTTTTCTGTTTCGCGTTTGTCATGCAGTTTCTTTCCTTTTGCAAGGCCGACTTCAACCTTGATACGGCCAGCTTTATAATGCATGTCTAAAGGCACCAGTGTATACCCGGCGCGCTCAACCTTGCCGATAAGCCGTTTGATTTCTTCCATATGCAGGAGTAATTTTCGAGTGCGGGTCGGTTCGGGAAAAATATGTGTCGATGCCGTTTTCAATGGACTGATATGGCAGCCAATAAGGTATAATTCGCCATTACGAATGATAATATAGGCTTCTTTTAATTGAACGCGCCCGGCTCGGATAGCTTTGACTTCCCAGCCCTCGAGCACTAAACCTGCCTCATATTTTTCTTCAATAAAATAATCGTGAAAGGCTTTTTTATTGTGAATAATACTCATGCAGTTAATTAAAAAGGTGATTGTTCTTTAAATTTTGTGTATTTTATCAGTTTTTCAGTAATAGACCTCATATGAAGGAGAGGTGATTTACTTTTATGGCAGAAATAGAGAAAACCGTTTTAGTAGAATTTTCGGCAGAGCAGATGTTTAATTTGGTGGACAGGGTAGAGCAGTACCCGGAATTTCTTCCATGGTGCGGCGGTACGTTAGTTGCTCCGCAGAGCGATACCATTACCCATGCGACCGTCAAAATTAACTATCACCATGTCAAGCACAGCTTTACCACTGAGAATAAACGCAAGCCGCCTGAACTCATCGAAATGACTTTGTTAGACGGGCCGTTTGAACACCTCGACGGTCACTGGCGTTTTATACCATTGTCTGATCAAGCCTGCAAAATTGAGTTTCGCTTGCACTATACTTTTTCGCATAAAATTCTGGAAAAGCTGGTCGGGCCGGTGTTTCATATGATTGCCAACAGCTTTGTGGAATCATTTATCGAGCGTGCCGAAGCGATCTATGGCAGCCGGTGATCAGGCCAATAAAGGGGAGCAAGCTGACAATATCAAAGTCGAAATTGTTTATGCGTTGACTGAGCATCAATATCTCATGACGTTGCAGGTAGCTGCTGGCTCAACTGTTGAACAGGTAATTCGCCTTTCAGATATTATGAATCAATTCCCGGAGATTGATTTAAAGAAAAACAGGCTTGGCATTTTCAACAAGTTTGTTGATCTTAAAACCGTTCTTCAGGCGTATGATCGTATTGAAATTTACCGGCCGTTGCGCATTGATCCTAAAGAGGCTAGAAGGCTGCGCGTAAAGCGAAAACATTAGTAGGGCATTTGTAAATCGTTTTGAGTGAGGGCTGGATATGAAAGCACTGTGGATTATTATACTGTCTTGCACAACAGGGTTGTTTTCATGGAATTGTCTCGCACAATCTATTTCCTATTCGGGGTTTGAATGCGTGAACGCAGCCAACGCAAACGATCCTACACCGACTGTCACACGAATCGATAGCCGGTTTGAAGTAGTCGAAATACTTGAAGATGGCATGTTGCGTTTAAGCCTTTCAGGCGGTCTGCCGAGATTTGTTAATAACAACCCGGATGTTTGCATTGACAGCGATACTGCGATCGGTTTTATAGGAACACCAGATGCCGCCGGATCTCTGGGATTGCCCCTAAGACTGGAGCGTATTGATGCAACCGCTCGGATTGATCAGGGAGACTTGGTTATTGTGGTGAATTCACTCTTTACTGATTTGAGTGCATCCCGGGGAGCATTTTCTTCATTCAGCACAAGCCGCGTACAACCGGTATCCAACATATTATTTCTAAAATATGACGTTCGGAAAGCGTCATTTATCCTTAAGAAAATAATTCATAACAAGGGCTTTGTTCAAACCACCGGATCAACAGCGATGTTTCCGTTTATTGAGACTATTGTCCCCATATTTGAGGAAACGGAATCCGTCGAGGTTCCGCGCATTTTGACGCCGCCAGTTGAAATAGGTTATCGCCTGGATGACTAAATAAAGTCGAATAAAGATAAACCGGAAACGGTTGAGAAGGTTTTTTGTGCGGCTTGCAAATATACTTCCTGTCTGTTGAAGTCCGAGATTGCTTTGGCATAATCCACATCCCGTAATTCCGAGAGCCGCTGTTCATATTGAATTTCAAGATCGCCACCAAGAGCATCAAGCGCTTCTAGTTCCTGGAGCCGTGAACCGACAGATGCACGTGTGGAAAGAATTTTTTCAAGTCCGTTATCTAAGTTTTGCAGGGCGGAATTCAGGTTATTTGTTAATCTTGCCCCACCGGGCTGACCGCTTGATGGTGTTTCCAGCGCCGTGATTAAGTCTCCAACAGTTTTAAATATGCTCTGATTCGCACTAGGTGAGATTGTAAAAATATCCCCGTTTGCTGGATCGCCTGTGATGCTGAACTCAAGGCCATCAAAGCTGATTGTGTTGGTATTTGAAAATGCATTTCCTGCTGAAAGCGTTGCACCGGTTGTGGTGTCGACAACATCATAAGTAGTTACACCCGCAGTAACAGCAAATGAAACTTCGTAACTATGTCCGGTCAGACTGGCAGGCGATGTGACGGAGCCTGCATTGATAATGCCACTTCCTGTATTAGTGGTGTTAGCTGCAGTTGTAAAAATTCCATTGCCATTTTTGATACGTTCAAATATATCGGTTCCGGAATCGCTGACTGCAATCTGGCGTGTTGAACCTACTTGACTTAGCCGTTGTCCTTGATCGCCGTCGTATTGTACATTCAACCCCTGATGTGAGAATGGCCGTGTGCTTTCCTGAAAACCTGAAAACAGATAATGACCCGTTCCATCCGTAATATTGGCCTGCCCAAGAAGCGCTTCAAAGCGACCGCGTAACTCTGTTGCCAGACTTTTTCTGTCCGTGTCTGTAAGTGAAGAATTGCCGGCGTTAACTGCAATTTGACGGATATCCTGAAGATTTGATGTTATATTTTTTAATGTTGTTTCAGTAAGCCCGAGCGATGCCAGAGCATGGCCGCGATTGACAGAATACTGTGAATTGATCGATGCAGCTTGTGATAGGTTAAGTGCCTGAGCCGCCGCAATCGGATCATCAGCCGGTGTCAGGATGCGTCTGCCGGTTGAAATTTGTTGTTGTGTTTTAATTAAAGCTTCTTGCTGCTGCAAAATTGCTGTTGTCCCTGCATCATAGATTCCATTCGTGCTGACGCGCATTTTTCTATCCTTTTACTTAAGTTTCTTAACCAATTCGTAAAATAGATTCAAAAAGCGAACTGCTGATTTCGATCACTTTGCTTGAAGCCTGAAAAGCATGCTGAAAGCGTAATAAGTTAGCCGCTTCTTCATCCAGGTTAACTCCTGAAACAGCCTGGAGTGAACGTTCCGTCTGGGTTACTAGGTTGTTTTGTGCTTTGCTGGTAACTTCCAATTCCCGCGTTTTGTTACCTATCAAGCTGACCATTTGGCCATAGGCTTCTTGAAAAGAAGCCGTGCCGCCTGCCATTGAGTTTTGGGTTTGAAGTCCGGCCAGCAGCAGTGCATTACGATTATCTGCGCTACCATTATGATTGGGTTCAATGGTAAACACATCTCCCGCGGCTGGTTGTCCGTTAATTTGGATGGTCCATCCGTTAAAACTGATATCAGCGCCTTCAGTATATACCTGATTATTTGCCGGTAGTGCTGATCCGGTGCCGGTAACGTCAAACTGACCGTCGTAGGGTGAATGGAATGTGATGGTTACCGGTTGTTGCAGATTGGGATCAAGGGGTAGCGGATTGATGCTGCCTTGGCTGATAGTGGCATTGCTGGTATTTGATAAGGCCGCTTCGGTGCGTACAGGCGCTGCGGCTGCAATTTTTGCTGTATCTGAAATATTGACAGCAATATTTTTCGCACCATTAATTGTCGGCTGGATCAAGAACCGTTCGTTGGCATTAATGGTGGCCGAACTGATTCTAAGACCGTCCATAATTAACGGTGAGCCAGCTGTTGGGGCAGCGGCTGTACTTACTGATTGGTTGTCAGACAGGCGCGTTAACGTATAATTTGTGCCATCGAATGAAAATCGATAATCGCTTATTGTTAGCGCGCTGACATCACTAATGTCAGCAGTAATGTTTGATGCCGGGTTATTAGCAGTATGGGAAAAAACCTGTGGCTGAGGCACTGAAAAAAAGTCGGTGCCTAGATTTCCGTTGAGATCAAGTCCTAAATTATGTTGCTCGTTAAATGCTTGAGCGAGATTGATAGCTATTCGTCCCAGTGCGTTCTGCGCTTCATTCAGGGAGTCATTACGAAAATTCAGTATACCGCCAAGACTGCCACCATGAATCTGCTCTTCAGGCAAAAGTACGGTTTTATTACCGCTAACCAGGCCAATGGTCATTTTTTGCGGATTTTCTGGTGATACCATTGCTTTGAGTGACATCGATTGGTTGCCGACAACTAAAGCCTGACCAGTGCCGATAAAAACATTTGACGATCCATCACTTTGTTTAACAACTTCGGTATTCACCAGTTTGCTGAGTTGGTTGATCAGATTGTCGCGTTGATCCAGAAGATCATTTGCTGGATGCCCGCCAGCAGCACCTTCGGCCATCTGTATATTATGATTTAGTTCGGAAATCTGTTTTGCCAGTGAATTGATTTCACTGACGCTGCTGTTAATTTCGGTATTAGCGGCTTGATACATTTCCGAGAGTCGTTGATCCAGGCTGTGGAAACGTGAAACTAAAGCCTGCGAATTACTGATCATTGCCTGACGAGATGGAACGGATGAAGGGTTTGCTGCCACGTCATTGACACCGCTGAAAAAATCTTGCAGTGCCGGTGATAATCCTGAAACAGGGTCTGCGAGCAGATTATCGACTTGACTGATTTGATTGTAGTGATTCTCAAGCTGGCTGCTTTGCGTTTGCACCTGTAACAGTTGTGTCGTTAGAAATTGATTATGAATACGCTGAACGGTAGTGACGTTAACGCCGCGACCAATAAAACCAGCCCCTGTAGATTGCGGAATATTGGTACTTTGAATGACTTGCTGTCGAGTATAGCCCGGTGTATCAGCATTGGCGATGTTGTGGCTGGTTGTCAGCAAATTGGCTTGCGCGGCATTTAAACCGGATATGCCTGAATTTAGAATACTTCCCATCGCTATTATTAAGAATAAATAATTAAAAGAGTTGATTACTGATACGGCAGACTCGCTAAATAATTAAATGGCTTCTTGGTTGTACAAAATTGAATTGTTTAAAATGCGCAATAGCTTGTCGGCGTATTGGGGGTCGGTCGCATAGCCGGCGCGCTGCAAACCATGCGCGAAATCAGCCGCATTCTGCGAGTTTACAACGTCTGCGTAGCGCGGATTATTGGATAATAAATTTGCATAATCGCGAAAAGCTTCTTCATACGAGCCGTATGCTCGGAATTTTTCAATCATTTTTTGCGGTACGCCATTGATATATTCCGTTGTGATGGTTTCTACTGTTTCACCTTTCCAACTGGTACCTGCTTTAATGCCAAACAAATTGTGACTGGGTGAATTATCCGGATGGCGTATTTCAAATTTACCCCAGCCACTTTCCAGTGCAGCCTGAGCCAGCATAAAATGTGCGGGGATACCCGTAGTCTCAGCTGCGTTGCTGGCATGTGGCATAAGTGCATTGATAAAGTGTTCCGTTTTACCAGATGCAGACGCTGCGAATGCAGGTTGTGATACGGTATTTTTCGGTGTTTTATCTGTTATAGAATGCGCATCGGGCCAGAGTAGTGCGGATTTGTCCGAGGATAAAGTTGGCTGTTGAGCAGTTATGTTTTCGGGAACTGGTATTTCAGTTCTTACGTGGTTATTGGGCCAAAGCTGTGTGGATTGATGAGTTGCAAGCGCGTCTTGGCGGTCATCCAGTGTTTTCCCGGGACGAATTAAACTTGCATCTGCATTGTCATGTTCCGTGACATACTTAGGCTGTTGTGGATTTTGATCAGTGTTATAGGTTCGCGTCAACTGTTCGACCATTATATCTGCCAATCCGATTCCTTTTGAAGACATGGTTTGAGCCAGTTGCTGATCGTACATTTCGGTATAAAACTGTGTTTGTTGACTGTCTATTAGTCCGCTTTTAAGTGTTGCATCGCGCATGCTTTTGATTAACATTTGCAAAAACAGTGCTTCAAATTGTTTTGCTGCTTCCTGTAATGCTTTTTTGGAGTCTTGTTTTGACAGCAAGTGAAGGTCGTCAATGCTTTTGCTGTCAATGGCCAGTCTGCTGGTTAAATCTAAAGAATTCATCATAATCTGTTTTTGATTCTATATAATTTCCAATTCTGCCCGTAACGAACCCGCTGCTTTTAATGCTTGCAAAATAGATAGTAAATCCTGCGTTGTCGCCCCGATAGCAGTGAGTGCTTTTACAACTTCACCAAGGTCTGCTCCAGGTGGCAGCAGCATCAGATTTCCTTCATCGCTGCGGATTTCCACTTGCGCGCGTTGTGCGACGACTGTTTCACCGCGTTGGGCAAATGGGCCAGGTTGACTGATGACCGGTTCGTTGTTGATGATGATGGATAAGTTTCCGTGAGCGATAGCGCTGGTTTCCAGTGTGACGGACTGATTCATGGCTACCGAACCGGTGCGCGAGTTTACTATTACCTTAGCTGCGTCCTTGGCAGGTGTGATTTCCAGGCTTTCGATTTGAGAGATAAACATGACGCGTTGATTGTTATCAATCGGCGCTCTGACCTGAACCATGCGCCCATCGATTGCGCTGGCTGATTCCGGATAAAAACTGTTAATCGCGTTGACAATACGTTTAACAGTGGTGAAATTAGTGGAATTAAGCTCCAGATTGATATATTCAGATTGTCCAAATGATGCTGGTACTGCGCGCTCGACTGTTGCGCCACCAGTAATTCTACCGGCATTCAAATGGTTCACTTGAACGCTGCTGCCAGCCGCAGCAGCGCCTGCACCGCCAACAGCGATATTGCCCTGTGCCATTGCGTAAATCTGGTTATCAACGCCTTTCAGCGGCGTCATTAACAAAGTACCGCCGCGCAGACTTTTGGCATTACCCATTGACGAAACGGTTACATCGATTAACTGACCAGGTTTGGCAAAAGCCGGCAAAGTTGCCGTTACCATCACAGCGGCCACGTTACGCAACTGAAGGTTGGTGCCGGGCGGGAGGTTGACACCTAATTGGCCAAGCATATTGATAATGCTTTGAACGGTAAAAGGTGTTTGAGTGGTTTGGTCACCGCTGCCATCAAGTCCAACGACAAGACCGTAACCAATTAACTGGTTACTGCGAACACCTTGTATGCTGGCCAGATCCTTAATTCGTTCGGCATGACTGAGGCATGGCAGGAGCAGTGTGACTATGATAACGATATAAAAAAGTTTGTTGCGTATCATCATGGCGATAACTTCATTTTGACAGGTTTATTGAGTCAGCAAATCCTAAAATGGGGAGACATTAAGAAAAAAACGTGATAGCCAACCCATTGTTTGTGCTTCATCAATATAGCCATTTGCCCGGTATTCGATATGGGCATCAGCTACTTGAATCGATGAAACGGTATTGTTGATAATATTGATAGGATTCACAATTCCAGACAGACGAATAAATTCATGGCCTTGGTTAATCCCAATCTGTTTTTCTCCACTGACCAATAAATTGCCGTTAGGCATCACTTCTATGACCGTAACTGTAATGGTGCCGGTGAAGTCGTTATTGCTTGAACTGGCGCCCTGGCCATCGAAGGCATTATTCGTGGCGGCCGCAACTTCTGTTCCGCCGAGAAAATTTAATGGTATGCCCAAAATAGCGGTGGGGATTGAAAAATCAAAACTACCTGAGCGATCGACATTGCTGCCTGATTGTTTACTCGCGTTGGTTCTTTCGTTTAAAGTGATAATAATCGTATCACCTATCCCACGAGCACGCCGGTCTTCAAAAAGCGGTGTATAGCGTGCGCCAGCTGTATGGCTGACAGCCTGAAAAATGCCGCCATAGTTTTCTGAATTCATAACTGGTTGTTGCGGTCGTGATGTTATCGGCTGGTGGATTTTTGTCGGTGGTGTCAATGCACATCCTGATGCCAATAGCATTGCCAAAACCATCGCAACCAAAGATACAAATTTGTCGTGTAATTTCTGTGCCACGGCTTTATCCAATTCTCTGGCAAATTATAATTGGGCCAATCTTTGCAGCATCTGATCAGATGTTTCGATTGACTTGGAGTTGATCTCGTAGGCGCGCTGAGTCTGAATCATGCCTACCAGTTCTTCCACGACATTTACATTAGACGTTTCGACAAAGCCTTGGTTTAGCAATCCAAGACCGTTTGTACCCGGTGCATTGGGATTGGCAACCCCACTGGATGCAGTAGGTAAATAGAGGTTTTCGCCAACTTTTTGCAAGCCAGCCGGATTTATAAAACTTGCTAATTGAATATTGCCTACCTGAATTGGTGTGGCCGATCCGGGCACCAAAGCCGAAACCGTTCCATCGCGACCAACGGTAATACTTAACGTGTTAGGCGGAATTGTGATGGCCGGTTGTATAACATAACCACTTGAGGTAACAAACTGGCCGTTAATATCGGACTGGAATGCGCCGTCTCGGGTATAGGCGGTAGTGCCGTCCGGCATTAATACTTGAAAGAAGCCTTCTCCCTGTATCGCAATATCGCGCGAATTACCAGTTTGCTGCAGACTGCCTTGTGTAAAAATACTTTCTGTTGCAACCGGGCGTACGCCAACGCCAAGCTGTAATCCTGATGGCAATTGTGTTTGTTGCGAAGATTGCGCACCGGGCTGGCGAATGGTTTGATAGAGTAAATCCTCAAAAACTGCGCGCGCACGTTTAAATCCATTGGTGCTGACGTTGGCAAGATTATTGGAAATGACGTCCATCTTGGTTTGTTGTGCGTCAAGTCCTGTTTTTGAAATCCATAGTGAGCGTATCATGATTTACTCCATACTTATTAGTTCAACAGTCACGTGTCTGCTGCTTATGTTCTGACTACCATTATTTCACTGGCCTGCTGGGCATTGCGCTCTGCATTTTCAAGAATTTTGATATGCATATCAAACTGGCGTGCCAACGCAATCATGCTGACCATTTCATGGACCAAGTTGACATTACTACCCTCCAACGCACCATCGACCAGAGTAACGTTAGCATCAGCTAGCGGGACAGTCTCATCTTTCATGCGGAACAAGCCATCCGGGCCTTTTATAAGTTGATTTTCCGGTGGATCGACCAGCTTAATGCGGCCCGCGATGGCAACTGTATTCGGCAATGGTGTAATCGGGACGACTGATACTGTCCCGTCTTTGGCAATGGTGACACGGTTATCCTGGGGTACGGTAATGATTCCGGTGTCGCCTTTGACATTAAAACCGTTATGTGTCTGCAATATCCCATTCGGACTGATTTGCAGACTGCCGTGGCGCGTGTATGCTTCCTTGCCGCCAGGCAGCTCAACTGTAATCCAGCCAGAACCGCGTACGGCAACATCAAGACTGCGGTCAGTCTGCTGAATCGGGCCTGGCGTAAAATCCGCTCCGGTTGTTGAATCGACTACAAAAGCGCGTGTGGGCAAGCCGTCACCGTATACGGGTACCGCACGGAAAGCATTGTTTTCTGCACGGTAACCTGTTGTCGATGCATTGGCCAGATTATGTGAAACCGTGGCTTTCTGATTCAACGTATGCGCTGCACCAGTCATTGCTGTATAAATCAGGCGATCCATAATTGTCTACCTAGTTAGAGGTTTACCAGTGTTTGCAAAATAGCGTCCTGTGTTTCGATGGTTTTAGCGTTTGCTTGGTATGTTCGCTGAGTTGTAATCATATGAACCAGTTCAGTGGTAAGGTCTACATTGGAATCTTCCACTGCGGAAGACTGCAATATCCCCATTGTTCCAGAGCCGGGAGCGCCTACAAGCGGCTGGCCAGATGCCTTCGACTCGACCCATTGGTTGTTACCGATAGGCGTCAAACCGTGCGGATTACTAAAGTTAGCTAACACGACTTGACCGAGCGTCCGGGATTCACCGTTGGTGTAATTACCGCTGAGGAAACCTTCTCCATCAATCGAAAAGCCGGCAAGCGTTCCGGAAGAATATCCATCCTGGTTTAATGTGTTGACGCTAAAATCAGTGCCGAACTGCGTTGTTCCTGTCAAATCCAAGGAAAAATCCAGGGGGGAAGTGGCGCCTAATGTCGGGTTAATCGTTGCCAAATCGACCGATACGGTTATCGGTGCTGCAGGAGCAGTCAAATTACCATTGGAGTCGAAAGTTACCGCCTGAGAAGGCCCGCCGCCCAGTGTAACGCCAACAGGCACACCGGCCGGTGTCGTTGCGCCGTCAACAGTGGCATACATATCCCATGTATTTGCAGCATTCTTTTGAAAATAAATTGAGAAAATATGTGCATTGCCTAAACTATCGAAGATTGTGCCGGAAGTCGTGCCGGTATAAGTGCTAGGGTCAGTCGCGTTGAAAGCCGGTAGAGGTGCCGGTACCGCCACACGCGAGTCTAGATTCAGGCCTGTGCTAAAATTTAAAGTCGGGTTCGGTGAAAGCGCTGCAGTGGAAATTCTTAAATTTGTAGGGTCGGCAGCCAAAATGTTTCCATTGGCATCTGTCGTATAACCTGTTAAATTTAAGTTGTTATTGTTGACAACAAAACCATTGGCATCGACATGAAACTGCCCATTGCGGCTATATGAAATAGCGCCGTTATCACTCATACGAAAAAAACCGTTACCGTTTATCGCGATGTCCAGGGGGTTACTGGTTGCAGTTATGGTTCCCTGAGAAAATTGTTGTGCAACGCTTGCAACTTTGGCTCCTATTCCTGTGTTATCGCCGGATGCACCCGTTAATGAATTTGCATATAAATCACTAAATTGTGCATGTGACTGTTTGAAACCAACGGTATTTGCATTGGCAATGTTGTTACCGATGACGTCAAGATTCTGAGAGGCCACACTTAGCCCACTTAATCCGTGTTGAAAACCCATGTTTAACTCCTTACTAGAAAATCTGTTTAATATCTGCCATTCCGACCAGGCCAAGCTTGCCCATGTCAAGTACGGCATCATGTTCGCCCGGCGATACGCTGTTGACCTGACCTAATGCAAGCGGGCTTGTTGTGATTTCCTGATCGCCTTGTACTGCTTTAATTGAAAAGCTGTACTGTCCATTTGCAGCGTTGGTGCCACTCTCTGCTATGCCATTCCAAATAAACGTATTGACACCCGATGGTTGCGCTCCCAAATCTAGCGTGCGAACTGCAATACCAGAACTGTCGAGGATTGTGATACTTAATTTGTCGACCGATTGTGGTAGCTCGAATCCACCAATGGCAGCATTATTTTCAAGCGACAAAGTGGAGCCCGGAACCAATGCTTTGTGGCCGATAAGATTCGCTGCTTCCATGGTTCGGCTATCTTCAATTCCATCGAGCAACAGCTGTAACGTATCATTCAGCTTGTCAATACCTGTAACAGTACTGATTTGCGCCAACTGACTGGTTACTTCAGCATTATCAAGGGGATTGAGAGGGTCCTGGTTTTGCATTTGTGTTACCAAAAGCTTTAAAAAACGATCCTGGGGATTTTCTATACTGTTTTTATTTTTATCCGCCGCCGTCGTAGTGTTGGTTGTTGCAAATGATTGTTTATTAACCTCTTGTACTGAATTCATCTCTGCCTGTCTCCTTATTGTCCGATTGTGAGTGTTTTTTGCAACAAGGATTTTGTTGTATTTAAGATGTCCACATTATTTTGATATGAACGTGATGCAGACATCATATTAACCATCTCGTCAACAACGTTGACATTAGGCTTTATGATGTAGCCATCCTCGTCTGCAAGCGGGTGGTTGGGCTCAAAAATCTTTTTCATCGGTGATGCATCATGCACGATGCCGGCGACTTTGACGCCGCTGGCACCGTTATCGTCTGCTTTAAGTGTGCTGAAGACAACTTGACGTCCTCGATAGGGTTCGCCCGATGAATTGGTGACACTGTCGGCATTTGCCAAATTGCTTGCGACCACATTTAAGCGCTGCGACTGTGCCGTCATCGCAGAGCTGGCGATATTAAATACTTTGAATAGTGACATGATTATCGCTCCTGTATAGCAGACAGCAGATTTCTGAATTGTCCACTGATAAAGGTTAAACTGGCATCGTATTTGACGGAGTTGTCCGCGAAGCGGGTACGTTCGGAGTCCATATCAACCGTGTTGCCGTCAGCACTCGGTTGTAGCGGAACACGATAAAGCGCGTTACTGCTGATACCGTTACCTTTATTGCCGCCGATATGCATTGGCGAAGTTGTTGAAAGCGTAGTTGCAGAAGTGGTTGTTGCCAGTTTTTCTTTCAATACACTTGAGAAATCAATATCTTTTGCTTTAAAATTGGGCGTATCGGCATTAGCAACATTACTGGCGAGCAACTCGTGTCGCGCAGCTCTGAGACTTAATGCCTGCTGATGGAAGTTTACCGTCTTGTCTAATTTGCTAATCATGTGATTTCCTGATATGAAATGTTCATTTTCAATAAATGCATTTTCCGTGCCAACTATGTTATTTCATTTCTTTCGTGAGTAATTATTTAAAAAGAACGTAAAATTACTGCTAACTCGAAGTTCTCAGTTTGTTTTTTGACTTTAGTATATTGTCCGGGCGGCAAAAATTGCCGGAAATGGCAACCAGCGGCAAAAATTTTCAGGACGATATCCATGCGACGTAAGCTATTTGAATTATGTGTTTTATTGATGACTGTATTACAGTCAGGCAATCTGTTTGCAGAAAACCATTCCACGCTATCGCGATATCAGGAAATACCGCTGATCAAGAAGGCGGTTGAAGAATTTATTTATAGTCATACAAATAGCTCTTCGGGTGAAGTTCAAGTTGAGGTCGGTCAAATTGACCAGCGGATTACATTGCCAAAATGTGAGAAACTTACTCCGTTTATGCCGTCTGGCAGCCGATTATGGGGAAAAACATCTGTCGGTGTTCGTTGCGATGAACAAGTATCCTGGACCATTTATGTTCAGGCTGAGATCAAGATCCTGGCAAATGTATTACATGTCACACAACCGGTTTCGCGTGATCATACGATTAGTTATGGAGATGTGGCGTTTCAAACCGTTAACCTGGCGCAAATGCCTGAAGGCGTGCTAACAGACTATTCCCAGGTTGTTGGTAAAATTGCGGTGACAAACATGACGATGGGTCAGCCTTTGCGGCAAAATATGCTGCGTGCGCCTTATGTGATTTTAAGAGGACAAAGCGTAAAGTTAAGGGTTAATGGACGCGGGTTTAGTGTCAGTTCAGAAGGTCATGCATTATCCGACGCGTCTGAAGGACAAGTTGTTCAAGTACGAAACCCGGCAGGCCGTATTATCAGTGGCCTGGCGAGGCAAAACGCTATAGTTGAAGTTAATCCCTAAAAATATCAGTTTTTGTGCAGAGCCGGTATGATTAAGGCTTTGGTTAACAAAATAAAACGGTTGTTTGATTTATCGTTAGTTAACAAACAATGTTTTGCTGTGACACATAGTGTGATTGAATAATTTAAATTCTGGAAAATTCAAGATGAGCCAAGACAAGGCAGTAATACTCGACCAACTGGAGTCTATTTTTCAAGATACGTTCACCGATAATACTTATGCATTTTCAGCTAACACTACACGTGATGATATTGAAGAATGGGACAGTTTAAGTCATATCAGATTGCTGACTGCCATTGAAGCCAATTTCGGTGTTCAGTTCGATCTGGATGAAATAGGAAATATGACTGATGTTGCCACTATTGTGGATCTATTACATCAGAAATTATCATAACAACCGTCTGGCAGAGTTTTTCATGCACGATCTTCCCTGGTTACTTACTCCTTCCGATGACTTTAATGAACGCTGCGCTCAGTTGGCTAGTCATCAAAACCCAGCCGACGAAGTACATGTATTAGCGCATTATGCGTTATCCATAAATCAATCCAATCGTTTATATCAGGCCATTCGTAAGTTGAGTGTCGAGACTCGTTCATTATTGTCTCGTACATTGACACCGTTCAGATTAGGAATCGTCAGTAATGCGACAATGGACTTGATGATTCCATCGTTGATAACAGCGGCAATACGTAATGGTGTGGATCTTGAAGTGGTCACCACAGATTTTGGGCAAGTAGCGCAAGAAGCTTTTGATCCCGATTCAAAACTCAATCAATCGACACTGGATGCGGTATTGGTGGCACTGGATTATCGTGCTTATCCATCCCTTGTTGATCAATCGGTTGCTTCTGATAAAGCTGCACCCAGTGAAAAAGCGTTTGATTACCTACAGCAAATCAGAGAATCATTCAAACAAAAGGGGGGTATGATTTGTATTGCGCAAACACTTGCATGTCCTCCTTATGAATTTGGTGGAAATTTTGATGCCCAGTTTGATGGCCTATTACGAAAATCTCTAACCGAATTTAACTGTGCCCTGGTTGACGATATTAAAAGCAGTCCGGATGTATTACTGGATGTTGCGGCTATGGTTAATATGGTTGGCGCATACAATTGGTTTGATGACCGGCAGTGGTACTTATCCAGGATGCCGATGGCGAATACTTATGTACCTCTGTATGCAGAGTATTTGACTAAGCTGATCGCCGCATTGCGTGGCAAAAGTAAAAAATGTTTGGTTTTGGACCTGGATAACACTTTGTGGGGCGGCGTGATAGGAGATGACGGACTAACCGGCATTCAGATCGGTCAGGGGCATCCAATTGGTGAATCATTCTTGGCGATTCATCAGTGGGCGAAGACATTAAAAGATCTGGGCGTCATCCTAGCCGTATGTTCGAAAAATGATAAAAATATAGCATTGGAGGTGTTTCAGAAACATCCTGGCATGTTATTGAAAGAAAATGATTTTGCCGTTTTTGTTGCGAACTGGGAAGATAAAGCGACAAATATCCGATTGATTGCGAAAACATTGAATATTGGTCTAGATGCATTGGTTTTTGTTGACGATAATCCTGCGGAACGTGAAATTATCCGGACTATGCTGCCTGAAGTAAGTGTACCAGAGCTGCCCAAGGACGTATCGCAGTTTTTGCGCATACTCAGTGCAGCGCGTTACTTTGAAAAAATCGATTTTACCGAAGATGATGCGCGGCGTAATGCGCAGTATCTTGGTAACATCCGTCGTCAGGAAATACAGGAATCCGCAGCTAGTCTGGAAGATTATCTGCATTCTCTTGAAATGCGTATTCGTTTTGCGCCGTTTGACGAATTCGGACGCAAGCGCATTGTGCAGTTAATTAATAAAACCAATCAGTTTAATTTGACAACGCGGCGCTATACAGAGGCCGATCTGGTGCAGTTTGAAGACAGCGGGCAATATATAACACTCCAAGTGCATTTGCAGGATAAATTTGGTGATAATGGCATGATTAGCGTTGTAATTTGCCGAGTGAACGAAGATTGCTGGGATATAGATACCTGGTTGATGAGTTGCCGCGTTATAAAACGCAGAGTTGAAGAGGCGGTCTGTGACGAACTGGTCACACGTGCACGTGAGTGCGGTATAACCAGACTGCGTGGATATTATCGTCCGACCGAAAAAAACAGTCTGGTTAAGGAACATTATCGACAACTTGGATTTGAATGTGTCTGCACCAATGAGACTGAAGATGTTTGGGTTTTGGAGGTCGATCATTATCAAATAAAAAATCCTCCCATTACCGTCACAAAATCGTCGGTGACCGCATGACTTTTCATAAAAATGATGGATTGGAATAAACTAGGTTCGTTTCAAGTCGACCAAACGACAAGTTGCCAATTTGCGCAGGCATCGGGCGATTATAATCCTTTGCATGTCGATCCAGTACTCGCCCGGCGTTACCAGTTCGGCACTACTGTGATGCATGGTGTCTATGGTGTTTTCAAGGCACTTGATTGTTTATTTAAGGAGCTTGGTTATGCTCAATCGATTCATTCGATCAACGTGCAATTTGTCCGTCCGGTACTGCATGGTGAACGTGTCGATGTTTTTGGCCAGCAATTTTCAGGACAAGACTTAAAGCTGAGGCTGGTTGTTCATGAACGCCGTGTTCAAGATATTGATCTGAAATTAACAGGTCAAGCTGAGACACAACCGGAAATGGCTGTTTGTCAACCCGTGTTAATGGAAAGGCCAAAGCCAGAAAATTTGCAGTTTGAAAATACAGATGCGTTGGAAGGTACGCTGGATCTGGTCTGGATGCCTGATGTAATTCAGGAATTATTTCCGTTCGTAAAAAAATATTTACCGGATAATCAGACTGCGGTATTGCTGGGTTTGACCCAAATTGTTGGTATGCGCTGTCCGGGATTGCATTCTGTTTTTACTGGACTGGCTGTGCATTTTGAGCAGAACAAGGGCGCAACTAATAGAAACCTGCAATTCAAAGTATTGCATCGTGATAGTCGTTTTTCAATGGTGACGATCGGTATTTCACATGGCACGGCCAGTGGAGAAATAACCGCGCTTTTTCGACCCGAGCCTGTGTCTCAAGGTAAGTACACTGAATTGCAGGCAATGGTGCCTAAAAACTGCTTTTCAGATCAAAAAGCACTGATAATCGGTGGTTCGCGAGGGATTGGCGAGGTAACTGCCAAATTAATAGCGGCGGGTGGCGGTCATTCTGTGATTACGTATTATCAGGGAGAACAGGATGCTCAAAAGATAGCTGGTGATATCCGTTCTCACGGTGGGCGCTGCGATGTATTTTCGTATAATGTATTGTCCGAGTCTGAACCCCAGATTACAAACTGTATTTTAAATGAGCGTATCTCGCATATTTATTATTTTGCGTCTCCTTTGATTGAAAAAGGGGATCGGTTGGTATGGGACGATACGCTTTTTCAGAAATTTTGTGATTATTACTTGAAAGGTTTGGCGACGCTGATTGAAAAGTTTTTGTGTGACTCTGTATACAAAAAGTCTCCAATGACTGTTTTTGTACCATCGACCGTTTTTTTGGAGCAGCCGCAGAATGGTTTTACTGAATATATTGCCGCAAAAGCAGCTGTTGAAGCTTTTGCCCGGCAGTTGTCGGCCAAGTATCCAGGTTGGATTTTTCATATGCCTAGGTTGCCGAGAATGCTGACCGATCAAACCAGCGGTTTGAATGTAAAGTGGACACAAACAACAGCCGTAACAATGCTGGATATACTCATGTCGATCAGTACGGCCCCCAATTAGACTCAGATTCAATTAAAAATGTCCAACAATCCAAAAGCGCAATCTTACAATAACGCAACGGTTCTAACCGCTATCGGCAAAGACGATCTCGATGAAGTAGCGCTTTTCCTGCATCGGCACATGAATGATAGTTTTAGCCAAGCAGAATGGAAACGGGGTATCAGCCAGACCTGGATGTCCGAAGTGCCAAATTATGGTTACATGCTTAAAAGCGATGCGCAGATTGTTGGGGTCCTGTGTGCGATTTACTCTGAACAATCTATTGCCGGTAGTCTGAAGCGGTTTTGTAATCCGCACAGTTGGTGTGTACTTGCTGATTTTCGCAAACGCAGTATAGAGTTGGTGCTGGCGCTGATTCGCCAGAAAAACTACACATTTACAATGTTTTCACCCAATAAGGATGGTCTTGAAATATTCAAGTATTTAAAATTCCAACCGTTGGATAACCGCATCTTGATACTGTTGAATCTGCCGTCTGCACATGGATCCGGAAAAGTTATCGAGTTTCAGGATAAACAGCAGATCAAGCGGTATTTACCCGAGCTTGCTGCACGACATTACCTGGATCATATGCAATTTCCATGGCTTAATTTTCTTTGCTTCAGAAATAAAAATCAGTATGGTTTTTTAATTTATAAACGATATCGTTTTAAAAAATTGGCCAGCGCATGGATTATGTATATCAGCGATGCTGCGTTATTTCGTCAGTGTTGGCCAGCCATCAGGACATGCCTGTTGCTCAAGCATGGATTGTTCACCAGTAAAATAGAAGCGCGCTTATTGGATCAGCCAATAAAAACATGGTTTGAGCCGGAGCAGGGGGCTCAAAAATTTTATTTAAGTGATGAAGTATCAGCCAACGGTATTCAAAATTTATACAGTGAGTTGGTTGCGTTGGATTTATAAATTTTTTATTAGGTTTTAAGTGGAATAAAGTGAATGAAACTGGAAAATGAAATAATCAATATCGTACGCGATGTGCTGGTGCTTGGTGACCGTGCAGATGATTTTAACGAATCGACAGCTTTAATGGGAGATATACCTGAGTTTGATTCTATGTCAGTGGTTGCCATTATTACAGCGTTGGAAGATGAATATGGCTGTGTTTTTGAAGATGATGAGATCACCGCTGATGTCTTCAGAACGATTGGCAGTTTAACGCAACTGGTGGAATCGAAACTCTAAGTCATGCCTTCGCAATATAGAATTAAGGCTGATCTTATTCAAGGCGGTGCCGGAAAGCTGTTCGCCTTGCACTACGCGCCGCAGAATATTACCTCCGATACTGAGTGCTTTGTTGTCGCTGCATCATTTGCAGAAGAAATGAATCGCTGTCGATATATGAACACAATGTTCGCTCAGCAGGTATCACAGTTCAATTACGGTTTCTTATCGATAGATGCATATGGTACGGGTGACAGCGAAGGCGAATTCAAAGACTCGAATTGGGAACAAAGCTGTCAGGATTTGCTGGGGGCAGTTACCTATGCTCGTACGTTAGGCTATCAAAAAATCTCCATCCTCGGGGTGCGGCTGGGTGCGTTACAGGCGTTGCAAGTTGCCCAGGAGACTAAGCATTTGCAGCGTTTGATTTTGTGGCAACCTGTTATCAGTGGTCAAGCTGCGTTAATACAATTTTTACGCATCAGAATCGCCGCATCTATGCAGCGTGGAGAACAACAAGAAACAGTCCAGGATTTGGAAAATCAGATCAACAGCGGTCAACATATAAGCGTATCAGGTTATGATATCGGACCAGCGCTTTTTAAAGGTATAAAAGCCGCAAAATTTGACTCATTAGTTGATTCACTGGTTGTTCCTGTTGGTTGGTTTACCGTGATTACCAGTGCAGACAGAAAAACACCACGCAGTGATATGATGATGATTGAAAAGTGGCGTCAAAAAGGCGCAAGAATTGATCATCAAGAAATTATTGGTCCGCCATTCTGGCTTGCGCATGAGCGTACGCTGGTTCCGGAACTCATTGAAGCTACAGTACGTTATGTTACCCAGTTCTACTGAAATTCCCGTTGTTTTTCCGTGTGAAACCGATTTGCTGGTAGGCATTATCAGTAAGCCGGACAAAGCAAGCAGGATTGGTGTGGTGATTGTGGTTGCAGGCGGGCCGCAATACCGTGTTGGCGCACATAGACAGTTTGTGACATTGGCCAGGCTGCTCGCCAGTCATGCCATAGCATCCATCCGTTTTGATCATCGCGGTACGGGTGATAGTACAGGTGAGTTGCGTGGTTTTGTCGATATGAACGCAGATATACAAAGCGCAGTAAACGTATTACTCGAAAGCGTGCCTGAGATTGATAAAATTGTTTTGTGGGGAGAATGCGAATCCGCAACTGCCAGTGCGTTTTATAGTTATACTGATCCGCGCATCCAGGGGATTTTTATGGTAAATCCCTGGATCAGAACTGATGCAGGGTTGGCCAAAACCATGATCAGATATTACTATTGGCACCGACTGCTTGAGAAATCATTCTGGACTAAGGTAATGTCTGGCCAGTTTTCAATAACGGCATCGTTAAAATCATGCATGACGTTAATTAAATCGACTTTGTCGAACAAAAGAGGCGAAGCTGATTCTTCTGTCGATGAGGCTATCGATATTTTGCCTTTGCCTGAGCGGTTGGCCGAAAGTTGTCGGCGATTTTCTGGTGAAATGTTTATTTTGACAAGCGGGCGAGACTATATAGCCAGGGAATTTAACGATTATGTCGAGACCTCAAAAATCTGGCAAGAATTAATTGCTTCAGGGCGCGTGACGCTAAAAGCTATTCCTGAAGCTGATCATACTTTTTCACGACTGGAATGGCGTAACAAATTACTCGAATATACAGTAAGCTGGTTAAAAAATATTGAATCAGTCCAGAAAGATTCGGCACAATGAAATTTAAACCGCTAATGGTGTATTTCTGAGTTCTGTTTTTGACCTAGAATCTATAAAAGCTGAGTTTGAAAATGCATCTACATCGTTTAATTTTTCTGATTGTCATTAGCACTGTCCTTACAATCCATGTGGTCAATGCCGACACACTTGCGCCCGAGAGGATTACGGGCGCCAGAACGATCTCGACGGAAACCGCTAAGCTGCTCATGAAGCGAGGATATCCTGTTGTCGATGTGCGTGGTAAGTCAGATTTTGATAAAGGGCACCTGCCAGGTGCATATCATTTATCTGTTAACAACGGTGATTTTACTGTCGAGAATCTGAATAAAATCGCGAGTATCGATCAAGCGGTTATTATTTATTGCAACGGCGTGGCATGCTTGGGTAGTGCCAAAGCTACGGAACTGGCTATCCAGTGGGGTTGGCATAACGTATTTTATTATCGGGATGGCTATAAAGGCTGGCGGGAAGCCGGCTATTGAGAATTTTCATTAATCCTCAAATACTCGGCTCAAGCACTTTTGCACTAAAATAATCAGATAAAATAAAACTATCGGTTTTTTCAGATTTTGCATCTTTTTTGGTAAAATGCCCGTTCAACTAACACATTTTACTGGAGCATTTGATGGCAATTGAAAGAACTTTTTCCATTATTAAACCTGACGCAGTCGCAAAAAACGTAATTGGTCAGATTTATTCACGTTTCGAATCAAATGGACTAAAAATAATTGCCGCACGCATGACGCAGCTTTCCAGAGCAGAAGCTGAGCAATTTTACGCTATACACCGTGAACGTCCTTTCTTTAAAGATTTGGTAGACTTTATGGTATCCGGTCCCGTTATGGTGCAAGTGCTTGAAGGAGACGATGCGGTTCGCAAAAATCGCGAATTGATGGGAGCGACTGATCCGCAGAAAGCGGAAAAAGGTACCATACGTGCTGATTTTGCTGACAGCATTGATGCTAACGCAGTTCATGGTTCTGATGGGCCTGAAACAGCTGCTGTTGAAATTGCCTGCTTTTTTCCAACATTAGAAATCTATTCCCGCTGATACCGGTCATTTTGCTTTGCTCAAATAAAAACTGTGACAGTTAATTTGCTTGATTACGATAGAGATGGTCTCATCGATTTCTTGGTAGAAATGGGTGAGAAGCCGTTTCGTGCTAAGCAAATACTGAAATGGATTCACCAGTCGAATCAGTCCGATTTTAACCAAATGAGCGATCTGGCGAAAAACCTGAGAACAAAGCTTTCTGAAAGTTCCGTTATCGCAATGCCTCAAGTGACTCGCGATCATACTGCTGCCGATGGAACGCGTAAATGGTTGCTTTCCGTTGGCTCGGGTAACGGTATTGAAAGCGTTTTTATTCCAGAGGCAAACCGGGGAACATTGTGCGTTTCCAGCCAAGTCGGATGTGCTCTGGCCTGTGCATTTTGCGCGACAGGTAAACAGGGCTTTAACCGTAATTTATCGGTCGCCGAGATTGTCGGCCAGCTTTGGCTGGCGAATAAAATGCTCGTGGAAGATTTCGACCGACAACCACTGGCCAAAATGCAAGCTGACATTGCCGATCCGCAAATCATGTATTCTGTACGCAGGGTTACCAATATTGTCATGATGGGGATGGGCGAACCACTTGCCAATTTTGAAAATGTTGTAACCGCGTTAAATGTCATGCTAGACGATCATGCATACGGACTATCGCGGCGGCGCGTTACGGTCAGCACCTCGGGATTAATTCCAGCAATGGATCGGCTGCGAAAAAGATGTCCTGTGGCGCTGGCTGTATCCTTGCATGCACCGAACGACCCTTTGCGTGATTACCTTGTGCCCATTAATCAAAAATACCCTATCAAAGATCTGCTGGCGGCGTGTCAGCGTTATTTACAGGATGCACCTCGCGATTTTATTACATTCGAATATGTAATGCTTGATGGTATCAACGATAGCGCATCGCATGCGCGTGAATTGATTAAGCTCGTCAGGGATGTGCCTTGTAAATTTAATCTGATTCCGTTTAATGCCTTTCCAAATTCTGAATTTAGACGCTCTTCATCTGAATCGATCCGCGTATTTCGTGATATGCTAATGCAAGCTGGGTTGATGACGACGGTGCGTAAAACACGTGGCGATGATATTGCTGCCGCATGCGGCCAACTGGCGGGGCGGGTATATGACAAAACCCGTCGAACTGCCAAGGAAAACATAGAGGCTATTTGAATTTGATAGGTGCGATTCCAGGAAAAATTATGCTGACTAAAAGTGTAAAGCCGTCAGTACTTGTTATTGTGCTGGTCGTTTTCTTGGGTGGATGTGTCCACGAACCTATAGAGGGGCGTTTGACGCCGGAACAGAGCGCAGCGCGCGCGGAAAAAAGTGCGCGTATACATACGGAACTGGCTGCCGAATATTATTATCGTGGACAATATAAAGTAGCGCTGGAAGAAATTGACGCAGCGCTGGAATCAAAACAAAATTATGCACCAGCTCTCAGCGTGCTTGGGCTGGTTTATATGGCTTTGGGTGAAGATAGCAAAGCGCAGTCGAATTTTAACCAAGCATTGAAAATCGAACCGGGAAATTCTGAGTTAAATAACAATTATGGCTGGTTTTTATGCGAGCGGTTTTCCGATCAGATGGACAAAGCAATTAGTCATTTCATGACTGCGCTGAAAGATCCCCTATATGAAACACGCCATATAGCCTATGCCAACGCTGGAATTTGTGAATTGAAACGCAATAATTTTTCTGTGGCATCCCGGTATTTTGATGAATCTTTGTCATTGCAGCCTAACTATCGTCCAGCGTTAGTCGGGTTGATTGAAATGGATTTCAAGGCGGGAAAGATTGTGGCTGCTCAATCAAAATTATCCGAATTCATGCAAAAATATCAACCGACAGCTAGAAGTTTGTGGCTTGGGGTGCAAATCGAACGAGTGGTTGGAAATACCCGCGCAGCAAACAGTTATCTATTCCAGTTGCAAAAAAACTTCCCGAATTCCAGTGAAACCAGAGCTGTGAGAGAAAGTGGTCTTTGAAATGGAAGATAGCGACAACGAGCAAGAGAAAAAGAATGAGCGCATGCATTTGAATGATGCAATCATGGAGCATCTCCATGTTGATAATATTCATATGCGCGCATCCGAAGCTGGCGTGCGTGCGCAGGAAAAGTCTCATAATTCGTCTGCAATTGGTAGTGAAACCGGTGTAATTGATCATACGCAGGCTAATGTTAATGTATTACCTGTTCAGCCGGAAGCAGGGATCAGCCACTTTCTAAAGACAGAAAATCATTCTGAGGCGCCGGAGCATCAGGTATTAGACTCTGCCAGTGTTGTGCATGGTGTTGGTCATATGTTGCGCAATGCGCGCATAGCCAGAAATATGAGTATGGAAGAGGTCTCTCGCCAACTCAGAATTTCTGTACAACAGGTGGAAGCAATAGAGAAGGAAAGCTTTGATGCGCTTCCAGGACGTACATTTGTTCGTGGTTTCGTACGTAATTACGCCAATCTCATGCAGCTGGATTCTAATGCGATGGTTCAGTTATTGCCCGGTCCGACAACAACCGTTTCGCATATTGAGCACACGCCTTTCAAAATTCAAGAGATGAAGTCCACATCCAGAAGTGGCAGAGGGATTAACAATTCGATACTAATAATTGTTTTATTGGTATTTCTAGCAGGAGCGGCGTTTTTTCTTTATGAAAAATTTCCGTCATGGCGATCTGCGGAGCAAAATTCTGATCTGTTAATTCAGAAAGACAATGGCCAGGCATCCGTTGAACTACAACTGCCATTATCTTCACTTAAATTATCAGATAAACCTGCTGAAGCCACCCAATTCAATCAAAATTCCTTATCAGGATTGGGCAATGTTTCCGCAATAAATACATTTGGTACACTGACTTTAAGCTTTATAGCTGAAGCGCATGTAAAAGTAACCGATGGAAACAACGACATTATTTTCGAACAAAATAATACCAGTGGTACTCAACAAAGAGTTAGTGGTAAAAAACCCTTGTCGATTATTATCAGTGATGCATCGGCGGTTGAGGTTACATATAATGACCGCAAAATTGATATTAAGCCTTATACCAATGATCAAACTGGCAGTGCTCAGTTAATGCTCGAATAGTCATTTCAATACGTTTGCTGACGCTGCTTCCAAAATCCTGCCAAAAATGAAAATTTATATATGATGTCTCCAAATCGTTCAATCTCACAACGTCGTTCCAGTGTTGGCGTCAATATTGGAACTGTTAAAATCGGCGGAGGTGCGCCGATTGTCGTGCAATCTATGACCAATACCGATACTGCCGATGAAATCGCTACAGCGGAACAAGTTTCGCAATTGGCGCGTGCAGGTTCCGAACTGGTGCGTATTACCGTTAATTCCGCTGAGGCGGCCAAGGCGGTACCCGGTATACGCCAACGGCTTGACGATATGGATTGCCATGTACCTCTGGTCGGTGATTTCCATTTTAATGGGCATAAACTGCTGACAAGCTATCCTGAATGTGCACAGTCGCTGGCAAAGTTTCGTATTAATCCTGGAAATGTTGGAAAAGGAAAAAAACGCGACGAGCAGTTTGCTACCTTGATTGAAACAGCGTGTCGATTTGACAAGCCTATTCGTATCGGAGTGAATTGGGGCAGTCTCGATCAGGAAATGCTGGCGCGCATCATGGATGAAAATGCCAGTTCAAGCGACCCGAAAGATGCGACATATGTTATGCGTGAGGCATTAATTACTTCCGCACTGGAAAGTGCGGCAAAAGCGGAAGAAATCGGACTGCCTCGTACTAAAATTATACTGTCGTGCAAGGTTAGTGGTGTTCAGGATTTAATCGCAGTTTACCGCGAACTTGCCGCGCGCTGTGATTATGCATTGCATCTGGGATTGACCGAAGCGGGAATGGGTTCCAAGGGAATCGTGGCTTCGACGGCTGCTTTGGCAATACTTTTGCAAGAAGGAATTGGTGATACGATTCGTATTTCATTAACGCCGGAGCCGGGCGGTTCTCGCTCGCGCGAAGTGATTGTTGCACAGGAAATACTGCAGACCATGGGATTACGCGCATTTGTGCCGCTGGTTGCCGCATGTCCAGGGTGCGGGCGTACGACAAGCACGTATTTTCAGGAACTGGCTGAAAGCATTCAAGGTTATGTGCGTGATGAGATGATCGTGTGGCGTGATCAATATGAAGGTGTGGAAAACATGTCTTTGGCGGTCATGGGATGTGTAGTGAATGGACCGGGAGAAAGTAAGCATGCCAATATTGGCATCAGCTTGCCAGGTTCCGGCGAAAGTCCAGTGGCGCCAGTCTATGTGGATGGTGAAAAAACGGTCACTTTAAAGGGCGATAATATCGCGGCTGAATTCCGTCAGATTGTCGAAAATTATGTTCGGGAAAAATATCCTAGAAAAGCTGGATAATGGCTAAAGTTGTAAAAGCGGTTCGCGGGATGAATGATATTCTTCCCGGTGAAGCGTATCAATGGCATTTTTTCGAACAAACAGTGCAAGACTGGTTGGCTATGTATGGTTATCGGTGCATACGAACGCCTTTAGTTGAACACACTGATTTATTTGTTCGTTCCATTGGCGAGGTGACAGATATTGTTGAAAAAGAGATGTACAGCTTTGTCGATCATCTCAACAATGACAGACTGGCATTACGCCCCGAAGGCACCGCTGCCTGTGTTCGGGCGGTTATCGAACATAATCTGTTATATGCAGGTCCACAGCGTCTTTCATATTCCGGCCCGATGTTCCGGCATGAGCGGCCGCAAAAAGGGCGTTATCGACAATTTCACCAAGTCGGTGTAGAAGCGTTGGGCTATTCCGGCCCGGATATAGATGCGGAGTTGATAGTTATGTGCGCCCGTTTGTGGCAGATGCTCGGTATTACCGGATTGCGTCTGGAAATTGGCACACTGGGAAGTGCGGAATCCAGAGCGCTGCATCGGACTCGGCTAATCAAATATTTTGAGCAATACGCCAAACATCTGGATGAAGATGCTAACAGGCGGCTGCATACCAATCCTTTGAGGATTTTGGACAGTAAGAATCCGGAAATGCAACCGATTATCGAACAAGCGCCCAAATTGATTGATGATTTGGATGAGCCGTCGCGTATTCACTTCGAAATGCTGCAGCTTTTATTGCGCGAACAGGGCGTACAATTCGAAATCAACCTACGTTTGGTCAGAGGGTTGGATTACTATAATCGCACGGTTTTTGAATGGGTTACTGATAAACTCGGGGCGCAGAGTGCAGTTTGTGCTGGAGGGCGCTATGATGGATTGATAGAGCAAATTGGCGGGAAGCCGGCGCCGGCCTGCGGCTTTGCCATGGGTGTGGAACGGCTTCTGGCATTGATGCATGAGTGCGGCAAGGAAATTGAACCGCTCCTTCCGGATGCGTACATTGTGCATCAAGGCGAGCAGGCTACAAGTTTTGCATGGAAAACTGCAGAATTTTTACGCGAAACAGGCTGCCGCGTTATTCTGCATTGTGGCGGTGGCAGCTTTAAATCACAAATGAAAAAAGCGGATGCTAGCGGCGCGCGTTATGCAATTATCATTGGTGATGATGAAGCATCTGCGGGAGAGGTTACCTTAAAACCCATGCGGTTAGCTGCCGATCAGGCCAGAGTTGATTTGCATGCACTCAGTGATCTGATAAAAACCTAACAGATGCGCTGTTTGTTTTGGCAGATCAATTAAAACAAAGTATGGGGTTTAGACAAACAGTATTTGAGTTTTGATGTGAGCGGAGTTTTTTCAGGGTAATAACAATGGCGACATATAATCGGGAAGAAGAAGAAAAAATTGAAGGCATGAAAGCATGGTGGGACAAGTATGGAACGATTATAACCATCGTTCTGGCAACTATGGTTGCAACCATCGGCGCTACGCAGGTATGGAAATACTACCAGCAGCAGCAGGCGCAACAGGCGGCAGATTTGTACGCTTTGTTAAAACAGGTTCAGTCAACGAACGATGTTGAGAAAATCAGCGATGCCGCGCATTTGTTAACAGAAGGCTATCCATCCAGTGGATATGCACCCCGTGCTGCATTGATAGCCGCCAAGGCCAGTGTGGATGCAGGCGACACGCAACGCGCAAAACAACAACTGGATTGGGTGCTAAATCATGCAAAAGAGCCTGAAATAAGAGATCTGGCGCGGCTGAGGTTGGCCAGTATATTATTGGATGAAAAAAACTATAACGCAGCCTTACGGCATCTAAGCGCTGAACACTTGGATTCATTCTCCGGTTTGTATGCTGATCTAAAAGGCGATGTTCTCTTGGCTTCAGGAAAAACAGAAGAAGCGCGTTTGTCTTATCAGGCGGCTATCGATAAGTTGAACAAAAATAACAGTTATTTCAATATCGTCCAGATGAAACTGGATGCGTTGGGTAAGCCTGAATAATCAATCGCATAGTATTGAGAATCGGTGTGCTAGGACGAAGTGGATCAATATGGGCTTTATTGCTCGCGTTCCAAATAAGTGGATGTAGTAACCTGCCGCTACCGTTTGACCCTCGTATGTTCGATTCGCTGGGATATCAAATTGCTGAGCTTTTTGAGGGCGAAGAAAAAGAAGTCATTGATGAAGCGGAATTGGAAGCATTAAAAGCACTAGATGAAATTCCAATGCTCTGGAAAAGCCGCGTGGGTGACAGTGATATGGCCCGTTTTCTGGTTGCCTATGAAAATAATGCCGTTTATGTGGCTGACGAGAAGGGGCGGTTGACCAAACTGAACTCGAAGACAGGCGAGGAAATATGGGAAGTTAAAACTAATAATCTATTTTCTGCTGGTGTTGGAATTGGGGAGGGTATGATACTGGTAGGAACATCGAAAGGTGAAATATTCGCCTTCAATGAATCCGGTCATTCATTATGGAAAGCACAAGTTAGCAGTGAAATTCTGGGGCCTCCTCAGATTAAGGATAATATAGTTGTTGTGCGTACGACAGATGGGCGGGTTTATGGTCTTGATGCGCTAGACGGCAATCGCGAGTGGTTTTTTCAAGGTGCAACACCAGCCCTGACAGTACGTAGTTCAGCGGGTGTGGCCATTACGCAAGGCGCTGTATTTGCCGGATTTGCCGGCGGTAAAATGGTGGGAATGAGTCTGTTTACCGGAAATGTAGGTTGGGAAGCTGTGGTGTCACAACCGCGAGGTGTAACCGAACTAGAGCGAATGACTGATATTACTAGTTCTCCGGCTTTCGATGATCGTTTGATTTGTGCCGTTGCCTATCAGGGGCGAGTGGGGTGCTTTCAAATTATCGATGGAACACAGATCTGGACACGTGAATCATCCAGTAATGCGGGATTGGCAATGGACAGTGATTATGTTTATGTTGCTGAGGATAATGGTGTGTTGGCTGCCTATGACAAACGTAGTGGCGCCGGTATGTGGAAGCAAGTCCGGCTGGGCAGTAAAAATTTAACCGCACCTTTGGTAGCCGGCCATGTTGTTGTGATTGGTGATGATAAAGGTTATGTCAATATACTGAGAAATTATGATGGTGTTGTGTTGGCACGGGCAGCGACTGATGGCAGTGCTATTTTATCGCGCCCGCAGCGCATTCCTGACGGATTTGTTGTACAGACTGCTAATGGTGGTGTATTTGCCTTCAGTACACAATTATAAAAATTATTTTAGAGATGCTTTGTGTTTTTCACAAGTGACAATACTGATCATCAATTCATGGTTGATAGAGTTTTCTTACACCAATAACCATAAAATCTTCTCAACAGCTTGCTAAACGATTAAGCGAATGTATTGACGATGCCATTGTGTCTGCCAATGGCAATCGTGCTTTCCCTGTTTGTGTCAGAGTTATTGTGCGTGTTAACTATGCGCGTGTCTCTGTTTGACTGATTTGCCTGCTGCTCACCTCTATCCTGCTGTTGGAATGATTCAGCTCCGACCATGACATCGCCAAGTTGAATGCCGCTTTCCGCCATTAATTCACGTAACCTGGGCAAGGCCGCTTCTATCGCCTCGCGTACAGCCAAATGTGGTGATACAAATTGAGCTGAGGCTTGGGTGCCATTATCATTTGTCAGACTTAACATGATCTCCACTGGGCCGAGGTGGGCTGGATTCAGTCGAAGCTCTGCAAACTGGTGCTGATGGTTGGCGAGCCAAACGATTTTTTGGGCAAATTCACCATTCCATTTGGGCTGTCCGATGGGAGCATCAAGATCGATATGCTGAGAAACTGCTGCATGCGAAGTGGTTTGAGAAAGCGTTTGAGATAAATTATTCAAACCGGATTGGAACATTGTATCGGAGTCAGCCTGGAGCAGTGAGCCGGGTTCAAAAAACCGAACTGAAGAATCTTGGCCGGTATTTGCAGACAATTCTGAAATTTTGTCATTACCGGTAAAATTTGCCGCTTGCAATAATTGCCACAAGTCCTGGCTTCCAATCGGATTTTGTTTTGCATCAATAGAAAACTGCGGCGTACTTCCGTTATTAATAATATTCGTGAGGTATGCTGACTTCCGTAAGCCATTGTTTTCCAGGAAATTACCAGAAGGGTTGAATGCGGGCGGCAATATTTTGCCGTCACCGGCAGAATTATCCGCCGTCTGTAACAGTTGCCATGAGTTTTGATTTGTCGGCAAACTGTGCTTAGCATTCTGCAATAGCTCCGGTTGAGACAGCAAATGGTCCGAAGCGATGACTGGAGCCTGTATCAGGTTTGCGTTATTTGCATACAGGCCTGACTGATTAGATGACAGTCCAGGTGCGGTTGCTACCTGGGGCGGCGGTATGATTGTATTACTGGCACTGTTTTCCGTTATTCCGATCTGATTTGCCTCGTTTTTTTGACTTGATTCCCGTTCATTGTTTGGTTTCGTTTGAACGGATGATTCGGTTGTGTTGCCGCTATTTGAATCACCGGTTTCGTTCGGTGTATTGGATTTGTCTTCGGTGCTGCCCTCTGATTTTGCATTGGTGTTACTTTTATCTCCTGCGCTGCGTTCAGTTGGTGTTTGCTTTTTATCTGCCATTTCGCGCGCCAGCACATTGTCAAATTGTTTTCCTTCAGTTTTGTTTGATTCATTGATACGTGTCAAATCGTTACTATTGATTGTGGGTTGCTTTGTCTGAATCTGTATTTGTGCAGGAAGGAGTGAATTTAACATAGTTGGTCTCATCAAAATTGTTGGTATTTCATTTTAAATAAAGCAATGTTTATGCCAAGTAGTGGTTGTGTATCGCTCATTTATTGGCGTTTGAATTATTGCGTGCAAGGCGGTTGCTGGTAAATTCGTCGAGTATTTTTTGTTCTATTTTATTTTGTCGTATATTCTCTGATTCTTGGTGACGCTGAACTAATGTGGTGTAGGTGTTCAGTTTACGCTGACAGGATAAATATTCGTCGTTGCCAATTTTGCGGTTGTTTTCTGTGTATTCGACTGCTAACCGTTGTTCAGAAATGGCATTGTCAAGCTTATTGATAAATGTGATGAAATTTTGCCATTCAACATGTCCGATACCGCTTTGTATGGCATTTTGCAAACGATCTTGATAACTTTGCCGGTACTGTAATAATAAATTAAGCTTTCTTTCAGCTTCCAGATGTTGATAATTCAACCTTCCCAAATTTTTCGCCGAATCATCACTTTGTTTTTGCGCAAGATCCAGCAGTTTTTTCAATGATGGCGTATCCGGCATGAGCGACTCGTTTCGTTACTGGTTGTCTTAAGTATTGAAGAGTGCAAACAAGTTTCTAACACTGTCATCGTAATTTTCTTGTTGCGTCATGCCTTGCTGCAAAAAATGGCTTAGCATCGGATAAATTTTAATGGCATGATCCAGTGCCGGATCGGAGCCCGAAACATAAGCGCCGACACTGACCAAGTCATGGTTGCGCTGGTAATGTGAGTAAATACTTTTAAATTTTCTTGCTGTTTCGAGGTGTTCCATCGATACAATGTTGGTCATGACACGGCTGATGGACGCTTCAATATCGATTGCCGGATAATGACCGGATTCGGCCAATCGGCGCGAAAGCACAATATGTCCGTCTAGAATGGCGCGTGCACTGTCGGCTATTGGGTCATTGTGATCATCCCCTTCGGTAAGCACAGTATAAAAAGCAGTAATGGAGCCGCTGTTATGTTTGCCATTACCTGCACGTTCGACCAGTTGAGGCAGTCGCGCAAATACCGATGGTGGATACCCTTTTGTGGCGGGTGGTTCGCCGATTGCCAGTGAGATCTCTCTTTGCGCCATGGCATAGCGTGTCAGCGAGTCCATAATCAGCAAAACATGCTTGCCTTCATCACGGAAAAACTCTGCGATTGCAGTGGCATAGGCTGCGCCTTGAAGCCTAAGCAGCGGCGATGTGTCTGCGGGTGCTGCGACAACTACCGAACGTGCAAGGCCTTCGTGTCCCAGTATATTTTCAATAAATTCTTTTACTTCGCGTCCCCGTTCTCCAATTAAGCCGACGACAATGACATCTGCGGCAGTGTAACGTGCCATCATGCCCAGAAGTACGCTTTTGCCGACGCCGCTGCCGGCGAACAGGCCCATGCGTTGTCCTCGGCCAACGGTTAATAGTGTATTGATTGCTCGCACACCTACGTCAAGTGGCTGAGAAACAGGCGTCCGCTCCAATGGATTAAATGGCCTGCTATACAGTGGAACGCTTTTTTCGGTTTCTATTAAACCTAAATGATCAAGCGGCTCGCCGAGTCCGTTGAGCACACGACCAAGCAGCCCTTCGCCAACGTTGACGTGCTTTGTCTGATCAGCAGCGCGTCTTCGTGGGTGCTGTTTTTTTCTAATTTCAGGCGGCTCAGCCATGACTTCGGTTGGTATTACTTTTGCACCGGGTGTCAATCCAAAAATCTCACTGGTTGGCATTAAAAACAGGCGTTCATCCGAGAATCCGACGACTTCCGCGGACACATTGTTACCATTAGGTAAAAAAATGGTGCAGCTGCTGCCAATTGCCAGTTTAAGTCCGGTTGCTTCCATAACCAAACCAGTAACGCGTGTGATGGTTCCATTCAGCAAAGCCGGTTTTGACGCTGTAACGAGTTGACTGCAATTCTCTAGATAATTGCGCCAGTTTTCATGATGATTGAGCATTTGAAAATTATTGATCGATCCAATCATCAGTTTGACCAATGGCTGTCAGTACACGTTGCCACCGCATCTCCATGCTGGCGTCTATTTCGCTTCCGCCTGCCTCAAGACGACAACCGCCTCGTTCCTGATGCGTATCTTCATGAATGATCCAGTTTTCTTGTGACGATTGTTCGACGAGGTACTGTCGGATGATTTTTGCATCTTCTGGGTTGAGAAAAAGGCGCAAACGATGTTCTGAACCCTGCAGATGGCTAGCCGCTTCCTGAACAATAGGCAGGATTAGTTCAGGATGTACAGTAAGTGCCTGTGTGATCATTTTTTTGGCTAGGTTAATTGCGAGTGTCAAAATGTCTTGTGCTATCTGCTGTTCAATTGACTGAATCTGTTCGTTCAGATTATTAAATACTGAATTGACTTGATTGAGTTCTGCTTGAATTTCCGATTCGCCCTGTTGCCTTCCTTCCAGATAACCATTATTCTGACCTTCCTGAAAACCATTTTTGTAGCCTTCCTCATAGCCTTGTTTGAGGCCGTCTTCTTTTGCTGCCTGAGCTAAAGTTTCGATTTCTTGTGCTGCGGCAGACTTGTCAGAATCCTGGGCTGAATTACTCGACTGCTGGTTCTTAATGGATGCTTCTGTGCTGGGTATATCAAAAGAATCCAGCTTCCAGCGTTCACAGGATGTCAGCTTTGCTTTCGGAATGACAGTGGTTGTATTCATCTGAATGATTCCGGTTTTGGTCTTAGGTAAGTGGCATGCTGTTCAACGAAAACAGTATGAGTAAATTAGGTAAAATAATCGACACAATGCCGTGCGACGTAGGTTAGATATAACTGTCATCTCCTTTGCCACCTAAAGCAATCTGTCCGCTTTCGGCCAGTTGACGCAGTACCTTGAGTATTTCTTTTTGTTCTGCCTCTACTTCAGATACACGCACAGGTCCTCTGCTTTCTATGTCTTCCTTCAGTGATTCAACAGCTCGCTTAGACATATTTTTGAAAATTTTATTGCGGATTTCTTCTTGCGCACCTTTGAGCGCAATAACCAGAGATTCCGACTGAACTTCCCTAAGTAACAGTTGGATGCCCTGATCATCGATATCCACCAGGTTATCGAACACAAACATTTCATCCATAATCTGCTGTGCCAGTTCTTCGTCGTATTGTCTGATATTATCGATGACGCTGGTTTCCTGAACTGAGGGCACAAAGTTCAGTATTTCCGCCGCAGCGCGGACGCCACCCATTGGCGCCTTACGAATATTATTACTGCCTGACAGCAACTTGGTCAGCACGTCATTGAGTTCCCGCAATGCATCGGGTTGGATGCTGTCCAGAGTTGCAATGCGTAATAATGTATCGTTGCGCAGGCGTTCGGTAAAAAGACTGAGTATTTCGCTGGCATGATCCCGTTCAAGATGTACCAGGATAGTGGCTATGATCTGCGGATGCTCGTTCTTGATAAGCTCAACAACAGAGGGTGCATCCATCCACTTCAACCCTTCGATTCCGCTGGTGTCACCGCCATGTAGTATTCGGTCAATGAGATTCGCCGCCTTTTCATCACCCAATGCATTGGTTAATACCTTGCGGATATATTCACTTGCCCCTTGGCCCAATGCGGTTTTTCCATTTGCTTGAGTGTTAAATTCTTCAATTACGTTTTCGATTTCACTTTGAGTGATGTTGCTCAGACTGGACATGGCGCTGCCAAGTTTTTGAACCTCTTTGGGGGACAAAAATTTAAAAACCGAGGCTGCTTCATCTTCACCGAGCGACATAAGCAATATCGCGCTCTTTTTTAAACCTAAATCATCCATTGCCATTGACCCATTCTTTTACAACAGTGGCAACAATTGCCGGCTCGTCTTTAGCTAATTGCTTGGCCTTCTGAAGATTATTGTCAAATGCTTCTTTTCTGATTAATTCGTTAGAATGCGTTTGGTTTTTTAGTAGTGGTGTTCCATCTTCGGCAAGTTGTACCGGTTGTCCCGATGCGTCCGTGGCTTTCGTACCATTTGGTAATTCCGCAGCTTTTTGTTTTTGTTGCTCCGGATCTTGTGTTAATGATCTGAGAAACGGCCGCAGAATTTTTAACAAAAAGAACAATACAATAGCGGCAATTAACAATTGTTTTCCAATTTCTTGTGCCAGTACAATGAACTCTGGATCATTCCATAACGGCGTGTCCTGTAATGCATGATCCGAATCGGTAAATAAATTATTGGTCACCGTTAAAGTATCGCCGCGTTCTTCATTAAAACCCATCGCGTCTCTGACCAATTTATTGATTTCCTGAATTTCTTCACTGGATAGTGGTACATGCTTGATGTTACCCTCTGCATCAATTGTTTTGCGGTAATTAACAACCACGGCTGCTGACAAGCGCTTAATATTACCGGTAGGCAATTGAGTGTGCTGGACCGTTTTATCAACTTCATAGTTGATAGTCGATTCTTTACGCTGATCAGTCGGTAGCGGCTCCGGCTTTATACCGTCGGCTTCGCCTTCATTATTGATTTCAATAGGCGCGATTGCCGGTTCGGGTGGACGATTGGTCAATGCGCCTGGAATACCGCCGTCAATTTTGTTGCCGGTTGCAACCGACTCCATTGTTTGCTGGCTGCGGATCGACGCCGCTTCAGTGTCCGTATTATTTGGCCGGTAAATTTCCTCAGCCCGTTCGATTCTGGAAAAATCCAGATCGGCAGTGACTTGAGCACGTACATTTGCTGTACCCGTGATTGGTGACAATATGGCTTCGATACGCTGTGTATAGCTTCTCTCAAGTTCATGTATATATTCCAACTGTTTGGCGTCGAATTTGGATTCGTTTTTGGAGCGTTCTTGCCCGCTGAGCAAATTGCCATGCTGATCCACAACAGTGACATTTTTAACGGGCAGATTAGGAATACTGCTGGAGACAAGATGGACTATGGCACTGACCTGTTCTTCGCTGAGTATTCTGCCTGGATACAAATTGAGTAATACCGAAACACTGGGCTTTTGTCTTTCTCTGGCAAAAACCGATGGCTTGGAAATGGCCAAGTGCACTCGTGCACTTTGTACTGCAGAAAGTGACTGTACGGATCGTGACAACTCGCCTTCTAGGGCGCGTTGATAGTTGACTTGTTCGAGAAATTGGCTGATGCCGAATTTCTGATTTTCCATGAGTTCAAATCCGACCAGCCCTCCTCGTGGTAATCCCTGGCCTGCCAGACGTATGCGCGCTTCGTGCACCTGATCACCCGGAACCAGTATTGCGCCGCCGTTGTGTGAAAATTTATACGGCACATTTCCCTGTTGCAATACACTGATAATCTCGGCGCCATCCTTGTCGGATATATTTGAGTAAAGTACCCTGTAATCTGGTGACTGACTCCACATCCAGGCACCGGCAAGCAGCGCAATGCTTGCCGCGGCAGCCAGCATAAATCCCAGTTTCTTTTGGTTGGGCAATTGATTGAATTTGTCTAATACAGAAGCCGCACCGGGCTGAGGTGTTTTTGCTGTATTGGTTTCGCTAGGTACCGTGGCCACAAATATACTCCTGCTTAGTTCGCAAGGTTTTTGTTGGTAATCATTTTTTTAAGCATTACTGTTGGTTCAAATAATCCTACGCTTAGCAGGTCTTCTGCCGTTAAAAAATCGACTGACGCTTCATTAATAAAATTCAATCCGACCTGTAATCTCGACGGATGTATTATCAGGAATTCTTATTTTTCTTGAATGCTTAAATAAAGCAAATTTGTTTGTTTTATTCTCGTCATAACAATACTTCCACTTAATGCTATGCTGCGCCTCACCTTCAGCAATTGTTATTGAATTTTGAATAGAGATATCAATCAAATGAATGCCGCCGAATTGCCTTCGGTTGTGACGGATCAGGTGCAGCTGGAACTTGCATTTGCCGCATTTAATGCGGCCTCCGAGCAGTTGTCGGGCGTTTATCAGGACCTGCAGTTACAGGTTGAACGGTTGACGCACGAGCTGGCGATGGCCAATGGTGAACTTCATCGGCAATTGGCGGCGAAAGAAGCGCTATCTCAGAAACTGGCTTTGTTATTGAATGCATTACCTGGCGGTGTCATTGCATTGGATGCTGATGCCTGTGTAGAACAAGCCAATCCAGCGGCTAGTTTGATACTGGGCGATCCTTTGGTGGGTGTGTCCTGGCAAAAAATCACCGATGAACGTTTGTCATCTACTGCGATAACTAATGAGTGGCTCGTTAATCAAGATGCGCTGCTTAAGAACGAGGTCCAACGTCGTATTTATATCGAAAGCAGTTCTGAAGACTCCGCCGGCAGGCGGATCTTGCTGATCCATGATATAACTGATACATATGCCTTGCAGGAACAAGCCAGGCGCAATCAACGCTTGACAGCCATGGGGGAGATGGCTGCGAATCTGGCGCACCAGTTACGTACACCGCTTTCAACGGCTTTATTATATGCCACACATCTGGGCAATGAAGCATTGGCCCAGGAAGAGCGCCAGAAGTTTGCTGCAAAAACCATTGAACGATTGAAACATTTAGAACACCTGACAAGCGATATGCTGCGTTTTGTAAAAGGTGAAACGGCATCGTTGGAATCGGTTGCAATCAGCGCTGTATTGACTGAATTGCAGCAAGTCATCGAACCGCAAATCAAGCTTTCCGGCATGCATTTTAATCTTTATGACAATAGTCAAGGAACCAGTTTGGTGACGGATCGCAAGGCACTATGCGGAGTGCTGGTAAATCTTGTTGAAAATGCAGTGCAAGCATCCGCTCAGAATGACGTGATCTCTCTCCGTTGCGATCTGGTAAGCCGTAACGTTATTTTTTCAGTTCATGACGATGGCGCTGGTATAGACAGCGCGCATCAAGAGCGCCTGTTTGAACCATTCTTCACCACGCGCATGGAAGGAACCGGATTGGGTCTGGCTATCGTGCGTGCTGTTGTACAGTCTATGGGCGGGCATATTGAAGTTAAATCCGAACCTGGTCGGGGTAGTGAATTCATTATCAGTCTGCCAACAAAAACATCTGTTATTGAAGACATACGAAATCGTGGCACGCAGGAGATCAACCAATGAAGAAATTACCTGTGCTGATTGTCGAGGATGATCGAAATTTGTTGGAAGCGATTTGCGACACGGTGAAACTGGCGGGATATCATCCCATCGCCGCATGCAACGGCGTGGAAGCCATGGCATTGCTGCAGGAAAATTCGGTTGGTATGGTGATCAGCGATGTTCAAATGCAACCGGTTGACGGTTTGGCTTTGTTACAAAGAATCAAGATATTCGATCCAGATTTGCCAGTGTTGTTAATGACTGCCTATGGGGAAATTGACAGAGCCATTGCCGCAATGCGCGGCGGCGCTTGCGATTTTGTACTCAAGCCTTTTGAACCTGGCGATTTATTGATGCGTATCGATCAATATACTTTGGGGTGCATCGAGGATCATGACGATATCATCGCTAGAGATCCTTGTATGCGTGAATTGTTGTTATTGGCCAAACGTGTTGCCAAATCGCCGGCGACGGTACTGTTGACCGGTGAAAGCGGCAGTGGAAAGGAAGTGGTTGCGCGCTATATCCATCAGCATTCAGATCGTTTCAATAAACCTTTTGTCGCCATCAATTGCGCTGCTATTCCGGACAACCTGTTGGAAGCAACGCTTTTTGGTTACGAGAAGGGTGCATTTACCGGCGCCGCCCGTGCGCAACCCGGAAAGTTTGAACAAGCAGATGGTGGCACTTTGCTGCTTGATGAGGTTTCTGAAATGCCACTGGATCTTCAAGCAAAATTACTGCGCGTGTTACAGGAAAGGGAGGTTGAGCGAGTCGGTGGGCATCAGATCATCAAACTTGATTTCCGGCTTTTGGCAACATCAAACCGTGATATGTCCGAAATGGTAAAGCTTGGAAAATTCAGGGAAGATTTGTATTACCGCTTAAATGTTTTTCCAATTGAAGTTCCGGCGCTCAGGAAAAGGCCATGTGACATCGAACCGCTGGCGCAGCATTTTATGCAACGGGTTAAAGCGGATACGCAGCAACGTTGTGACCTTGGTTTATCGCAAGATGCAATTGATATACTTACGCGATATCATTGGCCTGGTAATGTTCGGGAGCTTGAGAACGTGATGCAGCGCGCCATGATATTGGCAACCGATCGTATAGAAGCTGAGCATATTTGCCTGCCGGATGCTGGTGTTAGTTCACAGAAAGTAGATGCAGCTATAGAAACCGCATCGTTGGATATGAAGGCACTGGAACGCAAACATATTATGGATACGCTCGCAGCAGTTAATGGTTCCCGTAAACTAGCCGTTCAAAGACTGGGTATTTCCGAACGGACACTTCGGTATAAATTACAGCAGTACCGTGCAGACAGTATTTAAAAACAAGCTGTTTATTCAAAACAGTTTCTAAAATTTACTGTATGATTAAAAAGTTGGGCAAATGGATAGATGAACAATCTTTGTATCCGGGAATTCTGATATTAGGGTTTTAATTATGGATAGATCAGGAATTGACAATATACTTGAGCAATTAAATGCGGCCTCGGCACTGGCTTCAGGTATAAAAAAACCGTCGGAAAATAATGAAGCGGCTGATGTTGATTTTAGTCAAACATTGAAAGCTGCAATCGATAAGGTCAATGACGTACAACAGACGGCTGGGCAGCTGAGCAGGGATTTTGTCAACGGCGAGTCCAATACGGATTTGCATGACGTGATGATTTCATTACAAAAAGCCAACGTATCCTTCCAATCCATGGTTCAGGTTCGTAATAAACTCGTTACGGCTTATCAGGAAATTATGAATATGCAGGTCTGACTGGCCTGATGTTTGCTTTAAATTTTTCGACTTCAGCAAATATCTGAGCAGGCCGGATAATTTGTTTTTTTGAAGAAAGGTGTTCTGATTTTGCAACAAAAAGAGGATTTATTCGCACACCAAGATACGCTTGCCCGGTTACATGAGAATCTTCCTTTGTCTGATAAGCTCAGTTTTATCCATCAGATTATTCTTCAGGATTTTCCTTTTATCAGTCGTTTGGCTATTGCATTGCATGATGAGCAAACCGATATGCTCAAGACCTATGCGCATAGCACCGAAGGTAATGATAGCCCGATGGTCACCTATGAAGCCCCGCTCAATGCCGCACCCTCGTTACGGGAAATTATTGAACAGCGCCGTCCACGGCTGGTTCAGGATCTAGATATTTTTTCCCGGGGAACAAACGAGCACACGAAACTCGTTGCCGCCAAAGGATATAAAGCCAGTTATACCATGCCGCTTTATCAGAGCGGTGCTTTTGTCGGTTTTCTGTTTTTCAATTCTTTTGAAGCGCATCCTTTTACACCCGCAGTGTTGCGTCAGATCGACATTTATGGCCATTTGATTGCCCTGATGGTCATCAATGAACTGGCAGCCATTCGAACGCTCGTAGCTGCCGTACAGGCAACGCGCAGTATGACGCATTATCGGGATATTGAAACGGGCAGGCATATTGATCGTACCGCGCATTATGCACGTTTGATCGCACGCGAACTGGCGGTGGACTATAATATTACCGATGAGCAGATTGAGCATATTTTTTTGTTTTCGCCATTGCACGATGTCGGCAAAATCGGTATTCCGGATAGTATCTTGCGCAAGCCCGGGAAGTTGAATGAAGAAGAGTTCGATATCATGAAAACCCATCCCAGGAAAGGGCGGGAAATTATCGATGCCATTCTTGAAGATTTCAGTTTATATGCGTTTAATCATGTCAATATTATGCGCAATATCGCCGAATATCATCATGAAGCTGTGGATGGCAGCGGCTATCCAAAAGGCCTCAAAGGCAATGAGATTCCGATTGAAGCGCGTATCAGCGCGGTTGCCGATGTGTTCGACGCATTGACTTCGCGCCGTGCTTACAAGGTGCCCTGGAGTAACGATAAAGCTTTTGCGCTGCTCAAAGAATTGTCTAATACCAAACTGGACCGTGATTGCGTGAATGCCTTGTTAAGAAATCCGGATAAAATTCAGAAGATCCAGCAGCGTTTTCGGGATGAGGAAGCTGTTTGACATGTTTGACTCGGCTTGTCATGCAGTTTGTTCTTGTGCATTCGCGGTGAGTCCATTTTTGTACAATCAGACTATCGAGCATGATTTGCGTATTCAGCGATATTTTTTTCATTATTTTTGCGATATCAGGTCTTGATCGGAGAATGGCTTAATGACAGTGCGCTTCCGCCAGCTGTTTCCATTCGGTCGTATAACAGGGCGATTTATGGCTGCGTTTCATATGCCAGTTTTTTACGATGCCCGCACCTGCCAGCGCAAGCGTGTCTTTTCCCATGCGCCGATTGATCAGGTCAAGCGCTGTCATGAGTGTTTGTGTTTTGTCTGATATGGTCGTGTTATGGGTAAACAATGCAGTTTGCCGCAAGCCTGCGGGGATCAGTTCCATTAGTATCGCCCCGGCCTTGTTATAACGGTAGCCCGGTCGGTAGATACGCGCCAACCCCCATAATCCCGCGCGCGTCAGTCTGATCGTATCACAGGTGGGTTCCATTAAAGTGACCGTGATGCCTTGCCGGTATTGCGCATCTTGCTTGCGGTGTGGATTGGTGCGGATATCAACATGAACGGCATGCGCAAGTGAAGACTGGCACCGCAGTTTTTCCGCTGCTCGGGTAATATAACTGGTCATTGCCTCCTGAAGCTCACTGTATTGCGTGACGGGCATGCCGAAGGAGCGGCTGCACAAAATTTGCTTTCTGGCCGGTGTGACTTCATCAAGCCGTAATGCAGGTATGCCGCGCAACTCCATGACAGTGCGTTTTGTGGTTATTGAAAACATGTGGCCGATCAAATCAGTATCCGCATATTTGAGCGCCAGCGCGGTGCGGATATTCAGGTGATGCAGTTTTTCCCGCAGGCGGCGGCCGATTCCCCAGATTTCGCCGGATTCAATGCCGGCCAGTAAATTGTTGAGCGCTGTTTCGGGTAAAACGCTAAGATCGCAGACACCTTGCCAGTGCGGTTGTTTTTTGGCGATATGGTTGGCAAGCTTTGCCAGCGTCTTGGTTGGTCCGATGCCGATGCAGACCGGCAGTCCAAGCCAGTGTTTAATGCGCTGACGAATTGCCTGGCCATAGGCCGTCAGATCCGTGTTCAGACCACTAAAATGCAGAAAACTTTCGTCTATGGAATAGATTTCCTGTGGAGCAAACTGGCCAAGAACCGTCATCATACGGTTGCTCATATCGGCATAAAGCGTGTAATTTGACGATAACGCGATAACACCGTGCTTCCGTGCCAGCGCCTGCACCTGAAACCAGGGTACGCCCATTTTGATACCCAGCGCCTTGGCTTCTTCGGAGCGTGCGACTGCGCAGCCGTCATTGTTGGATAATACAACGACGGGTCTGTCAATCAGATGCGGGTTGAATACGCGCTCGCAGGATACATAGAAATTATTGCCGTCAACTAGTGCAAACATGCTCATACAGATTTGATGACCCGGGTGACCACGCCCCATATCATCATTTCCTGCTCGCTTTTGAATTCGATATCCGGGTAGTGCGGATTTTCTGCAATCAGTTTGATGATTCCGTTGCGCCGGTAGAAACGCTTGACGGTTAATTCGCCATCGACTGCGGCAACGACAATACGGTTATGTTCGGGTGCAATGGCGCGGTCGACAATCAACTCATCGCCGTCGTCAATACCGGCATTGATCATCGAATGCCCTCTGACGCGCAGAAAAAAAGTGGCCTCGCGGTGTTGAATCAATTCTTCGTTCAGATCGATGCGTTTTTCCACATAATCGTCTGCCGGCGAGGGGAAACCGGCGCGTACCGAATGACTCATGCGCGGGAATGACTGCGGTACGGTTTGTTGTTCGAACTGGATAACTTCCATCCACGCAGGAATACATGCAGCTGGCGTTTTGCGTTCCCGTATCCATTGCAGGATGGCTTCCTTGCTGCTGGTGGGTACGCGAATGGTGACCGTCGGCTCCGCAGAACGTTTCCTACCCGCACCGGTACGTTGTCCGCCCCAGTTTGACTGCTTCATAATATTTAATCTTGATTAATGACACATTAATCAAGATTAAATGAAATAATCGTTTCAGTCAAAATCTTTATAGTAACGGTGTTATGAATCTGTGAGCGATAAGCCGCGCATGATTTTGTTACAAACCGGTGATTGCCTTATTGATAACCCGCTTTATAACATAATTGTTCAAGATTTCATTGGTCAGAGTCGTTGCATGGGTATGATTGACTTTACGATGAAATAACGATGAACGAGCCCGCCGAAATCAACGAACTTTCCGCCTTGTTACGTGCCAGAGTGCCGCTGATCCTGATTGAAACACATGAAGAACCGCGCATTTTAAAGCTGCTGACACAGGCATCCAATCTGGAGAATCAATTGATGATGCGGTGGAGCATCGTTGACGGACTTGGCCGAGCAGCCGGAACAGGCAGTGGTATCGGTCAGTTTGCAGCCAGTTCTAATAGCGATCACGGTAAAGCTATTTATCAGACAAATGAATTGATTGACTGCCTGAGGCATATCGATAAATCCTCTCAGAACGGCGTTTATGTTCTGTGCGATGCGCACCCTGGATTCAAGGATGCTGTAGCGGTACGTCTGATTCGCGAAATCGCCATGGATCATGCGAAATGCGCGCGCACCCTGGTGTTCGTCAGTCCAACGTTAGAGGATGTGCCTTCGGAGCTGCTGCGGCTGGCCGGGCATTTCAAGCCGAAATTGCCGACGCGTGACGATATTCGTTCAATTGTTATCAACGAAGCGCAGCTGTATCACACGCAAAACGGTGATAAAGTGCGCGGCGACCGCCGCACGGTTGACTTGCTGATCATGCATCTGCTTGGGCTTGAGTTTGAAGATGTACGCCGTCTGGTGCGCCAAGCTTTACGTGCGGATGGAGAAATTAATCAGGATGATATCCGTCGCATTCTTGCGATCAAACACAGAGCGCTGGGAGGGGAGGGCGTGCTGGGTTTCGAGGAGTCGTCATTCAAGTTTGACGCTATCGGTGGGCTGGCGCGCATGAAACACTGGGTAACGCTGCGTCAGAAACCGTTTCTGGACTCCAAAACTGCAACGCTTGACCGGCCCAAGGGGATTTTGCTGCTCGGCGTGATGGGAGGCGGCAAAAGTCTTGCCGCGCGCGCGATTGCAGGCGAATGGAACATACCATTGATGCGCCTGGATTTCGGTGCAATGTATAATAAGTTTTACGGCGAGAGCGAACGTAATCTGCGCACCGCGCTGGCTGCAGCGGAAGGTATGGCGCCATGCGTACTATGGATCGACGAACTTGAGAAGGGATTGGGCGGTAATGGAGGCGAGCAGGATGGCGGCGTGTCACGCCGCATACTGGGCACGTTCCTGACCTGGCTGTCCGAACGCAGCAATGCGGCAAAACCTGTGTTCATCGTGGCGACCGCGAACGATATTTCGACACTTCCGCCCGAGCTGATTCGCAAAGGGCGTTTTGATGAAATCTTTTTTGTCGATTTTCCAAACACTGCAGCACGCGAACAGATTTTTGCCATTCATTTAAAAAAACGGGGCTTCGATCCGGCGGCATTCGATCTGGCAGAATTAGCGGCAAATGCCAGCAGCTTTTCAGGTGCTGAAATTGAACAAGCAGTGATTGCCGCTATTTTTGAAGTAACAGCGCGGAACAGCGATCATAAACTGACATCGGCCGATGTTCTGCACGAACTCGAACGCACGCGCCCCTTGTCCGTGGTAATGGCAGAACGAATCGGCAAGCTGCGTGCTTGGGCACATGACAGAGCGGTATTGGCAGACGATCTGCATGATTAAATAGCGACGCTGCTTCGGTTTATTTACTGTGATTTAAGTTCGAGTCGAAAGCGGTGTTTCTGCTACCAATGTAAGAAATCTCTGCCGGAAAGTATGCTCTCAAGAAATAATTTTGCGATAATTTTTTCGGAAAACGTACTGTGTGTCTGAACTGAATCAATAAAACAATACGATCTTCCTTTGTTTCATTCCAACATTGCTTTCAAACCTGGTTCGATGGTCTTAAAGTGTAATGAAAAAGGCGCAATGCGCTTCGCTTACTGATTTCCTGTCATTCATTCAGCTATATTTTTCTACGTAGTTGCACGTATTCTTCTATTTGACTGATTTTGATATTGTACACAATCAAGTGCTTATTCATTTTTCGGAAACTGGTGGAATAGATAAATCATGAATTAGCAGAGAGTAATTGATTGTAACAATTTTTGGATAGCATTCATTTTAGTCATTATGGCCAAATAAAGGAGAAGTGTGATGTATGCAGTCATTATAAAAGCGCGGCTAAGTATTCGTAGCGTGTTTCGTATGGCATTTATTGCAACAATCGTTACTTTTGCGGTGTCCGCAAGTGCACATAGAATACTTGATATAGTAAGCGGGGCAGGCAATGCTGATGGCAGCGGTTGGCAAGTGAGTACTGATCAGATAAGCTGGATTCCTGCATTTGCGCCATATCCAAACTCCATTACACAGCCCAATCCAAATTTAAATGGGACGCCCATTCCGGATGGAGGCACTACCAATGCGCAATTAATGTGGTTTGCTGGCCCCGGAACCAATCCTGATGGAATGTCCGGGCCGGACACGGTATATTTCAGATATGAGTTTGACTTGGCAGCTAAAACCCTTATGGGTGGCGGTGTGACCGGAGCGTGGGTTGCCGCAGACGATTGGATGAGACTGACAGTCAACGGATTCGAGGTAGGTACTTATTTGCTAGATGATCATATGGATGATCGTGGTCAACCGATGCCGGTATTCATGGACTTTACTCAGTATCTTAATGATATATTGGCAGGTAGCCCGACAGACCATAACATCATCGAGATTGAAGCGCATGACGGCGGATTAACAGCATTTAACCGCGCCTATGAGTGGGCGTTTTTTGACGCCCAGTTTATTCCGACAAGTCAGCCTAAATTTTTGTCGGAACCGGCGCCTGCTTTACTAGTTATTATTGGATTAATATATTTTGGTCGATCCTGGGGGCGATCTGTTAGACAGGCATGACAGCGTCACAAAAATTGAGAGATAGTGCATCCGGGTGAGTAAGACTATGTTTGCGCCAATGACAATTCATCATTGGCGTGTATGTGAAAAAATGGATTGATGCGCTTGTCTTCATTGTGAATCAATCA
>JACKLV010000018.1 GCA_024235755.1 Burkholderiales bacterium | reverse complement strand
GAAACTGCGTTGACTCACCGATAGTTTCTGTCCCGAACCTAATTTAGGACTCGCATTGCCGACTTCTCCACTCGCACCACCGCTTGACACATTATTGATAGGCTTACGCTGCAGTTCTTCTTCACAGTCTTCGCACATCCGTTGCGCGCCACTGACACCCTCGACATGACGAACTGTTCCCGCACCATGACCGCCTGACACAACCTGATTGGCAATGCGATCAGCTTCCTGCTCGAACCGGTCATTTTCAGACCCGATTTTTAATACTGCCTGCGCCCGATTCGTTCCGAGAATTTGTTTAACACGAACTGCTTGCGGGGCATGCAATGTCGGATGCGCCAGCGGGGCTCGAAACGCCGTTGAACGTGGACAAGACCTGTGATAAGTCAAGGCAATCATGTTTAAACCCTGCCAATCAGTAAGTTAGCGCCGGAAATAAGTTTTCTGGCCATGGTTGCGTTAATGCTTCTCAATGTTGTCAATTTGGATGCATCTGAAACAGCCAGATCCTCTATCGTCCTGATACCAAGGCTGTTCAGATCCGCCTCAATTTGTGGCGTTACCTCGGAAAGCGTAGCTACTGGACGGATCTTATTCACTTCCAGCCTAATGTCTTGCTGCAGCTTGCGCGCTTCCAACAGATTCTTATCCAGTTCCACCAGATCCGCTGATAACGTGTCACGCACTGATTGAATGGATTCAACCTGTACTTTGAGTGCAGCAAGCTCTTCCTCGACAGCAAGCTTTTCAGACTTCAGAATGTCGATTTCTGCTCTGACCGCATCAAACGCTGCCAAATCACCCCGCCGTGTTTCAACCTTGGCTAACTCGGCATTGAGTGCGTCAAAATCGGCCAGCGCCTGTTTTCGCGCTTCAAAATCCCGCAACTCAGCCTTGACATTTTCAGGTAGTGTTGCCGTGATCCCCGCTACGGGTTTTTCAATGATATAAAAAGCCACTTTGCCATCTTTCTGGTACAACGTGACTTTACTGCCCGGATCGATACGTTGCGGAGTCTGGTTGAATTCAGTCAGATATACACCGGCATTATTGGCATCGTATTTTTTTATCGCGGCTACTTCGACCTGATTGTTATTCAATTCCTTGATCGCATCATTGACATCACTTTGCAGCAACGCCTGTTTGCGCACCCCGATATTTTTACGGCGGCCGGTATCAGCCAGCGCAACAGCACGATCAGTCGCCAATTGACCGATAAACTGCGTTGTTTTAACCTGGTTTCTGAGTCCCGCTCTGATATCGGTGCGCTGATAGGTCTGCACGCTTTTTCTTGCGGTATTTGCGCTGACTCGATTTGTTACCGTTTGCGCAGAACCGATTGCCGGTATGGGTTTAATTACATTATCTTCCTGCCTGGCAAAGAAGTCCGGTAAAATCGAACAGCACAGTCTTCCCACCGCCGTTTTCAGCAACGGCCAGACGGGAACAATCGAGAACCAGTACTCCATGGTCGGGAACGATTTCACATACTTGCGCTTGTCAAAATTGCAGATGTTATAAACTTTATTATCGCGCACCTCGACGGTTGCAAGATAAATCACATCTTCGTCATCACAGGCAGGGCATTTCACCAGCAGATGATCGCAGAAGCAGTCTTTCAGGTATTGCAACAAACCACCGAACAAGGCATAAAATACGCGCAACACTTCCTGACGGTATTGTGCGAGTTGCTGCAGAAATGCGTCGGTCACATCGAGCGCTTTGGCAGGAATCACGCTCACGGTATTGCTGATATAATTCAGGGCATAAATCTGACCGCTACCTGGATCGACCCGCACATCTGTCGGCTGGATCTGGACCGGCACACGGAACACATTGGTTTTCTTGCCATTTTCATCGACTGTCTGAATACGATAGCCATCTTCCATCGCCAGTAATACCTGTTTCGATTCCTGGTGATAGGCAAGACTGACGGCTGTATTCTCGATATCCAGCGTCGAGACGGGCTGATTGTTATCACCAATCGGCAAATTATAGGTCAAAAGCCGTTTGTTATCGGCGCCGTTGGGACCATCGACAACGACATACAACCGCCCAGACTCACGACCGCTTTTCTGGCTCACGGTTAAACCATCAGTTCCGGACAATGTCTGGCCGCTTTCATCCGTCAAAGACAACGTCTGCGGATTCTGCACCTGCTGACCGTCGATGTTGAGGTTGCAAATAAATATCCGGTCGTAGCGATCCGGATCCATGTCTTTTGACGCACCCGTGCAATAGGCAAGCGCCGCCTGGCTGTCAATGGCCATATGGCCGACTGCGTTAAATGCGTAAACGGGCTCTGGCCGGGGTTTTTCCTGATCCATCAGTACTTCGGGGCGCAGATAAAAAAGCCCCTTGCCATAACCAACCGCATAAATCAGTCCTCTATCCTTTTGCGACATTTGCATGTCGGTAATTTCAATGTCGCAGAGAATCGTCATTTCTTCCCAGGCATGGTTGTCATTGACGCGGGCTATCCCGAATACCGAATCGATGCCGCGCACGCTGGCAGCGGCATACAGCAATGCGCCATCCTGTGAAAAGGTGATTGCAGACACTTCGGCGCCCTCGGCGGACGGCATTTCCAGTACCTGTATCAGTTCCTGTTTCTCGACACTATAGACATTGATGGTATTATCGGTGCCGCCATAGGTATACACCCGGTCTCCGGATGGACGCAATTGGATACGAGTATGCAGGTTTTTGCCAAAATAGGTCGTCATCCCGGTCTTCTCAAACGGATAATCGGGAAAATCCTGCCCCTGAAACATTGCGCAGAATGTTTTACTTTGCAAAAGACTTCTTAAATTCAGGTAAATGTCACGCAATATCAAATGCTCTTTACGAGACAGAAACACATAAGATCCATTCTCCTGATTGAACAATTGAACGATCAAGTTGATAAAACTCGTCAGCTTTCTGCGCTCAATCGAAACCGGTCCATTTGTACCGCTTTCAACTTCATTCAGCTCGTCGGTGTTCAGAAACTTGAACTCCGCCATAATCGCTTCCACCAGATCCACGATACATTTCTGATAGAAATCCATGAGCAAGGTACCGTCCAGCATGGATTTGTCGGCATGCTTTTCTGAATCGTAAGGTTCGACTTCAACCTGGGGTTGACCGTTAGCATCACGTTCCAGACGCAGGCAAACCGTGCCGTTACCCTCTTTTAGCACCTGAGTCCCCTGTTCTTCCAGCGCTTCGATACGCTGTATCAGATCAATAATCCGTTCGGATTCAAGAACGATATCATCGCCTTCACAGGTAATGGCATAGCCGGAAGTTATCTTGACTTCCCGCCGTTCTGCTACGCCGTCTTCGTCATCAGGATCAAAATGCGTATCGGGTCCGCAGCGTGCGATCAATCCACAGACTATCCCCCAGCCATGCAGATGTTTGTTATGCCAGCGCAGATCGCGCGAATGGCACAACTGATCGATCGCATCCTGCACTGTTTTTGCGGTTGACAGACTGTCACATTGGCTGCCGTCGTAACAAACATCTGTTGCCAGAATATCGGTCAGCGGCGGAAATTCAAAGCGTTTGCACTGATCACTGTCATACGCAACAAACTCACCGCCGATAACACTACCAAGCGTCATGTAATGATGCACAATGCCGCGGGGTTCTTCATCAATCAACAGTACATCTCCGGCCACATTAACGGCCTGCCGCACAACCGCATACCAGAAGTCACCGGCCAGAACCGGCAAGTCGGCAATTTCGACAGTCAACGTCATCACATCGTGATTGATTATCACCGTGCTGCCTTCAGTGACATGACCATGCGCGTCGCTACTCGAACCGGTGGACAAGTCCACGCCACGATCCGCGCCAGCGACCAAAGTCCAGTTGCCTGCTATTTTTTCAAGCTCGCAGTACCCGTCCCACCGGCGCACAGCGGTATAATCCGACGGTACCGAATCCGGGTAGCCTTTGGTTAATTCACCGCGTACCGGGGTAAAACCCGTCGCCAGGTGTTTTCCCAGATGCTTTTCGCTGTCATAGGTTTCCGGCGTAATTGCATCGGGATCAAGAAACCCGTCAAAAAATTCATACACCCAGTTATCCGAACTGAAACCTGTCGGTTCAACGCCAATAGCATACTGCTCAGCACCGTTTTCAGACGACCATTTCAGGATAACGCGTTCAGGCTGACCACTTGCATTATATTGGACATCATGCACTTCAACGCGAAACAGGTAATTTCCCAATTTGTCCTGTAGCGCAATCTCCTCTGCGCAGGGATCGCAGGGGTCCGGCTCGGTACTGCCCTGGCGCAATTCCAGTGTCAGCTTCGCTTCGCCAACCGGTGGATTGTGCGCGGCATTTTCTGGTATTACTCCGGTTTCACACCATTTCACCTGCGCCATGGTTTGCGTACGGGTACAGGTATCTGCGCCATGCAGGCCGGGATCGAGCAATTGTTGATCTTCCAGTGCAATAACCGTACGTTCCCAGACATCGACATAGAGCTGATAATCCCCTGCGGGTAGCGCCGGCGCACCCGGAAAATCCGCCTGATGTTCATATTCAAATGCAATGCCGGTTGGATCGGTCAACGTTGCGGCAGGATCAGGGCGCACCTGCGCAATAATGCCGTCCACATAGCAATACCCCCACTGCAATGCGTAGCTTTTGCTGCCATCGGGATTTTCGGCAATCCTGACCAGACCCCGCTCACGCGGCGTACCACTGCCGATTACGTCGGTTAATGCATCGGCCAGCCTGTTTTTGCTAAGATCGGTCAGTTCGTTCCAGTCGGCATCGGTGAGCATTCTGCCCATTTGCTGATAAATGCCGGAATAACGTTTTTTGGCATCAAAGCTGTTTCGTGACAGTTGTGTTTTCATAATCAAAATTCCGTAAATAACAAAATGATTTGTTAATACTCGCTGCGTCTACTCAGGTATATCCAGCAGACGCGTATCAGGGATGACCACGGCTTCCTTACCCAGCGGCAAATAATCGTTGAGTTTTTCAATAATTGCATCAGCCAGAAGACTTAAATAATCGCCGTGATAGGCGCCCATTTCGGTGCCGTCTTCCGCGCCGTGCACGATGGCTTCTGGAGTCGCAGGATGCAATACCCCACAACCCCGTTCACCAAATTTCGTTGAAAACATCACCGGCAAAGCACGCGTGGTATGAATCAATCGCATATCGCCTTCATCCTGATCCTTGGCGATACGTGAATACCGGACGCAGTGTCGTACCGGCGGAGTCATATCGGGCAGGTGATGCCGGTGAACCAGTCCCAGAAAAATGCAATCGCTGGCAAAAAGATGCTCGCTCAAGGTCGACTCCAGAACCGTGCAATACTCCAGCTTAACCAGCCCGCGTGCAGCCTGAACCTGTCTAAACAAACAGTCTTTGGCCGTAATCACAGCAGACACTTTGTCGATACTGTGCACTTCAACTTTTCGTGCAGCGCACTTCACCAATTCCACCCGTCCAGAATCCAGCACTAACGTATTGAGTATATTGACGCCTTCAAAGCGCCAGATATGAAAATCGGGATCACCAACACCATCGGCAACCTGTCCAAGCTGGATCGTCCTGCGAATATTAACCGGATTGAAATTGTCCCGACCGAATGTCTTATTACGATAGACTGTGGTATTTCCCTCGGTTATCACATCAATGCGTTTCAAAAACGCTTCGCTGGGTTCTTCCGACCAGTTCACGGTCTGTATGTTTGCAGGAAAAAAACCGGCCGGCGGAACGGTATAGAGCAAAATACGATCCGGATGAAAATGACCGTGCCGCCAGTTTCCACAACGAAAATCCACGGTGCGGCGGGAAACATCTTCATAGCTGCCAGGGTTGCATGGCGCGCCATGAAAACTCACCTGACGCCATACCCGGACATCGCCATCGATTTCACTTTGCTGCGCAGCCGGATTACTGGTGCTGGATGAAACGGCGCCGGAAGGACAGCGGAAATTCGGCGTAACGGCTGGCAAATCGGGATGACGGGACGCAATTGACGGCGGTTGCGCAGGCACGGTTTTACTGAAACCATAAAGTGTTTCCGGAATAAGCGGCGCGTCAATTCGCGGCGTCATGGCGACACGCTTCCAGCCTTCGTGCAATACCACTTCGAGTTGCGCAATCGATTCGGCCACTTCTTCAACGACACGCAGCGTCCCTTTTCTCTGCCGCCAGCGGATGGCTTTGGCAATTTCATCGCGGCGGCCTTTTACCAGCGGAGAAACCAGCCGCACATCCAGCAAATCCGCAAAATAGGGTAACAGCCAGTCCTGACACGCCAGTGAATTATCCAGCGGGTTATCCGGGAAATTATCGGCAAGCAATTGATCCAGCGTCGCGTGCAGCTGATTGAGCAACACCGCATTGCCGGTGAAATATTTCTTCAGATCCCCACTGCCGCCATACTGCGAATTGTCCCGATTGCGGTAAACCGCCGGGACAATTCGATAAAGTATTTTGTCATACGCTTTGTCAACCATCGTTCAACTCTATAAACTAAAAGCCTGCGTTGTAAGATCGATTACCGACACCTCGCTGTCCAGGTAAATCACCTGTTGGTCATGTACGGAAACGCGTTTGATTGCGCCATCAACACCCTCGGTTACTTGTCTTGGCATTACCGGATTGCCCGCCGCATTGAAAAACCCGTCGGGATTGATTTCACACTGGCTGTTTGCAACCCCGGTCACTCCTTCAACGACTTTAAACACTGCGCTGAGATAAAGCGGACAGCCCAGTTTTGAATTTTTCAATGAGAAAGCTGTTTTTAGCGCTTGCAGAACATCTTCGGTCACAATGTCCTGGTCGAATTCATCCGTTTTTACACGAATCGTGATTTTGAGATCGAGAATGATCGATTCGAACGGCAAAACATTAACCGTGACGCCGGGCAGCGAATGACTATCAAAATAGGCCGTTAATGCATCGCCAAGTCCACCGAGTTCACCGCCGCCTGCAGGAACGATCGCGATGTTGATCCGGTTTTTTTGTACAGATCCCTGCCGCTGGTATGCGCGCGCTTGCCACACGCCGCTATAGCGCGTCGCCAGATGTGTAAAATCAGCAAGTGACACCGCGCGCTCAAGCGTTAAAATACTACCCGGCGCATTATCCCGCATCGATTCGCCCGACTCCATATCGTTGCCACCACTGGACGGTATCGGTTGGCGTATTGAATCGACAATCGAACTGGGTTTGACGATTTTTTTCAAACTGCACGGGACCAGGTTGCCTGATAGCCCCCCGCCTACCCGGTATACAATACGTACATTATTGCTGCCGGTCGGTAACCGGCGGCCATGAATGCCGTCGCCAAATTCTATCTGCAAGGTGCCGTTCTCATTCATCCTCACGACATAATGCATATCCTCCGGCTCGGAGTCATTGAGTGTAGAAACCTGTTTCCAGGTCCGGCTATCCACCCGAATCGAAATCGCGGCGCGTACACCATTGGTAAAATTCGGGTCGGTGACAAAACTGACATTCTCGACATCAAAATCAAACTGCTGGTTTGTCTGCGTTGCATCACCGGAGCCCAGTATTTTTTCTTTGCGTGTTTCCCCATGACCGGATTGAACAACATTGCCGTAAATTTTTGTGGAGTAACGGGTATAGTCATCCGTCGTCCCGCTTCCGGTCAGTTCGCTGCCGGGTATCGCCGGTTCAATCTTGATCCGGCGGTTTAATTCATCGACATCCTTGACGGTCACTTCCATCGCGCTGCTGCGCCCTTCGACTATCAGCGACCTGCCAATCGTTAACAGTTCGGGAAAATCTTCCAGCGCCACAGGCAAAAAACAATGACTATCAGACCGGTATTGCGGTTGCAACAGAAATGCCGGCTCTTCGTTCATGGCATAATTCAACGGACGCAGTTCAACCTCAAAATTGCCGAACAGCGTTTCACTGCCGCTAAACGATCCACTGGAAAGCTTGAGTTGATAGTCTTTTTCATTTTCGGTCAATGCATCAATCCGGGCTGCAGTAATGTCGCTGCCATCCTGTAAAATCATCCAGTCGCCCGTTGCAAGATCGCCGGGATCGCCTTCGAGCAAAATGTTTTGCGGTTTGCTCGTTAAAACAGTGGCTACAATTTTTGCTGCGGTTGATGCATTGTCTTTTGGAACATAATAAACAAGGTCATAACTGCTGCCATTTTTATAGGTATAAACAGGCTGACCGCTCTCGTTATGGGTCGAATAACTGTTAATCTTTTGCAGATCCGCATCAAACAGTCCCCACTGCTCCCGATAATCCACTAATGGCAAGATAACGCGACGCACAGCGCTGCCAGCCACAGTCATATCACGCGCTTCAGAAAAAGCCGTCAGATACAGTTCAGTACCGGATGCGGGTGCTGAGCGCGACAAACGCACACGATCATTCTGGACTTCCTCTACAAATGCCGCCATCCAGGTATAGCCATCTTTCCAGGCGACAACGGCCTTCGCGCTCAGACCATGATCAGGCTTCAGGATAACAACATCATCGCCGTTGATTTTCGGCGTTTGTTTAAAATCCGGCTTCAACAACAGCCTGACCTGATACCGTTTAAGCGCATGCGGAAAACCGGCGGGTTTGTCTTCACCCTGCAACTTTATTTGCTGACCCGCTATCTCGGTGACCTTTACTGCCAGTCCTTTTGTCTGCAGACCGGTATCAACCAGCAATACGCCCAGAGTACCGACCGACACATTCTCAACCGGCTCGCTTAAGGGAAAAACGGCGGAATTTGTGCTGTCATCATAAATAAAATTGATCTGCGATTTATTCCAGTCCTCGATGCGAATTTCATTGAGTTGTTCGTCAACGTCCAGATCGCTCAACGTTTCAAAAACGGACGGCTTGCTGCCATCGTCCGAACTGTTTTTAAATGCAAACCCGGCTTCAACGGTGCCTGACTTGTCCGTTTTGGCGAATAACACAATCGGTGTTTCCGCCGATGCGGGCGGCGCCGGATGGTAGTCGAGCATTTCAACCAGACGGCGGATATTCTGCCACTGCGTTGCGGTACGGATAAATGATTCGTTGGCGTAGACATCCACATATTCGCCGAGTATATGCGCCGCTCTGGCATAACTGCGCAATATCTCCCATCCGTAATCGCGGCGTTCGGCATAATATTGCTGGAGCCAGCGCGCCTGCCGTTCTTCAGGTGTTTCATCAACCGATTGTGGAATTGCGGTCTCCAACGCTTTCCATTTTAATTTTCCGCCCGTCGTGAAGGCATCGCGCTGCGCCAGACGCAACGTTTCCAGGAATGTTATGGCATTGCCATCCACATAACGGAATCGGCCTAATCCTGAACGATTCCAGCGTGTCAAATCCTTTTTATCCGTCAGCGAGTTCATCCGCGTTGACCTCCATGCAGCACCACACGCAAAATACCCAGTCCCGGATTTTGTGAATCGTTGTTACACGTAGCGATTTCCAGACCGTCCAGACGAATACGGCCTGCATCAGCCTGGTTTGGATAACGTTTTCCGACACGCTTAAAACGGTTCAGGCATACCGCTTCCACACCATCGATTTTCATCACGGTTTCAATAATATCGCCGGCATGCAGATCCTCGCCGAAAGCCAGTCTGCCCGGCGCAAAAAATCCACCCAACGCCGTGCTAAGCAACCGGATAATGGCATGTCGAATTTCTGACTGAAAATAATTATTGGCCACCCGCACGGAAAGTGAAATATTAATACCGGCAAACCGCGCATCCTGCAGAAAAACTTCCTGCGCCGCCATTCTGTAGGCGTCAAGATATGGACGCAAAATAATACGCGGCGTCGGTTCTATGGCCCAATCCACGTCACCCAGTTCATGTTGCTGATTAAATTGATCGATACCTGTCTGTAACAGCTCGAGATTGCCGACACCACCCACACTTCCTGCTGTCAGCGGGACATCCAGCGTTATATTTTCTATCATTACCATCGCCGCATAAATGGTGTTCCACGACCCTGTCCAACGGCTATACGCATGTGCGCGCAGCACCAGCGGATGATCTTCCAGTCTTTCCGCATAATCGCCCTCGGTCACCATCCGCTTTTGTGTATGGATGGCGCGCGGTCCTGATGCACGCGCTTTTTCCATCGCATACGGATACAGTGCCCAATAATTGTGCAAGGCGTCGTTACGCGCACGCGTGACAAACTCGGGTGCGTTATCAAGAAAAAGCTGAACCGCATCAAGTGCAGCCAAAGGCGCGCCCGCAGGATTATCGATAAATACCTGGAAATTCGCCTGTTGTGCGGGCGTCATTTCATCAATGGCGTCCTGATAATCCGAACGATACTGCTGTAACGCCAGGTAAAATGTCTGCAAACGCGTTCTTCGCGTCGCTTCATCCTCGCTTGCAGCGCCTGTAGCATCGGGAATTTTTGCCTCGGAACCGGCCAGATTGACGGCATCATAACCAATCATTTCCAGCAACCGCCGCACCGATTCAGGACGCCGCGCCGTTTCAAGAAAGGCTTCGGCCTGTACACGATCGAGCATATCGGACAGTTGATCCAAAACGACCGACAAGGTTTCAACAATCACCACTTCCATATCGGCCGGTGTCCAGCGCCGGCGCTCCGGAAAACGCGCCGCCAGTTCCTCCAGCATAAACAAGCGGAATCCGTCGTAATCGCGCACCAGCCAATCGAAATCATCCCCGACAGGGGGCAATGGATCCGGGAGTTCTACCTGACGATAACCGCAGTCGCTGCAGCCATCGGCGAAAAATAGTTGGGATGACGGTTGCTCTGCCATTTATTGATCTCCTCCGACAACAAATTCCAGCTGTTCTGAATGATTCAGCGTCGCCAAAGTATACGCAATGGTAATGAACAGTTTTTCGCCCTCGCCGGTCACGTTCACTTCCAGACTTGCCGGCGCGACTTCTCCCGCCAGCGCTTCATTAAGGGACGCGGACAGCCGTTTTTTGGTAATCTCCCATATTGCCGGGCTGTTCGGTTCGAATACCAGTGCACGCACCCCGGCGCCGAATTCGGGGCGATACCAGCGCTCCCCGGCATCGGTGAACAGCACCTGTTCGATTTGTTCGCGGACATGGTGCTGGCGGTTGCTCGTAACCGCACCGTTTTCCCCGATTTGCATCGGGAACTTCATATAATCCGGATTATTCAGTCGCGTCGCCATAATCGTCCAATCCTGTATCGTTCAATCCCCTGCCGTTTCGATCACCCAAATCCACATCAGAGCGCCTTGGTTTTCGTCGTCAACACGACCGGCGTTAACGGTGGCACCGGCGGCCCAGACGGCGAACCCGGCGCAGTGCACACATGCGTATGGGCGTTGAACAGGGATAAAAATGTCTGCGCCTTGATCAATGGTTCTCCACCCTGTCCCGCCACGTCGACGGTTGTGCCTTTAATCACAACCTGCGTTCCTTCCACGGTAATGCCACTGGCAGCCATTTGTATGGTGTTGCCATTACTGTCCTTGATTTCGGTGCCACTGCTGTCCATTGTTATTTTGTTGCCGTTGGCGTCTTCCACGATGATCTTGTTGCTCTCAGCATCGAGTGTTAGCGTATTGCCCGCAGCATCTTCGGTTTTAACGGTTCCCTGCGGATCAATGGTTATTTCCGTTCCGGACGGGTGCGCCAGCCGGAATTGCTCTTCTCCACTGGCATCATCGAACTGTAAAACATGACCGGATGGCGTGCGGATAATGCGCGTCGTCGGCTCATCCAGCGCGGCTTCTTCGGGCGTATCGCTTTCCTGCTGCCAGAAAACGCCGACCCAGATCGGGCGATCCACATTGCCTTCTTCAAATTCAACCCAGATCTGCGCATCCACCTCCGGAATCATAAAAAGCCCCTGGTTGGTCAACCCGCCAAACGGCATACACGGCAACGCCCAACCGGTATCCTGATCGCCCAGCACCGAAGGCACTCTGACTTTCAACCGGCCGCGTTTCTCCGGATCCTGATTATCAACCACAAAGCCCCGGTATTTGCCGTAATAGCGCTGCTGCGATTGCTGTGCAATTTGACGAACGAGTTGTTCCATTAACCTAAACTCCTCAGTTGGATGGTGTTTAACGTGCGTTGTTGTTGATTTCCGACAAGGCGCAATGAGGCGTCATAACAGGTTATGGCAACGCATTGCAACACAGTCTGAGATAAACAACAGCGCCCTGTAAACATCATAGCGACAGCGCCCTAAGCACCAGAACTTCTACGGAACATAAACTGTATATTTTCATATCGATTCCAATAATTAAACGCGATCAACTGTGGAATTTAGCTTCACAATACGCCCGCAAGCGGATTGCTTGATTCGCTTAAATCATCACCGTAGGCATTGCGCAGCAAGCGAAAAGAAACCTTGTAACCGTTGACATCAAAGCGATGTGTCGCCGCATCGACATAATAGGTGCCACTGTAGCGCTCACCCACGCCGTCGACGCCAACAGGCTCTCCGATGCGCAGTACATGGCCGTACAAGCTGCCATCCAGTTCGCCGTCCACATTGATTTTCATCGATTGTTCGTTGGCCATCTGCTGGGCAACCGCCTGCATCTGCGTTGCATCGCTGACACCCTGCCGCTGCGGCCGCCAGACAAAATCATTTAAACCCGCCCCACTGCTGTCAGCCGCATCATTACCCAGCACCCGCAAATTCGGTGTGACTTCAACCGGCTGCTCGTTTGTGCCGACTTCCGCGGCAACCTGATACGCCACTTTATCCGGTTTATGGCCATCATCCCGAATGTTAAAACTGATGCAGTTGGTATCCGGTCCGGCATACACCATAATTGTCGGTTGCGTCTCGGCATCGAGCCGCATATCGCCGAAATGCATTTTCCCTTCTCGAAAAATAATCTCGTAACCGTTTGCTTGTGCACGGCGCTGCAGGAATTTGATATCCGTGGTATTTTGCAATAAATCCTGCACCGTCTGGCCTTCACCGGGCTCCTCCAGTACGCCCAACTCGTTCCGGCCGGCTATTTCAACAGCTATCGCGCCATCGGTCGTTGGCGCGTCTTCCCCCCAGCGCTGCTCAATATGCTCGCGGTCCAGTTGCAGCGAATGATCCTGGCAGGAAACCGTAACTTTCGCCGAACCCCGCTGCTGCGGGTATTCCGCCCGAACCTCCTTGACGAAACCCCGCATTACCTCTTCTGTTTCATCGCCGAACACGGCTTCAATCCTGACAGCAATCCAGGGTTTAAACCGGTCGTCATCCTGCACGGTCCAGAGGCCGTCCTCGAGACGGCGGGCTTCAAACACCAGCGTTGCCGTCGTTGCCCGGCTGCGGTCCGCATCGACCACCACTTCAACCAGCGCCGGATACATATCGTCAATTTCCTGGTTGTCCAGCTTGACGACACATTCTGCCGGTTGCAGCTTTTTATCACTGAGCAGATCCAGAAGCCCCATGTATTAACCTATTCCTTCAATTTAGGAATCAATAAAATTGATCCCTGCATTGTTTCGTCCAGCATGTTTCCGGCATACAAAAATTCCGGATTGGCGTCGACGATACGCCACCATTGGCGATCATCGTTATAATAGTGACGCGCCAGTTGATCGAGCCGATTGCCGGCCTGAATTTCATGTTCGATCATGCCAACAGCGGGACCGATTTCGCGCGCGCGCAATCCTGGAAACACGTCGCTGCCATCCGCTGACGGTTGAAACAGTCCGGTATTCCTGTATCGTGATTTCTTTAAAAGCATCTGACTATCAATCCTGTACTTGTTAGACCGCTAGAATGAAGCGCCAAAAGAGGCCGAAAACGATACCGAAACCCCGCTGGCCAGATTGACCGCCGCACCCACCATCTGACGCACTTTTTCAACCTGATAAAATGGATTATTGCTTTCAATAACCTGAAAACTGAGCGTTACATTCGCCCGGTAAGGCATCAATGTCGGCAGATGCCCCACTTCTTCCACCTGCACGCTGGTTAAAAATACCGGCAACACATGCGTACCCCATACCAGCAACAAAACCGATGGATGTTCATCGCGCTGAAAAGCCTTGTTGCCGCCCAGTCCGAGACTTGACAGCATCTGCACGCCACCGGGCCCCTGTGTTTTGGGCTCGACCATACTGCGCAGCGTATCGAGTTCCGGTTCAATGCCGAAAGCGACTGCCGGCCCGTGTCCCGGCGACGAAGGATCGCTCATGCGATCGGTTGCGTCGATCAGGATCTGCATACTGAACTGCTCGGGTTCTATCGTAACGCCCTGCGCCACGCGTGGCGTTTCATTGGGCAATGCAAAATCATAACCGCCGCGCGTGCCCGGCGCATTGCCGGTTACAATGGTGATCGACCGCGTCCGCGACAGTGTTTGCGGATTAAATTCAAACTGCAATACCAGCGGCGGTATCGACAACCCGTATTCAATCAAAATGCCGCGTGTTAAATTAATCAATGCCACGATGCTGCCCCCTCTGTTTGCTTTGCAGGTTTTGCCGATTATTCCGATTCAATGGATTAAGCTGACCGGAAACATGCAATTGCGCATGAATCGAGTGTGCGATGCGCCGTGCGATCACCTGATCCGTTTCTCCATTGAAGATATTCACTTTCGGAATCGTCAATGCCTTCAGTTCGAATGATTGCGCCACCGGCATACGCGCCAGTTGTTTTGCCACACCGCGAGCGATTGCGTCAGCCCGTCTCTCGTATCCCGGCGGCAAGCTCAGGTTTAACTGTTCAATGTTATAAACACATTTATCCATTTTGCACGGCCTCGCTGCTATAAATCGCTTCAGGCAAATAGTTTGCCAGTGGCCCCAGATCGTTTTTATTCAACTGCGGACGGTCTTTGGCAAGCTCGCGGTAAACGGCAATTGCCGCGTGCGCCAGTGAAATCGGTTTTGCATCCTCCGCCGCAAGATAGGCGGCATGCAAACCGGCGTTGCGGATATTGCCGCCGGTCAGATTAACCGCTTGCGCCAGAAAATCAATATCGAGATCGTCAGCCCGTGGCGCATGCGGCGGAATCATGCGCTGCCATAACAATGCGCGGGCAGTCCGGTCCGGCCGTGGAAACTCCGCGACAATCTGGAAACGGCGCGAAAACGCTTTATCGATCTGGTTGCGCAGATTTGTCGTCAAAATACATGGTCCCTGGTGGTCTTCAATACGCGCCAGCAGATAGCTCACTTCCATGTTCGCGTAACGGTCACGCGCTTCCTTGATTTCGCCGCGCTTGCTCATTAACGCATCGACCTCATCAAATTGCAGCACCATTTCCCGGCCATGCGCGGCATCGAACAATTTGCCGATATTCTTTTCCGTCTCGCCGATATACTTACTGACCAGCCGCGCCAGATCCACGCGGTATAATGGCCAACCCATTTCGTTGGCAATCACTGTTGCCGCGAAAGTCTTGCCGGTTCCCGACGATCCGCTGAACAGTGCTACCGGGCCACCGACTGCATGACCGCCCCAGTGATCGACCACGGTTTCACGGTGCCGCAACCACATCAGGTATTCACGCAAAACCCGCTCACGATCCGGCGGCAGTACAAGATCATCCCAGGATGCGCGCTGCCGGACCGGGTAAGCGCCTGGCGGCACTTCTTCGATTTGCGGCAAATCCATCAGTAGCGCCAGTGTTTTTTTTCCAGGACGCAGCGGCGTAAACGAACTGTCCTGATCCGCTTCGATTAAATCCAGCCGCCGAAACTCGCCGCCGGTTGCCGTCAGTTGCCGGGCATGATGCAGTTCGCTGTAGTCCAGTGCAAGTAGCTGCTGCAACAAGGCTACTGTCACAAAAGGCTGTGGATTCGCCGGTTGCAGCTCCTGGTACAGCCAGCCGGTTTTTGGCTGCGCTTCACTCGCCGCAATGCAGGCGAGCACATCCATGCCCAGCGGCGTCAGGCCGTTGATTGGCAATTTTGCCCAGGGACTGTTTTTCGATTGTCTTAACCGGTCAACCTGTAGTTGAAGTTTTTCCAGACGCTTCAACACGTCATCCCGCGGTTGTTGCCCGGAGCGCGATAATAATAAACAGTGTGCCAGTACTTCGACGCGCTCCCATTCAGCCTGAAGGTTAACGGGTGAAATAGCTTCAACGGCCGCTTTCATCCTACACCGCCCTGTACAAACTGATGAGCAACGGATTACTGCGGATTTCTATAGCCGGTTGCCCCGGAATCACGGTGACACTGCGGGTTGCATAGATCAATCCCTGTGCGGCCTGCTCACCAACAGGAATTTCCACCGGCAGCGGCAACGGCAATGTTTCGGGGAAAACACCGGGCGCTGATTCAGGTATATTCTCCGGGTCAATTGTATCGTTAAACGGATTGACCGTGAGCGGCGCGCCTGCCGGACGCCAACCGTTTGAATCCCATACTTCCCAAATCAGATCAACGGTCTCACTGCTGTCGCCCGCAATCCACAGATCCGGAGAGAAACCGGCAAATTCCGGACTGCCCACACCGAAACTTAGCGTATGCACGCATGCATCCTGATAGAGCCAGCAAATCTGGGGCGCCCATTGCGGGTTGGCAATGTTGACACGATGAAACGGCACGCGCGGACCGGACACATTTCCAGAAAAAGAGGCAAAACGTTGCGCGCGGCCTGCAAAAACCTGATGGCCCAGACTCCCGACAATCGGTGGCTCGGCCCGCAGTTCTGATGGAATAATGGGCATCAGGGCCAGTTCATAAATCACTGACGGCCTGTAAACAGTATCGCTTTGCGTCGACCAGATTTGATTAATCTGTTCGTCAGTCATTGGCGAAAAAACAACCTGCAGGCGTACACTGACGTCCCCGATATTGACTGCAGACAAAACCGGTTGCTCATGAAAAATCCGCATTATTTCTCCGAGCATGCGTAAATCATTTTCACCTGCCGGAATATCATCCTCATCAATGCCAAAAGTGGTAATCAGGCAAAACAGGCGCATCCGCCAGAATTCATCGGGACGCGTTACAGGCTGAAAACCCGAAGGCTCAAACCGATAGAAAAACAGGTTAATTCGATGTTGATCGTCGTCATCAGCGACTTCTGCTGGCGCAGCGATACTGACGGTAATATTATTGGTCGCCGCGTTGACACCGCTACGCACAAAATCCCCGATCGCATTGCAGATAATCGATAAAGACGACTCAGGAATCGGCATAGTCTACAAGCTCCGCAAATAATGACGGCTGGTTTGATCGTCTCGACGCGAGTTCGACACTGTTGCCTGCTTTCCTTGCGTTGACCTTGGTCCTTCAACAATCACATTCACCACACCTATTCTGACCTGTGGATAGGCATCTTTGCGATTCTCAACAACTGATGACTTGAGTGCATGCGATTCAATACGCGTCTCATTGTTCACCACAACCGTTGGATGCTTTGACGCATCGTGGTCACTCTGTTCAGCCGCATGTTTAATTGCCGTCTCATTCCGCGGTTTTAACGCGTCTTCCAGACCGACGTTTCCGGGATTCAGTTCTGATCCGGGATCGGAATCAATCCCAATGCCTTGTATATGTATGTCGGACCCGGTAAAAGCAGGTTGATCTAATGCAACATGCTCTACGATGTTTTGTACCGGTTTGCGCACCGGTTCCAATAATGGATCGCTATTCCGTAAATCGTCAATTGGGCTATCCAGATCTTTTTCACTGGCAACACGATCATCTGAGATCAATTGTTGTGCAGTTACCGGCATTGGCTGCGCACTATCGATGCGTGCTTCCGTCCGGTAATCAAATGGCGCACCACCCAAACCCAACCTGCGTTCATGCTCATCGGCACGTTCGAATCCGTTAACAGACTGTTCCGGCACTCGCGTCTGGTGCGCATGATGGACCGCCGACGCTGTCACGTCGCTTGCAGCCCGGTTGACAGCAGGCTGAATTTTTTGTGTGCCGACCGCATCCCCGGTCTCTGCTGACTCTGAAATTTGCACCTGATTTTGCGGTTGAACGCTGTTTGTTAGTGTCGTTTTTCCGGATGTAATCCCGGATTCAATCGCGGTATTTCCAGTCCCGGTAAAATCCGCAGAATTATACTGATGCGGATGTTCAGGCTCCGCTGCGGCAAAAGACGAAGCAGTCTCATGCGTAACAAAAGACCTGCCGTTTCGGCTGTCATTAATGATGTTTTTAAAAAAACCGCCCATTATGATCTTCCTGTTTAACGTGACTGTGAGCGGCCATGCCGCGGCTGCGATCTATCAGTTGCAAATATTTCTGCCGGCGCGCACGCGGCAGATCCAGTATGTCCTGTTCACGCCAATGATAGTGCATGGCTATCGCATGCACTTCACTGAATAATGTGTCAGGCGATTTTTCAAAACAGCTGTAGGGTGTAGCTGTCAGACGATTCTGCGCTTCACAGTGCGGGCAAACCGCCAGCACCTCGGTTGCAATTTCAGGCGACATCGCTTCTGACGCTGACTCTATTTTCTCAATGTCTTTTGCTGTCAAGTTTTCCGGTTTTAATCCTGGCCTGCGCCCTTTTATTTTTACCAGCCGCGCAATGAGTGTTCGCAATGCCTTCTGATTATCTGTTATGCCGGAAACAGCGAGCTGGTCATTTCCCGTCGGCACGGAGACAGTGACCTTTCCCAGGCTGACGATAACATCCCTGCTCGGATAACCTTTTCCTGCCGGTTTGACCGGTAATTCGGACTGCAAAAAAGACACATCGAATTTTTCCGCACAGTGATGACACACAGCCGTCAGCCATACAGGCCGATCATCCATATGCACAGCCAATTGACGCATCAGAAACTGACGGTCTCCAACACTCAAACCGCTGACCAGTTCTTCACTCACTTGCTGCCCCCCGATACTGGCCAGTGCGTTGCACAGTACCTGCGTCACGCGCTCAACATGATTCAATTCCGGGGACGCTTGCCGGTTGAGCATGAGTTCGAGCCCGCCCGTGAATTCACGAAACGTGAAATCGCGTCTGAGCGTAGCGTTAACCAGAATTCCGCCGGGAAGTTGCATCATGCTGTGCCTTGAATTATCGAATCGACATTACGATTCAGTGGGTTCAGTCACGCTGGCGTCACGTTCCCAACCATTATGCTGCAATGTCAGTGTCTGTATACCCACGGTATTCATGGTCCCGGCATCAAATTCCGGTAATGCCTGAAACTCCGATACCCAGGCGCCGTAAACCCGGTAGGAAATCGCCAACGCCCCTTGCAGATTCAGCACATTCAAAACAATATCCTTACGGTAATTCACCAGTGACATCGCCGCGTTGCCCTGAATATTGTTAACCAGATTCGCCCAGTTCTCGAAAATCGGATCATGGGTCAAACCCTGTTCAAGTGTGATCGGCTCATAACTTGTACCCCCCGGCATTACACGTTCATGCGCCGCATCGCCTGCTGAACGCCACTTGACCGCTTCTGTCGACTTCTTGAGCACACTCATTTTTCTGAGGCCGGCAACAGGCGCACCGTCAACAATTACCTGAAACATAAAAGTACGATAGGGATCGTAGCGGTGCGCATTGGCCGGAAACATTGGTGCAGCCATAAAAAACCTCCTCTTCTCGCTTAAAATATTCGAATGTTATTGCTCGCCTACTTTCTGCTGAATACGTACAATGACAAATTCTGCCGGTTTCAACGGCGCAAAACCCACAATCACAATCACTTGTCCACGATCAATATCGCCCTGCGTCATCGTGTCGCCCAACCCGCAACGGACAAAATAGGCGTCCTTCGCTGTTGCCCCCTGAAACGCTCCTGCACGAAACAATCCGTCCATAAACGAACCGATATTGGCGCGCAGCGAACCCCAAAGCGGGTGATCATTCGGCTCGAACACCGCCCACTGAATCCCGTTGTAAATACTCTGTTCAATATAAATGGCGGTCCGGCGCACGGGAACATAACGCCATTCCGGATCTGCCCTTGTCGCCAGCGTTCTTGATCCCCAAAACACCGGTCCGAAGCCGGGGCGATTTCGAATGCAATTGACACCGGCCGGATTCAGTCCATCCTGTTCCAAATCCTCGACGTTATATTGCAGTCCACTGACATTGATACGCGTTTCCACACCTGCAGGCGCTTTCCAGACGCCGCGTTTACTGTCTATTTTGGCCCACATCGCTGCTGCAATTGATGACGGCGGGATATTCAGCGTTTTGCTTGCGGTTGGATTGGAATCGACGTGATAAAGCGGGTTGCTCACCGCCACCCAGGGGTAATAAAGTACAGAATAGGTGGATGTAGGCAAGCTCAGTGAAGAAACATCATTACCTGTTTCCAGTTCGGTATCGGCAGGCGGGTCAACAATGACCACCCGGCTCATGGTTGCTTCACAATGGGTGATGGTGTTGGTGATAAAATCATTACTGCTGCCATCGTCCGGCCATCGCTGTCCCGGCAATACCATAATGGAAACATCGCGAAACTTGCGCAGCACGTTATTGTAAAAATTCAGATAATCGCCTGCGGTCGGCCCGGCCTCGGATCCGCCGACCAGGGTGCTGAAGCTCGTAAAGTTGCCGTCCGCATCCTGTGAATTGGCTACAGGCAGCGCTGCCACCCCTTCTTCAACAGTCACCTGGATCAAACTGGAGCTGCCATTGACGACTTTTTCGACAAAATTGTCGTCGGTTGGATCCATGCTGAGTCCGCGAAACACTTCGGAAGATATTTCCACAAAACCACTGCTATCCTCAATTCCAACATGCAAATCAAAATTCGAACCATCGACAGTGATTGCAACCCGCAGCGCTTCACCCCAATCACCCTCACTGGATGCGGCAACAGTCAGCACATCTACCGGTGTCGAATCCACTAACACAACCGAAGCAGTATCCGGCGCCGGGTCACTGTCGAGAACGCGGCAGATATAAGCCGCTTTGCCGCCATTCTGATAAAACGCACGCACCGCCAGCGCCATATGGTCATTCACATCCTGCACACCGGAAGATTGCGTATAATCACCAAACTGGGAAACATATTCCTCCCACGTGCCAATTAATGTAGGTGTATTCGCCGGACCTCTAAATGGCGAACCGACAAATGCGGCAGTCGATGTTGACACACCTTCTATCGCTCTGGAACCACTGGGTATCTCTTCGATGTAAACACCCGGATGTAAATAACTAGGCATTATTCTCTCCCACAGTAAACAAAAATGATTTTGCTCGAAAATATCTTGAACGCTCTGTTTCGGCTATAAAGCCTGCGTTCATACTTTATAAGACGCAAAAAGCATGCCCGCTGCCTTATGATTTAAGTCACTGTTTTTATGCATCCAAAAAAACCGGAGCAAACCTGTTTCCGGGGTATTTATAACCCATCTGATTTACAAATTGAGTTAAATACAGCGCAAATATTTATTTATAAGGAATTTATATCGAATATCTAGGCGGGTAAAATAACACCCGCTTGAATGGTTATTTCTCCGAAACGACTCCAAGAAATCATCATTCTAAAAGAACGGAGCGAGAATAAAAAAATCCTGATGCAGTATGTGATTGATATGTAAGGAAACATTTCTTGCGAACAGGAAAGCGTGGTAACGGAGCATGAACCATTCGCGGCGCCCGCAATCGGAACCGACCGGGAAACTATCGTCTATCGCAACCCGCTTTTTTCAGGATGCGATAAATATTATCGAACCGGGAAATGCTGATATTGTTTAAACAAGCAATTTAAGAACCAAACCGATCGCAACAAAAATCGCCATCCAGGCAAAACCCTGTTGCAACCTGGGACCGGAAAACCGTGCCGAAAGCAGAAAACCAATCATCATGCCTGCCAATGCACCCACTGCAAACGGCGCAGCAATCGACCAGTTCATGGTACCCAGCAAGACGGCGGAGGAAGCGCCGACTGCCGAAACCAGCGCAATGACTGCCAGCGATGTTGCCAATATCGACTGCATTTGCAGGTAGGTGACTTTCTTGAGCGCAGGCACAACGACAAAGCCGCCGCCCACGCCAAGCAAACCGGACAGGAAACCGGCCAGTGCACCCGACATGGCCAACGCACGCGCACAAGGCCAGGTCCAGATCAAACGGCCATTGGTATTTCCGACCATACACGGAATCTCGGGCGAAGGATGGTGGCGCATTACATCGGTCTGATTGTCATAATCTCCTTGCCTGCCTTTACGCAGCATGCTGATCGCCACATAGGCCAGCACCAGCGCGAAGAGCAGGATTAACGGCTCATGTGGCAACTGCTGGGACGACCAAAGGCCAAAGGGAGCGGTAATCGAACCGGTTAGCGCAATAAAACCGGCGGCCCGGTAGCGCACTTTTTTTTGCTTCAACCCGATCAAGGCGCCCACCGTTGCCGAGAGACACACTGCCAGCAAGGCAACTGGAACCGCTTCAGACATGTTCATGTGCAAGCCGAATATCAGCAAAGGTACAGCCAGAATCGCCCCGCCCGCGCCTGTCAGTCCAAGCACGATGCCGGTAATCGATCCCAGCAGGCAACTCATTAAAATCGACTCCATGATTAGTCACTCAATGTTTTTTATGTGGATGCGCCAGCCATTCTTTACCTTTCAGCATACCATTCCAGTATAACCAGGGAAAAACTGTTGTTTTAAAGAACCAGTACAATTTTCTGGGCACAGAGGGCTTTAATGGAAATGTCGGCAGCAGTTTCCCGCCAAAACCGAATTCCGCCAAAACGACTTTGCCATTTTCAACCGTCAGCGGACAAGCACCGTACCCATCGTATACCACAGGCAATTCCTCATCTTCCTTGTCCGCCAGCAGGTTCTCGGCAACCACGACAATCTGCTTTCTGATGGCAGCGGCCGTTTTTGCATTCGGCGAGGAACAGGCATCGCCGAGTGCGAAAATATTAGGATAATCCGGGTGCTGTAATGTTTTCTCATTGACCTTGCAGAAACCGGCCGCATCCGCCAATGGGCTGTTACGCAAAAAATCCGGCGCCATTTGCGGCGGCGTCACATGCAGCATATCGAATTGCTTTTCTTCAAGACGCACATTGCCATCAGCGTCTTTGATTTCAAAATAAGCTGTTTTGCTGTTCCCGTCAACCTTGACAAGATTGGAGTTGAAATTGAGCTTGGCATGATAGCGCTCGACATACCGCATCAACGCGGGCACGAAATCGGCCACACCAAACAATACAGCACCTGCAGTATCAAATTCAACCGAAATGTCATCCAGACAACCCGTTCTCATCCAGTGATCGCATGCCAGATACATGGCTTTCTGGGGAGCGCCCGCACATTTGATCGGCATCGGCGGCTGGGTAAACAACGCTTTTCCCTGCTTGAGTTCCTGTACCAGCGACCAGGTATACGGCGCCAGATCAAAACGGTAATTGGAAGTGACGCCATTTTTTCCCAGCGTTTCCTCCACGCCTTCTATTTTTTCCCATGCCAGCCGTATACCCGGACAGACAACAAGCTGGCGGTAACCTATCTTGCGTCCGTCTTCCAGAAGAACAAGATTCTTGTCCGGATCAAATCCGGCTGCAGCCGCATGGATCCATTCAGCATTGTCAGGCATGACCGCCGACATCCTGCGCACCGTTTTGTCCGCGTCATACGCGCCGCCGCCCACTAATGTCCAGGCCGGCTGATAATAATGTTTATCATGAGGTTCGATAATGGCAATTCGAAGCGATTTGCGGCGCTTGAGCAAGCTTGCCGTTATACCGATACCCGCCGATCCGCCGCCGACCACCACGACGTCAAACGCATTACCCCAGTTACAGGCATCGACCGTTGCTTGATGCATTTTGGCAACTTCTAAATCGGACTTTGACATTGCATGCAAAGCTGAAGCGCGCCTGCCGGAATTACAAAACGCGAGCACCGGCCCTGGCAGTTCAGCCATTAATTTTCGGAACGCTTCTCCACGTTCTTCTGGTATGACGCCTACTTGCACCGGTAAGTAAGCAAATGTAATGCCCAGGCCTTTGGCCTGAATTTCCAGCTGTTCACTGGTCGGTTGACTCTCGCCACCTTCGAAGTCAGGCCGATTACAGATAATCGACTTGAAACCTGATGCTGCGATTTCAGTCAAATCATCGACGCTGATTTGACCGGTTACCGACAATTTTTCATCAAGCTGGGTAAAATTGATGCTCATAAATCACTCCTTTTAAAAATCAGTCTCCCTACATTGCCACATCGTTATTTATGCATGCCCGTCACAATAAAGATCAAACAAAGTCTGCATGATGCGTATGGCCTCCTCGCTGGCCAGACTATAATAAATATATTTTCCCTGACGCTTGGTTGTCACAAGCCCTTCTTCACGCAACACCGTAAGCTGCTGAGAAAGTGTGGGCTGACGAATATCGAGCGATGTTTCCAGTTCTCCCACATTTCTGGCACCCTGGCTAAGCTGACATAAAATAAGCAACCGGTCTTCATTGGCCAGCGTTTTCAAAATTGAGCAAGCCTTTGATGCCGAAGTTCGCACCGTTTCCATGTCTGGCAGCGTTAAATCAATACCACTCATCATTATTCTCTCATTTACTATAAAATTTCTTATGAACAGAACGTGTCTACAACCAATCTGATAACCAGTCTGATGTTGAGAAATGTTTCATGCTACTCTCCATCGCCCTAGCACAAACCGAGATACCGGAAATACCAACGATCTGTTTGCTCAGTGCAATAATAGAATCTCACCACACCAATCATCACTTTCCCACTGAGCGCGCCACTCGAAACAATCACAATCAATTAAATAATTTATTGCATAATATTATATATATTGATATATTATTTTCAAGTATTTTATATTTGACTAATCTAATTCAAGATGGAGCGTTAAATGCCACCTAATATCAATGCTTTTTTTGATCCCACCACTTGGACCATCTGTTATGTCGTATACGATGAAATGACCGGAAGCTGCGCGATCATCGATCCAGTTCTGGATTATGACCCAAAATCCGGCCGCATTCGCACAGCATCCGCAGATACCTTAATCGAATTTATCCAGCGTCAACAGCTTACTGTGGAATGGATACTCGAAACGCATGCCCACGCCGATCACTTGTCATCCGCTTATTACTTGAGAAGCAAAGTTGGCGGCAAGATTGCAATAGGTAAAAAAATCCCCGCCGTGCAGGAAACCTTTAAAAAAGTTTTCAATCTGGGCGATGAATTCATACCGGACGGGCATCATTTTGATCATTTATTTGATGATGAAGAAGTTTTCCAGGTCGGCAAATTAACCGCCAAGGCGCTTTTAGTGCCCGGACATACACCGGCCGATATGGCGTATCAGTTTGACGATGCGATTTTTGTTGGCGATACGCTGTTTATGCCGGATGTAGGCACTGCACGCGCCGACTTTCCAGGCGGTGACGCACAAAAGCTCTACCGCTCCATCCAAAAAATACTGTCTTTTCCGCCACAGACACGATTGTTCATGTGCCACGATTATCCGCCTAATGATCGCGATCCAGCTTGGGAATCGACAGTCGCTCAGGAGCTTGCAAATAATATTCATGTCCATGAAGGGGTTACCGAAGAAGCGTTCATTAAACTGCGCAATGAAAGGGATGCAACGCTTGAGGCGCCTGTTTTGCTATTGCCTTCGATACAGACAAATATCCGTGCGGGAGAAACACCATCACCGGAAGATAATGGCGTCTCCTATTTTAAAATCCCCATTAAAATGATTTAATTTACCGTATCGTTTCGAACACCATCAACTGTAAGCGCGACAAATAGATACGCGACTTAAAGGAGTTATATGCCATGTCATACCCCGAAATAACGCGACGAAAATTTCTACAATACTCTGCTTTTGGCACCCTGGCTTCAACTTTTCCCGGCATAAGCCTGTCGGAGGACAGACACATCAATAAAGCGCCGGACAAAAACTTCAAACCGGATGTGGAACTGGAGCTGTACGCCAAAACCGCAGAAGTGCCGATATTGTCCGGCGCACATACGCACGTATTCCAATATACGGGAAAATTGTTAAAAGGCCCGCCAAACAGTATTAAAACACTACCCGGCTATCTGGGTCCCATTCTTAATTTTGAGCGTGGCCAGAAAGTCCGGATTTTCTTCTACAACACATTGACCGAGCCTGTCATAACGCATTGGCATGGCCTGCATGTCCCCCAAAAAATGGACGGCCACCCCATGTATGAAATTTTCAAAGGGGAACGTTATGTCTACGAATTTGAGATCGACAATCCTGCAGCAACCTACTGGTATCATTCGCACACCCACGAAATGACCGCTACTCAGGTTTATCAAGGTCTAGCCGGATTGATTACTGTGCGCGATGAAGCAGAACAAAAACTCGATTTGCCTGCTGACGAGTATGAAATCCCTCTCGTCATTCAAGATCGACGTTTTACCCGAGGCAATCAACTGCATTATTTACACGGCATGCATCAGCGCATGATCGGATTTCTCGGCGACACGATTCTGGTCAATGGCCAGGCCGACAGTACGATACCGGTAAAAACCCGTGCGTATCGCCTGCGTTTGCTGAACGGTTCAAACTCACGCATTTATAAACTCGGCTGGGAAGACGGCACACCGTTGACTGTTATCGGAACTGACGGAGGCTTGCTTGAAAAACCTGAGACGCTGCCTTATCTCATGCTCGCACCCGCCGAACGCGCGGAACTTTGGGTGGATTTCAGCGGACGCAAAACAGGCTCAGAACTTACTTTGAAAAATCTGAGCTATCAAGGCGGCGGTCCGCAGATGGGCATGATGGGTGGAATGGGCGGCATGGGAATGGGCCGGGGCGGCATGGGTAATGGATTGCCGCAGGGCAAGTCTTTCCCGATTGTCAAATTCAAAATTACTGAACATGTCAGTGATTCGCCGCAACTCCCTGAAAAACTGGTTTCGATGCAGCGTTTAAGCGCAAAAGATTTAACCAACCCTGAAAAGACGTTACCGATTGCAATCGGCATGCGTCATATGTCTTTTCAGCTCAATGGCAGAACATTCAAAATGGACGATTACCTGGATATTGAAAAAATTCCGGTAAATACCATTCAGAAAATTCGTATCTATCATGAAGGCGGCATGGGAATGGGCCAGGGCGGCATGGGTGGCGGGCGCGGCATGGGTATGATGGGCATGATGCGCGCCATGCCGCACCCAATACACCTCCATGGCCAACAATTCCAGATTTTGTCACGCAAAAACAGTAAAGAAAACAGTGCATACGACACCGTCAAGAAAGGTTTTATCCAAAATGGCTGGAAAGACACCGTACTGGTCATGCCCGGCGAAGACATTGAAATCATTAAACCTTTCCAGGATTACACAGGATTGTTTCTGTATCACTGTCACAATCTGGAGCATGAGGATATGGGCATGATGCGCAACTTTTATGTTTCCTGATCGCGCTTCCTTTCGGTCCCATTTGCGCGCGCAGACATTATTCCGTCTTTCTAATTCATTACTTGCACTTTCTCAAAATGAATCTTGAGAAAGTGCAAATACACATTATTCAACCAATCTGCTCAATGACCTGGATTTAGGTGGATGGCGTAAATCAGTTCTGTTAAATTTGAACATGAGCAAAACAGTGTAGTCGTTATAAAACGTCTCGGCCATATAAGGCGGTGACGTATGCACAAGCCGGCCGGATGGGTGTTCAAATATATTCAAATAGAAATTTGAGTAACCCACTTGATTTTGTGCTTTATAAAAAGCCAACTCAGGTATCGAGATCGGAACTAAAGAACCGCTGACGGGCGGAATGCCGAAAAATGTCTCATCGAATTCCGTCCCCAGTGCATTGACCACAATATGAATACGATATTGCGCATTTTCAGGGCTATCAATTAAAAAACCCTGGTTACCCAGCCAGCCGCCGACAACTTCACCGATAAACGGATTGTCGGCGCTCAACCCGGCAGTACTTAAGGTAACTTTTGCGCCGTAAGGCATCGGTAAATCTCGTTGTGTTTGCCGGTTTAAACTTCTTGAAATAGCTTCGCTATGGAGTAATTGCTCTATTGCAGTTCTCGGTGAATGCGTCGTCTTCTGCGTTGTCGAGCACGCTGACATGATTATCAAAAAAACAACCCCCATTGTTACCAGACCAAATCTTGTTTTTAACATCATTTTTGCTCCCATATCCTATCGTTCACTTATTGTTCTCTGAATAGCCGAAAACTACCTGACAAAATTAAAAAGCACTGCGCGGAACAGTTTTATAATACATTGCAACAGCTGTTCAATGCGAATTATTGAAAAACAAATGAAAAATCAAAACAATTCAGATAATTATCCCGCATTACTAGCGACAATTAGTATTATCTGATACAGGCTAAGCGCAGTGATCCGGGTACAACCCAAGGGCTTGCACGATTTTTTATGTTCAATCGTAGGAAGCATTCCGGCTTCGATTCGCTTTTTTGGTTACACATTTATCAGTAACAACAGCGGTTGCACAAGAAATCAATACGTATTAAGATTTCCATCAGCCCTAAAGGAATACAAATAATCACTATAATAATCAGCAGCCCCCACATTCTGCACAAAAAATTGAAAATAAAAAGCGCGAATGCTGAAAATTAGAACGAGTTAAAATAAATGGCGCGCGCTTCTTTGGCATCGAAGTAAAAACTCTGCAATACAGTCTGCAAGACGAACAAAGTAAGAAATAAGTGTAAACACTAAATTTACAATTCTTAAACAAAACCGACCAAGGAGCTTTTATGTCAAATATCGCAGGTAAAGCTTACGCCATGAATGTGATTACACCAATACGTTGGTACATGACCTGGATTAATCGTTTAATTTTTAAAATAGCGCTGAACAACCCTTCCACGCTTAAAGGTCTGATTACGTTATCCCTCATCCATTATGCGCGCTGGGTGATTATTCCACGGGAAGGGTTTCCGCGGCTCGATCCGAGTCAGCCAAAAGAAGAACTGAATTATTCGTATATGCTTTTTTTCAGTAATTTCAATGGCAGCTGGGATCAATATGTCGATTCATTCACATTTGCCATCCCGTCAGGGCTTGATTTATTCTGGAAGTGGAATATCCGTTACCCCAAATCAGTCCCGCTGACACCGTTTCATGACTATATCCGGCACAATCAGATTGACACTGCACATTACTATACTGCCTATCCAATGGCTTCTTCAAACGACGTCAAATCTGCCAAAAAAGTCAAAAAAGCATTAATCGATTTTAATGCAACATCCGGCGACAAAGCGCCAGAGGATTTTCTCAACGATTACAATAAACTGCTCAACAACCTGCAGCATCATTTCGGCGACATGCGGCCCACACCAATCGTCAGCTTATCCGCAGATGCGGTGAGAAAACGCTATCTGCAATCACAGACTGATTAATCTGACCTAAAGGAAAATTCACATGGCTACGAAAAGTGGAAATGCAACAGCGTTGACCGTACTGTCCCCAATTAAAAACGGTACAGTGGACGAAACCTCATATGCCGATATCACGCGCGAACGGTGCCTGCGTTTGCCTATTCATGAAAACAGCCCCTTGTCCAAAGTGCCGAATACTTACCTGGCACGTTTGTTTATTCTCGACGATGTATTTTATGAATCACTGCCCGCAAACGATGCCGTATTCAATTTTTCGGATATTACATCGCTGTTTTCAGATTCGGCACGAAAAAAAGCACTGCCCCGTAAAGACCATTTAAAGTCCAAATATCTTGTTTTTTCCAGCAATTTTTATGGCAACCTTGAGGACTATCTCGCCGGCATGTGGGAAAAATGGTCGTATGTCGACCATGAAGGCAATCAGCGCGATATCCGCCATATCTGGGAACATTGTGTCGCCTTCGACCGCGTGACCGATAGCGCCAGTTTTATTAGCTACATCAAGCGCTGCCAGCTGGATGCCAGTCTGTTTTTTAATGGCTCGACCGATGATTCCCTGCAGGAACAGCTCAAAGCACTTTATTTAAAACAGGAGTTTACCCAGTTTGCAGTTGCGCATCAGGGAAAAAACGCAGCAGAAATACAACAGGCGTTTAAAGCCTTTATCGAACGCGTACAACCACAGAATCTGGAATCGCCTACATGGGCACCCGGAAAATCAACGCCCTGAGCGACCCAGTTAGTTGTTAGCCAAAAACATCGAATTGTCTATCAATAACCTTTACCAGAGTGATTAATCATGACACATAAACTCGATTTAACAGACATACAGGGTAATATCATCAAGGCATACGGTGCATATAATTTCCAGAAAGCGCGTTATCTTTTTCTGCGCGTCGATCAGGGCGACAAAGGGCGAAAATTTGTTGGCGCAATTACCACAAAAGTAACTTCAGCCGCCCCCTGGGGCATTTCCGGTGACGACGCCGCCGTCAAACCGCAAGCTACCACCAACATTGCGTTTACTTTTGACGGTCTGCAGGCTCTGGAAATTCCCACTGCTTCCCAGAGAGGATTTCCAGAAGATTTCATCATGGGCATGTCCAAACGCAAGGACATTCTGGGTGACGACGGTCCCAGCGACCCCGCAAATTGGGACAAAATCTGGAAAGAGAAAGTGCATATCTGGATCTCGATTAACGGCCAGTCCATTGACGCCGTGAAAAAACGCTATGACTGGATTATGGAACAGATTGAAGTGTCAAATGGCGGCGTTACTTTATTAACAGGTCATCGCGGAGAAAAAAGCGAAGACGATTTACCCTATCAGGATGCCAGCGTGTTATACGACGCAACTGGCACACCGACGCCTAAAGAACATTTTGGCTATACGGATGGTATCGGTGACCCTGTTTTTGAGGGTCAGACCAATGTACCGGCCCGCGTTCTGGGACGGGGCAAATTAATGCGTGACGGAACCTGGCAACCCCTCGCAACCGGTGAATTTCTGTTGGGACACGTCGATGAGGCGATGGAATACTCCAAAACCGCGCCATCACCCTGGCTGCTAGCACATAACGGCACCTATATGGTTTACCGCAAACTCCATGAAAACGTCGGCACGTTCAACCGCTTTCTTGAAGAACAGAGTAAAAGTTTTGACGGCAGCAAGGAGATGCTGGCCGCCAAATTTGCCGGCCGCTGGCGTGACAACGGCGCACCCATTGTTAACGCACCCGATGATGCCAGCAAAGCAGAATGGGACAAGAAATTTGCCGAAGCGGATTTTGCTGGTAAAAAAAGGATGCTGACGGATTTTACCTACAATGATGACATCCATGGCGCCAGATGCCCATACAGCGCCCATCTGCGCCGCATCAATCCACGCGGATCGCTGGAGTACGACGTCAAGGATGCTTACGATACACCGGGGGCATTGGTGAACCGCCGCAGGATATTACGACGGGGATTGCCGTATGGGGAAGTAAAAGACGCCACGCGCGACGACGGCAATCACGGCATTATTTTCATGGCGCTGAACGCAGATATCCAGCGACAATTTGAGTTTGTCCAGCAGCAATGGATTAACTACGCCAACGACTTTAAAGAGGGCAATGACAAGGAAGTCCTGTTGGGTAATCACGATGCCAAAAATCCAAGCAAGGTTGTTTTTTCCGCCGAACCAGGGTCCGGAAAACCGCCCCACTTCGTCAGCAATATTCCGCGTCTGGTAGAAACACGCGGCGGGGACTATTTTTTCATCCCCAGCATTACCGCACTCAAAGCAATTGCGGCTGGCATTGTTGATCCAACCTGATCCATTTAAGATCAGTGTCATTAAGAATCAACGGCCGCAATATACAGCAACACCTGTCCAACCCACATTACTGGGATTATTATTATGGCTAAAGAAAAATCATTCAACGATAGATTAACCGCATGGGCGCTTAAACGTCTAGACGGGATTTTTGCGATTCTGCGATGCATCAAACCCACCGTTGTAATCAAAGGCAACGCTGTGGTTACCCGCTTTGAAGATGTCACGGAAGTATTGAACCGTGACTGGATCTTCCAGGTTCCGTACGCTGAAAAAATGCACAAGGTCACCAACGGCAGCAACTTTTTTCTCGGCATGGAAAATACCGCTCAATACACGCGAGACGTGTCCAACATGCGCATTGCTGCACGCCGGGAAGACATTGACGAAATCATCAAACCCTTTGTCGACAGAACCAGCACAGAAATCCTGAGAAACACAACCGGCAGAATGGACGTGATCCAGCAATTGACACGTGTTGTGCCGACCCGCCTGATGGGTGAGTACTTTGGCACGCCCGGCTGGAATGAAACTGAATTTGCAGATGCGGCAACAATTATGTTTCAGTATCTGTTTTACCCGGACGACCCCGAAGTTGAAGAAAAAGCACTCAAGGCCGCAGAACAAACGCGCAACTATCTCGATCAGACCATCGCCGAAAGAAAAACAAACCCTAGCGAAAAAGATGATGTTCTCGGTCGCTGCCTGAAACTGCAGCAAGCCGGGATGCCCGGCATGGCGGATATCGACATCCGTAACAATTTAATCGGTCTGATCATCGGCGCGATACCGACCACATCAAAATGCGCTGCGGTAACACTGAACCACCTGTTTAACAATCCTGAATTACTTGTACAGGCACAGCAGGCCGCTCGCGCCGATGACGATGAAAAAATGATTCAGTTCGTTCAGGAAAGCCTGCGCCTGAATCCGTTCGCAGCCGGTATTCAACGCATCTGTGCAGAAGATTATGTCGTTGCTAAAGGTACTCTGAGATCAACAAAAATACCGAAAGGCGCCAAAGTTCTGGCTGCAACCCAGTCGGCGATGATGGATCGACGAAAAATTGAAAAACCCAAGGAATTCAGGCTAGACCGCCCAGCCCATAATTATATGCACTTTGGCTTCGGATTGCACACCTGCTTTGGTCAGTATATCAATTTGACCCAGATTCCAGGTATCGTGAAAGCGGTGCTGAAACAAGACACGCTGCGACGCGTGTCCGATATGGTTGTTGAAGAGCCCTTCCCGGTCAGCCTCGAAATTGAATTTGATAATTAATCATCGATCAATACTTATTACCAAGACAGGATATTAACAGCGCGATAATGTCAAATAGCCCAAAACCGATCAGAGTCCTTTCATTCTCACCCAGCGCCGATGCAGAGCTGAATCGATGGATTCTTTTTTATTATGGAATTGATTTCAAGGAAAGCCGTCATTCAGCGCCCTTTTATTTTTTGCTCAACAAATTGATGGGCGGCAAAAGCCTGGTATTATGCCGCGATAGCGACGCGAAACTAACCAGCGTGCGTGCTGTCATTGATCATTTTGATGCACAAACAGCACCGGAATTCAAATTGATACCAGAAAACCTCGCCAGCGAAATGGAAATCAGCTGGAAACGTTATAATTCCGATCTGGGCGGTGCTGTCGTCAAATGGGCCTACGCCAATCTTCTGCCTCACAAGGACATCATGATTCGGCCGCTGACCCTGGGTAGTCCATGGCTTGAGCGCTTTTTTGTCAAACACTGTTACCACATTCCTGAAAACTTGATATGGAAGTCGCAAAAACTGAGCAAAGCATCTGCCGACGAATCATTGAAAACCATCAGGACAATCTTTCAGGAAGTCGATCAGTTGCTCGCCGATGGCAGAAAATATCTCTACGGTGAGCGATTGACCCTGGCTGATTTTGCATTTGCAGTCAGTGGCGCACCGCTGGTGCTACCGGCCAACTATGGCGGCGATCAGTTTGAACAAGGCGCCATCCCGACTTTTGAAGAATTTCCTATGGAATTGCAGCACATCATCAGCGCCATGCGTCAAACGCCGTCAGGAAAATTTATATTACGCCTCTACGCAGAGGATCGATACCGCTCTGTTCGAGATAACCCGTAAACCCGTTTATCAAAAACCTGCACTATCAACATACCAGCCATGCCTGCTTAACATGCAGTAAAAATGATAAAATCATTGACTCATTGTTGTTAATTTGCTCAATGCCAATGGCAAGCATAAAACTATTTTGAGAAAATGAATTACAGTTCAGCTTCATATATTTTGCAAACGAAAAAAATAACAAATGGAAACCTGCAAGAATGGGCCGGGTAACACAATTTGCAGGCAATCTGCTGGCAGGCTATCTGACAGCACCCCTTAAGAAAACAACCCATATCGCAACAATCAGCCAGGAAATGCTCAATGCAACACTGCAACCTGGTGATGTTCTATTGGTTGACGGCAATACACGCCTGAGCGTACCCATCAAATACCTGACCCAGTCAACCTGGTCACATGCCGCAATCTATGTTGGTCAGGACGCGTTGCCGGCGCGCGAATCCTGGCAAATGCCGCTGGTACTGGTCGAAGCCGACTTGAAAGACGGTGTACGCGCAATTACGCTCGCGCATTACGCGCATTTAAACACGCGCATCTGCCGTCCTGTGGGCTTGGAGGAACATGACCGCAAACGCGTGGTCGATTTTGTCGTTAACCGTATCGGTCACCATTACGATCTGAAAAATGTTTTCGATCTCGCGCGCTATCTTTTTCCACTTGCACCCGTCCCGACGCGCTTGCGCCGACGGTTACTGGCACTGGGCAGTGGCGACCCGACACGCGCAATCTGTTCAACGCTTATCGCACAGGCTTTTCATTCCGTATCATACCCCATACTGCCGGAAATCAAACGCGAATGGCTCGATGACCCGGAATGTGCAGAATGCTATGCTGAAACCTACCATATCCGGCACCATAGCCTGTTCACTCCCCGCGACTTCGACATTTCGCCCTTTTTCGATATCATTAAACCGACTGTCCGCAATGGGTTTAACTACCGGGCCATTGCCTGGAAAGAATCGCACGAAGATTCATAATACTATGAATTAAAGCGTAATGTTTATCTGCTGCCACAATGATTTCTTTACAAAATGCCGTATAGTGTTAATCATTAAACGTTCAAAAAATGCCGATGAAAAATTGCAGAGAATGTCAACACGCGGTCAGCGAACACGCCTTTGCCTGTCCGAATTGCGGCGCACCCTACCCTGCCAGGGAAAAATGGGATGGCTGGGGTTTTGAGTATAAAAGCAAAACCACCATTCTGGGATTGCCCCTGCTTCATATTTCGTTCAAGTTCAGCCCGAACAAAATGCCCGTCCCCGCCAAAGGAATCATTTCAATTGGGCAGTTTGGCATCGACATCATCAGCATCAGTCAATTCACAATAGCCGTTTACGCCCTGGCACAGTTTGCAATTGCTTACTCACTGATTGCACAAATAGGATTGTATTTTTATCAGGGATACGGGCAGTTTGTCAGGCGTATCAGCGAACGGATATCAATTTTCTAAACAATCTGGCTGATTCAACTTTCTACTACCCCCAGTGAAATATAATCGCGTCCTTGTTTACTGAACTTATAAATAGTTGCTTGTAAAAAATCCATGCAATTTTCTGGTTTAAATAAAATGAGGTCAAATAACTTCTGCCGAATAGCATCAAAACCTTTCTGTTGAATATCAATTCTTGATGTTCTGAAAGAATTGGCTGTTACCTCCCCATTTTTTTCAAAAATGAGATGCCAATTTCCTTCAGAAATCGTTAGATTCAAGTCGGGAGTCTTATTTTGGATGGTTTTTATCCGATCATCTCCACGATCGTCACCTATTCCTGCTGAGTAAGGTGTCAAAACACATACAACGTCCCAATTCTCATTAGAAATCTCGCTTAGTTTGACTAGCTTTTCATTTTCTAAATTTATCAAGCTATAATCATCCACAATTGATTCAGGCGAAGGGATTACTCCGCAACCATATAAAATTGCCAAAAAACATAAGATAAAAAGTTGGTAAATTGCGCGGCAGGATTTATAACTTTGCTTATCTATCTGATTAAATATGAAAAGAATTTTATTTCTTCTTTTATGGCTAGAATAATTCATGGCCTCTTTTAATTTATTCGAATAATTCCCGCGCATATCTTGTGTTATTCAACAAGATCATTCAAATGTTCTTCCAATTGTTTTGATAACTGTCCACGGGCAGTTTCATCGGAAAGAATTGGCAGCATTTCTTTCCCCAACTTATTTCCACCTTTTGCCGATTATTGAATATATTCTATGGCTTGTGGCTCATTTTTTTCAATACCCCTGCCCACGAAAAGAATCAATCCATACTGTAATTGAGAATCTGCCAGTCCCAGATCAGCAGAAAGTTTATAAAATTGAGCCGATTTTGAATAATTCTTCTTATCAAATTGTTCTGATTTGTACAAATCGGCCAATCCCAAATAAGCAAGCGCACTGACCTTATCTTTCTCGTCAGTCAATTGGTTATAAATTCTCTCCGCTTTATCAAAATCAATTTTGATACCCAGCCCATCCTGATGCAACTTACCGACCAAATATGCTGCAGAACGACTTCCTTGCTCCATTCTTTTCAAACAGACGGTAATTGCGTCATTAAACGCTTCTTTCTTTACATTCTCTATGCAGGGCTTATCCAAAAATTGTGTGATCTGCCGGGCACCATAAGGCCATATATAAATGATTAGCAATATGATGGAAACAACCGATAACCAATTGAATGGTTTTTTGGATTTATCTTTGATTTTTGGAAAATGATCAATGCCGATTCTCTCAAAGAATTCTGGTCGTATTTTAGACGAGGCATTGAATATGCAACCGAGCAAGCTTTTTTTATCGGGTGATGCGTATAATAAAAACCGTCCGCCTTCAATGGCGATAACGGCTGAAATAAAATGACTATAATGTCCCGATCTTAGGTTATTGAGTAATTCAATCGTTGAATACAGCAAATAACTATCATGTTCATTTCCACTTGATTCGTTTAGCGCTTGTACCCGGTTTACAAGCACTTCGTCAAAATTTTCGATTGAGCTATAGTTATCAATAACAATCGGCTTCGTTCCGGTTCTAGCACAAATCAAGGCCTGCTTAGCTTCCAGTAAATTAGAATGTTCGAGTAAGCTGACGATCCAATCGTTATTGGCCATACCCAGTCTTCCTCTTAGATTTTACTGGTTACAAACGCTATCTACTCTTCAAACCCATTGGTAATCGGATGCCGCCAGGTTGTGCCAAAATCACATTGCGTGACACGGATACCCGGCGGTGACTGGCGGCGTTTATATTCGTTAATCTTGATCAGATGTATAACGCGGTGGACATCGGTCTCGCTGAAGCCTTTTTCAATAATTTCCGCAGGCGTCAGATTGTTTTCCACATAGGCTTCCATGACCGCGTCGAGCACTTCATAGGGCGGCAAGCTGTCCTGATCGGTCTGGTTAAAACGCAGTTCGGCAGAAGGCGCGCGTTCTATGATGCGATGCGGAATAACTTCACCGATCTGGTTGCGGTATATACAAAGCTGATAAACCATCGTTTTGCTGATATCTTTCAACACAGCAAAGCCGCCCACCGTATCCCCGTATAAGGTGCAGTATCCGACGGCAATTTCCGATTTGTTTCCTGTGGTCAATACGATACAACCCGTCTGATTCGACAGCGCCATCAGCAAAGTCCCGCGTATACGCGCTTGCAGATTCTCGGGAACAGTGCTGACATAATTATTCTCGGGTGATATCTTGAAATCATTTTCAAGCGTCAATAAAAAATGATCGAGCAACGGTTTGATCAAACTTTGACTATGCGCGACACCCAGTGTTTTGGCCATGTTGCGGGCATCCTCGAGACTGATACTGGAGGTATATTGCGTTGGCATCATGATTGTCTGCACCCGGTCAGCGCCTAACGCATCCGCCGCAATCGCCAACGTCAAAGCTGAATCGATGCCGCCGGACAAGCCAATCAGCACACCGGGAAAATTGTTTTTATCGATATAATCCCTAATACCCATGCACAGCGCCTGATAAATACAGGCGACTGTCGGCAAATGTGGTTCAATATGCCCATTAACCGGCACACCGCCCTCAGTTTCAACCAATCCTACTTCTTCCCTGAATTCAGCGAACTGGTGCGTCAGCACGCCTTGCCGGTCCATCACAAAAGACGCGCCATCAAAAACCAGTTCATCCTGGCCACCCACAAGATTGGCATGAATGACGCTGATTCCCGTCTCTTTGATAAATTGCTGGGTCAGTTGATAGCGGGAAACCTGTTTGTCAATATGATATGCCGAAGCACTGAGTACGAGTATATGGTCAACATCCGGATCAAACAATGCTGCATCGATTGCAGTATGCGCCTGCCAGAAATCGGCGCAAATCAGTACGCCAAACCGGGTGCCGGCCACTTCAAACCGGCAGGGTTCGACGCCTTTATCAAAATAATAATATTCATTAAAGAAAGGCGCTCTATTCAGAATATGCTTATGATGATACGCAACCACCAGTCCATTTTGAATGACCGAAGCCGAGTTATAGAGTTTGCCGTCTCGAAAATCCGGATGACCGACAACCAGTGTAATACCGGAAATTTTATGCACCAGATCATCCAGGGCATTGGCGCAAGCAACATAGAATGTTTCGCGCAATAACAAATCCACAGGTGGATAACCTGACAACGCCAGTTCAGGCGTAACCATCAATTCAGCGCCGGCTTCTTTTGCCTGCTCTGCAGCCGCGATTATTTTTGCCGCATTACCTGCGATATCACCAACGGTAACATTGATCTGAGCTATTGCAATTTTCATGAATACACAAAATCAGAATCAGCTAAAAAGGCAGCACAGCATCCGGTTTTACCCGCAGAATATTGTCACGAAAATCCTGCTGGATACGTTTCAGTGCTGCTTCATTCTCGGCCTCAAAGCGCAATGCAATAACCGGCGTGGTATTGGATGCGCGCGCCAGACCGAATCCATCTTCGTATTCAACGCGCAATCCATCAATCGTAATAACCTGCTGCGCGTTATTAAACTGTGCACTTTTCTGCAGTGCTGCAATCAATGTATGGTTTTCGCCCTCTTCCACTCTGATTTGCAATTCGGGCGTATTGATCGAATCGGGAAGACTGTTTAAAACGGTGTCGATATTATCCTTATGGCTGAGTATTTCCAGCAAACGCGCCCCGGCATATAGGCCATCATCAAAACCATACCAGCGTTCTTTAAAAAAGAAGTGCCCGCTCATTTCACCGGCCAGTAGTGCATTCGTCTCTCTGAGTTTTGCTTTAATGAATGAATGGCCGGTTTTCCACATTGTGGGCAATCCGTTATGCTGTTCGATCCAGGGGGCAAGGTTGCGCGTACATTTCACATCAAAAATGATCTGTCCGCCCGGGTTCCTGGATAGCACATCCGCTGCAAACAACATCAACTGACGGTCGGGAAAAATGATATTGCCCTGTTTAGTAACGATGCCCAGCCTGTCGCCATCGCCGTCGAAAGCCAGACCGATTTCAGCATCTGTGGTGGCAAGTGCTTGAATCACATCATTCAGATTATCGGGCACCGATGGATCAGGGTGGTGATTCGGAAAGGTGCCATCCACATCGCAAAATAATTCGATTACTTCACAGCCCAGTTTTCGATAAAGTGCGGGGGCAAATGCACCGGGAACACCATTACCGCAATCAACGACAATTTTCATCGGGCGATCGAGTTTAATATCGTCAACAATGCGTTTGATATAACTGTCACTGATATCAAGCTTGGAATATTGGCCCTCACCGCTCATCAGATCGTTGTTATCAATCCGGACGCGCAGCGCCTGTATGGACTCGGCCGCCAGCGTTTCACCGCCCATGACAATTTTAAACCCGTTATATTCCGGCGGATTGTGGCTGCCGGTCACCATTACCCCGGAATAATTGCAGTGTTCATGCCCCGCAAAATAAAGCATGGGTGTTGCCACCATTCCGACATCCACGACATTGACGCCACTGCTCAGAATGCCTTTTGTAAGCGCTGCGCAAAGTGACGGTCCGGACAATCTGCCGTCCCGTCCCACCGCAATTGACGCCAGCCCGCGTTCGCGCGCTTCAGAACCGATTGCATGGCCAATCGATTCAACATGCGCGGTTGTCAGCGTCTTATCGACGATGCCACGAATATCATAGGCCTTGAAAATTTCGCGCGGGATAGATTGCTTTGCATTATTCATAAATATGTATTGGTTGGGGCTGACTATTAAATATAAATGTTAACGCCTGCTAATGACGGATTCCAACATCGGCTAATGATGTCCGGCAATGGCGCCACCCTTGAGAGTATAGTGCGTGCCACAATAGGGACACAAGGCCTCTCCTGTGTGCTCTATCGGCAAATAAACCCTTGGATGCGTATTCCAGAGTTTCATTTCAGGTGTTGGACAATGCAGCGGCAGATCGTCGGTTGTAATTTCTATTTCTCTTGTTTTGTTATCGGTTTGTTGATTCATAAAAAACACACTCCAGTACGACTTATTTTACAAAAGTAAGCCAGTCGCTATGATTATTATTCCTGCCTTTTACACAGTCAAAGAACAGGCCTTGCAGTTGCGTTGTAATCGGTCCGCGCTTCCCGCTGCCGATCATACGGTTATCCAGTTCACGAATAGGTGTAACTTCTGCTGCAGTGCCCGTAAAAAACGCTTCGTCCGCGCAATAGATTTCATCGCGCGTGATGCGTTTTTCAATGACGGGAATACCTAATTCTGTCGCCAGCTCAATGACCGATGCCCGGGTAATGCCTTCCAGACAGGAAGTCAAATCCGGCGTATAAATTTTTCCCTGTTTGACGACGAAGATATTCTCGCCGGATCCTTCGGCGACATAACCCTCCATATCCAGCAGCAACGCCTCGTTATAGCCATTCTGGGCAACTTCCTGATGCGCCAATATAGAGTTGGCATAAGTTGTAACCGATTTCGCCCGGCACATATTAATGTTGACATGATGGCGCGTAAACGATGAAGTCTTGACGCGGATACCGGTTTCCAGGCTTTCAGCGCCCAGATAGGTACCCCATGACCACGCAGCAATGGCTACATGCACCGACAGCGTTGTCGCTGAAAGACCCATGGCTTCAGAACCATAAAATACAATGGGACGGATATAACCGGAAGCCAGATTATTCTGCTTGACGACATCGCATTGCGCCTGCAGCACAGTAGCCTTATCGTATGGCATTTTCATCATAAAGATATGCGCCGAATTATAAAGCCGGTCGGTATGTTCCTTTAACCGGAATATAGCCGGACCCTGCGCTGTTTCATAGGCACGCAACCCTTCAAACACCCCCAATCCATAGTGAAGCGTATGCGTCAGTATGTGCGTATTGGCTTCCCGCCAGGGAACCATTTCGCCGTCATACCAGATAACGCCGTCACGATCAGCCATTGACATCCAGAAGACTCCCGAAAAGATCTATAAAAAGTTATATTCTAACTGATTTTTGATGAGACGTTGAATTCACTGTTTCCAAAATACCGCACGACTAAAATCGGGCTTCTCAGATCGGGCTTCTCAGTCAGTCCATAAAAATCTAACAAGCACTACGCCTGCCTCAGACTGTCAAAACAGGTTGTCAAATAAGCCTGCTATCATAGGCCCAATTAAGCAGCGCCTGTCTTTGCCGGCGGCGGCAATTCAAGTCGCCTTTCAAACAATGTTTTCTGATCTGTGCGGCATGCCGTTTTATCGCTTTCCATCGCTTGATTTGACGTTCATCATCAGAACATCGTCTACCCATATAGTATCTGCAATACCATTGAAACCAGCCTCTTGGATCTTCCGCGTATATCCAGCCTTTTTCACGCCAGACAGACAAGGATTGCGACGCATTGACGCCGAAAAAATTAAGCCCGGCATCGTGGCATTGATGACACAGCCGGGCATCCAGAAACCAATCCTTGGGAAATTCCTCAACGCAATCGGTCATATATTTCCCGCCAAAAACACCCATTCTGAGCATTTGCTTGGGCGTTAATTCAGGTCTGAATTCTTTATGAAAGTTTTGTCCAACGGGTTCTGTCAGATAGTAAACATAATCGCGCTGCATCAGGTCATTTACGGTCACTTTCCGTCTTTTCATGGCAGTTTAAACAGTCAAAAACCGATCATTTTGAGCCTGTTATAGATTGAAAATAAAATGGCCGGATTGCGATCAGGCAAGGCCATCCGATACGTCTTGTTAGTGAATTGTCGGCCCGGCTTCACGAAAAATAGCGTCTATAGCCAACGCATCGAAACGGTACTCGCGGTTGCAGATGTCGTCATGCACGACAATTTCTCCGCGTTCGCTCAAAATCGCATCCACCTCCTCGCGGCCGAGCGATTGCAGCAAGTCATAGATTTTCGACGCATCTTCACGGCATCCATAACTGACGGATTGCGCATCGAAAATGCGAATGGTTTCTTCAAAAAATAGCCGTGTCAGGATTTCCTCGGCGGTCAGTTTGAACAAATCCTGATCGTGCGTAGTTGCTGCCAGCGCTTCAATACGCGTCCAGCCATCCGGATCGCACTGGTCGGCCGAAGGCAGTTTTTGCAGCAGAATACCAAAAAGGGCATTATTTGATGCCGTCAGGAAAAGGCGTGACGGCAACTGCTCGGATTGTTTGAAATAATGTTCAAAAATCTCGCCTATGGTGTCGCCATCGAGCGGCACGATGCTCTGGTAGGCCTCGCGCATGGCGTGCATATCCAGTGTCAATACCAGTTGGCCATGCCCTAATAGATCCGGCACCGGTTGTGCGGCCACTTCCGAGGCGTATTTCGCCATACCTCTTAACTGCAGGCTGTTATCGCAGTCAATAACCAGCATCGACACCGGCCCGTCGCCTTTCAACTGCACAGTCAGACGGCCGGATTGTTTAAGATTATCCCCCAGCAATAGCGCGGTGGCGCTCAGTTCTCCGAGCAATTGCACCACGGGCTCGGGATACTGCCGGTCTTTCAGCATCTGCTGCCAGACACTTTCCACGCGCACCACTGCGCCGCGGATATCCAGATTCTCAAGTAAAAAGCGTTGTACGTAATTATTCATAGGTTTCAATTATTTCATGTTTTTTGCAGCGCTTGAAGCGCAATCCACGCCTGCCCCAATGCAATCGCGCTGTCATCAGGCGGTATTTTTTCTGCGCTCAAGAGCTCGATTGAACATCCATCAAGCCTGTTTTTTAGTCCCTGAAGCAGGATTCCATTATGAAAGCAGCCGCCGCCAAGCGCAAGCCGGGTAACCCCATAGTGCTGCGCGGCGCGCTTCGCCCACGCCGCCAGACCGGCGCTTAAGGTCGCGTGAAACACTGCTGCGGCTTTCGCAACATCCCGCACAAAATCCTGTTCACTGACCAGAACACCCAACAGCGGCGAAAAATCCAGCAGGTTATCGTCTGTAATTTGATAGCCATTCTTGAGCGCATCTGCAGGGCCATTTTTTTCGGCCAGTTGTTGCAGCATAATCGCTGCCTGCGCTGCCTGCGCTTCCTGCGACTGAACCAGGCACACACCAAGTAAACCGGCGGCCGCATCGAACAATCGCCCCATGCTCGAGGTTTGCGGACAGTTGATCTTACTTTGCAGCATGGCCGCAACAGATTGCGCGGCAAGTTGGTCAGGGAAACGGTGCGTAATTTCTTCAATGCAATCCAATTTTGCCAATGCAGCCGCGGCCATCCGCCATGGCTCCCTTGCCGCACGGTCGCCTCCGGGCAGTGCCAGTGTCGCCAGATGGCCGATGCGCCTGAATTCAGCGCTTTCTACAAGCAACAACTCTCCGCCCCACGCCATATTGTCCGTGCCGAGCCCTACTCCATCGAGCGCCAGTCCCAGCACCGGGGCAGTAACCTGATGTTCGACGCAGACCGCCGCAATATGCGCGTGATGATGCTGCACTGCCATCACCGGAATACCCGTTTGCGCAGCAAAGGCACACGCAAATTCGGTGCTGTAAAAATCCGGATGCAAATCATGCGCCGCGATCTCAGGCTCGATTTTCAGCCTATGACACAGGGCGGCAACCGTATCGTCCAGCCTGCGCCGGGCTTCGGCATTGTCCAGGTCGCCGATCACGGGCGAGAGATACGCCTTATTGCCCTGTGTCAAACAAATGGTGTTTTTCAGCCATGCACCGCAGGCCAGCACAGCCGGTCCGCATGCAGGCAAATCGATTTGGGTGATGGCGGATGGTGCAATATCAGCCACTGGAATGCAACGGTTGCGTTATCGCCTTTTGCGTCGTAACCGTGCGATGTTGACCGGCTTTAATCCAGTCTATCCAGTTCTGCATGCCGTCTCCCCGGATAGCGGATATCTGAATAATTTTCAGCGCCGGATTGACACGCTGCGCATATTCAATCGCCCGTCCGACATCGAATGACAGATAAGGCAGCAAATCGCACTTGTTTAACAGCATCAGGTCGGCGGCATGAAACATGTCGGGATATTTCAGCGGTTTGTCTTCGCCTTCAGTGACCGACAGGATGACAACCTTATGCGCTTCACCGAGGTCGAAACCGGCGGGACAGACCAGATTGCCGACATTCTCGACGAACAGCACACTGTTATCCTGCAAATCCAGTTTCTCCATGGCATGGCCCACCATATGCGCATCGAGATGACAGCCCTTTCCGGTATTGATCTGCACCGCGGGCACACCGGTGGCGCGGATACGCAGCGCGTCCTGATCGGTCTGTTGGTCGCCTTCTATCACTGCAATCGACGGGCTTTGCTGCAATGCGTTCATCGTATTAATCGTTTCAATCAGCAGCGTGGTTTTTCCCGAACCGGGACTGGAAACCAGGTTCAGCATAAAAATCCCATGATCGGTCAGGTAACGCCGGTTATCGTCCGCATAACGATTATTTTTCGCCAGAATATCCTGCTCTATCTTGACTCTGCGCGACGCGCTTAAACCCGACACATGATCCGGCGCATGGCTATGGGCATGGGCATGTGAATGGGCATGACTGTCCGCCGCATCATCGTGATCGTGATGATGCACGACCTTGCCATCCATATGAACCTGATCGGTTCCGCAACCGCATGTTGTACACATTTTCTCACCCTATTCCACTTCGAGTTCCTTGATCCGCATTTCCTCACCACGGATTACCGTTATCGTATAATTACCGCAGATTGGACAACCGTCGTAGCGCGTAGTAATGGCAATCTCGCAATCGCATTCCCTGCACCACCCGCGCCCGGCAATATCAATGATTTCGAGCGTTGCCTGCTGCGCCACGGTGCCGTCCACAACGGTGGAGAAACAAAATTGCAGCGCCTCTTTTTCCACACAGGATAATTGCCCGATTTCCATCCAGATTATTTTCACGCGGGAAAAACCTTGCTTCACCGCCGCATCTTCAATAATCTGCACCATATTCTCCGCAAGCGACAGCTCATGCATGTCCGCTTCCGGTTAACCTGCACCGCCAACCAGCATCGCACCGCCCGATAATGCCACCGCGACCCCGACATAACGCAGCCAGCGATCGCGTTGAACATGATAAGCGATCTGCGCCAGACCGATGCCGGTAACATGCAGCAATGCGGTCGCCAGCATGAATCCGGCGGCATACTCAAATACCGCCGCGCCGTCCGGCATTTCACTGCCATGCGCATAGCCATGACAGACCGCAAACAACGCAATCAGCGATGCGCTCACCGGAAACGGCAACTGCACTGTTCGCGCAATCAGAAAGCCTGAGACCAGCAGCGACAACGCTATGCCGTGCTCTGCAAAATCAAATGGCAGTGCCAATGCGATAAAGCCCAGCACACCGCCCAGTCCCATCACCATAACAAAAATCGCGGGCATAAGCCACATCGCGCGCGTATTCGTATGCACTGCCGAATGCACTGTCATTTGCACAGACCATATGCCGACGGCAATCATGGCAAGCAAATGATCCAGACCGCTCAACGGATGAAAAAAACCATGCAGCCAGCCGCTATGCGGCCCGTCGCCGGTATGCGCGTGCGCTGCCGTTGTCATTAACAAAACCGCGATTGTCAGCCCTATGCTTCGTATCGTTTTGAGAAAAGGTTTCATGATTGCATAACCCGTTGATTGATAAACCGGACTGCGGCATTCAAATTATCAGCCGCCCGATCACTGAGCGAATCGCCCAATGCAAAATTATAACCGCGAATGCGCAATAAAAAAGCAGCCGGCGCGTCACATTGATAGACCTGCCGGTAAACATGCAGCAATGCGGCGGGCGTCAACGCATGACTGGTATAGCTGTCATCCTGTTGCGCCTGAATCGCGGAAAAATGAAACGGCTCGGCGCAACCGACATCGGCATCGGCAAATACCACCTGCCCGCAGCCCTGCAAATCGGTAACATGCTCAATCAACAACTGCATATCCGTTTGCACACGGACATGCGCCCGCTGCGGCCGCCGAAACCGTTCAACCAGCAACGGCCCCAATGCGTCGTCACCGCGCCCCGGATTGCCATAACCAAACAGAAGTATTTTCGCCATCAGTTCATGAGATCAGTGTACCCAGTTGAGCCGTCGAAAAGCATTTGATAGGATGTGATTGTTTTTTTCCAGGCAACACGATGTAACACGCAATGCAAAAACTGCTCATCACACTGGGGATCATTTTACTCATTCTGGGCGTGGCCTGGCCGCTACTGTCCAAATTCCCGTTCGGCCGCCTACCGGGCGATATTATTATCGAACGCGAAAATTTTACCTTCTATTTCCCGCTGATGACAGGGCTATTGATTTCAATTGTTTTGTCGGTATTGTTGTGGTTCTGGATGCGCAAATGAGCCGCACCAGTTCTTCAGAACCCCTCAAAATCCCTCAGATTGTAGGATGTGCTGAACAAAGTGAAGCGCATCGTTCGCAATTTGATGCGCCTTAGACAAACCGATTGCAAAGTGAACCGGCAGAATAACAATTGTTTTGATGAACGGCGCGACGCTGTTACACCCGCCCCGATCACACAGAATTATCATAAAGTTGCATATTTATACCATATTGATTATATTAGCTATTTTATAAATTCAATCAATCCGACAAATCTCCGATGGCCCATCTTACAATTCGTGACTTACCCGATAAAACCGAGGAATTATTGCGCATTCGCGCGGAACATGTCGGCATTTCGTTAGAAGCTTATATTTGCCACATTCTGCAAAAAGCATCATTGACTCCTGAAGATGAAATGGTCGACATTGCACTGATTGCAGAAAAGTATTTCGGCGCCAGACACGGTATTGAACTCGCATTACCTGAACGCAAGACACGGCGCTCATCCATTGATTTTATCGAGTGATTATCCTGGATACCAACATCATTTCCGAGCTGATGCGTGAGCAACCGGAAATAAAAGTCAAACACTGGATTAGCAAACAAAACTCAATCCATCTGGGCATCTCAACGATTACCGTCGCAGAAATCCAAAGAGGACTGATGCGCCTGCCAACAGGTAAACGCCGCACACAATTGACTACCAGTTTCGAGGCATTCGTTACGGAAGCGTTTAATGGCAGAATTTTTTCATTTGACGAAGAAGCCGCTTATCACTATGGCCAAATCGCCGCACAATGTGAAATGCAGGGCATCAACACCGATGCAGTAGATTTAATGATCGCAGCCATAGCAAAAACCCATCAAGCTGCAATTGCCACCCGTAACGTCAAGGATTTTAATGGTTGCGGTATTGAAATCATTAACCCCTGGTTATAAATTTCAGTACCATTGCCACAAAATTAGCATAGCGAAATGCACCAGAATTGGTTTAAAAATAGTGTGCCGTAACATTCACCCCAAACAAAAAACAGCAGGGGCTACGCCCCTGCACCCCGCAAAGGGCAAAAGCACAAAGATCAAAGGTCAAAAAGCCCTGGCGATACGAAAGCCGACGCCGTTGACCGCGCCACCGGTGACGTCCCCGTAACGGTCAGCCGACCGCAGGCTCTGTGGACCGCCGCCCCACGACCCGCCCCGAACCACCCGGCGATCACAATCGCCGCCATCGGTTTCCAGCCAGGCAGTACCGTCTTCAGGCGCGTTTTCGTAGTTTTCATGCCAGCAGTCCTGCGTCCATTCCCAGGCATTACCGAGCATATCGAACAGCCCAAAATGATTCTGCCCAAAACTACCCACCGGTGCGGTATACACATGTGCATCGTCGCACTCGGCCAGAGTCCACCCGGAATCGGCAATCATCTTGCCTTCCTGGCCTAAGCCATTGGCGTAATCGCATTGCAAATCGTCCCGGTAAAACCGTGCCGTGACGGTATCCGCTCGCGCGGCATACTCCCATTCGGCCTCGCTTGGCAGGCGGTATTGTGCACCGGTTCGGCGCGACAGCCATTTCACATACGCTGTCGCGTCGTCCCAAGATACGCACACCACCGGATGGTTTTCGGTTTGTTCGAAGCCTGGATTTTTCCAGTGTCGTTCTGGCAATTGCTCAGCTTCTTTTTTCTCCGCATTCCACACATAGCAACCCTTGCCCCTCTGCTCGGCAGTCGACACATAGGTTTTTCCCTGATGATAATCGGTATCCTCGACGAACTGACGGAACTGACCGACAGTAACCGCGCAGCGGCTGATCGCAAACGGCTTGGGAATCGTTACTTCATGCTGTGGTTGTTCATCGGCATCGCCGTCCATCGATCCCATTTCAAACCGTCCTGGACGAATCATCGCCATCGTCGGCGCTTGTCCCGGCTCAGTTCGACAGGTTTGTGCCAAAGCCTGCGATGCCTGCCGGTCTCGATCCGTGCGCTCACCCAGTGGTTCAGCCGTGCGCCGTTCATTCACGTCACCGGCCAACAACGGCCCGCATAACAAACCGACACTCAACATCATGATGATTGTGTTATTGATCCGCATAAACATGTTCTTTTTCCAGCGTGTAGGGTGGATAAGTGTAACGCCATCCGCCATAACGGTATTACTTCGGTGGATGACGCTGTGCTCATCCACCCTACCGGATATTGATCAATCGATCGATCTTTGGCTGCGCCGCACGGCGCAGCCAGGAGATACCGCGTATGGGCACCCGCTTGCGCACCCGGATGATCCTTGAATCATCCGGTTCCGGCATTTGCGGGCGTACTGGCGATACGAAAGCCGACGTTGTTGTTCGCGTTATCGGTGTTGTTCCTGTTACGGTTAGCCGACCGCAGGTTTTGTGGATTGTTGTTCCACGACCCGCCCCGAACCACCCGGCGATCGTCCAGCGGTATCCCCTTTACCAAAGTATACCTGTCCAAGGATTGCTTTGCACAGTCCTTTGCTGTCCGCCTGACGGGCATGCCCGAGCCAGCCGGCGACATGCGGTTTGATTTCCGCCAGTGTCATGCGATGCTCACCATATGCTTTGGCCAGATGCTTCAGTTTGCGGCGAAAGCGGTACCCGCTGCCGCGCCCAAGCCGTGTCACTTGTGGAAATACGCGATAACCCAAAACATCCAGGCCACAGGAAACCGGCACCAGCATTTTCTTGCGTGGGTGAATGCCGATGCGCTCCTGCGCCAAAAATTGTTCAATAGCTGCACACCATTGCCAAAGCTGCGACTTGCTGTCGCCCAGCAAAATCATGTCGTCCACATAGCGCAGATAGGCGGGAATTTGCAGTACTTCCTTGACGGTGTGATCCAGATCGTTCAGGTATACATTGCCCAAAAACTGACTGGTCAGATTACCGAGCGGCAGGCCGACATTGCGCTCCATCAAATCCAGCAGCGTGTCATCGGGCGCATTGACAACCGCAGGCCGCTGCGGCCACGGACTGGAATCGATAATCACATCGAACAGCCACAACACATCGGGATCGGCGATCAACCGGGCGATTTTTTGCTTGAGAATGCGGTGATCGATGCTGTCAAAATAACGGCTGATATCGATTTTCAACGCATACGGGTAACGATTCGCCCATTCGCGGTATTGCCGGACTGCCGCATGTACGCCCTTGTTTTTGCGGCTCGCATAGCTGTCGGCAATAAATTGGCGGTCCAGTTCCGGCTCCACCCTGTTCATAAGCGCATGCTGCACCACCCGGTCGCGAAACGGCGCGGCTGAAATCAGCCGCACCTTCCGGTCTTGCACTTGAAATTGCCGGAAACCACCCGGCCGGTAGGTTTTCAGCTGCAACTGCTCGCGGATATCACTTAATTCGTATTCCAGATTGAAGCCGAACTGTTGGATTTCGCGTTGATTGCTTTTGCCACGCCGTGCTTTACGGTACGCCAGCAACAGATTTTGCCAATCGAGAACGGGTGGCCAGATAGCTTTCAAGGGAATCATAACGTGCTAATAGTCGCAATTTTTGGTGGATGGCGTTTCACTGATCCACCCTACCCAACTATCGTGCGTATATTTTCATTCATTTACCCGAAGATTTGCGCCAACCACCGATCTGCCGCCCCAACCCGGTTAGCCGCTCAGCGCCCTTGCCATAATTTTGATGCGATACCGATTGCAGGGTATGACTCAGCCGCCACAAATGGCGCACCACATCGAGTTGCACATTCGCAGCCTGCAGATAGGCCGCATGCGGTTTCTGGTATGTGGCCTGAATCAGATTCTCCAGCACCCGCAACAAGCCGCTTTCGATGCGTTTGCCCAATGTAAAGCGGCGGTTGCGCGGGAATTGATCGAGTTTCGGAATCATCCACGCCAGCAATTCATGACAGTCTTCCACGGCTTTCGGCATTGTTGGCTGCTGTTTCATGATGACCTCCCGTCAGGTTTGGATGATATTGCAGGGTGCCATTAAGTGCAGCGCAATGCACCAAAAACGTTTTAAAGTTGACGCATCATGGTGGACGGCGCACGACTTGTCCACCCTACATCCCCACTTCCCCGCACCCCACAAAGGGCAAAAGTACAAAGATCAAAGATCAAAAAACCCTGGCGATACGAAAGCCGACGTTGAAGTACGCGATATCGGAGTTGAACCCGTAACGGAAAGCCGACCGCAGGTAGAGTGGATTGTTGACCCACGACCCGCCCCGAACCACCCGGCGATTACACTCGCCGCCATCGGCTTCCAGCCACGCAGAACCATCAACCGGTGCATTGTTGTAACTCTCATGCCAGCAATCTTCAACCCATTCCCACACGTTACCGGCCGTGTCGTGCAGTCCAAATGCATTCGCGTTGAACGAACCCACCGGCGCGGTTTGTTTGCCATCCCATTGACTGCCGCAACCGTTGCATACAGCATTGTTGTGACCGACATCATCGCCCCACCAGTAGCGGGTTTGTGACCCTGCCCGCGCGGCGTATTCCCATTCGGCTTCCGTTGGCAGGCGGTATTTTTTGCCGGTTTTATCGGACAACCATTTTACATACGCCTGCGCATCGTCCCAGGAAACATTGATCACTGGCTGCGTACCGCGCCCCCAGCCACGATCATTAGGCAATTTACGGTTGGTCGCCTTGACAAACGCATCGTATTCATCAAAGGTAACTTCGTACTTGCTCATTTCAAAGGCATACGCAATCGTCACGTCACGTTGCGGGCCTTCTGCATTCCATCGTCCTTCTTCATTATCCGGCGAACCCATTAAAAATTTTCCAGGCGGGATGCGCACCATTTCGGGTTCTATAAAGGAACCAATAACATCATTAAATGCCGCGCCGTGCTGATACGTCTGGTTTAATTCGACTTGAATCAATTTACCATTCAAATTGTCTGTTTTTTGCAACGCAATTTTTGCACCGTAAGTAAACCACATTAAACTGCGTTCAATTCGCTCAGCAACGGCTCTACCGCCAACAGCATAACGTATGATGTTTTGACCGACCGGTTTAGCTGCATCGCTTTGCGACGGTGCGCTGACGTCAAATTGCATGGATTTCAAACTGGACTGTAGTGCAGTCATTAACGCGCTTGTATTTTCGTGATAGCGAATGGCAACTGGCCATCGCATATTTTCCTGGATAACACGGTTGCGTTGAAAATCGATAAACGCATCCTGACCGTAAGTATGCCAGGCAGCATATAACATACCGGTACTGAACAGTGTCCAAAATAACGTAACCAGCGCCGGACGCAGAATAATGGATTGCCAGCTTCCCGGTAACAGCCGCGCCATCGCGCGCGGAATATGGAAGTCCAACAGTCCCAGCTTACCGCCAAGCACGATATTGGCAAAAACCGGATCGTTAATCGCATCATTACCAAAAGCTGCACGCAAATCGTCGAGTTTTACGCGCAATTGATGCTTGGACGGTACCCGGATTTCAAGACTCAACGAATGCGATCTTTCCTGACCGGTTAGCTGGTCGATCAGGCGTTGCCAGGCAGCCGTTATCTGCTTTCTTTCGTGGCTGCCCATACCAAGCAGGAGAACTTCCCGCAACCAGTCCGGCAGATGCGCGTGTGTCAGCCATGGCAACCGGCTCAAGCGCGCCAGCCGTTGTTCGCGCCGCTGCGGGGGATCGGCCGACTGTATCGCCGTATTCAAATGACCGAACAACAAATAATCCAGCGCACGTGTCAACGACCAGTGCGGTTTTGGATAAACCGCGACAGCACGCAGCAGGCGTAAGCCGTTAGTGCCGAGAAATTGATCCAGCTGGCGCAGCAACAATGGCAAATCCGCACCATAAGGCGGCTGTTCGCCAAGCCAGGCATCCGGTTCCGCTGCAATCAAGCCGGGTAATGGCCAGGTATGCGGTTGTCGTGGCAACAGTTTTTTCGATTGCGGTTTGGTCAAATGTTTGACCAGTTGCGGCAAATTGTCTTGAGCCAGTGGCAACATCAGAAAATGTTTCTGTGCCAGCAGCGCGGCATGTTTCGCACCGGCATCGCGTGGATGCAGCCACACCTTGTCCTGCCAATGCGCGAAGTCGTCGAGCCAGGTGCGAATCTCGCCACTATACGGATGAAACACTATTGCGGTTTCACTGATAATCATCAGGCGGGCCGTTTCATGCCGGGCAAGCAACTGGTGCAGCTGGTAATATTTTGCACTGTTGTGATCATCGCCCCAACGTACCAGCCAGCGCGGATCGTCACGAAAATGATAGGTATTGATCGATAACCCGAGCATTTTGAAGCGTTGTTCCAGTTCTTCGGCCAGCGCAGCTTGCTGATCGTTACGGTGCTGACTGCGCACCAGCAGCACATGCTCCGGCGCGACACGACGATTGCGGCAAACCGGCTGAAAATAACCGCCACTGCGCGCTGTGGCTTCAACAGTGGCAGAAATATGCAGTTGCCGTGTCGGTTCAAGCTTTGCTGCGTTCAATTCACGCAAAGCCTGCTCGGCCCTGGCACCGCCAAAAAAAGGTTGCAGCATCTGATCGAAATGAAATTGATGCAACAAATCGTCGGCTGACGCACTGTTCCTGCGCAATATCGTATTGCGCTGGTAACGCCAGGCTATATAACCCATTCCCAGTAACCATGGGAATGCAAACAACACCCAGCCGATGTGACGCATGGCATTTTCCCAGTCTTGTCGCACGTAATCAGGTTCAGGTTGCGGCCGGGGATTGACCCGGTCGACAATGGCAACGGACTTTGTTGCAGGCTGTTGTTCACTGTTTATAACCGGCTCTGCCGGTTTTTCTATTTTTTCATCAATTTGTTGAGCGGGTACAGGAGCAGGTTTTGGCAAAAACCAGTCTGGTGCTTTGACAATCAGTAGTGCTATCAGACAGATAATCAAAACAATGCTGCTGACAATCCAGATCCGTTGTTTTTGTTGCGCAATTGTCCGTGCAGTTAGGAACGCATCGTGCCCCGGCCCGCTGATGCAATTTTGCGCTGCCAGCATTGAAGACGATTCGCCATTGAGCCATTGCGCGTACAGTATTGGGAAGCGCGCCTGCTCTTCAGGGCTCTTGCAAAACAGCGGCCCCAATAACGGCGCTAATTCGCTCGCATCTTTTGGCAGTTTATTCTGTTGCTCCAAACGATCAAGCAAACGGGCTGCCGACAACCAAACATCGACACCGTGGGCCATTCCTTCGGCGCGCAGCAAAGAACCCAGATCGTCAATGCGCGCGTAAAATGCACGGATATCCACTTGCCTGAATCAGATCACGCAGCAGGCTGCGCTTTCCATCGATCAATCAATTGCTGAATGCGCTCCTGATCTTCTCTATGCTTCAGCAAAGTGACGCTTGCACTCGTCATAAATATTTCCAGCCACGCCGTGTTGGTAAGTTGCGGCGTTTCAGACAAATGCCGAGTGCGCTTTTGCAATAGCTGCATCCAGTTCAGTAATTCCGCGATCGACGGTTGTTTTTCCAATTGTGCACCGTTACGTAAGTAATGGAAAAATGATATACCCGCAGCATTAATGCTTTTCTGTATATTAGGCACATGTTCTTCGCCGGGGATTGTGATGTTCAATCGTTTTTCGACGATGCGCTCGATGGTGATATCGTCTTCGCTGATATTTCCTGAATTGCCGTCCGCCGGATTATTTGGCTTGCTGCGGAAAGCTGGCAGATCAAGATGGTAATATACACAACGGCGCAAAAAAGCATCCGGTAACTCGCGCTCGCGATTACTGGTAATAATGATGATCGGCCGCATCTGCGCATTTTCCAATGACACCGTCGTTTTGCCTTGGCCGGTTTCGAACAGTTCCGGAATATCGAAACTCATACGCTCGATTTCATTCAGAATATCGTTCGGCACTTCACGCGGCGCCTTGTCGATTTCATCAATCAAAACCACCGATCGCCGCGGCTCGCCAATTAACTGAGAATGACCGGACGTATCCAGGCAATCCAGCAGGCCCAAATCTTTAACCGCGTCGCTACCCATCGCCTGTAAAATAGCGACACCAAGTGCTTCAAAGCGCAGGAAACGGCGCGGATCATCGTTCACACCAACCTGATGTGTCG
>JACKLV010000017.1 GCA_024235755.1 Burkholderiales bacterium | reverse complement strand
TTTTGGTTTTGTTTTTTTATATGGTTGGGTTGTTTATTCTGTACCAAGTGCGGTAAATTCAGATATCGTTATTAGGCGGCTTTAGAAATTTGTAGCATTCGGTATTGCAGTTTATTGTTTTCTTTCTTCTAATTCTTTATAGCATGACCTTTGGCGGACAAATAAGTCCTGTTATTACTACGTGTTGCTTCCAGCGATTGATTAATGTTTACAAGTTATCTGCGATTTGCAGGTCAATGCCGTGTGTAAAGATATATGAAACTGAATTGCTGTGAAGTTCCACTTTTTAGGTGTCCGCGGTACCAAAGAATTGCTCATCGGCGTTTTGATGTGGTCTGTCTGATCATCTAAGTAATGATCGCTGTCGTCAACCGGGTGCAGTCCCTGCAGCCATCCCGGCGCGACAGGCTGCTACGATGGGCGGCCAGAATGCCGCACAACGAGGTTCGCGTTAACGGCAGTGTGAGTGTGGAAGCGACATGTATCGCAACCGTGTCTTCCGGTGAGTCCCAGGTGACATGTGGCCTTGCGGGGCGCGGAACGGTATCCAGTAATTCAGCGAACTGAGAACCCAGTTGCAGGGTCAGCTCGCTGAATCCTGCAAACTGGCCAATACGGGAAAAGAAAAGATTTCCGGGCAAATCGGATTGGTAGCAATTTTCCGGAAGTATACCGGGACATAAGGTGATAATTCCGACTTCGCCTTGATCGCATTCCTCTTCTGGACAGTTTGCTGTATGCGGAAAATGCATTTGTGCGGGATTTAATTTGAAATCATAACGTGCGCGGTGCGTTACCAGTGCTGCCCAGGCAGTAGCCGCATTGTTGATATGATTGGCGATGGTCAGCGCATCGATTGGATGCGGGCGTAGTGCGGCGGAAACAGCGGCTCCAGATGCACTGCCTGCGGCAATTTGTGTGTTAATTGTCGGGTTGCGGGGTGGATTCTTACCCTGCGCCTGGAGTAAGGCTTCTTCCGCCAATAAGCGTAAGGTTGTCGCGCCTTCTGCCACTTGATGCGCTGTAATGCCATGTCTTCTCGCAATTCTGTCAGCGGCGGTAATATCCGCCTGTATCGCAAGCACGGCGGCATCTGTCAGCGCTGCGTTCATCTGATCGATCAGCCATTGTGTTGCGTCCGGCCCGCACAATGGTGGTCTTTCCTCGGGTGGTACAGGCTGTATAGGCGCATTGTGCTCGATGGTCACGCTGCGGCGCTTATCTGCCGGGCCAGGTGTCGGACCGTGATTGAGTACATCGATATTGCCAGCCGCAATGCCCAGGCCAACAGGACCCGGTACCATCATTAAATTTTTTGCGGTCAGGGCTCTTGCGCATGCCAGATTGTGATTGTAGCCAGGGTCGCCATCGACGCTGGCAAAACCGTGAACAGTAAATCGCGTACCGAATGGCAGCCCGCGGTGATCATTTTCCAGTTTGACGTCTTCACCGCGTTTGAACGTATCGCAGTCAAAATCAAACTTATAAATCGGACTGCTTGGATTGAAAACACCATAATCAGGCGAACGCGTACAACCACCCGGTGAGCCGATTGCGGTGCTGCCGCAGGCCCGCTGTACAGTGTTTGCAACGGCTGTTTGGCTTGCTTGGATTTCATGAGAGGAGTGGCCGGTGTTTGCGCCGCCAAAAACGCTTTTTCTCGGTGCGGCTCTGCCCTGTTGAACGACATGTGTCAACTCGTGAGCCAGCAGGTGCCTGCCTTGTTGTGAGCTTGGTTGATATTGGCCGCGATTAAAGGTGATATGATTACCCAGTGTGTACGCCTTCGCATTGATCGCTTCGGCTGACTGTATGCTTTTGTTATCGGTGTGTAGCCGCACATCGCGAAAATCCCATCCCATTCGTGATTCATAAAATTGACGCAGTGCGTTAGGCAGCGGGTGTCCGTTCGTGGCGCGCCCGGTCAATGCCGGAATATCCGGTGGCGTTTCCTGATTGCGTCCGTCCTTGTTCCGGGGTGCAGAATCCGCGTCCATTGCTTTTTGCTGTATTTCTTCTTCACATTCATGGCACAGGCGTTGTACATCATCTGGGGACTTAGTTTCACGAACTGTAATGCTCGGTCCGGTATTCTGCGACACTACTTGGTCTGCTACATGGTCCGCTTCTTTTTCATATCGATCATTAGGCAAACCAATCTTCAATTTCTTTTGTAATGCCTGCACATTGAAATCTGAAACGGATGACGGGATGGCGCGGTGCAAAGTCTCGCGCACCGCGGGATGTTGATTCGTTGCGAGATTACGCAACACCGGGCGTGTGCGCCTGGTCGTTGCTGTCGGTGAAGCGAATGTTGCAAAACCAGTATACATCGTTCATGGTCTCCCTTATTTTCGCATTCGCAAGCCCGTGCAAAAACAAACACGGCTACGCTGGAATATACAAATCCCGGGATATTTTGTCAAACCCGTAATCAATGAGTAATGAATTCATGACCGGTTACAGGGGTTCACGGTACGCTATCCCGAATATGGCTACAGCTACGGCCCTGCAGAACCAAAATGGATGGGCGTGGACCCCGTTGAATCCCAAGTGCTTTGCGCGTAACGATATAGCCGGACGATGCCGAGGTTAGCGGGTGTGGTGGTCGATGACAATAGGCCTGCAGCGTTAGTGGCTGGGTTGTTTTTGATAAAACCCTGCGTCGCAGGGTCGGTTTTGGTGAAATAAAGCTTTGCCCTGGTGGCCATATGTCCTTCGACAGCACCATAGGTTGTTACCAGATTCGGGTTGTCCCAGTAATCATTGTCTGCGCCAATGCTTGGCGTTACCTTGCCCGTGCCATCGACTGCCCAGGCCTCCAGAAAATGTGGCGTTACCGGGCTAGCGACAGTGTTGCCCCTGGTATCTTTTGCCCGCCAGGTATTGACAACATCCTGAATAATCCAACCATTCCGTCCGCTGGTGTTGAAGCCGACATGCCATACAAAAGCGCCGTGATTGTTCCAGGTAGGCCCTTTATGGGTGGCGGTGGAAATATTGAGTCCTGTCAGCATGCCAGCTGTGGATGCAGCCACATTTCCCAATGTCGTGCCGATAGGCCGCGCTATATCGCCGATAATTTCGCCGGTGGTGCGGCCGCGAATAATTTCGTCGTTGTCTACCTCCGGTTTCAGACCGCGCTTTGAATCAGCCCTATCTGGTTCGGATTTGACCGGATTATCGATCATGCGGTGTGCTTGGAAAAGAGAGCGTACGGTGTCACTTTGCCCGATGTGCGTCCGGCGCAGCGTTCTGGATTTGGCTGATACGATTGGCTGAGCGACTCTGGATTTATCCGAAAAAGCGTGCATACCCGGCCTTTTGCATTCGAAAATTGTTTACAAGGTTTATTAAGTCAAAATGAGTTCGCGAACCCCTGCTTAACATATTGTATTGTGTACTTGTATTACGTACTGTGTCTGTTTTGTTTTATCTTGATTTTAAAGATAACAGTCTTGCCAGGAAAAAGCGCAGTATGTTTGCTAGCCGCTACATGTAAGCTATATTTCATGACTTACTACCTCAAGATAGGAAAGGTCGGAATTAATTATGATTGTCCAGCGAGCAATAAAACTTACTTGGTTTATCAGGATCGACGGTGGAAATGTTTTATTCTACATTTTATATGGCTATTTTGTGTGCGCACTACATTTGATTTATTTCATAGAATATCTGACATTTCCTGCTGCCGAAATTAGTGTTTTTGGAATCGCTGTGGCTATATTGCTGGGATTTAGAAATAATGAGGCATATAACCGCTACTGGGAAGCACGGACTGCGTGGGGAGACTTGACCAACGCCTCGCGTAACTTCGCCACTCAAATAACAGCATATATCCACCCGCCGAATAAGCAAGAAGTGTCAGAAGTGGCAAGTATTCACAGCGAGCTCATTTATCGACATCTGGCCTATCTCAATGCTTTGCGCTTGCAATTGCGCCAGGAAATCACCTGGGATGAACTGAAACCGCTCTTATCAGATCGGGAATTTCAAGCAATAAGCCAGGCTGTAAACAAGGCGACAGTGTTAAATCACTGGCAATCTCAGCGACTACGGGAGTTATATCAGTCTGGATGGGTTGAGCGTCAGGCTTATATTTATGGACTCATGGAGTCTATTAAAGCGTTTTATGCCGCACAGGGAACTTGCGAAAGAATAAAATCTACACCGTTACCCCGACAATATGGTTTTTTTACCAAAGCCTTTGTATGGGTATTTATATTACTGCTGCCGTTCGCGATTGTGCAACAGCTCGGATGGGGAATGCTTCCGATCTATGTCGTGCTGGCGACAATTTTTACAGTGACTGAACGTATTGGAAGCCTAACCGAAGAGCCTTTCTCCGGAGGATTTGTGGATGTTGCCATGTCGGCCATTTGCCGAAATATTGAAATTGACCTGCGACAGCAACTGGGAGAATCTTCAATACCTGCGCCATTGGAGGTCAAAGACGGGGTATTAATGTAAGTGCTATAGACTGATAATTTTAAGTTGTATGATGCATGCAATAAAGCCCTTTGATTGCTTGCTGGCTTAAATGCTTTGTTATAAGCTAAATCGATAATAAAGTAATATAGTTTTCAAAACACACCCATATAGCACTCAATTACAATAAGGTTTTTGGTATTGGTGATTCCATTTCGTTATAAATACGAGAGGGTAGTTATCTCTGTCAACAGCTAATCCGTTTCAAAAACTACTACAGGCGTTCGAACACACTGCAACAACCATACCAGCGGTATCGCCGGATCGGCGTCATTCTCAAGTCTGTTGAGTAACTGTCGTTTGGTTTTTCCCTTAACGACCACAGCAATGTGCTCGCTGCTGGCGAGCGCATCAAGCGACAAGCTTACGCGCGGCGACGGAGCCACGGGTGGAGAGACGGCAATGCAGTGTTCTGCCATTGTTTCAGCCGCTTCGTGCAGTTTCAGGCCTGGAAACAGCGAAGCGATATGGCCGTCTTCGCCGAGTCCTAAAACAGTGAGTGTAAACGGTTGTGGCAGGGTGTTCAGACGCTGTTGAATTTCGGGGATAGCTGTTCCGGGGTTGCCGTGTGAGGTTTTGAGTCCGATGAAATGCGGCTGTACGTTCAGGCGCTCGAGCAAACAGGTTCTGACCAGATGTTCGTTCGAGTGTTCTGATCCGGTATCGACCCAGCGTTCATCGCTTAGGGTAATGGCAATGCGGTGCCACGGCAGGGATTGGGCGGCGAGGGCAGGCAGATAGGCGCGCGGAGTGCCGCCGCCGGGAACAACGAGGCTGACAGTTTCCTGCTGGGCCAGTGCAGTGGATAAAACGCCAGCCGCATAACCGGCAAAGCCTTCGGCAAGTGCTTCAATAGTTGGATAGGCATTTCGCTGGAGTTTTTGCACGCGTGGTAATTGGGCAATTGTTAGCGCAACCGCAGCTTAGGTTACAAGCGCGCGTAAGTCCGGTATTACCGGTGTACCGGGCGGAAACGGGTTGTTGTCGCCGGGACGCACGCGACCTAAAAATGCGGTGTTGTTAGCCTGGGCGCCTTCGTAGTCGGCCATGGCGTCGCCGATCATCAGCACGCCGTTCGGATTGAGTCCGTGTTCGGACAGGATTTCCGCAATGAGCTCCGGCTTAAGTTTAGGTGCGCCACGCACTTGTTTGAAATACGGCGTCAGACCGCGCCGTTCGACGATTACTTTGAGTTCGGTTTCAGGTGTGCCGGACGCGACAAATAGCGGAATCCGGTCAACTTGTTGGCGGATCAGCTCATCGGCGCCCGGTACGGCTTCGGCCGCGACCACAGCCTCCACGACCAGTTCGGAGAAGCGCCGGTCCAGTTCCTGTTCTTGTTCGGGTGTCAGCGGAGCCTTGTGCAGCAAGTGCTGCTGAAAATGGCGGAATTTGTTGTAACGCGACAGGCCGCCATGAGCAGTATGGTACTTGACGACTTCGGCGACAACGGCTTCGCCATACGGTCGGTAGAGCTCTGCGAACGCTTGTGTTTTGATTTCACCGGATTCGGCGATGACGCCGTCAAAGTCGAAAATAATCGCTTCAAAGTTTATGATGGCAATCATAGTTGCTAGGCCCTGTTGTCGGATGTCGATGGCGTGGCGTCGTCGTTCTCGTCCGCGTGTTCAAGCACCTGATGAATTTCGCGAATGCAATCCAGCAATCCCTGGCCGAGATCGACATGTTCGTTGAGCACCAGTTTGCGCCCAACGCGTGGCTGGAATGCATACGGCGTGATTTCATAGTGGTGTACGGTACTGGCTTCATCGAAGCGCAGTTCGACCGGCCATGGCATGATTTCCGAAATCATGGTCATGACATCCCGGATACGTAGTTTTTCTTGTCCCGTCAGGATCAAGTGCCGGTTGGCAAATTCCGGGGCGAGAATCTGTACGCTCATGCGCGCGGCGTCTTCGACGTGGATGTATTCGCGCATGGCATTGCCGCTACCTTTGTAGGTGATCGAATGGTGTGTGATGGCCTCGTGCAGCATGCGGTAAATACCGTTGCGCCGGTCGCTGCGTCGCCCGTACAACGAACCGTAGCGCAAAATATTGTATTCGAGCCCGTAGCGTTCATAATAGGTTTCGGTAAAACGCTCGGATGCCTGCTTGCTGGCGCGGTAAAACGAACCGGATTCCGAATAGACATAAACGCTGCTGGCAAAAACAAAGCGGCGAGCGTTGGCCAGGCGGGCGGCTTCAAGCACGTGAGTATTGCCGAGTACATTGATGGCGGCGGTTTCCACGGGCTTGTTATGCGCTTCATCGATATCGGCGATCGCGGCAAAGTTGTAAACGACGTCGGCGCCCTTGGCGGCGTCGATCACCTGCTGAATATCCATGATATCGCCTGTGATCATTTCCTGACCCGGTTTCAGGAAAGGCGAGGGGCTGCGGTCAAACAGGCGCACCCGGTATCCGGCAGCCGAAAGCGCATCGGCAACATGACTGCCAAGAAAGCCGCTGGCGCCGAATACGATGACGGTCTGGCTGGATGGCGGAAAATCCTTTAACGTGGCGTTATGCGTCACGGATGATGCCTGTTTTGATGAGTCCATTGAGTAAGTTTTCAGCGGCTTCCAGTTCCATGCGCTGGCGCGCTTCCCTGGCCAGAGAACCCACATGCGATGACAGAATAAGATTGTCGTATTTGAACAAGGATCCCTGGTAAGGTTCCTGCTCAAATGCATCCAAAGCCGCTGCGCTCAGTCTGCCGCTGTCAAGCGCGTCTTTAAGCGCATTTTCGTCTATCAGGCCGCCGCGGGCAGCGTTGATGACGATAGCGCCGGATTTCATGCGCGCCAGTGCTTGGGCATCGATCAGATGATGCAAATCGGGACTGTAGGGTGTATGTAGGCTGATAATATCCGCCGTTTCGAGCAGTTGCGTCATCGGCACGATGGTAATATCGGCTGGTGCCTGTGTGACATAGGGGTCGTAAGCGACGACCGTTGCTTCAAAAGCCTGGCACAATTTAGCCACACGTTTACCGATGTGACCAAGGCCGATGATGCCGACGGTTTGTGCCGCAAGCAGGCCGCCCTGAGTGCGCGGCCATTCGCCTGCGCGAACCAGTCGGTCTGTCTGGCAGATACGCCGCAACGCGGCAAGCATGAGTCCCAGCGTGAGTTCCGCAACAGCCTGTGCAGGCGCTTCGGGTGTGTTGAGTACGGCGATGCCCAGACTTTTTGCAGCGGTGAGATCGACACTGTCCATGCCGGTACCGCACCGCGAGATGACTTTCAGATTTGTGGCCGATTGAATCACGCGTGCTGTCAGCGGTTCAACGCCGGCTATCATACCGACGACATCGTTATTCAGCAGCGTTGCGGCTTCGTCTTCGGTAAGTCTGCGGCCGTAGGGATTCATGACAGGTTGCAGACCCGCGTTGATTAGGCGCTGGATTGCGGCATTGTTATCGGTATCGAACGATGAGGTGGAAATGACAAAAGTGTTCATGGTCGGCGCATTGTTGAGCGTATCAGTTGCAGGTGATTGCGGCAGATGGAATCCAGAATGCGGATATCGAGGCTGTAGCCGAGAAAATTAAAGCCCGATTCGATACGAACTCGCAGTGCTTCCGGATCGGGTTCGATCACATGAATACCGCCGGGCTTTTGGGCGCGCTGTCCTGCTTCTCGAATATGGGTAATGGCTTCCTGAACCTCGGGGTGATCCAGTGCGCCGGGGCGGCCCATGGAGCCAGACAAATCATAAGGGCCGATAATATAGGCATCAATGCCGGGAACGCTTAAGATTTGATCAATCGCATGGACGGCATCGATGTGTTCGATCATGGCGACAATCACGGCATTTTGTTCCAGCCACTGCCGGTAAGCAGGAAAACTTGCGCCAAAGCCTTGTGCACGCGCAAGGCCGACACCGCGATTGCCACGCGGTGGATAGTAGACACCATCGACAGCGGCTTGCGCGTCGACGGCGGATTTAATCATCGGCACCATCACACCGGTCGCGCCGGCATCCATGACGCGTTTGATCTGATCGGGATGGTTCGAGGTCAGCCGTACAATGGCCGGGCAGTTTCGGCCGTCAAGCACCTGGATAATTGTCTGCACTTCATTCAGTTCCAGTACGCTGTGTTCCATGTCCAGCACCAGCCAGTCGAAACCGGCTGAAGCCATGATTTCGGCGATTGCCGTGTGACCCAGTGTGATCCAGGAGCCGATCGTCGTTTCGGACTGTGCGAGTTTTTCTTTGAGTTGCATAGGATTCGAATCAGGGATTAATAGCGCGACAATAGTGGATCGTCTTCCATCAGCCTGGCTACACGTGCCAAGTCTGCTTCGGTGTCGACTGCCTGGGTGTTAAATTCGGTCGGCACCATTCTGACGGTGTGACCATGCTCCAGCAGCCGCATCATGTCGACCGATTCCAGTTGTTCCAGTGGCGTGGGCTGCAGGCGTGTATATTTGAACAACAGTTCGCGGCGAAACGGAATAATACAGACCTGTTTATAAGCGACTGTTTGCGCGAAACCGGCTTTGGCTATAGTCGGTATCGGCTGGCGCGACATATACAGCGCGTTATTGAATTGATCCATGACGACTTTGATCGTATTAGGGTCACGGAAATCGGATTCCTGGTCAATGCGGCGCACTAAATTGACGCAGCCGAGCTCGGGATCCTGTTCAAACGGTTGAACTGCAGCGTCGATCATATCGGGATGCGTCATCGGTTCATCGCCTTGCACCATGACAACTAAGTCTGCGTCAAGATCGACAACCGCTTCGGCCACGCGATCGCTTGCGCGTTCATGCGTATCGGCGGTCATGATAACCGTGGCGCCGAAATTCTCCGCGACTTCACGGATTTCGTCGTCGCAGGTTGCAATGTAGGTGGCGTGAAGCGTTTTGCTGAGTGCGACGCGTTTGTATATGTGCTCAATCATGGGGCGACCCAGCAGCGGTGCGATGGGTTTGCCAGGAAAGCGCGTTGAACCCATGCGCGCGGGGATGACAGCAATTGTTTTCATGCGTGTTTGTAGATAGTAATCGTGTTATTGACTGGATGAATATTCAATTGAATGATTAATAGCATATAAACGTTATTATCCGATTTCTCTGCTGGTCAGGGCAAATATAATCCTTTGAATCTGGAGTTCATGCTGAAAGTATAGGCTTACAGTTGCTGGATTGCGACAGTTTGGTGGCAAAGATCAGGTTGCGCGTGTAGAATTGGTGCGGTTTTCTCTGGCCGGTTGTTCTCATAGTTGGTCTGAGATATGCGTGAGACGTCTGTTATTTCTCATCTGCAAATATTATTAGGCGTGATTTCCTTTCTTAATTCATTGACAGCCATTTTCAGGGGATGAAAGCCCTTTTTTTTCTTCGTCATTACAACGATATTGACCATATCACACCGGTAATTTACAAATGGGCTATATCGGGTCATTCATGCGATGTGGTGCTGATCGGTTCGGCAAAATTTAGGCGCGATTACCGCATTCAATTTCTAAAACAGCTTTCCGGCGTGCGCGTCGCGCATATCAGGGAAGTGCTGGGCTGGCGCTGTTTTATCCGCTGGCGTTTGCAAATGTATATGCTGACCGGCAATGTCAGACGGATTCCCATACTCGGGATGTTCGCCCGGAGGATGGCGGAGCGTTACGACCAGTCGCGTCGCGAAAAATTGTGGCGCGGAGCGACCGGGGTGTTGCTGCAGCACTGCTTCGAAGATACCCGCGGCGGCGTGATTACGTTTGACTGGGTGGAACGGAATTCTGTCATCAGCATCGAATGGATCAATATCCTCATTGAAATGGCGCATGCCAGGGCGCTGAGCGTGGTTTCGCTGCCGCATGGCGACAGTCCGCATGTCAATCAGTTGATCCGCAGGGGAGAACGGCGGATCGGTCCCGATACCGTGTTTTCCAACGCAGATGTTTTTGATCGTTTGGTCGTGCCGAATGAATTATGTGCGAAGCGTTTCCGTCCATTTCTCGATGAGAAAAAAATTGCCGTATTGGGTTCGCCGCGCTTTTGCGAGGAATGGTTGGCCAAACTGCCGGAAATATTGCCGCCGTCGCCGATAGTGCGCTCAGACAGCCGGCTGAAAGTCGTGCTGTTTCTGCGTAAAGCGAATTTCACCACGTTTTGGGAGGAAGTCGCTGAAGTTGTGCATCTCATTGCGGAGTTTCCTGGAACGGAAATTATTATCAAGCCGCATACCCGCAGCGGCTGGAAACAGTCGCTGACCAAGGACAAATCCATTACACAGTTGCCAAATGTCAGGATCGCCGATGACGACGCGCATTCGGTGCATTTGATGGACTGGGCGGATGTTATCATTGACCTCGCGACTTCGGTCGTTTTCGAAGCTGTCAGAGCCAAGAAGCCCGTGCTGGCCGCGGATTATCTGATTGCCGGACGCTCGACCGTAGCGTATTACCTGCCCGAAACGGAACTGAGGTGCCGCGATGATGTATATGAAAAAATCGATCATTTTTTAACGCGCGGCTGCGATAATTTTTATGTTGAGGAACACCGTCAGCGTTTTTTCAGTGCGATGCTGGATGTACCGGATAAAGATGTGCTGCAACGGTATGTAGGATTGCTGGAAGAATCCGCCGGTTAAATCGAGCGGCAGGCGGACTCAGTTAGCTGAAGAGGGAATACGGATGCTGGTAAATTTCTTTAAAAACTGTGTGGTCGCGTTTTATCAATTATTCGGCGGGTTTACCTGCACCACTGTGCGAGGATTGTCGATCCGGATTGCCGTCGATCACTGGCGAGTGTTCAAGCGGGCCAGGAGCTATTCCATCAAAGAACCCGATACGCTGGATTGGCTGGATCAGTTCAAACCGGATACCTGTTATTTCGATATTGGCGCAAATATCGGCCAGTATTCATTGTATCCGGCAAAAAAATACGGTAAATCCGTTCAGATATTTGCGTTCGAGCCGCAAAGCAACAATTATTATTCGCTTAATAAAAATATTTATATCAACGATCTTGCAGATAATATAGCTGCATATTGTGTTGCCGTTTCGGGTAAAACCGAATTCTCCAAACTCTATATTCCCAAATTCATTCCCGGCGGGAATCGCTCCCAATTTGGCCAGGAAGATGTTCGCAACATGAAAATTCCAGCAACACACAGTCAAGGCATGTTTGGGGTCACACTGGATGATTTATGCAGCTTGTGGGGTTTTCCGTATCCGAATTATATGAAAATCGATGTGGACGGTATCGAGATTTCCATTTTAAAAGGCGCTGTGAAAGTGCTTAGCAATCCGCAACTGAAATCCGTCATCATCGAACTGGGTACGGCAAAAGAGCAGGAAGAAGCAGTTCGACTGATGAATGCGGCAGGATTTGAGATCAAGCATAAAACGACTCAAAACTGGGGAGAAACCTGTTTTATTTTTGAAAAGGTTTGATTGGTAAATTGTTTGTATGTTGGCTGAACGGCTGTGCTGGGACATCAACATTTAATTCCACATCAACGGGAAATGCTGATAAGGGTTGCGCTTGTCAGCTTTGCTGCGGGTTTGTGGTTCAGCGTCCTGTATAGTTTTCTGATCATTTTTTTAGTGTTGGCATGGTTGATAGATGACCGCGCGGCAACATTCAGGCAGTTGATCGCGGAACCGCTGGTTCAGGCGATTTTTGCGTTATGCGCGATCTTGTTGTTAGGCCTGCTTTGGAGCGAGGCGCCCCTCGAAGGCCGGCACAAATGGACGAAATATTTCCTGTTGCTGGTTTATGTTCCATTTCTGGCGTTGTTGAACCGGCAGAGACTGCCCTGGGTGATTGGTGCCGTGTTCGCAGGATATTGCCTGGTGCTGTTTACCGGGCTGTATGAGTGGAGAGTGGAAAACAGGCAGGGTATACCCGCATTCAACATGTCCTATCTGACTTTTTCAGCCATGCTCGGCGTGGGTTGCGTCCTGGCCTGCTGTTTTGCCTGTTTTTGCCGCAATACGATAGTCCGGCTTTGTCTGGCAGTCTGTACATTGGTATTGTTGTATCTTCAGTTTCATCAAAGCGCGCGTGGATTTTTGCTGGCGACTTTGTTGACATTGATGATCGTGCTGACAGTGCATTTCAGAATCGCTTTGCGTATGCTTGCAGCTGCGGTGGTGCCGATACTGTTGGTGATATTGCTGTTTGCGTATACCAGTCCGGTGATTCAGGAACGATTGGATCAGGCGGAAGCGGATATAACGCGGATGCAGCAAGGGTATTTCAACAGCAGTATCGGCTACCGTATTGCATTGTGGGATGTTGGACTTTACGGTATTGCGCAAAAACCTTTGCTGGGGCAGGGTACCGGAATGCCGGAACAGTTTTTTGATCAAACTGTAGTGTATTACAAGCAGGGTTTGTACCGGGATTTACCCGCTTTTCAAAAGACTTCACATTATCACAATGACTGGATAGAGATCGGCATGCAGCTGGGTGCGCTGGGTCTGGGGTCGTTCCTTTTTTTGCTGTGGGCGTGGTTCCAAACATTCAAAAAAAACGGTCTGACTTTGCCGGGTATCTGTGTGATAAGCTTTATTGTATTATCCGGACTAACGGAGACCTTTTTGATTTTCGGCCGGCTTCCGGTATTGCTGCTGGTGTTGACGGCCATCGCTGTTTGCTGGCGGCGTGAGGCTCTGGACAATTCTGGCGTTACAGGTGTTGCAGGAGGATGGGTAAAATCAAAGCCAGATTCGGGAATTGAAGAAACGATCAAAGGAGGCAAGAATGGCTGAGATACTGACGCCAACATCAGACAATCCTGGTGTAATCATTCCGGTGCATCCGGCGATAGACGGCTATATGCGTGGCCTGGTTGACAACACGGATCATCCTGTTTTATTGGAAATGGAGAAACTTGCCGAACAGAAGCGATTTCCGATTATTAACAGGCTTGTCGGGATTTTTCTGGAAATGCAGGCCAGAATGATTGGCGCCAAGCGGGTATTTGAGTTTGGCAGCGGCTATGGTTATTCTGCATACTGGTTTGCGCGTGCTGTCGGAGAAAATGGCCGGGTCGTGTGCAGTGACGGTAACAGCGAAAACAGAGACCGTGCCGAGCAATATTTGACGGCTGCGGAATTATGGAACCGGATAGAATTCAATGTGGGTATGGCGCAGGATATTTTTGCGCAGACCGAGGGGGATTTCGATATCTGTTATAACGATGTCGATAAAGGGTGGTATCCCGAGGTTTGGAAAATGGCGCGTGAACGTGTCCGTCCTGGCGGGTTGTATATTGCGGATAATGTGTTGTGGCATGGCCGTGTGGCTGCTGAAACCTATACCGATATCGCCTTGGGCTGGACTGAGGCCATTGTCGAGCATAATCGAATGATTTTCGACGACCCGGAGTTTGATGCGTTTATCAACCCAACGCGGGATGGCGTTGTGATTGCGCGCAGGAAACCTGTTTAGCCGGTTGCTGAAAAATACTCCAATGCACCCAGATCAACGGATAACCTGTTAAATAAATTGGGGTATTTCGTCTTTATTGTGTATTCCGAGCCCGTTTTTTATTTTTCATTAATTCCAGGTAAATCCGGTCATTATCATGGCGGTTTGCCGGATAAATTGTTATAGTTATCACCGTTTGGAAACGTAAAGCGGCATTTACTTCAATCTGATGCGGCTTTGTAGTAGTTTGTATTCAATCTCAACGACTAAGGAAAACTATGCAGATTCATGTTTATGATACCTATGTGAAAGCTAAAGACGGACATATTATGCATTTTGATGTTTTTACAGCAGTGAAAGATGATCAAAAAGCCATTGATTATGCAAAAGAATGGCTGACATCCATCGGTGAAGAAGACGCGGTAGTCACCAGTAAGGAATGCAGCTTTTGTCATAGCCAGAGCGCCCCGCCGGAAGTAACTGACGCCATTAATAAGGATGGTTACTATATATACAAAATGGAAGGTTGCGCCTAAGTTGCATAATCAGCCGGTTCAGTTGAACCGGTGCGCTTTTCAAGGATTCAGTTTAACTGACTGGAAGCTTGGTATTTTATCAATCTCAAGGTTTTTCATTATGAAGTATCGACAATTGCTCAGGCTATTTTTTACGACGGCTACGGTTTTTCTGATTAACGCGGCTGGTTCAGTGCAGGCATCGGAGCCCACATTACTTGGACAGCATGGAGACTGGACAGCGTATACGTTTATGGAAAATAACGGCAAGGTTTGTTATATGGTCAGCCAGCCCAAAAAAGATCAAGGCGACTATACAAAGCGCGGTGATATTTTTGCACTGGTAACACATCGTCCTGCTGAAGGAAGCAAGAATGTATTCAGCTATATAGCCGGTTATACGTATAAGACGGGCAGTGAAGTGACCGTCAAAGTCAATAATCAGACCTTTAAGCTGTTTACCCAGGATGATTCGGCGTGGGCGCCGGATCAGGGAACCGATAACCAGCTGGCCGAGGCGATCAGGCGTGGCAGTAACATGGTGGTTCAAGGTGTTTCATCGCGCGGTACGCAGACCACGGATACATTCGGTTTGACAGGGTCATCAGCTGCGCACAAGGCGATTTCCGACGCATGCGGCGTCAAATAGGCGAATGATTGGTTTGTGTGTGTCAGTTTAAGGTATAGATTCGATTGGGTTGAGTTTGTGTATGCCTGTGCTGCGGCAGTCATCAGCGGCTTTCCGCGGCATGGTTTGTATTGTATAGAGGGAAAGCAGGTAGTATGAGCGACAAGATTACCATTTATCAAAAACCGACATGCAGTAAATGCCGGGGAACATTGGCAATACTTGATGAGAGCGGTCAGAATTATGAATCCGTCAATTATTACGAAACACCGCTGACTGTCGATAAATTGCGTGAATTAATTAATAAACTTGGGTTGTCTGCGCGCGACGTGTTGCGCAAGGATGAATCCGCAGCGCGCGATCTGGACTTGAATACGATCTCGGAAGATGCGTTGATCCAGCGTATGGTCGATAACCCAGATTTAATGCAGCGTCCTATCGTCGTGCGGGGCGACAAAGCCAAAATATGCCGCCCACCTGAGAACGTTAGGGATTTGCTGTAGTTGACATGCTACGTTAGATACAAAAAAACCGCATATGCCATTGTTCATATGCGGTTTTTTTTACAGTAAAAGTACCGCTTTCAGTTGGCGATGGCCACAGGCGGCAAGCAACACCAAATCAAATAATCCGAATCGATTGAATTGATTTCGGACTTTCGGACTGAATTGGCGGCTGGGTATTCTGAACCCAGTGCCCGTCAAATAAATATTAAAGCTGTTTGTTGACGCGGGCTGGCAGTTTCTCGCGAATGCGCGCGGATTTGCCCGAACGTTCTCTTAAATAGTAAAGTTTTGCTCGGCGGACATCACCCCGGCGCTTGATTTCGATGCTTGCGATCAGCGGTGAGTAAGTCTGGAAAGTCCGTTCAACGCCTTCGCCGCTGGAAATCTTGCGCACGGTAAACGCTGAATTCAGGCCGCGGTTGCGTTTTGCAATCACAACACCTTCGTAGGCCTGTACCCGTTTGCGGTCACCCTCGACCACGTTGACGTTAACAACCACCGTATCGCCGGGCGCAAAGCTGGGTATTTCCTTGTTCAAGCGACTGATTTCTTCAGCTTCCAATTGATCGATAATGTTCATGATAGTTTCCTTCAAAGCAAAAATATTTATTTGATCTTGCAGGTTTTTTTAAATTCTTCCAGAAGCGTTTTCTCTTCTTCCGTTATTCCCGTTTTTTCTTTCAGTTCAAGCAAGTCCGGGCGTTTCAGCCAGGTTTTCCCCAAAGCCTGCTGCAGGCGCCAGCGGCGGATAAGCGCATGATTGCCTGATAATAAAACTTCCGGCACGCTGCTGTCGCAATATTGCTCAGGGCGTGTGTAATGCGGGTAATCCAAAAGCCCGTTTACAAATGATTCCTGAGCCGCCGATTCAGGATCGCCCAGTGTGCCCGGAATCAGTCTGACAACGCTGTCTATGACAACCATAGCGGCCAATTCGCCGCCCGATAACACATAATCGCCTATGGAAATTTCCGTATCCACCTGGCGGTTAATGACGCGTTCGTCAATCCCCTCGTAACGCCCGCACAGTAAAATAATACCGGGCGAAAGACTCAACCGCTTTGCTTCATGGTGGTCAAGCCGCCGTCCCTGCGGCGTCAGATAAATGACCTCCGTTTTTTCAATCCCAAGCGACTGTTGCCGTTGCCGGGCGCTGATGATGGCTTCTTCAAGCGGTTTTGCCATCATGACCATTCCTGGCCCGCCGCCATACGGACTGTCGTCAACCGTTCGGTGGTTGTTTTCGCTGAAATCTCGCGGGTTCCAGATTTTCAGCCGGAAAATACTGTTTCTGCTTGCCCTTCCGGTCACGCCATAGTGCGTGATGGCATCAAACATCTCCGGAAACAATGTGACTACATCACATTCATAAGGCATACATATACCTCAATAGTCCGCGCTAATAGTCAGATTCCCAATCAACAAGAATTTTGCGGTGCGTTAAGTCTACTTTTTTTATCACCGTCGTTTCAATAAACGGAATCAGCAATTCTTTTGCGTCTGGCGCAGTGCCTCGTACTCGCAATACATCGTTTGCACCGGTTTCAAACAGCCCTGCCACCGTGCCCAGTTTAATGCCATCCAGATTAACAACCTCGGCGCCCACCAAATCCGACCAGTAATAACCTGCTTCGCCATTATCGGGCAAATCAGGCAGGTATTCCCGCGGAACCGCGATTTTCAATCCTTTGAGCTGCAGCGCCTGATCGCGGTTATTGCATCCTTTTAATTTGGCATCCAGCGTCGTTCCGTTGATGCGCCCGGATATAACCTGCTTCTCAACCCAATCGCCGCCATTGGTTTCACCGGCTGCTTCAGTTTCGTCTCTGCCGAGCCACCACGACGGGTAATCAAGCAGCCCGTCGACAGTTTCCGTGTAGGGATAAACTCTTATCCAACCCTGAATGCCAAACGCATTGACGACATGCCCCATGATTATCATGGGCGCTTTGTGTTGGTTACGATGCGTTATCTGCGGATACTTCCTTGTTTGCTGCAGCAAATTGTTTCAATAATCGTTTTACAGTACTGGACACTTGTGCGCCTTTGGATTGCCAGTAGTCGACCCGATCCAGATAAATGCGCAAGGTTTCTTCGCCGCCCGTTGCTCTTGGGTTGTAAAAACCGACACGTTCGATAAACCTGCCGTCACGCGCGCGTAACGAATTAGCGACAACCATATTATAAAAAGGACGTTTTTTTGCACCACCGCGTGCCAATCGTATTATGACCATAATTTTTTGTCTGTTAGCGTTTGCCTTAAGGCTTTAAACTTAAAACCGAATTTTTCTCATTAATCCACACATTCACAACAAATGCTGATTTTGTGGTAACCGTAGATTTTACATGTACATCAGACAGGAAGGCAAGTATTGTTTTGATTCCGAATTTTGGGAAGAACGGTTTGATGGCCTCTTTTTGTAAGCATATATATTGAATGATGTCGTGGTTAACAGAACAAAAACGCAGAAACAGGACGGCATGATAAACTGGTTTTAAATTTAAACCGGAACGATGAGTGTGAATATGATTACTATAGGCGCTTTTGAAGCCAAGACCCATCTGTCCTCCTTGCTCGAACGTGTAGCCCAGGGAGAAGAAATCGTCATTACCCGTCATGGAAAACCCTTGGCGAGGCTTGTTCCTGTCGAGGTGGCTGACCGCTCTCAAGCTGACCGCGTGATTGCAAAATTAAAAGAGCTTCGAAAAGGCTGCTATCTTAACGGTTTATCGTGGCAAGAACTTCGTGATCAAGGTCGTAGATGACCGGATTTGTGCTTGATTGCTCGATAGCGGATTGGTGTTTTGAAGATGAAGCATCCGAAATTTGCGATTCCTTGTTGGAACGTGTCAGGGATGAGGGGGCGTTAGTCCCGTCCTTATGGCATCTTGAATTGATTGTCTGACCACCTATGATGCTATTTATTTGGAACTTGCAATTAGACGCAGCCTGCCGTTGTCTATTAACGACAAGCGGTTGCGAAGTGCAGGCGCAAATACCGGTGTTCAAATTCTTCCTGTTTAATTTTTGTTCATCCGGCAAGTGTGTTGCGTGCATTTGTATTTTAATCCTGACTCTACGTACTTTGTGGAAACAGGATGAATGTATGATTGCAAGACCTGGTACCGTCGTGAGGGTACCGTCGTGTTAAGGCCTGGCTCTGCAGACTGTATGGAAACAGGATGAATATTGATTGCGAGACCTACCATCGGCTTGCGGGTGGCGTCGGTTTGTTGTCTGCACGATTTTGATTTGGTTATCATTCATAATACTTAGAGATTCGCTTTACTCCGCGATTCGCGTATTTACCTGAATATGTGTCTTCATCAGATTTATATGGAATTTTCCAAGTTATGCCTAAATTGCGAAGTTGACAGCGGATACGTCTAACATCTTCTGCATCAGTCCAATCGTATGTGTAGACGCAAATCACTTTCTGATTTTCATTGACAGCATTCTGATTTGGTTTGGCAGTAGAAACCTTTGCTGAGTTGCCTAATTCACCTTTCTCGGTTGCTCTACGAATTTTTTCCCATATTTCATCAAGGTTCTCAATTGGCAAAAAAATAAGCCATTTTCCACCTCTCTCTGAGTGGGATGGATACTCTCCATCTTGTCGTTCCGCTCGAATCCAGTAGGTATCAGTAACTTGAGATAGTTGAGAATCTTGAAATTTTGGTAACTTTGGATTAGAAATTGAAGGATGTGGATAGGCTACAGAGGCGCTCCGATAACAAGTAAGAAGAAATTGTAGAAATTTTTGCACTGCCTTTTGGTCTTCTAGAAATTCCATTAGATCGCGATCATCAAGGTCTTCATCAGCAAGTTCATTAGCATCGTATTCAAGAATGAGTTGCCAGCGCACATCGTCTTCTTCACTTATTCCGTAGTTCTCTTGGAGCCAGGCATACTCAGATGGAGTTCCATTAAAACCTTCTGAGCCCCATACACGGTCCCATTCATCAAAAATTGCGTCGATAAGTTTAGTCTTGCGCATTATCTCATTTCCCTAAGCAAAGCATGGTGGGGTCAAGCAACATGACGATACCAAGTCTTGCAAAACAACATTCATGACGGACTGTTATTTTATACTCAATGATACCGTTACAATCAGGCAATGTTAACTGCTAAGCTTATATAAAGTTTGTGAGGGGTTCAAGTGTGAAGAGTTCGCTCAAGAAACCTAGAAAAAGAAAGTGAATTCATTGAATAGTGCGCAATATCTTCAAAATAAACCCGATCCTGTTGATTGAGCTCTACCCACAACTGGGTATTGTGCTAGATGCGCAATTCCCCTATCTTTAGCATTTCCAAATAACGCGTTCAAGGAATAACGATGAATCCGCTACACTCAATCAAGGGCACGATTGCCATCGGTTTTATTCTAGCAATTGCTATTGCTTTCGGATTAGGAAACGGTCTGGGCGGATTAAATGTAACGGTCTGGCTGCATGTTCTGGCGGGTGTTTGCTGGATTGGTCTGCTGTATTACTTTAATTTCGTTCAGGTTCCCGGTGTCAGCGCTGCATTGGCGAACCCTGACGGCCCGCAACCTGCTGCAATCAATAAATACATTGCACCCAGAGCGCTGTTATGGTTCCGTATGGCGGCGGCAGTCACCTGGTTGACCGGGATGAGCGCATTGGCCCAAATCGGTGGCGGTGTTGACGGCATTATTAACGCATTCACGCTGACAAATGGCATGGCGGTGATTGGTTTGGGCTCGTGGTTAGGTACTATCATGCTGTTTAACGTCTGGGTGTTGATCTGGCCGAACCAGAAGAAAATTCTTGGTTTGGATGGCAAAACGCATAGCGCAGAAGTCATTGCCAGTGCGAAAAAAACAGCGCTATTGGCATCGCGTACCAACACCGCGTTATCGGTTCCAATGTTATTGTGCATGGTTGGGTATGGACATGGTTTGGTGTTCTTTTGATATGCGTGATCGGGGAACAAATGTTTAAATGTGTTCCCATTTTGCTGCGGAAAGACTGAATCAACAGAGCCATGAATCGAATCTGGCTCTTTTTATAATGATTGCTTTCTGACCGGACATTCGTTTTCTTTTCGATTCCGCTTTTTTCAATCCAGAACCCCTCGAATTAACAGAGTCTGATGCATTCCTTACCGTACTGGCGCCTGTCAGGCTTTTATTTTTTTCATTTTGCGGTGATTGGTGCGTTCGTGCCGTACTGGAGTTTGTATCTTCAATCGCTTTCCTTTAGTGCGCTGCAAATCGGTATTTTAATGTCGCTGTTACTGGTGACGCGAATTTTTGCGCCTACTGCATGGGGCTGGCTGGCGGATCATACCGGCCGGCGCGTGATGGTGGTGCAGCTTGCCGCGCTGGGTGGTTTTGTCTGTTTCATCGGATTTTTTTTCGGCCAGTCTTTTACCTGGATTTTTCTGGCGATGCTGCTGATGAGCTTTTGCTGGAGCGCGGCATTGCCGTTGATCGAAGCGGTGACATTGTCGCATTTGGGGATAAAACCGATCGCTACGGTCAGATTCGCTCCTGGGGTTCGGTGGGGTTTATTCTGGCGGTGGTGGGCATGGGCTATCTGCTGGATGCCGCTGAAATTATCTGGTTGCTTTGGGTGGTGCTGGCATTAAAACTGGGAATACTGGTTTTTTCACGCAGCATCCCGGAAACCGAGGTCATCGGCGGCAGCGTGGATCAGGATTCAATCCGGCAGGTTTGTCAGCGCCCGGAAGTGCTGGCGTTTCTGGTATCCAGTTTATTGATGGTTTTTGCGCATGGCGTGTATTACACGTTTTACTCGATTTATCTGGTAGAGCACGGTTATGACAAAGGGTTTGTCGGTTGGCTCTGGGCAATCGGGGTGATTTGCGAAATCGGCGTTTTTTTTCTCATGCCCTGGTTGATGCGGCATTTTAGTCTGAAACTAATCCTGGTTTTCACCTTTGCGTGTGCAATATTGCGTTTTCTGTTGATCGGCTGGGGCGTTGAATGGGTGGCGCTGATTTTATTTGCACAGGTGCTGCATGCGGTAACGTATGGCGCACACCATGTAGCGGCCATCATGGTGGTGCATCATTTCTTTCACGGGCGGCATCAGGCAAAAGGGCAGACGATTTATACCAGTGTTGCGTATGGTCTAGGAGGTACTTTGGGCGCTGTGTTAAGCGGTTACACCTGGGACGGCCTGGGTGCTGAAATCACGTTTACAATCAGCGCGGCTTCAGCTTTGCTGGGGATGATGCTGGTGGTTTGGAGAATGAATAGGATATTGCTTTAAGGCCATTGATAGCGCATTGTTTTTCCTTTCTGGCGTGAATAAAACAGTGTTGCATACGGCTTGTTTGTCAGATTCGTTTGTGGATATAACAAAGTTTGTTATGATGAAACCTAAATCAGCGTATTATCCAAATAATTAAGGAGATAGCATGCAGCTTGATGTATTAGGTTTCATTGTTGACGTAATATATTGCGTCATTTCGGACGTCTAATTCTAGTTATGCGGTGCACATGGCTAAATTAAAGGTTCATTAATGAAAAGTGAAAAGCACGAATTCCTTTATAGTTATGCTCGCGCTGCTTTTGATGATGAGCTTCAACGCTTTAGAAATATTGAGGACAAATCAGCTAAATATTTAAGTCTACTATCTGTTGGTATAGTCGCATACACGATAATTCTGCGATTCTACTCTGCTGCATTTTTCCCTGCGGAAAACCTGCTCCAATGGATAACATGCATAGTAGTATCGGTAACTTATTTGGCTTTTGCATCGTCTTGGAGCTTTCTGTACAGAGCTTTACGCTTCCGAGAGATGCCGAGGCTCCCTTTAGATGACAAATTCATTGAAAGGTATGAGCCAGAGAGCCTACCAACTATTCAGTTTGCATTGACTAAGACATGCTCTGAGGCGCTAAAGTATGCTCGGAAAGGTAATGCAGAAAAATCGGAGCTTCTGATAAAGAGCTATAAAGATATTGCCTTTGCAATGTGGTCATTAACCGTATCGGTTATTCTTATCGTTTCGTTAACCGCAACCATAGAGAGGGAAAAACCAATGAGTGGAGATAACAACCAAGAGTCGCAAAGCCAGCCGGAGCCATCCAGTGAGCCAAATAGAGATGTACCACCACCAGAAGTAACTTTTGTTTTGGACCATGCCATACCTGAAATTGAAAAAGGTGGGCAACAAATTAACGAGTCTGGTAGCAAAGATTCAGGGAAATAGCATAACAATCAAAAGCACCGGAAACCCCTACGCTGCGCTTCGGGTTTCCGGTGTTTTGGGCGTTAGGTGTCAGCAATGTCCCACTCAACTGAAGCTGCGCTTGTGTTCGCCGATCTAAAGGACGCTTTCGATGCGTTGAACGACGCCAGGACTTCGCCCAAAGATGTTCGTCGTGCGTTCTCCAGATTTATCGAGCTATCGCAGAAACTAACTTCCGCCATGCGAAGGGATGCGAGCCGCCTGGAGAAAGGCAAGTGGGCTGCATCGTCGTTCACCGGCTGGACGCCGGTCACGGAGTTGATGAAGTACCTGCGGAATGAAGATCAACACCGGGACCAGATTTTTCTTTCTGTTCACGAACGTCGCCATTTTCCCATTCCCACAAATCTTCCACCCGGCTTCAATGTTGAGCCCGGCCGCACATTCGTTTTCGAAGGTACATGGGTGCTCAGTGACCAACTCCTTGACGCACCACCGGAGGGCATTACGACGCACGAAATAGATCCATTGACTGGAAAGCCGACGGGGCGCGAAATGGAACTGCTCAAGATCGAGCGGTACTACATTCTTCAGGCTCGCTCAGAAGAAGCGAAGGAGAAAATCAAGGCTGCGGGTACGGTGGATGTTCATCGATTGGCTGCATCCGCGTTTTCAACACTTGCGAAATATTTCGAGTTCTTCTGTGCGCAAACTGACACCTAACCCTGCAATCGAGCGGACCTGCGCGAAAAGCCGCATATGCCGCTCACTTCCACGTTACAAAAAGCAAGTAATACATCCTTTGGATTCTCTCGGACACCCTGCAGCAGAGCCGGAAAACCGCACGGCAATTTTTTTGAGATATCAGACTATTGCTCAGGATTGCGATTCCATAAACGCCCTCGCCATACACAAATCTTTCCAGGCCTTGGCTTTTTCAGGCAGTGCGCGTAGTAAATACGCCGGATGATACGTAACGATCAATGGAATACCCTTAAAATCATGAATTTTGCCGCGCAGATTGGCGATGCTGTCGTTGCTGTTCAAAAGATTCTGCGCGGCGACTTTACCCAGCGCGACGATCAGCTTGGGTTTGATTAATTCAATTTGTCTTGCGAGATAGGGGGCGCATTGCTTTGCTTCGTCTTCGCTGGGATTTCTGTTATTGGGCGGACGGCATTTGACGATGTTGGTGATATACACATTTTGCCCGCGTTTGAGCTGGATAGCGGCCAGCATGTTGTCGAGCAGTTTTCCAGCCTGGCCGACAAACGGTTCACCCAGAGCATCTTCCCGTGCGCCGGGGCCTTCGCCGATATAGAGCCAGTCCGCGTTTTGATCGCCAACGCCAAAAACCGTTTGCGTACAGGTTTGCCGTAACGGGCAGGCTGTGCAACTGGCTACCGTTGACGCCAGTTGCGCCCAGTCCATTTGCCCGATTTCGGGATTTTGTTCGCCGGGTTGTTTAAGTGCATCTGTTTGGGTTACCTCGGCATCGGTTGTTTCCAATGATGAATCAACTGTTGCGGTGGTTTTTCTCAAACGCCATAGCGGCGTCAGTCCCAGTTCGCGGAGAATGACTTTGCGCCGTGTATTCATTGTATCCAGGGCACCTTTAAAAATTCATAGCATCAAGCGCATAACCAGCGCGTCCTCGCGTCCGCACATGGCCGGATAGTAACCCTTGCGCGTGGCGATTTGTTCGAAGCCGAGTTGCTTGTAGAGTTTGGCTGCGCCGTGATTGGATTCGCGCACGTCCAGAAGCACCGATTGGGCGTTATGCTCGGCCGACTGCTGTATCAGATGGTTCAGCATCATTTCACCCAGCCCTTTTTTTTGCCATTGTGCGCCGATGCCAAGCGTCAGAATATGCGCCTCGTCCGGTCCCAGCATCAGAATGCTGTATCCAATCAGGGTGTTGTTGTCTTCCATCGCGTTGCAAAGATAGCCCGCGCGGATAGAATCCGCAAAATTTTCCAGAGACCATGGGAACAGAAAAATTTCGCGCTCAAGCAGGATGACATGGCGCAGATCGGATTCGCGCATTTCCCTGATCACTGGATTGAGAGGCAGCTGGGGCGCTGTTGCGTTCATCGTTCGGATTCCTTGAGGGCAACCTTGTTGCGGATATAGACCGGCATGGCCAATGCCGGATCGGTATGGAAATCGCCGTTGTCCCTTAAGGATGCAAGGGTTGCGATTTCGCGGGCATGTGGATAGCGTCCATATTGAATCTGCGCTAACCGCTGGCCGTAACATTCCGACAAGATACTGTCGTAGCAATCGAATCCGCTGCCACAGCCAATCCAGTGCGAACCGGATAATTCCGGCGCAAGTTGCGGCTGGCATAATACCGGCTTGCTGACAGTTCGCCAGCGGCCTGCTTCCCTGATAAAGGCGGCGTGATAAATCTCGCCCATGCGAGCATCCATCGCAACGATGATTTTATCATGCGCATCCTGTTGGGCGATGGCTTCCAATGTGCTGATGCCGATAACCGGCAGACCGGTGGCAAAAGCCAGTCCCTGCGCAACGCCGCAGGCGATTCTGAGACCTGTAAAGGAGCCCGGCCCTGCGCCGAATGCGAGCCCGTCGAGATTCGCCAGCTTGAGACCGGCATCCGTCAACAGTTCCTGGACCATCGGCAGCAGTAGTTCGGAATGACGGCGGCCAGCCAGTGTTTCTGTCTGGAAGATTTGCCCATCCACAGAAAGCGCCGCGGAACAGTATTCTGTCGAGGTGTCAAAAGCCAGTATTTTCAATGTTGATGTTGTGCTGAGAAATAAGTTGGAATCGGATAATCTGTTGTCGTATCGGTTTGGCAGCGTAAATTCCGGCTAACGGTCGGCGGTAGCGCCGATTGTGTTACCGGCCGAATGCCGATCTGGCTAATTTTAACAGCCTGTCAGCCGAGCCGCCATCGATGCAGCGTGTTATAACGGATTCCCCGTTCGGCTTGTTCCGATTGCATGAGCAACCAATGCGTGACATGCCATACAAGCGGCTCATCGAAATCAACCGGTGTGTGCCGCGCCGCTTTTCTGACCAGTGTGATATGCGGTTTGTATGCGCGCTCGTCCGATTCAAACCCGGCGGTGCAAGTCGCGGTTTTGACTGCGTCTGCCAACATGAAAAGTTCCGGCGGGTACGTTTCGGCCGTCGCTAGAATAATCTGATTGCGCTTCCAGAACCTTGTTTTTTGGATGGTCAGATCGAATGGCTCCGCCGAGACACCGCTGGCGGCTGCAATGAGCGCCGGGATTTTTTCTGTGGCTGTGCGTCCCAGGAATAACAGCGTGAGATGGATATTTTCAGGTCTGATGCAGCGTCCGCCGGATTGCGCAGCCTGTTTCTGCGCAATGTCACCCAGTGCTGTACGGACTTTCCCGGCAGGCTGAATCGCAAAAAATAACCGTGCAAATTCGGGTTGATCGTTATTCTTAGGTTTTTTGGCGGCGCCGCTGTTTATGTCCACATTGTCTGTTCAGTCATGCGGTCTGCTGAATCAGGCACACGGCGTCCGCCGTGATGCCTTCCTTGCGTCCGATCGGACCGAGGTGCTCCGCAGTCTTGGCCTTGATGTTCACGCATTTTTCGGCGATTGCCAGATCCTCAGCGATATTGGCGATCATCGCCGGTATATGAGGCGCCATCTTGGGTGCCTGCGCGGTGATCGTGGCGTCGATATTGACGATTGCATAGCCGTGCGTCTGCAATAACTGGTGTACCGAGCGCAATAATTCGCGGCTGTCGATATTTTTATACCGGGCATCGGTATCCGAAAAATGCCTGCCGATATCGCCCAGCGCGGCCGCGCCCAGTAAAGCATCGCATATCGCGTGCAGCAGTACATCCGCGTCGGAATGCCCCAGCAGTCCTTTTTCGTGGGGGATGGTGACGCCGCCGATGATCAGTTTGCGGTTTTCAACAAGCTGGTGTACATCGGAGCCTTGTCCTATTCGTATGCCATTCATGGTTGGTTCCTTTGTTGCATGATGAGCTCGGCGAGTGCGAGATCCTGCGGGTAGGTGATTTTGAAATTGTCGGATTTGTTGTGTACGAGTTTGGGATGGTATCCCATGGCTTCAATGGCGCTGGCGTCATCGGTAATGCTCAATTCCGCTACATTGTTCAGCGCCTGCAAGAGCATTTCATAGCGGAACATTTGCGGCGTTTGCGCCTGCCAGAGATTTTCCCGTGGCTCGGTCTGCAACACGCGTGCGTTAAGGCCGCTGCGTTTGAGCGTGTCGGCAACGGGTACCGCAAGCAGGCCGCCGACCGCATCATCGGCGAGTTCGTCAATCAGTTGCCCAAGCTGGCTTTGTGTCAGTAACGGCCGCGCGGCATCATGCACCAGAATCCAGTCGGACGATTCAATGGCAAAGCGCCCGGCTGCGGCGTTCAGTCCGTTGAGCACGCTTTCGGCGCGCGTTTCGCCGCCGCAGTGGAACACGCTCAGCTTGTCGGAGAACGCGCTCCAGTCATATTTTTTCCACTCCGGGTCCTGCGGTGAAAGCACGATGAATACGCGTTTGATTTGAGACGATTCGCAGAATGTGCGGATTGCGTGATAAATCATCGGCTGGCCGGCCAGCGTCAAGTATTGTTTGGGCAATTGATTGCCCATTCGCGCACCGTAACCGGCCGCCGGAATAAGCGCAAAATTATTCGGCATTGTATGTGTGATGATAAAAATCAGGGTATCGAAAAGTTCTGGATGCTGTGTATTTTAATCAATAATTGCGTTTGCCGGTATCCGTTATCACGCGGCGTCGCTCAATACAGAGTCGGTTTGTGATGCGATTCGGATTACAATATGGGTTTATGATCGATACAGGAGACAGTGAGACTGATGGACGCAGAACAAATCAATGCAATGGATGAACAGCTTGAAGCGCTCAATACACGCACCCATGACTTGCGGAGGTATCTTTGACTACGACAGCAAGAAATTAAAACTTGTTGAGTTAAACCGTTTGCTCGAAGACCCAACTATCTGGAATGACGCCAAGCAGGCGGAACAGGTGAGCCGGGAAAAGAAAGCGCTGGAAGACGTGGTACTGACGCTTGAATCGCTGGATCATCAATTGAGCGATACCGGCGAATTATTTGTGCTGGCAAAAGAAGAGTCCGATGATGCAGCGTTGAACAGCATTGCCGACGACATCCAAACGGTGGAAGAAACCGTGGCGAAACTGGAGTTTCGCCGGATGTTTTCCGATCCGATGGACCCCAGCAATTGTTTCCTGGACGTGCAGTCCGGTTCGGGCGGTACCGAAGCGCAGGACTGGGCGGCCATGCTGGAACGCATGTACCTGCGGTACTGCGAGCGGCAGGGGTTGCAGGTGGAAGTGCTCGAGGAATCGCCCGGCGATATCGCCGGCATTAAAAGCGCCACCTTGAAAGTGACCGGCGAGTATGCTTACGGTTATTTGAGGACGGAGACCGGCGTACACCGCCTGGTCAGAAAATCGCCGTTTGACTCGGGCAACCGCCGTCATACGTCATTTGCCAGTATTTTTGTTTACCCAGAAGTCGATGAATCGTTTGAGGTCGATATCAATCCTGCGGATTTGCGGGTCGATACGTTCCGTGCTTCAGGCGCGGGCGGGCAGCATATCAACAAAACCGATTCCGCCGTGCGCGTAACGCACTTGCCGACCAACATTGTCGTGCAGTGCCAGAGCAGCCGCTCGCAGCATAAGAACAGGTCGGAGGCAATGTCAATGCTGAAATCCCGGTTGTTTGAGGCAGAGCTGCGTAAGCGCAACGAAGAAAAACAAAACATCGAAGACGCCAAAACCGATATCGGCTGGGGTCATCAGATTCGCTCCTATGTGCTCGATCAGTCGCGCATCAAAGACCTGCGCACCAACGTCGAGACCGGCAATACCCAGGCAGTGCTCGACGGCGACCTCAACCAGTTTATTATGGCGAGTTTGAAGGAAGGGGTGAAATAATCGCACGGACAAAAATGCGCATCGGTATCGATTTGGGGGGAACCAAGATAGAAGGTGTGGTACTGGACGATGAGGGTCACGAATTGCTGAGAAAACGCATAACTACGCCACAGGCCGAGGGTTATCGGGCGATTCTGAATGCAGTGGCACAGCTGGTTGAACAGCTTGAAGCAGGTGCGGGCAGGCGTTGTTCGGTAGGTATCGGCACGCCCGGTGCGATTTCAACGGTGACGGGGTGCATGAAAAACTCCAATACCGTTTGTCTGAACGGACAGCCATTGCTGGAGGATTTGCAGAGTTTGTTAAACCGTCCGCTGCGAATCGCCAATGATGCAAACTGTTTTGCCTTGAGCGAAGCGCTGGATGGCGCGGGAAAAGGCTATGGCGTGGTGTTTGGCGTGATTATGGGCACCGGCGTGGGCGGGGGCGTTGTGTTCAACGGGCAGCTGCATGCAGGCCGTCAGCATATCGGCGGAGAGTGGGGGCATAATATCCTTGAACGCGATGGGCCGGATTGCTATTGCGGTCATCGCGGTTGCGTGGAAACGCTGATTTCTGGCCCGGGTCTCGCGGCTGATTTTCATCGTTCCGGCGGGGGTGCGGCGCTGGCTGCCGGTGATGTCGTTGCGTTGGCGGCGCAAGGCGATGCGCTGGCTGAAGCCGCCATGCAACGGTTTTTCGACCGGTTCGGCCGCGCACTGGCGATGGTGGTTAATATCCTCGATCCCGATGCGATTGTGCTCGGCGGCGGTTTGTCGAATGTGCAAAGACTCTATTCAGAGGGGCGTGAACGCCTGGCGCACTATGTGTTTAATGACGAATTCATCACGCCCGTGTTGAAGAACGTGCATGGCGACAGTTCCGGCGTGCGTGGCGCCGCACAGCTTTGGCGTCCGCATGAAATCGATCGGATAGGTTAATTTCCTGCTCAGGATTTTTCCGGATGATGCAGCGTCAATAGATAAACGCTTTCGACCAGGCGGGTCAATCCGCGCTGCTGAAAACGTGGGTTGTCAGCGAGTACGTCAATTTGCGTCAACAGACGCACGTCGGCGTTTGGCAGATAGAGCGCGATAACTTCTTCGTGCGGCACCGCATAGGGCGGCCCCTGCATTTCAATCTGCGGATAGTCGAATCCGACCAGCAGAATCTGCGTGGCAGGCGGTAGAATGTCGAACATGTGCGCGGCATACCGCCTGCGCAGATCCGGCGGCAATGCGACCAGCGATGCGCGGTCATAGACGGCTTGGATGCTGGTCAGATCGTTTTTGTTTAGATCGAAAAAATCGCCGTGGAGTATATCGATATTGCCATCGGAAAAGTGATTGAACTGTTTTCTAGTATATTGCGCCTGCTTTGGCGCAAGCGCATTTTCCCGGTAGAAGTTTTGCACCGCGAGTGCGCTCAATTCGACACCCAAAACGGCATGGCCCTGATCGCGCAGCCAAATCATGTCGCGCGTTTTTCCGCAAAGCGGCACAAATACCCGGCTGCCGGCGGCAAGACGCAGTGTCGGCCAGTATTCGATCAGGTACGGATTGTACGTATCCTGATGAAACCCGGTCTCATTGCGTTCCCACCGGTCGAGCCAGTAAGATTGAGTCATGCCGATAGCCTGATTGAGCGGTTTGCCAATTTATTGCGCATATGCGTCGCAGATATGACTGTTTTGCGCTTCAGCTTCCGCTTTGCTGGTCGGAAATTTGAAGTCGGGCAGCATTTTTTGTGCCATTTTGCCGCATTCCCGGGCGATCCGGATATTTTCATCATCGGCCATTTCCCGCCCGAAAGCGATCGCAGTATCCAGCGCTTCATCGCGTTTTCCGGCCTGACACAAGGATTTGATTTTGGCTTCCACAGCTTGTGCTTTTTGCCCCATTTCCATCATGGCGCTCTGGTCAACCCGGGACATGCAGGTCTGCATTTGCTGTGCTTGTTGCATGAGCTGCTGCATCTGTTCCTGACTGATTCCCGGCTGTTGTGTAAGCCCGGTTATTGGAATTAAAGTGAGAATAAATAGCGCTGAAAGTTGTTTTTTCATGGTTTGCCTGTATTTATCGAAGTTGTAAGATGACGTTTTTGTAGTATTAAAGCACAAAATCCAAGTGCCGTTATTGAGCAGGTTGTCGAAAAACTGTCTGTATTCGCGCCGCGACAACATTTTTCAGCGATTTGCCGAAGATTCTCATCAGTTTTTCTGAGCACAAATTAGCTATTTCTTTCGATTTAATTTGATCTACTTCAATTTACACGCAAGCAGTGAGGTATTCATGGAAGCAGCAATGTCGATTGCAAAACACACTTCATTAATCAAATCCAAATTCAAGGCGGCCGGCATTCATCTGGCAATCAGCGGTGTTGTTTTTCTGGTTCTCGCTTATTTTATTGTTTTTAAATGGTATCCCTTGCCGTATTTTACAGCGGATGGCGGCTGGCAGGGTATTCGCATCGTGGCTTTGATCGATCTGGTGCTCGGTCCGTTGATGACGCTGATCATTTTCAATCCGGGAAAGTCGAAGCGGGAAATCCGTTTTGATCTTGGAACGATTGCACTGGTACAGGCCAGTGTGCTTGCCTGGGGCATTTATACCGTGCATGACGAGCGCCCGGTTGCCATCGTTCACTGGGACGGTGAATTCTACAGCATGCCTGCCAAAGCGTATCACCTGCAGAATATCGACTTGGATCAACTGGCGCAATACGGCACGGAAATGCCCGTACTGATTCATGCCAGACGTCCGGTCAGTATCGAGGAGCTTCATGAGCTGCTCGCCTTGAGCACTGAAAAACAGCTGGCGCCGTTTGAACAGCCTCAGCTTTACCGCCCGTTCAAACAAAACCGCAGTGAAATATTTGTGAACCGGCTCGATATTGATGAGATTGTTACGCACAATGCGCAAATGCGGCAGGAACTCGATGCCTTTTTAGCGCAGTCCGGAGGTAGTAGAAGCGATTTCATTTATATGCCTTTGCATGCTCGTTACCATAATGTGATTCTGATTTTTTCAAAAGCCGGGGATGTCAAGGGAACACTCAATGCGCCATACAAGCAATAAACCAATAGGCCGGTCAGCTGAAAAGCTGTTTTCTGATTTGCCTTGTCATTGGTAATGGCTCATCGGGTATTGGCTTATCGGCTGTCTTGCAAATATTTTTTAAACAAACTGGATTGGAGATCAATCAATAAATGGGAACACGTAAAGAAAACGAACGAATCGAGATACGAAACGGCATTATCCGTATGCAAATCATCGGCGCAATCGCCGCACTGTTTCTGGGGCTGGGGATTTACGGCCTGTATGTCGCAAAAGGCGACGCATTTCATCCGTTGTTAAATCATCAGGAACTGGTTAGCGCCATGCTGGTTGTCGGTATCGTGTTGGAGATATGGCATTTATCTCAACTGATTCCGTTGCTCAAACAATATGCCAAATTTAAGCAGTTGAGCGGTATGTAGATTGTATGTTCAGACGGACGGTATCGAAATACAGAAATTGGACGTATCATGCCTAGATGAATACAATCGTTGTATTCCGATTAGCCTGGTTTCAGTTGAAATCGAAGCAACAGCATGGTGACTCAATTCAAATCAAATGGCGTTCTTATTGAATGCATTCAGGGGAATATTGCCGAACAACCGGATATGGCGGCCATTGTCAATGCAGCCAATGCCGCGTTGCAGACAGGTGGCGGCGTTGCTGGCGCCATTCATCGGAGCGCCGGACCTGAGCTCGAAGCGGAATGCAGGCAGTTTGCGCCAATTCGGCCCGGCCAGGCAGTCATCACCGGCGCATGCCGGTTGCCGAACCGTTATGTCATTCATTGCCTAGGGCCGGTTTATGGCGTCGATGAACCTTCCGACGTATTGCTGGCATCGTGTTATCGTAATGCTTTGCAGCTGGCTGAAGAAAATAGCGTTGAATCCATAGCGTTTCCGGCCATTTCGACCGGTGTTTTTGGCTTTCCGCTGCCATCCGCCGCCAAGATCGCATTGAAAACAGTGTTGGATGCGCTTCCAGACCTTGTTAGAGTCAAACATATCCGTTTCGTTTTGTTTGGCGAGTCTGATTTGCGGGTTTTTGCCGAGGCGCTCTATGCCTGCACCAGCAAATGAAATTGATGCAAGGTAGGTCGCTGGCGGTATTGATACATAGAATTTTCCTGTTACTCATGCTGGCGTTATTGTCGGGTTGCATGCAGCCGCAATTTGTCGACAAGCCCTATCCGCGTTGGGGAAAGGAATTCCAAGTATCCGGATCAACCGACACAGGTGAGGAAGCAACGCCGTCGCAATCCTTGTTGCTGCGTGTCATGTCACCGCCGACGGAAAACCCGCCTGTAGGTTGCTTGCTGCTTGTGCACGGTATGAATGAGCATATCGGCCGTTATGAGGATGTTGCGCGTTTTTTCTCGCAGCAGTTCATGGTGGCTGGTTTTGATTATTATGCACACGGTTTGTCCAATCCCGTATTGCAGCAGGCGGATAGGGCACTGTCTGACGGGGCTGGCAGGCAAGATGTCAGTGACGCGTATCTGGCTCAAACCGCGCTTGACGACCTGGAACCGATGCGCCGGGATCTCGATCGCGCAATCATAGAAACGGTGCGTATCTGCGATATGCAGTATAAAAAGAATAAGCCGGTGTTTATCGTTGCGCATAGCCTGGGTGCTTTGGTGACGGCTTCGTACATGCTGCAACCGCAAGCTGCCGATGGCCCGGTCAGCCGAATAGCAGGTGTCGTGTTTCTGGGACCCGGTTTTGCCGTTAGCGAAGTCCCTGGCTGGCGGGGTTGGCTGGCCAATCCGTTGATTAAGTTGTCGTTTCATGCCGAGACACATTTCTTGCACCCTCACGATGAGCCGTTACCGGTGCTGATTTTCAATCAGCTAGTGTCTTTGCTGACCGTGCCGGTGCTGGACGGTATGTTTGAAGTACTTTCGTGGCCGGGTATCCGTCGTTTTGCCACACCGTCCGCGCCCGGTTGGGTTGTGGATTATCTGACTGACAGTGCGCAGGAAAAGGCGAGCTTGAGGGAGGATGGTTGGATCATCCGCCGCAGCCTGCTGCGGTATGTGAAAGGGATTGAAAGCGAAATCGTACAGTTTCGCCGCCATATGGATGGATTTTCCACGCCGTATTTTTTGATTTATTCAGCGCATGATCCCATCACACCCGCCTGGGGCAGCAAAGATTTTATTCATGCGACAATACACAATCATCCCGATAATGCCTATCGGGCATTGTCGCAATCGCGTTACCACCAACATCTGTTCTTGACAGAACCCTTAAGAAGCAGGCTGTTGCATGATATCGAGCAATGGCTTAATAAGCGAGTGCAAACGCTTCAGCAAAAAGAAAAGTAATTGCTACGAGAATCAGGCACGTTAAACAATTTTTGTAAATTTTTGCGAAAGATGCGGTAGCATAGCGGTTTTTATCTGACAGACTGAACCGCTATGCCTGTTAACATCTCTGCTTTATCTTCAGAACATTTGCTGCCGGTACCAGGCGTTTCGTTGGGGATTGCCGAAGCCGGTATAAAAAAACAGCACCGCAAAGATCTGCTGGTTATCAAACTGGATGAAGGCAGCCGGGTTGCCGGTGTTTTCACGCAAAACCGCTTTTGTGCCGCGCCAGTTATCGTGGCAAAAGCGCATCTGGCATTGTCACCGACTCGGGCGCTGGTGGTGAATACAGGCAATGCCAATGCTGGCACCGGGGAAACAGGGCTGCAACATGCCCGTACCACGTGTGCGGCGCTGGCCGAATTGCTGGGTTGTGAAGCGCAACAGGTGCTTCCATTTTCTACCGGTGTAATTATGGAACCGTTGCCGGTTGACGCAGTGGTTGGCGGACTGCCCGCGGCCGTGGCAAATCTCAAAACGGATAACTGGTTTGACGCAGCGCAGGCGATTATGACAACAGATATCGTGCCCAAAGGTGTATCCAGACAGATGAAACTGAATGGCCGCACAGTGACCGTTACCGGTATTGCCAAAGGATCGGGCATGATTCGCCCGAACATGGCGACTATGCTGGGTTTTGTCGCGACTGACGCCAGTATCAGCCAAGCGCTGTTGCAAGAGATCGTGCGTTATGCAGCGGATCATTCGTTTAACTGCATTACGGTGGATGGCGATACATCGACAAACGATGCATTGATGGCGATGGCAACCGGTTGTGCCGGACATGCCGAAATCAGTGAACGAGACAGCGCTGAATTTGAGCAGCTCAGGGATGCTGTAACCGATGTGGCTGTATCGCTGGCGCAAATGATCGTGCGTGATGGCGAGGGAGCGACCAAATTTATTACCGTCCGGGTTGATGCCGGCCATAATGAAGAAGAATGCAGGCTGGTGGCCTACGCCGTAGCGCATTCGCCGTTGGTGAAAACCGCTTTTTTTGCATCCGATCCGAATCTCGGCAGAATACTCGCGGCGATTGGTTATGCAGGCATCAATGATCTCGATATCAGCGGTATTGAGCTGTATCTCGGGGATGTACTGGTTGCCGAGAAAGGTGGACGCGCGTCGACCTACCGGGAAGAAGACGGTCAATCCGTCATGAATCAATCTGAAATTACCGTAAAGATTGTGTTGAACCGCGGTACCGCATCGTCAACTGTCTGGACGTGTGATTTCTCATACGATTATGTGAAAATCAACGCGGGTTACCGCAGTTAACTTGCGAGTTGAAAGAGTCTATGGCGGAATTGGAGAAGCTTTGCGACCGGGCAGATAAACTGCTTGACCGTTTGGAAAATTTTCTGCCGGTAACGCCGCCCGAACCTGACTGGTCTGCAGGCATCGCGTTTCGATGGCGACGGCGGCAAAACTGTGGCTTCATTCAGCCGGTAACGCACCCGCATCGGATAACACTGAAAGATTTGCGCGGCGTTGATGCGCAAAAAGCGCTTGTCGATCAGAATACCCGTCAGTTTGTACAGGGGTTTTCAGCAAATAACGTATTGTTGACCGGTGCGCGTGGCACCGGCAAATCATCATTGATCAAAGCTTTGCTGAATCAGTATGCCGGCGACGGATTGCGCCTGATCGAGGTGGAAAAATATCATTTGGTAGATTTGCATGACATTGTGGAGCTAATAGCGCAGCGACCCGAACGTTTTATCGTGTTCTGCGACGATCTGTCGTTTGAACGCGATGAGCCGGGTTACAAGGCGTTGAAGGTGGTGCTGGACGGCTCGGTTGCGACGGTTTCGGATAATGTGCTGATTTATGCCACATCTAACCGGCGGCATATGGTGCCGGAATACATGCGCGATAATCTCGATACGCGTCACATAGGAGAAGAAGTGCACCCCAGTGAAACAATTGAAGAAAAAATTTCACTGTCGGAACGTTTCGGTGTATGGGTATCGTTTTATCCGTTTGACCAGGAACAGTATCTGGAAATTGTGCGCTGCTGGCTTGCAGATTTTGGCTTTATGGATATGAATCCAGAGATACGTCGGGCGGCATTGCAATGGGCACTCGGACGCGGTTCGCGCAGTGGCCGGGTCGCGTGGCAGTTTGCGCGCGATTATGCGGGGCGACAGCAATCCAGCAACCGGTCTGGTATTTGATCTGTCGGATAGGAGATTTTTGTTTGTGACGATGCCCCGGCCTACAGCAGTTGTCGATGTTGCCGCTGCCGTCATCGTGCAGCCTGATGGCCGTTTCTTATTGACGTGTCGTCCCGAAGGCAAACCTTATGCCGGTTACTGGGAATTTCCGGGCGGTAAAATAGAACCCGGAGAAGCGCCCTTGCATGCATTGGACCGTGAACTTCAGGAAGAACTGGGCATTCAGATTCTGAATGCCGAGCCGTGGATTACGCGCAACTTTACGTATTCTCATGCTACCGTTTGTTTGCGTTTTTTCCGTGTGAACCGGTGGCAAGGAATACCTCAGGCGCGGGAACATCAACAGCTGGCATGGCAACAGCCCTGTCAGATCACGGTTTCACCCATGCTGCCCGCGAATGCGCCTGTTTTACGCGCACTGTTATTGCCGCCGGTTTACGCAATTACCCAGGCGTCCGAACTTGGTGTTTCGGCCGCTTTGCAACAGATTGAGCGGGCGTTGCAGCATGGATTGCGGATGATTCAGATCCGGGAAAAAGCGATGGAAGGCGAAGCGCTGCGGGCGTTTACGGAAAAGGTCATTTCGTTAGCGCACCGGGCGGGAGCGTATGTTTTGCAAAACAGTGATACGGTCATACCTCATGTTTGCGGAATTGACGGCGTTCATTTGACCGCACCGCAGCTCATGGTTTTGTCCGAGCGTCCTGCACCGGAGGCTGGCTGGTGTGGCGCTTCCTGTCATAATCGTGAGGAATTGTATCAGGCGGTACTGCTCGAGGTTGATTTTGTGGTACTGGGGCCGGTTCTGCCGACGTTAAGCCATGCCGATACAGCGCCCATGGGGTGGCGGAAATTTGCCGCTTTAATTCGTGACTACCCGCTTCCGGTTTATGCGCTGGGTGGCATGGAACCGGGTGATTTGACCATCGCCAGGGAAATGGGTGCGCATGGCGTTGCCATGATACGCGCAATCAATCGTCTGTAATTCCGTGAAACTGTTTGCAGCAAGCTTGATAATAGATGGTTAATTTCTATCCTTTACGTTTTCTTCGTGTTCTGTGTCGGGAAGTTCGGGCTCTGGAAAGCGGTAGGATTCCTGCGCCCAGTGTGCGAGATCCATGGTTTTACAGCGCTCGGAACAAAAAGGGCGGAACCGGTTTGCTTGATTCCAGATCACGGATTTGCCGCATTGCGGACAGTTGACGGTACGTTGTTTCATAGTCCAGTATTGTAAGTGATATTGTCCGGATAGCTCAAATTACATTGCCCGAACTGATTGTTGATACACTGTATGCCAGAAAAAACACTCGATAAAGCGTTATTCGGTTCTGTCGTTTTGCACAATGAACGTGCGCCAGACAGTCATTTGCCTAGTGCTGTCTTGCTGATGGGGCCGACTGCGAGTGGAAAAAGCCGAATCGCGTTGGAGATTGCAGGACAATTTCCGGCTGAGATTGTCAGTGTGGATTCAGCGCAGGTTTACCGGCATATGAATATCGGTACGGCCAAGCCTAGCCGGGATATACTGGCCCGAACGCCGCATCATTTAATCGATCTAATTGATCCGATTGAACAGTATTCTGCGGCGCAATTCCGGCAAGATGCACTCAATGTGATGCAGGATATTACCGGGCGCGGAAAAATTCCGTTACTGGCTGGCGGCACCATGCTGTATTTTCAGGCACTGCTGGACGGACTCTCAATATTGCCGCAAGCTGACAACAGGCTTCGAGCCACAATTGAGAGCGAGGCGGCGATTTCCGGGTGGCCGACCTTGCACAAAAAACTCGCGGCACTGGATGTCGAGAGCGCAGCACGGATTAAGCCCACGGACAGCCAGCGTATTCAACGAGCGCTGGAAGTCTGCATGCTCACCGGTCGTCCTATGTCGGAGATAATCAAGGCGCCCCGTAATACCGAGTTGCCTTTCCGGTTAATCAAGCTTGCCATATTGCCCGCCGATCGCAGCCAGCTGCATCAACGAATCGCGCAGCGTTTTGAAGACATGTTGCAGCAGGGCCTGATAGATGAAGTGTCATTACTGCGCCAGCAATTTGATTTAAATCCCGAACTGCCGTCGATGCGTTGTGTCGGTTACCGGCAAACATGGCTTTATCTCGAAAAAAAAATCAGCCTGGAAGTCTTACGGGACAAAGGAATCGCCGCTACAAGGCAACTCGCCAAGCGACAACTGACCTGGTTACGCAGTATAATGCGCAGATACGAAGTTACTGCGTTTAATTGCTTGGCTGATGACGTGCACCAGCAGGTCTGTACTTTTCTGAATGCGGCAAATATCGGTGACGGAGCAGTACAGTGAAAAAGTGGATAGATTACAAACACCGCTGTTTTTTGATTATTGTCAAAATGCGGAGTGCGGTTTTGTGAGATTTTAAAAAAAGATATAAGTGTTTGTTATATTTTTATATTTAAATGACCTAGAAAAAGGAGATCAAGTATGAAATATTCTTTGTTGGCACTTGTTTTTGCAGTTTTTGTGTTAAGTGCATGCGGTGAACCGAGAAGAACACCAGATGGCCATTTGATGGATAAACCGACGCCGTCCGCTTATGACGCGGCTGATTTTGATACCAGCCCGAGAGATTCTGAAGAATAGCATTGAGTGCTGGAGTGACGACGAATAAAGCGCAGAGAAGTTATTTTCTGTGTGAAAATTTCTAACGTCATTCAGTAAAACATGGTTATTCCTATTAACCCGCCGCAGCAATGCCGCGGGTTTTTTTGGATAGTGCGTCTTTTTCCGCATGCATACCTGTGTCTGATAGCATAGCTTGTCGGCAATGATACGGTAGCGTTATGATTTGTTGTGCGATCATGCGAATAAACGGGGTAAAATGTGCCATGCTGAAAAAACTGGAATGCAATTTAGCACACAGCCCATGTGATATTGTCAGGTACAGCGTCCGGGTTGTTTTGCATGCTAATGTATATGTACTAGTTGGCGCCCATAGGCGGATTGATCAGGCCTGTTGAATTAATAATATTTTTCTGAGAACTGATAGGAAGTGAACTTATGTTTTGTCGTAATTTATTAACAATTTCCGTCATCGTGTTTATTATGGCATTCGGCTTGAGTGGATGTGAAAATTATGCGGAAAGAACGCATGAATCATGGATCGAAAAGCCGACCGGTATTGACTACGATGACTCAACTATTTACGCCAGAATCTCCTATGCATTAAATACCGATCCAGACCTGGAGGGTAGCAATGTCGAGCTCAAGGTTGACGAAGGTAACGTGTTGTTAACCGGAACAGTGGCGAATAATCATCAAATTACCAAAATCAATATGCTGTCCTGGATGGTTGACGGCGTCAAGGACGTCGATAACCAGTTGGCTGTCGTCAGATAACTGACACTGTTAAAACTTTGGACTAAGATGGATGGCTGAGAGAACGCCCGGTCGATTTTCGGCCGGGGCGGTTTCGGCATAGAATATTTTGGTGTAGGAATGGGAATAGGAGTGCGGATTAATTAACGACAAAGCGGCTATCGCGCAATCCCAATTCCCGCATTTCAATCCCATCTCAGTCCTTAAATGCCGCGCAACAGTTCATTTATTCCTGTTTTGGAGCGTGTTTTGGCGTCGACTTGTTTGACGATCACCGCGCAGTAAAGGCTGTATTCCTTATTGGCTGAAGGCAGGCTGCCGGAGACGACTACCGAACCGGGCGGGATGCGTCCAAAGGTGACCTCCCCGGTTTCGCGGTTATAGATTTTAGTGCTCTGACCAATATAAACACCCATTGAAATAACCGAATTTTCACCGACGATCACGCCTTCGACGATTTCCGAGCGTGCGCCGATAAAACAGTTATCTTCAATAATCGTCGGATTGGCTTGTATGGGTTCCAGTACACCGCCGATACCAACGCCGCCGGATAGGTGCACATTTTTACCGATTTGTGCGCATGAACCGACCGTAGCCCAGGTGTCAACCATTGTGCCTTCGTCGACATAAGCGCCGATATTGACATACGACGGCATCAATACCACGTTGCCGGCAATGAATGCGCCTTTACGAACAGCGGCTGGCGGAACCACGCGGAAGCCGCCGTCGCGGAAGTCACGCGAACTGTAGTCCGCGAATTTTGAGGGCACTTTGTCAAAATAGTTGGAAAAGCCGCCTTTGATAAAACTGTTGTCCTCAATACGAAAGGACAGCAGCACAGCCTTTTTGATCCACTGATGGGTGGTCCACTCTCCGTCGATTTTTTCGGCGACGCGCAGTTTTCCGCTATCGAGCATATTCAGCACCTGCGCGATAGATTCTTTGAGATTGGCGCCAACATTGCGCGGAGTGATTTCGGCGCGGCGGTCAAATGCTTCTTCAATCGTGGTTTGCAGTTCTTTCATAGTTTTCCCTGATTTGGTAGTAAGAGTTTTATTGATGTTATTGGTTAAGCATAGCCCAGATTGTTCAACAGGCTTTTTATCCGGTCAACCGCTTCGGTACATTGATCCAATGAAGCGACCAGTGCTATGCGCACGTAGTTTTCTCCTGGATTGATCCCGCGGATTTTACGACCCAAATAGCTGCCCGGCAGCACGGTCACATTGTAATCGCGGCGCAGTTGTTGAGTGAATTCGGTATCGCTGATTGGTGTTTTGAACCACAGATAAAAGCCTGCATCGGGCATTTGTGCTGCAGTTGCGCCGGACAACATGGCGGTTGCCATGGAAAATTTCTGCGTGTATAAACGCCGGTTTTCAACCACATGATTTTCGTCATTCCAGGCGGCAATACTGGCTGCCTGCGATGCAGGATTCATGGCGCAGCCGTGATAGGTGCGGTACAGTAAATATTTTTCCAGAATCTGCGCGTTACCCGCGACAAACCCGGAACGCAAACCGGGTACGTTAGACCGTTTGGACAGACTGTTGAACACAAGCAGCCGCGGAAACCCAGTACGCCCCAGTTGATGTGCTGCCGCCAGCGCGCCGAGCGGCGGCTTGTTTTCGTCGAAGTATATTTCAGAATAACACTCGTCGGCGGCAATGATACAACCGTAGCGGTCGGACAATTCAAACAGTTGACGCCATTCATCCAGCGACATGACGCTGCCTGTCGGGTTGTTCGGATTGCAGACATAAATCAGCTGCGTGCGAGACCAGACTGCGTCGGGCAGTTGAGAGAAATCGAGCCTGAATGCTTTGTCCGCCGTGGTATTGATAAATTGCGGCGAGGCGCCGCCAAGAAGCGCTGCACCTTCGTAAATCTGATAAAAGGGGTTAGGGCACACGACATAGGGCCCAGACGCTGCGGCGGTATCAATGGCCGCCTGGGCGAAAGAGAATAACGCCTCACGGCTGCCGTTTACGGGGATGACCTCGGTGTCCGGATTAATTGTAGGCAGATCAAAGCGGCGCATGATCCAGTCGGCGATACTGTAGCGCAGCTCCGGCGTTCCCTGCGTCGTCGGATAATGTGACAGTTTGTTTAAATGATCGACCACGGCCTGGCGTATGAAATCAGGCGTCGCATGTTTGGGCTCGCCGATATGCAAATTGATCGGGTCCAAGTTTGCTGCAGGTGTGATGCCATCAAACAGTTTTCGCAGTTTCTGGAATGGGTACGGCTGCAGAAGGCTAAGATTAGAATTCATGTTGTTGCGGATTCATCGCAGTTATTTTATGTGACCGGCCAACATAGGATTTAGAAACTGTGCCGGAGACTTTTTTGATTATTGTCTGATTATAAAACGTGTGCACATGATTGGCCAATGATAGATGACTGCGACGTGACAGAAAAAAGTCCCGGCACATCAAAGCTGATTCAGCACAATGATGTGCCGGGGAACATTCCTGTATAACGTTGGTTGTTCCAATCATCCGGCTACGCATAGTATGCGCTGATTGGTGCGGTAGTGCTCGTCAGATAGGGCTCAATTAATTTATAGCAGCATATTATACCAGTAATTTTTCATAATGTAAATGATAATTGTTATCATTATTGTGTATTGTTTTGCTGTGCTCTGGATTCAATTGTTTAACTCGAGTGACGCTTTTGGCATCAGTGTCTGATTGAGACTGCCAATGCTGCGGCTTGAAATGATGTTGGTTACCTACTGAAGGTAAACCGGGCCATCTGGTGTGTTATTCTAAAAACTTCAGTTGACTGTGATCGGAAAGAATAAGCTGTATGAATCAAGAATGAGAGAATGCAACAAACTTCTTTATCTTACGATGCCGTTTATTGCGCGCTACCAAAAAATATAAAATAACGTACTCTCAAAGTCATCCAGCTTAGATTTTTAGATTTGGATTTGGATTTAGGTTTAGATTTTGTTCCTGCAAATTTTCTGTTAAAAGCGCTTTGAAAGATTTTTGCGTGGAACATGTTGTTGCGGTTATGAATTGTTAATAGCCTAGTTGCTGTTTTCGCCGGGCTGCAACAGTAACAAGCGCCAATCCAATTAATAACATAGCATACATTTCCGGTTCCGGGACAGGTGGAACAGGCGCTATGCTAATGTTCCCGACATATGCGCCGCTGAGATGCCCTGTGTTCAAGCCGCCGGTTACGATAATGTCATAGTCGTTTCCGTTTTCCAGGTTTGAAAAAGTCGTAAAACCCAGAAACTCACCTGCTGTAATGGTGCCATCGGCAACCAGTACAGAATCGGTAACGTCCCATAACTCGATGGAGTCAAAAAATACGGAAAATCCGGAAAAAAGCTCAAAATCACTTACGACGCTGATTAATCCGCCTCCGAATGCAGGTGGATGAGCGGTGAAGGTGTAATGATCTTCAAAAGTTGCAGAGGTAACCGCATCGTTACCAAAATTAGAATAAAAAAAGAAGCCATTGTCATTGAAAGTAATTGGTCCGGGTGTCAACGCATGTGCACTTGCACCAAAAAATCCAATCCATATAGCGCCTGCAATGCCAATTATTCTGTATATATTTTTCATTCCATTTTCCTTTTCCCGGTCACCAATCTTTGGCATGAATCAACTTGTCAAAAATATGTTAACCGCATGCATTTGCATGCGATATTCCGCTTATTTCTTGCGAGGATATCTTAATTTTTAAGATCCGCTTTACTGCAAGAATAGTTATTATTATCTTAAAAAAACGATATAAATCAATGCGGCAAATTGTCGCAACCATACAGTGGGCGGCTTTTCGCGCTTAATGCGGGTTCGGGGAAGCCGCTCAAAAGCATCCATCATTTCCCGATGGGGTTGCAAAGCTTTTATGTCTTTGTTCAAGAACCATCTGTGAGTAAGGACTGGTTGGGCTTATAACGGTTTTAGCAGAAAAATAATCAACGTAGTGATCAGCGCAACAAATAGCGTTTTAATTCCAGACCACAGCCAGAAATGACCGCTAATTCGTCCGAGAAAAACGCCGAGCAGAAAAATTATAACGAAGGCAAGAAGTGTAGCGATTTCAAGAGGGTTTTTGATCAATCCCGGTTGCCAGTGTGAGATGATCAGCGGTAGCATGATAATGAGCGCTATCATAAACGGCGTTAGTCCATTGGTGATTGCAACAATGACAGGCATGATTCGTGCTGCCTGACCGTGCGCTGACTGACTCAGATTCGACAGCATGGCTTCTTCTAAACTTTTTAGTTCTCGTTGTTTTTCGGCTGCTTCACTGATATAGGCACTGGTTATGCCGCTCATGCCTAGCGCAACAGCTGCACCCAGACAAACGCTGATGATAGTTGTCAAATCGGCCTGGTTGCTCATGTAAAAACCCATTAACAGACCCAACATAGCAAGTGCGCCGTCAAAACCATTGACGACAAAATAGCGTCTTGCGATAAGGTGTGAACGTGTGATGTTTATCAGCAGTGAAAACTGATTGAACAGGCGCATGGAAAACAAATAAAATTAAGCGGGTGAGGTTGATCCGATGACTTCGACTTCGTCAATGCTGTGAATGGATGCGCCCATTGTGCTGATGATCTCTTCGATAATCTCGAACTGAATATTGTCGCCGTCGATGGAAAGGATAATTGTTTCTGTCTGTTCGTCCACTTCCACGACCGTATATTTGATATGACAGTTGGGACATTTTTCCGCCAGAGTACAAGCAAATGCCAGTCCATTTGGCTGATGCGGTTTTAGCACATCCAGTATCAGACGTTTTACTTTAACCATAATTGTATAGAATCTAATAATTTCAATTGCAGGTCAGAAATGGTCATTATCGCACAGTATATAAATCCCACTGCGTACCTGTTCGAACTTTTTGGGTGTGCAAACAACGATACCATCTGTATCAATTTAATGTAATCCGGTAGAGATTTTTTGGATTTGGGGTAGTGCAATATCATTTAAATAATCGCAAATGCTAGTCTTTATCAACTTCAACAGCAGGCTTTTGCGCAAATGCAAAATATGGAAACAGATCAACAAAAGCAGACAATTATGCAGACGGTCAATCAGCAGATGTTGCAAATACTTCAACGAGTAGGACTATGAGTCTAGGTCTTTAGATAGAAAGCGTTTTTTACTACCTTACAGCCTATTATATATACATATCAATCATGCTCAGAATGAGTAGCTGGAGAGTTGGGAATATTTTGGACGCATTTATCATAAGTGGTATAACAATCGTTTCCTTTAAGCTCTATCTCCAGCGTAGAATGATCTATTTCAAATTGACTGTGCAAGCGTTGTTTAAGTATGGTTTTGATATGTTCAATATCCGATAGGGTATGTTGTTTGATAACGACGTGCGCTTCCAGAGCATTGTGGTGCTCGTCAAGTTGCCAGATATGTATATGGTGAACGTTTTCCACGCCCTCGACGTTTTCCATTTCGGTAATGACATCCGAAATGGAAAGCTGTTCCGGTGTCCCTTCCATCAACAAATGGATGGTGTTAGGCAGCATTGCAAAACTCTGCCATAAAACGTAGCCTGCAATAACCAACGTCATTACTGTATCTACCCAGTACCAACCATAAAGCAGTATCAGTGTGCCGGCAACGATAACGCCGATTGAGGCCAGTGCATCTGCGACATTATGCAGAAAAGCCGCTCTAATATTCATGCTCTTTTTTGACATGGAATAAGTCAGCGTGGCAGTGATTATATCTACTAAAAGAGCTATGCCAGCCACAATGACTACCGTCCAGCCTTCGATTGCTTCCGGGCGTATAAAACGCCAGATTGCTTCATAAATCAGATAAAGTCCGACAATAATCAATATGACCAGATTGATAAGCGCGGCGATTATTTCGGCACGTTTATAACCAAAGGTTTTAAATGGATCTGCCGGTTTGCGGCCGATTTTACGTGCAAAAAGTGCAATGCCGAGAGATGCGGCATCGCTCAGATTGTGAAGCGCGTCGGCAATCAGCGATAAGCTGCCGGAAATAATGCCGCCAATAAATTGTGCTACTGTCAGTACAGCATTGACCGCAACAGCAATAATCAGTCGGCTGTCACCCAAATCTTTTGTTCCATGGTCATGTTTCATATCAGTCTAATCAAGAAATCTCGGCTGAATGTGTTTACAGAGCGTAGTTGTGTTCTTCTGGATATTGCCCAAGCAAAACAGTAATCACTCATTTTAGTTGCGGACTGTATCAATCAACTGCCGTTAAAATGTTTGGCGATGCGGTCGCTAATTTCCTTATTGATATTCCACCAGTATTCGAATGCGTGCGGTAGAACAGGTTCCGATGCGCCATATTTAAAATGACCAACAACATTCGATTTCTGTCGGCCGTTAATTTCGATGCATAGACAAGCTGTTGATTGCGTGTCTTGTCCCGGAAGTTGTTCAGTATCTTAATTTTTTTTGAGGCAGATTACGCAGTTGTGCTGACGAGATTGATCAGACTGCCTGCCAGAATCATTTCGATCTGACGGTTGCTTAGCGAATGTCTGGCCTGAAAAGTAATGTCTTTGGTTTTGTTGAAGACAGTTACTACACTATCCTGCTGAAGCATTTCACGGATTCGGGAAATGCACAGCGTATCGTTTTGATCGATTTTTTCAAAGTCTGCATTATCTGCAAATGTCAGAGGTAATATTCCAAAATTTACCAGGTTTTGCCAGTGAATCCGCGCAAAGCCTTTGGCGATAACGGCTTTCAGGCCAAGGTGTCGCGGTGCCAGTGCTGCGTGTTCACGGCTGGATCCTTGACCATAATTATCGCCCGCCACAATAAAAGATCCCTGATCACGGCAATTCATAGCACGCTCATGGTAGTTCTCGTCGATCTGTCGAAAACAATATTTGCTGATCTCTGGGATATTGCTGCGTAGCGGAAGAACCTGAGCGCCAGCGGGCATGATTTCATCGGTCGATATATCATTACCCACTTTTAACAAAACAAGGCCTTCTAGCGTCTCAGGCAGCGGGTCGAAGGGTGGCAGCGGTTTAATATTCGGGCCTTTTTCTAGTTCAATATTTGCTTCACTAGATGCCGGTGGGACCAGCATTTCAGTGTTGAGGCGAATTTCATCAGGATCGGAAAACTGCGGATAATCCATATCGATCGTCCGGGGATCGGTGATGACGCCCGTGAGTGCTGAGGCAGCGGCAGTTTCCGGACTGCATAGATAAACCTGATCTTCCCGGGTGCCCGACCGTCCCGGAAAATTCCGTGGAACTGTGCGTAAGCTGATGCGGCCGGTGGCCGGAGCCTGTCCCATGCCGATACAACCGTTGCAGCCTGCCTGATGCAGACGGGCGCCTGCGTGAATAAGTTTTTCAAGCAATCCCAGTGAAATGAGATTTTCCAGGATTTGCCGTGAGGTTGGATTGATATCCAGCGACACGCGATCATGGACACGTTTGCCGTCAACAATTAACGCTGCAATGGCAAAATCCCGCAGTCCAGGATTGGCCGATGAACCGATATAAGCCTGATAAATTTCTTTTCCAGCCACTTCGCGTACCGGAACTACATTGCCCGGACTGGTAGGACAGGCGATCAACGGTTCCAATGTTGAAATGTCGATCTCATCATGCTGGTCGTAAACGGCATCATTATCGGCAACAATTTCCTGCCATACCTCTTCTCTTCCCTGGGTCTTGAGAAACTGTCTGACAGTCTGGTCTGACGGGAAAACAGTTGTGGTCGCGCCAAGCTCTGCCCCCATATTGGCGATAACATGCCGGTCCATAGCGGACAGGTTCGATAACCCCGGACCGTAATATTCAATAATCCGGTTAAGCCCACCGTCTACACCGTGTCGTCGCAGCATTTCCAAGATAATATCTTTGGCGCTGACCCATTCGGAAGGTTTTCCTGATAATCTGACACCCCATATTTCAGGCATTCTTAGGTAAAAGGGTTTACCTGCCAATGCCATTGCGACTTCCAGGCCGCCGGCACCGATAGCAAGCATTCCCAATGAACCAGCCGCACAGGTGTGGCTGTCAGAACCTAACAGCGTTTTTCCGGGAATGCCGAAACGCTCCATATGCGTTGGATGACTGACTCCATTTCCCGGCCGGCTGTACCACAGGCCGTATTTTTTACATGCACTGCGCAGGAACAGATGATCGTCAGGATTCTTGAAATCTTCCTGAATAAGATTGTGATCGATATATTGTGCGGAAAGCTCTGTTTTAACACGAGGAATCTGCATTGCTTCGAACTCCAACATGACCATGGTGCCGGTGGCATCCTGAGTCAAAGTCTGATCAATTTTTAGACCGATTTCTGTGCCAGGTGTCATTTTTCCGCTGCACAGATGCGCTTCAATTAATTTTTGTGTGACATTCTGAATCATGACCTGCCTCTCTAATCGTTGTCTGTGGTTTCCACCGATATAACATTCGTTCGGTAAGGTTGATATGTTACAGTTATTGTGTAAGATGCGGCAGCAATCGAGTCTCGGTTTTAATTGTCGTTATCCGGATTAAGTTGTCGGTATAGCTGTGCAATATTTCCGATAAATTTTTCATCTAAATTGATCAGTTATTCCTGTAAATATGCCGTTTTCAATAGTCGGTTCGTTAATGCGGGTTTTGTTGAAGAAAATATATGTGTAAGCCAGATCGAGATGATGTGTTTTATAAAATTGCAAGCTTGCGCCGAACGATAGCCAGTAACGGTCACCACTCGGAATCCAGTGTGTCCGGAATCTGGTACACCACGCCGAGCTGTCGTCATATTTGTAGGAGGTACCGATACTCGGACGGATGACATTTTTCCAGTTTTCGGTATTAATTTTTGTTGCTGTCACGCTGTGCTCAGTGTGCTAAACACGCTCCAGTTAGTCCAGGTAATATCGCCGTGAATTACCATTGTGCACTGAATTCCAGCGTGGCGGGAAATTCGAGTTGGACTTTGTCCGGGCTTGCAGCACTGTTGGAAAAAGCGCAGCTGATAATTTCCGAAAAGTGCTGTATCTATGTATCTACCTACCTTAGAGCGATAATGCAGTCCAAGACGGGTGTCATTGAATGCATAGACGAACGCCAAGGTTGTAGCCGAAGCCGCGATCATCTCCTTTGATTGAAAAATAATTCAGTGCTTCAGTGCAATGGGCGGTACTGCATTGCCGGTAATTTTTCATTTTAATACATGTCATTACGTCAACATCGTTCCTGACAAAATCATTTGAATAGAGCGCTTGCGTCCTGATAATTTATTCAAGTCAGAAATTTTTCTGAGATACAGTGCAAAATATTGGTTTTTGAAAAAATTGCATGAAGGAAAATTATTTCTACTCTTTTGCGATTAGTCGATGTTTTTAGCGGGACAGCAACAACACACTCCAGAAATTTTTCCAGATATCTACACGACATATTTTTAACAAAATAAATTGACCGGCATTTTTATGTACCGAATAGCGCTACTTAGATTTCAGGTATTTCAGCATGGTTTCAGCGTCTGAAACTTCGTAAGGATCATCAGGACAGTTATCCTCAAATCCCGGTTCAATGAACATTTTCTCGATTATCTTATCCTGTACGACCATTGAATATCGCCAGGAGCGCATGCCGAAGCCCAGGTTCGATTTGTCGACAAGCATACCCATTTTTCGGGTAAATTCTGCATTACCATCGGGTAAAACGAATACTTTCTCAATATTCAAGTACCGACGCCATTGATACATTACAAATGCGTCGTTTACTGACAGACAAATCACTTCGTCGACGCCTAACGTTTTGAAGTCATCATAATGTTGCTCATACTCCGGCAAATGAGCTGTTGTACAAGTGGGTGTAAATGCACCAGGCAATGCGAATAATACTATCCGTTTGCCGGCAAAAATATCTTCGGTCGAAACATCTTGCCAGCGGAAAGGATTATCGCCTCCTATGGATTCATCGCGTACACGTGTTTTAAAGATCGTATCAGGTACTAGACGTGTTATCTCAGTCATAATGTCCTCCTCTGTTTATTATTCCGACATGTAATCGAAGTAAAAGTGCCGACCTTTTAAATCTCGATAGCGAAATGTATCAGGTCAGGTACACGTTAATTACGTTAATTGAATAATTTTCCTATATCCGGCACAAGCGTCCATACTGTCCTCTGAAAAACCTATCCTAAAAAATAACAGGAATTATCGTTTTTCGTATTGACGCTCATATTTTTGCGCGAGTGATTTGATTGAACTGCTTCGGTTTGAGTTAAACTATAAATCACAGTGTATTGCTTCAATGAATGATAACGCTGCGGCGGTTCAAGGGCTCTATCCTACGGGTTGCTTCTGAGATAATGTCATGCCGCGTTATACGTCGTTTTTTTTAGAATAAATCAAATTACACTTTTCATGTTTTGCCTGGGGGCATTTTGAGGATAGCAGAAATATTTATTAACTGTATTTTTAACATCCTTTAGGATTGCAGAGTCTATCAATATGACGTCTCTTTTAAAGACCGGCCGGAATTGCTGGCGCATTGAGCAAGTTGACCGGTTGAGCTTTCTCATTGACGGTGCCGCTTATTTTGCCGCCTTACGCGCGGCCATGAAAAAAGCGCGGCACACGATTTATATCTTAAGCTGGGACATCAATAGCCAGTTGAAATTGGTACGTGATACTGGCGACGACGGCTATCCGGAAAAGTTGGGCGAGTTTCTCGATGCGCTTACGAAAAAAAAACGGAATCTTAACATTTATATATTGAACTGGGATTTCGCGATGATATACAGCGTAGGCCGCGAATGGTTTCCCATCTATCAACTGGATTGGAAAACAAATCCACGGGTTCATTTCTGTCTCGATAATTACCAGCCTGTAGGTGCGTCACAACATCAAAAGCTGGTTGTTATCGACGATATGCTTGCGTTTGTCGGTGGATTGGATCTTACGTTAGGCAGGTGGGATACGTCAGCGCATAACCCTCATAATCCGAAAAGAGACGGAACCGGTAACACAGTCTTTAGGCCATTTCACGATGTCCAGGTTATGTTGGAAGGTAACGCGGCAACAGCTTTTGCGGAATTGTTTCGTGGACGCTGGAAATGGACGGCAGGCGAAGACCTGCAATCTGTCGATAACGGTAAGGTTCGCACAAAGCCATCTGAATTGTGGCCCGAAAACGTATCTGCCGACATGTCAAATGTTACGGTGGGCCTGGCGCGCACCGCTTGCGCGTATAGACAGCAAAGTAAAATATGCGAAATCCACAATTTTTATCTGGATGCTATTGAGACGGCAGAGCGTTTTATTTATATCGAAAACCAGTATTTCACTGTGCCGTCGATTGCCAAGGCAATGCAGCGTAGTTTGGAAAAAACGCATGGGCCTGAGATTGTGATTGTGCAACCGAGAGAGACCGACGGCTGGCTGGCGCAGATGACGATGGACGTATTGCGAATCCGACTGATAAAACAATTGCAGGCGCACGACAAGCATGGCCGCCTGAGGGTATATTATCCAGACGGCCCCGACCTGGCTGATTTTCCTATCAATGTGCATGCCAAAGTCATGGTTGTCGATGATAGAGTGGTCGCTGTCGGTTCGGCCAACCTCAATAACAGGTCGATGAGTTTAGACAATGAGTGCATAATTATCATTGACGCACAATACGATGAAGATATGCGGCTAAGCCTATCCGGTTTTCGCAATCGTTTGATTGCAGAACACCTGTCAAGCTCGCCTAAGCGTGTGCAAGATATGCTCAATCAGACTAAATCGTTGATAGCTGGTATTGAAAAACTGAGCGACATCCATGGCAGGTATTTAAGAAAACTGCCGATGGAGCTGGCGGAGGATGTTGACCAGATTGTTCCTGATACAAATGTAGCCGATCCAGAAGAGCCACTGGAGCCAGAGCTTTTTATAAGACGGATTCTGCCAGAAACATCCGAAAAATCAATAAAATCTAGAATCATCAACTGGTTATGGATGATCGGTGTGTTAACGGCATTGTCTACAATGTGGCATTGGACGCCATTGAGTAATTTGGTCGATTTGCAGCAGGTATCGGATGCATTGGCGGCAATTCAGGGAGTTCCTGCGTTACCGCTATGGATAGTAGCCGGATTTGTACTGATAGGATTTACTCGGCTGCCAATTTCATTATTTGTCATTGCTGCTGTCTCAATTGCCGGACTGCTGCAAGGGTTTGCCTATTCATTGGTTGGGGGACTGCTCAGTGCATGGTTAGTATATTATGTTGGTACCAGATTGAGCCGGAATGCTGTGCGCAATCTGGCAGGGTCGAGACTTAACAGCATTAGCAACAAACTCGCACAACATGGTGTAATCAGTATACTGGCTATTCGTGTGATACCCGTAGCACCGTTTTCATTGATTAATCTGGTCGCCGGAGCTACGCGTTACAATCTGCGCGACTTTCTAGCCGGTACGGCGGTTGGCATGTTGCCGGGCTTGATCGCTCTTTCGCTCATTACTGAACGTGCACTTGCCGCGATGGCATATCCTTCGTCAGGCAATCTGGCCGGACTCATACTGATTGTCACCATTGCCTTTATCGTGGCGTACTTCCTGATGAACTGGATCAAACGTAAAGCGCAGGATCATTAAAAACCACCGGAAGCATGGCGAAATATTGAATTACAGGTGATGACATTACTTCACTGACCCTCGCAACCTATAACATTCATCGCTGTATTGGCTCCGACGGTAGATTCAGTTTTGAACGAGTGCTAAGCGTTATCAGAGAGCTTGATGCCGATATAATTGCTCTGCAGGAATTTGAAACCCGGCGGGAAGGAATCGATCAGCTTGAGCAGTTAAGTCGGCATACCGGAATGAAAGCCATCGCTGGTATTACTATGTTCAGCGAGCATACGCACTATGGTAACGCTCTGTTGTCCCGGCTTGAAATTGAACAGGTGCGCCGGGAAGATATCAGTGTCAAAGGCAGGGAGCCGCGCGGCGCTATTTACATCAAAACAAGACTCGGAAAAGTCAGTATTCAAGTTGTAGCGACCCATCTGGGCCTGTTGCCTGGCGAACGTCTTACACAGGTCAAGCAACTGTTGAAAATGTTTGAGCGGAAATCTGCGGATGTATCCATCTTAATGGGTGACTTGAATGAGTGGTATTTGTGGGGCCGTTCGCTTCGCAGGCTGCACGCGCACTTTAATAAAGGTGTCGCGCTAGCAACTTTTCCATCACAGTTCCCGCTATTGGCGCTTGACAGAATATGGATAAAACCGCAATCATGCCTGCATTCGGTAACAAGCTACAAGACCGGGGTAACAAGAAAGGCTTCTGATCATTTGCCGTTGATGGCGAAGTTGATACTTTAGTCTGACCACATAGATTCCTGTCACAGAGTATCACAACGATTGCAATGCGTGGATACGAAGTTCTGCTCTATTGCTTGATAGAGCTTTGTCTTTGATTTCTTTATTTTATTATGTCGGTTCTTTATGTCTTTCGTAGGAGAATTTTAGCCGATCATTGAAAATCTCATAGTCAGTAATAGCAACAATCGATCTTGATTCAACCTGGCACGTCCGCTTGTCTGTAAACGGGGTGGCTGTGGTTTGGTTGGCTTTTTCAAAACTAGCCTGTTTAGAAATGGAGAAGGTGGTGAGTCTATGCGAAAGAAAATAATTCCAGCGCTGTTATGGCTGCAAATTGTCTGTCTGAATCCGGTGTATGCGTTGACCATAAATTTGAATGATATCGGTGGCGTAGCCAATTCTCCTGCTGATGCAGGGTTTCAAAAAGCCGTTACATTCTGGGAGTCCGTATTGACCGATAATGTCACTGTGAATCTTGATGTGGGTTTTAATCCACTGGCCTCGAATATTCTCGGGCAAACCAGCACCGCCTTGCTGAGAACCAGCTATACCGTCGTTCGCAATGCAATGACTCTTGATATGACATCAAGTTTCGATTTGACTGCGGTTAGTAATCTGCCTGCAGGCCCGGCTTTCGATACCTTTATCAATCAAACATCAGACAATCCCAATGGCGCTTTCAGCACGACACCTTATCTGGATAATGATAATGGCGTAAATAATACCAATACTTTTATGACGTTGGCCAACGCGCGTGCGTTAGGGGTTTTTTTTGCAGAGAATGCAAATATCGACGGTTTGATTAACTTCAACAGCAATCAGGCGTGGGATTTCGATGACGGGGACGGTGTAAGTAGCAGCGCGTTTGATTTTATCGGGGTAGCAATTCACGAAATTGGCCATGCCCTCGGCTTTGTCAGCGGTGTCGAACAATTGGATGCCGGCGCTTCGATTTTTTTTGGCGATGGCGATACCGACAACGATTATCTGTTCAGTACGCTGGATCTGTTTCGTTATTCTGATTTAAGCGCTGCTTCTGGCGTGACAGACATGTCAGCAGACAACCGGGACAAATATTTTTCTATCGATAACGGCTCAACAAATCTGGCCTTTTTCACCACCGGCGTGAATTCGGGCGATGGGTATCAGGCAAGTCATTGGCGGGATAACCTGGGTCTGGGCATCATGGACCCTACCCTGGCGACGGGTGAATTCGGTCTGGTAACGCTGGAAGATGTCATCGCTTTTGATGTGATCGGGTGGGATGTAATACCCGCGGTTCCCGAGCCTGCGCCGTTTGCGCTCCTGGTGATGGGGCTGGCTGTGATAGTGCACAGACAGCGCCGTGAAATTCAGTGGGCAGATTTTTTAAATAAAACGCTGTATAACTCACCGATAAAGGTGTAGCGGCGATTAATACGCCATTATATCAATTAGTTATAGTGTTTTACTATTTGGAGCTCGTTATTAGCCTGCATTAAATTTTCCGGTAAGTTTGTTTGAGTCCTGCCGGATTATCTGTTAGGGTGGTCTTTGAAGTCAGTCTTCAGGCTAACCGGTGTACGGTTAGCAATCTCAGTCAATGTTCAATAAAACAAAGGAATTATGCATGCATAACCGATGGATTCACAGTATCGCTGTGGCGTGTTTATTAAGCACGCTTTGTCTGATGCCGGCAATGGCTCAAGATCAGGCGAGTGCCGAGGCAACGGCTAAAATGACCTTCAGCGATGAAGAGCTCAAATCTTTTATTTTCGCAAATGCGGGTCTTTATCAGGTGCAGCAGCAGGCTATGGCCCATATGAAAGACACGGAATCTGATCAGCAAAAGCAGGAAATAATGGATGCTGCCAATCAGCAGATGCTGCTGGTGCTTCAGCAAGTCGGACTTACGCCCGATAGCTACAATGCCATGGGGCAGTCCATTCAATCCGATGTTCAATTGCAGGAAAAAGTCCGCGCAATTGCAACAGAACTTGCGCAGCAAGAAGAATCGCAATAAGGCTGTTGCAACGTCACAAAATGAAAAATTATCGAGTGGTTACATTTGAAAGAATGCGCCGCTCGATAAATCATGTGGCGCATTGAGCGTTTTTGGTCCTTTCTGCGATCAGTTTAGTAGTTAAAATTATAAATGGCGTTCAAAATCCATTTCTTCACCCAGAACACGAACAATCAAAATTTCATCGTTTGTATTGGTAAAGAATATGACATGACGGCCATAACGAAACCGTTGCAAACCGGGTAAGAGCTCATCTGAATTGACACCGGTGTTTGGGTTATCGGCCAAAAACTTAAAACGCTCGTGCAGGCCAAGTAAGTAGTTTCTGGCTTGTGCCAGTCCCCACCTTCTATCCCATCAACATAGATTTTATCAATGTCGGCATTAGCCTCGGCTTGTATCCGGTAACGTGCCATTTTCTATCATTCTCTTCTCTACACGCTGCATAATATCAAGTACGTTATCGTCGGTAATATCACTAGCCAATCCTTTCTCAATCGCCGCCTTAAGAATCTTGAATTTTTCTTCCCGTTCCCGTTCGCGGCGAATGAGATCGTTAATGATATCCGTCTTATTGGGATATTCCTTGCTCGCCACTTTTGCATTAAGCCAGTCATCGTTTGGTGGCGTAAAGTTAACAGATTGTTTTGTCATCGTCTAAGTCCATAAAATATTATAGATTCTAATATATACCTAGATAGCACCCAATCACAATAAATTGTTGGATTGCCGGCTGTCGGCTAAAGAAAGTCAATCAATCGTTGATATGCGTTCCGTTTTACTTATCGATATTGGCGATATGGGTACCAACATTAGGATATTTTTAGATGATCTAAGCAGCGTGTAGTCATTCTAACAGCTGTTATTACAGCTTGATTTGATACCTGAGAACTCAAGTTTTTTTATGCCTTGTTTATGAACTTGTCCTGTCTGCGCGCGTCTGGTCGCGGACCAGTTCCCATTTTGTGCGCCTCCGTTTACATTGTCCGCGTCGAATGAATACGTGAGTTATCCCAGTGATAAAAGTCACAGAATATTATTTGCATTTGGGATAGCATTGGTTCATAGGTCTGCGTGAGGGTGCGTCATACGTCATTATTAGCGATCAAAAACCAAATCGCATTTGTGCCGACAGACGCTATTTTAAGCCCGTTGCGTTTACAGTGAACTCGGAGGCAGCGATCATGAATAGGATCAATCAAACTATACTGAAATTTTCTGAATGGACACGGATTTATGCCGGTTGTCTGTTTTTTGTTCTTGCAGCGTTAATATGGAATCCAGTTCAGGCTGGTATGGAAAACCCTGATACCGGAGAAACCTGTCAGGGTATTGATTGCGATGGATTCAATGACACTGCTGGATCGAATGCTGGCTCGACTTCCGGCTCATCCGGCACGACAATCGACCTGAAAGTGATTGATTGCAATGCTACGCAAGAAAAAGATATTAATGCGGTTGCCTGGAATATTGCGGATGACTGGGAAAACTTTGACAAGCTGGTTGAAGCAGAAACAGGCGCCAACCTGGGAAACTGCACAAAAAACCGGTTCTCGAAGAACGGAAAGGTCAAATGCATGCCAGCCGATAAATGTAAAAATAATGGCGACTGTTTAAACGGCTGGTCTTCGCCTTTTACCAAGAAAATCAAGATTTATCCGCAATTTCTCACGAAAATAGCAGGATTAGACCAAGCAGACCGGCGCGCCTGCTATGCATCGCTCTTGGCGCATGAGTTTGCACATAGTTGCGATCTGGGTGAAGACGGTGCAGAAGCCCGTGAAGACGCGGCTTTCAAATACTGGAAAGACCGCTTTGCAGCCACGACGGATACACTGAATATGCAACTTAATTGCGGACTGGACTGAATGTTTGCAAGCATTTGGATGTCATGTATGACATGTAGGTTGATGATATGGACTCCTCTCTTTTCGACGGTGTCATAATGCACCACTTATCAAGAACGGAATAAAAGAGGAGTCCACAATGAATAATAGCGTAGTTGGATTAGACATCGCAAAAAATGTATTTCACTTTTACAGTATGGGTGTAGACACAAAAGCGATCAAGAAGAAGCTGAAGCGGAATGAGTTGTTGGCATTTTTCGCAAATTATCCGACTAGTTTGATCGGTATCGAAGCCTGTGGAGGCGCGCATTACTGGCAAATTCGATGCATTGTTCCGGCCAAACGCTTAATGTGCGCAAAATTCGGGTAACCCCACTACGATAAATTGGATCAATATAAAACGGATGCCACGCCTCATTGCTGGTGAGCCGGCTCTGACCAAGCTTCGCCGGAGAAAACAATTCCGTTCAGTAGACATAATGGCGTTGCCGGAACACAGAGTCATTCACTGCGGTAAAAAGATACGTTTGCCGATGAGCTCCTTTTACAAGTTCTGGCTACCGTCGTGTTTATGCATGGCAAAGGATAACCGTCCGGATTACGCCACATTGTAGAGAATGTCTATCAACAAGGCAGTATTGTGCTGTATGTCCGAGACGTGTTCTGCTCGAAAAACTGTTGGCTCGCGCAAAGCTTACCACAATCCTACTTGCGTCGCTTATAAGACTTCGTATGGGTTTAAGATGTTCCACCCCACCGACTTTTGCTGTTGGAGATCTTTCGACGAGTGCAATGACGCAACATCAGCCGTTATACTATCCCAGGTAAATTAGTTGGAGCGCCAAAGCATCAAGAGTGGTATAAACCTTGGATCCCCTTTATACGCTTGGCATTGTATTCGAGGATACAATATCGTTTGCATTCTTCGTCAACGCAAAACCTGAGTCCGAAATACGGCGTGATCATATGCATCAACATTGACCTATTTGTATGGCCATTTTCAGCACCGAGAGTGCTTCAGGTTGATTTACAAGTACCTCAGATATATGACACGCTGATAATAAATTTCGACTACAAATTCTGGCTTGCAGTGCATATCGATAGCTTAATTGAGAACCTAGTTGTATCATAAACGATATTTTCAGTTTGATAGGCTGAACATTTTCTTTTCTCGTAGATGTGCAAGGATTACAGATCTTCTTTCAAGATGCTTAGATACCAAAACAGAAATTAAGGAAACTATTATTGTTGCGGAAGCAGCAAGAAGACCAGCACCCAATTGGGGATTAACAGAAATGAAAGCATTCCATATTTTCGAAATTAAAAAATATAAGAGAAATAGCAACAGCCCAAGAAGAATTGCCCCCAGAATCATTTGTTTTTTTGTGTGTAGTGTAGTTTCCATTTTATGAATCTAACAAGAATTAGATCAATAATCATCTATATAATATCTTTTGCTGGAAAATAGTTTTTTATTTACAAACCATTACAGCCAGACATAAATTTATAACAACTTAAATTTTGCTGATGAATTCCCAAAACAAAATTTAAGATTTATTCATTAACCACTTTTTTTCCTTCCACACATAACACCCCGCTACAGCCGCCTTCAGCCATTCCCCAACCGTCGGCGAATAAGGCAGAATTTCGAGTTCGGCATCGGCTGTTTCCGTTGAGTGCGGTTTGAACTGCTGCCGTTTCCAGTCGCGCCAGACCTGCTGGGCTTCGTTGGCGTTCTGGCAGGTGCACAGCACGATGCCGTCGGCGGTCATGAGCGTGGCCATTTTGTTGGGCCATTCCTTGATGTAACAAAACATAGATTCTCCTTTGATGTTTTTAGATACAGCGCAAGTGTAGAGTTCAATTATTAAGGTTTTATTACAAACTTGATTTTGTGATTTAAATCATTTTGTTAATGGTTAATTGATGGTTTGTGCTCATCCATTTTTCCGACCATTTTCTGCGGAACGACCCAGGCGTCGAACTGCGTGGCGGTGACATAACCGGTGGCGAGTGCGGCGGCTTTAAGCGTGATGCCCTCGCGGTGCGCCTTTTTGGCGATTTCGGCGGCCTTATCGTAGCCGATGTGCGGATTCAGCGCGGTGACCAGCATCAACGAGTTGTGCATCAGCAAATCGATACGGTCGCGATTGGCTTCGATGCCCACGGCGCAGTGGTCGTTGAAACTGGCAATGCCGTCGGCGAGCAGACGCACGCTGTGCAGGAAGTTATGGATGATCAACGGTTTCATCACGTTGAGCTCGAAATTACCCATCGCGCCGCCCATGTTGATCGCCACGTCGTTACCCATGACCTGGCAGCACAGCATGGTCATGGCTTCCGACTGAGTCGGGTTGACTTTGCCGGGCATGATCGAGCTGCCGGGTTCGTTTTCGGGAATTTTCAGTTCGCCGATGCCGCAACGCGGGCCGGACGCGAGCCAGCGGACATCGTTGGCGATTTTCATCATCGATGCGGCCAGCGTTTTCAATGCGCCGTGCGCATGCACCAGCGCATCGTTGCTGGCCAGCGCTTCAAACTTGTTCGGCGCGGTGACGAACGGCAGTTGCGTCTGGTGGCTGATTTCCGCGGCCACGCGCACGGCAAATTCGGGATGCGCGTTCAACCCGGTGCCGACGGCAGTGCCGCCGAGCGCGAGTTCACAAAGATGGGGCAGGACGGCCTCAACATGCTTCAGGCCGTGATCGAGCTGCGCGACATAACCGGAGAACTCCTGTCCGAGCGTGAGCGGCGTGGCGTCCTGCAGGTGCGTGCGGCCGATTTTGACGATCTCGGAAAACGCTTCGGCTTTTTCGGCCAGCGTATCGCGCAGCAGCCGAATGGCGGGTATCAGCTGGTGGTGGATACTTTGCACGGCGGCGACATGCATCGCCGTCGGGAATACATCGTTGGACGACTGGCCTTTGTTGACGTCGTCATTGGGATGCACCTTGCGATCCATGCCGCGTTCGCCGCCGAGCAGTTCCGATGCGCGGTTGGCGAGCACTTCGTTCATGTTCATGTTGGTCTGCGTGCCCGAACCGGTCTGCCAGATCACCAGCGGAAATTCGTCGTCATGCTGGCCGCCGATGACTTCATCCGCCGCCTGGATAATTGCTGCAGTGGTCGCCGCGTTGAGCAGGCCGAGTTCATGATTGACGGTGGCGGCGCTTCGCTTGACCTGCGCCAGTGCATGAATCAGCGCGGGCGGCATCTGCTCGCCGGAAATCCTGAAGTTTTCCAGCGAGCGCTGCGTCTGCGCGCCCCACAGCGCCGTTGTCGGCACTTGCACGACGCCCATGGCGTCACGTTCTTCGCGGTAGTTCATTGCGTACCTCTCTAACGTTTCTGAATTTCTGGTTGCTTGGGCCAATGTTTGAATGCGTTATGAGCGCAGCAGTTTCAAGGCAAAAATTAACGAAAAAGCGGAGTTTACAAACAGTAAATGAGCATTTTAAGTCAATTTTTAACGCCGAAACTGCAAGCGCAATAGCATTCATCAGTCCCAGGAGAGTGCGCCACCGGTCTGATACTCAATCACCCGCGTTTCAAAGAAATTCTTCTCTTTTTTCAGGTCGATCATTTCCGACATCCACGGGAACGGATTATTTGCTTCCGGATACAGCACATCCAGGCCGATCTGCTGGCAGCGGCGGTTGGCGATGTAACGCAGATATTCCTTGAACATCGGCGCGTTCAGGCCGAGCACGCCGCGTGGCATGGTGTCTTCCGCGTAACGGTATTCAAGCGTGACGGCCTTGGCGATCAGTTCCTGGATTTCTTCGCGGAACGCTTTGGTCCAAAGCTGCGGATTTTCCATTTTGATCTGGTTGATGACGTCGATACCGAAATTGCAGTGCATCGATTCATCGCGCAGAATATACTGGTACTGCTCCGCCGAGCCGGTCATTTTATTTTGCCGTCCCAGTGCCAGAATCTGCGCAAAGCCGACATAGAAGAACATGCCTTCCATGATGCATGCGAATACGATCAGGCTTTTGAGCAGCTGCTGGTCGGTTTCCAGGGTGCCGGTCTTGAAGTTCGGGTCGGTCAGTGTGTCGATGAACGGGATCAGGAATTCATCCTTGTCGCGGATCGACTCGATTTCATGATACGCATTGAAAATTTCGCCTTCGTTCAGGCCCAGCGATTCGACGATATATTGATAGGCATGGGTATGAATCGCCTCCTCGAATGCCTGGCGCAGCAGATACTGGCGGCATTCCGGGTTGGTGATATGGCGGTAGGTGCCGAGCACGATGTTATTGGCGGCGAGCGAATCGGCGGTGACGAAGAACCCCAGGTTGCGCTTGACAATGCGGCGCTCGTCTTCGGTCAGGCCGTTGGGGTCTTTCCACAACGCGATATCGCGGCTCATGTTGATTTCCTGCGGCATCCAGTGGTTGGCGCAGGCGGCGAGATATTTGTCCCAGGCCCATTTGTATTTAAACGGCACCAACTGGTTGACGTCGGCGCTGCAGTTGATGATCCGCTTGTCTTCCACTTTGACGCGGCGCAGCGCGCTGCCTGCAACGGGCTGTTCGCCGGCATCGTCTGCATCCGCCGTCATGCCGCCCATTGTCTTGTGTGCAAGTGTTTCCATCGTCTCGAGGCGACCGTACGTAGCGTTCGCGGAATTCATGGGATTTGCGGGCTTCTTGGGCTGGAACGGTTCGTCTTCAAATGTCAGCATGTTTTGACTCCTTCTTTAATTAAATCCGTAGTGTTCAAATCTTTGCGTTCAGTGTGCGGCTATTGACAGGATTCGCAACTTTCGTCGTCAATCGCGCAGTATTTGATTTCAACCGCCGTCTCAAGGCTGCTGGCGGAAATACCGCCATGCGCAGGCACGGCGTTGAGAGAGCCTGCCTGAACGGTCGATTTTTCGGCGCCGGTCGCACCCATGGAACGCAGGTAATACGTCGTTTTCAAACCGCGCAGCCAGGCCAGTTTGTAGGTTTCGTCGAGTTTCTTGCCCGATACGCCCGCAATGTAAATATTGAGCGACTGCGATTGATCAATCCACTTCTGCCGCCGTGCAGCCGCTTCGATGAGCCAGGCCGGGTCCATTTCAAACGCGGTGGCGTACAGCACGCGGATGTCGTCCGGAATGCGGTCGATTTTGCTGACGGCGCCGTCAAAGTATTTCAGATCGGCGATCATGACTTCGTCCCACAGGTTGCGTTGCTTCAGTTCATTGACCAGCGATTTGTTGGTGATAGTGAATTCGCCGGATAAGTTCGACTTGACGTACAGATTTTGATAAGTCGGTTCGATGCTCGCAGATACGCCGATTATGTTGGAGATCGTCGCGGTTGGCGCGATGGCCAGACAGTTTGAATTGCGCATGCCGTGTTTTTTGATCTGTTTGCGCAGCGCTTCCCAGTCGAGTGTTGCCGACATATCCGCTTCGACATAGCCGCCGCGTTCTTCTTCCAGCAGCTTGAGCGATTCATGCGGCAGTATGCCTCTGTCCCACAGGCTGCCTTTGTAGCTGCTGTAGCGTCCGCGTTCTTTGGCCAGCTCGCTCGATGCCCAGTAAGCTTCATAGGCGACCATTTCCATCGAGCGGTCAGCGAAATCAACAGCCTCAGCCGAAGCATACGGAATGCCGAGGCGCTGCAGGCAATCCTGAAAACCCATGATACCCATTCCGACCGGGCGATGCTTCAGATTGGCGTTTCTGGCTTTGGGCACAGCGTAGAAATTGATGTCGACGACGTTGTCAAGCATGCGCATGGCGGTACGGATGGTGCGTTTCAGCTTGTCTTTATCGAGTTCACCATTGTTCAGGTGCGCGACGAGGTTGACCGAACCCAGATTGCAGACGGCGATTTCCTTGTCGTTGGTGTTGAGCGTGATCTCCGTGCATAAATTCGAACTGTGCACTACGCCGACATGGTTCTGCGGCGAACGAATATTGCACGGGTCCTTGAAGGTGATCCACGGATGGCCGGTTTCGAACAGCATGCTGAGCATTTTGCGCCAAAGCTGTACGGCCGGAATTTTTTTGAATAATTCCAGTTCGCCGCGCTCTGTTTTTTCTTCATACGCCAGATAGGCTTGTTCGAATGCGCGGCCGAATTTTTCATGCAGATCGGGCACGTCGGAAGGCGAGAACAATGTCCAGTCGTCGTCTTCCATGACGCGTTTCATGAACAGATCCGGAATCCAGGTGGCGGTATTCATGTCATGCGTGCGGCGGCGGTCGTCGCCGGTGTTTTTACGCAATTCGAGGAATTCTTCGATATCCAGATGCCAGCATTCCAGGTAGGCGCATACCGCGCCCTTGCGTTTGCCACCCTGATTGACGGCGACAGCGGTATCCGACACTACTTTGAGGAATGGCACGACACCCTGAGATTTGCCGTTGGTGCCCTTGATGCGCGCACCCATCGCGCGCACTGCGGTCCAATCATTGCCGAGACCGCCGGCGTATTTGGCTAGCAGGGCATTTTCCTTAATCGCTTCGTAAATGCCGTCGAGATCGTCGGATACCGTGGTGAGATAGCACGAAGACAGTTGCGAGCGGCAGGTGCCGGAATTGAACAGCGTCGGCGTCGAACTCATGAAATCGAAACTGGATAGCACCTGGTAAAACTCGATGGCGCGCGTTTCACGGTCGATTTCATTGAGCGCCAAGCCCATAGCGACGCGCATGAAAAACGCTTGGGGCAGTTCGATGCGTTTTTCACGGATATGCAGGAAGTAGCGGTCGTAGAGGGTTTGCAGTCCGAGATAATCAAATTGCAGATCGCGCTCGGCCTGCAGTGCGTCGGACAGTTTCGCCAGGTCGAACTGGTTCAGGCGCTCGTCGAGCAGCCCGGCTTCGATGCCTTGCTTGATAAAACCCGGGAAGTACGTCGCGTATTGCGACTGCATGGCTTCGTGGGATATCTCTTCGCCAAGGACTTCAGCACGGATGTTGTTGAGCAACAGGCGCGCGGTCACAAAACCGTAGGCAGGTTCTTTCTCAATCAGGACCCGTGCCGACATGATTGCGGACTTTCTGACTTCCTCAAGGGTGACGCCGTCATACAGTTCGCGCAGGGTAGCTTTGAGAATCAGGGCGGGATTCACTGCATCACCCAGCCCGGTGCAGGAGGACTCGATCAATGCAGTCAACTGAGCCAGGTCCAGCGGTATTTTTTGTCCCTTGTCGGTTACATACAGCGTTTCCTGCTGTGCCTTGGCGGCGTTTTTTTCCTTCAGACGCGCACGTTCGCGGGCGCGTTCTTCACGGTACAGCACGTAGGCGCGTGCCACGTCATGTTCGCCGGAGCGCATCAACGCAAGTTCGACCTGATCCTGGATGTCTTCGATATGAAAAGTGCCGCTTTCGGGTTTGCGGCGCAACAGCGCGCTGACGACATCCTGAGTTAGACGCGTGACGAGTTCGCGCACGCGCACCGACGCGGCGCCCTGTCCGCCATCCACGGCGATGAACGCCTTGGTCATGGCGACGGAGATTTTCACCGGTTCAAACGCGACAACCGCGCCGTTACGGCGAATAATCTTGTACTGTGAATAGCGTTGCTGATCGGCATGAATATCTGTGATGACATGGGTTGAGGCAATGGGCTGCTGACTGGAGGTTTCTGAGACGAGCTGCATTGTTTTCGATTCTCCCTGATTGTGTTGATGTGAGATAAACCGTTCTGATTCAAAGGCATTATCGGGGCATTGTCAGGCAAATTCTAAGAAAATCCGATAATGCCATGAACCACAATATATAGTATCTGATGGTCATCGATACATAATGGGTAGTATATACAATCCAAAATCGTTTTGTAAAACTTTTCTTTGCGCATGCATGGCAAAACTATTTCAATCGCTCTGGTCATGCGCTTTATGGACAATCTGGCAGCCCAAAACCGGTGGGTGAATTCGGATTGAAAGATGTTTTTGAATGAAACTGTCAGTACAATGCGTTATACCAGCCTGCGTGATTGACTGAAGTTGTTTGTGGAGGATTCCGATGCATTCCGATCAATGGCATCTGCTGAAAACCCGGCGTTTTTTGCCGCTGTTTGTCACCCAGTTTCTGGGTGCATTTAACGATAACATCTTCAAGAATGCGCTGGTCATTCTGATCACTTACACGGTAATTGAGCAGTTGCTGTTTAGCCCGCCTGTCATGATTACGCTGGCTGCCGGTATTTTTATTCTGCCGTTTTTTCTGTTTTCGGCGATCGCCGGACAGCTTGCAGACAAATATGACAAAGCGCGCTTGATTCGTATCATCAAACTCATCGAGATTGTGTTGATGCTGGGCGCGGCAGTGGGTTTTTATCTGCAGCAGACCGGATTGTTAATGCTGATTCTGTTTTTAATGGGTACGCAGTCTGCCTTTTTTGGCCCGCTCAAATACGGCATTCTTCCCGATCAGTTGCAGGAAAATGAATTGATTGGCGGCAATGCGCTGATCGACAGCAGCACATTTATCGCCATTTTGCTGGGCACGATCTGCGGCGGACTATTGATTATGACGGAAAGCGGCGTGCTGATGATTTCGGTGATCGTGATTGCCGCGGCGGTTCTGGGGTTGATCAGCAGTTTGTCGATACCGTCTGTCCAGCCTGCGGATGCAACGCTGAATGTTCGGTATAACATTGTGCGCGAGACATATGCCATTATTCAGCAGGTTCGCCAGCAACCCGCAATTTTTCGCTGTATTCTCGGAATCTCGTGGTTCTGGCTGTTTGGTGCAAGTTTTTTGTCGCAGTTTCCGACTTTTGCCAAAGAGATTGTTGGCGGCAATGCGCAGGTTGTTACGCTGTTTCTGGCAACGTTTACTATTGGTATTGCCATCGGTTCGCTGCTTTGTAACCGGCTGTTGAAAAGCGAAGTGGCTGCAACTTATGTGCCACTTGGAATTCTGGGAATGACGGTCTTTACCATGGATATGTACTGGGCCAGCCATCAGTTGGTGCGCATTGATGTGGAAACTTTGATCGGTGCAGCCGCTTTTCTGGAATCGCCGATGCACTGGCGCATTCTGGTTGATTTGCTGGGCATTGCCGTGTGTGGCGGCATATATATCGTACCATTGTATGCAATCATTCAGGATCGCGCCGAAAAAACGCATATGTCGCGCACGTTTGCCGCGAATAACATTATGAATGCCTTGTTTATGGTGCTGTCTGCGGCTGGTATCAGTGTACTGCTGGCGAATGATTTTTCAGTCGTTGAAGTATTTTTGGTCATTGCCGTCATTAATGCGCTGGTGGCGGTGTATATTGCGGCGCTGTTGCCGGCAGCGCTGGTTAAATCGATACTGCGCTGGATTTTCCATCTTTGTTACCGGCTCGAAGTCAAGGGAGCGGAGCATCTGCGTCATATCGGCAGGAACACAATCATTATTGCTAATCACTTGTCATATCTGGACGCAATATTGATCGGGGCGATTGTACCGCACCATGTCAGCTTTGCAATCAATACACATGTCGCCGGACGCTGGTGGCTGCGGCCGTTTTTATTCCTGGCCGACACGATTGCGCTCGACCCGGCCAATCCTATGTCGACGCGGCTATTGATCGACCGGGTCAGGAAAGGGCGCAGTATTGTCATTTTCCCGGAAGGGCGCTTGACTGTGACCGGTTCATTGATGAAAGTCTATGAGGGGCCTGCGCTGATAGCCGATAAAACAGCGGCAACGGTAATGCCGATTATGATCTCCGGTGCACAATACACGCCATTTTCCAAGTTGCGCGGAAAGGTACGGATACAATTGTTTCCAAAAATAACACTAACCGTGATGCCGCCGGTACAGTTTGATCTGCCGCCCGGGCTTCGCGGTAAAAAAAGGCGGCAAATGGCCGGAATCAGGTTGTACGACGTCATGTCCAATATGATGTTTCAAAGCCATAACTTGAATCAGACCATGTTTCAAGCGTTGCTCGATGCGCGGTCGATACATGGCAGTGGCCATATAATGGCGGAAGACATCGAACGCAAACCGGTTACGTACGCGCAGCTGATTCTGCGCAGCTTCGTATTGGGTGCAGCGTTAAAAAAACTGGCGGATAGAAGTGAGCCCATCGGTATTTTGCTACCCAATATGGTCAGTACGCTGCTCAGTTTTCTTGGGCTGCTGGCGTATGGCCGTGTTCCGGCGATGCTGAATTATTCGACCAGCGAGAAAAATCTGCTTTCGGCCTGCAAGACTGCGGCTGTGCACACGGTAATCACGTCCAAACGATTCATTCATACGGCTAAACTGGCGTACTTGGTGGAAGGCCTTGAATCCGGTCAGATTGACATCGTTTATCTGGAGGATCTGGTGCGCCGGATTTCCGTTGTCGACAAGATCAGAGGATGGTTTGCAAATCTGATGCCGCGTTTTTCTTACCGATTTATGCACAAGTCTCTCAACGCCGATGCAGCGGCGGTCATTTTGTTTACGTCGGGTTCGGAGGCGGTGCCCAAAGGTGTCGTGCTCAGCCATAGGAATATTCTGGCCAACTGCTACCAGGTTGCGTCGCGTATCGATTTCAGTCCGAGCGATATCGTTTTCAATGCCCTGCCGATTTTTCATTCATTCGGCCTGACGGCAGGGACTTGTTTGCCGGTATTGACGGGTATGCGTACTTTCTTTTATCCGTCGCCGTTGCATTACCGCATCATTCCCGAACTTGTGTACGATACCAATGCGACGTTGATGTTTGGAACGGATACATTTCTGTCGGGTTATGCACGTTTTGCGAATGTCTACGATTTTCACAGTGTGCGCTATGTGTTTGCCGGCGCGGAAAAACTGCGTGAGGAAAATCGTCAGCGCTGGACGGATGAATTCGGTGTGCGCATATTCGAAGGCTATGGCGCAACCGAAACCGCGCCGGTGTTGAGTCTGAACACGCCGATGCATAACAAACCCGGAACTGTCGGTCGCCTGCTGCCGGGTATAAATTATCGATTGGAGCCGGTTGACGGTATTTATGGCGGCGGCAGGCTGCTGGTTTCAGGCTCCAATGTCATGAAAGGATACTACTTGCCTGAACGGCCGGGCGTGTTGCAACCGCCGGAAAATGGCTGGTATGACACCGGCGATATCGTGTCGGTTGATGAAATGGGTTATTTGACTATAAAAGGGCGCGTAAAACGGTTTGCCAAGGTCGGCGGTGAAATGGTGTCGCTGACGGCGGTGGAAGACTATGTCAATGAACTCTGGCCGAATGCCAGTCATGCCGCCGTGCATCTGCCTGATCCCAAAAAGGGCGAGCAGATCGTGCTGGTGACAACGCATACGGAGGCGCAACGTGAGATGCTGGTCAGTTTCGTGCGACAACGGGGTATCAGCGAATTGAGCATTCCTAAAACCATACTGATAATAGACGAGGTACCATTGCTGGCTACCGGAAAGGTCGACTATGTGGCGTTGCGTGAGTGGGTGGAGTCGAAAGCTTAATTGAGTTTGAGTCACGATTTGTCTACAGAAGGCAAAGACGGCGTTTGCCAATCATTGTCTGGGTTGGCGCTTATTGTCTGCCTTCTTTGCTGCAGGGCCCACATGTGTGCGTAGGTTCGATTGGCAGCGAGCAATTGGGTATGTCTGCCGCGTTCGATGATACGGCCTTTTTCCATGACCAGAATCTGATCTGCATCGGCAACAGTGGAGAGACGGTGGGCAATGATCAGCGTGGTGCGATTTTCGGCAATGCGCTTGAGTTCGGTTTGAATCTGTTTTTCGGAATTGGAATCCAGTGCCGAAGTAGCTTCATCGAAAATCAGAATGGCTGGATTTTTCAAGATGGTGCGCGCGATGGCGACGCGCTGCTTTTCGCCGCCAGAAAGCTTCAGTCCGCGTTCTCCGACAATGGTTTCATACTGATCCGGCAGGCTTTTGATGAAATCATGAATCTGTGCCGATTTGGCTGCCGCATAAATTTCATCCGGGGAAGCGTTGGGGCGGCCGTAAGCGATGTTGTAGTAAATGCTGTCATTAAACAATACGGTATCTTGCGGGACGATGCCCATGGCGGCGCGGAGGCTTTGTTGCGTGACATCGCGGATATCCTGATCATCGATGCGGATGGATCCCGATTGTATATCGTAGAACCGGAACAATAGGCGCGCGAGTGTGGATTTTCCCGATCCGCTTTGTCCGACAACGGCAATAGTCTGGCCGGATCGAATTTCAAAGCTGACGTCGAACAAGATCTGACGGTTGGTGTCGTAACTAAAATTGACATGATCAAAGCGTATAGCGGGGTTGAGCGCATCCAGTTTTCGAGCGTCGGGTTTGTCCCGGATTTCCCGGTTTTCATCAAGCAGCGAAAACATGCGTTCCATATCGGCGAGCGAGTGTTTGATCTCCCGGTAGACAAACCCCAGAAAATGCAGCGGCATATACAATTGCAATAAATATGTATTGACCAGCACCAGATCGCCGATGGTCATGGTCCCATGGATGACATGATCGGCCGCAAGAAACATTAGTAGGGTGATGCCAACGGCGATAATGACGCTCTGGCCGGAATTTAGCGCCGCCAGCGAAGTCTGGTTGCGGATGGCGGCCTTTTCCCATGTTTGCAAATGTTCGTCGTAGCGTTTGCTTTCCCATGCTTCATTGCCGAAGTATTTGACAGTTTCATAGTTCAATAGACTGTCGATTGCCTGAGTATTGGCTTTTGAATCCATGGTATTCATGGTGCGGCGGAAAATCATGCGCCATTCGGTGACGACCAGCGTCAGAATGATATAAGCCAGCAGCGTGATCAAGATAACTGCTGCGAATGCGATGTCATACTGATTGACGAGAATCGCCATGACCAGTCCGATTTCCAACATGGTGGGCAGGATATTGAACAACATGAAGTTCAATAAAAATGAGATGCCGCGCGTGCCGCGTTCGATATCCCGGGATACGCCGCCTGTTTGTCGTTCAAGATGAAAACGTAACGATAATGCATGCAGATGTGTGAACACTTGGTTGGCAACGCGTCGGATAGCCCGCTGCGTGACTTTGGCGAAAACGGCGTCACGTAGTTCACCAAACAGAGTGCTGCCTAGGCGTAATAGACCGTATCCAAACAATAAAAAAGCCGGAAGCGTTAACATAGCTTGCGGTTGATTCAGGCTGTCGACAATTTCTTTTAATACCAGCGGCACAGAAACATTGGCCAGTTTTGCCAGAACCAAAAGGCTTAAGGCAAGAACGACCCGCACTTTAAACTCCCATAAATAAGGCAATAGAGTAAAAATGGTTTTCAGGTTTTTACGGGCAGTCAACGTGTGATTAGAGTAATAAGTTGTAGTGGACGTCAGTATTCCTGATATGCGTTGATACTAACGGCTTGGTTAAAAAAGAAAATTGATGTCAGGTTATATGCAGTTTTTATATAAATTACGCTGTTTGCAGAAAAAGTCACAATGTCATTACATGAGCCATAAATAGCCCACGGAACAACTGATCAATGCTGTCAATCCTGATATGCACCAGGCCAGCATCAGTTTTCCGGGTCGGTACGGCTCCGGGATGGATTTGTCGAACATCGCCAGTGTATTTAGTGTCGCCAGTATAGGTGCTGCTACAAACGCGATGACTGTTGCGACTTTGACCATGTCGCTCATCGACGGCATGAAAAAGAACAACAGGGAGAGTGTTCCGGCAATTGTAATTAACAGCCAGATAATATAAATGGATTTGTTGATGCGATGCTGGAACCTGTGCGGTGATATGAGTTCGAGCGACATACTGATGGTGCGAGGAAATGCGTCGAGCAGGGTCAGGGTTGTGCTGAACATGGTGGTTAATGCGGCAATTGCGACGATGGGATAGGCCCAGTCACCCAGTGCTTGTTTGTACATGTCCAGCAATTGTTCTGCGAAAGCTGCGCCGCCAGGTGCGAACTCGACGCCGCTTCCGTACATGACCAACGCACCCAGTGTAAGAAAGCACATAGCTAGAAAGGCGGTTCCGATAAATCCCACGCGGAAATCGAAAAGCGCTTCTTTCATACTGGTTACCTTGCCTTCAGTTTCATTTTTACTTTCCGACCAGACCGAATGCCAAACAGAAATTTCAACCGGTGCTGGCATCCAGCCAAGAAATGCCGCCAGAAACAGCAGGTGTGCGGCATCGGTCATATCGAAATGCGTAACACCATTTGAATAGTGTCCTGGATTGTCGAATAACAGTGCGACGACGGCGGTAATGGATGTTATTGACAGTACCAATATGATAATTTTAATCAGTCTGTCCAGTAATACGTAGCGTCCACTGGCCAGTAAGGTAAAGCATAGGATCAGTACCAGGCTGCTGATAATTGCGGCGACCATTTGAGGGGTGTGTCCGCCGAGTTCCTCAAGTCCAAAAATATGTGTGAACAATCCTGCTGTAACAACCGTAACAGCTGCTTGAACGATGAACATAGTGGCAATCGTCATCAGCAGGTAAACCCAAATCGCCCAGTCTCCAAGTTTCTGGTAGCCATGCAGAATGTTTTTGCCTGTGGCTGCTGTGTAGCGCGGACCAAATTCGAAGAATGGATACTTAATTAAATGAATAATGAGGATCGCAATTAACAGATCGAATCCAAACATACTACCGGCACGTGTTGACTGTACCAGATGTGAAACGCCGACAGCGGCGCCTGCGTATAGCAGCCCAGGCCCCAGTTTCGTTAGAAAACCGTTGATGAGATTTTTGTAAATGGTCATCTTGATGATTATATTTTAAATTGAACAGGTTTATAGTTGTGCTATGAGGAACTGTCCATTACTCAATTTAAATAGGTTGAAATTAATGCTACGGTAACTTTGCGTGTCGATTTTATTGCATTCTGATAAAAATAACATTGTGAGCAGAGTGATCGTCATGGAAATTACTTGCTATATCGCGAAGTTGAAATAAGCTAAGAATCCCACCAATTGTCGGCAATTATCTATAATCAGGTTGTTACTTTGCTTGCTTCCACCAAATAATGAAGATATGTATTTGTTCTTTCTCATACGCTCTTATACGCAGTATGTAGTAAATGGCGGTTAATGATATGGAAGAAATTGTATTTGTTAATCGTGATCGTCAATGTTGGATAAGCATTGGCGGGCTGCGCATGATTAACCGATAACTGATGACGCCGTTTTTAATCGTGAAAATTTGATTGGATCAATGCAGCATCTGCAAGGTGAATTTCCGGACCGGGTTCGGTGACATTATTGATTAGATACAATTTTGTAAATGTGTATATTCGGGTTATGGATTATGCATGTTCTTGTATATGATGATTTTCCTGCTTATCCGGTATAAAAATGTTGCGAATGTTGATGCTGTGTTATGAATTTTTTCAGACAGAAGGTATTGACCTAATTTTTGGCTCATGTATAATCTCGCTTCTTCGCTGCTGACGCAAATAAAACAGCGAAAGCAGTAGCGGTGTATAAGTGTTAATTTTAACATCGACTGCAATTGATCTTTAAAAATACAACAATCGATAGGTGTGAGTACTTGGCTTGAATTAGAAAAAGTATCCACTTTAGCAAAAGTGAGAATAATATTCTTGCTATGCAAGAGTGGATCGAAACAAGTTATAAGTACTACGCAAGACAAAATTATTAATGTAGTAAGTGTGTTTAAAACCGCTTATTGCATGCACATAAACGTCAAGCGAAGTTTAAGCAGAATTGAACTGAAGAGTTTGATCCTGGCTCAGATTGAACGCTGGCGGCATGCTTTACACATGCAAGTCGAACGGCAGCACGGGTGCTTGCACCTGGTGGCGAGTGGCGGACGGGTGAGTAATGCATCGGAACATGTCCAGGAGAGGGGGATAACGCATCGAAAGATGTGCTAATACCGCATATTCTCTGAGGAGAAAAGCAGGGGATCGTAAGACCTTGCGCTTTTGGAGTGGCCGATGCCTGATTAGCTAGTTGGTAG
>JACKLV010000016.1 GCA_024235755.1 Burkholderiales bacterium | reverse complement strand
TCGGGCATATGCAGATCTGTGAGCAGCAGGCCGTAATCCGTGTTTTCCCAACGCCCCAGCGCTTCCCGTCCGTCATTAGCGATGTCTGCAGCATAGCCAAGCAGTGTCAGTTGCTGCTTGATCACTTTCTGATTGATCTCATTGTCTTCGGCCACCAGTATTAGCTTGCCCCCTTTGAGTGCTTCGTCACGGGAAACCGGCAGCGGTTTCGACTGGAATGTATCAGCTATCGGCGCTTTTTCCTCATCAGGTTCTATTCTGCCGGCGGCAAGTTCTATGGCGCGCATCAGCGATTGACGGTACATGACATCGCCATCGAGCGTAACAATATCAACATCTTCGACTCGCGCCTGCCGGCGGCGGCCACGCTTGATAATGATAAAATGCGGTTCCAGACGAGTTTGCAATGCATCGGAACGATTGCTGAACGCAACTCGCAAATCTTCAATCGGCGCTGTCTGATGCCCGGCATCAATCACCACCAGCCACATACCTGACTTCAGGTGTTCAATATATTCAATGGCCGCATCCAAATCATCCACATGATTAACCCGCGCTCCGGCGCTTTTTAAATACACTTCAAGGTCATGACCCAAACCCTTGTGATTTCCGATGATCAGACAGCACAGACCCGTCAGCTCAGTGGCCTTGCGCCGCGCTTCTTCGGTTGCCGGTAGTGGTTTGAACGGCATCTGGATCACAAAAGTAGAACCTTGTTCCGGCCTGCTTTGCACGGTGATTTCCGCGCTCATCAACTCCGCCAGATGATGAGAAATCGCCAGCCCGAGGCCCGTGCCGCCGAATCGGCGCGTGGTTGAAGGATCGCCCTGGGAAAATGATTGAAAAAGTTTTTCCAGCGTTTCCTTGTTCATACCGATGCCGTTATCGGTAATCTGGAATGTCACGAGAACCTGTTCAGCCTCGGATTCGGTCAACAGTACCCGCACTGCCACTTTGCCCGGCTTGTCCTGTTTGCTGGAAAACTTAATGGCGTTATTGATTACATTGACCAGTATCTGCCGGATGCGTAGCGGATCGCCCAGCACGTTATCCGGAATTTCCGGATCGATGAACAACGTCAGCTCCACTTTCTTGCTGAGCGCCAGATGCGCCAGCATGCCGCAGGCGTTTTCGACAACGCTGGCCAACGGCATGGGAATCTTTTCGATTTCTAGTTTACCGGCTTCTATTTTGGAAAAATCCAGAATATCTTCGATGATCGACAACAGCGCATAAGCCGAGTCACGAATCAGATTCGCCATTTCCATTTGATATCCGCTCAAGCTGGTCTGCCTGAGCACATCGATCATGCCGATCACTCCATTCATGGGTGTACGGATCTCATGGCTCATCGCAGCAAGAAAAGCGGATTTCGCCCTGTTCGCCGCTTCGGCGTCATTCCTGGCCTGTTCCAGATCTTTCATAATGCGCACATGTTCGCGCATGTCGCGCATCACACCGGTAAAGTGCCGCTCTTCACCGACAAAATATTCGCTAACTGCCAGATATACCGGGATCAGCTCGCCGTTTTTGTGCACCGCCTCGACTTCACGGCCCAGACCGATACCGTGTTGGCCCTTGATATGCAGCCGCCCTACATATTTCTGGCCCTGTCCGGTCAGACAGTATCGTTCCATGTAGTAGGCATGCTGAGAACGATCCGGTTCCGGCACCAGAATGGCCACATTCTGACCGATGATTTCTTCCGGTGTATAACCGAACAATCTTTCGACCACGGGATTTGCGGACAAAACTACGCCGATATGATCTGTCGTCACTACGCAGTCGACCATATGCTCAACAACAGAGCGGGTCTCTTCTTCCTTGATGGCCAAGGCAGCATTGGCCCGTTGCAAATCGGCGGTACGCGACTCGACCCGGTTTTCCAACTCCTGATTTAAATGGCGCAGATTCGTTTCGGCGTTTCGGCGTTCCTGATTACTGGCGTTCAAACGCTCAACCATAATGTTAAACGTATGCCCGAGCTGACGCATTTCGTTCCAGCCAGCAATTGAAACGCGCTGATGCAGATTGCCGGCGGCAATCTGCATTGCGCCACGGTTCAACTGCTTCAGAGGCATAACGACACGGCGATTGAACAGAAACGCCCCAAAAATAACACCCAGCAGTGTCACCCCCAGAATGATCAGACTATACTGCTCGATCCGATGGACGTTGGCAAACGCTTCATCGACATCTTTTTTTACCACGATACCCCAATTCATCAGCGGCAAATAACGCCAGACCGCCACCACTTCTTTATCACGGTAATCCCGTGTAATGGCACCGCCGGTCTGGCCGGACAACGCATTTTTCAGTGCAGCGGAATATTGCGTATTTAATTGGATCGTCCGCTTCAATGCGGCATCGCTGTCCGTCCTGAGCGGGGCCATCACTAGCGCCGTGTCTTTGTCTTCTAGCCGCACCACTACGGTGTCACCGGTTTCACCCAAACCGATATTATTGGATAACACCTCGAAAACATGCTCGCTGTAAATCTGCAGTGCCAAGACGCCAACGATTTCTCCTTCGATTATGATCGGATAAGCGATAAACGCTGCAATAGCGCCATGTGACGGTTCATAAAACTCAAAACCTGAAATCGAGCTTTCCAGCTCGTTCAATGCATGTTGTGTTACCTGTCCCAAACCCGTGTTGCTGTAAGGACCTGTGATCAAATTTGTGGCAAAATCGGATTCATGGCTTTGTGTGTAAACGATATCGCCATTGAGTGCGATGAGGAACAAATCGTAGTAACTGGCATCCTCGACAAAACGCCTGAAATGATCCCGATATTTCGCATCCAGCCGTTGATAAGCTTCTGAATCGACACCGTACTTTTCAAAGAGTTGCGGGAATTCAAGCATCGCTTCACGCGTTGCGATGGCGTCATGCAGCAGATTGGCGTCGAGCATCCGCTCATGAAAATAGGTATTGATCTGCTCAATTTTTTTATCCGCAATAGCGGATAAATTTTCGATCACTGTTTTCTGGATTTCGCTCGCAAACGTGTGTAAGAAACTATTGCCAATCACCAGAATCGGTAACAGAGAGACCAGTGTAAACCAGACAGCAAAGCGCTGTGTCAGCGAAGTAAATCTCAATTGCATGGTTGTGCCCTCGCAATAACCGGCAACTGCAGTGCAGTTTTATCAGTCTAATTTCCGTCAACAAATAAACAGGATATCGCCGGACGAATTGTTGAACATCTTGCGAACATAGTAGCAGATATTTGCACAGACTGCCGCCTCCCCTGTATAGCGCTGTTTACAAGTTACCGGCAATCCGCTTTAATCGAACTTAATGTACAAATTGACGAAAAAATTGACATATACACTGACACAATGAGTCTAAATAATTACCAGATTCACATTGTTCAATGGCATGACGCGGCGTCATTGCTACGCGCTGTCCGGGAAACGGTTTTCATCTATGAGCAGCAGGTACCCGAAGAACTGGAATGGGATACATTCGACGCAGTAAGCGTACATGCTTTGGCAACCGGCCCTGTCGGCGAACCCATCGGTACCGCGCGATTGTTACCGGACGGACGGATCGGTCGTATGGCGGTACTGAAACCGTGGCGTAACAATGGAATCGGCAGCGCCATGCTGCACCGCCTGATTGACGAAGCCAAAAACTGCGGGCTGATCGAGATTACGTTAAACGCGCAAGTCAGCGCCTTAGCGTTTTATACAAAATACGGATTTCAGTCCAGCGGTGAAACCTTCATGGAAGCAGACATCCCCCATGTCAAAATGCATCGGAAACTGTAACAAAGATGCAGGCTTACTGCCGACCGGACTGCAGCCAGGCGCGTTCCAACTGATCGGACGCTTCCTGCCATTGTACAGTCGCCCGTTCCAATCTTTTCTTTGCATCAGATGCTTTTTGCTTGGCCGCTTCGGTATCGCGCTCTACATCCGTTAACCGCCGCTTGGCCGCCTGAAGTTCTTTCTCAGCGAAAGCCGCATCCTTTTCCATATATTCAGCCTCTTTTTTGGCTCTCATCATCTGTTCATAGGCGGCATTTGCTTGCTGTTGCAGCTTCTGAAGATTCTCGCCCAGATCGGCATGCGCCAGTGGAATGAATATGCCGGTTACCAATAAAATCATAAACACTTTCATTACGAATCCTTGCCCTGTGTGTTGAAGTACGTTAGCTATTTGTAAAAAGTATTTGCGCATTTTGCACCAGCGTCAAGAAGGGCATGATGTTTTTTTGCGTTTTCGATATGATGAAGAGACAATATATAAATTGAAATGCCTCAAAAACCCTGGCGAGCGGACACCGCGCAGCGCCACTCAGCAATACTCGACGGCCGCACGACAGGCTTTTCAGGCATGAATTGTTATGACGATTAAATTTTGGAGTATCAACTGTCTTATGAAACAAAATCCCGACCCGCACACTCTGCTCACTCATTTCAAACACCTCATTCTGCCGGTCTTTGGTCTGTGGCTATCGCTACTGGCCGCTCCCGCCAATGCAAACTGTGAAGGTTGCCTTTGCCCCGGCGACCCTTGCCGGTTATGTCCGCTGCCTGCGGTAGAAGGCGCACCGATCAAACCCGACGAACCCGAAATCTGTGCCAGAATCCGGGAAAAAGTGCCGCCTACCTCAGCGCAACCCGGTTCCAACGAATATTTTCCGAGCTTGGACCGTTCCATCGCCACTTGCGTGGCTGAGGGCGGCGATGTCATCCGCAACCGGCGGCGCAACGAAGAATTTCCATCGCGGGCATACTGCAAGCCGCCCGTACAAATACCCACCCGATAAGCGGATTATGATCAGCGTCATTCAGCGCGTCAGGAGCGCGAGTGTGACCGTCAACAGCCGGGCAGTCGGCACCATAAACACCGGCATTATGGCGCTGGTAGCTGTGGAACAGAAAGACACCGAAAAACAGGCTGACCGGCTGCTCGAACGTATTCTGAATTATCGCATTTTTAACGACGATCAGGGACGCATGAATCTCAACCTGCGCGCCATTAACGGCGGTCTGCTGCTCGTGCCCCAATTCACGCTGGCCGCCGATACCAACAGCGGTAACCGCCCGAGCTTCACGAGTGCCGCCTCGCCGGAAAAAGGTCGCGAATTATTCGAATATCTGAGAACGGCTGCGGACATCATCTACCCGGATACGCAATACGGCGAATTCGGCGCCGACATGCAAGTCGCGTTAGTCAACGACGGACCGGCAACGTTTATATTGCAGGTTTCGGTTTGATCTAAACCATACTTCTTTCACAACTTCACCCGGCAATGTCATATGGCTAGTTATGTCGTGTTGGGCACGATAAATCAAGGCAAGAAATTGAACACTATGAAATATGCTGCCTCAATCCGCCGCCACAGCTTCGCAATGCGCTTCAATACAGGCTCACTGCGCTTAAAAATTAAAGAGTAACAATTCAGTCCAATCTTTTTTTTATGTTATGCTTAATATGGATAAGTTACTTTCTTATTCAATATGAGATCATGTCTCTCGAGCTCAGGAGATCAATAGATTGTATAAGCAAATGATTTCCTATGACAGAATCTTTTTCTGAAAGTAAATTTCATTACAGCGTCATAGAAAAAGATATTAGGAGATATGGCTTGTAGCTGATGAAGTCTCAACGTGACATTAAATTTGTTGATAAACATTTTTTTAAATAACAAAGGAGAGTTTCATGAAATACACGCTTTTAGCTACCATCCTGTTAGTTTTAACTGGTGCAGCCATGTTATCTGGATGCGGCGAGCCTAAACCCTATAATAAACCACCAAGCTTATATGAGGATCCTGAATCCGGCGAGAGACTGGGCGCTCCTTCCGGTCAAGAATAGGCTGATTGATTCTCAGACGGCTCCTGTCAGTTTTCAGGGGTCGTTTGTTATTTAGGATCACAGTTCCAATCTTCTCATAGCAATCACATCGTCACGGCTGTAGACAGTCCAAAATTGTCTCTTTCATTACAAATACTCTATCCATATGATATTGCCAGGTTCAGTGAGCTTGTCAGTATACATGGCCAGGCTTGCTGCATAACACCACGGCAACGCGCTGTACCTGGCAATACTATATGAATAAAGTACTAGACCTTGAATGTTATAAGCATCAATACCACCCGCCTATCCTGGTTATTCGCTAGACATTCCTCGGATATAAATTCATACAATTATGCGTACAATGTTCTGAGGAATTCGCGATTGACACTATAAAGTTACTCCACATTTCGAACGCATCTGGCTGGCACGCTGGACAAGGACAAGGTCAATGACAACCGCAAGCCAATACTGATCACACGTCAAAATGGCAAACCTGCCGTCGTCATGAGTCTGGAAGATTGTCAAACCTACGAAGAAACCACGTATTTAATGGCCAGTCCAAAAAATGCAGTACCCTTAAACCAAGCGATCGCGGACGTAGAGTCCGGCAAAACAGTTCGGAAAAAGTTGATTGAAGAATGATTATTTCCTGGGCTGAAAACGCATGGGTAAATTATCTTTACTGGCAGAAAACCGACAGGGAAGCACTGAAACGCATCAATACGCTGATTAAAGACTTCCATTGCCAACCGTTCAATGGGCTTGGAGATTCTGAACCTCTAGAACAATATTGGTCGGGTTATTGGTCAAGGCGGATAGACCGGGAAAACCGATTAGTTACCGAGTATCGAAGGAGTTGATTATCATTGTGCAATGCCGGTACCATTATTAGGAGGACATTCACAATTGCGGTGATTCAAACTTTCTCTGAAAGCATTTTGATTAACCATTTGGTTGGCAGTTGATCTGCACCATTGCATGTCATTTCGTTTTCATCCTGAACAACCAACATCAACGTTCAAAATATACCCGACACACACATGCCTGAATTAACCGTTCTTTTTCTGGATAGTCAGTTTGCCCAAAGCTGCGCACTGGTGGCGGTTTTGCTGTCGTTACGCATAGCACTGGTTCATTTGATCAAACGCAACCGTGCGATTTTGACCGAAGCCCAGCGGCACTGGATTACCAGCGTGAAGAATTCTAGCTGGTTGATTATCGTCTTTGGACTGCTCGCGATCTGGTGGCCGGAATTGAGCGATTTTGCTTTTTCCATTGCAGCCGTTACGCTGGCGCTGGTGATCGCAACCAAGGAATTGATTCTGTGCTTCAGCGGCGCCATGCTGCGCGCGGGTACGGGCGCGTTTACCATCGGCGACTGGATCGAGGTCGGCGCACACCAAGGCGAAGTCATCGACTACAACATGTTTTCCACCACACTGCAAGAACTGGATAAAGCGCCCAACAGCTACAGCTTTACCGGCAGGACCATCGTAATACCCAACAGCCTGTTTCTGTCCGAATCAATCAAAAACCTGAATTTCTTCAAACGCTATGTGTTTCACCGTTTCGGTATCACTATCGAGCCGCATTTAAATGTTGCGGCCATACCGCAATGGATTGTCAGTGAAATCGACGTACTCTCGGCGGACTTCATCGAAATCGCCCGCCGCTACAACACATTTATCGAGCACAGAACCGGTGTCGACATCGCGGGGCCTGAACCCCGCGTCATAATCAGCACCAACGAATACGCCAAAAGCGTAATCACCGTCATCATCTTCTGCCCCACTGAGAAAGCCGTCGAACTGGAACACCATATTACGCAAGGCGTACTGGAACGGGTTTATCATGTTGGCGGGAAAAGTGGCTGATATTGGTAAGGCGGATCAATGAAACGCCATGTACCGACAACCATAACGTCTCGACAGTGAATTGATCGTATATTGACCCGAGTCAGGATTACTTTGATCGCACTCTACGTCCAGATAACCATCTTGAAACGCTCCTTGACGATGCCGAAGTAATTGCACTTCCAATCGCTTTGCGCGAAGAAGTCGAGGTGGTGCCACTGATCTTTTTGTCTCAAAATGCGAGTGGCTGCATCGTCCCAGTCAATGGCTGCAAACCGGGTTTCCAGCTGCTGTTTACGGGCTTCGACCTCGCCGTAATCGAAACCGTCGTATTCCCAGTGCAACACTTCGAACACATTACCGTCGCGGTCGGCATAGTCCATGCTGAAATCAAGCCCCCATTTCGGACGGATACGGATGATTTTGTAAATCAGCGGATTGATTTTTGCCCATTGTTCCAGTTGTTGCAACGCTTCTCCGCTATAGCCCTTACGCTCAAACAACAAGCTGTGATTCAGTACAGCGCCCTCCACCCGCTCCGGCTGCGCAAACCACGGCGCCTTCAAAGCATGCCGGTGCTCCCGGTGCGCATGCGCTTGCGTCCCGTTTGCTCTCGCATAGCGCTGTTCCAGGCCGGTCAAATCGTAGCCGTTCTGATCAAACAACGCCAGATCGCTCGCAGGCGGCACATCTGTTGTATCCAACGGCCGATCCCAGTGACCGTCGGGGTCGAATTGATAGTTGGTTAATTTGAGGTAACTCATAAATGTTCAAATGCTATCGGGTTAGCACGCGTACAAAAAACTACAGATTGTGACAGGATGCACCAAAAAATGCCAATCGCCTGCAGTTTGTATTGACAACCATCTGTTTCAAAATAACTATCAATCACTTGGCATGATCAATTGGTTCCGTCTTTCTTTGCATCAAAACCGTCTTCCGGCGCAATGCTGGCCATGACATCCAGCACCACATCGCGCTTTTCGCGCGCGATATGCTGCAATACCGAGCGGTCATTCAATGCCTGCAACGCGAGAATCAACACCTCAAACGGTTGTTGCGCAGATTCGTCCAATGCCAGCAACGCGTCGAGTACCGCTTCGTGTTCGCCGCCGGCGGCTTTTGTCAGCAAGGTTTCGGTAATGGCTTGGCGCAGGTTGTCTGATGCCGTGGAATTGTTATTCACAGCAATCTGTTCGGCTGCAACTGGCAACGCGTCGCGCCAGAATTGGTTCAATACATGTCGGCCATATCGGTCTTCAGGATCAAGCAACAAACCCCGCATCAATAACGCAACGCCTTCTTCCATTTTGTTGAGATCGAACAAAGAAATTCCCGCTAAACGGGTCTGCTCGCATGCTGCCGGATTTACGGCCAGCGGTTCAGACAGTGCTTTATCCAATCGTCTGGCCCAGCGCCGGTCATTCCGCCGCGCATAAAACACCTGCATGAAGTTAACCAGCCAGCGCAAGCGGCGGCCTTCGCGGCTGTAGCGCATGAGGTAGTAGACTTTGTAAAAACGTTCAGAGACCTGATAGCGTTTTTTCTTCTCGCCGCTGATGGCTTCGATAAAGCCTTCGGCGATCAGGCGCTTGATCTGCGCGCTGATATAGTTCGACGGTTTGCGCAGTTCCACGCGGATATCGTCGACAGTGACCGGGTCCCAGCGCCGCGCGATGGCGTCAAATGTGCGCCGCGCCTCCTTGGCCAATGACTCAATGCGGTGCTTGAAAAACGGCGTACATTCGTCGAGTAGCCGTTCGAGATCGCGGCGCACATCGCCGTCGAACCCTTCTTTCAGCACGCGGTAACCGAGCATGACCAGGCGCGGGTTGCCGCCGGTCAGAATGCGCATCGCGGCGATGCGCTGCGGTTCGTGTTCGATAGCATGAATCACCTGCGCATCGCCGCGCATTTCGGCCAGATGGCGCAAGAACACCTCCAGTTCTTCCTGTGTCAGGCGATCCAGATAGAAAATGCGGAAAAAATCGTGAAAGGCCTGATCGACTGCGCTAACTTCGTCAAAGTGGCTCGGTGTCGCGCCGATCACCATCATGCGCGGGTCGGTCATCCACAGCGCGCGCAATTGATTCAGCGCTATGCCGTCGTCTATCGCAGCGAACAGGTCGTTGATATTGTCAACCAGCAGTAACGCGCGCCTGCCACTTAGCGCAAGCAGTTCAAAGAATACATCCTGCGCATGCTGCGCCAGTTTATCGGACGCTTCGTTGAGCAATTGGTCGACTTTTGATTGGGTGGCTTTAAGCTCTATTTCCAGATGGCGTAATGCTTCGAGCCAGAAATCCGCCAGATCGCCGATGCCGTATTGTTCTTCGTCAAACTGTAACGGCAGCCATTCCTGACTTAACGCGTCGTCTTTCTGCACGCTGTAGCGGATTGCACACAATAATGTGGTTTTACCCATACCGCGCGGCCCAACGACAATGACATGCTGCTGCGGCCTGTCCGATACATTGTGCTGGACAATATCTAGAATCCGCGCCAGCAGTTTCTTGCGGTCGATAAATTCCGCCAGCAACGTCTCAGCATCTTTGGCGGTGGGATTATACAGATTGAGCGGCGCTTCCCTGATCTCATGTTCCATATCAGACGCGCCCCTTATACCGCCAGTAATCGCGCAGAAGATGCGAGAAAAATGCAATATTGCCGTTAGCCAGTTCGACCAGATAGCCGTCATGCTCAAGCGTGTTTAGTACAGTGCGAAAATCGTCTGCCGGCAAATCGGGTAATTGCCCGCGCAGATTTTCCAATGGTAGGCCGTTTTCATGCGTTGCGATTATTTTCAGTATCTGGCGTGCAACTGATGCTTCGGTTTCGCTAAAAATATCCCGCAAACGCGCCCACATGTTGTCGGCGTATTGATTGCGCCTGCCTAATGCGACCGTCTGATAAACCTTGTCTAAATCGACCGGCTCTCCGTAGCGCAGCACGTAATCCTGGCATTCGGCCACAAACAACTGAATAAAAAACGGCCAGATGGCGGGACCCAGGCGATTGATAAACTCGCGCGCCAAAGCTTCATCCAGACTGATCTGGTTGTTGTTTGCCAATTGCAGGGTAAATGCCAGCGCGTCTTCCTTTGTCTGGGGCGGCAGTATTTCCCGCCGCAGGTCGTTGGCGATACCGCGCATGCCGTGGCGCTGCATCACGCTGTCGAGTCCGATCGAACCCGTCAGCAGGAACCGAACCGGGCTGCCGGTACTATGCTGCCGTATGCGGCGCAGCCAGTGCAATGCGGCAGAAGCCTCCGCCTTGCCATACCGGTTGGCAATTTTATCGACCATAATAGGAAATTCATCGAGCAGAAACCAGACAGGTGTGCCGAGCTGGTTCAGATCATGCATCAAATGATCTGCACTGTCCTCCCAGTTTGTTTCCGAAATCTCGAAAAGATCACTTTTAAAGCCGCGCAAAAAATCAGGCATTTTCTTGACGATCTGCAGCCACCGCTCATCATTAATTGCACGTACCGAATCGACCATTGACCGAATCCAAAATCGGGGATGATCAAGACCTTCGAGATCAATAAAAGCCGCCTGCGCTGGTGCCACTTCACGCAACCGGAAAAGAATACTGGTTTTTCCGGTACGCCGCGGCGCAAGAAACAGTACATGCTCGACCTCTAATGCGCGAACAAGTTGATCAATCACGGATTGGCGAGGATAAAAGTCGCCTCCTGTCGGTGGACTACCAATAATGATGCGCATACTAATTTCCTCACTTTTAAACCAAAATCAATTTTAACAACATTTCTGTTGCGCAACAAATATTTTGCGCAACAGAAATGTTGTCGATACTGAGCTTTCAAACAGTGAACCCACCATTCTTTACTGCCAAATCCGAACCAATCTATAATCGTAGAGGCTATCCCTAGATTTTTCGGTGATACGCTGTTGCTACGAAAACAAATCAGAATCAGCGGACTGCTTATCAATGCAAAAAACCAGGAAACACAACCATGAACACGCATGCAGATAAAAAACCGGAAAATGAGAATAAAGCCGCCGCAAGCAGTACCATACAAAAACAAAACAACAGCGGAGTAGCGTTCCAGCTTACAAATAACAGACCCGAAACCGCCGCCCGCAAAAAATTACGCAAAACAATTAACAGCAGCAAGCGGGTAAAACAGCTGGCGGCGGTCAAGAACATCGTTAATAACTGCGCCAAGACACGGCATGCAACCAACAGCGCAACAGCCGCCAGTCATGCGTTGCAACACCAAGTCGCGGCCTCACCTGTTCAAACCAACGCAGAAAATTCCCAAACCGGTCTCCAATCGAAATTAAAAGCTGGCGTTGTGCAACGACATGTCATCCAGCTGGAATACGATCCTGACGCGAAACTGGAGTCTGTCAAAACAAAAAAAGAAGAAGCCATCGAAAAACTGAAAGCCGGCAATTATTCAGACGCCATCAAGCTGCACACCGAGATAAAAGAAATCACCCAGGATCTGAACGAACGCAGAGCCAGCGGCCGAGACAAGGTCTATAACAAGCATTCCAACGGCTCGGTAGATTTTTTGAAAGCTGTAATCAAGGCGTTTCAGGAGATCCCGCAACCCAAAGTGGATGAGCTAACAAATGCTCTCGAACATCTTTTTACTAAATACGAAACGTTATACAACGAAGCATTTGATCAAACCGCCAATGCCATAGCAGAAAAAAAAGACATTGAAACGCTCAATCAAAAAATAATAACGGCCGGTGAAGATCACAAAAAAGAAATTGAAAAACTCTCAAAACAATTCAAGCCTATTCTTGAATTCAACAAGCTATTAAAAAAAGACAAAGATCTTCAATACAGCCTGGGAAAAGAACGGACTTCTACGATATCCGGTTCCGCCTTGAAAACACTCGACTTCAGCAAAATCACAGTAGCCAATCAGAATAACCTCACCTTATATAAACAATTCAGACAAAAGAAAACAACTATCAAAGATTTTAAAAAGGATACTGAAAACGAGCCACTGAGAAAAAAAACCACACTTATCTTGCTGGCCGGAACCGAAGAACGGGGAAGCAAAATCGCAGAGCTGTTTGAAAACGATTTTCCGAGTCAATTGCGCGTTTTCAATCAGATCAACAAAAAACACCGCACCGACCCGATTGAAGATGTGGTTAAACTCATTAAAGACACAGGCGTCGATAATATAGTTGCCACGCTTGGATTGATCGAGAAAACAGGCAGCAAAGGAAGCATTGCTGAAATCAATGCTTTTCAGGAAAAAGCCAAAGGCACCAAAGACAAACCTAGTCTAACCGGCGCAAGCGGCTTTCTGGATGGCTTGGAATACGAATCTCTGACCAAGCTTACCCAATTCATGACGGAGACCGGAAAAGTCTGCGGTTTGGCGGGAATCAAGAGTCTATGGGAAAAAGCGGCGGAAAATAACCGCATCGACGAAACCATTTTACTTTTTGCAGGCACACACATTCCGCAAGCCCTGACCGGTTCCGAAGTTGAAATCGGCCTGGCATTTGCTCAGAAATCCGGGAAAAGCACGCCGGAAGACTGGGGGAAACTATTGAACATCAGCGCATGGGAAAAAGAACACCTGCTTGCACTCGCAAAAGCTTTTGACAAAAACAACGGCAATGCCACAGCAGAGCAATGGGTCAAAACCGCAAAAAACGACCCCACGCTCAAAACCAAACCCGATGAAGTGCGCGCCACGACAAGGCTGAATATGTTCGCCAATGAAGAATGGTATGACAACTACGACATCTCGAAAAGGGGTTCTTCGGCCAAAAAGGCGCAAAAGAAATATACCCAGCTTTTATATGCGCTGCTGGGCGATAAAAACCTGACAGGGCTCGGAGATATCAGTTTTGATAATATCAAAGGGGACTTTCTCTCCATGCTGATATTTTTTCACCGGCATATCGCTTCATTCGATTCCGGCACGGGACAGGGTTTCGACAGAGAGAAAAAGGGCGAAGGAAAATATGCCAGAAGTAATCAAGACCACCCCCTCAATGAGCAGTACAAAAAATTATTATCCGAAGAAAATGTGAATACAAACAACTTGCTGCAACCTCTGAACACCGCTTTGCTTGGACTTCAAGGCGGAGGCTGGATCACCTCAGCCGGGACCAAAGGCGCCGCCACTTACCGGACAGGACGAAAGGGAGTCGCCTCGGCGGGCCTGCCTTCTCACAATCTTAAAATATTACAAGATCAGCAGGAAATTATTGGCGTCTCCGGTAACAAAAAGAAGGCTAAAGGAACATTTTTCAATGATCCCAAACTGACCACGGCTCCCAAAATCAGCCGTTCCGTTGATGACGATGCTTCCATAACAGATTTACTGATCGAAAAACAAAAAGAAGCTTTAAAAGACAAAACCGGCAGCACATTCGCCAACAAGAATTTTCACGACGGTCTATTGCAGGACAGAGGCGATCTAGTAACAAAAATAAGCACCATTATCAATTCGATTTCGGGCGGAAATCAGGTGTTGAACGCTATCGGTTCAGAAGGCCACCCCAGCTTGATCCTAATAGTACCCAAACCCGCCAAATACAGATACAAAAACAATGATTACAACACGACGAAACAAATCCTTCCGGATATTGTTACCGATTTCAACTCGGCATCGGGACAGGAAATAAAGATCACCGAAAGAGGCAGCTTCGGTTTTCAACGACCGACCATCGCCGATACCGGAGAATCTGTCAGGTTATGGCCGGGCTATACCCCGGTGGAATCGCTTCTGCCTGGACTGAAAGCGTTAGTGGAAAATCTTGCCAACAAAAAAACCGGCGTTTCATTGACGAATATTGACGATCTGGACACATTGAAAACCGATACCAAGCAACCGGTTTTATATATCGAAGCATTGAAAACAGCCATGCGTCACGCTTTTATTGTTTTAAAGCAAAAAATTGCCAGCAACGCCCCCAACGAGAAAAAAAGAGTCTACGAATGGCTAAAATCGAGAATGCTTATAAAAATACAGCAGGCCGGAATTTTATTGACCAAAGGCAATACATTGTACGATGGCATTTCCACACCGACTCAGAAGGAAAAAAACAAGCACTTCGCGATGACTGCAGACATGACCGACAAGCTGCAGGAATATTCCATGTTGCTATCGGCCACCACGTTGGATAACACCGCCAATCCCAACAGTAGCCACACCACCCCTGGAAAATTCAAAGACACAGAAGATGTTTATGAGAAAAAAATCATCTCCAAATTAAGCGCTACCGACTACCGGGTTTTTTATCTGGACAGCGGAGAACAGGCGCTGGTAGTGGCGGGCATCCTCGCCAACAGATTTCAGAAAGGCAAAGATGAAAATGATCGCATTGTCAGTAAAAGTAAATACATCAGCAAAAACCCCTACTTTGAAATCGGCGTTTATGGCGGAGACAAACGCTCCAATCTCGAAAAGGATGAAACAGGAAATTCGGGAAAAATTGTCCACGCTGATTTATCGCCCGTTATTACGGAAGGCAGAACCACACCCAAACCCAAATCCGAAACTCAAACGGAAGTCAAGAGAACCTGGCAGGATACAACAGGGGATGTGAACAAACGTGATGTCATTCCGATTATCGACATTACCAACAGCAGCATAGATGACGCGGTCAATCTAGGAAAAATGCCGGATAATTTCATTATTGTAGAAAGCTTGACCAAACACCAACAACTCGGGGCAGATAAATTTATCATGGGCAGGTTAGTTGCTGTCAGCAATACCGAAGGTACAAAAACACCCCATTCGCTTGTTAAAACGAACTTCCTGGATTTGGCTCAAAAAATTGTCGGACCGGTCGCTAACGAAGCCTATAACCCGCTTTTATCGAAAATCAGAGCCAATATGGACAAAGCGCTTTATTCGGACGACTTGGCATAACCACCCAGCCGTCCGATTGGGCATAATAAAATTAAGCGCTTTCCGTTTTGCTTTCCTGCTCTTTCGCATGTTTCTGAAGAATCTTTTGAAACGGCACAATGATTTCCATAGGCAGTGGAAAAACAATCGTTGAATTTTTCTCACCGGCAATTTCCGTAAGTGTCTGCAGATAACGCAGTTGCAACGCTTGCGGTTCTTTGACCAGCACCTGCGATGCTTCCAACAAATGTTGTGACGCCTGCAATTCACCTTCGGCATGAATAATTTTGGCGCGCCGTTCGCGCTCGGCTTCAGCCTGCTTGGCAATGGCGCGTATCATGGATTCATTGATATCGACATGCTTGATCTCGACATTCGCGACTTTGATACCCCAGGCTTCCGTTTGCTCATCCAGAATTTTCTGGATATCGTCGTTCAGCTTGTCCCGGCTGGCGAGCATTTCGTCCAGTTCATGCTGACCGAGTACCGAACGTAATGTCGTCTGCGCCAGTTGACTGGTGGCTGCGTCGAAGTCTTCTACCTGGATAATGGCGCGTTCAGGGTTAACCACACGAAAATAGATGACTGCATTGACTTTAACGGAAACGTTGTCGCGCGATATCACGTCCTGACTTGGCACATCCATGACGATGGTTCTGAGGTCGACGCGCACCATCGTCTGGATAACGGGAACCAAAATAATGAGCCCTGGGCCCTTCACTTTCCAGAACCGGCCAAGCTGAAAAACCACACCACGTTCATATTCGCGCAGTACTCTAAAGGCACTGGCAAAAAAGACAATAACGACACTCAGAATAATCAATACAATTTCCATCAGACTAACCCTCCTTGAATTGAGTAGCGGTATTTGAATCGGGCTCAACCTTTAAAACCAGTCCGTCTATGGCCACCACACGAACTTTTTCGCCGCGCCTGAGTGGCGTACTTGTCTGCGCTTCCCAGCGTTCACCCTGCACTCTGACCCAGCCATGTTCCGAGAAATCATTCAATACTTCCGCGGTAGAATGCATCAGATGTTCCACGCCACTGACGACAGGCCGCTGTCGCGCCTTGATCGCCATGCCTAATACCAGCAGGAAGAATGCAGCTGATAATAATGCAAATGTGGCAATCAGCGGAATTGATACGCCGTATCCGGGCACACCGGTATCCAGCAGCATGACGGAACCAATGACAAATGCAATCATACCGCCGATACCCAGCGCCCCAAAACTTGGCACGAATACTTCCGCCAGCATGAATGCTATACCGAAAAGCAGCAGCGCCAGCCCCGCGTAATTGATGGGCAACACCTGAAAAGCGAATAACGCCAATACCAGACAAACGGCACCTACAACGCCCGGAAAAATCATGCCGGGATTGGAAAACTCAAAAATCAGCGCATAAATGCCAAGCAGCATCAATATATAGGCGATATTCGGATCGGTAATGATTGCCAGCAGACGGGTACGCCAGTCCGGTTCAAAATGCTCGACTGATATGTGCTGCGTGGATAGTATTCGCGCGTTACCCAAAACATTGACGCTACGCCCATCGATTTTGGCCAGTAAATCAGGAATATTTTCCGCGATCAAGTCGATCACACCGTTCTCCAGCGCTTCTTCCGCTGTCAGGCTGGCCGCTGTTCGCACCGCACTCTCCGCCCATTCGGCATTGCGGTCCCGCATTTGCGCCAGTCCGCGAATATAAGCCACTGCATCGTTGATAATTTTGTTCGACATGGGGTCTGCTGATGGCGCCCCCCTTTCATCATCGCCGTCCTGAAAACGGTCAAACATATCTTTATCGGGCACACCAGGCAACCCGCCGATCTGTACTGGCGTCGCCGCTCCCAAATTAGTAGCAGGGGCCATAGCGGCAATATGGCTGGCATATAGAATATACGTACCAGCGCTGGCTGCGCGCGCACCACTGGGCGACACAAAAACGATTACCGGCACCGGTGATGCAATCATACTGCGTATGATTTCACGCATGGAAACATCAAGCCCACCCGGCGTATCCATTTGCAAAATAATAATCTGGCTGTTCTGCTCGATCGCTTTGTCAAAACCGCGCTGCAGATAATCATATGTGGCAGGACCGATGGCACCATTAACACTCAGCCAAAGGGCATTCCCGGAATTCTGTGCAGGCAGCAGTGTCGGCCACAAAAAAAACAGGAGAAAAATAATACCGCAGCTAAAATTTGAATAACGCACTTTCATTACCCACCTCCTAAGCAATTCATACGGTATTGCCTACGCCATCCATTGCAGCCGAACATGATCGCGATTTAACGCCAGCCATTGTAGAGCAATGATTGCACTGGCGGAATTGATTTTTCCTGCTTTTAGATACTGCAATGCAGTCTCGTATGCCACAACATGCACACGAATATCCTCGCCTTCATGCGCCACGCCAAAAATACCACCCGCGTGCGTCGTATCGACCCGGCCGCAAAACAAGGAAACACGTTCGGTCATACCACCGGGGCTGACCAGATAATCATATAAAGGAATCAAATCCGCAACAGTGCAGCCTGCTTCTTCCACACTTTCGCGTTTAACCACATCTTCTGCCTGTTCACCGTCTTCGATAATACCGGCAACGATTTCCAGCAGCCACGGACCACCGGGTGCACTCATAGCACCGACACGGAATTGCTCAATCAGAATGACTTCGTCTCTGTTTGGATCGTAGGGCAACACAGCCGCCGCATGACCGCGTTCAAACAATTCACGCACGATGGGCTGACTCCAGTCCCCGCTGAACAGACGGTGACGTAACCGGTACCGGTCGATACGAAAAAACCCCTGATAACAGACTGTTTGCTCGAGGATCTGCAGCTCCTTATCATTTATCATTGCCGTACCTTTAGAACATCCGATTAACAGCCAATCAGTATAGTGCGGGAAGATATCAAGTGCAAAGTTACGATCAACAAGCGCAATTTAGAAAATCGCGAACAGTGACTCCCTGCACTCACTGTTCGTGACTGAACAGGTTAATGTTTTTCCAGCTGATCTAAGCAATTAATAAGAGGGTTTCCATTTTTTCGCTTTACCGCGTTGATCAATAACCAAATGCTTTGTATCTTGCGGCAATACCTGCAGCGTTTTAAGAAATTCTATGATGGCATCGCGTTCATAATCGCTCAACGCTATCCAGTTCTGATAACTTTCCAGAGCTTCACCTCGATGTGCCTCTATCGCCTGCCGCAAGGTTGTGTATTGGCCGTGATGAAAATAGGGAGGCTCATTGGCCACACCCCAGAGCTTGCGTGTCATAAAACGAGCGTTACCGGCAAAAAAAGCTTCTGATCCGGCTGGCGCGTTTTGATCAATTGGCTCTCGATTGGGATCATCCGTACCGCTGGTGATATCATGCAACTTAAAATTTGTAAAGGCAGGCACCATTACAACACCGTTTTTTTCTCTCAGTCTCGGCTTATCAAGTCCCTTACTGTTTAGATTCAGACTGTAAGTGGGTATGTCCCCTGGTCGCATATTTCCTTGCGGATTGAACGGACTGGGTTCAGTGTATACCCACCCCTGGTTATCCAGAGGTAGTTCTGGCACATGGCAACTGGAGCACCCGATCTTTGTAAATGTTTCCTCACCAACAACAACTGCGGCTTCAATCTGCGGATCGTTGGAAATTACTCTGCCGGGGACTGCCAACTGCGCCTGAAAAAGCGTTACAGCAGTTATCTCGGTAGCTGATATTTCATTCATAAAACCGTCCTGATCAGGATCAGTGCCCAGGCCGAATCGTTCGGTCGATTGAATGCCATGATGGTGGTTAAAGGCATTGTTGGTAAACTCACGCAACGACACCACGCCACCAGCCTGGTGAAAAGGTCTGATAACAAGTGTGGGCGGTTGTTCAGCGCCAGCGCTGGCCAGACTGGATGCAAGCAGGCCGGTAACTTCGCTGGTATCCCAACTGCCATCCGCTAGTCTGGACAGAGTACCGAACGATATATCTTTGGTGACCAATTGCGCAGCTTCTCCCGGTAGAATGGAATCACGGATACGCTGCAGATCTGCAGACATTTGCCGGCTAAGCATTTCAATATAGCCTGATCCGAACATACCCAGCGTATTACGCGAATTGGCGATTGTTTGCAATTGTACGTACCTGCCTTCTTCATCAACCGATCCATACGTTGACATACCGTCATCATGATTAAATGTCGCAAAGTCGAAACGTTGACCGGTTACAAAAACATTGGCAACAATATCGCCGCCACCGCCGATACGCGGCTTGTTATGACACCCCGCACAGGAATTGGCATCGGGGGCTGAAATACGATTGAAATTACGCGGAAAGTCTAGCGGCGACGAAGAATCAGTCAGTGGCGCTCCAGTACCTTTGGTCATGGGCCTGCCGCCGCCTTCCTGAATTGTCCAGCTTGCCTGAAACAGTTCTTTACCATGCTCGATCATTTCGCCAGGACTCATATGGAATTCATCCCCATCTTGCAGACGCACAGACATGGATACCTCCCGACCAATTTCAGCCGCAACCGGAAGCAAAACGCCAGCATACAATAGCACAGACATGAAAAGTGCAAATATTAGTTTTAAACCTTTTAGTTGCATGAAGACCTCTAAGCTCAGATTTTGTTAATCAGTATGAAACAAACAGGTTTAATCAATTCAATGAATATTCAATGAAACACCACTGAATTTCCTCGATTTAGACTGTATTTTTTCTTGAGAATCGGGTAAGTAGCTGTATTTTTGTAAATTTCAGTTCAGCAGCCGTTTATCCGAAAATACTCGCGGTTCACGCGAGTTGATTGGACTAACGGCAGCAGCACTGGAGAATTAAGCGCAACGGCGGTCTATTGTCGCTTTGCTGCCTCACAGCAGATTGCATGTACAATGAATGTAATCTCATTGCACATTTCGTATTCCCCTGATAGATTTGGGGTTGTTAGAAGAAAAAACCGATGGTTCGCGTTCTTATTCCGATACGGCTCTAACGAAGAAATAGAATTTATGGACAATCATTGCTTAATGGAAACAACATTGTTATTTTGCAGTTTCTGAATGTGCAGCTATTAAAAAAGAAAAAATCATGCATAGTGCCCCTGAAATCAAGATCCTGCTAGTCGATGACGACACGTTCATGCTCAAAATCCTGACCAAGATGCTGAATAACCTGGGTTATGCGTCGGTGAGTGCGTGCGACAACGGAACAGATGCACTGACCAGAATTGGGCAGGCCGACACACGCCCGGACTTGATACTCCTCGATCTCAACATGCCTAATATGGATGGCATCGAATTTGTCCGTTATTTGGTTGAACGTCACTTTCCGGGCAGCCTCATTCTGGTCAGCGGCGAAGACGAACGAATGCTGAAAACAGCAGAAAAACTTGTGCATGCGCACCAAATACCTATGTTAGGATATCTGCACAAACCCGTCAGCCCCGACAAATTATCCGAAATTATCAATAAGTGGACGCCGCCTGAAAAACAACTGCAGCAGGAATCTGAAAAAAAAGCCTATAACGCACCGGCACTAAAATCGGCAATTTCCAACCGCGAGCTGGTCAATTTTTATCAGCCGAAGGTAGCTGTAGCTACAGGCAAAGTCATTGGCGCAGAAACACTAGTACGGTGGCAGCACCCAACGGATGGATTGGTAATGCCGGGCCAATTCATCGGTATTGCCGAACAGAATGGACTAATCAACGATCTGACCTGCTTGGTTCTGGAGCAGGCGCTTTTGCAAGCGCGGATCTGGCAGGAGAACGGGATTGTGTTGCGCGTAGCAACGAATGTCTCAATGGATAATCTGACATCTCTGGATTTTCAGGATCTGGTTGTCAACCTTGCCATTGAAAACGGACTGTCGCCGCAAAATATCGTACTTGAAGTCACGGAAAGTCAATTAATGGACACCGACTCGCGCGTGCCACTCGAAATTCTGACCCGGTTGCGTCTAAAGCGGTTTCATTTGTCAATCGACGATTTTGGCACCGGACACTCATCTATGGCTCAGTTACGCGATATTCCGTTTGATGAACTGAAAATCGACCAGAGCTTTGTACACCGCGCATGGGCAGATGAAACATTGCGCGCCATGTACGATGCCAGTCTTTCGATGGCAAAACAACTGGGCATGGAAGTCGTTGCCGAAGGCGTGGCGGATGCCGATGACTGGGCATTCTTACGCCGCACAGGTTGCGATTTTGCTCAAGGAAACTTTATTTCAAAACCGCTCAAAGCTGAGGATTTTGAACCATGGATGCAGGACTGGGAAAACCGTGTGCATAACGGGCTGATTGCGAATTCCGCTTGATTTACCGGTTTGCGCCATCAACGATTAGAAACAATGCTTCATTGCATCGAAAAGCAACACTGCAAAAGCACTGCAAAAACAAACAACAGCGCATTATAATCTTCATAACGCACTTCATCATTCAGTCAAAAAATGCAATTAAACTATTTTCTTACCGCTTTATACACGCTTATCAGACACTGAGGTTCGGGTTGAACAAACTATCCAATCGTTTTTTACTTGGCATTTTGCTAATTTTTTTGATTTGCTCAACCGTATTTAAAGTACATGCTGACACACCATCGGCAATGGCCAGCAGCAATAACATCGGAATCGGCGCATTAGGCTATATAGAGCCTCGTTCCAGAGTCATCCGGGTTTCTCATAATGTCGGCCCGGAAGGCGCTAGAGTCGCACAACTTTTTTTTCAGGAATCCGAACATGTTGAATCGGGACAGAAACTGGCTTTGTTGTCCGATCACAAAAAAAGATTTGCCGAAGTCGATGCCGCCAGAACTCGCATCAAGGCGTTGGAAGCACAACTGGCTGCTGAAAAAGCCACAATGGCATTCAACCAAAAAGAATATCAACGCTACGAATCACTTTCACGACAATCGATGACGACGGTTTCCCATGCGGAAAACAAGCATCTTGCATTCAAACAATCGAAATTGAACGTTCAGCGGCTACTAGCGGACATCGATAACGCAAAATCTCAATTATTGATTGCGGAAGCCGAGCTAGAAAATACAATTATCTTGGCGCCAATTACCGGCACTGTATTGAAAATACTGACACGCCCTGGCGAGCGTATTGAGGATACAGGGTTACTGGAAATGGCCGATTTATCCCAACTGGATATTGTTGCTGAAGTTTATGAATCGGACTTACCTAAAGTCAGAGTCGGCCAGAGTGCGCAAATCAATGCTATCGGTTTCGAACGCATATACAACGCTGAAGTCAGGGAATTGGGATTTCAGGTCAAGAAAAATGATTTAAACGACACCGACCCATTGGCTGACAGAGATAATCGCATCATTGAAGTACGCCTGACATTAGAACCCGATGCAGTCAATAAGCTTAAACACCAGATTTTTCGTCAGGTACGCGTGCGAATCGATCCGTGAGAATCTTTAATCGATGGTATTTTCCCGCCCGGCTGGCATGGCGGCAATTAATTCATGACAAACCGAAGCTTATAGCAGCCATCAGTGGCGTCTTGTTTGCTTGCGTGCTGGTTTTTATGCAACTGGGTTTTAAAGATTCGCTATATACCAGCGCCGCTTCCATGCCACTGAAACTTGACGGAGATTTATTCCTGATACACCAGCAAAGCGAAGCATTGTGGCGTACTGTGCAATTTGAGCGCAGCGAACTCATGCGCACTTTAGGCCATCCGGCGGTCACTGAAGTCGCCCCCTTATATTTATCACTCGCACCTTTTAAAAACATTGATACGCGGGTTAAGCGGACATTAATGGTCTATGGTTACGATCCGGATATCGATTTGTTGGACGTTGAAGCAATCAAGACAATGAAACATGCGCTGCGGGTTAAAGACACGGTCATGTTTGACGAATATTCCCGTCCCGAATTCGGGCCAGTAAGAGACATGCTAAATGCGGGAAAGAACAGAACCGAGGTGAATGATTACAAAGTCACCATTCTGGGCGTCTTTCAATTGGGCATTTCGTTCGCCGCAGATGGTAACATCGTCACTAGTGATTTGAATTTTATGCGTATCTTTCCGAATAGAAATATCAATGAAATTGATGTCGGTGTCATTCGTCTACATCCCGACACATCCGTTTCGCAAGTTCAAAGTGAATTACGCGAACAATTAAATGAGTTTGTAAAAGTGTACGACTACGATCAAATCCGCGAGCATGAAAGACGGTACTGGGAAAATGTAGCTCCAATAGGCTTCATTTTTAATTTTGGTACTGTAATGGGACTTGTCGTAGGCATGGTTATTGTCTATCAGATACTTTTTACCGAAATCACCAATTACCGGTTTGAATTTGCCACATTAAAGGCAATGGGTTATGAACATCACTACTTTATTCGCATGGTGTTCGCTTCCGCATTTATATTGGCCATTCTTGGTTTTATACCCGGCCTACTACTTTCAAATAGTCTGTACGATTTGGCCGAATCACAGATTTTCTTACCCATGCCCATGACACTCGAAAAAATCGCCACCGTTTTTGCGTTTATCTTGTTCATGTGTGCAACAGCAGGCTTTTTAGCGATCCATCGGCTAAAAGCCGCCAATCCCGCCGACATGTTCTAAATCCGATGGTCATTAATGTCCAGAATCTAAACTTCAGTTTTGGTAGCGGCTCACTCACTCAACCCGTATTAAAAAGCATTGATCTCGGCATTCAGAAAGGAGAGATCGTACTCATGACCGGACCCTCCGGCTCAGGAAAAACCACATTGCTCACAATTATCGGCGGTTTGCGGCAGGCTTCGAACGGTAGTGTAGTCATTCTTGGCGAACAGCTGGTCAATAGCAGCGAACTGACTAAAGTGAAAATACGCCGTCAAACAGGTTATATTTTTCAACAGCACAACCTGCTCAAATCACTCACGGCTCTACAAAATGTCTGCATGACATTGGAATTGCAACTCGATCTCACAGAATCGCAGCGGCAATACCGCGCACAACATATTCTCGCTGCAGTTGGGCTTGAAGATCGGATGCACTATTTTCCTGAAGCACTTTCCGGTGGCCAGCGGCAACGCGTCTCTATTGCCAGAGCATTGGCTGGCCAACCGAAAATAATTTTAGCCGACGAACCGACTGCATCTTTGGACAGACAAAGCGGGCACGATGCCGTTGAAATCTTAAAACGGCTGGCCAAAGAATCGAATACAACCATCCTGCTAGTCACGCATGATTACCGCATTCTCAACATTGCCGACCGTGTTGTTGAATTGGAAGATGGTGTAGTTAAAGCGGTGTAGAGCCAATTGAAATCAACAGATAGCTATCTTACTCAAATAGAATTATGTTGCGCGATCATGGCACATACTTAGAACTCATATTTCTTCAGATTTGATATAGATCAAGACTAGACAGAAGCTTTACAGGCACCATAATGTTTCGTGTATCACAAAATGATATCGATAATTTTCAATATTTAAGGATTATAATTATATGAAAAAATTAGCATTTGTCTTTATTATATTGTCTGCATTTATGTTGATGGCATGCTCTCCATCAGCCCCGGATTCACCTGACCCAGACAGTTATGGACAGACCATCAAACCTGACCATAATGTACCCGCAGACCATCAATAAGCACATAGCTTCATTAGACTGAAGGCATGGTTAACGCGCGGTTAGCATGCCTTCAGTATTTGTTTCAAAAACCACTCTTACCTTACCAACACGCAAACGATTTATTCGATAAACGTGGCGGAGATTTACTTTCAGCTGACAGTCGGTCGGTAAACGGCTTCTTAATTGATTTCAACTCAGCAAATACTTTCCATCATTTCAGCTGATACTTTCTGTCATAACCGCGTTGCCAATCAACGCGACAATGTTATCTACGATTAGATTCTCGCAACAAACTTTTGATGATTAAAATCCTGCCTCTGACTAAAACTGATCCTGCCATGATTTCTTTACTAGCCAGAGAAATATGGTTCAGGCATTATTGCGACATGTTATCGAACGCGCAAATCCACTATATGCTGGCACAACGTTATTGCCCAATGCTGATTCAGTCTCAACTGACTGAAAAGAATATCTGGTGGAAGAAGCTGCTTTTTGACGGCACAGCGATTGGATTCTCGTGTTGCACGCGCACGAACATGCCACATGAGTTGAAAATCGACAAATTGTATATCCATCATGACCATCACCGCAAAGGTTATGGCAAAATGCTTGTTGACGATGCCGTTAAAACGATGCATCAAGCAGGTTGCAATTCATTGATACTGACTGTCAATAAACAAAATCATGCCGCTATCCAAGCTTACCAGCGCTATGGATTTGAGATCATCGGGGACAGTGTCGTCGATATCGGTGGCGGTTTTTTCATGAATGATTATCTTATGTCAATGACACCCTGCGTTTGAATTTGAACCACTTCATTCAGATTTCAGATGAATATTAAATTCACCAAAATGCATGGCCTCGGCAATGATTTTGTTGTTATCGATTGCATTAGCCAGAATATTTCGTTAAATCAGGAACAGATACGTTTCATTGCGGACCGCCATTTCGGCATTGGTTGCGACCAGATTTTGCTGGTCGAAAAGGCAACCGGCGATGCTGATTTTTTTTACCGCATTTACAATGCCGACGGCGGTGAGGTGGAACAATGCGGTAACGGCGCACGCTGCTTTGTCCGCTTTGTGCACGATCACGGTCTGACACAAAAAAACCCGGTCAGGGTAACCACACTCAGCGGCGAAATCACCCCGGTATTGCAGAAAAATGGGGACGTCACAGTGAATATGGGCACCCCCCGGTTTGAACCTGAACAGATCCCCTTCATTGCTGATAAACAGGCCGTAACTTATTTACTTGATGTAGAAGGAAAGACTGTTAAAATTAGCGTGTTATCAATGGGCAATCCGCACGCGGTAAGGATTGTTGAAAACATTGAAACAGCGCCGGTAAACAGCGAAGGAGCATTCATCGAAACACACCCGCGTTTTCCCAAACGGGTCAATGTCGGTTACATGCAGATTCAGAGCCGTCAGCATATCCGGTTACGGGTATTTGAACGGGGTGCGGGAGAAACACTGGCCTGCGGCACGGGTGCCTGCGCCGCAGTAGTGGCCGGAATCCGGCAAAACTTATTGGACACCCCGGTAACAGTCAGTACACGCGGCGGCGATCTATCTATTTACTGGGAAGGCAATAATACTCCAGTCATGATGACTGGGCCTGCCGTAACTGTATTTGAAGGCGAAATTAACTTGTAAGGCGGCCACCAGATTCAACGCAGCCTGAACACCATGCAATCAATCATATCCTGGGACTAAATACCTAGGCATCAAGGAAAAATAATGAAAACGGAAGATGTTGCGCATTATCTTGTAAATCATCCCGACTTTTTTAATGAATACGCTGATTTATTGAACGATCTGCAAATCCCGCATCCACATCAGAATAATGTGGTTTCATTGCATGAACGACAGGCGATCGCACTTAGAGACAAAAATAAAGTTCTTCAGGACAAGCTGTTGGAGCTAATCAGCTTTGGCGAGGAAAACGACGCCATCAGCGAGAAAATGCATCGCCTGACAATCGCATTACTGACTGCATACAATTTTGACGATTTTTTAAACGGACTTCAATATTGCCTGCGGGAGGATTTCGCTATTCCTTATTTTGTCATGCGAATATGGGGGCTTGACTTAGAAAATAAAGATTATGATGAGTTTGCTGAAACAAGTGAAGATGTCCATGCCATCGCTGCCAGTCTGAACCAGCCGTATTGCGGCAACCATGTCGCCGACGGGATCAAAGCGTTATTTGCTGAGAACGGCGAACATTTGCAATCCTTTTCCATGATTCCGCTTAACACCACCCGGCCCATCGGTCTGCTAGTGCTGGCCAGTCCGGAAATTGAACGGTTTTATGCCGACATGGGCACTCTACATTTAAAACGGCTTGGTGAACTTATCAGCGCTTCAATTGCGCGCCACTCACTGACTGTAGACAATCCGTCGCAAAATCACGACCAGCACCCGATAGATGGACAGCCAGTCTGAGTTACTCGCAGCCGCTTTTAATCGACACCTTGCCAGTGAACGTCGTCTGTCTTTACATACTTGTAAAAGTTACGCCCACGACATCCATGTTCTGTTCAGGCAGCTCACGCCCGCCACACTTGCGCTTGTACAGCCGCAGCATATCCGTCAGGTCATCATACAACTGCATGGCAAAGGTTATTCCGGCAGAAGCCTGAGCCGCATGTTATCCGCATGGCGGAGGTTTTATCATTTCTTGATACGTGAATATAGCTTCCACCAAAATCCATGCACAGGAATTCGCGTCCCCAAATCTCAAAAAAAACTGCCGCACGCACTTTCTCCAGATGAAACAGCGCAACTATTGACCTTCACCAATGCAGATCCCCTGACAATTCGTGACCGCGCCATGTTCGAGTTATTTTATTCTTCGGGACTGCGCTTGGCCGAACTAGCGCAACTTGGGATCCATGAAATTGATTTTCCGGACGGCACGGTACGGGTCACCGGCAAAGGCGGAAAAACGCGTATTGTACCGGTTGGCAAAGTGGCTATTGAAGCGCTACGGGTGTGGATGGATTACCGGAACAAAATTGTCAAACCTGATGTCGATGCGCTTTTTTTGTCTCAGCACGGAAATGCGATCAGTGCCAGGACTATCAGTCATCGATTGAAAATCCACAGCAGACAACAGAATTTACACAAAAATGTCCATCCGCATATCCTGCGTCATTCGTTTGCGTCCCATTTATTACAATCAAGCGGAGACTTGCGCGCTGTGCAGGAAATGCTGGGACATGCCCATATCACGTCTACCCAAGTCTACACCCACCTGGATTTCCAGCATTTGTCACTTGTATACGATGCCGCACATCCTCGCGCCAAAAAAAAATAAAGTAGCCGGTACACAGTGGAAAACCATCCATTCTGTTTTTGGTCCGCGGTTTCTGTCAAAATAGGCTGGCTTTAATCAGGTATAATTCAGCTTTTGAATTATTTCAGACATAAAAATACGCAATGACAACAATTGTATCAGTAAGACGCGGGAACAGTGTCGCACTCGGCGGAGACGGCCAGGTTACCTTGGGTGCAGTCGTTGCCAAATCGAGCGCACGAAAAGTCCGCAGGCTATATCATGACAAAATCCTAGCCGGTTTTGCAGGTGGAACAGCCGATGCATTCACATTATTCGAACGCTTTGAAGGCAAGCTTGAAGCACATCACGGCCATTTGATGCGATCCGCGGTGGAACTCGCCAAAGACTGGCGCACCGACCGGATGCTGCGCAGACTCGAAGCCATGCTAGTGGTCGCCAGTGAGGATTCGACACTGATTATTACCGGCGCTGGCGATGTTATCGAACCGGAATACGGACTTGCCGCAATTGGTAGTGGAGGTTCTTATGCTCACGCTGCAGCACGCGCACTGCTGGAGAATACGGAATTGCCTCCCAAGGATATTGTCAGCAAAGCATTGAAGATCGCCGGTGATTTGTGCATATACACCAATCAGGAACATGTCATCGAAACCATAAACTAATTCGCGGCATTCCAAGCTTTTTACCAAAACCTTATACAACGCATACATTTACACTATAAATCATGTCTCAAATGACGCCTCAGGAAATTGTTCATGAACTGGACAAGCATATCATCGGGCAGAATTCCGCCAAACGTGCAGTCGCCATTGCGCTCAGAAACCGCTGGCGCAGACAGCAAATTGCCGATCCACTGCGTCAGGAAATCACGCCCAAAAACATTCTCATGATCGGCCCCACGGGCGTCGGCAAAACCGAGATTGCGCGGCGTCTTGCCAAACTGGCGGATGCACCTTTCATTAAAATTGAAGCCACCAAATTTACCGAAGTCGGCTATGTTGGACGCGATGTGGATTCCATTATCAGGGATCTGGTTGAAACGGCAATTAAACAACTGCGCGAAAAAGAAACCAGAAAAAAGCAACCGCTTGCCGAAGACCGCGCCGAAGAGCGGATTCTTGATGCATTATTGCCGCCGGCGCGCAATTTCGATTCTCACCTTAGCACCACCGAAGAAAACAGCTCAACACGGCAGAAATTCCGCAAGAAATTACGTGAGGGCGATCTTGATGACAAGGAAATTGATATCGAAATCGCCGCACCACGGGCTAGTATGGAGATTTTCGCACCACCGGGTATGGAAGACCTGACTTCCCAAATTCAGGGAATGTTTCAGAATATGACCGGCGAAAGGAAAAGAACACGGAAACTGACTATCCGCGAGGCCAAAAAACTGTTGATCGAAGAAGAAGCCGCCAAAATGGTCAATGACGAAGAACTGAAGCTCAATGCAATTCAAAATGTTGAACAAAATGGCATTGTTTTTCTGGATGAAATCGACAAAATAACCAGCCGTTCTGGCAATGTATCGGGTGGCGATGTCTCCCGCCAGGGCGTGCAGCGCGATTTACTGCCACTAGTGGAAGGTACTACGGTTTCCACCAAATACGGCATGATTAGAACAGATCATATTCTTTTTGTCGCTAGCGGCGCGTTTCACCTGACGAAGCCGTCCGATTTGATTCCTGAACTGCAGGGACGGTTTCCGATACGTGTTGAACTGACCAGTCTGAGCGTCAGTGACTTTGAGCAAATCTTGACCAATACCGATGCATGCCTGACAAGACAGTATGAGGCGCTGCTAAAGACAGAGGAAATCGAACTCAAATTTTCATCTGATGCGATCAAACGCCTTGCCGAAATCGCTTATTCCGTTAACAACAAAACCGAAAACATCGGTGCTCGGCGTCTGCATACCGTAATGGAAAGACTGCTGGAAGATATTTCATTTAACGCTCCCAAACACAGTGACAAAACCATTGAAATTGATGCGACGTATGTTGACGAGCGTCTGGGAGAATTGTCTCAAAGCGAAGATTTGGCCCGTTATGTACTGTAGACAAAACAAAAAAAAGCATCTCGGGTAGAGATGCTTACAAGTACAATCACAAGGAGAGAAAACAAGCTTTCAACTTTTGCTGCTGCAACGTAGAACAAACTTGATTAATCACCATTATACTCATGTCATTGTCGTTTATTGACATAATAAGCCGGCAAATTACCGTCCATTTAGCATTTTTAAATTCGGTTGCGGAGTCAGTCTGTAACCGGATAGAAACCACACCGCAACAAAAACCCTATAAAATGATTCACAAGTTACCCAGACGCGGCTTCAGGCTATGGGCTATGCATTACGAAAACGTGAATGTTTGACTAAAATGATGGATACGATTGGTAAAACCAGGCCAATGACGGTTACCGTTATCAATAAATGACCTAATTCGCTATAGTCCGCAGGTATCGCAATCTCGCCGGTGACCGCGTCCTTCACCTCACGCGTTACTTCATAAATCTGATTCAGGTATTTGGTACCCAGTTGCGAAGCGGACAATGCCAGATTTGTAAATGACGCCATTACAGCAAAGAACGTTGCTTTGAGCTTATCCGGCGCAGAATTTGCTATCCAAGCCAGCATCGGAATCATGGCAATCTGCCCGAGCGGAGATTCCAGTGCCGTATCGATCAGCGCGATAAAACGCGCATCTACAACGCCACCCGTCAATGCCGCAGTCCATTCATGCAGGCCAAAGTACATGCCAATAATCGGTAACGACAAAAAAGTACCGGCGATCGTCAAAAATCCGATAATATAGGCGATAGAACGTTCTGCCATGAAACGGCGAAAAATAAACATGCCCAAAAGTGTCAAGGTCGCTCCGACCAGTGATAACACGGCAAGAAACTGTTGATCAAAGCCCAGTTCATCGATCATCCACCAGGTCGAGCCGGCACCCGGCCCGGGAATGGCGCGAAAAATAAACACCAGAAAAGCGGTGCCTACCAGCACATTACGTGCTTCAGGTTCAAGTTCATTCGTTAAGCGCCACATCAGAAATAAAACGATTGACATGGATATCAGAAAAATCGCTTCTTCACCACCCGGCATGCGACTCAGACCCACGGCCAGTGAAGTAAGTGTAAACACCAGCCCTCCGCCTAAAATCCACCAATTAACCGGTGGCGGCTCAGAATGAATCTCCAGCAGTTTAACCGCTTCCTGCCTGCTATAACCCTGAGATACAAATTGCTGAATATCTCGCCGGTGCAGCCATGATGCCAACACCACACCCAAAACCGATACCAGGGGAATAATGAGCGCTAGTTGATATACCAGCAAATACACTGCCTCTTTTTCTTCTTCCGGTAACGACGCAGCATCCCGCAGTAAAAAGACATTCGCCACAGATACCAGAATACCGCCACCGACAATAGCCACCCGGCCCAAGGTTTGCATCGTGACATGCATCAATTTGCGTCTCTGTGCATCCAGCTTGACTCCGTTTTCATCAACTCGCGGCACGGCTTCTACAGTCATCGCATCAGCGACAACATCCTGCAATACATAGCCAATTGGCGCAAGCAATGCTGAAACAACAAACCAAGTTTCTATAGTAGCCATTGACGCCATGAATTCCGTATGGCCAAGTAAACCGATCATGATACTAAGACTTAACATGATCAGACTGGCTCCGAGATAAACCAGCAAACTTTTCCAACGCCACATCAGATCCACTAGATGTCCAAGCGGCATTTTGAGCGCCCAGGGCAACATCATCCAGAAACCTAGCATTGCCAAAAACTCCGCAGATAATCCGAGTTTCTCCTTGACGTAAAATGTTCCGACAATACCGGTTAATCCCGAAATACCTGCAGCGACATAGACCATCAACGGCGGCATATAGGACAACCGCATCTCCCGTCCAAGCGAAATAATATTGGCACTGAACCAATGGCTAACGACAGCAAAAAAACCCGTAGCAGAAGAGATTTTCATGGATTGTTATTGTTAATTAAGTTGAGCGTTTCAACGCATCCAAAGAGATTTTGCTATAAAAAATAAAATTTAGCATCAAAAAGAGTCTGGCCACACAGCAGCAATCTTCAGCAAGCAAAAAATCACTTTAACATTAGATTACATTACAAGAACAAGCCTCAGATAGACTGACATGGCAATGATACAGATGATCAAGTTGTTGTAGTGACTGGACAGATATAAAATAACGCACGTTGTCCGTGTTTGGAACCATTGAACGGATTCGTATTAAACCTGTGAAAAATCAATGCCAACGCTTATGAAAACCCTAAAACAGCTCGGGAATCTTCACCACCAAAAAGAAAAAAACTATAATTTTACTTATGGTTAGTGCGTTCTTATACAATGCTGGTGTTAAAGACACCAGCACATTTCATTCAATCTTCAGACAAAAACGCGGTACAGATATGGCCGACAACAACCCTCTATTGCTTTACATTTAAATGTGATAATTTCAGAGTTTATGCTTTGGGCAGCGGAAACACCACCGATTCCACCACACCGCTTAGCTCTTCAACCGAAACCTCTTCACCGGTCTGTTCCGCCCCAATTTGCCTGATGCGTGCTATGACCTGTTGAACCAGTATTTCCGGTGCGGATGCACCCGCGGTAATACCGATCTGATGCTTATTGACAAACCAGTCATCTTTCAGCTGCTGCGCATTGTCCACCATATAAGCCTCGACGTTGGCATTACGTGCAACTTCACATAACCGGTTGGAATTAGAACTGTTTGGCGAACCGACTACGATAACCAAGTCGCATTGCTTTACCATTTTTTTTACCGCATCCTGCCGATTCTGTGTAGCGTAGCAAATATCGTCTTTCTTGGGGCCGGTAATCAAGGGAAAGCGTTTTTTCAGGGCTTCTACAACCCGGGCCGCATCATCAACAGATAGCGTGGTCTGGGTAACATAAGCCAAATTGGCTTCGTCTTTGACCTGAAGATTCTCGACATCATCTTCCGTCTCAACAAGATACATGCCTTTGTCCTCGCCTTCAGCCTGGCCCATTGTTCCTTCGACTTCAGGGTGCCCCTGATGTCCAATCATGATGATTTCTTTACCTTCCTTACGCATCTTGGCCACTTCCACATGCACTTTTGTGACCAATGGGCATGTTGCATCGAATACCTGCAGCTCTCTTTTCGCCGCTTCCCTGCGAACTGCGTGGGAGACACCATGGGCGCTGAAAATCAATATACTGTCTCTGGGTACCTCATCCAGCGTCTCGACAAAGACCGCACCTTTTTTCTCCAAATCTTCGACAACAAAACGGTTATGCACAACCTCATGACGCACATAAATCGGTGCGCCATGCATCGACAGTGCACGCTCTACAATCCCAATTGCACGGTCGACACCCGCACAAAACCCCCTGGGATTTGAGAGTAATACTCTGATCATTTCATTCTTCTCCGTGAAAAGATACGTATGAATACATTAATCAAAACTGTTATTAATCCGATTCCTGACTGTAACGCTTAACCAGTTCCACCCGTTTCAAATAGGCATCACGCGCTATCTGGATGTCTTCAAGATATAACGGTAACTCCTTCATTAACAATGCCTGCGGCCCATCAACTAGTGCTTTACTAGGCACTGGATGAAAATCCACCAGAACCATGTTGGCACCCGCGATAATTCCTTGCGCAGTTGCATGCATGATATCTAGGATCCCGTCCGGCGAACCTGCCCTTGTTCCCACTGAATGAGATGGATCGATGCAGACCGGCATTCGTGTCAACCGCTTTACAACCGGCACATGCGCAAAATCGACAAAATTGCGGTGCGGATCCCCCATATTCGTTTTCATGCCTCGCAAACCGAATATGACCTTGCGATTACCCTCAGAAGCCAGATATTCAGCAGCGTTGATGGACTCATCCAGCGTTATGCCAAATCCTCTTTTAATTAAAACCGGGAATGTCTGTTGCCGTCCGACTATCTTTAGCAATTCGAAATTCTGGGTATTGCGGGTGCCAATCTGTAGCATAACACCCGTTGCATTACCGGTTTGGTGAAGCGCGGTGCGTATTTCCTCCAGATGCGCTTCGTGGGTAATTTCCATCGCGATAACTTTTATACCATATTTTCCTGCCAGATCAAATACATAAGGAAGGCAACTCTTACCATGTCCCTGAAATGAATAGGGACTGGTTCTTGGCTTGTAAGCTCCCATCCGAGTACAAACTTGCCCTTCTGCCTGCAGCGCCTTCATCATGATTTCCACATGCTCGAGCGTGTCAACGGCGCACAAGCCAGCAAAAATATTCAACGTATCCTGGCTAAAAAGCACACCGTTATATTCAAAACTGCTGGAACGACTGTCGTTCTGATGCCGCCCAAGCACGCGATACTCTTCAGAAACACGCACTACGCGTTCTACACAAGGGAGATTGCTGATTTCATCGGTCGATAAAGCCTTGGTGTTGCCGATCAAATACAATTCAGTCAGTGTTTGTTCGGTACCCACTTCGGTATGTATACGCGTAGAAATACCGGGAAGATTGGCAAGATGGGCTAACAGCTGTTTATATTCCGGACTGTCAGACCGGGTATTGGGAACTAGAATTAGAATCATAAATTAGTATCAAATAGCTCATACTGGTAAATCCAGCACAAATAAACGGGTATTGAATTTTAACCGAAAACACGACCTGTTGCCACGAATCTGCTAACGCTCCGCCATCCGAAATCTGTCGAATGCCTGCAGACAAGCATGCATTAATTCACCGACATACACAATACCCAAAAATTGCCTTGTCTGACTGTCTATGACTGGAACGGTGGCATGCCTGCAATCTTTCAATTGCTTGAATGCCTGATAAACATTCATTTCGCTTGTTAATATCTCTGAGGGCGCTGTAAGCAAATATTCCACCGGTTGCTTCAGAAGCGTTTCGTTGCATCCGTTTGTTAGCATCGTCAGATTGAGCTGACCTCTTAACAACCCTTCTCGATCAATAACATAAGCTACTTCAACCGACGATGCAAATGGCGTTACCAGATGACGCGCTGTTTTCAATGTCATATCGTCTGTCAATACAAATGGCTGTTTTAGCATTAAAGCACTTACAGGCAACTCAATCAGACTTTGCTGTATCTGAGAAGTTTCGGGTTCCACGCCGCGTGAACGCAATTGGTGATAAAAATACGACTTGTTAAACAGTTCTCTAGTTACAGTGCCTCCGGCAACAACCGAGACCATAACAGCCGTCATCAGCAGATAGCTACCTGTCATTTCAAAAACAATCAAAATTGTCGCAATCGGCGCACCAATCACGCGGCTAACAACGGCCCCCATACCGACAACCCCATAAATGGCTGGCGATACATCAATATCGGTCAATACCTGAAAACTAGCGCCGAACATCGCCCCCATCACTGCGCCGAGAAACAACGCGGGGCCAAATACGCCCCCCGAAAATCCCGCGGCAAAGCTGATAGATGTTGCCAGCAACTTCGCCACTAACAGCATCATCAAAATACCGATTGTCATCTCAGACTGTATAACATCGCGAATCACCTGTTCACCCAACCCAAAAGTCTGAGGAAAAACAATCACAATGCCGCCTAGCAGCATACTGCCTAATAATGACTTAGTCATGCAGGAACACGGTAATTGCTGGGCAATATGACTAAAACGAGCCATCATAGCCATATAGGCAACGGCCAGAGCACCACCGATAATACCGACCAGTGCAAACAAAAAATATTCCCAATTTGCAAATACTGGCAGACCAGGCAGAATAAAAATCATATGATCAAGCGCATGCATTTTGACAATCGCCGTGGCCACTACAGACGAAATCACGATGGGCATGACAGACCTGCTGCCAAACCGGCCCAGCACTACTTCATGCGCAAACACAACACCGGCCAGCGGCGCAGAAAAAGAAGCTGAAATTGCACCCGCCACTCCGCATGCAAGCAAATTTTTTTTACGCTCCGGCGTGAGTCTAAGTGCTTGTCCCAGCCAAGAACCAATTGAAGCACCTAAATGCACCGCAGGCCCGTATCGCCCGACTGACGCCCCGCAACCAATCGAAACGATCGTTGCCACCGCACTACTCACACCGGCCTTAATCGATAAATCTCCTGTTCCCAGCCGCGCTGCTTCAATGACATCAGCCGGCCCCTGATTCATTTGCCCAGGCATGCCAAAGCGGACGATCAGTCGCACGACAACCGCACCGGCGACCGGGAGAAAAAATAAATACCAACTGGAGATTTTTTCCAGCTGATCATAGAGAAAATCGCCTGATGCACCCAGAAACAACAAATGCAGTTTACTGATGGCCCATAAAAATCCCAGCGAAGCATAACTGGCCACTGCACCCACAATAATGGCTAACACACCCATAAGAATGGTTGCACGCCAATTGGTTACGGATTCATACATGTATCTATCTGTGACTGATAAGCCTATTTTGTGATTAGCAATGAACTTGCCTGCGACAAAATGTCACATGGTCATGAGTATCGATTTAAATTAATGTAATATATTTTTTTAAGTCAATGAGAATGACTGTACCGGAAAGATACCAATACGTGATAAAAAAACAAACAATTTGAAATAGACACCTAATCTATTTAATGAGAGAGAAGCGTCATACTATTTCAGAAAAACGTTTGGATCGCCACTCTTTTTATTCCGGGACGTTACCCGACTACGCCACACTGATTATTACAACTGAAGCACCATGTTTAACGACCTTAGCAAATCACCGCTCAGCAAAAATCTGCAACGGCTGTTCATGCTCAGAAACATCGCAATTCTTGCGCAATGTCTGACCTTCAGCCTCGTTTATATCATTATCGATCTCGAGATACCATGGACTGAGATGATTATTGTTGTGGTCTTGCTGGCAGTACTCAATCTATTAACATGGATACGGCTGTATCGAAAATGGCCAGTATCAAATCTGGAATTCTTTGCACAATTGCTGATCGACGTATTCGCACTAAGCGCACTTTTATACTTCAGCGGCGGTTCAACCAATCCATTCATTTCGCTGTACCTTCTGCCCCTCACCATTGCAGCCGCCACGCTCCCCTGGCGCTATACCTGGGTAATGGCAATTATTACCATTGGTTGTTACACAATACTGCTGTTTAATTATATCCCGCTCCCACATGATCACAGCAAACACTTGATCGAATTTAATTTGCATGTATCCGGCATGTGGCTGGCATTTGTGCTGAGTACCGTTATTATCGCCTGGTTCGTTGTAAAAATGAGTATTTCCATACGGGATCGAGACCATGATCTCGCCCTCGCCCGGGAGCAGGTGTTACGAAATGAACAAATCATAGCCCTCGGCACGCTGGCGGCTGGCGCCGCTCATGAACTGGGCACTCCGCTTTCTACGATGGCTGTCATCACCGGAGAGTTGCAAAAGGAATATACTCACGACAACGAGTTTCAAAACAATATTCGCATTCTGCGCGACCAGATCACACACTGCAAGGAAACTCTGACGCAGCTTCTCGCCAAGGCAGGCCAGGCACGCGTCGAAGGCGGCAGTCAACTACCCGTTAATGAATTCTTGAGTTCATTACTGGAAAAATGGGAGTTGATACGACCCACTGTCAAATTCAGCTACCATAGCGACGGCCCACTGCCCGCACCAAAGATTATGGACAATCAACTCGTCAGTCAGTCGTTGTTGAATTTACTCAACAACGCCGCCGACGCATCGTCAAAACAGATTGAGATTAAGAGCCACTGGAACGAAAAAAGTCTGCACCTAGAAATTATCGACGACGGCGAAGGATTGTCGGATGAAGCCACACAACGCGCTGGTGAAGCTTTTTTCACCACAAAAACACCAGGGCAAGGGTTCGGCATCGGCCTGTTTCTGGCCAATGCAAATATAGAGCGCTTGGGCGGCAGTGTACATTTATTCAATCTTGAAAACCGGGGTGCATGTACTCAAGTGATTTTACCATTAATTGAATCAAAAACATGATCTTAACAGAGTCAATCGACACCAGCGAACAACCCGACCTGCTCATTGTCGATGACGATGAAATATTTTCTGATGTGCTAGCCAAAGCTATGACCAAACGGGGCTTTAGTGTGCGCACCACACATAATATCGAGACCGCGCTGAGTCTGGCTGAAACCATTGCGCCGGAATATGCAATTGTTGATCTCAAATTATCCAACGAATCGGGACTGTTGCTCGTAGAAAAATTAAAGGCGTTGGATCCCGGTACCCGAATAGTCATGTTGACTGGCTACGCCAGTATCGCAACGGCTGTTGAAGCAATTAAACTTGGTGCTACGCATTACCTGGCCAAGCCTGTCGATGCCGATGAAATCATGGCCGCATTTGAGCGCACCAGCGGCGAAACCGATACGCCTATCAGTGCCAATCCCTTGTCCGTAGGCAGACTAGAGTGGGAATATATTCACCGTATTCTGGCCGAAAATGATTATAATATCTCGGTCACAGCACGGGCACTGAATATGCACCGCCGGACTTTGCAACGAAAACTAGCGAAAAAACCCCTTCGCGAATAATTCCAAACTGCAGTATCCTTCTCTGACAAGCATCAAGTACAGTGGAACTTTTGCCCTGTATCTTTTACTCTTATTGCATCGTAAATAAAAAATTAGGCACATGCATAACTTTAAACCGGGCCAACGCTGGATTTGCGATGCCGACCTGCAACTGGGTCTTGGCCTTGTACAATCAGTTGAAGAACGTGTAGTCAGTATCGCTTTTATGGCAACAGGCGAAACCCGCACTTATGCACGTCAGACTGCTCCACTGACGCGCGTGACTTTCGGTATTGGCGACATAATCACAAATCATGAAGGCACCGTCATACAAGTATTATCTGTCCAGAAAAAAAACGATCTGCTAATCTATTCTGGTAAAGACCAAACGGGCGCCTCATTCACACTAGCGGAACACGAACTGGCGCATCATTTACAATTCACCAGACCAACCGACAGGCTGTTCAATCTTCATCTTGATCCGGACAAATGGTTCAGACTGCGTTATCAAACCTGGTTGCATCTCAATCAACGCTCGAACGCATCCCTTTATGGCTTATTAGGCGGGCGCACCAGTCTGATACCACATCAGCTTTACATTGCTTATGAAGTAGGTCGGAGGTTCGCACCGCGTGTTTTACTGGCCGATGAAGTTGGGCTTGGAAAAACGATTGAGGCTGGCATGATTATGCATCAGCAATATTTAACCGGTCGGGCGAGACGTATTCTGATTGTGGTTCCGGAAACGCTGGTACATCAGTGGCTAGTGGAAATGCTGCGCCGTTTTAACCTGCATTTCAGTCTGTTTGACGAAGAACGGTTTGCCGTACTTGAGGAAAGCAATATCAACGACAATCCTTTTCACAGCGAGCAACTGGTTTTGTGCGGACTGGACTTCCTTTCCCGCAGCGGGAAACATGTTCAGGCGGCACTGGAAGGCGACTGGGACTTGGCGATTGTTGACGAAGCACATCACCTGCATTGGTCAGAAACCGAATCCAGCCCGGCATACCAGATAGTCGAACAGCTGGCGGCACGCACACACGGCTTACTATTGCTGACCGCAACCCCCGAACAATTGGGAAAAGCAAGCCATTTTGCCCGCCTGCGACTACTCGACCCAGAGCGCTTTTCAGATTTTCGCCAGTTTGTCATCGAAGAACAGGAATTTGAACCCATTGCCAAGGCCATTGAGGAACTTCTCGACAACCAAAAGCCAAGCGATGATCTCAGGCGCACAGTATTATCGACCGAAAATACGGCGCAAACTCAGTCACTGCTCGCCTGTCTGGAAGAATCAGATACAGAACCGGAAATACGCACACAGGCACAACACACATTGGCGGCCATACTGCTTGATCGCCATGGCACAGGACGCGTATTATTTCGTAATACCCGCGCCATAATCAAAGGCTTTCCAAAAAGAATACTATCGATAATTCCATTGTCGTTACCCGATTATTATGACGATTGTCTGAGGGTTTTCGAAACGACTCAGTTGTCAGAACCGCAGCTACTGCTTTATCCTGAACTGCTGTACCAGGCCAGCGCCGATAAAAATGATCCAAACTGGACCGAAATTGACCCACGCATCAATTGGCTGCACCAAACCCTGCGACAACTAAAGCCTGAAAAAATCCTAGTAATTACAGCCAGCGCGCAAACAGCATGCGATATAGCGTATGCGCTAAAGATGCTGACAAGCCAGCATATTCCTGTATTTCATGAACAGATGACTTTGCTGGAACGTGATCGCGCAGCTGCTTTTTTTGCCGACAAAGAAACCGGCAGCCAGATTCTGATCTGTTCCGAAATTGGCAGCGAGGGGCGCAACTTTCAGTTTGCCCACCAACTGGTTTTATTTGATCTGCCATTCAATCCCGATTTACTGGAACAGAGAATCGGCCGTCTGGATCGCATCGGCCAGACAGATTCAATTAAAATTCATGTACCTTTTTTGCATAACAGCGCTCAGGCAATTCTATTGAAATGGTTTCATGAAGGCTTGAATGCACTAAAAAAGAACTGCCCGGCTGGACAAACCGTTTATCAACAATTGAAGCACGAATTGATATTGGCAATGCATCAGCGAGACCCCGAATCAATCATGTTTGCCAATTTGATCGAGTGTACCTGGCAGGCTAATCAGACGTTGAGTGAAGCGCTTGACCGAGGACGCGATCGGTTGCTCGAATATAATTCATTCCGTCCCAAAATCGCCAAACAGCTCTACGCTGCCGCAATTTCTCACGATGTTGATAACAACGTACAACAGTATATGGACTCGGCTTTCGACTGTCTCGGCGTACATACCGAGGCGCATCGCACAGACAGCTGCCGCATTGAGCCCAGCGAACATATGACGGCACCGTTTACGGGGTTACCTGACGATGGCCAGGTGATCACCTACAATAGAAATACAGCACTCGCTAACGAAGACATGCAATTCCTGACTTGGGAACATCCCATGGTCATTCATGCGATGGAGCGCGTACTGGATAATGAAACCGGCAATGCCACCGTATCAAGTTTTTCACACCGAGATGCTCAGCCCGGCACGCTGTTTCTCGAGTGCCTGTTCGTTCTTGATACGACTGTGAAAACTTTAACGGCCGGCTATCATAATCTGCCTTCTATCATGGTGCGCACAATCATTGATGAACTTGGCAACTCCGATTATTCAGCTTTGGATCATGACAGCATCAATCAAAACCTGTCTTCAATATCACCGCATGTAGCCCGGCAGGTTATCGACTTAAAAAAAGAAGCGATTAAGGATATGGTCAACACCAGCGAGAAGCTTGTTCAAAAACAAATTCCACACATCACACAACAAAGCAGGGAGCAAATTCAGAACACCCTCACTTCAGAAATTGAACGATTGAAAGCATTACAAGAAATCAATCCCAGCGTTCGTGATGAAGAAATCCTTTTTTTCGAGCAGCAACTGGAAGATACAATCCGGGCATTGGACACGGCACATACCAGATTGGATGCATTACGCGTGATTGTCGCTACTTGAGAAATCCGTCAGAATCCGCCTGTTAAACAATCTTGTCCGTTTACATTTTCATTGCACCAAGCCTGTATTTATAATGGCGTTATTTATTTTCTTTAAATCATGAACGAACCACGTATTATTGTTGCTCTGGATTTTAGCAACGCCACACAAGCGCTCAATTTAACCGCACAACTTGATCCGCAATTATGCCGATTGAAAATCGGCAAGGAGCTTTTTACCGCAGCCGGACCCAGTCTAGTTGAGCAACTGATACGCGATGGATTTGACGTCTTTCTGGACTTGAAATTTCATGATATTCCCAATACCGTTGCCGGAGCCTGCAAAGTGGCCGCCAGCATGGGTGTCTGGATGATGAATGTGCACGCACTAGGCGGCAAAAAAATGTTGCTAGCCGCGCGTGAAGCGGTTCCACCGGGAACAGCCAAGTTAATTGCTGTCACCTTACTAACTAGCATGGGCCGGGACGATCTGGACGATATCGGCCTGCATGAAGAACCCGAACAGATTGTGCAACGTCTCGCCCTGCTTACCGAGAACTGCGGACTCGACGGCGTGGTGTGTTCCGCGCTGGAAGCCGCTAGTTTAAGACAACTTGTCAGTTCAGGTTTTAATTTGGTCACACCTGGTATACGTCTGGGAGACAATCGTCATGATGATCAGAAACGCGTAACAACTCCATCGCTAGCGATAAAAAGTGGCGCCGATTATCTTGTCATTGGTAGGCCGGTTACCCAGGCGCATGATCCGCTAAGCATTTTACGGCAACTAAATCAAACCGTACAAAATGAAAGACCTGCTTCACCGTTCAATGCATAGCTTGAAAAGCTGGTTATATCCTTAGAGGATAGTACATGCCCACCATGACACTGGATCAGCGTACGGAAATTGTCATGGTTTTGTCTACCTGCTCAATTCGGAAATGACGCAATACATTCATACCCAACAACGCATCCCCCAACAAGTCCGGCAGAATGGTTACGTCAACTTGAATCAGCCGATAATTACCGAATGTAAGATCAGTCACTGTAGCAGAGCACGCATTTACCATACCATTTGCAGTTGACACTGTGCGTGGCTGACACTCTTTGATACCCGCCCTCGCCGCAATCTCGGCAGAAATTGAAACGGTTGTGGCTCCTGTATCAATCATAAAAACAACTGGCGTCTCATTGACCGTACCCGAACTAAAATAATGGCCCGCCGGCGATTGTAACAACTCTAACTTTCCGTCACCGATCACTTCTGAAGGCGGTTTTATCTGTTCTGGATTAACTGGACGAGTCGTACGATACGCAAGTGCAAGCTGTACCGGATCGAGACTTGCGCCATAAAATTCCAGTAATGTCGTCTGACCGTTTTGAATAGCTATGCCACGATCAACCTGTACGGTCGCTCCATCAGAAAATCCGCTTTCGAAATTGCACCAATGCGATCCAAAAAAAACCTGCATACCATATTGTCCGATCGGAACACTAAGCTGAATGGTCTTTTCAGCTGCAACAGATACAGCGATAAACTGCCGGGAATTCGTCATGTCAGACAACACGGCCACCATCGGGTAGTCATGTTGATTGTAAATTTGCAAACCGGCATAAAGCACATCTGTCCGCTTCATGAAAGCCGGCTCTATGACATAAACAGATCCATGAACGGGTAATGAATGGCAGCTAGATGGTGACAACACTGCATAATCAAACTTTTCTGCTACAGAATTATCTTGCTGAAATGACCATTCTTTATTCAATACAGCCAAGCTTACCAAACCAATGGTAAATCCGATGACAATGGCCCTTATTACCGATCCTGATGAAAAGCGCGTCGCAGATGGCGTTGGAATCGATTTTATCCTTTGATCATTAGAACGTTTCACTTGATTACTGCCGCGCACCTTTGTACCCATTGCCTGTTTGCTCTCAGTTAAATTAATTTTGCACCATCTCGCAGGTAGCAAGCCAAGCTGAGTCGAAACCATAGCTCCTCAATCCGCGATGAAACAGCACACCCACAGTTCATTAACGGCAGAATGTCTAGCAACTTATATTCAGTATTGATTCAGTTTGGCCACCGTACAATTTCAATCACAAAGATCGGAAATGCCCGGATAGGTAGTAAATGAGGTTTCGAAACTGTCTGGCTTACTTTCGACTGACACAAAGCTGGCAAGACCAAACAGATAAAATTTTCCTGCTGCGTGTATTTAAACATCAGGCTAAAAAAACAATCTGAATGCCTGACATTTTTCTGGAGGCACATCATGAATACAAAAAAATTTTTAATCATGTCTGCTGTAGTTGCAGTGCTTTTTCTCAGTGGATGTGTAGCACCTCCCTACTACAGTGGAGCCGGTTATTACGGAAGCATTAGTAGCGGTTACGGCTATCAACCGGCATTTTATGGCGGCACGAGATACTTTAGCGGCTCCGGAAACTTTTATCGCCCTCACAAACACTATAGTGGAAGACACGGCCACATCGGCGGCGGCCACTCGCATTTTCGGGGTGGACAGAAGCATTTTCGGGGTGGTCATGGACATGCTGGACGTGGACACTCACAGTTTACAGGAGGACATCGAGGTGGCGGCCATAGAGGTAATGGTCACCGCGGAGGCGGTCATCGTCGTTGATACAAGCAGTTTTCACCCCTTCTCTTGTTAATTGGTAAAACCTCAGAATTGTTATCCATACAATATCGGAAGATGAATGAGGTATATTTGCTGTAAAATACCCGCTAAAAATACTTCTTCAGTAATTGTAAAGATATATTGTGACCAAGCCTCATTCCGACGATAACAATTCATCACACAAAACAGCAGCCCCGCTTTCCTACCGTGATGCCGGCGTCAATATTGACGCCGGCAACAATCTGGTACAGGCAATTAAGCCACTCGCCAAACGCACGTTCCGCCCGGGAGTATTAGCAGGTATCGGCGGATTCGGCGCATTGTTTGAGATTTCTAGAGATTACCGGAACCCCGTACTGGTATCCGGTACTGACGGCGTTGGCACCAAACTGAAACTGGCTTTCGAATTGCAACGGCATGACACCATTGGCATCGATCTGGTAGCCATGAGTGTAAATGACATTCTGGTATCGGGCGCAGAACCTCTGTTTTTCCTCGATTACTACGCCTGCGGCAAACTCGACGCCGATATAGCAGCTGATGTTATCAGTGGCATCGCCACCGGTTGCGAACTGGCCGGCTGCGCATTAATTGGCGGTGAAACGGCGGAAATGCCGGACATGTATCCTGTGGGTGAATATGATCTAGCCGGTTTTGCGGTGGGAGTAGTCGAAAAAGACCAGATTATCAACGGCACAACCATACAAACAGGCGACGTCGTAATTGGTCTGGCTTCTAGCGGTGCACATGCAAACGGCTATTCATTGATTCGTAAAATCATCAATACAAACTGTATTGATTTATCACAGGATTTTCACGGTAAACCGCTCAGCGATATTATCATGGCACCAACAAGAATTTATGTAAAACCATTGTTGGCGCTGATGAAACAATTGCCCGTTAAAGGCCTGGCACATATTACTGGCGGCGGTTTGGTTGAGAATCTACCACGTATTCTCCCGAATAGCGTTGCTGCCGAACTGCAAACAAACACCTGGGATTCACCACTGCTATTTGAATGGCTGCAAAAACAAGGCCAGGTAAGTGACGATGAAATGCTCCGCGTGTTCAATTGCGGCATCGGCATGGTTGTCATAGTTGCCGCCAACCAGGCAGAAACTGCAATCCAAAGCCTGCGGGAAGCCGGTGAAAAGGTTTACCGGATTGGTGAAATAAGACAGCGTATGCCTGATCAGCCTGCAGTTGTACTGCGTTAAACACCTTTGGGTAAGGCCTGTCATGAAAACCCTGGTCATTCTTATTTCCGGCCGCGGCAGCAATATGCGGGCTTTACTTGAAGCCGAACTGCCTGTCGATCGTATTATCGTAATCAGCAGCAATCCTAACGCTGAAGGGCTAAAAACCGCTGCGGATAAGGGTGTGCAAACAGCATGCATCAATCGCCAGACTTTTTCTGATCGTTTGGCATTCGACACTGCCTTGTCTGATGAAATTGACCGTTATCGGCCAGATCTGATTACACTCGCTGGCTTTATGCGTATACTCACAGACGATTTTGTTTTCCGCTATCATCGCCGGCTTATGAACATCCATCCTTCCCTGTTACCGTCCTTTACGGGGTTGCACACACACAGGCGCGCATTACACGATGGTGTAAAAATTCATGGTTGTACGGTTCATTTCGTAACACCAGAACTCGATCATGGCCCTATCGTGATTCAAGCAGCCGTTCCGGTATTTTCCAATGATACTGAAAAATCACTGGCGGAACGTGTGTTGGTACAAGAACACCGGATTTATCCCCAGGCAGTACGTTGGTTTCTGCAAGGTCGTATCAAACTCTCCGCTAATACCGTAACGATTACCGATACCTGTGTTCATAATTCGGTGATCTATTCACCAGAACTGCAAAAATGAAAATTTTTTTATTCTTTATTGGTTTCTGGTGGATGATCTGTCCGGCCCTAGCAACAGAAACCAATCAGATTGCTGAAGGTGACAACGCGACCGGTTTACCTGCTCGCATCCATATCAGTTATACCGTTAAGACAGGTATCGGCCATGGCGAATTAAATGAAACAGTCGACATCAATCAGGAAAGCGATACTCACACATTTCAAATTACCAGCAATGCACAAGCAACTGGAGTTTTCAAGATAATCAACCCTGGCAATATTATCAGGAGCAGCCAAGGCATTGTAACCGAAAAGGGCCTGAAACCGACCCGCTACTCTGATCAGAGAACAAATAATAACTCAAGTCTGGCACTGTTTGACTGGGAAAAGGGGATCTTAACGCTTAAACATGGTGATGAAGAAAAACAAACGCCTTTGCAAGCTGACACATTGGACCGATTAAGCCTGTCTTACCATTTTATTTTTGACCAAACACATGCGCTACAAGCAGGAAATCTATTGGATATTTATGTCACAGATGGGCGAAGCCTGCAATTGATGCAATTTATGATCAGTAGTGAAGAACTCAATACACCGCTTGGTGAACTGAACACGATAGTCTTAACCAAATTGCACAACCAGGATGACAAAACGCAAAGAAAAATATGGCTTGCACCAGACTATCATATGATACCGGTGCATATTCGGTCTGTAGAAAAAGACGGCCTCAACGTTGAGAAAATGATCGCCGATATACATATCGACTACACGAACAAAGTTACTTGCTGTACAAAATAATTCTGCTAAACGAATGCATATAACACCCGCGCAACTGAACAATGCAGTTAGTACCATCCAAACGCTGCTGCCGCTTGAATATCCGGCTGATGCCATTCTAAGGCGCTTCTTCCAGAAAAATCCAAAACTTGGCGCGCGTGATCGTGCTTTTATTGCTGAAACAGCATTTGGCATACTACGCCATCGGTTTTTTCTGGAGCAGTGTATTAATCCGGTTACACCCCGCTCGTTGCTGCTGGCATTTCTGGTCCGATTCCAGAATGTTAATCCACATGAGCTGAAAAACTGGGCGCAGGGTTCCGAAATAAAATGGTTACAAACTATTCATGCAGTCAAAATGGGATCTTTGCCACTGACTGCTCAGGCAGAATTGCCTGAATGGTTGATTGAGAGACTAAGACAATTCATGCCGGATGAAGCCATCCTCAAACTTGGACGTTCACTACAAAATGCTGCACCGTTGGACTTACGTGTGAATACACTTCTGACCAAACGTGAACATGTACTCGAAACACTGATTAATGAAGGCATCCTTGCAGAAGCCACGCCTTTTTCTCCTTGTGGCATCCGCTTACACAGCAAACCTACAATCAATCTTCACCCACTTTTTTTATCCGGTAAAATTGAAGTACAGGATGAAGGCAGTCAATTACTTGGTTATCTGATGGCGCCAAAACGTGGCGAAATGGCGGTTGATTTTTGTGCGGGTGCGGGCGGTAAAACGTTATTACTCGGCGCACTCATGCACTCGAAAGGCCGTGTGTACGCTTTTGACGTTTATGAGAAACGATTAAACAACCTAAAGCCACGACTTAAACGCTCAGGATTATCCAATGTGCATATTCAACGCATTGCAAACGAACACGATCTTAAAATAAAGCGTCTCAAAGATAAAATCGATCGGGTACTGGTTGATGCGCCTTGCAGTGGCTTGGGCACATTACGTCGCAATCCTGATTTAAAATGGCGTCAGTCACCTCAAAGTATCGAAGAATTAAAAACAAAACAGTCCTCAATTTTGTCTGCGGCAGCAACCTTGGTCAAACCCGGCGGACGGTTAGTGTACGCAACGTGCAGCTTCTTACCTGAAGAAAATCAACGCATCATTGAAAATTTTCAATCAGACAATACAGAATTCGATTTGCTTGATTGTTCCGAATTGATGGCGGAGCAGAAAATTGCGGTGAATACCGGAAAATTTCTGCAACTTTCACCCGATACACATGGAACCGACGGTTTTTTTGCAGCCGCACTGCAGCGCAAAAAAAGATAGCAAGCACCCCCCGCGGCTGGGAAAACTCAAATATTAAACCGTCCTTTTGTTATCGGCAGCATGTAACAGTACGGGCAAAATGACTAACACGCACACCAACGTCAACACAACACCCACCAGCAACAGCAAACCCATACTGGCAGTACCCTGATGATGCGAAAAAATCAGGCTACCGAAACCGGCCATAGTCGTTAATGCGCTATAAAAAATTGCCCGTGCCGTGCTGGTATACAGTAAATTTTCATAGGCCTCCCCATTATTGCGGCTTCTGTGAACCATATGGACGCTACAGTCGATTCCGATACCCAAGATCAGCGGCAAAGCAATTACATTAGCGAAATTAAATGGCAATCCCAATAATACGGTTACTGCACCGGTAAATAATGCAGCTAGCAGTAGCGGCACCAGAACAAGCACTGCCGATTTAATGTTTCTGAGTAATATCAACAAAGCAACCACAACACCAATAAATGCCAGTGAAAAGGCATGGATAAACGCATCAACGACTGCTTTGCCCGCTTCAAGGCTGATGACCGGCACACCCGTTGCGCCAGGCGTTATATGCTGAACCGCACGCACAAACCGTTTCAATGCATCATTGTCATTGATATTTTCAGCTGGATAGACCGCAATGCGGTAGACGCCATTGCCGCTCAACCAGTGCAATTTGACTGACTCCGGGATATCCTGCAGTGTGAACGGCGAAGCATTTAACGCAAGCTGCAAACGATGAATGGACACGGGCAGCAAATGTAGCAGGTCCTGTTCAATTGCAGAAAGTAGTTTTTCCCGTGCCACGTTTTCATTGAGTGCATCCAACTGCTGTTGCAGACCAAGTATTGATGCATGTAAGTTTTTTGCCGCATGGGCGGAGGTGTGCGCAGGCTGCTCGTCAAGAAAACGCGTCAATGCGCTTTGTAAGTTCAGCAGTGCTGCTCGCTGCAAATCTACATCTATGCGTTCTTGAGTAGCCGACGTAAATGAAATCGGCCCAAGTGTCATCGCCATCTCTTCGATCAAGTGAAGTTTTTCTTCCTGATCATCGGGTACAAAATCCAGTATGGAAATAACTTTATCCACCTCCGGTAATTCGGATAGCTGTTGAACGAGTTGTTCGGTCTCGTTACGGCTATCCGCCAGGGCAATAATATGCCACGGCGAGTCCTCTGCATTCTCCAATAAATCACGAAAAGTCATCACAGACTCCGCACGCGGATCGTTCAGATTGAGCAGATTATAATCAAACCGTATCTTCGGTAACGCAAACACCGAAAGCAGCACAGCCAATACTGTCAAAATATAAACGCTTTTTCGGGCATGTATCGGCCATTCCAGCGCTGTATGCAACGGCCGAACAGAAATTAGCGGTTTGATGGGTTGGATCGGAAAAAATCGTTGTAGCGCAGGCACAATCGTCAATGTCACCAACAGACTGATAATCATACCCGAACCAGAAATAATACCAAGTTCGGCAACGCCATCATACGATGTTGGTATAAAAGCATAAAAACCGATTGCCGTAGTGACAGCGCAAATTGTCAAGGCTCGCCCAATATCACTCCCCGCCATGGGCAGTGTTTGAATGACCGGCGCACCAGTTCTCCTGATTTCTTCGTGTCGCAATAAAAAATGTATTGCATAATCCACACCCAATCCGATATATAGCACCGCGAAAGCAATTGAAATCAGGTTCAAATGACCCACGGCAAATGTTGCAAAGGCAGCCGTCAGAATAAGTCCCAACACAAGACTAAGCATGACGGTTATGATTGCACCGGCAGTGCGCAACGCAATTAGCAATACGACAACAACCAGTGCCAGCGCCAGCATTCCAGCATCTTGTGCGCCACGCATAGCACTATGCAATTCATCATATGCAAGCGCTGCTTCACCCGTAATGCGCAATTGCTCAGGTGCATCTTGCGTCAGACCTATGCTCAAAGCTGCTTCTCGCACGGCATTTAGCGATCGCTCGGCAGCAAATAACTGCGCATAGTCATGCTTGGGCCTAGTCAAAACCAATTCCTGATACAACCCTGTTTGTCGTTCGCCGTCTAACAGTATCTGCCACGATAATGCGCGTGGTATCCCTGTAAGTCTGGCATCTAATGTTGCACTCATGCCGTTAAAAACGCCATCAAGCTCCAGATTTCTACCCTGAGTAATCTCATCGACTGCCTCGGTCAACACCGATGCGAACGTCTTCAGCGTCAGATTTTCAGCCAGGCGCGCAATCAACGGTTGAGCTGCAGCAAGTTGGTCGGTAATGTTTTCCAGTTCAGAGATGTTTTTATAGAGCAGGCCGTTTTGTTCAAAAAAAGGATCGCCGCTCAAATAACTGGCTTCGTAGAAATGATCCTTGTCATTCTGAAGATAAAGGGTCAGCCGTTTGGCAGCCGCATGCGCCAGCTCGGGTGCTGGCGCATCCACTACCAACAGCAATGCATCCTCGTATTGCGGAAAAGCTTCTTTGTAACGTTTGTGATTAATCCGAAAAGGTACATCCTCTGACAACATATCCGTTGTATCAGTATGTACCCCAAGATTATTAACGGTATACAGAACACTGAATCCTGCTATGACGACTGCCAAGACTATGACCCAAATAGCTTTTTGATAGGAAAAAGCTGTCCATCGGGCAAAAAAACGGTTACCTGCGCCGTTTGAAATTTCCACAAAAAATCCTTTTAATCACGCGCACTTAAACAACTTAGCGTTAATAAGTTGACAGCGTCCAGACATTTTGTCGATTCGATTATTCGCTGTGCTCAGCCTCTGCAATTTTGACATTCAACATATCTATTAATGACTGAAATCCCTCACGCTGCAGGATTGAACGATATTCGCTTCTCTTAATTGCCAAGTCACTTACGCCATCAAATAGAATATTTATTATCAACCAATGCTCTGCGGGCCGATGCAACACATAATCAAAATTGACAGTACCACCATCGCCCTTGATAAGCTGACTACGGACCAGTTGTTGACCCCGCGGCAAATCACGTTGTTCGATAAACTTAAATTGCTCACCACTGTATTGTTTAAACCGGCCGGCATAGGTGGCGATACTGAGTTGACGAAATGTTTCTATAATCAAATTTTGCTGAGATGCATCCAATTCAAGCCAGAGGGTCGCGCCAAGAATCGTCTTGATAATTAAATCAATATCATGCGTCTGGTCAACTACCGGCGTTAAAAATTCCACTCGTTCTGAGTAATTCAATTGTTCTCCTTCGCGCATAGCCTGCAATAAGGATTGCTGCAAATAAGATACCGCAGCTTGCGCACTATCCGGCTCAGGTTCATCCGCGCGCAAAACACTCGCAAAAACAACAATGAACACCGATAGCGTCACAAAAGCAATTAAGCCCAATGTCCAACTTTTTATTCTAATCATCTGTTTTGCTTTCATATTGACGGTCTTTCCAGCGAGCACGTTCGCCGCGCCAGTAACGTATTGCAGAAGTCCATGTCATGGCAAGATAGAGTGCGCCAATAACTGGCAACGCCAATACCCAGAGTGGGGAACGATAATAATAAATCAAAGTCGGTCTATAAGCTAAATACATGGCCAACCACGTTATTGCACAGATCATATAAGTTTTCAGATCAGGCAGCAACAAAAATACGAACGGCGCAAACCAAAACATCGATACCATCATCACCGTGCAGAATATCAGTAAAAGCGACGAATAATTAAGCTGAGTATACGCCGTTCGCGAAACCATCTCCCAGATGGTATCCAGTTTATGGTAACCACGATGACTGCGCGCTGAATGACTCAAACCTATCCATATTTTTTTACCGTTGCGCTTGATATGTGCAGCCAGCGTACAATCGTCTATCAGCGCACTATGAAGACTGCCAAAAGCGCCTGCCGAGCGCAATGCACTTGTTTCCACCAGTATGCAACCACCCGCCGCAGCCGCCACTCGAGAAGCAGATTTATTTGCCAAACCAAAAGGATATAATAACTTGAAGAAAAAAATAAATGCAGGCATGAGCAATTTTTCCATGATGTTGTTCATGGGCGGTGCTGCCATTAACGACACCAAAACACATTGCTCATTTTTTGCCTTTTTGAGTAAGGTCGCAATAATACCTGTTGATAAAGCGATATCCGCATCGAGTAATAATGTATAGGCGGTGCGCACTTGCTGCAAACCTTGTTCAAGCGCCCAAAGCTTACCACTCCAGCCCGTTGGCGGCGCGGTTCCGGTAATAACCCAAGCACCGTTTTTTTGGGCCGACTGCGCAGTAGAATCCGAAGACTGATCATCAATAACGATGATCCGTAAACCAGATCCCTGAATCTTGACAGTTTCAAGCGTATGGTCGATAAACTGCGCCTCATTGCGCGCAGGAATCAACACCGTAACCTCGCTCAAATCATGCGTCAGCTGGGCATAAGATTCAGCCTCTATCTGTTCACGAGTACTTGACGGACGCCAGGGAAGAAAGAGTATCGACCACCAACCAATAGCACCCAGAACGGCACATAAGAATGCGCCCAACAGCCCGACCAACGGCAGTTCAGCCATAGAAAAGCAATATTCCTGAAAAACTCGGTGCGCAGGTACTCGTTACTTGATACAGCAGACAATACCTTCCGCCATCACTAACCCCATACATTGACGCAGGCAGTGTGTTTTGATTAATTATTTGTAATCGATCGTAACAGGAATGTCAGTCAGCTTTTTATCTTTTTTCTTGCCTTCTTCGGTGGCCCAATGCGGTATGGGTTCCGCAACCATTTCTCCAGTTGTTTTTGGACCTTTAACAGAAGTTACCAATGCTTTCCAAGGATGACGCAGTGTATCTTCAACTGCAGTTGCTTCGTAACCACAATGGGCCATGCACTGGGCGCATTTTGGGTTGTTGGCGTTACCGTATTTTTCCCATGGTGTGCTATCGAGTAATTCCTGGAATGTATCGACATAGCCTTCATCAGCCAGAAGGTAGCAAGGCTTTTGCCAGCCGAAAACATTTCGTGTCGGATTGCCCCATGGAGTGCACTTGTAATCCTGATTGCCTGCTAAAAAATCAAGATAAAGCGCTGAATGATTGAGTCGCCATTTTCGCTTCAGTTTCTTTCCTAATTCGAAAATACCGCGAAACAATTTTTTGGTATCGGCGCCCTTGATGAATACATCCTGCTTGGGTGCGTGCTCATAACTGAACCCAGGCGCAATTGTTGCACCTTCAACTCCGAGCTCCATTGCATAATCAAGGAACTCGACAACGTCTTCCGGTGTTTCACCCTGAAACAGCGTACAATTAACTGTTACCCTGAATCCTTTCTCTAGCGCAAGTTTGATTGCTTCAACTGCGCGATCGAATACGCCTTCCTGACAAACCGATGCATCATGTCTTTCTCTCATACCGTCTAGATGTACTGAAAATGTCAGGTAAGGCGAAGGAGTATAGTCATCGATTCTTTTCTTTAGCAGTAACGCATTGGTACATAAATAGACATATTTTTTTCGCTCGATGATGCCCGCAACAATCTGCGGCATTTCTTTATGTAATAAAGGCTCGCCACCCGGTATAGAAACCATGGGTGCACCACATTCATCAACAGCTTTCATACACTCATCATAAGACAACCGCTTGTCCAGAATTTCCTCCGGATGTGCAATTTTTCCGCAACCAGCACATGCCAAATTACAACGAAATAACGGCTCCAACATTAAAACCAGGGGATATTTCTTAACTCCCAAAATTTTCTGTTTGATTAAATAAGTGCCTACGGCGATTTGTTGACGTAAAGGTACTCCCATTGGCAAAACCTCCCAAAACTTGAATCGATTGCTGTAAATAGACGTAGTCGAGTATCAGGTATCAAAAACCAGTACATTGAGAACGTATCGATTTAAAAAATGCGCGCAATCAATTGAAAAAAGAATTTATATATACACCAGATTCGAAAAAAGAAAACTTAATACTTGAAGAATCAACCTTCCTGTAATTGATGAGATGAAATTATATCTTAACCCAATATTGAAACAGAAATTCCAACTGCATTTTATTTCGATCCATTGTCAACAATGTCATCACAAAAATAAATAATTAGGCAGCTGATTGTTGAGTTTAACTTACATAATCAGCTACCTATCTATTATATTTGTATAAATACAACACCGAACAATACAGCTTTTAATGCTTTGACTCTATTCCAGTCCCATTTTTCCAGAAACAAATCGGCATCTATATCTTGCTTACATTCTTTTTAGAATTTTCCAGCCAGCACTCCAACATTTTTAGCGAATGAAGTGCCGACTGTAGAGTAAAATAATACCTAAAAACCCACACCCAGCGTTCGCAAAGTCTCCTTGGTGAGCCCGCCCGCTGCTAGGTTATTGTCTTGTTGAAAGTTTTTAATGGCAGTCAGTGTTCTTGGTCCACTAATACCATCGATGGGCCCTGGGTTATAACCGGCGTTTGCCAGTGCTTGCTGAACACGACGCATCAATTCAGGCGTTGCTGCTACAACTTCTTGAGAATCCTCAAACACTTCAGCTGCAGGTTCTACAATAGTTGCTTCAAGTGTTTCAATCGTATCCTCCCTCACTTCACCAACAGCTTTTTCTGCGTCATCAACCATTTCTCCCGCTGCACCCAACATCTTGTCGGTCGTTTCTCTCGTTTTTTCCGTAACAGTATTTATTGAATCGCTTGCTGCTTCTGTAGCTGAATCAATGGAGTCACTTGTAGCGTCGGATAAATCATTAAGAATTCCTTCCATGGAACTCATTTCCTCTTCGAGGTCGATATTTCCAAATGGCTCAAACTCTTCGGTTTCTTCTATTTCAACTAGTGGCTCAGGCTCAATGATTGTCTCTACACTTTGAATTGGCCCATCCGTCGTCATCCCCTGGTTTTGGTTTGCCGCATCCTCTGGTTCATCACCGCAGCCGGATAACAACCCAGCGGCAAACAAAAAAACCACACTGGCTGATAAAACTTTAATTTTGCTTGATTTCATTGACACCCTCCGTACATAAGAAACATAGACAACAAACGACAATATTCATAATTTTATTTTTGCATTAATAATCCAAAATTATTTTTTTGTTTAATGCTTCGCTTCATCATTGAAACTCTAACTGACAAAGTTATTAGCAGATCAAAAAAACTGTCAAACCGCCAACCATCACAACTACTTTATGCTGAATTCAGACACAAGCCTAAATTCTGCTGTTTTAGCATTTTTCCAAGCGTTGCTTACTCGAAAACGATTTCCAACAAGCCGTTTACAGTGTAAACCCTCAAATTATATATTCATTAATAGACTAATTTATCTTGCGGCAAATTACCAATTTTTTTATTCTTATCAATTCACAATATACAAATTCAACTATGTATGCTCAATAATGAAAGCACACTTATCTAACAAAAAGCATTTGTGCTTAATTGGTGGTGGTCACAGTCATGCAATAGTTATCAAACAGTTACTCGAGAAACCACTATCCGATGTAGATATTACATTAATTAGCCCGGATACACACACTGCTTATTCCGGCATGTTGCCGGGTCTGATCGCAGGTCACTATTCGTTCGAAGAATGCCATATAGATTTACATCGCCTCTGTCAGTGGGCAGGTGTTAGGTTTGTACGTGGCGCAGTCGACAGAATCAATCCTGATCTACAAGTCATTCATTGTCCAAAACTTTTGCCAATTAAATATGACTTACTATCGGTTAATATAGGCTCGCATCCCGCCATACTGAATATTCGAGGCGCGGAAATTTACGGACATGCAATCAAACCAGTGAGTAATTTCTTATTGCATTGGTTTTCTTGGCTTCAATCGCATGCTGAATCAAAACAGAATCAACATATTGTCGTGGTCGGAAGTGGCGCTGCAGGCATTGAAGTATTACTTGCCATGCATTATCGCTTGCAAAACACAACAGCAATTACGGCCACATATACACTTATAAACGCTAATTCGACTATTCTTACCACACATAATCGTACAGTACAGAATTTTTTTCTTAGCCATTTACGGTCTCTAAATATTACCGTGAGAAACGGCCATATCAGTTCAATTGATCAGGATATGTTGTATTTTCAGGATGGCTCGTCCTTAGAATATGATTTTGCCGTATGGGCAATACATGCTGGCGCATACTCATGGCCGGCGGAAAGCAGTCTAACATGCGATGCCCGCGGCTTTATAATGGTCGATCAATATTTGCGAAGCATTACACATCACAATATTTTTGCAACTGGTGACTGTGCTGCATTTTCACCTCAAGCATTGCCCAAAGCTGGTGTTTTTGCAGTACGACAAGGACCCGCGCTCTCAAACAATCTTATCGCAACACTCACAAAAAAAGAACTGCGTCCATTCAAACCGCAACAGCGATTTCTAAGCTTGTTAACCACAGGCAGAAAGCACGCTGTTGCATCACGAGGTTTCTTTTTCTTACAGGGTAAATGGGTTTGGCACTGGAAAAATTATATTGACCGAAAATTTATGCAACATTTTCACCCATAAAGAATTAATTGTGTTGATCGATAAACACAATCTTTATTTCTGTCGGCGCCCGAGCTCCGCCTGGGCAAAATAAGCAGATGCCTTTCTTAATATTTCATTGGCACGCTTTAATTCCCGATTCTCACGCTCCAATTCCTTGAGTCGCTCACGGTCCGAAGTTGACAAGCCACCTCGAATACCCTGGTCTGTTTCTGACTGGCGCACCCAGGTGCGCAGCGTTTCCGGTGTACAGCCAATCTTCGATGCTATGGATACCACTGCAGCCCATTGCGATTCATATTCCTTCTGGTGTTCATGCATCTACCGTACACTCGTTCCCGAATCTCCGGGAATAACTCATTTGTTTTTTCATTACCCTATCTTCTCAAGAAATAGAGTCTCCTATAAACCCGGGGTGATTCAAGCATAATAAATTGGTGCACAGACAAGAACATACGACTAACCGAAGTCAGCATTATCGTTTAAGTTATAACCATATCGGAATAATTTTTGTTTTAACTCCCATTAAAATTTGTCTGCATTTTGGATAGATACAATTGTTGTTTTAGTACAACAATTGGCGAAGATTGCCTTGACAGAAAAAACCTCCTTATATAAGCTGCGCTTTGGTCAAATACGACACACTTATTGAACATTAAGGAATGTCAGCTGTTAGCGATTGATAGGAATTTTCCGGTAAGCGAGAAAAGTCAATAAACGACATATAATAAGAGTTGACACGCACTATCAGAACACCTTGCTATGGGAAGCAAGATGAAACGTACAAGTTATATTACTTCGAGGGGAAGATCTTGAGTTCGACAATAGCCAAGTTGAACGCTCCGCTAACGCAAGCGTTTGATTTTCAGCCTTCAAGCGAATTAGAATTAACACCAACACCGACACGCAATACGCTTGCGCAACAACTGGCAGAGTTTGACACTCTGACGAATGCGCTGGAATATGCTGCTCAGGGAATAACGGGATATAACTTTTATAACGCAAAAGGTCATTTACATTCAGTTTTACCTTATAAATCACTCAGAAACAATGCGCGTTCACTTGCACAGCGGTTAGCCGGGCTTAATTTAGTGCGCGGTAGCCGAGTTGCTATAATAGCCGACACATCCCCCGAATTCATCGAGTTGTTTTTTGCTTGTCGTTATGCTGGATTAGTTCCATTTGCCATGCCTGTTCCGGTCAATTTAGGCAGCCACGGAATTTATGTTCAGCAATTAAGAGGAATGCTCGAAAGTAGTCAAGCAAGCATTGCGCTTGCAAATCTCGACTACATTAATTTTCTTGAAGAAGCTGCAGAAAAATCAATTAATCTACAATGGGTAGGAACACCTGCGCAACTTAAAAAATTGCCTGTTAAAGAGGTAATGTTGCAGCCCAATACACCAGACGAAGTAGCCTATCTGCAATTTACGTCGGGAAGCACACGCATGCCTCGAGGTGTTGTAATCACTGAACGTGCGCTCATGTGCAACCTGCAAGGCATTGTTCGTAATGGATTGGAAATTAAGCCCGATGACCGGTCTGCTTCGTGGTTACCTTTTTACCATGACATGGGATTAGTCGGTTTGGTATTGGCACCTATGGTTACTCAAATATCGGTTGATTATCTGGCGACACGGGATTTTGCCATCCGACCCTTACAATGGCTGCGACTTATCAGTCGCAACCGGTGCACTGTAGCTTTCAGTCAGCCTTTTGGACTGAAGTTATGCACGATGCGCGTCCGTGAATCCGATTTGAAAGATCTTGATCTCAGTTGCTGGAGAGCTGCTGGCATTGGCGCAGAAATGATTCGCCCCGAGACTTTAAGAAACTTCGCAGAAAAATTTTCGTCAGCCGGTTTTAATGACAATGCTTTTTTGCCTTGTTATGGCCTTGCCGAATCAACACTTGCAGTAACATTCTCAAAAGTTGGTAAAGGATTTCACAGCATACAAGTTGACAGTAAAGTACTCATTGATAAAAGAATGGCCACAAGTCTTCGTGCTGAAGGCCGCAAATATAATGAGTTTGTCAACTGTGGACGCCCACTTCCTGGACACACGGTGAAGATTGTTGACGAAAACGGACAGCGACTTGGCGAAAATATGGTTGGTAGTGTTCTTGTTCAAGGTGCAAGTATTATGACAGGTTACTACAACAACCCCGAGGAAACACAAAAAGCACTTAAGCCTGATAATTGGCTGGATACAGGTGACATAGGTTTCTTGTATGAAGGCGATTTATATATTACGGGACGCCGAACAGATGTCATTATCGTTAATGGGCGCAACATAAGGGCTCAAGATATCGAAGAACTGGCCGAGCAGCAACCAGAAATCAGATCAAGAGAAGCGTCTGCGTTCGGGGTCAATGATGCAGATGGCACAACAACCATTGTACTGGTTATTGAATGTAGACTCACCTCTGCAGCAGAACGCTTATCATTAATCAAACGACTGCAACAACTAGTCTATATGGCCTTTGGCGTTAACTGTGTGGTAGAACTAGTGCCGCCTCATACTTTACCCAGAACATCTTCTGGTAAATTATCACGTTTTGCGGCTCGCCAAGGCTATATCCAGCGTATGAACTTGGGTGAGCAACTGTCTGCTGTGGCAGAATCGGGAGATCGCTAACACGCTATGCGAAAATTGGTAGCAGTAACGGGTGCTACTGGTTTTATTGGTCATCGATTAATAAACAGGCTAGTTAGTGAAGGCTGGTATATCAAAGCCCTTTCTCGAAGTAAGTGTAAAAATACAAAATTCATACAATGGGTGTACGGAGATTTAGACAATCTCACTGCTTTGGCAGAGCTAACACAGGATACGCCATTTATCATTCATTGTGCCGGCGCAGTGAGGGGCCGCTCCTTCAATGACTTTTTTCACACAAATGTGACCGGCACAAGAAACCTGCTAGAAATCGCGAGCCAGCAAAACAATTACCCACGTTTTCTACTTATTTCTTCATTAGCGGCAAGACAACCTGAGTTATCCTGGTATTCCAGAAGCAAAAGCTATGCTGAACAGGAAGTAATCGATCACTCAGCTAACTTTGCTTGGACCATTTTTCGACCCACAGCAGTTTATGGCCCTGGCGATAAAGAGCTCAAACCACTGTTTAAAGCAACCCGTAGGGGCTTGCTCCCCGTTGTGGGAAAACCAAATAACCGATTTGGCCTGATACATGTGGACGATTTGGTCCATGCTGTCCAATTATGGCTTGACTCTGAGAAACCGTGTAATGGCATATTTGAATTAGATGACGGCACGCCCAATGGTTACAGTTTTGAGTCTCTGGCAAGTTTAGCTCAAGAAATTTGGAAAAAACCAGTTCATTGCATAATGATACCTCATTTTTTAATTAAAAATATTGCCGTACTGAACCTCTGGCTTGCACGTTTATTACGTTATTCTCCGATGTTAACACCGGGTAAAGTAAATGAACTTCGCCACCATGATTGGGTTTGTGATAATAAGCCTCTCATTCGTGCTTTGCCTGGCTGGCAACCCAACATCCATTTATATGAATCATTACCACGAATTGTGTAATGCATAGACTTCAGGATTTTATGATATATGACCGATAATGATTATGAAGAAATTATGCAATTATTATGTGATCGCCTCAGCAGCTTAGCAAGTTCTGAGGTTACAATAACATCCGATACCAATATCATCAGTGAGCTATCAATCGATTCTATAAAGCTGTTGAATTTAATTATGGAAATTGAAGATTCATTTGACATTTCCATTCCAATCAATGCGCTAGCTGATGTTCAAACTGTTCATGATCTCGCAAATCTTGTTTCCAGAATTAAATCCGATCAATAAATGAATTTACTCGAAAAACTCGACGCAGTCGCTGCTGCAAGAATAGCAATGCTTCCAGAAGGCATTGGTGCATTCGGCGTTCCTATTGAAGAAGTTTATTCTGCGACAGAAGCACGAATTGGAGATCGCCGAGTACTTTTACTTGGTACTAATAATTATCTGGGATTATCGTTTGCGCCTGAGTGCATCGAAGCAGCCCATCATGCGTTGGATGCAGAAGGAACAGGAACAACCGGATCAAGAATGGCCAATGGGAGCTACCAAGGACATCGCGCCCTAGAACAGGAGTTTGCTGATTTCTATGGGTGCAGTGCCGGAATTGTTTTTACAACGGGTTATCAAGCAAACCTCGGAACAATTTCTGGCCTAGTCGGCCATGGTGATACCGTATTAATCGACAGTGATTCTCATGCCAGTATCTATGATGGTTGTATACTAAGTGGAGCCGAAATCATTCGCTTTAAACATAACGATACGGTCGATATGGAAAAGCGTTTACGTCGGCTAGGTGATCGTACTGAAAGCACTTTGATTATCATTGAGGGTATTTACAGCATGCTGGGAGATCAAGCACCGCTGGCAGAAATTGTAAATCTAAAAAATAAGTATAGCTGCACACTGTTACTTGATGAGGCACATTCCTTAGGTGTACTCGGTGAAACGGGTCAAGGCTTGGTTGAAATAACAGGATTACAAAAAGAAGTAGATTTTATAACTGGCACATTTAGTAAAAGCTTATGCAGTATCGGCGGATTTTGCGTGAGCAATCATTCACAACTCGATCAGTTACGTTATGTCAGTCACCCCTATATTTTTACAGCCTCACCCTCACCTGCAACGATAGCTTCGGCACGTGCTGCGTTGGTACTATTACGAGAAGGAAAAGATTTACGTAAAAAGCTATGGCAAAACTGTACACAATTATATGCTTATCTGAATGAGGCAGGCTACAAGCTTGGTCCGGAACCAAGCCCCATTATTGCCGCAGTACTCGACAACCCAAAGCAGGCATTACGGATATGGCAAAGCTTGCTGGAAAACAATATTTACGTCAATTTGATCTTGCCTCCAGCTGCCCCAGATGGTAAATCATTAATACGATGCAGTGTTAACGCAGCGCATACTACTGAACAAATCACATATGTAGGTGATATCTTTTCGAAATTACAAGATCAAATTATAGAAAAATAAGAATATAATGAAATTCTGATTTAACAGTATTGACAGATTGTGTATCTTGAGCACCCAATTAAATTACAATTAACGTAAGCTAATAACTGGCCAGCCTTTTTCCTCCGCATGTTTTTTCAAGGTGGGGTCTGGATCTACCGCAACTGGATGGGTAACTTTGCTTAATAATGGCAGATCATTTAAAGAATCACTATAGAACCAGCTTTGCAAAAAAGACAACCATGTAAGATTATGTTGATCTAGCCAATCTTCAAGACGGTCAATTTTCCCTTCTCTGAAGCTGGGAGTACCTGTAACTTTACCAGTAAATTCTCCATTTCTTTCTTCTGGATTTGTGGCGATCAAGTTTTTGATTCCAAGCATTTGCGCTATTGGGGCAGTCACAAAACTATTTGTAGCAGTTACAATGATACATAAGTCATCATCCAGCATATGATTTTCTATCAATTTTACCGCGCCTGGCGCAATAAGTGGTTTGATCTTTTTTTCTATAAACTCACATCGCCATTTTTCCAACTGACTTCGCGAATGCCTTGATAATGGTTTAAGCTGAAAATCCAAGAATTCATGAATATTTAAAGTGCCAGCTTTATATTGCTCGTAAAACTCAAGATTACGAGCTTCATGTAATTCACGATCTAGTGCTTTTTTTTCAATTAAGAATTGCGCCCACTCAAAATCACTATCACCAGTGATCAAAGTATTATCTAAATCAAATAATGCTAATTTCATAAAATTAATTATCGGTTATCATCTGTTGTTCAACAGTTTTCTTAGTAATGGAATCGTAATATGACGTTGATGTACCAAAGAAAATCGATCCAAGGCATCAAGTATTATCATCAGCGATGATAAATCGCGCTGAGCATGCTGTAACAAATACCGGCAGACTGCATTCTCTAAAACAAATCCTCGCTCAGCGGCCTGCTTTTGCAGCGCATCAATTTTTTCTGCTTCAGATAATTCATGAACTTGATAAACAAGTCCCCAAGCCAGCCGTGTTACCAGATCACGCCGAAGATTTAACTGCATTGGTGGCAAAGAACCACTGACAAGCAAGATCGTGCTTCCAGCTTCCTTGAATTGATTATAGACACTGAATAGTACTAACTGCGCTTCATTATCTAATGACTCTACATCATCGATAGCTACACAACAAAGACCATCCGATAACTGAATTAATTGATTCATTTCACCAGGACAATAATACGCTACCTCTCCGCTTTGTATAAAGAACCTCACTGCGGCTTGCAGCAAATGACTTTTTCCACATCCCGAATCTCCCCAGACATAAATGAAACGCTCTTTTTCATGCCCCAAAAGCATATTTTTTAGCGTTTGTATTAATTCAAAATTTCGCCCCGACACAAAATTGTCCAATGAAGGTGTTGCTTGCAATTTGATGTCTAGCAATAATTGCTTTTCTGAGAAACGGATCATAAATTCTCAAAATACCTTGTTTAGAGTTACAAGCAATAGTATTTACAAATATCCTCAATTTTTTAATGGTAAAAGTTACTTTACAAATAACGCGGTTGCATATGTCTCAACCATATTAATATAACAACCTTGGCCTGTAGCGTAAGCAAAATACCAAGAATGCAAATAAGTGACCAAAGACAAGCAGTACAAAAATCACAATGATTGGGTGCAATTCAATTTGATTTTCAATTAGCCTAGGCGCTTTATCCATGTAATATGTCAGATACTGCGCTACCGTGGCCTTATGCAACGAGGCACATACACGGAAAACGGTCGCTTCCAATTCCGGAGATACTATTACGCGGTTGCAGGACACTATGGTAACGCCCCGTGGGTGAGTTTGTCAGCATCTATGGTACATGTGCCTTTTTTGGGCATAGAATGATGCTATCTTCTGCTAGACACGTTTGCCATGGGTACTGGCAAGCTCGTTGAATCCGGCAATATCATATGAATAGAGTACTAGTTGCAATGAAATTTAAATTAACTAATTTTGGCTAGAAGTGTACCGCGCAATTGCATGCCATTTAAGTTTAATAATAACAACATGGATAGAATCGAAGAAATATTTGATATAAGTGTCGCGGAACACACATTTTGTAAATTCATAGCTCGAACAAAAAAGCCGGTACACCGGCTGTCATACGACAGTGGTGTACCGGCGTTGTTACTTGCTACTGTTTAAAGTCTGGTAAAGACTGGGATTACCGCTCCAGCAATACTGTTAATGTAACGATTGCCTTCTTCATCCCATGTCATCAGCAAACCACCAAAACGGCTCTCAGGGTCACCCAATAAAGCCATCAAACGCTGTACTTCCCACAGTGCGTCCTTAGCTTCCAGTTTGACTTCACGAGTCTCGCCCGGCTCTATCGCCGCATCATTATCCAATGTCAAACCAGTCGCAACCAGCTCTCTCGGATAATCAGGATCAAGATGCTCACGTCCCAGCGCGTTTACAAAACGTACACCCGCCGTCGTGAACTCACCAATGTTGATCGCTGTATCACCATTGTTGGTAATGTCCATGGTTACACGTAACGCACGTCCAGGTACGTCATAGTTAGCATGCGTTACCTTGATCGCAACCGGATTCGGCTCAATCGGCAACGGCTCTATCTTAGACTCACCCGCTTGAATCGGAATGGTATACGGATGCTTGCTCTCCGTATAACGATAACCACCCCATACCAGCGCACAGGTCAGTATCGCTACACCCCATGCCACTTTACGATCCATAGGATCCAGTAACAGATCGTCACCATACGCTAACAATACACGGCTGCGTGGCAAAAACATCGGACGCGCTACATAGTAACCAATCCAGAATATACCCAGACCCGTCCATACTATGTGCCAGAATATACCATTGGCAAAGTTGAATGTCTCTGTGTCAATGGTCTCTCCTGTCAACGTCTTAACAGGGTTGGTAAAATCATCCCAGCTACCCGTAATGTTCATCCATGATGCTGGACCCGCAATCGGACCCGCCTCTTTCACGTTAACCATCGCGTGCATGTGATGACGGCCAGGAATACGCGCTTTCAGCCTAACTTCAAACTCATAGTCACGACCAATAACCAATGGCCCTGATATGAACATCGGCTCACCGTTCAGCTTGGTGCTCAAACGTACAAACACCGGGCTTGGGCTACCAACGTTGAAAAACGCACGCTCAGGCTTACCCACCGCACGTGGCCAGTCTTCCGCCATGTGGAATTTACCCGTCATCGTCGCAATGTCGTTCACCTTGGTGACCTTAGGCTCCCACCTCATGTCATACCACTGTATGGTACGCATACGCAAGAACGGCTCCTGTGAACGTTCACCATGCGCCGCTACCGGCGCAACATCAACCGCTACCGTCAGCGCTAATGTCGCCGCACCTACCGCCGCTCCATACAGCCCCATGACACCCAGCTTTAACATGTTCTTTATTTTCATTATTTGATCCTCTCTGCAAATCCTGGTTCACCATATGCCGTGACGTCATTCTTCATCGAAATACGGCCTCTTTCGCCTTTAACATAGTAGAAAGCGGTGCAATAGATTTTGCCAAAGTACCACCAAACACAGAACATCAGCATCGATACAAAGGCCGAGAAGAACGCCGCAATCACCGTCGTGTGTCCACCAAATGTACGCAATGAACCTTGCTCAATCAAACGCACATATTCCGGTGTACCCGTACGCACATACAGGAAGCCTGTATAGTCAGCTACTGAAAGCAGTACGCCTTCAACAACTACCGGCAAGTGGGTCGGACCAAAAATCGGCCAGTTTCCTGGGTAAAAGAACAAACCCCAGAATCCACCACCCAGCAGCGCCGTAATCAACCAGTTACCCGTCAACAGCATGATGGTATCCAGCATCAGCGCACCAGGTATCATCGTAGAAGGTAATACAAAGTTGATCGGGTAGTGTGACCACCAGTAAAAACCCCAGTAACGTGTCAGCCATTCACCTACCAACAGGCAAACAATACACAGGGTCGCTCCATACGGTAAACGATAGTTCACCCATAAGTAATACATCAATGCCGCGCAGTACATTACACCTACAATCGGTGTCACTACCGGCCACCACTGACGGTCTTTCCAATCCAGCCAGAAATCCCAGTCACCTGCTAACAGCATAAAGTGCATGTGGAATGTTCCAACTAACAGAATACACAGAATCGGAAAATACACCGCATCAATGTATCTGGACATTCTGACCGCTTCCGGCGGCATCTTCGCCGCCGCTATAATTTCGTCTGTTCTGCTCACTAGACTCTCCCTTCGTTTGTTTCGTGTGATATTAATTTTAATAACATGACGATTCCTTACTGTCTTTTACGACTCCTCTTTCAAGCAGTACGCTTCTCCTTACTCCCTCGGCGCTGTACTACTCTCGAGTATCGCCTCCACTCATAAACCAAGCAGAGGCGATTTAGTCAGTCTAGCTTAAGGAACAATCCGGTTGTTAAGGATTTCTTTGCTTTGACCATTCCAGATAACGTCCGTCAGGTTAGAGTAGCGCGTAATAATCTGCGCAGCTATACCACCTGAGAACAATCCAGCCCAGCCCAAAATCACAAATCCCCAGTGCAACGGCGCGCTAAACAGCTCTTCCATGAACCAGAACGCATGACCCCACTCGTTCAAACCAACGTTCGGCAGAATCATCAGCGGACCAGCAATCGCCATTACCAGCGGAAATGATGTGCCACGGCTATACAGTGGCAGACGTGTCATCGCATACAAGTATGCCGCTACACCACACACAATGTACATCGGGAATGATCCATAAAACACGACCACGTGACTCGGCGTGAAGCTCGTGTCACGAATAATCACCTGATGCCAAGATGCATCTTGCTCGGTGAAGAAGCTGCCGCCCCAGTAAACACCAAACAGATAAACACCCAGCCACATCATCCAGTAGAAGTAACGCTTAACTTCCAGCTTAGGATCCAGAGTATCCAATTGCTCTTTCGTATCGCGGGTCTTCAGTATCCAACCCCAGGTCACCAATGCAAACAACGGCATCAGTGTCATGTGCACTCGCCACAACCCCATCCATACACGGTCAAATTCAGGCTCCATTGAGTCCATACCATGCGAATACGCAAATGTACGTTGGTACCAAATCCAAAATATCGCTACCGCAAGCATTATCCCCATGCCCAGCTTGTAGTACTTGGAGTCGTACCACAATGACATGTCGTAGTCAGCACTCGCCGCACTGCTCGTTCCCATCGTTGTTGCCATCTTTTATTCCTCCTTACTTACTTGTTAATTAATACTACCTTCTCTTGTCTCTAATACTAATTAATTAGTACTGCTTTTTTACAACAAACCAAATGCTCTCTCAAAACACCCAGCCGTCGCGTCCCACAGGCTAGTCGACCTTACACCATAAAGTCAAGTCATTTGTCATAAAATCTCCACTACCTCCATGGGGACTTAGAATGTATGTGCTATATTTATACGCATAATCATATTCTTAATAAGAAGAATAACCTTCGCATAATTTTTAAAATTTAATTTAGCGAAATTTAGAAAAACATTTCTGCCAATTGTTAATATCCATTATTGACACTTTATATCTGTTGCTGAATTACAACGCATGCATTTGAATAGCCTGCCGTAATTCTTCTTTTGTAAAAGGCTTGGTCAGATACTCATTTGAACCGGAGATACGGCCTCTTGCTTTATCAAATAATCCATCTTTACTTGATAACATGATGACAGGAGTCGATTGAAAGCGCGGGTTTTTTTTAATCAATTGACATGCCTGATAACCATCAAGCCGTGGCATAACAACATCAATAAAAATAATATTTGGGTGATTTTCGACAATTTTAGCCATAGCATCAAAGCCATCCGAAGCTAAAATAACCTCACACCCCAAATCATTCAAAAAAATTTCGGCACTTCTCCGAATTGTACTACTATCATCGACAATCAGTACTTTAACACCCTTTAGTGATTCTAGAACGCTCACTTGAGACTCCCTCTGCTTTCAAACGATCGCATTCATAAACGACAGCTCTCCGTCACTTTATTATGTTGTAACGAAATGTAAAAGAAATACCAGTAATTCATTTCCTCCAGAAGGCGGGAATAAAAACGACCAGCAACGTGAAAAACTCCAATCGTCCCAACAGCATGGCAAAACTGCAAACCCATGTTTGAAAATCTGTTAATAAAGCATACGTAGAAGCAGGGCCGATCCCGCCAAGCCCTGGGCCAAGATTATTGATGCAAGCAACCGCAGCCGATAAAGCCGTGATCTCATCCAGTCCGCTTAATGTTAAAACCAAAGTCATGGTAACAATACTGACAAAATAAATAAAAATAAATACTAATACCGCAAATACAATTCGACTGGAAATAACTGTTTTACCGAGTTTCGCTGGTATAACCGCGTTCGGATGCATCATGGTTATTAATTCACGATATACCTGTTGGTAAAGAATTCTTGCGCGCATCATTTTAATGCCGCCACCGGTGGAACCGGATGAAGTACAAAATGCAGATAAAAACAGCATACAAAACGGAATAAAAATCGGCCATAAGCTATAATCTGTACTGCTATATCCTGTTGTAGTTGCTACAGAGATAACATTAAAACTGGCATATCGCAATGCAGTCAAAGGATCCGTATAAATGCCAATGAACCATAGATACAGCGCAAAACCCACGCAACTTACAATTACAACAAGCAAAAACCAGCCGGCTTCAGGATCAAATCGATACAACATCAATTTCTTGGCGCGCCAGACGAGGAAATGTGAAGCAAAATTTATACCGGCAATCAGCATAAAGATCATGGCGACTGATTCAATTAGGGGTGAATCCCAATAGCCGAAACTGGCATCATGCGATGAGAATCCGCCTAATCCAAGCGTAGTGAAAGCATGCATGACCGCATCAAACCAGTCCATGCCTGCCAAGCGATATGCAATTACACAAGCCAGTGTTAGACAAGCATAAATCAGCCACAGCCCTTTGGCAGTTTCAGCTATACGGGGAGTTAATTTACTTTCCTTCATAGGCCCCGGTGTTTCAGCTTTGAAAATTTGTCGCCCACCAACACCCAGCAAAGGCAAAATTGCGACCGCAAGCACGATCAACCCCATGCCGCCCAGCCAGACAATTTCACCACGCCATAAATTGATCGATAATGGCAAATGATCCAGATCGGTTAACACTGTTCCACCAGTTGCTGTCAAACCTGAAACTGCTTCGAAATAAGCCTTGCTTAGACTTAATTCGGGCAAATAAAATAAAAATGGGAGCATGGCAAAAGCCGGCAAAACCGACCATACGAGCACAACTAGCAAGAATCCATCTCGCGTTTGCAACTCGCGCTTGTATTGGCGTGTGACAAACCACAGAACCATTCCACTACTTAACGTCATTAAGATAGACTCTTCGAACACCCAACCAGCGCCATCTTCAATCAACAAAGCAAACCCCAGCGGAATCACCATTGTCAATCCGAATACCATTATCATTTTGCCAAGCACATTGACAACAGCAAGAAGTCGATTCATTGAACTATGCTATAAAAAACCGACCTTTACTTGGAACAATTTTTCCACTTCCCGAATCATTCTCCGGTTAACCACAAACAAGATGACATGATCTCCTGATTCAATCACTGTGTCATGGTGTGCAATCACAACCTTGGCTGCGACTTTTGCCCTCGCCCGTTCTTCAAATGCCGCATCATAAACATCCATTGCAAGCGGCAAGCCCCGCACGATCGCACCAATCGTAGCACCCTTGGGCAATTCAATATCTTCAATTTTCCGACCTACTACATTGGACGACTGCGCGTCACCATGTGCCACCAGTTCAAGCGCCTCGGCAGCGCCTCGTCGCAGGCTGTGAACAGCCACCACATCGCCCTGTCGCACATAAGCAAGCAATGAACCAATTGTGACTTGCGCGGGTGAAATGGCGATGTCTATACCACCACTTTGTACCAGATCGACATAGGCACGCCGGTTGATTAAAGCAATAACCTTACGTGCACCCAGTCGTTTAGCCAATAACGCCGACATAATGTTGTTTTCATCATCATTCGTCAATGCACAAAACATATCCATCTCGGCAATATTTTCGCTTTCGAGCAGCTTTTCATCCGTCGCATCACCGTGCAAAACCAATGAATTATGCAATTCTGCCGCAAGTCGCTCGCTAACCTTATAATTCCGCTCAACAATTCTGACTTGATAATCTTTTTCCAGCGTTTCCCCTAGGCGCCTGCCAATCTTGCCACCGCCTGCAATCATGACCCGTTTTACAGGTTTATCCATATTACGCAGCTCACGCATAACAGCACGAATATTTTCAGATGCCGCAATAAAAAAAACTTCGTCTTCCGCTTCGATTATCGTATCGCCCTCAGGAATGATGGGGCGGTTCTTACGAAAAATTGCGGCAACGCGAGTATCGACATTAGGTACATGTTTTCGCAGTTCTTGAAGTTGCTGCCCCACTAACAGCCCACCGTATAAAGCACGCACAGCCACCAAACTGACTTTTCCTTCAGCAAAATCCAAGACTTGCAACGCCTCTGGAAATTCAACCAAGTTCTCAATATATTCTGTCAGAATCTGTTCTGGGCAAATCGCAAAATCAACACAAAAATTTGCTGTAGAAAATATTTCCGAATGCGTGAGATACTCCGAGGACCGAATACGCGCAATTTTAGTGGGTGTATTAAATAAAGACGCTGCCAGTTTGCAGGATACAAGGTTTGTTTCATCATTTGCGGTAACCGCGAGCACCATATCCGCATCTTCCGCACCCGCACTTACCAGTATTGATGGGTGAGAAGCGTTACCGACTACTGTGCGCAAATCCAATCGATCCTGCAGTAACGACAACCGTTCAGGATCGACATCAACCATAGTAATGTCGTTAGCTTCACTTACCAGACTTTCTGCCACAGATGCACCCACCTGACCTGCACCTAGAATAATTATTTTCAATTGCACTTCACCTACAATTTTTGCAGCATGACAATACTGATATTCTACCCAAAGGTTTATTGATGCTCACGTACCCATTTGCGCCACTGTTCAAACAAATCAACATCCAGTGCAGCAATTACAGAACGTCGCCATGGAGAACCTGCCCAGTAGTCATCATGCTCAAATCCGGACATATAACCACCAGCCTCTTCCAGTATCAAGCTTCCGGCTGCATAATCCCAGGGTTTTTGGCCACCGTGCAGATATAAATCAAAAAAACCTGCTGCGGTATAGCACCATTCCAGCGCACAAGCACCGTAATTACGTTGCGAAGCATATGGTGGATTTGCGGCAACTTCAACCGCAAACTTTTTATCCAGCCGTTTCAAATCAACATTGGCAATTGCAGTCGATAATGTGGACGTATGACGTTTAATCGGCAAAGGCCTATCATTCAAAAATGCACCACACCCTCGTTCGGCATAAAACATTTCATCAGTTGCAGGATTATAAACAACGCCTAACACGCTTTTACCCTGATTCATCCACGCGACAGAAATCGCAAAATACGGTAAACCATTGAGAAAATTAGATGTGCCATCAATTGGGTCTATACTCCACAAGCCGTCTGATTCTCCGTTTATTCCCTGTAACCACTGTGCACGCTGCTCTTCCTCAGACATTTCTTCACCCATCACGGCACCCGGCCGGATAGCGCGAAGTGCTTCAAACAGAACCGCTTGCGCAGCTACATCTGCTTCGGTATAGCTACTACCGTCTACTTTCACCCGCCTGGCAACCTGCAGATAGCGCGGCATTACCTCCTCCCGCGCCACTTTTCTGACAACAGCAATAACATCGTTTAGCACGGTTACTCTGAACGCCACTTGATTGAACACCCGATACTAGGAATCTGATCTTTTGGACCCTGTCCTGTCTTTGCAACCTGCAGCATGCCTTCAAACAAATCACGCCGCACATCTGGTGCAGCGGCCTCTTTGCGTGAAGCATCCAAGCGACCTCGATACTGCAGTCCAAGTGTGCTGTTAAAACCGAAAAAATCAGGTGTACACACCGCTCCATAGGCTTTGGCAATTTCCTGTGTTTCATCCCACACATAGGGGAATGGATAATTTAGCTCCTTTGCAACTCGCACCATGTTATCAAATGAGTCTTCAGGATAATCTGCGGGATCATTCGACATAATTGCAATAGCATTGATACCGTATTGCTTTAATTCACCTACATCGCGAATCAGTCTATCCTGAATGGCTTTTACATAGGGACAATGGTTACAAATAAACATGACCAGCAAACCATTTTCCCCTTTGGCGGTGGTCAAGTTATAACGGCTACCGTCCACACCCAATAAATCAAAATCTACCGCCTTCCAACCAAATTCACATACTGGCGTTTCTAAACTTGCCATGTTAATTTCTCTCCTTTCTGTATATCTATCGTGCAGTCCCAGTTCAAACTGTCAAATTCGTTACTTGCATTACCTGATATAACCCACGCCACACACAGCAAATCTCATGCGCAATCATGGTATATTAGCATGAGTATACAAATTGCTTTTGTCACTCAACGCATCAATCCGGATTATGTCACCTCGTTTTTTTTATACCGGCGATATTCAAGTAGGTCAAACCATTGAGCTAGCGTCAACTACAGGCCATCATGTAACCCGTGTATTGCGTGTTAAAACAGGCGATTCCGTAATTCTGTTCAATGGAGAAGGTGGGGAATTTTCAGCGCGTATTACAAGTGACCGGAAAAATATCACAACTGTCACAATTGACAAATTTAGCGCAATTGAACGCGAATCGCCACTCACCATTGAGTTAGTACAAGCACTTTGTGTAAATGAAAAAATGGATTTAATTATACAAAAATCCGTCGAATTAGGGGTATCCAGCATCCAACCAGTCACAACTACCCGAAGTATTGTGCGCCTGAACAACGAGCGTGCAATAAAACGACTTGAGCACTGGCAGCGCGTTATTATTTCGGCTTGCGAACAATGCGGCAGGAATCTTGTACCAACTATTTCTCCCCTGGTTTCGTTCACTGACTGGGTCAGCCAAACAAAAACCTGCAAACCAGATCATTTAGGCTTTATGCTTTCGGTTACCGGCAACACCAGTCTAAAGGAATTACCCATACCACCATCACTCTTGCGCATAACACTAGTTACTGGACCCGAGGGCGGATTAACCCCGGAAGAATCTGCTATTTTACAAAATGCCGGTTTTTTGTCTTTACGTATGGGCAACCGTATATTAAGAACGGAAACGGCCGCACTGGCGACAATTGCTGCACTGCAAATGCACTGGGGTGATTTTTAAACTCATCTCTGAAGTAATAATGTCTTGCACAAATTTTATCTCATTTCAATTTACGATTTGATC
>JACKLV010000015.1 GCA_024235755.1 Burkholderiales bacterium | reverse complement strand
ATGCTAACGGCGTTCAGGTCGGCTCGAGCACACAGGCACCGTTTACCGTCAACTGGGATACCACTCAAACCAGCAACGGCCTCGGATACCTTCAGGCTCATGCGTTTGACGCAGCCGGCAATACCACTGTCTCGTTCTCCAGAAATATTTTAGTCAACAATCTTTCGCCTTAATACGCACAAGCCTTAATACGCACAATAGACCAAAAGTTTGTACTTTTTGTCAAATTCTGATAAACGGGTGCGCAGTAAATTCTTGCTCATCCGTTTAGGATACTCAAATAGCCATAATTTAAAGAAATGGCTTATTTTGAAAACAACATTATATACAACGTATAATCGAGGCTGTTCGGTTCCAAACTAGAAATCACTATGAGTTACTATCAATACCATGTATTTTTCTGCGTCAATCAGCGCGAAGGCGCAGCAGTTTGCTGCAATAACATGAATGCGCAGGAAATACGCGATTATGCCAAAAGCCGTATCAAAGCGCTCAAGTTAAGTGGTAAAAACAAGGTGCGCATCAATAATGCCGGCTGCCTCGATCGATGCGACGAAGGTCCCGTTATCGTGATTTATCCCGAAGAAGTCTGGTATACCTATATCGACAAAGATGATATTGATGAAATCATCAATGAACATCTGATGAATGGCCGGATTGTTGAACGTTTAAGGATTTAGCGAATCAATTGCGAACCAAAATTATTTTGCAGAATTTTTTTATCGAAGGTTCCGCTGGCAAAATAGAAACGGTTTTGGCTGAACCGCGTGAGTTACCCAAAGGCATAGCAGTCATTGCACACCCACACCCGCTGCATGGCGGAACGATGGATAACAAGGTCGTTTACACACTGTTTAACAGTATGCTTGAGCTTGGATTTATCGCCGTCAAATTTAATTTTCGCGGTGTGGGCAAAAGTGAGGGCATGTTTGACAACGGCATTGGTGAAACCGAGGATATCGTCACCGTCACACAAACTATTCAACATCAATTTGATCACCATTTGCATGACAAGCCATTACTACTCGCCGGTTTTTCATTTGGCGGCGGCGTACAATTACGCGCTGTTGAACGATTAAACCCTCAATCACTCGTTTTGGTTGCGCCATCTATTCAAACTGCTGACACAACCGCTTCATGCGAAGGCGTCGAACAGGTTTTGATCATTCAGGGTGATCAGGACGAAATAATCCCATTAACCACCATTCTCGACTGGGCAACGCCACATACCTTACCGATTGTTGTCATTCCAGGTGCGGAGCATTTCTTTCACGGCAAGTTAACTATTCTCAAACGCACTATTCACAGATTCATGAAAATATAGCTCGTAACCACATTAGTACCTAACCCATTAAATACTCTGATCGATAAGGAATCCGGATAAAATCCAGTTGACCCTTATGCCGGTAACAGAAACGCAATAGGTGAACGAAAATTATGCTTTTCATCAAAACGACTGCGCTTTTTTTCATTACAGCCATCCTGGAAATTCTTGGTTGCTACCTGACCTATCTGTGGTTGACCCAAGGAAAAAGCCCATGGCTGCTCATCCCTGCCGGTTTGAGCCTAGCCGTATTCGCCTGGCTACTGACATTGCATCCAACCGCATCAGGTCGTGTTTATGCGGCTTATGGCGGCGTTTATATCTTTTGCGCCATTTTCTGGTTGTGGACAGTCGACGGCATCAGACCCACCGCCTGGGATTTGATCGGCGCATTTGTCGCGCTGACTGGCATGGCAATCATCATGTTTGCGCCCAGAGCGACCTGATTCACTGTGCAAATACGCAATGCATCAACGCTTACACGTCGTTCTCAATATCTCTCCTCAACAACTTATTTACTATTACGAAGGGCTCGTCAGTACAGTCGTAGCCAAAACAACAGATGGCCGTACTGTTCATTTCCCCGCTAACATCCTGCGCTCCGTAGTACAGGCAAACGGCGTGCAAGGATTATTTGAGCTGGTTATCAATGAAAATCGCAAATTCGTATCGATCAAAAGAATCGACAGCAAATAACCACCGATCGACTGACCATACGCTTTCAATGCCGAAAAAGCTGCGTTAAACTCTGTCCCTTTAAACATCAATCATTTTTTTAACTTCAATCGATAACATCAAAGCAATGGCCCAATATGTCATGTCAATGCTCCGCGTGAGCAAAATTGTTCCACCCAAACGTCAAATCATCAAGGATATTTCACTGAGTTTTTTCCCGGGTGCCAAAATCGGCCTACTGGGTTTGAACGGTTCGGGCAAATCCACCGTGCTGCGCATCATGGCGGGCGTGGACACCGAATTCGACGGCGAAGTACAGCGGCTGGCCAATATCCGTGTCGGCTATTTGCCACAGGAACCGCAACTTGATCCCGAGCATACCGTGCGCCAGGAAGTAGAAACAGGTATGGGTGAAATCATCGAAGCACAACAAAAGCTTGATGCGGTCTACGCCGCGTATGCCGAGGAAGGCGCCGACTTTGACGCATTGGCCGAAGAACAGGCACGGCTTGAAGCAATCCTTGCCAATGCCGGCAGCGATACCGAGAACCAGATGGAAATCGCCGCCGATGCATTACGCCTGCCCGCTTGGGATGCCGTTGTCAAAAACCTGTCCGGTGGTGAAAAACGCCGCGTGGCATTATGCAAGCTGTTACTGGAAAAACCCGACATGCTGTTGCTCGACGAGCCGACCAACCACCTCGACGCCGAATCGGTCGAATGGCTAGAGCAGTTTCTGGTGCGCTTTCCCGGCACGGTTGTCGCTGTTACCCACGATCGCTATTTTCTCGACAACGCCGCCGAATGGATACTCGAACTCGATCGCGGTCACGGCATTCCATGGAAAGGCAATTACTCCAGCTGGCTCGAGCAGAAAGAAACGCGGCTAGAGCAGGAAAGCAAGCAGATCGACGCGCATATGAAAGCGATGAAGAAAGAACTTGAATGGGTGCGGCAAAATCCCAAAGGCCGTCAGGCCAAATCCAAAGCCCGTCTGGCGCGTTTTGACGAACTCAATTCACAAGAATACCAGAAGCGTAATGAAACACAGGAAATTTTTATCCCCGTCGGCGACCGGCTTGGCAATGAAGTCATCGAATTCACGGATGTATCCAAAGCTTATGGTGACCGATTACTGATCGACAACCTGAATTTCCAGATACCCCCTGGCGCAATTGTCGGCATTATTGGCCCGAACGGCGCGGGCAAATCAACGTTGTTCAAATTGATTACCGGCAAGGAACAACCCGATTCCGGGACAGTCAAAATCGGCCCGACCGTCAATATTGCGCACGTCGATCAGGCACGCGATTCACTGGAAAACGACAAAACCGTGTTCGACGCGATTTCCGGCGGCAACGATCTGCTGACGGTTGGCAAATACACCACCCCTGCCCGCGCATATCTTGGTCGTTTCAACTTCAAGGGCGGCGACCAGCAGAAAATCGCCGGCCAACTCTCTGGCGGCGAACGCGGTCGCCTGCACCTCGCGCAAACCTTAATCGCTGGTGGCAACGTATTATTACTTGACGAACCATCGAACGATTTAGACGTGGAAACACTACGCGCGCTCGAAGACGCGTTGCTTGAATTCGCCGGCTGCGTGCTCGTCATCTCGCACGACCGCTGGTTCCTCGACCGCATCGCCACGCATATTCTTGCTGCCGAAGGCGAGTCGCAATGGACGTTCTTCAACGGCAATTACCACGAATACGAAGCCGACAAAGTCAAACGCTTAGGTGAAGAAGGCGCAAAACCGAAGCGGATACGATATAAGCCGATTAGCCGATAAACATTAGCTTTGAGGTTACAATAAACACAGTATCATGACAGAAGACAACAAAGCGATCCGCAAGATTTTATTCGATGATTCGGATCATATTCTGGCACAAATTGCGAACAGTCATAGATGATCTTTCAAACGCATAATCTTACGGCGGTCACGTTTTGTCGGACGCCCTCTTACATAAAATGGGCTGGGCTGGACCTTCAGTCGCTCGGCTATGATTTCACGTTGCTGCAGGCTCGCTTCCGTTTCACTATACAACTGCTGTGCAATTACAGCAGAGCCGCGCTTATTGCTTAATGCCAGCACCTTGATTTCATACTTATAGTTCCCGATCTGGATGATTAACATATCCCCTACCGCCAATGTTTTCGCAGGCTTTACCCGAGTACCGTTCAAATGAATTCTGCCGCGTTCAATAGCCTCTGCCGCGAGTGAGCGTGTCTTAAAAAAACGAGCAGCAAATAACCATTTATCAAGCCGGAATTTTTCCAGGGTGTCTGTTTGATTTACTTTTTGCATACCATTTAATCTGTCTGCCTGGTCTCAATGAGGATCTGATTTTCCAGCGTTTTGTGCACCGGACATCGGCTTGCAATTTCGAGCATGCGTTTTCGCTGTTGGTCATCCAGCTCGCCTGTCAGCTTAATGGTACGCGTGATTTTATCTACCTGCGCTTCCTGTTTTTCACACGCAGCGCAATCATTCGCATGCACCCGACTATGCTGTAATTCGACTTCAATAGACTCAACATCGATTTTTTTATGATTGGCGTACATTCGCAGCGTCATGGACGTGCAGCTGCCCAATGCAGCCAGTAATAATTCATAGGGATTGGCGCCTTTGTCCGCACCGCCCATGCGTACAGGCTCATCACTGATCAAATGATGACTTGCCGTGATAATCTCACGCGTAAATTTTTTATCGCATTCTCTCACGACTACGACACCTTCTTTTATTGTAATTTCAGGCGTCTCTGAACCAACGTCTTGCGAATCTAACTCATCCAGATAAAGACTGGCCCAGGCCGATAGTACAGTCGCAACATATTGCGCATCGCCTGACCGGGACAACAGATGATCGGCACGACCAAGTGATATAAAACTCTTAGGATGTTTTGCAGCGCCATAAATACGTGCCGCTTCATCAATCGACACTACCTGGTCTAGGGGTGAATGAAAGATCAACAATGCTTTGTTAAGCTGTTGAATATGTTCCAGAGAATTATAGTTTTCCAGATCTTCAACAAACTGTTTTTTTATTGTAAAGTCGCGTCCACCGAGTTGAACGCGCGCCGTATCGTTCTTCAGAATTTCTTGTTGCGCATCGACAAACAACCCTTTGACATGCGCTGCTGTCGCTGGCGCTGCGATAACGACCACTGCTTTAACTGACTGCAATTGCTGAGCCGCTGCCAATACTGCGGCACCACCGAGGCTATGGCCTATCAACAAGCTTGGAGCTAAATAATTCTTTTCTAGAAAATCCGCGGCAGCGGTTAGATCCTGAATATTAGATGAAAAATTTGTATTTGAAAACTCACCAGCACTGCTTCCTAAGCCAGTGAAATCAAATCTCAATACAGCAATTCCTTGCTTTGCTAGTGCACGCGCAATATAACTCGCCGCCCTGCTGTCTTTGGAACAAGTAAAACAATGAGCAAAAATTGCGTAGTACTTTGTCTGCGCATCAGGTATTTCAAGCAATCCCGATAAGGATTCTCCGTTTTTGTTTTGAAAAACAGTTTTCTTACTTGCCATAGCGCACCTTTATTCTCATTGGGATAAGTTATAAATATCAATTATCCCAAACAAATAGAAATTTTTTCAAAAAGCAATTGCCAATATTGAATTAAAATTCAAAAAAAAACACGGCAGACTTTGCCGTGTTTTCATTAACTTTTTTAGACCTAATTGATTAAATCGATATTGGCGTGTATTCGATCAAACCAATTTAATGGCGATGAACGCATTTTCAGGCAGCTGTTCCTTCTTGTTCTGGTTTCTTGCGGCTACGTAAGAAAAAGAATGCTGCAAAAGCAACGAGTGCCACATAAGGCAACACATCCGTAAACCAATTAATTGGCAGTCCTTCACCAACTGCGAATGGGAACACCGAAACCCATTCCTGATCATTACCCCTTACAGTCACCACGCCCGCAAACATTCCTTTCTCTGGAAATGTATGATCAATCAAAATAGAAGCATTCGGATATACTTCAGGCGGTAGGTGATAGATTGTCATGTTCTCTAAATCTTCACCCGATACTTTTTCCAGATCCTTTGAAGTGGTACCGGTAGTGATCTTAAGGGAGGGCGTACTGCGCACAATCCGCACTTCTGTCTCAAATGGACGAAGTTCATCGTTGATATAATCTAAAGCGACAACAGTTTTACCAATCTCCGGAATATCCTCGCAAAACTCTTCTTCCTGTGACATCGGCTGATACCCTGTAAAGTGGATTGTATAAGGCCCCACTGTCAAAATACACAAGTCGTCAGCTAATGCCAGACCACCGTGTGCCTGCACTTGCCCTGAGAAAATAATTCCAGATGCCACTATTATTGAAACTAAAAATTTTTTTATCATTTTGAAACTCATCATGTTCCCCTGCAAAAAGGATTATTATAAATCCTTATTTAAAAATTTTGTTTACAAAGTTGTTTTTTTTCTTTTAGCAGCCATCCAGTTTTTGAACCGTTTGGACTTGAAGAGTTTGTAACCAATCAATGTTATCAGCAACAAACCAATCACAGGACCAATCGTAGCTCTGAATACTTCTGCATAATTAATCATGTCAACGCGCAGTTGGTATACATACTTCAACGGTTGCACACCCTCCGCCGTTACAACCAAAAGATGCCTGCCCTCTCCCAATTCCTGCTGCGTATTGATTACACCATCCTCATATATGCTTGAGCGAATGTCGACAATCACATCACCCTCTTCACTACCGCCTCTTATCAATTTTATACCTACAGGTATCTCCCGCAGCATCGGTTCCACTAAGTCCACCACCAATACCGTGTTGCCTACCGCAGGTATGTCTGTGCAATAATGCCCAGCAATATCATTCTGAGGCTGATAAACACTTAAATGTATCATGTTCTCGCCCACCCGGCGCATGCAACTGTCATCCTCCAGCGCTTCTGCCCCATGTGCAAATACCGCGCCTGTATACAACGCCGCAACACATATTATAACTGTCGCGCCAATTTTCCTGGCTCGCTTTAACACTATCTCTCCTCCTGTGCAGTGCGCATCGCGTTTACAATACACGCCCGCAGTATTCTGTTCCTCTTTCCGTCTCTTTCCCCGCACTTGATGCAGTGCGCCCTGTCTGATTTCGCTTTCCTCGAACAAAAAAGCCGGTACACCGGCTGTCATACGACAGTGGTGTACCGGCGTTGTTACTTGCTACTGTTTAAAGTCTGGTAAAGACTGGGATTACCGCTCCAGCAATACTGTTAATGTAACGATTGCCTTCTTCATCCCATGTCATCAGCAAACCACCAAAACGGCTCTCAGGGTCACCCAATAAAGCCATCAAACGCTGTACTTCCCACAGTGCGTCCTTAGCTTCCAGTTTGACTTCACGAGTCTCGCCCGGCTCTATCGCCGCATCATTATCCAATGTCAAACCAGTCGCAACCAGCTCTCTCGGATAATCAGGATCAAGATGCTCACGTCCCAGCGCGTTTACAAAACGTACACCCGCCGTCGTGAACTCACCAATGTTGATCGCTGTATCACCATTGTTGGTAATGTCCATGGTTACACGTAACGCACGTCCAGGTACGTCATAGTTAGCATGCGTTACCTTGATCGCAACCGGATTCGGCTCAATCGGCAACGGCTCTATCTTAGACTCACCCGCTTGAATCGGAATGGTATACGGATGCTTGCTCTCCGTATAACGATAACCACCCCATACCAGCGCACAGGTCAGTATCGCTACACCCCATGCCACTTTACGATCCATAGGATCCAGTAACAGATCGTCACCATACGCTAACAATACACGGCTGCGTGGCAAAAACATCGGACGCGCTACATAGTAACCAATCCAGAATATACCCAGACCCGTCCATACTATGTGCCAGAATATACCATTGGCAAAGTTGAATGTCTCTGTGTCAATGGTCTCTCCTGTCAACGTCTTAACAGGGTTGGTAAAATCATCCCAGCTACCCGTAATGTTCATCCATGATGCTGGACCCGCAATCGGACCCGCCTCTTTCACGTTAACCATCGCGTGCATGTGATGACGGCCAGGAATACGCGCTTTCAGCCTAACTTCAAACTCATAGTCACGACCAATAACCAATGGCCCTGATATGAACATCGGCTCACCGTTCAGCTTGGTGCTCAAACGTACAAACACCGGGCTTGGGCTACCAACGTTGAAAAACGCACGCTCAGGCTTACCCACCGCACGTGGCCAGTCTTCCGCCATGTGGAATTTACCCGTCATCGTCGCAATGTCGTTCACCTTGGTGACCTTAGGCTCCCACCTCATGTCATACCACTGTATGGTACGCATACGCAAGAACGGCTCCTGTGAACGTTCACCATGCGCCGCTACCGGCGCAACATCAACCGCTACCGTCAGCGCTAATGTCGCCGCACCTACCGCCGCTCCATACAGCCCCATGACACCCAGCTTTAACATGTTCTTTATTTTCATTATTTGATCCTCTCTGCAAATCCTGGTTCACCATATGCCGTGACGTCATTCTTCATCGAAATACGGCCTCTTTCGCCTTTAACATAGTAGAAAGCGGTGCAATAGATTTTGCCAAAGTACCACCAAACACAGAACATCAGCATCGATACAAAGGCCGAGAAGAACGCCGCAATCACCGTCGTGTGTCCACCAAATGTACGCAATGAACCTTGCTCAATCAAACGCACATATTCCGGTGTACCCGTACGCACATACAGGAAGCCTGTATAGTCAGCTACTGAAAGCAGTACGCCTTCAACAACTACCGGCAAGTGGGTCGGACCAAAAATCGGCCAGTTTCCTGGGTAAAAGAACAAACCCCAGAATCCACCACCCAGCAGCGCCGTAATCAACCAGTTACCCGTCAACAGCATGATGGTATCCAGCATCAGCGCACCAGGTATCATCGTAGAAGGTAATACAAAGTTGATCGGGTAGTGTGACCACCAGTAAAAACCCCAGTAACGTGTCAGCCATTCACCTACCAACAGGCAAACAATACACAGGGTCGCTCCATACGGTAAACGATAGTTCACCCATAAGTAATACATCAATGCCGCGCAGTACATTACACCTACAATCGGTGTCACTACCGGCCACCACTGACGGTCTTTCCAATCCAGCCAGAAATCCCAGTCACCTGCTAACAGCATAAAGTGCATGTGGAATGTTCCAACTAACAGAATACACAGAATCGGAAAATACACCGCATCAATGTATCTGGACATTCTGACCGCTTCCGGCGGCATCTTCGCCGCCGCTATAATTTCGTCTGTTCTGCTCACTAGACTCTCCCTTCGTTTGTTTCGTGTGATATTAATTTTAATAACATGACGATTCCTTACTGTCTTTTACGACTCCTCTTTCAAGCAGTACGCTTCTCCTTACTCCCTCGGCGCTGTACTACTCTCGAGTATCGCCTCCACTCATAAACCAAGCAGAGGCGATTTAGTCAGTCTAGCTTAAGGAACAATCCGGTTGTTAAGGATTTCTTTGCTTTGACCATTCCAGATAACGTCCGTCAGGTTAGAGTAGCGCGTAATAATCTGCGCAGCTATACCACCTGAGAACAATCCAGCCCAGCCCAAAATCACAAATCCCCAGTGCAACGGCGCGCTAAACAGCTCTTCCATGAACCAGAACGCATGACCCCACTCGTTCAAACCAACGTTCGGCAGAATCATCAGCGGACCAGCAATCGCCATTACCAGCGGAAATGATGTGCCACGGCTATACAGTGGCAGACGTGTCATCGCATACAAGTATGCCGCTACACCACACACAATGTACATCGGGAATGATCCATAAAACACGACCACGTGACTCGGCGTGAAGCTCGTGTCACGAATAATCACCTGATGCCAAGATGCATCTTGCTCGGTGAAGAAGCTGCCGCCCCAGTAAACACCAAACAGATAAACACCCAGCCACATCATCCAGTAGAAGTAACGCTTAACTTCCAGCTTAGGATCCAGAGTATCCAATTGCTCTTTCGTATCGCGGGTCTTCAGTATCCAACCCCAGGTCACCAATGCAAACAACGGCATCAGTGTCATGTGCACTCGCCACAACCCCATCCATACACGGTCAAATTCAGGCTCCATTGAGTCCATACCATGCGAATACGCAAATGTACGTTGGTACCAAATCCAAAATATCGCTACCGCAAGCATTATCCCCATGCCCAGCTTGTAGTACTTGGAGTCGTACCACAATGACATGTCGTAGTCAGCACTCGCCGCACTGCTCGTTCCCATCGTTGTTGCCATCTTTTATTCCTCCTTACTTACTTGTTAATTAATACTACCTTCTCTTGTCTCTAATACTAATTAATTAGTACTGCTTTTTTACAACAAACCAAATGCTCTCTCAAAACACCCAGCCGTCGCGTCCCACAGGCTAGTCGACCTTACACCATAAAGTCAAGTCATTTGTCATAAAATCTCCACTACCTCCATGGGGACTTAGGGTATATTAAAGGATAATATTCACGTTTTCAATATACCAAAATACTCAAGTATTCAGATTTTGCCGCTGAGCCTATTTTGTTTACACTATTTGATTTACTGAATTGCAAGAATTGCTTTAAAAACTCTTCGATTTTATGTATGTTGGATACTTCCAAGTCCGCCAACCTTTTAGCAATGGAAAATACAAACCCAAGCAAATAGGGTTTTTGTCAATTTTTTGAAAAAGCGCCGCATAATGATTGAGTTGATGCGCGTATCTTTCTTGCTCTCTATCCAAGAACATTTGTATTCCAGAACCTTCGTGACTGCTCGTTTTATAATCAATAATCCATCGAACGCCACAATCATCATAAAATGTTCGATCAATCACATATTCAGTAGTTTTACCATTGTTCATACCGGTCAATCTAAGCTCATTCTGTGCGTCGAACTGCTCACCCAGTATCCATTGGCCGCGCCTATCCGTTATCGAATTAATTAATGCGACAACAACCCGCTCAACGGCTTGCTCCAGTCCTTCTTTTTCTTCACTCAAACCATTCATTAACAGCCCATTAACAAATTTTTGCCGCATGGATTGTATACGTTGGACATTCCATCCTTGTAATTTGTCTTCCGCGATACGTTGCAACCAGCGATGCACAACACTGCCAACATTTTTTGCTGTTTCGCCGGCCCATGAAAATTCTATTACATCATCCATGCTTACATCATTTTCAGTTAATTCCCAATTGATTGGTTCAGGCGCTTCAGGCAGTTGCCAATCCGACGTCAATCTCAAAATAGATTGATCGGCCGCAATCGTTTTGTTCAGCGCATCTGATTTCATCAATCGGTCTGATTCATGCAATTCGATTTGCAGTGCTGCATTCATATAAATGTGTTCTACAGCGGGCCAGAGCCTTTTCAGCAAGCTACCGGATTTTGGTTTCTGTAATACAAGCTTTTCATTTTTATTTTGCTGTTCCAATCCAACATGACCAAGCAGATGTAAATGTTTTTTGGCGCGCGTTGCCGCAACGTAGAGTAAACGTTCTGCTTCATAAATTTCCTTTTCTCGTTCCAGCGATTCCAGCCACCGATTGATAGCATCATTATCTTTTCCGGTTTCCTGAATCGGCGCTAAAAACAAATCCGTTTCGTTGATACCGAAAGCGCTTTGATCTACGCCGGTCAGGGGCGCTTGGCACGGCTGTTCCATCCATCTAAGCAAATGCTTTTCTTTGTTTTTCGATGAATAACCAAGTCCTGGCACCAAAACCGTATCGAATTCCAGTCCTTTGGCTTTGTGAATCGTCATGATTTGCAGACTATTGTCCGCCTCAAAGTCAGCGGCAGCGAAAAGTTTTGACAGCCCGTTCTCAAAATCAGTCCAATCCGAAATGTTTCCGGCGTATTCCCATGCTTCGAGATAATCCAGAAAAATCATTGCATCCTGAATTGAACCGGTCTTGAACCTATCCTGTTTATAATGTGCGCCATGACTGCCAAGCTGTGCAATTGTTTTATTCAGAATCCCGACGCAGCCGGGACCGCCCAAGGCCTGCCAGGCCGCTTCAACCGTAGCGCGCAGTGATTGACGATATCGATTGTTTACGCAGTGTGTCAGCAATCTGCCGACATGATGCAAACGACTGGCGCCATCATAGGAAAGTTTTTGACAAATACTTTCTCCATTGATCAATTCCAGAATAGTTTGAGGTTTTCGACCCGTTTGATCAGCGGGGTACTCAGTCTGGAATGAGACCAATGTTTGCAAATCATTAAGCAGCAGGCCACACCAGGGTGCGCGCAATACTGCCAACCATGCCAACCGGTCAGCTGGATCCGTTAAAGCACGTGTCAGCATTAACAAGTCCTGTACCACGGGCTTCTGATCTAATGGATCGATTTCCACTGCCCGAAAACGCAGACCGCACGCCTGCAAACAGCTCACAATTTCAACCAAATGACTGCGATTTCGCACCAAAACCGCAATCGAATTTTCTGGATTCTGCTGTCTGGACCGCGCAATTACACCCACTATGTTTTCAGCTTCGGCTACACGGTTGTTTTCAAAGGCAGGATGAACGGTAACTGCTGGGCCGCTTAACTCGTCAAGCATCGCAGTCGATGGCGCATAAGCTACCGCACCTACGGCAACATCCTCGGTTGCTGGCATAATTTGCTTGAAAGTGGAATTTACCCAGTCGACTATCCCGTACTGTGAACGAAAATTGCATTTGAGTGTAATGGGTTGCAAAGCGATTTGGCCTATCCCATTTTGACGCGCGCGCAAAAACAAGCCGACTTCAGCCTCACGAAAGCGGTAAATCGACTGCATGGGGTCGCCCACAGCAAACAAGCTGCGCCCACTACCCGGTTCCCATTCAGCAACCAATTTTTCAATCAATTGATACTGACTGATTGATGTATCTTGGAATTCATCGATCAGCACATGATTTATACGATAATCAAGCGCCAGCGCCAAATCCGTGGGCATTTCCGAGCCACCCAATGCAGCCAATGCGCGTTGCAAGACTTCGGAAAAATCCACCTGGCCGGTTAATTGAAACATGATTTTCAATTGCGCCACAGCGTGCGGCAACAGACGCGTTATCGCGCCCAGAATTTCCCATTGCGCCTCACTATACGCAGGGGGCGGCAAATGCCGGGTATCATTTAACAAACGTTGTAACGGTTGATTTGTATTGATTTTGCCAATGAGCTGCGATAATCGGATTTTCCATGCACCTGCAGCCTCTTTTTCATTTTTCGTTTTGCCAGGAGGAAAACCTTGCCGCACATCAACTCTATCACGCCATTCACCATCGGCCTTGAGCAGCAGTTCAGCAATTCCGCTCCATTGTTCGACACTATCTGGCAACTCATCCAACCCATCACATGCAACCAACGCTGTGGTTTTTTGTTCCGCTGAAAGATTTGCAGCAGCATAACGTACCAATGCCAGCAATTCCTGATGTACTTCATCCGGTAACAAAACACGTAATTGGTTGAGTGCGTTGCTGCGAATGTTTTTAAGCGACGCTTCCAACTCTTCACGGGTTTTTCCATGAATATGCCGCAACCAATGGTCACGCCGCGCCAGCATCGCTGCCAAAAGGTTTTCAATACGGACGATATCGTTGTCGAGATGCTCTAAAAGCATTGCGATATCATTTGCCACATCCCTGTTTTGATCGAGCAATGCAATCGTCTCGCGCGATGCATCGCGATAAAGCTTCTGAACATTTTCCGAGATTTCAGGCTGATACCCAAATTTTGACAATACCGGCATCTGGCGTGTTAAAGAAGCACATAATGCATCGATAGTCTGTATGCGCAGACGCATCGGGTTGTGAACCAGATCCCAGCCAAATCGCTGATCATGTTCTTTTACTGCGGCCGCAAGTTTACAAGTCAGTTTATCAAATGCGCTTTCAGGGTTACTTGCGCCTACACCTAACGCATTGACAATACGTTCCCGCATTTCTGCCGCAGCCTTACGAGTAAACGTAATAGCTACAATTTCTTCAGGTTCATTGACACAAGTTAATAACCGAAGATAACGCTGAATCAACAGACCTGTCTTTCCTGACCCAGCCGGTGCTTGAACAATAAATGAATGCGCAGGATCAATCGCGCGCAAGCGCTCAGCCGCATCAGGGATATCCTGAAATTCAATCATGGCCCGAATCCTGATCTTCGTCAGCATGTTCGCGTCGCTCATGGATACGGCAGAATGGTTTCATGTCGCAATACTGGCAGGTTAAAGGATAGTTTTTAGGCAATACGCGGGCATCCCCGCTTAAAAAACCGTTTGCCAAATTCGTCAGGTCCTGTTTCCATTTTGCTGTTAGCTCACTCCATGCTGAAAATTGCGCACATGCCGGAATTTTGTCAAACACCTTAACATCCGGCAGAATATTGGGTTTATTAATAATGCTTGTAAAACGCATTTGCCCTGGATTTATTGATGCGAACGCAACACCGGCAGCAGTCGATTCATCGGATTCGGTCATGACGAGATACGCCGGTAGCTGCGGCTCATCGGGACGCTCTCCGAGCATCGAACCAACATTGTATGACCGGGTTTTGTAATCAATGATGAGCAATTGACCGTTATCGAGCCGATCCACTCTATCCAACCGCACTCGTAATTCCAATTCACCAATTTGCAAGGTGCCTTTTTTCTCCATTGCCACAACATTGAACGGCATGCGCTTTTTTTCTAGGTCGAGCCATTCACGCATCAGACGAACCAGACGCAAACGTTCAATTGACAAAAACCGTTCCGACAGCACCCAAAGTCGCCAGCGCCTGATTTCCGCAACAGCCTGGTTTGCGACTTTGAACAATATTTTTTCAAGATCAGCCTGCAAAATCGTATCAAGCCTTTCCTTTGATTCGAGTTGCCGCCATAGTAAATGAAGCGTTCGGTGAATCAGTATGCCTCGTTCCCGGGCGTTCAGTCCGACATGCGGCTCATCTTTATTTGCGACATACAAACGGTGACGAGCCCAGGCACGAAAAGGACATGCCGCAAAATCTTTAATCAAGGCCATGCCTCCAGTCACTTTTTGCATGCCGGAACATTGCACGTGATCGTCAACAATGCGCTCAAGCTTTGCCATTTCGGCAATCAAATCACGGTGCGGCACATACCGCCTGGCATCGATGATGTTCTCCGGAATTGCCCGGATCATTGGACTGGGCGTTATCTCCTGCGCATCAGCCCCATCTGCAAATTTTGGATGACTTAACACGACCTCTTTAGCTCCACGCAACCAATTATTGAATAACTGCCGCGAATAACGCAGCGCTTCACTGGTCGATCCCATCGGTATACGGGCTTTTTTCTGGATGTCGTACGGCAGAAACGGATTCGGCCGCGAAGGCATCGGCCATTGTTCTTCAGACAGTCCCATAACCCACAAATGATCGAATACCATACCTGCCGCCTCCAGCACACCCAGGATTTGAATGGGAGCACGGGATGTTTGCGGTTGAAACAAAGCATTTGCCGCTATAGCGTTCAGCCTTTGGACTGCAGCCGTATAGCTGGTTGAATTGATAACGCGGTCCAGTGTCGCAAAATCGGTCAGCACTTCCTGCCATTTTTTGAGTGTCTGATATTCTGTTGAATCCAGCGTGCGTTCGCCAGGAAATCCCATGATTTGCAGAATCCGAGAAAATAAATGCGCATAGGCAGCATGATGGCTATTGCGCGGCACATTCTCCTGACGAAACAAAAGCAGTGCGGACAAAACTTCAACAAGTATTGGACACTGCATTTTGCGATTATGAGCATCGTCCTCGGCTTCATCACAAATTGAAGTCATTAACGAAATCAGCTGTTCAAGTGTCACAAATGGCGCCGCATATTGACGCATACGCGTTACAAGCAATGCGCGCTGATTTAACTCGGTCTCACCACCTATGATGAACGGTGAGCACAATAAACTGCTTACGCGCTCAAACTTCAGGCCCTGTTGAACCAATGCCAGCATTGATAAGGCAGCATCGACCAAGGGATAAGCCGCCAGCGCTAAACCTAATGAGATATTGAACGGCTGATTTTTTTGCAGTGACTGCGATTGCGGCAATGCATCACGTGTATCGGGGTGAATTACCTCATGAAACACGCGTTGAATGATACCCCTGCAATTGGCAAGCGCCGGCACAACCACACCGATCGATGCTGTCCGATCCGCTTCCAGCCGAGATCTCGCCCATGCCGCCGCCAGGTAGATTTCATCCTGACTGTTTGTGCAACTGACGCGTGATACACGACCGCTGTCTGACGTTTGTTCAGTCAAGTATGGCGGACTGACACAACTGACTTCACAACCTAATGCGTGCATTGCGTCCAGAAAAGCACGCTGTTGAGGCGTCAATACTTCAAATCCGTAGCAATATAAATAATCGGGCCGGTCAAGCGGCATCCGCTTAACAATATCTATTATCAGGTCGGCCAGGCACGCCGGATCAACATATTGATTTTCAGTCAGCGCAGACTGATATTCCTCCATCCATGCCAGAAAAGTAGTGCAGTCATCATTCGGCAAACAAATTTGCATGTCCGAAGATAACCGCCATGCATGCATTAACTGCCAGGCTTCATACGCTGACCGGGCTGTCTGCTGTGTATTTAACAATTCACTGCCCGCTTCGGAAAACTGAATTATTGTTTGCCACAATGCTTGCGACTGCATTGCCGTTAGCAATAACGGTATTTCCAGTGCGGACGGAGAATAAAGCGCATCCTGATAAATGCGCTCAAGAAAGGAAGTAAACGGTAGAATATCTGCAGACCGCCAGACCGATTTCTGACGATGGGATTGATCGCGATTAAAAGCGTTTTTTAGCGCCTGAGCGAGCCGGCGATTCGGTGTTACAACCGTAACCCCAACCGCTGTCTCGTCATTCAGGCACTGCGTAAGCTCATGAAACGAAAGATTTTGAAATAAAAAAGAATCTGACATGCGGTAACTAAGATACCGCAAATAGGGTTAACGCTGCAATTGATCTCGCTTGCCCGTTGCGCTCGCCCAATCATCGGCATCCGGCAGCGGATCTTTCTTCTCGATAATAGGCCGCCACTCTTTTGATAGCTCAGCATTTAATGCGATAAAATCCAATTGCGATTGTGGCACGTCGTCTTCAGCATAGATTGCTTCAACCGGACATTCAGCAACACACAAAGTACAATCGATACATTCATCCGGATCAATCACCAAAAAATTCGGACCTTCACGAAAACAATCAACCGGACAAACATCAACACAATCTGTGTATTTACATTTAATACAATTTTCAGTTACTACATAAGCCATTAAACTATTCCTTGCATGACACGTATAGAATCCAATATTTTAGCAGAGTTTTATTCCTCACCGCTATTGCTACGCTATCTGTCATTAAAAATAGTTATTGTTGGTTGGTCAGACAACACACATAATGGCATAGGACTACTTTCATTCCAGCTAAAAATGGATTCTACTGTGCTTTCCGACTGAACAGCCCCCATTTGTAAGACGTGAGTTGTTCAGTTTGAATTTTTCTAAGTGTCTTTATTATTGTATTTATATGCCAGAGACGAACTGGTTACGACCAAGCCTCTTTGCTTTATACAACCGAGAATCAGCAACAGACATAAAACTGTCAACCGTATCATTTTCGACTGGTTCTTTAGTGAATGTACCAATAGAAACAGTCAGATACTGAGAAACTTTACTATATTTATTTGGAATTTTTAAATTTGGTTTTAGACCAGAATTCAGGTGTTTTTTTATGCTTCAGCGCTATCTCCAACAACTGTTCAAAAGTTCTTTATATACAATTAATCCAAGTACAGGAGAAAGCACATTTTTTTAGGATTAATTGGGTTTGGATATGTTGTTGCAGGATTAGCTTTTGATAGCAATAATGATATTTTATACGGAGTCGCAAACCTTAGTGGGAACGATGCTTTAATTAAAATAAATACTGCTACGGGAGCAGATACACTAATCGGAATAATATCGGGTTTTGAAAACGTTGAAGGATTAGCTTTCGATCATAATACTGGCACACTCTATGGGTTAGATGGTTTTCAAGGATTAATTACAATCGATACCACAACAGGAGGTGGAACTTTAATTGGTCATCATGGTTTTAAATACTGGTGGAGGGCTTGCTTTTGATCCTGTAGCAAATAAACTATATAGTGTGGAGAATGGTAGGCGTGATAGCTTGTATGAAATTGATCCATTGACTGGGCAAGGTATAGCAATACCTGGAAATTTTAATTCCCCTAACTTGTATCAGGACTTATAAATAACTTTGTCAGGTCTGCTTCAGTGACAAATCCGGTTACAATTCCAGCAACAGTTTTTTTAATGTTAATTGGCTTAATTTCAATGACAAAATAGTGGAGACAAATATAAATCAGTATAAAGTGTTCAGGTCAAACCAAATCGGACGCCTTAATCTGCACAGGAAAAGGGGCTGCATCGCGACAAACATTGGGTCTATAACTCTATGCATCAAGACAAAAACTCAATAACACATTTTCTGATACCAACATTTTTTCCTGAATGACGTAAACTTATCCAGCTACCCCCCTTATCTCAAGCCCCAGTCAACCGCCGCAACGCTTCCTGATATTTTTCTATCGTCTGGCGAATGACACTCTCGGGCAACTTGGGCGCAGGTGGTTTTTGTTCCAGTTTTGCGTTTCCAGCCAGTCGCGCACAAATTGTTTGTCGTAACTCGGCGGGCTGATGCCGGTGCGGTATTGGTCGGCCGGCCAGAAGCGAGATGAGTCAGGCGTCAGCACTTCATCAATCAGAAACAGTTCGCCTGCATCATCGAGGCCGAATTCGAACTTGGTATCCGCGATGATGATGCCCCGCTGTATGGCATAATCCGCCGCCTCGGTATATAACTGCACTGCTTTTTCCTTGACCCTGGCGGTCAATTCTTTTCCGAGCTGCCGCTCTACTTCGGACACCGGGATATTCTCATCATGTGCACCTACTTTTGCTTTGGTTGACGGGGTAAATATGGCGCCACCGGGTATTTTTTCCGCCTGTTGCAACCCCGGCGGCAGCTTGATGCCGCAAATAGTGCCGGTGGTCTGGTAATCTTTCCATCCTGAACCGACGATATAACCGCGCACGATCGCCTCGACCGGCAGCGATTTGAGTCTGCGAATGACAAAGGCGCGATCCTGAACCTGCTCGCGTTCATTTGCAGCGACGACCGATTCGGGCGTAATGCCGGTCAAATGATTCGGCATGATATGCGCCAGTTTTTCGAACCAGAAGGCCGATAATGAAGTCAGCAACTTGCCTTTGCCCGGTATCGGGTCGGGCAGGATGACATCGAATGCCGAGAGCCGGTCGGTTTGCACGATCAGCAGTTTGTCATCGTCCACCGCATAAATATCGCGCACTTTGCCGCGATGCACGAATGGCAGGCTTTCAATATGCGTTTCAAACAATGCAGATTCTTTCATAATGCTGTTTTAATTGGATTCCAAATGCTGCCGGATTTGATTTGCGCTTGCCAGCGCCTCGTCGACCGTTGCGCCAAGGACGCTAAAATGCCCCATTTTCCGTCCTGGCCGCGCCTCTTTTTTGCCATATAAATGAAGTTTGGCCAAAGGCTCTTCGAGCACTTGCGTCCAGTCCGGTTCACTTTTTTGCCATAAGTCGCCAAGCAGATTAACCATAACGGCAGGATGATGCAATGCCGCATTGCCCAGCGGCAAGCCGCACAGGGCACGCAATTGCTGTTCGAACTGCGAAGTGATACACGCATCGATCGTATAGTGTCCGCTGTTGTGTGGACGTGGGGCAATTTCATTAATAACCAGTTGATCGCCTTCCAATACAAAAAATTCGACGCAGAGTACGCCCTGATATTCCAGAATTTGGACCAGGTTTTTAGCAGCAGCACTAGCTTGCTCCGCCACCCTATTTGAAATTCTGGCTGGCGCGATACTGATATCGAGGATTCCGCCGACATGCTGATTTTCGACAACTGGAAAAGAAACCGTTGCGCCATCGTACCCTCTTGCCAGTACCACAGAGATCTCCGACTTCAGCGGCAGTTTTTTTTCCAGAATGCACGGCACCGAACGCATTTCAATAAATGCTGCTTGCAGTTCGGCCTCATCGTTCACTGGCCGCTGCCCCTTACCATCATAACCAAACTGACTGACTTTCAGTATGCCTGGGAATAAATGCTTGATATCATCTTCACCATCGACCTGTTCGATTACTGCAAATGGCGCAACGGGAAAACCATGTGTTTTTAAAAAATGTTTTTCCGCAATTCTATTTTGCGCTATCGCGACACTCCGTGCGCCCGGACTGACTCTACTGAGCGATGCCAATGTAGAAAGCACGTCTGCCGGAATATTCTCAAACTCGGTAGTCACTGCGGCGCACTGTTCGCCGATTTGCTGCAAGGCGGACTGATCAGCATAATCGGCGCAGATAAACTGATCGGCTATCCGGCCTGCCGGGCTGTCAGCATCCGGATCCAGCACTGTGACCTGATAACCCATTTGATGGGCCGTCATGGTGAACATTCGGCCCAGTTGACCGCCACCCAATAAACCCAGCATTGCGCCTGGCAGAATCGGTTTCATTCAGTTTATTTACCCAATACGATCATGTTCGGGCAATTGCATTGCGGCCACGTTTTCCGCCTGTTCTCTCCGAAACGCATTCAACCGATCCCGGATTGAGTGTTGGTTATTTGCTAATACCGCAACAGCAAACAACCCCGCATTGGCGGCACCCGCTTCGCCGATCGCAAAAGTTGCCACTGGCACGCCTTTAGGCATCTGAACTATTGACAGCAATGAATCCAAACCTTTCAGGTAACGTGAATTGACAGGAACCCCCAGAACCGGTACCGTCGTTTTTGCGGCAATCATACCCGGCAAATGCGCAGCACCGCCGGCGCCGGCGATAATACATTGAATACCCCGTTGACTTGCGGTTTCGGCAAACTCAAACATGGCGTCGGGTGTGCGATGCGCCGAGATCACACGCGCTTCATATGGGAGATCAAAGTCCTTCAGCACCGCTACTGCATGCTGCATGACATTCCAGTCGCTGCTGCTGCCCATGACCACGCTAACTAATGGTTCTTTCATTTATGTTCAGAATTTCAAGGAATCTACATTATCGAATAAAGCGACAAAACCCAAGCTTAACACCCGTGCCGCAGACTTGATTACAAGCGTTACGCTGTTTTGTATGTTTATAATACCCGGCTCACATTATATAATTCTAAACCATAACTTGAATTAAAAACGTACTCCAATGAATTTTCAACGAGGCAGGCCCAAGGAAGAACCTGAAATCAATCTGGTGCCGATGATCGATGTATTACTGGTAATACTGATTTTTCTGGTGGTCACCACGACTTACTCGAAGTTTGCCGAACTCGAAATCACATTGCCTGAAGCCAGTGATCAAGAAATCGATCAAAATATGGAGCGCCCCGAAGCTATTGATATAACCGTTACTGCAATCGGGGAATATACAATCAATTCGGTGCCAGTCAAATCGGCCAGTATTGAATATCTGCGCGATGCACTGCATAGTGCCGCCAAGGAACAAGAAGATCCCTTGATTGTGATTAACGGCGACGAGAATGCTTCTTACCAGTCAGTGATCAAGATAATGGAAGCCGCGCGTCTTGCTGGTTACAATAAGATCACATTTGTTACAGAAGTTAAACCCGGAAATTAAGCCATTCCACAAAAAAATATAAATCCTTATTCAATAACCATGAAAAACTTCGTCACTCATTTTTTCAACTATTTCAGAAAGGAGACTCGCATGTCACTCAATCTTGATAATTTTTCCAGTGCTGCATTATCGGGCAATGAATTTGTTCTGGCGCCTCTGCCCTATGCAGATAACGCTTTGGAACCTGTGATTTCCGCAAACACGCTCAGCTTTCACTATGGCAAGCATCATAAAGCCTATGTTGACAATCTGAACAAACTGGTTGTAGGCACCGAACTGGAAGGCCAATCTCTTGAACAAATCATCCGGGCAGTTGCTGGAAAAGCGGATAAAGCGGGCATTTTCAATAATGCCGCACAAGTCTGGAACCATATGTTTTATTGGCACAGCCTGAGTCCTAATGGGGGAGGAGAACCCTCTGCAGCGCTTAAACAAAAAATCGAGCAGTCGTTCGGTAGTATCGATGCCTGTAAAAAAGAATTCGCCAACGCAGCCATGACACAATTTGGCAGCGGCTGGGCCTGGTTAGTCCAAGATGGAGACAAAATTGCAGTCGCAAAAACCAGTAATGCAGAATCTCCTATTACACAAAATCTTCGGCCGCTGCTCACGATTGATGTTTGGGAACATGCGTACTACCTGGATTACCAGAACCGACGCGTCGATTATGTCAATACCATTCTGGACAAATTGATAAACTGGGAATTTGCGCAGGCGAATCTTGCGTAAACTCGATCACAGTAGAGTATGACAGATATCACTATCGCCTTGTCAAAAGGGCGTATTTTTGACGATACCGCACCATTATTGGAGGCTGCGGGTATCGTCTCCCAGGACAACCCAGAATCATCGCGCAAGCTGATTCTGCCAACCAACCGCGCCAATGTGCGGCTGGTCATTGTGCGTGCCTCCGACGTACCGACCTATGTGCAATACGGCGCGGCAGATTTGGGTATCGCAGGAAAAGATGTGTTGCTGGAACATGGCGGCAACGGCCTGTTCCAGCCTCTGGATTTAAACATCGCACGCTGCCGTATGATGGTCGCGGTACCAAACGGATTCGATTATGATTCCGCAGTGCGTCAAGGAGCGCGATTAAGGATTGCCACCAAGTATTTACAGACAGCTCGCGAACATTTTGCCGAAAAGGGCGTCCACGTCGACCTTATCAAACTGTACGGTTCAATGGAACTTGCGCCACTGGTTGGACTGGCTGACGCGATAGTCGACCTGGTTTCAACGGGCAGTACGCTGAAAGCCAACAACCTGCGTGCAGTAGAGGAGATTATGCCGATTTCTTCACGGTTGATTGTTAATCAAGCCGCACTCAAACTGAAACGACAAACCATAGAACCTATCCTGAGCGCATTTTCTCATGCCGTCCCTAGTTAATCGCAACCCGCCAATTTTCGTTACTACAACACGGACAATTAGACATGGTTCAAATCAAACGACTCAATTCGACTGACAACAATTTCAATCAGGCGCTGCAACAATTGCTGGCTTTTGACACCATTATGGATGAATCGATTGACGCCACTGTAGCAAAGATTCTCACCGACATAAAAACACGCGGCAACGCGGCGTTGATTGAATACACTCGTCAATTTGATCATGTGCATGCCAGTTCAATTGAAGCGCTGGAGTTAACCCGTGACGCATTGCACCAGTCGCTGTCGTCGTTACCAAATGAACAGCGACAGGCACTTGAGCTTGCCGCCAAACGCATCAGAACATACCATGAGAAACAGACAGCCAGCTCATGGCACTATCAGGAAGATGACAGCACCATGCTCGGACAAAAGGTTACGCCGCTTGATCGCGTCGGACTTTATGTACCCGGTGGCAAGGCCTCTTATCCGTCGTCAGTGCTGATGAATGCGATACCCGCCAAAGTTGCCGGCGTCAAAGAGTTATATATGGTTGTACCGACGCCTCACGGGGAGAAAAACGACATGGTGCTGGCTGCCGCGGCCATCAGTGAAGTTGACCGTGTATTTACCATTGGCGGTGCGCAAGCCATTGGCGCGCTGGCATACGGCACTGAAACCATACCCCAAGTTGATAAAATCGTCGGCCCTGGCAATGCCTATGTGGCAGCCGCCAAACGCCGCGTTTTTGGTATCGTTGGCATCGATATGGTTGCCGGCCCATCGGAAATTCTGGTGATTTGTGACGGCAAAACCCACCCTGACTGGATTGCAATGGACATGTTCTCTCAGGCTGAGCATGATGAACTGGCGCAATCGATACTGCTGACACCAAACGCTGATTATCTGAATCAGGTTGCCCAAAGTATTGACCAGCTAATCGATACCATGCCTCGACAGAACGTCATTCGCGCAGCACTGGAAAACCGCGGCGCACTGATACAGGTTCAGAATTTGGAAGAGGCATGCGCAATTGCCAATACCATCTCTCCCGAGCATCTTGAACTTTCCGTTGATAGCCCCGAGCTTTGGGTTGACAAAATCAGGCATGCCGGGGCAATTTTTATGGGACGGCATACCTGTGAGGCGCTGGGCGATTATTGTGCCGGCCCCAACCATGTATTGCCAACTTCGCGCACAGCTCGATTTTCATCCCCTCTGGGCGTTTACGATTTTCAGAAACGCAGCAGCTTAATACAAGTTTCCCAACAAGGTGCTGCAAAACTCGGCGAAGTTGCATCCGTTCTCGCCTACAGTGAAGGACTTCAAGCTCATGCGCGTTCAGCGGAATATCGCATTAAAGCATAATCACCCTTTACAGCATTTCAATCCGGTGTATTGCATGCGGCTTCATCGTCCCTGCGAATGATTGAATGCAGCGGATAACCTCACGCGAACATCCGTATGTCAAGCATCTGGCCAAACTGCAAAAATCCGCACAATCGCGCAGACAGTCGAACAGTACGGTACTGGATGGTATTCATCTGATACAGTCCTATCTTTCCACCGCTACGGACTTGACAGCACCGAAGAGCATTATCATCAGTGACTCCGGGCAGAAAAACAGCGATATTTTGTCCCTGGTAAACCTGTACAAACGATTTCCGGAAACACGCATGTACTGCGTCTCTGATTCTGTGTTCGAAAAGATTTCTCCGGTTAAAACGCCAACCGGCATTCTCGCCTGCATTACTATACCGGCGCTCACCGATCAACCCAAAATCTCCGCTGCTGAATCTACCCGCTGCATTTTACTAGAATCGATTCAGGATCCGGGCAATCTGGGCACCATTATTCGTACGGCTACAGCAGCTGATATTCCCGATATTTTTTTATCTGAAGACTGCACCGACGCATGGTCGCCCAAAACACTGCGTGCAGCCATGGGCGCACATTTTTTTACAGCCATTCATGCCAACTGCAATCTCATCGAAATTGCAGATAATTTTCATGGCCAGGTATTAGCCACATCACCGGATGGTTCTCAAACGTTGTATCAATCCAATTTAAACGGGCCTACCGCCTTTGTATTTGGCAATGAAGGCGCAGGGCTATCTGAGAGATTGCAACAGGCTGCGGATAAAATCATTGCAATTCCCATGCCGGGTAAAACAGAATCACTCAACGCAGCCGCTGCCGTCGCAGTTTGTTTATTCGAGATGGTGCGCCAGCAACAATCCAAGCATCCCAAGGATACTTAGTTACAGTTTTGCACTCTATCCCTGTGGATTAAGTAGTGAGGTTGGCACTTAGAACTATAGCGGTGTATCATAGTTTGTTTGATTCAAACATCCATGGAGAAGTCATGAAGCATTCTTTCTTACCAGTCTTTTTATTAATGAGCGGCCTACTCTTTTATCCTTTAAGCGCATTGGGATCACATCATGAAGAAACTACTGCAGTTGCGGCCGGTAAGCAATATCCAAACAATGAAGGAAAAGTTGTAGATGTCATGGACACCACCGGCTACACCTATATGCAGCTCGAAAACGGAGACCGGCTTTTCTGGATTGCCGCACCGACAACACATGTCAAGCTCGGCGATCACATTAAATTTGTGGAAAGTATGTCAATGGAAAATTTTACCAGCAAAACATTAAACCGCACCTTTAGACGCATTATTTTCGTCTCATCGACAATGATAAAAAAGTAATGCTATTCCATCTCAGCCGCACCGATAAACAACCGGTTTTTTAATCGCTTGATTTCATCTCGGCACTGTGCGGCCTGCTCAAACTCAAGATTCTTGGCCGCATTTAACATGTTTTTTTCCAGCCGTTGAATTTCCTTACTGATCTGACGCGCATCCATTGCATGATAATCCGCCTGCTTGTCACTGGCTTTCAGTTTTTTCTGCGCCGTATCTAGATTGTATACACCGTCGATCAAGTCTTTTATGCGCTTGTGCACAGTCCGCGGCGTGATTTGATGTTCTTGGTTAAAAGCCAGTTGTTTTTCACGCCGGCGGTTTGTTTCATCGATGGCTGCACGCATTGAGCGGGTTATCCGATCCGCATAAAGAATAGCCGTTCCGTTGATATGCCGCGCTGCTCTACCGATAGTTTGAATCAAAGAACGCTCTGAACGCAAAAAACCCTCCTTATCCGCATCGAGTATCGCTACCAGCGAAACCTCCGGAATGTCGAGCCCCTCACGCAGCAGGTTAATACCCACCAGCACGTCAAATTCTCCAAGCCTGAGATCACGAATGATTTCGACACGCTCCACGGTATCGATGTCAGAATGCAGATAACGCACCCTGATCCGATGATCCGTAAAATAATCGGTCAGATCCTCCGCCATTCGTTTAGTTAATGTCGTTACCAAGACACGCTCATTCTTATCCGCACGGAGCGTTACTTCAGACATCAAATCATCCACCTGCGTTGTAACCGGGCGCACTTCAATCATCGGATCGACAAGCCCTGTCGGTCGTACGACTTGCTCGACAGTCTGTCCGCTATGACGGTGTTCGTAATCCGCAGGTGTCGCAGAGATAAAAATGGTCTGCGGCATCATTTTTTCAAATTCTTCAAATTTTAGCGGGCGGTTATCCAATGCGGAAGGTAAACGGAAACCGTATTGCACCAGATTTTCTTTGCGTGAACGATCTCCCTTGTACATGCCTCCAATCTGGGGCACAGTTACATGGCTCTCGTCAATAAACATCAATGCGTTCTTGGGCAGGTAGTCAATGAGTGTGGGCGGCGGTTCCCCCGGTTTTTTTCCTGAAAGATGCCGTGAGTAATTTTCAATGCCTTTGCAGAACCCCAACTCATTAAGCATCTCAAGATCAAACCGCGTGCGTTGTTCCAGTCGCTGTGCTTCAACCAGATGATGATCCTGATAAAAATAATCCAATCGCTCGCGCAATTCCCTCTTTATCGATTCCATCGCCCGCACAACTGTGCTCCTGGGTGTCACGTAGTGACTGGAGGGATAAACAGTATAGCGTGACAATTTTTGCAAAACCCGCCCGGTCAACGGATCGAACAAAGATAAGTCGTCAACTTCATCATCGAACAACGATATCCGAACAGCCGCCTCGGAGCTTTCCGCCGGAAAAACATCAAGCACATCACCCCTGACGCGAAACATCCCGCGTGCAAATTCAATTTCATTACGTTCATACTGCATTTCGGTAAGACGCTTAATGACTTCGCGCTGCGAATATTTTTCGTTACGCCGCAAATGCAAAATCATGCCGTGATAATCAACTGGATCACCGATACCATAAATACAGGAAACGGTTGCCACAATGACTGTATCGTCACGTTCAAGTAACGATTTTGTCGCTGACAGCCGCATTTGCTCGATATGTGCATTAATGCTGGAATCCTTTTCGATAAATAGATCGCGTGAAGGAACATATGCCTCAGGCTGATAATAGTCATAATAAGAAACAAAATATTCAACCGCATTCTCAGGAAAAAATTCGCGCATCTCCGCATATAATTGCGCAGCTAGCGTTTTATTGGGCGCAATTAGAATTGCGGGCCGGCCCAATTGTGCAATAACGTTTGCCATGGTAAATGTTTTACCCGAACCCGTGACACCCAGCAACGTTTGATAAGCCAGTCCATCGCTAATACCTTCAACCAGATTTTCAATAGCAAGCGGCTGGTCTCCGGCAGGTTTAAACGATTGGTGTAATTTATACAAACTATTGGGGAAGGTCTGAATCACAGGTATAATCCATTTATAATGACATTAATATATGTTTGATCGTTTATTTTATCATGCCGGTCTGTCTATTTTAGAGTGAGGAACCTGTTGTGCAACTATCCAGCCGCGTACAAGCCATCAAACCTTCTCCCACCCTGGCAGTAACAGCCCGCGCTGCCCGTTTGAAAGCAGATGGGAAAGATATTATCGGTTTGGGTGCTGGTGAACCTGATTTTGATACGCCTCAACATATCAAAGCCGCAGCGATAGAAGCTATCGGCAAAGGCTTAACCAAATACACGGCAGTAGGCGGTACTCCTGGGTTAAAAAATGCCATCATTGCCAAGTTCAAGCGTGAAAACAATCTGGAATACGACCATTCGCAAGTCTTGGTTTCCTGCGGCGGCAAACAAAGTTTTTTTAACCTTGCGTTAGCCACGCTCAATCCGGGCGATGAAGTCATTATCCCCGCACCCTATTGGGTGTCTTACCCCGACATCGTGAAGATTGCTGAGGGCTGTCCTGTGTTCATTGATGCGGGCATTGAACAGGGTTTTAAGATTACAGCAGCCCAACTCGAAAAGGCCATTTCCCAAAAAACGAGAATGTTCGTCATAAACAGCCCCAGCAATCCAACCGGCGCTGTTTATTCGCTGAAAGAACTGCAGGCATTAGGCGAGGTCCTGCGTAAATATCCACAGATATTGATTGCTACGGACGATATGTACGAGCATATACTTCTGTCAGACAACCAGTTTGTCAATATAGTGAACGCATGTCCGGATTTATACACACGTACAGTTGTTCTGAACGGTGTATCTAAAGCATATTCGATGACCGGATGGCGCATCGGTTACTGCGGAGGGGCTGCTGAAATCGTCACTGCTATGGAAAATATCCAGTCGCAAAGCACCTCGAATCCAAGCTCGATATCCCAGGCAGCCGCGGAAATGGCGTTAAACGGCGATCAGTCCTGCATAAAACCAATGGTTGACGCATTTATCGCGCGTAATGATTTTATCTCGGAACAATTAAATCAATGTAGAGGAATTGTTTGTCTGAAATCCGAAGGTGCATTCTATGCGTTCGCAGACGCACGACAGGCAATTGATAATCTTTTTGCAAAAGGTCTGATACAGCATAAAAACGATCTGGCATTCTGTGAATACCTTCTGGAAAAATGCGGTATTGCAGTTGTTCCGGGCTCGGCATTTGGAAGCGAGGGTTATATGCGTTTGTCATTCGCAACTTCCATGGATAATTTAAAAAAGGCACTAACCCGGCTCAAACTGGCATTAAATCAGTAGGCTACCTAAAGACATTAGTGCAACCTCGATTCAGCGGCAGCTTTTTTGGTTTTTCCGGCCCTAGATGGAATATTGCATAATCCACAGATATGATTTGAATGAATATCAAGGGAATGCACCAAATACTTTCCGCCACATTTAACGCAAGGCGTTATACATAATACTTCACTATCAACAAAACGGATCAATGTCCAGGCGCGAGTAAGACTGAGTACCTGTTCAAGTTTGTTTGCCTCGATGTGTTCAAGATACAGCTTGTAGCTTTTTATTAATGCATCAATATCGTTAATATCTGCATGCATAGTAATAAAATTATAGATATTAATGAATAACGAAGAATGCATATTAGGCTGCCAACTCATAAACCAGTCCTCGGAATAAGGCAGCATGCCTTTAGGTGGTGAAACTCCTTTTATTTCTTTATACAATTTAACCAATCTTTCTCGGCTCAAATTGGAATTCACTTCCAATACTTGTAACCTTGCACCTAATTTAATCAACTCAGATGCTAATTGTATTTGTCTAGCTTCTGTTAGTATGCTTCGATTGCGCATATACTATTTTCCTTTTAGAAAATGACCAAAAGCTTAAGAAATTGCCTCTGCGGGTTGTCCGGCCATTAAAATGGCAGCATGCGATTGAGATACGGCACTATTATCGTCACGATTATTACCTGATAAAAGCTCAGCTATCAGAGTATCATTAAATCGAAAACGACACAGCAAGCTGTTGGAAGAAGCCATTTTCAAAAGCTGACTCGTAGTCAGTTTCTCAATCAGCTCAGCAACATCCTGGTTGATACCCAGTCGATACATTGCAGCCACTTTGTCCTCGCGTATCAATTGCTGGGCAAGAAGCAAGTAACTTAGATTGATTTCTCTGATTTCATCCAAAAGTTGCTTTGTTTCCATTTTAAACTCTCCTGTTTAAAAAACTGAATAATCTGAACAATACACCGGATATACATCGATTTTCAATCCTTACTGCATTTAAGTAAATGGAAGCAACCCTAAAACAAAATTAGGAAAAACCCTTATCGTCATATAAGAATTTTTCCTACAGAACCAAAAAGAACTATTAATTTAAATGATTAAATCAATTATTTAAACTAGAATGTTAGAATTTTTCAAGACGCTATACTTTATAGGAAGAGAATAATAATTATGAAAAAATATTTGATTATTTACTGCCCTTCGGCCACAGGCTAATCAAGTGTGCCGGTTTTACGTTGTTCCAATAGCTTTAAAAAATCTTCAGCGCTAACCGGCTCGCTGAAATAACTTCCCTGCGCAAACTTGCATTGCGCCTCATACAAAATTTTCAACTGCTCTTTAACTGTAATATCCTGCGCAATAACAGACAGTCCCAGCTTTTTTGCCATCGCGTTGATTGCTGTCACGACAGCTAAATTGTCGGCGCAAGCATGCTGATTTGAAGTCAATTCGGGGTCGAGTTTCAAGCTATTAACCGGCAATCTATTTAAACATTTGATTGACGCACCACCTGTACCATAGTGACTGATCGAGAACCGCACACCTGTATCGCCTAATTCTCTCAAATTATCCATGCAGAATTCAGCACCTTGTAAAAATGATTCGGGTAATTCCAGTTCCAGCAGTTGCGGCGGCAGCCCGGTTTCAACCAGCATATTCTGAACATATTTTATAAAGTGGATCTGATCAAATCCAGTAACCGAAATAGCCAACGCAATGGTTAGCGCATCATAACCCATTTCGTGCCAAAACTTAGCTTGTAAACACGCTTGTTTAAGCGTCCATTTTCCAATTTCAAGAATCAATCCATTTTCATAAATAAAAGGAAAAAGTTCGCCAGGTGTCAAAGGCCCGGCCTCGGGGTGGTTCCAACGTAAAATAGCTTCAACACCTCTTAAACCACCCGTATCAAGATTAATAATCGGTTGATACAATAACTCGAGTTCGTTATTGATAATCGCTTTTCGCAGCGCTTCTCTTGTAAAGATGCGCTTGGTTGATATCTCACCCGTTCTATTCAAGAAATAGCGGCAGCTGTTATGCCATTTATATTGCGAATCAGTAAGCGCATTTTCTGCATTCGCAAGCAATAATGAAATAGTGTCGCCATTCGTCGGATAAATACTAATTCCAATATTGAGTGTGACATAAAATTCTAGATCGTTGATTACAATCGGTATGGACACCATGTGCATAATTTTGTCCGCAAACTTTTGTATATCTTCCAGATTCTTAACATCGCAATTAAAAAAAACAAATTTGCTGCCACCGATTCTGGATAACAAGCATTGACTGTTTGTATAAACTGACATGCGATATGAAAGTTGTTGAATCAACATATCACCCACATGGTATCCATAAGTACTATTGATATCTGGAAGGCCGCCAATCTTGATCAAAAATACACTTGCCAGTTTTTTTCTATCAGACTGCTCCGACAAAATGCTTGTAACTTTCTCACAAAACAAGTTACGTTTGGGAAAGCCCGTCAAATTATCATAGTAAGTCAAACGATAAATCTTACTTTCAGCCTGTAATTTCGTACGTTTGATTTCTAAATTATTCAGCTCCCTTTCAATTACAAATGAAAGCCGAGCGATATGACCTTTATAAACGTAATCATGCACACCATAGTGTATTGCAGAAATGACTCTATCATCACTCATCTCATCAGCATAAATAACAAAGGGGATATCACGGCCAACTTGCTTCCACACCTCTAGTACTTCTCTCAAACTGCCAGAATCTTCAGTGTAGTTACAAATTAATACATGCCATTCACACTCATAAAACGCAATCCGGATATCATTTGCATCTGTAATCGCTTTACAATTTATTTTGCTATTAATTTTCGACAATTCCGCACGTAGTTGCGAGGCATCTGTTTCTGAATATCCGACCAGAAGAAGCCTAAGATTATTCCGTAACATAATTTGCTTTATAGTGTTTTCCCATTGTGCTGTTTACGTCTTCATGTTTGTAAACTTTAATAAAAGACACCGAAGCTTAGTGGCGCTTTTCTACCTTAATTTCTTTACTAAGAAACTGATTAATAGCAGCTTTCTTAGCGCAAATTTTGCGCAAGCAAATCGGGATTTCCGCCCATAGCCGCTACATTATCAGCCACCGCTTGTTCGACCGCAAAGCGGCGTAAATAATCTGGCCCGCCCGCTTTGGGACCAGTACCGGACAAGCCCATTCCACCGAAAGGTTGCACACCAACCACTGCCCCGATCATATTACGGTTGACGTAAATATTGCCGACTCTAACGCGCCGGCGGATTTTTTTGATCGTGCTCTGGATGCGACTGTGAATACCCAGTGTCAATCCATAACCGGCAGCATTAACGCTATCAATTACTGCATCAAGGTCGTTGGATTGATATCGTACAAGATGAAGTACCGGACCGAATACTTCGTGATGCAATTGCTGCATCTCTCTGATTTCAATCAAAGTAGGCGGAAAAAAACTACCCGCCTGAAGATCAGCAGCTTCGGATATTAGTGGCAGTTGATAAACTATACGACCACAAACCTGCATGCGCTCAACATGCAATCTTAGCTGTTGCACGGCATCTTTCGTAATCACCGCAGCGACATCGGTAGTAAGTTCATCAGGCTTCCCAAGTCGCAACTCCTGCATCGCGCCGATCAACATTTCAATGATCGTGTCTGCAGTCTCTTCAGGCACAAACAAAACACGTAGCGCTGAGCAGCGCTGTCCAGCGCTGTTGAAAGCCGACAAAACAGCATCTTGTACCAGTTGTTCTTTGTGCGCGGACGTATCGGCAATTAAAACATTTTGTCCGCCTGTTTCCGCAATCAGCGGGATAATAATTGGATGTCTGGCGAGCTGCCGGTTAATGTATTGTGCGGCTTCGATAGAACCGGTAAAAGCCACTCCGGCCACACGAAAATCGTCAAGCAATTGCTGACCAATTTCGGAACTTTGGCCGGGCAAGAAATGCAAAACAGATTCTGGGATACCGGCTTGATGCAAAATTCGCACACAAGCCATAGCAGTCAACGGCGTTCGCTCTGCCGGTTTGGCGATTACTGTATTGCCGGCTGCTAACGCCGCCGCAATCTGGCCCGTGAAAATTGCAATCGGAAAATTCCAAGGACTAATACAGACAAACACACCGCGCCCGTAATATCTCAGCACATTGTTTTCTCCAGCGGGCCCTGTCAAAACAATCGGATGCGCAAACAACTCAAGCGCCCTGACTGCGTAATAGCGGCAAAAATCAACCGCCTCACGCACTTCTGCAAGCGCATCCTTGATTGTCCGACCGCCCTCACGCATACACAAAGACACCAGTTCCATACGCTGCTGTTCCAGCAGATCAGCCGCTTTGCGCAGATAGTGCGCACGTTCTTCTACTGAGTGCAAACGCCAATCACTAAAAGCAGCTTCCGCTGCATCCAGCGCATCGGTTACAGCTAATTTATTTCCATAACGTACATCGCCGACCACATGGCAACTATCGTGAGGCGCATTCACAGTACGCATCTGACCTGCAAAAGTTTTGCCGTTAATCAACGGAAAAGCCTGATATCGTTTGTTTGCCAGCTCACTCAGGCTTTGTTTCACTTGCACTTGCACCTTTGGATCGGCCAGATTGAGTCCCTGCGAATTACGGCGCTGATCACCATAGAGCGCTGCAGGCAATACCAGTTCAGAGTGCATGCCGTTTTGCCAAATAAGCGCAGGATCATTAACAATTTCTTCGACAGCAATACGCGGATTTTCCATATGGTGAACAAATGAAGTATTGGCCCCATTTTCCAGCAAGCGCCGAACCAGATACGGCAGCAAATCCTGGTATTCACCGACAGGTGCATACACGCGGCATACAACCTGTGGATGCTGCGCTTGGACCATCTGATAAAGCCCTTCTCCCATGCCGTGCAGACGCTGAAATTCATAGCATGGGTGCTGATGCGCCATCTGCAGAATTGAAAAAACCGTATGAGCATTATGGGTCGCAAACTGGGGATAAAAGTAATCCGGCTGGTCGATCAATAGTCGGGTGCAGACCAGATAGCTGATATCAGTGGCCGATTTACGTGTAAATACCGGATAGCCATCAAGCCCATTTTCCTGCGCCCGCTTGATCTCGCTGTCCCAATAAGCGCCTTTGACCAATCTGACCGGGATTCTGCGTTGTTTACTTTGCGCCAGTACAGCCAGCCATCGAATAACATACGTCGCTCTTTTTTGGTATGCCTGTACAGCGATCCCAAACCCCGGCCAGTTATCCAGTTCGGCACGGTTAAATACTGCTGAAAAAATATCCAACGACAGATCCAAACGCTCACTTTCTTCGGCATCAACCATCAGCGTGATGCCAGCGTTGCGCGCTTGTTGGGCAAGATTGAATAGCCTGGCAGTGAGCGCTGGCACGGCATAACGATGCTGAAAAGACTCATAGCGCGGATACAAAGCGGAAAGTTTGATAGAAATACTAGGCCTTACGTAAAGCCGATCATCTTTGTTGTGATCTACAGCTTGAAAGTGTCGTCCCAGTTGTGTGATGGCATGGCTGTATGCCTTGAAAAACCGTTCCGCATCGCCCGCCGTAATTGCTGCTTCTCCGAGCATATCGAACGAATAGCGCACCGTAGAATCCGCCGAATCAACGATTGAATTGGCGGATTTGGCAATCGCCTGCTCAATAGTTTCCGCCATAACAAACTGTACCGCCAATAAATGCATCGCCCGTTTCAACGCTATTCGAATCACAGGCTGGCCCAAACGCACACGCAGCGATTCAAAAATTGTCTGAATATGCGATTGATGATGCTCTGATTGCGCTGAACGTTGCTGCTGTTCCAGCAATTTGGAAATCGATAATGCCTCCGTTGCCAGATTAACCAGTTGCGAATCGCTGTGATGCGCATGCTGATGCCAATCCGCCGCGTTTAACCGGTCGGCCAGGAAACGATCCTGGGTGGCGCGATCTGGAATACGCAGCAACGCCTCCGCGATACTCATGAGTACGATACCTTCCTCACTATCTAGCTGATATTCTTGCAGGAACGCTTGTACTATCGATTGCTTAACATGTTGTAAAGATTCAGGAGCAAAGCGCTTGCGCAACTGTGTCAGCAAGTCCCGCGCGCGAGTCACAACATCAGATTCGGGATAATCCGGAAGTTGCGTCAACAAATCTTCAACCAGTGCTTTTTCATCGGTTAAATAGGCGGTACTCATCGCCTGGCGAATCGAATAAAGATGATCTGAACGCATAGGAATCACCACTTATATTGCTCGAAATTTAAACGGGTGTTCAAAGTTTAACGTGAACTTGCACCGTTAGTCGCACAATTTAACTACCAGAATTACGCATATTTTTTCATTCGCATTTCTTTCCGATAAGCCAAAAAAAAGGACTCATTTGAGTCCTTTTTGTATGACATAATCGCTGCAAACCTAGATCGCCGCTTCACCCAGTACAGAAACGGTAATTTGTGCCGAGATATCCCCATGTAACGCTACTTTGATAGGATAATCACCAACTTGTTTTAGTTGACCGTGCGGCATGCGTACCATTGATTTTTCAATAGCAAATCCCTGCTCATTCAGAGCATCGGCGATATTGGCATTCGTTACGGAACCGAACAGTTTGCCATCGCTACTGGTTTTTTGTGAGATTTGCAGCATCAAACCTTCCAGTCTTTCTGCAATCGCCTGTGCCGCTGCCTGAATATCAGCTTGTTTTTGCTCGAGTTCGGCGCGCCGTGTTTCAAACTCTGCAATAGCCTGTTCGGTAGCGCGATGTGCTTTTCCTTGAGGAATCAGATAATTTCTTGCATAACCGCTTTTTACATTAACAATTTCACCTAACCGTCCCAGCTTGGCAATAGTTTCCATCAAAATAATCTGCATTTTTTACTCCTTAGTGACGGTCCGTGTAGGGTAGCAACGCCAAAAATCGCGCCCGCTCAATTGCTGTACCCAACTGTCTTTGATAGAACGCCCGAGTACCTGTAATACGCGCCGGAATGATTTTTCCGTTTTCACTGATAAAATCTTTCAATACGTCAATATCTTTATAATCGATTGTTTTTACCCCTTCAGCGGTGAAGCGACAAAACTTCCTGCGTTTGAACAAAGGACGGTTGGCTCTCCTTTCCTTCTCTTTATCTTTTCCATCATTTCGTCTGTTTATACGTGGCATATACTTTCCTGTTTCCAATTAAATTTTAACGATGTGTTCTACGTGCAATACCAGTTGCTGGTTAGTGTGACTTTTCCTGTTAAGAAAACCGGTTATCCTGACGTTACCGACCGCTCCCATCTCAACAATCGCTTTTGCTGCATCGCCCAGCGCCACAGTTTGCAATTCACACTGTATTTGCCGGGCAATATGCGCTTCCTTGTGGCGCGACTGGTGTTTTACGACAAAATCGATCACGGGCGTTCCAGCCGGTGTATAGCGTAACGCGCCAAGCCGGATAATTTCTCCACAAATAACCGTCCGGTTGCATTCCACTGGATTGTTTATTTTGTCGTATCTGCAGCCTCGGAATCTTCAGTATCCTCTGATTCTTCAGTATCCTCGGCCTGACCGGACAATTCAGCGCTGTCGTCAGCTCCGTTCTTTTTCCCACTTCCTTCAGCCGGGGATGGTGCAGCGTCTTCTTTTTCTTTTTGCTGCATCATCGGCGAAGGTTCCGTAACTGGACCATCCATCCTGATCGTTAAATGACGTAAAATGGCATCGCTGAATTTAAACGCGTAATCGAGCTCATTCAACGTTTCCTGATCACACTCGATATTCATTAACACATAATGCGCCTTGTGCACTTTCTGAATCAGATAAGCAAGCTGCCGTCTGCCCCAATCTTCAAGCCGATGTACCTTGCCGTTTTTGGCCGCGACTATGCCGCGATAACGTTCTATCATTGCAGGTACTTGCTCGCTTTGATCGGGATGAACTATAAATACGATTTCATAATGTCGCATCATTGCTGTTTATTATTCCTTTTGGGTAAAGCCTTCCATAAACATATGGTAAGACAAGGGGTTAAAAACCCGGAATTTTACTGAATTCCGGCGGCAACATCAAATAAACTTCACTGTTTTCACAGTTCATTGGCAGAAAATATTCTGCTAGATTATCTCAGACCACCCATCCGCTAACAAAACCAAGCCACATGGATAAGGCACTTGAAACGAATATTTTTTCTGTCAATCAAAGCATCAACACCCAAATAGGCGCATGAACTGCTAAAATTCGTTATTTTGGCTGCAATAATAAATGGAAGCGCTCTTAAATATCAGATCGCCACAGACTAACATTAACGCCGGATAGCAATATAAAACTGTTAAAAATATGTTACTGATGATCGACAATTACGATTCCTTTACCTATAACCTGGTGCAATATTTTGGTGAATTGGGTGAAGATGTCGTCGTGCACCGCAATGATGAAATCAATCTGGACAAGATTACGCAACTGGCGCCGGAAAGAATTGTAATCTCTCCCGGCCCCTGCACGCCCAATGAAGCAGGCATATCCTTGTCAGTGATTAAGCATTTCAGTGAAAAAATTCCGGTGCTCGGTGTCTGCCTTGGTCATCAAAGCATAGGACAGGCGTTCGGCGGCAAAATCGTTCACGCCAAACAATTGATGCACGGCAAGACATCGCCGATCTTTCATCATGATAAGGGTGTTTTTCGCGGCCTACCCAACCCGTTTATTGCCACCCGTTATCACTCCTTGGTCATTGAACGCGCCACATTGCCCGATTGTCTGGAAATCACTGCCTGGACGGAAGATGGGGAAATTATGGGCGTCAGACACAAAACGCTGAACATCGAAGGCATACAGTTCCATCCAGAATCGATACTCAGCGAGTACGGTCACGATATGCTCAAAAATTTTTTAACGCAAACGCAGCACTGATATGAAACCGCAGGAAGCTCTAAGCCGCATCACCGATCATCAGGAAATTCAGCACGACGACATGCTATCACTCATGCGTCAGATCATGCAGGGAGAGATCTCGCCCGTCCTCATTTCAGCCATAATTACCGGTTTGCGCGTCAAACAGGAAACCATTGGCGAGATCACTGCAGCCGCCAAAGTCATGCGCGAATTTGCCACGCCTGTCAAAGTAGCCGATAACCATCACTTGATCGATACCTGCGGCACTGGTGGCGACGCAGCGCATACTTTCAATATTTCGACCGCAGCGGCTTTTGTCAGTGCAGCCGCGGGAGTCAAAGTGGCCAAGCATGGCGGACGCTCGGTATCCAGCAAATCGGGTAGCGCCGATGTGCTCGAAGCGCTGGGCGTCAACCTGAATCAATCTCCGGAACAGGTTGCCAACAGCATCAGCAAAATCGGCGTCGGCTTTATGTTTGCCCCCAATTACCACAGCGCGATGAAACATGCCGCCCCGGTGCGCCGGGAACTCGGCATCAAAACCCTTTTCAATATTCTCGGCCCGCTGACAAACCCCGCCGGCGCGAAAAATCAAGTGCTTGGCGTATTTGACGCAAAGCTGGTTTCAATCCTGGCGCATGTGTTGCAACAGCTCGGCAGCGAACATGTCATGGTCGTCAACGGCGCTGACGGTCTCGATGAAATCACCATCAGCGGTGAAACCCGTGTCGGCGAACTCAACAATGGAAAAGTTACCGAATATACCGTCAAGCCGGAAGATTTCCGACTGCAGTCCGCACCCATTACATCGATACAAGTGAACGACAGCTGTCAGGCTAAGGCGATGCTGCTCTCCGTGCTTGAAAACAAAAAAGGCCCGGCGAGAGACATTGTGTTACTGAACGCCGGAGCGGCCATCTACGTGTCAGGTATCGCGGATTCACTCGGGCAGGGTATTCACTCGGCGCAGCGTGCGATTGAGAGCGGCGCGGCGCTGCAGAAACTGCACGAACTGGTTGCATTTTCCAATCAGAACAATCCAAACCCGGCAACCGCCTCATAAGTAAAATGTCAGACATACTCAAAAAAATCCTTGCCACCAAGGTGCAGGAAATTGCTGCCGCCAAATCCCGGACACCACTCAATGAAATAATGGCCGCGGCCGAATCTGCACCATCCACACGTGATTTCACAGCAACGATTCAAAACAAAATCACCGCCGGTCGATCCGCCGTAATCGCCGAGATCAAACAGGCCAGCCCGAGCAAGGGCGTGCTGCGCGGCCCCAAATCGTCGCATGCGCCGCATCTGAGTTTCAATCCCGCCGAAATCGCAGTAACGTACGAAAAACATGGCGCAGCCTGCCTGTCCGTACTCACAGACCGTCAATACTTCATGGGCGCTCCGGAATACCTGCAGCAGGCGCGCGCTGCCTGCCGCTTGCCGGTATTACGCAAAGATTTCATGCTTGAAGAATACCAAGTCGCAGAAGCACGCGTCATGGGTGCAGACTGTATTCTGCTTATCGTCGCTGCATTTACGATGGACAACGATTTCGGCGCTGAGAAGCTGGATAACTTCGACCGGGACGCACCCAGCCAGATGTCCAAACTGGAAGCGCTGGCGCATGCGTTCGGCATGTCGGTTCTCGTCGAAGTACATGATGCCGAAGAATTGTCTCTCGCACTGCAACTCAAAACCCCATTGATCGGCATCAACAACCGCAACCTGCGCACATTTGAAACCCGTCTGGATACCACTTTGCAATTACTGGAACAGATACCCGTCGATCGCACCGTTGTCACCGAAAGCGGCATACACACACCGGATGATGTGGCATTGATGCGCCAACACCACGTCAACGCATTTCTGGTCGGCGAAGCGTTCATGCGCGCAAACGACCCAGGCGCCGAACTGGAGCGGTTGTTTAGCGATGCAGGTTAACAAGTAATCGTAAAAAGTTGCTGACTGCGCGATAGCGATAACTGGCGCGTGCTATTTCCTACGCAGGACCGGATACTGAGGCCAGCCTTGTCCAATTCTTTCCGAAATGAAACCACGGGTCTTATCAACAGAGGACCGATTACGCAAAGCTAATGGGCTTTAATCTTCTTTATCTTTATCGCTTGAAAACCAGCTATAGGTGACATAAGCACCGCCACCCACTAAAGTTGGAATTATCGCTACGACTCCAATTCCTGCTGCCATTAAACCCATTCCAACTGCTGCTATTGCGATGTTGATCTCGCAATCAAAGGAAATGCCATAACATACGACAAGGTGCGGTAATTGACCGAGCGGTTGAATGAACAATTGCCACTGTCGTACTTTCTGATGTTATCGATTATTACAGTATTCAGGAATCAAAGTTAACTGAGCATATTAACTACGTCGGCATCGTAATTTTCAATCGCAACATGAAAAAACCGGAGCAGCAACAAAGCACGCAACACGCTTTTTATCAATTAATCCATTATTCGGCAAGCGATCCTTTTTTAATTATTGCTGCCGCTTCACCCGATTCTTCCGTTCCAAGATCGGATAACCGCCAAATACCAAACGTCACACTGGGTGGAATGCCCATGCCGAGATTCAGACTGCCGATACGGTAGTTAGAACCGCGTGCTTTCAGAATAGCGTTGACTTTCTCCTGCTTCTCCACGGCTTTGATAATGGTGCTGGCGATGACTTCATCGCTGCTGAATTCAACGGTTTTGTCGGCCACCCTGCTGGTCAGTTCTTTCGCCTTGTCCAGAATACTCATTTTCAATCTTTCCAAAAATATAAGATATAGAATCCTTGGTGAACTGTTTGAATGCGTTTCAAACGCGGCAAGCGCAATGAAATTTAACGCTCATAGGCCAGCACGGGCGCTAACCACTGTTCCGCTTTCTCTACTGTCCATCCCTTGCGTCGCGCATAATCCTCTACCTGATCTTTGCCGATTTTACCGACGGCAAAGAAAGTCGATTCCGGATGCGAGATATAAAACCCTGAAACTGCGGCAGTCGGCACCATGGCAAAGGATTCTGTGATGACAATCCCCGCTTTTTCAGCGGCATCAAGCAATGCGAACAATGGCCCTTTTTCAGTGTGATCGGGACATGCCGGATATCCCGGCGCCGGGCGAATACCGAGGTATTCTTCTTTAATCAATTGCTCGTTATTTAAGCCTTCATCACTGGCATAACCCCAGAATTCGCGCCTGACACGCATATGCATATGCTCCGCAAACGCTTCAGCCAAACGGTCTGCCAGCGCTTTGAGCACAATCGCGCTATAGTCGTCGTTGACATCTTCAAACACTTTAATGCGCGCCTCAATGCCAAAACCCGCGCCGACGGCAAACAAGCCGATATAATCCTTGAGACCAGTCTCTTTCGGTGCAATAAAGTCGGACAAGCAGCGGTTGGGTTTTCCGGCCGGTTTTTCGGTCTGCTGACGCAGGCAGTGCCAAGTCATAGCGATTTTTTCCCGGTTTTCATCGGTGTAGATCTCAATATCATCACCCACTGAATTGGCCGGAAACAACCCGAATACCGCGTTTGCCGACAACCATTTTTGTTCTACGATTTTCTTCAGCATCGTTTGCGCATCGCGGAACAGATTGCTCGCAGTTTCACCGACGACTTCGTCTTCCAGAATCGCCGGGTAACGTCCGGCTAGTTCCCAAGCCTGAAAAAAGGGTGTCCAGTCGATAAATGGAACAATTTTTTCCAGCGGATAATTATTCAGGGTACGTATGCCAATCAACTCCGGTCGCGGCGGCTGATAAGCGGACCAGTCAGGCCTAAAGGCATTGGCGCGGGCATCTTCAATCGACAGAAGTTTGGACGGGCCTTTTTTGTTTTTATGCTGCGTGCGCACTTTGTCATATTCGTCCTGGATCTTCTGTACATAGCCCGCTTTCAGGTCTTCGGACATTAAACTGCTGCACACACCCACGGCACGGCTAGCATCCGGCACCCATACCACGGCTCCTTCATAGTGTGGCGCAATTTTGACGGCGGTATGTACGCGAGACGTGGTCGCGCCACCGATCAATAACGGTATGTTGAAGCCTTCGCGCTGCATTTCCTTAGCCACATGCGTCATTTCTTCGAGCGAAGGCGTAATCAACCCAGATAACCCGATGATGTCGGCATTTTCTTTTCTGGCCATATCCAGAATTTGCGTGCTGGGCACCATGACACCCATGTTGATCACTTCGTAGTTGTTGCATTGCAGCACCACCGCAACAATATTTTTACCGATATCGTGCACGTCTCCCTTGACGGTTGCCACCACAATCTTGCCTTTCGGTTTTGAATCGCCGAGCAGCTTCTTTTCTTCTTCGATAAACGGCAGTAAATGCGCCACCGCCTGCTTCATCACACGCGCCGACTTGACTACCTGCGGCAGAAACATTTTACCGGCGCCGAATAAATCACCAACGACACCCATCCCGTCCATCAGCGGACCTTCGATCACCTGAATCGGCCGTCCGCCCTTTGCTTTGATTTCCTGTCGGGCCTCTTCGGTATCTTCTACAATGTATGTGGAGATTCCCTTAACCAGCGCATGCGTCAAACGGGCTTGCAGCGGCTGCTCGCGCCAACTTAAATCTTCAACCTGTTCTTTTTTCTTGCCTTTGAAGTTCTCCGCGAAGTCAACCAGGCGTTCCGTGGCATCTTCGCGACGATTCAGGATAACGTCCTCAATATATTCGAGCACGTTGGCGGGAATATCCGAATACACGCCCAGCTGTCCAGCATTTACGATGCCCATCGTCATACCGGCTTTGATCGCATGATAAAGAAAGGCGGTATGAATCGCTTCGCGGATGGGTTCATTTCCGCGAAAAGAAAACGACACATTGGACACCCCGCCGCTGACTTTGGCATACGGCAGCGCTTTTTTGATTTCGCGTGTGGCTTCAATAAAGTCCACACCATAATTATTGTGTTCCTCAATTCCGGTTGCGATGGCGAAAATATTCGGATCGAAAATAATGTCCTCGGGTAAGAAACCCACCTGATCCACCAGTACGCGGTAACTGCGGGTACAAATTTCCACCTTGCGCGCCAATGTGTCCGCCTGGCCGGTTTCGTCGAACGCCATAACAATGACCGCCGCCCCGTAACGGCGCGCCAGTTTTGCTTGTTCAATAAATTCCGCCTCGCCTTCCTTAAGGCTGATCGAATTGATAATGGACTTACCCTGTACGCATTTGAGTCCCGCTTCTATCACCACCCATTTACTGGAGTCGAGCATAATCGGCACGCGGCAAATATCCGGTTCTGCGGCAATCAGATTCAGAAATTTCACCATGGCCTTTTGCGAATCCAGCATGGCTTCATCCATATTGATATCGATGATCTGCGCCCCGTTTTCAACCTGGCTGCGCGCCACGTCCAGCGCTTCGGCATACTGATCGCCCAGAATCAAACGCGCAAAGGCGCGCGAGCCAGTCACGTTGGTGCGCTCTCCAACATTTACAAAAAGCGAATCATCGCCGATATTCAGCGGCTCCAAACCTGACAAACGTAACTTTTTGGACAGCTCCGGCACTACTCTAGGCGGCAGCGGCGCAACAGCTTCGGCAATAGCTTTTATATGCGCAGGTGTAGTGCCGCAGCAACCCCCAACAATATTGACAAAGCCGGATTGCGCAAAATCTTTCAATTGGCGCGCGGTATAGTCGGGTGATTCATCGTACCCGGTATCCGATAGCGGATTCGGCAACCCGGCATTGGGATGAACGCTGACATAGACTTCCGCTATATCGGACAGCTCCTCGATGTAAGGCCGCATCAATTCAGCGCCCAATGCGCAGTTAATGCCGACTGACAATGGTTTTGCATGCTGCACCGAATTCCAGAAGGCCTCAGGCGTCTGGCCTGAAAGTGTGCGACCTGATGCATCGGTAATCGTCACTGAGATCATGACTGGCAAGCGCACCGCGTTCGCTTCGAAAAACTGATCAATGGCAAACAACGCGGCCTTGGCATTCAACGTATCGAAAATGGTTTCAACCAACAGAATGTCTGCACCGCCGTCAACCAATCCACGGATGGATTCAGTATAGGCGTCAACCAGTTGATCGAAGGATATATTGCGAAAACCCGGATCATTGACATCCGGCGAAATGGAGGCCGTTTTGGTAGTCGGCCCGATCACACCGGCAACAAAGCGGGGCTTATCCGGCGTTTTCGCCTCGATTGCTTGTGCAGCTTCACTAGCCAGCTTGGCTGCAGCGACATTCAGTTCATAAACCAAACCTTCCATGTGATAGTCGGCCATAGAAACCGCATTGGCATTAAAGGTATTAGTTTCGATAATGTCAGCACCGGCTTCAAGATAATCGGCATGAATAGAACGTATCACATCCGGGCGCGTCAATGTCAGCAAGTCATTATTGCCTTTCAAATCATGCGGAAAATCGGCAAACCGTTCACCACGAAAATCGGTCTCTCCGAGTTTAAATGTTTGAATCATTGTGCCCATTGCGCCATCCAGAATCACAATTCTTTGAGCAATTAGGCTTTCCAACAGATTGGTGCGAAGATTTTTTTTCATTACTTTGTGCGCTTTGTAAATTTAAAATAAAGCAATTGATTATACCTTACCGGCTATCTCAGACCTAAAACCATTCGGCTATGGCACACCAAAAAATCAATAACTTATTGAAATCATTCAAGATACAGTATCTGTAACCGGTAACCGGTCGGCTTGATCTGACTGTTATCCAAATACAGCCGGACGGTTATTTCTTGGCTTGGCAAAATTGACATTTTGTTCCGGTCGGCTGAGGGCAGATAGTCTATTGCGGTAAAAACACGGCTGGCGAGCATCTGTTCATTCATATCTGTCAGCAGCAATTTCAGTGCAGGCAGTGCCTGCGCCTGCGTTGCATGGTTGCGGATAATCGCGGTCAGTGTTGCCACATCGGGCTGGTTCTCAGGATCACTTATCTGTAAATCAGACGACACGATGCTCAACAGCTGTATGTTTGCCGGCAGAGGTACTGAGCAACCGAAAATATTGCATAACCGTTCCAAATAAGGTCTGGTTTGCGGCAGTTGTACCGCCAAATCAGCGCGGTAGGCGATTATCGCCTGCCCCATCATCGCAACAAACAATAGCAGGCTGCCGACTTGCCATAACCAGTATCGGGCCGGTCTTTCGCGTATTGTGTCAGACAGAAAATCGCTTGCAGGTATGCCGGATTCTGTATTTTCTGTTGTTTCCGGTCCTACTGCAGCGACGCCGGCTGCTGTTTCAGTCTGTTGTACCGCAGTTTCATGCGCATTCCCGAAAACAGGTAAAGCGTTTGCGTCTGCCTGACGCTCGCCAACAGCGCTGTCCAGCACAGCCAGATTATCAACAGCTTCCTTGATTTCTGAAGATTGTTCCGATGCGCTGTTTAAGTTAGCAGATACCGGCAAATATTCAATTTCGGATTCGTCAATCGTGATTAATGTAGAGAATCCGTTAAAAACGATCTGGCATTTTCCACACCGTACCAGGCCATTTTGGGCCTGCAACTGCTCTGGATAAATTTTGTATGTCGTGCCACAACCAGGACACAATGTCACCAGCGCCATCGGATACTCCGTTCAACACTCCCTATTGATCGACAATTGTTTTCAGTTACCAAATCAAGCCGTTTCGTTAAGACAGAGCACATAGCCACTAATTTACTGAACCGTTTTTTTGACTCCGCTTAATAATACCCAGTCTTCTTGTGCTGCATGAACCTGCATTTCAAACCACTGACCGTAAACCGTCATGACTTCCTTCGCCTGCGGCTCCAGTATACCCGATAACACAATTCGCCCACGTGCACGAACCGCGCTGGCGAGAATTGGCGCCAACATGATCAATGGATTGGACAGAATATTCGCCACAACCACATCAACCTGTTCAGTTTTGCCGGACTCATCGCTTTGTACCGGATATTGTGTTGCGAACAAACAGCTTGAAGGTTCACAAGCGTTCAGGAGCGCGTTGGCATGACCTGCCCTGACAGCATGCGGATCAATATCGACACCGATAACCCGACCCGCACCCAGTTTTAATGCGGCAATAGCGAGAATCCCCGAGCCGCAGCCATAATCCAGAACCGTTTCTCCCGGTTTTAGATTCTGATCCATCCAGACAAGACACAACTGCGTTGTGGGATGACTGCCCGTGCCGAAAGCCAAACCCGGATCAAGTATCAAATTAATCGCGGACGGATTGGGGGGCTGATGCCATGTAGGCACTATCCACAAACGTGATGAAATACAAATAGGATTAAACTGTGATTGCGTCAACCGCACCCAGTCCTGCGCCTCAATTGTTTCCACCCGAAAGACCGGCACACCAGGCAACTGTAGCGTTTTTGTGATTGACTGCAACACGACATTGATGTCGGTATCAGGTTCAAACATTCCGCTGACTTCGGCTTTCTCCCATACTTCCCCAGCAGGCAAACCGGGTTCACCATATAACGGTTGCTCTTGGTCGGTGCCCGCAGCAGCGTCATGTATATCCACCGACAATGCTCCTTGCTCTAACAATGCTTCGCTCAGCAACTCAGCCGATGAGTTATCGGTTTTGATAAAAATTGTTTTCCAGGACATAGTCGGCAACTGTAGCGCGGATCTAGCCGTACCGGCAGAAAAATTGTGGTGAATTTAATCAGTTATCAGCTTTCTGATTATGTAAAGCAAGCTTGTGTTCCAGGTAATGAATCGAAAACTGTCCATTCAGAAAAGTGGCGTCTGACAGCAAATCAAGATGCAACGGTATGTTGGTCTTGATCCCCTGAACCACCGTTTCAGAGAGCGCAATGCGCATTCGTGCTATCGCCTGCTCGCGCGTATCGCCATAGGTGATGATCTTGCCAATCATCGAATCGTAATAAGGCGGCACCATATAATTGTGATACACATGTGTATCAACGCGAACACCCGGACCGCCTGGCGCATGGTACTGGGTAATACGTCCCGCAGAAGGCGTCAGTTTATACGCATCCTCGGCATTGACGCGGCATTCGATCGCATGACCCTTAATTTCGATATCTTTCTGTTTAAATGGCAACGCTTTACCGGCGGCCACGTTGATCTGTGCCTGCACAAGATCAATACCAGTAACGGCTTCTGTCACAGGATGTTCAACCTGCAGTCGTGTATTCATTTCAATGAAATAAAATTCATTGTTTTCAAAAAGAAATTCAAATGTTCCAACTCCGCGATACTTGATTTGTCGACAGGCTTCTGCGCAACGCTCGCCAATTTTTTTGCGTAATGCTTCAGAAATACCCGAAGCAGGCGCTTCTTCGAGTATTTTCTGGTGCCTGCGCTGCAACGAACAGTCACGTTCACCCAAATGTACGGCGTTGCCCTGCTCGTCGATTAACAGCTGAAATTCAATGTGACGCGGATTTTCCAGGTACTTTTCTGCGTATACCACAGGATTGCCGAAAGCCGCCTGTGCCTCGTTACGCGTCACAATAACGGCGTTCGGCAGCGCGGCCTCAGTATGTACGACGCGCATACCGCGCCCACCACCGCCACCAGCTGCTTTTATGATCACCGGATAACCAATTTCTTTTACTACTTTTTTGATTGCATCAGTATTTTCCGGCAATGCGCCATCGGAGCCCGGTACACAGGGTACACCGGCCGCTTTCATGGCGTTCTTCGCACTGACTTTATCGCCCATCAAACGTATTGTTTCAGGACGCGGGCCAATAAAAACAAAACCACTTTTTTCCACCCGTTCTGCAAAATCGGCATTTTCCGAAAGAAATCCGTAACCGGGATGAATGGCCTCGGCATCTGTCACTTCAGCAGCACTGATAATCGCAGGGATATTCAAATAACTCTGCGCAACAGGAGCCGGACCAATACAAACAGATTCATCAGCCAGCTTGACATATTTTGCTTCAGAGTCTGCTTCGGAATAAACCGTTACAGTCTTTATCCCCATTGCGCGGCAGGCTCTCTGGATACGCAGAGCTATTTCACCACGGTTTGCGATAAGAATTTTTTCAAACATATTTACTCACTAGTGATTGGCATAACCGCCTGAATCATTGTATATGTGATTTTCTGTGTCATCATTCAGCATTACTGAATGACGAACAAGTGCTCACCATATTCAACCGGCTGACCGTTTTCAACCAGGATTGACTTGATCACACCATCTTTATCGGCTTCAATCTCATTCAGCAATTTCATAGCTTCTATAATGCACAATGTGTCACCCGTTCTCACAGTCTGGCCGACTTCGACAAAAGGACTGGCGCCGGGTGACGGCGCGCGGTAAAAAGTACCCACCATCGGTGACTTGACGACATGGCCATCGGGTTGCGCATTTTTTTTCTCATCAGTAGTGTCGGTTACATGAGTTTCGTTGGATAACCCAGTCTGTCCCGATTGACCCTGATGCATAGGCACAACAGTCTGCTGCATGGGTGGCAACCAGGCATATCCTGGCGCCGGCGCGCCTGACTTACTGATTCGAACTTTTTCTTCACCTTCCGTAATCTCCAACTCAGTAATACCGGACTCTTCAACAAGCTCGATGAGCTTCTTTAGCTTTCTTAAATCCATAACACCCCCTGCATCACCCCAAACAATCCGGGGTCGTTGAAAAACAAATTACATCAACATGTACACCCAATGACTAACAAACAGCCTTCAACCATACGACTTAAGCGCTTACAACCTTATCAAAATCAAATTGCAGCCCGCTCAGCAAAAGTTTTAAATCAATAAACCGTGCACCGCGTTTTTATCGACGAACCGTCAAGGCATATTCCAATGCCAATTCATAGCCTTTTGAGCCCAGACCGCTGATTACACCTATAGCGATGTCTGAGAAATAAGAATGGTGGCGAAAAGTTTCACGAGAAAATACATTGGACAGGTGGATCTCTATGAAAGGCAAACGCACCGCAGCCAATGCATCACGCAGTGCAACGCTGGTATGCGTATAAGCTGCAGGGTTGATGACAATAAAGTCAGTGCTATCGGTCATAGTCTGCTGAATTCTTTCAATTAACGCAGATTCCGCATTGCTTTGGAAAAAAACAATTTCGACCGCTGCCTTTTCCGCAATTCTGGTTAAATTCCTGTTAATATCCTGCAGCGTTTCACTACCATAAATCTCCGGTTCGCGCATTCCGAGAAGATTCAAATTCGGCCCATGAATAACCAGAATCTTTTGTACACCTACATTTCCCTCACTCATGAAGAATTATTGCATTTTATTGCCTAGAAGTACAGTTTATTAGCGAAATTAGCAGAATTTAACAACATGCCAAAGAACTTAAATACCTACTTGGATGATCAAACTACACGAATAGATATTGAGGAGATGTTAACAACTAGTGAATTGTTAACATCCCTTATCTTTTTGAACAAAATACAGTATTAATTGCGGTAATAGTTGCAAGAGGTACTGGGCAGATTAGACCGACACGTCTTGAATGAAATACTGAAAAGCCTGCCGCTGTAGTACCATAGCGAACGGGTTCTAATACCATTTTCTGATGTACTGACTTCGCGTTTTTGTCTGTTTTTTTCCATACCAACGTCACAAAAATGGTTTCCAACGGGCCATGAAGATTGTGCTTCAATCGATGCGAGATATACACGCTGTTTTATCATAAGCATGCTTTTCCCGAATTGCTTATTTAATTCCCCAACTGTTATTGGTCAATATCCCCAACATTACTGTACTGACACGCTTGGCGAAAAGATCAATCAGGCTTTCCCGCGTTGAATAGTTGACAATATCTTCGGCTTTAATCACTTCACGCGCAACATATTCGGCACTGCCCATGGCATCGGCCAGACCAAGTTCGATACTTTTCTGGCCGGTCCATATCACGCCGCTGAATATCTCCGGCATATCTTTTAAGCGATCGCCCCTGCCTACCTGAACAACATGTTTAAACTGTTTATGTATTTCTTTCAATAAACCGATTGCGTGTTCACGCTGCTTCGGATCCATGGGCGTAAAAGGATCCAGAAAACCTTTATGCTCGCCCGCAGTCAGTAATCGACGCTCTATCCCCAGCTTCTCCAAAGTGCCGGCAAAGCCGAAACCATCCATCAATACACCGATTGAACCGACAAGGCTAGCCTTATCGACAAAAATCTTATCAGCCGCAGACGCGATGTAATATCCACCTGAAGCACATATATCGCCAATGACTGCATACAACGGGATGTCCGGATACTCTGTACGCAAACGACGTATTTCGTCGTTGACGTAACCAGCCTGAACGGGGCTGCCCCCAGGGCTGTTGATTCGCAAAATCACACCTTGTGTGCCTTTATCTTTAAAGGCAGATCTCAAACTCGCATTAATATTATCCGCGTTATTGATCGTATCGGGCATAATCATACCGTCAAGTTCAACCAGAGCGGTATGTTTATCTGAAATCCGCACAGTCGAATCACCAAACCAGTCAGTGAAAGCAAAAAGCAGTAAAAAAAGATATACAAAGGTAAGCGACTTGAAAAAAATACCCCAAACACGATTTCGCTTTTGTTCACGCAATGCTGCAAAAGCAAGCCCCTCGATCAACTGTCTTTCCCATCCGGGGTTTACAGATTTTTTTTCATCATCATTCATATAATTTCATCCATCCATTATCAGTCAGTTACTCAATTTTTGTTAGTTTAAAAGCTATTTGGACACTATTATAAAAAACGAACAAACAATTTAAATTTCTTTTTCACGCAGTTTTTCATTTTATTTTGTTGTTCACATACTATTGAATTGCGATTCCGTAGTCATTGAACCAAGGCAAGAACCAGTGAAAACAGAGTTTATGTATAATAAATGAGCATTTTAAGCCTGTTGAACATTCCAACAATCGCTTTGTATCTTTGTATAAGCGCTATGCATTTTCCATTCTAGAATTATTCACTTAACGTACATAAAATTCAAATGCGCTATTGGCTGATAAAATCCGAGCCCTACAAATTCAGCATCGAAGATCTGGCTGCTTCACCCAACCAGACAACAGCATGGGACGGTGTGCGCAATTACCAAGCGCGCAATTTTATGTGGAAACAAATGCACATCGGCGATCCGGTATTTTTTTACCATTCCTGTTGCGTCGAACCTGGTATCACCGGCATCGCCGAAGTCTCGGCGCGAGCATATCCAGACGCCACGCAATTTGATCCTCAAAACAGGTACTTTGATCCCAAAGCCAGTCAGGATAATCCACGCTGGTTTAATGTTGAAATCACCCTCAAGAAAAAAACACGCTTGCTGACTATCCGGGAACTACGTCAATATCCAGAACTTAAGCGCATGCGTATACTACAGACCGGTAACCGATTATCTATCACACCTGTTGATCCGGATGAATGGAAATTTATTTTGCAACTTTTAAAAATATAATTACGGCACAATGGAATGGTGGTTAATGTACCTGCTTCTCGGCGCCGTTGTCGGATTTTTTGCCGGACTGCTGGGCATCGGCGGTGGATTGATTATCGTACCGGCACTTACCTTCATGTTTACAGCACAGGACTTTCCTCCTGACCGGATTCTGCATCTCGCACTAGGAACCGCCATGGCGACCATTATCTTTACCTCCGCCGCCAGCTTATACACACATCACAAGCATGCTGCGGTTAACTGGACTATTTTTAAATCCATGACTCCCGGCATCATCATCGGCACACTCACCGGAACAGTATTGGCCGGTGCGCTAACTACCCAGATTCTGCACATCATTTTTACACTGTTTATCTGTTATGCTGCGACCAGCATGCTGCTGAAACTGATTTCCAAATCGAAGTTCGACAAAAAAACAAATTCAGACTTCAACCAGAGTTATCAGACATTTCCCAAAAAAGCCAGCTTTCTGACCGCCGGCGGCGTCATTGGCGCTGTATCCAGCCTGATCGCCATCGGTGGCGGGATTCTGACGGTTCCCTTTCTAACCCTGTGCAATATCAGACTTCAGCACGCAATCGGCACGGCTGCCGCCATAGGATTTCCAATCGCACTGGCGGGAACAATCGGATACATTGCAAACGGTCTGGCACAAGCACAGCAATTGCCCCCCAGCAGCCTGGGTTATGTCTACCTGCCCGCCCTGGGTTGGCTGATACTGGCCAGCATGCTCACAGCACCCCTTGGCGCAAAAACCACGCATTCCGCACAAACACACACGTTAACAAAACTTTTCATTGTACTACTATACAGCCTGGCCGGAAAAATGCTGTTTGACCTGTTCATGTAATCGCTCAGATATTCTACTGACTACCAGCCGCGATCACCGCGTTTATTCATTGAGTAAACACTCGCTCCGGCGACTCTCCGGTTTAACCCGACAGTTGCGCGCATTAATCGACTCGAAGACACATACTCAAAAACCTTCTGTTACTCGCCAAGCACGTGCGCTCACGCCAAATCTTCAACAATCCGCCGTACAACTGAAATTGCTGGATATTTTTGTTTTTCACTCCGGCTTTAATGCTATATTTTCGACTTTCGATAATGTAGCAAGGAGAAACCGCATTGAACCTTCCATTTCAAAGTGACGCACTGGGTAAATTGTTGTTGCGCTTGACTGTCGGCGCATTGATGTTGTTTCATGGCATTCATAAGCTATTCAATCCGAGTTCGCTCGATTTTATCAGCAAACAGCTTACCGGTATTGATTTGCCACAGGTTCTCGCGTACGGAGTTTATCTAGGCGAGATCGTTGCACCATTGATGGTTATTTTCGGTGTATTTGCGCGATGGGGTGGCTTGCTAATTTTTGGCAATATGATCTTTGCAATCGTACTCGCACATCGCAATCAATTATTTTCGTTAACCGATCACGGCGGACTGACGCTGGAACTACAACTATTTTTTCTACTCACTGGGCTTGCGGTCTTCTTTCTAGGCAGCGGCAGAATCGCAGTGAAACCGGATTAAGCAGTCGATATATTTATTATAAAAACATTTTTATCCTTGCACACTATGTAATAATGTCTAAAACGTTATACAGATTGCCGACAAAAACATCACCCGATACGTCACAACCATGATCCGATTCATTTTCACAACGGCGTTTTTTCTCGTTATTGCCCTGTTAAGCTACAACTATTTCTTTGGCACAGCAGAAGAAAAGAAACAAGCGCAGGAAATATTCAGCAAGGGGGCCGAAGTTGTCGGAGCCGGGGCCGATCTTCTGAAATCAGAATATGAAAAATATCAGGATGGCAAATATGACGAGGCGCTTGATAATATCAGTCATTTCCTTGGCAAGCTCAAAGAACAAGGAGGTGAGTTATTTCAAGAGATCGAAAGCTGGAATCAAAGAAAACACGAATGGGACCAGAAAAATCAGGATCTTCAACAACTAATCGATGCTGACCCGGGTTCTATGGACAAAGAAGAACTCAGAAGCGCTATTGCTGAATTGGAAAAAGAAAGAAAAATACTGGAAATTGAAGGCGAACGGTTGAAAGAACAGGCAAAGTAATCATGCGCTTACAGCTAACAGACTTTAAAAAAAGCCCGGCTTTGTCGCCATATTGTCAAAAACAGGCACTTGTTTTATTAAATTTTCTCGTTGCCCCAACCACATTCAAGCGGATATCCTGCTTCGCGCCAAGCCCGAATGCCGCCTTCCATTGATAACACATCGGTATAGCCCATTTGCTGCAACGCATCAGCCGCCAAAGCTGAACGATACCCGCCACCACAATATAATATAATTGACGCTTGCCTGTCAGGTATCAGTGCTTCAATATCACGTTCGATAATGCCTTTTCCCAAATGATGGGCACCCGCAGCATGATCGGCCTGGTATTCATGGTCTTCGCGTACATCAATAAAATAAAACGCCTCTTTTCTTTCCACACGATCCAGCACATCAGCCACGGCACATTCCCGTATCCTTTGTTTTGCGTCATCTACCAATTTTAAAAAGCCTGGGTTATGTTGCATGATGATTTCTCTTAATTATCGAACAGCGTAACTTAAATAAAACAGTACATATTTTCATTGCAAGCAGACCGCAAAAGTCCATATAAAAAGCTGATTTTGGAATAATCATATGATCACAAAATATTGTCACGCTATCATTCTGCAACGATCTGCAAACGATTTTCCATATTTTGACGATCATCAATCAATACACGCAAATCTTGCTCCCATTTTTTTAGCTTGTCATACGCATGTTGACGTTGCATTGGCGTGGTGCTGTTGTGCATGCGAACCATGAAACCGCAGGTATACTCGGACAGTTTTTGCTGATATGCCCTGTAGCTGGTATCGTCAGAACGGTGAGTATGTTCGATCAATTGACGCAATTCTGCTACTGCATTTTCGACTGAAACAGATTCAATGACAATCCGCCGCAAAGCAGACAATGTTACATGTTGCCTGCGCTGGCGCTCAACCAGCCATGCTTGTGGATCAAACGGCGACGCTTCAATACCGGATACAATCAACATCCGCTGCTCTCCGTCAATTGAGCCGTACAAATTCTCAATACGCCTGATCGTCCGTTTTACAGCGGCAGCCAACCGGTCATCGGGATCGGGCTGTAAATATTTGCGGCGCAGCTTGTCGTTGCTTTTTACGTAACGCTTTTCCAAATACTTCCACTGCGCTTCGCCGAGACTTAATGCGACCGGTGCTCCTAAATGCGCAGCCCGATCGAATGCAGGCATGAGAATATCCTGCAATTCTTCCGACCAGCGGCAAACCTGTGCTTCGGTCAACGGACCATCGATTTGGTTGCGCACATCGGACAGCCAAGTGACATATACCGGCAGCTGGGTGCTGCGGTGCCAGTCAAACCAGTCGCGGATGGCCTGCTTTGCGAGCGGCGTTTGCCCCCGGTCGAAATCGACATAACCGTCAAGCCACCACCACGCCAGATGCGATCCGTTATCGTAACCGAGCCGCACAATGCTGCAACCATTCAACAGCAGCAATAAACCAGCCAGAGTCAGGATTGCGGGAACTCTCTTGATATGTCGACTCATTAACATTCAGTTTGATTCAGTTCTTGTTTCGCAGGGAGTTGCGACAATCAAAGTTGATCGGCCTTCAGCAAAACTAACTGGATGGAACACGTATGATCCAGGGTTATATTTTCCCAGTACTACTTATATTAGGTTAATTTGGCATATCCCGTTAGCAATACGAAAGTATCTAGCAGCGACGCTAGAGTTATGTATTTATGCAGCCCATATACAATCAGGACTCATCGCAGGCCACTTTCCATTCAATCTCCTTCATACTACCGGGCGGTACTCGTTCCCATTGTTGAGGCTGATTGTATGAGCGCAGCAATTCTCCTTTCTCCATATTCCAACTGAATAAAGAGAAAGCAAGCGTTCTTATGCCCGCTTCTCTGCAATTATAATCTCGACGTATTTTCTTAGACAAAAAATTGGTACCAGAAGCTTTTTGTTCACTTTTATAATCGTACAAAACCCACATCTTAACCCTACCGCCCGCGCTTTGAACGGAGGTCAAATCAGCGTAAACAATATAAGCGCCCTCATTCTCATCTTCTCCAATTTCGGTCCACTCCGCCCATGCAGGCGAACTCAATAGCATGAGTATTAAAATTATTAAAATTTTTTTCATAGTCGTTTTATGTTCCAAACATATGTCATTTTTCGACTTGAACGAACAAACCTAGTCTATTGGTTTAACCAAACCGACCAACCCATTTATGCAGCGATTTTCACATTATCATCATGCTAACGCAAATTATCAGCGCTTAACACGGTTTTCAATAAGGCGCTAAATACTAAAAATTTACAGCAGCACGCTGGTTACAATAGTTTTATACCTATTTCCTGTCAAATTGCACCCAAAGTATCTCGATAACTTTTCTCCGCTTTAATATTTCCAATCCTATCGCAACTGCCTTTATTTTACTGAACATCGAATAACTACACGCCAGTAGTTTTATGTACACAATTGCATAAAACTCAAACAACCCCATATAACAAACTATTAAACCATTAAAGAGGGTTTTATGAATCAGTTTATTTCCAGACAGCTATTTATATTATGGATGGCGTTTCTTTTTGCAGTTATTGCCTCACCCAAAATCCACGCAGAGGACTTCTATGCGGCTAAAAGAACACAGATGATTAAGACCATAGAAGCGGATGTTCGAATTGGGTATGGCAATCTAGCCCAAAAAGACCTAGATGAGAATGTCATTAACGCGCTGAATACTGTGCCCCGCCATGAATTTGTTCCCAAAAAATTACAACAGAGCGCTTATGACAACCGGCCATTGCCAATTGGCTATGGACAAACGATTTCACAACCCTACATCGTAGCGGTTATGACCAATTTACTGCATGTTGGTAAAAATGACAAAGTACTAGAAATCGGCACCGGTTCAGGATACCAAATTGCGGTGCTTGCTGAATTGGTGGACAAAGCTTACAGCATTGAAATTATTGAGCCATTGGGAAAAGAAGCCGAAGCGCGTCTGCAACGGCTCGGTTACGACAATATTGTGCTTAAAATCGGCGATGGTTATTACGGATGGAAAGAACATGCCCCTTTCGATGCGATTATCGTTACGGCCGCCGCCAGCCATATCCCGCCTCCGCTGATCAAGCAGCTTAAACCCGGCGGCCGTATGTTGATACCTGTGGGTTCACGGTTTATGGTGCAGGAGTTGTTGCTAGTAGAAAAATCAGAAGAAGGCAAAATCAGTACTCAGCAGTTATTGCCCGTTGCCTTTGTACCGCTCACAGGAAAGCACTAAATCATTTTATGAAATTCCGGCCACCGTTTTTTACAATTGCTCTGCTGTCATCAGCCATTCTTGCATACGAGATTTTGCTGATGCGACTGTTCTCAATCATTCAATGGCATCATTTTGCCTATATGATCATCAGCCTCGCATTGTTGGGATTCGGTGCAAGTGGCACATTTATATCAATTTTTCAGGATAGTTTCAGCAAACGTTTCTCTTTTGTTTTTCTCGCTAATATCGTACTGTTTTCCGTTAGCAGCATCAGCTGTTTTTTGCTGGCGCAGTCGATACCGTTCAATCCTGACGAAATTCTTTGGGACGATCAGCAACCGCTGCGACTGCTGGGTATTTATCTGCTTTTATCCCTCCCTTTCTTCTTTGCCGCCAATGCTATCGCACTGGCATTAACTTATTTCCATCAGCATGTGGCACGTCTTTATGCCTTTGATTTACTGGGTGCCGGTGTTGGCAGCCTGGGAATTATATTGTTACTGTTTGTTGCCATGCCATTGCAAGCATTGTTCATTGTTGGCTGCACCGGATTGGCGGCACTGGCCTTGGCTGCATGGGAACTAAAACTGCAGCAACGAAATAAAATATACATGTTACTGCTGTTAATCGGCATCGCAATGTCTGCCTTGCAGCATAACAGCGAACTGCGCCTGTCACCCTATAAAGAACTGGTTCAAATGCTGCGCATTCAGGGAACGGAAATCATCAGTGAACATTCCAGTCCATTGGGCCAGCTTTCAATCGTGCAAAGTCACACCATACCGTTGCGTCATGCACCAGGACTCAGCCTAAACGCCAATAACGAACCACCCGAACAAATCGGCGTTTTTACCGATGGCGGCGGCATGACCGCTATCACTCGCGGAACTGGAAAACCAGCCGATTATGCTTATCTAGACCAGATCACATCCGCTGCACCCTATCATCTCTCCCGGCCTGAACGAGTCCTGGTGCTGGGTGCTGGCGGAGGCAGCAGCATTTTGCAAGCAAAATATCATGAGGCACAGCAAATAGATGCTGTGGAATTGAATCCTCAGCTTATCAAATTGTTACGTGAAGACTATGCCGATTTTACTGGTCACTTGCTAAATACCGACACAATACAGCTTTATCAAGGCGAGGCCCGTGGATTTATCAGCGAAACAGGAAAGCACTATGATCTGATTGAAATCGCATTATTAGATTCGTTTGCAGCTTCTTCAGGAGGGTTATACGCATTAAACGAAAGTTATCTTTACACTGTCGAAGCACTGCAGGATATGTTAGAAAAACTGCGGCCCGACGGTTATCTGGCCATTACCCGCTGGATTAAGTTGCCACCTCGAGACAATCTTAAACTGTTTGCCACTGCCGTTGATGCTTTAAAAAACACCGGGACTGACAATCCCGGCCAGCAATTAATGTTTTTACGCAGTTGGCAAACCGGTACATTATTGATCAAAAAAAGTCCGTTCACAGCGGATGAAATTGAAGCGCTTAAAGTATTTTGTGATGCGCGTTCTTTTGATCTTGACTGGCATCCGGATGTTACGCTCGACGAAACCAATCGGTTCAATCAATTAGCGGAATCTTATTTTTTTCAAGCAGCAAAAGCGATTTTAGGCAATGAGCGCAACGATTTTTTTGAGCGCTACAAATTTGCACTGGAACCGGCAACCGATAATCGCCCATACTTTTTCCACTTTTTTAAATGGTCTGTATTACCTGAAATTATCTCACTGCGTAACAGCGGCGGCCTGCCATTGCTCGAAGGCGGATATTTGATACTCGTCGCCACACTTATTCAAGCACTTGTCGCCAGCGTTGTTTTGATACTGCTACCGCTGTTTTTTGCAGCCAAAACGACTGTCTCCGCACCTCTAGTCACTGCTACCGTTAGCAAAAAACAGATAGCCATATATTTTTCAGCCATCGGGCTGGCATTTTTATTCATTGAAATCGCATTTATACAAAAATTCATTTTGTTTCTTCATCATCCGCTTTACGCAGTAGCATTGGTACTGACAGCCTTTTTGGTTTTTGCCGGTTTGGGCAGCGGATTTTCACAGCGATTCGCTCAATCAAAGCTTCATCACCGCGCGATTACCCTCTCAGTGGCTGGCATTGTCGTACTCGGTCTTTTGTATATGCTGTTTTTACAGTCAATTTTTACAGCAAATCTGGCTGCAACCATGTCATACAAAATTTTTCTGACTATCGCTCTGATTGCGCCATTGGCCTTTTGTATGGGAATGCCTTTTCCCTTAGCACTGGCAAAACTCGGTGTCTTAGCCCGAGATATGATTCCTTGGGCCTGGGGAATCAATGGCTGCGCCTCGGTTGTTAGCGCTGTTCTGGCCACATTACTCGCTATTTCTTTTGGTTTCAATGCAGTAATCGCATTTGCGCTACTGTTATATAGCTTGGCCTGGGCAAGTTTTCCGGCACAACACCAGTAATACAATTATATTGGCGGCCGGTTTTCATTCATACACATTATTTACCATTCCATGTCAAATACCCCATTTTCCGCCTGACATTCGTGTTCCAATCATAACAAGAGCAAAACCTTAAGATTGCGTTTTTACGAAAACTTCATAAATACACCTATTTAGTTTCTGCTTTTTATCAAAGAAATTTGCACAGCATTCATCGAGTCTCTATAATCGGACCGTATAGTTTGCTCAACATAACCTCATGTTGAGCAAACGTTTTTCAAAATATTGAAAAAGGGAGATCAGTCATGTCCAATCAGTTAAGTCCCCTTATCTTTAATCAGCCAAGATTCGGTCTATTTCCTTCTGTGCTGCGCCTAGTTCAAATATTCGTCGCCTGTTTGCTGGTGCTTGCGTACAGTGCCAACGTCGCAACTGCGGCACTATTACCACCGGACCTGAAAATTACAACCCGCACCAATGCACTCGATACCAACGCTTTCGCCAATGGACTCAGCTTTGATGAGGCCAATTCAGATGCAGCCATCGGCAACGCAACTCATACCGGCAGCATGGTGCAGACAATTGGCGGAACATCCACAACAACCTCGGTTGACAACATCACTATATCGTCAGGTGTCAACCCCCTTGAAGGCATGCTCACAGACATTGGTGACGGTTGGGAAATCCACTCAAACGTCAGTGGAAACTATGCCGGTTCTAATGCCGAAACACCAGAAAATTTCTATGATCTTTTCTTCGGCCTGGAAAACCTGTCAGCAACGGATAGCATACAGGTTACCATCACGCTGGATTTCGATAACCACGTAAATTCTAGTGGTGCAGACGCTTTTGCTGCATCGGAAATCATCCTTTACGACGGCCCTTCTATAGCTAGCAACGAATTATTTTTTTCGGATATCGAATCCGATACGGTTGTAGGCAACCGGTTCAACAGTGGCAACCGCACGGGAGACTTCGGCGGCCCGCTTGATGATGCCGGCATTTTTCAGCACGTCGTCACACTTAACCCCGGCGACATTCTTGATTTCCATATTTTTCACTTGATCGAGGGAGGTGCTTTTGCGGCCGGTTCCAGTTACTCCGCTTCACTGGATGCGCTCATTTCATTCGATGCAACAAATAATACCACCCCGCCTACACCAATTTCAGAACCTGCTATACTGTTTTTGATCAGTATAGGTTTAGTAGGCTTCATGTTTAGACGCAGAATCAAAAATTAATCATTGTCAGGAGTATCTGCCGTCAGTGACAATCACTGTCGGCTTTTTGCTGCCAATGAAATTGAACGCTTTTTTTTGTGTATAACTAGAAAGGAGTTTTTCATGATCTGTCTTATCCGTCGTTTCGCTTTATTGTTTGCAATTTCTTTTTCACTAATTTTTAGCTTGTTGGTCAGCAACAAAGCACAAGCCTGCAGCAGCGACCCTATGCTTGGAAGTATGTGTGTTTTTGCTGGAAATTTTGCGCCACGCGGATGGGCTTTAGCAAATGGCCAGTTACTATCCATTTCCGAAAACCAAGCGCTTTTTTCAATATTGGGAACAACTTACGGGGGCGACGGGCGCACCACATTTGCCCTGCCGGATACAAAGGGACGCGCAATCATCGGCGCCGGACACGGAACGGGACTGTCTAACTATGCGCTTGGAGCAAGAGGTGGCGCTGAAACTGTCACATTAACCCAGCCGCAACTCCCGGTTATTACGCCTACAGCAACTGTTCACGCCCAAAGTGGAAACGTGAGTACCGGTTCTCCCGGTAATAATGTCTGGGCAACAGACAGCCGCCAGAATTTTTACTCAAATGCTGCGCCCGATGTCTCCATGAATCCGGGAGCTGTCACAATCAATTCTTTTGGCGGTGGAGAAAGTCATGAAAACAGACCACCTTACATCGCAATGAACTGGATTATTGCATTGCAAGGCATTTATCCTTCGCGCAATTAAATAGCGGCGCTTCCTAAAATCTGACTGCCGGTTCTGAACACCGGCAGCTTTTATCTTCAACAGTTAATCGCAACTACCATACAGTGCTTTCAGCTCCCCCAAAAAGCATTTTTTTCAAATCATTGCTCATTGTATGTACGGGACTAATACTCTGGACACCCGTACTGTTTGCACAGCACGCCCTGGACACACACACAGAACTGTCAGAAGCTCAACAATGGTTAACAGAGGGCAAATACGACAAAGCCTACCAAGCATTTCTAACGCTCTCACAAAATCAAAACAGCGCACTAGCGCAATTTACGCTGGGACTTTTCCATCAGAATGGTTGGGGAATAACAACCGATCAGGAAGCTGCCTGCCACTGGTTCGGCAAAGCAGTCAAAGGGAGTAAAGGGAATATTCCGGTAGCGAATCATTTTCTGGCCGAATGCCTGCAGCATGGCACACATCAGCCGGTTGATTACACTGCAGCCTTGCACTGGTATCGGAAAGCCGCTGAACTCGGTCATTACATTTCACTATGTTCAATTGCCGAGTTAATCATGCAAGGCAAAGGCACTGAGAAAAATCCCCAACTTGCACTGGAACAATGCCAGCAAGCCGCTTTGGCAAATTCGATTCCCGCCCAGTTAAAAATGGGACAGCTCTATTTATCGGGTGATGAAACGATCCGTAATATTCATCAGGCCATTGTCTGGCTTAACCATGCGGCAGAAAACGGTTCACTGGAAGCATTTTACCACCTTGGCAATGTCTATTTGAATCACCTCAATGACCCTGTTATGGCGCTTAAATGGTTTGAAACTGCAGCAAGCCAAGGATTCTTGCCTGCCTACTTTCCAACAGGGCAACTCTACTTCAACGCACCGGTATCAGAAGAAACACAAATGCCAACAGCTGAAAACCTGGCGAAAGCCTATTTGTGGTTATCCACAACCGGACAGGCGTCTCAAAATACGTATGAGCTGAATAAAACAACAAGAATGCTAAAAAAAGTTAAGCAAATCATGCCGGAAAGCTGGAAAAAAGATCTTGATCAAAAAATTTTTCAGCACCTTTCAGCTTTTCATCCTTAACATCCTTCCCATATTCGTCAATACGTAACGGACGTTCAAACGCATTTACTCTTGCATGCAATATTGCCATACGCCCATGTATGGTTTAAGTATTCCTATCTTTTTCATATTTCAAAACCAACGCTACACGCGCCCATACTTTTGCAAACACCTTTTAAATCGCTAAGCATTCGTATCAATCACGGTCTACATTGATTCACAGTTCCAATCATCTGATTACACACATTCAACCCGGCATAGAGAAAAATTTAAGAATCGAAGTTCGTCGTCGATAATCAATACCAGAAAATGCAAAGTCATAACTGATTGTTATTGCGGAGAACTGAATGGAAAATATTTACCTTGCCAAACAACCCATACTTGATCGTAACAAAGACCTGGTCGCATATGAGCTATTTTTCAGAGCAAATGATCAGGATGAATCAGCCGGTTTTGAAAACGGCCTTTCCGCCACAGCGAATGTGATTGTAAATGCCTATGGAAACTTGGGTATACAGAATGTCCTGGGGCAACAGCGCGGATTTATCAATATCAACAAAGAATTAATAAAAAGCGATCTGGTCAGTCTGTTACCAAATAAACATGTTGTTTTGGAAATCAGCAGCTCAGAAGAAATCGACGAGGAGTTCATTACACTTTGCACGGAATTAAAAAAATCGGGTTACCAATTTGCACTTGCAGGCGTGACCGCAATCAATGAAAACATGCGACGTATCCTGCCTCTCGTCAACATCGTAAAAATTGATGTTTCAGGATTGTCAAAAGAAGCACTCACAAACCTTGTTAACCAAATGAAGCCATGGCCGGTTCTACTGCTTGCAGAAAAAGTTGAAAGTCATGAACTGGCAAATCAATGTATGGGGATAGGTTTCGAAATGTTTCAGGGTTACTTTTACGCTAAACCCGAAAATATCTCAGGAAAACGGGCTGACCCGGCGAAGCTATCGCTACTGCAACTACTCACCCTGGTTATGAGCGACAGCGACATTGAAGAAATCGACAGAGAATTCAAACGTCAACCAGGGCTAAGCTATAACCTGATGCGTATGGTGAATTCTGTTGCTTAAAAAAAAAAAAAAAAAGTGAATTCCATCAAACAATCAATTATGTTGCTGGGAAGAAAGCAGCTACAACGCTGGATTCAGTTGCTGCTGTATACAACAGAAAACTCGGGAAACAGCGAAAGCATGGACAATGCTTTGCTTAAAACAGCTGCAGCACGCGGCAAACTGATGGAACTTGTAGCCAAAGCAGAACGGCCTCATGACAAAAATTATCATGAAAGAGCATTCATGGTTGGCATTTTATCCCTGCTGGATGCCGTGCTCGGTATAGAAATGCAGCAAATTATCGACAAACTGGGCATACCGGAGGAGATGAGTCAGGCATTGCTGACTCATGAAGGACGCTTAGGTCAGGAACTTAAATTAGTAGAAGCCACTGAAGCCGGTGAAGTGAAAACAATTCAAAATTCGTTGCAAGAACTCGGATTTTTAGGTCTTGAAGAATTAACCCGCCTAGAACTGGAATCTTTAAGCTGGGTAAACAGAATCGGTGAAGCCGCCAACTAACGGCTTTCAATAAATTTCACGCTTCTCACGAACTAAAAGGAAAACCAATGCCAAAAGATAATTATGAGGAACATATGCAAAATCAGTACGACGACACCGGACATGTACTTGATGTTTCTGCCAATCCTTACAATGAAGAAGTCGCCGAATATTTCATAAACATTAAGAACGACCTGAATCAAATCGAACGATTAGTCAATGATGCCGTCACCAACCTGGTCATCAACTTCAAATATATTAAGGAATTATCCAAATCACATCACGAGATGGTTTTGACAATTGAAAAGTTGTCCATTCCTAAAGAAAACAAGCCGGTTCTGGAGCTATTGCAAAAACAAATGGTGATTGCTGACAGCATCGAACGAGAACTGGGTTACGCCATGATTTCTCTACAATTTGGCGATCTGGTCTCTCAATTACTTGTACACACAACGAAACAAATCGAAATCTTAAACCTTGCATTGCAACGCATAGATCATCAAGACATACCGTCAAATTTTAATATTAATCAAATAGATACATCCTCACCAATCGTTCGGGCAATACAACAGGCCAAATCAAAAAAATTAAACAAACCTGTTGTTCAACATGCGATGCAAAAGGGAAAAATAGAACTATTTTAGTCGTTTACATAAAGACTTTGATTCTTAAATTTCAAGTTATATTTATCAAATCAACACCAGGAGTAAAAAATGGAGATGGGTAAAACAATTTTAACTGTGGACGATTCCGCTTCAATCCGCCAGATGGTCACATTCACTTTAAAAGGCGCAGGATACGAAGTCATTGAAGCTGTTGATGGTCAAGATGCACTGGAGAAAGCCAATCGTCAGGCGTTCAATCTTGTATTGACAGATATCAACATGCCTCGTATGGACGGTTTAAAACTGCTTGAGAAGCTGAGAGACTTAGCACACTACAAAAACATACCGATTCTGATGCTGACCACAGAATCCGACGAACAAATGAAAGCCAAGGGCAGAGCTGCGGGTGCAACGGGATGGCTGGTCAAACCATTCAATCCGGAGAGTCTGCTGGAAGTCATTAAAAAAGTCACCAACTGAAATTAAATTGACATTAAAAATACTCTTTAATTAACCATTTGATTTTAGTAAATTATTGCTAATGTATTCATGTAAAAAATTTTGTTCCGGTAATTAATCTTGAGAAGGATCTGAGATGGCAAACGCACTTAAAACTTTTGTAAACAAATTCGCAAAAAAACCGACTTCATTCCGAGACTATTCCCTAGCCGACATTGGGCGGTATCAAGGTATTGTTGAACTGAGCCTGGACCGAAGGGTTATAACGGCGAATGAAGTTTTCCTTAACATGCTGGGTTATTCTCAGAACGAAATTACCAATATGGATTATGGCATACTGGTCAATCCCGAGTTTCGTGACAGCGCCAATTACCATAAGCTCTGGCAACAACTCAATAGCGGCGAATTTGTATCCGATGATTTTCTCTACCAGAATCGCGACGGCAAAGAAGTCTGGGGTCGCGCCTCTTTTAATCCGATCAGGGATGAAGACGGAAAAGTGTCAAAGGTGATGGGTCTGGTCACAGATATTACCGATACCAAAAAAGAACAACTTGACGAAGTCGAAGACTTAAGAGTACGCGCATCCATCATCGATACAACCAGTATTGTGTCCGATGCGAATCTTAAGGGCGATATTCTCACTATCAATCAGAAATATATCGAGGTATCCAAATACAGCCGCGATGAATTGATTGGCCAGCCGCATAGTATTACCCGCCACCCCGATATGCCCAAAGAAGTTTTCAAAGAAATGTGGGCAACCATTGGGCGCGGCAAGATTTTCCGAGGCATCATTAAAAACCGCGCCAAAGATGGTACGCCGTACTATGTGGATGCGGTTGTCGCACCTGTCCTGGATAAAAGAGGCAAGCCGAAAAAATATATCGGTGTTCGCTACGATATTACCGAGGCTGAAATCGAACGCCACAATATGAAAGGCATTTTTGATGCAATCAATGCTTATTATGCCTATATTGAATTTGACACCCAAGGAAAAGTATTAACAGCCAATAAGAATTTCTTGGATTTAATGGAATATCAACTCGATGATGTCGTAGGCAAACACCATCGCACATTTGTCGACCCGTCATACGCCAACTCCAGCGAATATACTCGTTTCTGGGATGATCTGGCTGCCGGTCAATCCAAAACTGATACTTTCCATAGAGTCACCCGTTCAGGAAAAGGCGTATATATTCAAGCTACTTACTCTCCTGTTAAGGATGAAATGGGCCGGGTTTTTAAAGTCGCCAAAATTGCAACGGATGTAACCCGGGAAAAACTCGAGGTAGTTGGACAGCTGGACGCGATCAGCAAGGCCCAAGCCGCAATCGAATTTTCAATGGATGGCAAAATCACATCCGTCAATGACAATTTCCTGGAAATGTTCGGCTACGCAAGCAATGAAGTCGTAGGGCAGCATCATAGTTTGTTGCTGGATGCCGGTGGGAAAAGCTCCTCGGAATTTAAGGAATTCTGGGAACGGCTTAACCGTGGCGAGCAAAACAATGGTCAATACAAGTATATCCGTAGGAATGGCAATGAAGTATGGATCCAGGGTTTCGCTAGTCCATTAGTGGATTTAAACAAAAAGCCGTTCAAAGTAGTCATGTACGCAACGGACATCACCCAGCAGGTAGCGACAAAACAAATGCTTGAGTCTGCTGTTATGCAAACTAAAGACGTTATCTCTGCCGCGCGCGAAGGCGATCTGTCCCAACGGATACCACTGGACGGCAAGGAAGGCGGCATTGCAGATCTCTGCGATAACGTCAACTCATTGATTGAAACAACCGATGTCACCATGAAAGAAGTGGGGCGTGTCCTGGAAGCACTGGCTCAGGGCGATTTGAGAGAAAAGGCGCCGACCGACTATCAAGGTGCCTTTGGAAGGCTTGCCGATCATGTTAATTCAACCGTCGATAATCTGGTGAATATCGTCAACAGCATTTCAGAGTCGGCGGAGGTCATTACAGATGCCATCAAAGAAATTGCTTCAGGTAACAGCGACCTGTCTGAACGTACCGAGAAACAGGCTGCCAACCTGGAAGAAACCGCAGCCAGTATCGAAGAATTGACCAGTACTGTTCGCCAAAATGCCGACAATGCTCAGCAAGCAAACCAACTGGCAATAGGCGCATCAGATGTTGCGGAAAAAGGCGGTAACGTCGTCAGCCAGGTCGTCAAAACCATGTCGTCTATCAACGATAGTTCCAAGAAAATTGTCGACATTATCAGTGTCATCGATGGCATTGCATTCCAAACCAATATCCTGGCACTCAATGCCGCTGTTGAAGCCGCACGTGCTGGCGAACAAGGTCGCGGTTTTGCAGTTGTCGCGACAGAGGTGCGCAACCTTGCCCAGCGCAGTTCCGCCGCTGCCAAAGAAATCAAAACACTGATAGGCGATTCGGTTGAAAAAGTGGAAAGCGGCACTAAACTGGTCGACGAAGCCGGCACAACGATGGACGAAATTGTTCAATCTATCAAACATGTTGCCGACATTATCGGTGAAATCACTACAGCATCCCATGAACAGAGTTCTGGAATCGAGCAGGTGAATGATGCGATCACTCAGATTGACGAAGGTACGCAACAAAATGCTGCACTGGTTGAAGAAGCGGCTGCAACAGCTGAAGAAATGCAAACCCAAGCTCAGCACCTGACACAAGCAGTCGGCGCGTTCAGCCTGCATGCATCCCAAGAAGGGTCGGCTAAATCACATCAAGCAGAGCGGCGTAATTATGCAACAAGACCGTTTGCTGGGAAAAAAGCGCCCGGTAAAGATGTTGAAACTGCAAAAGCAAATACTTCCGAAGAAAAGAAAGCCCCTGCGATCAGATCCAAGGTTGCTAACGCCAAAAATGATGACTGGGATGAGTTTTAATCTGCAACACCCATCAGCATGATTCATTTAATTGCAAACAAACCTATGAACACACGTCAAAAACGTAACCTCTCTGAATTGGCTGCAAACGTTTGAGAAGTTGTGTTCATAGGTGATTCGAAAGAATTACCAACATTAATCGAATCACTTTCAGAAATTTAGGAATAAAAATGAGTGCAGACCTTGAACAATTTTATGAGGTGTTTTTTGAAGAATCCTCAGAATTACTTGCAGAAATGGAAGCATGCTTGCTTGGATTGGATATCAGCTCTCCAGACCCAGAAGAGTTAAATGCCATCTTCCGTGCTGCACATTCTATCAAAGGCGGTGCTGGCACATTTGGATTTACGGACATGACGGAGATGACGCATATGCTGGAGTCTTTACTTGACAAGATACGCAAAGGCGAAATAGAAATTCGCCCCGAAATGATCGATGCTTTTTTGAAAGCTGGCGACGTGATCAAGGGACAATTGGCTGCTCACAGAGGAGACGGTGAAGCCGATGTAGCCGCAGCGACTGAAGTCAGTAATGAACTAAAGTTATTCTCTGAACAAATCAATACACCTTCAGCTGAACAAAAAGGAGCGGCTCAACAGCCGCAACCTGAAGCTCAACAGATGCAGGCAACTGTCGATACAGCGCCCGCCTCCGAACCAGCACCCTCGATAGCTTCAGAAACTGAAGCAACGCGTTTCATCATCGAATTTTCCAGCGATGGCATAAATACAAAATCAATGGAAAATCTGTTCTCCAATCTCAAAGCATTTGGACAACTGGAAAAGTTATTGCTATCAGATGAAGAACATCTGTGTAAATTACGCCTAACAACCAGTACCTGCGAAGAAGACGTATGGGAAGCCCTCGCTTTCATTGTTGATCCTTCTCAATTGACGATTGAAAAAGAATCGCAACTCGGAGCTACAAGCTCGGTAATTGAAAACAATTCTGCATTCGATTCCACTAACAGCGCAGTCTCCGAAAATTCAGAGCAAGCAATCCATGACGAGCCTACAGAATTAAAATACTCGGAAGCACCGTACGGATTTTTTCCGGGTGCACCGGCAGCGCCAAGAGATACAAAAAATTTGGAGAAAAGTGAAACAGCTTCGCAGCTGCCTGCAGATCACAATGCATCAACAGGATTAAATAATTCACAAGCCGTTCCAAAACAGCCTAAATCAAACACGCCATCGAGTGAATCATCTTCAATCCGGGTCAGCATAGAAAAAGTCGACCAGATGATCAATTTGGTAGGAGAACTGGTCATAACACAGGCAATGCTTGCACAAACCGCTTCAGAGGTCGATCCGGTACTTTACGAAAAACTGAACAACGGCATGAATCAATTGGAGCGCAACACACGCGATCTGCAAGAAGCCGTTATGTCTATTCGAATGTTGCCGATCAGTTTTGTTTTCAGTCGCTACCCAAGAGTGGTTAGGGATCTTGCTGCCAAACTGGATAAAAAAGTTGAACTGAAAACAGTCGGCGAAGGCACTGAACTGGATAAAGGGCTCATTGAGAAAATTGCCGATCCGTTAACGCACCTGGTAAGAAACAGCCTGGATCATGGCATTGAATCCCCAGAAAAAAGAATCGCGGCTGGCAAAATGGCCAAAGGAACCATTACATTACGAGCCTTCCACCAGGGCGGCAGCATTGTAATAGAAGTGGGCGATGACGGAGCCGGATTGAATCGTGAAAAAATTATGGCAAAAGCCGCAGAGCGCGGAATATCGGTTCATGAAAATATGTCAGACCAGGATGTCTGGATGCTTATTTTCGAACCCGGTTTTTCAACTGCAGAAAAAGTGACAGATGTTTCCGGGCGTGGCGTCGGTATGGATGTGGTAAAACGTAATATCCAAGACATGGGCGGACGTGTTGAAATTGATTCGGTCTTTGGCGTAGGTACACGCATCACCATTCGCTTGCCACTCACACTCGCCATCCTCGACGGGCTATCCGTTGCTGTCGGTGCTCAAATGTTTATCGTCCCCCTAACCTACATCACCGAATCGCTTCAGGTTAAAGGCGCAGACATCAAAACCGTTGGTGGCGTCGGTCGTGTTGTCCATGTGCGCGGCGACTACCTGCCGGTAATCGCGCTGCACGAGATTTTCAATATCAAGCCTAATTCAACCAATATCGAAGACGGCATTCTTGTCATATTGGATGCGGAAGGACACAAGGCTGCAATGTTTGTGGATTCTCTGATTGGCCAGCATCAGGTTGTCATCAAGAGCTTGGAGAAAAACTACCGCAGAGTGATGGGTGTCTCAGGCGCCACAATCATGGGCGACGGAAAAGTAGCACTCATTCTCGATACCGCCGGGCTGGTTATTGCATCGCAGAAATAGTCTCTTATAGATCAATAAATTATTTACATAAATTTGCTGTTTGAAATTCAAAACAAGGAGGATGTGGCATGTCGCAACAACAAACCGTAACGTCAACCGATTCACTGGGAACATCTGCAAACCAGACGTTAAATGAGTTCCTGACATTTCGATTGGGTGAAGAAGAGTATGGCATTGACATATTGAAAGTTCAGGAAATCCGTGGATATGACGCCATTACACAAATCGCCAATTCACCTGATTTTATAAAGGGTGTCGTCAATTTACGCGGCATCATTGTTCCTATTATCGACATGCGCATTAAATTTAGACTGGGCACTGCTGAATACGATCAGTTTACAGTAGTCATCATTTTGAATGTTTCCGGGCGCATTATGGGCATCGTTGTTGACGGTGTATCCGATGTGATTAACCTCGATTCGGATCAAATGCGTGCCGCACCCGAATTCGGAACAGCCATCGATACTGAATATATCAGAGGGTTAGGTACTGTCGATGACCGCATGCTGATATTACTGGATATAGAAAAACTGATGGGAAGTCGGGAAATGGGATTGCTGGATACGACGCTTAACTAAGCAGAAATGATCGGTTAAGCGATCATTTCTGTTCATATTAATCGCTGCACCTGCCAATACCTGTAAAAAATTGTTGTAAACAAATACTCAAGTAGTCGAGGAGAAAAAAATGTCGTTTTTAGAACACATGCGCTTGCCACAAAAATTCACCGTTCTCGGTGCCATTTTTTTAGTCATGGCCGCCTTCCCTGCATCGTTTTATATCATGACAATTGCCAATGAAGTCGAAGTTGCCGAACGTGAAGCTGCTGGTGTTGCACCCATTGTGGCAATTCACCAAGTGGTCCAATTAACACAACAACATCGTGGCATGTCTGGCGGTATTCTAAGCGGCAATGAATCACTTGCAGCACGTTTACCGGAATTGCAATCCCAATTGAATACTGCGTCAGGCAGTGTCGATGCAGCGCTCAAAGAATCAAACGTTTCTGACCACATTGTATCCAAATGGTCGGCAGTTAAACAAAGTATGGGTGAAATCGCCAATGCGGTTGTACGGCGCCAAGTGAGCGGTACTGAAAGTGCAGAACAACATACCAATTTAATCCGAAACATGTTGTTGGTTGCAGAAAATATTCAGGACGACTTTGGCCTTTCCCTCGACCCCGTCGCAGGCACCTACTTTCTGATTAACGCCACGATGGTCAACATACCGAAATTGACTGAAAGCATGGGAAGAATGCGTGCAGCAGGCACAGGTGTTCTGTCTACAGGAAAGCTTGAGACAGTCGAACGTGCAATTCTCATGGGTCAATACAGTAATATTAACGAATTTTATATGGAGTTGACCCGTAATCTGGAAAAGGCAATCAGTGCAGATGCAAATATAAAAGCGGCAGTTGAATCCAGAGCCACCGAAGTAAAACGGCAAATTGACAATGTGCTGGTCATTACCAACAATCAGCTGTTGAATGCAGAGAACCTGACCTTCGCAGCCGACAAATACTTTGATGAATACACCAGTGCCATAAACAACATTTATGCGTTCAATACCATTGCCATACAAAGCCTGGTAGCTGCACTGCAGCTACGCGTTTCGGATATGCAGCAATCGGTGTATTTGCTGTTCGGATTAATGGTACTGGCGCTAGGTTTTGGTATTTTTCTGTCCATATTGATCGTGCGCAGCATCACTAGACCTATGAACGAAGCGATTACTATCGCCAATGCTGTCGCTTCAGGCGACCTGACCACCCGGATCGAGGCAAAATCCAACAATGAGACTGGCAGACTGCTGCAAGCACTGAAGCAAATGAACGATAACCTGATCGATCTCGTCGGCAAAGTACGCTCAGGCACGGATTTAATTACCGAGGCCTCTGAGGAGATTGCTTCAGGCAACCTGGATTTGAGCCAACGTACCGAACAACAATCAGCCAGTTTGGAGCAAACTGCTTCAGCGATGGAAGAATTGACGTCAACAGTACGACAAAATGCGGATAACGCCAAACAGGCGAATCAGCTCGCCGTCGGGGCTTCCGATGTTGCTGTCAAAGGGGGTAAAGTCGTAGGACAGGTTGTTCAGACAATGAACGAAATCAATGAAAGCTCGAAAAAAATTGTCGACATTATCAGCGTCATCGACAGCATCGCCTTCCAAACCAATATCTTGGCGCTAAATGCCGCTGTCGAGGCAGCGCGTGCGGGTGAACAGGGCCGGGGTTTCGCGGTTGTCGCCACGGAAGTACGCACGCTGGCACAACGCTCGGCATCAGCCGCTAAAGAAATTAAGGAACTCATCAAGAACTCGGTGAGCAAGGTCGAAGATGGTACTCAGCTAGTGGATGAAGCCGGCACAACGATGGAAGAGATCGTCAACGCCGTCAAGCGTGTCACAGACATTATGGGCGAGATAACGGCTGCATCGCTGGAACAAAGTCAAGGCATTGAGCAAGCTAATCAGGCGATCTCCTCAATGGATACCGTAACGCAGCAAAACGCAGCATTAGTTGAAGAAGCGGCTGCATCTGCAGAACTCATGCAAGAGCAGTCAGAGGACTTGATCAAAGCCGTAATGGTCTTCAAATTGTCCGGCAGCGCGCGCGCACCTTCAGCACAAAGAAGCAAACGTAAACAACCCAACGCAAATGTAACCGAATTGCCCGTTCAACAAAGATCGAAGCCGCAAGCAAATGACCTGAACAACTCAACTTCAGCCCAACCACGTAAAGCAGCAAGCGGTGGCGACACAAGTTGGGAAGAATTTTAACCTCGATCCTTCTACGTCAAGCCAGCTTGCCGGGAAATATGATTATTTTCTTTTAAATAGGTGAACCAGAATGCTAGCAGCCCAAACCAAACAATCGGAAAATATTTCCCGGGAGTATACATATACGCAGGCCGACTTCGAAAAAGTCAAAAAAATGATTTATGCCAGCACCGGTATATCTCTGTCTGACTCCAAAATGAATATGGTCTACAGCCGGCTGGCACGACGCTTGCGGGTGCACAGCCTTAAGAGCTTTAAGGAATATTTGAATTTGTTGGAAAATGCAGGTTCGGCGGAACAACAGGAATTTGTCAATGCACTGACCACCAACTTGACTGCTTTTTTTCGTGAAAACCATCATTTTCCAATATTGGAGCAGCACCTCAAGACATGCAAAAAACCGCAACCAGTGAATGTTAATGATTCACCGGATTTAAAGGATTATCTTGAAAAACGCAGGAATCAGCAAAAGATTCATATCTGGTGCAACGCTTCTTCCACCGGGGAAGAACCTTATTCGATAGCGATCACAGCAATCAGAGCATTTAATTCTATGACACCCCCTGTACATATTTTGGCTACGGATATTGATACACAGGTGTTGCAAAAAGCACGCGAAGGTGTCTACTCCCTGGATCGTGTTGAAAAGCTGCCACAAAACGTACTTAAAGAATTTTTTTATAAAGGCAAGGGAAAAAACGAAGGATTGGTCAGAGTCCGGGATGAAGTGCGTGAGCTGATCACATTCAGAAGACTAAACCTGCTTGATGACAACTGGCTGATTCGCGGCGATTTTCAAGCCATATTTTGTCGTAATGTCATGATCTATTTCGATAAGGAGACGCAATATAAAATGCTGAAAAAGTTCGTGCCGTTGCTGGATGACGGCGGACTATTATTTGCAGGACATTCCGAAAGCCTGCAGCATGCAGCTGATTTATTCAAACTACGCTCGAATACAGTGTATGAAGTTGCAAAAAAATAAGGATCAAACATGATCGAAATCGAAGATAAAAAAATCACGTCGATTGATAAGCAAGTCGCAACGCATTTCTATTACGACAAAGATCTGAATGCACAGGCGGTCAAACTGTTGCCGGGCGAATATTTTGTCACCGACAAAGACAAATTGCTGGTCACCGTCCTCGGCTCATGTGTTGCTGCATGCATTCGGGATCACAGCAGCGGAATTGGCGGCATGAATCATTTTATGTTGCCCGACGGCGGCTCCCCAAATTCTCAAACACAAATCGGCGCACCCGCCCGTTATGGCACTTATGCCATGGAAATACTGATTAACCAGTTATTAAAACTGGGTGCACGCCGTTCAAACCTGGAAGCTAAGGTGTTTGGCGGCGGCAACGTGTTGCAGGAGTTAACGCACTCCAATGTCGGCCAACGCAATGCAGACTTTGTGATGCGTTTTTTAGCGACGGAAAATATTCGCGTGGTGGCAAAAGATCTGGTCGATATTTACCCAAGAAAAGTTTATTTCTTTCCGAAAACGGGTAAGGTGCTGGTCAAAAAACTCAAAGACAATCATCAAAGAAATATTGCAGAACGCGAAAAAAGCTATTTCAAAAAAGTTAATGAGATTAATCGTTCAAATGATTCGAACGGCTCTAATGGCTCGGTCGAGCTTTTCTCCTAAGATCAATCTAATCATTCATACTTAACGGAACTATGAACAAAATTAGAGTGCTAATAATCGATGACTCTGCGCTGGTGCGAAAAATGCTCACCGAAATTATCAATGATCAACCGGATATGGAAGTGGTTGGCGCCGCACCCGATCCGTTGATAGCGCGGGAAATGATTCGAGAAATGAACCCGGATGTTTTAACGCTGGATGTTGAAATGCCGAAAATGGATGGTCTCGACTTCTTGGAACGGTTAATGCGATTAAGACCGATGCCTGTCTTAATGATTTCCACTCTAACCGAGAGAGGGTCCGAGATTACGCTGCGCGCACTCGAGCTTGGCGCAGTTGATTTTATCGCAAAACCCAAAATAGAAATTGCTTCAGGTCTGCAGGAATATGCCGATCAAATTGCACACAAACTGCGTATCGCCAGACGTGCACGTATTCAACGTATTGCACCCAACACTAACGCAAGTTCTCAAGCAACGACGCAAACCCTTCCGGCACTGACCAACCGTGTTGCTTCGACCGAAAAGCTTATCATTATAGGCGCATCGACCGGCGGCACGGAAGCCCTTAAAGATTTTCTCATACAGCTGCCGTCCAATTGTCCGGGTATTCTGATTGCTCAACACATGCCTGAATTGTTTACAAAATCATTTGCTGACCGGCTGGACAAGTTATGCAAAATCAGAGTTGTAGAATCCCAGGGTGGTGAACGCATTTTGCCCGGCCATGCTTTTATCGCTCCCGGACACTCTCATCTTTTACTGCAAAGAAGCGGTGCTAACTATATGACCGAATTGAGTCAAAGTGAACCGGTCAACCGTCATCGTCCTTCGGTTGACGTTCTCTTCCACTCAGCAGCCAAAATTGCAGGCAAGAATGCAATCGGCGTCATTATGACCGGCATGGGTAAGGACGGCGCAGCCGGAATGTTAGCTATGCATGACGCTGGCGCCTACAATTTTGCTCAGGATGAAGCAAGTTGCGTAGTCTACGGCATGCCTAAGGAAGCTGTCGCGGTCGGCGCCGTTGATGAAATTTGTCCACTACGCGATCTGGCTAAGAATGTATTATCAAAGGTTGCCAGCATGGGTAAACACGCTATTCGCGTCTAAAGTCCTATCACTAAGTTTTATTAAAAAATTAACAATTCAAGCAGTGAGTCAGGTCATTTTTTCGTCTCAACAATCAATTGCTTGAATCAGGGCAGTATACGGAGGAAACAAATTATGCGCGTCAACATGCCAGTTACTACGAATGAGCGTCAATTTCGAGAATCGGATGGATTAATATCAAAGACCGATACAAAAGGCAGAATTACTTTTGTCAACGATGCATTTGTTTATGTTAGTGGCTTTTCACGTGACGAATTACTCGGCAAAGCGCATAACATTGTTCGCCACCCGGATGTGCCCGAGGAAGCATTCGAGGACTTATGGGAAACAATCAAATCTGGAAAATCATGGACATCGATTGTCAAAAACAGATGCAAAAATGGGGATTTTTACTGGGTTGAGGCCAATGTGACGCCATTGCGAGAAGGCGATCAAATTACCGGATATATTTCTATTCGCAACAAACCTTCCAGCGAGCAAATTAAATTTGCAGAAACGCTGTATCACGACATTAAAGCCGGGAAAATCGTTCTCAGAGAAGGAAAAGCTGTTAAAAAAGGTTTTTCTGAGAAATTGACAGCTATCATGAACCCATCGATAAAAACCAGATTGAGTTTATCATTTGCGATTCCATGTATTGCGCTAGTTATGGCCGGTATTGGTGCTGTTAGTGGACTGGCAACACAATACCCAGCAGTCTATATGACAGGTATTGTGTTGAGTCTGTTAATTTCACTGGGATTGGGTTTTAATACTGCTTCTTCCATTACGCGCCCGCTAAAAAATATTGCAGATACAATCTCACGGGCGGCCTCTGGAGATTTTTCCCACACAGAACATCCGCACTCAAATGGAGAATTGGGTCGTTTATTGGAATTGCTGCAAACCATGAACAGGAACTTGCGCCGCATTATGCTGAATATCAACGCCAGCACTAACATTGTCTCTCACACTGCGGAAGAACTGGTAAAAGGAAATGCTGAATTAAACCAGCGTACGACTGAACAATCAGCAAATCTCGAAAAAACGGCCGCATCAATGGAAGAACTAACATCAACCGTGGCGCAGAATACTGAGAATGTTAGGGAAGTCAACAAATTAGGGATACATGCAAGTACAGTAGCTTCGAGAGGTGGAGAAATCGTTAATGATGTTGTCGATACCATGAATTCAATTCATGAAAGTTCTAAAAAGGTCGTCAACATTATCAGCGTCATCGATGAAATTGCATTTCAAACCAATATTCTTGCATTAAATGCAGGAGTAGAGGCTGCGCGCGCAGGAGAGCACGGTCGTGGTTTTGCCGTTGTAGCTTCCGAAGTACGTATGCTTGCCCAGCGTTCGGCTACTGCTGCAAAAGAAATCACCGTGTTAATCAGTAATTCAGTCAACCAAATAGAGAACGGCACCGAATTGGCTGACAAAGCCGGACAGACAATGGCCGAGGTCGTTAACGCAGTACAAAAGGTAACCGGCATTATGGCCGACATTACCAATGCATCATATGAGCAAAACTCCGGTATCGAGCAGATTAATGAAGCCATGATTAGACTGGATACAGTGACTCAACAAAATACTTCTCTGGTACAGGATATTTCTGAATCGACTGAAACACTTCAGAAACAAACAAATAGCCTCCAACAGGCATTCTCCGTACTGAATTTAGGTGATATCCCAGTACATGTGAAAAAAATCGACCGGAGGAATACCACCAATTTAACTGCAACAATTCAAAGTCGAAGCAATACGGACAGAAGAAGCGGTCAACGCCCAACCAATATTCACCGAATTCCAGAACGCAAGAAAAACGCTATTGGATAAGTAGTAACAATGGGGGGCTGCTATCGTCGAAAGTACGCGTGAACGATTACAAGCAGATCATTTTCACTTTGTAGGATCATATATTTTCACAATCCGTACATAACAGGCAGTGTTGAATAACAAACATAATCCTTGATTTATTACCGTTACGGTTGATTTTTCAGATTATTTTGATAAGATGATAAGCGTTTAGTTTTACAGAAAACATAAACTATGCACTATCACAAAGAGAATGCTAAACGGTACGTAAAGAAATTATGCTTTTTGGGCGCAAGCTTTTTTTTCATATGGCTGATTACCGGATGTAGTACACCCCTAGAAAAGCGAGCTGGAAGTTATCAATTCAAATCCACAACACTCGCCAAACAATCTCCGCACAAATCGATTATTCACAAGCTATATCATCAACACCAGGAATGGGAAGGTGTGCGCTATCGATTGGGGGGATTAAATAAAAATGGGATTGATTGCTCGGGTTTCGTTTACCTGACTTATAAATCCAAAATGGGCTTACGTTTACCAAGGACGACACGCCAGCAGTCAAGGCTTGGCAAAGAAATTCAAAAACACGAATTAAATGCAGGCGATTTAGTGTTCTTTCGTACCGGACCAACGTCAAAACATGTCGGCATTTATTTAGAAAAAAATAAATTTCTTCATGTTTCCCAAAAAAAAGGCGTAACGATTTCGCGTTTGGATAATGTATATTGGAATGCCAAATACTGGAAGTCTGTCCGGGTATAAGCGTTCGGTAGCTAAACGTTTAGAGATTGATGCGCCGTCAAAAACTTCTGATCCCTCCCGCATTAATATGGATTGTATTTGCGGCTGCAATGTGGGTTCTCTCTGTTTCAGTTCCGGTTTTGTTATTAAAGACAGAACCGCATTTTGTACTCCCGTTAATTCTGATAGCAATTGGTGTAATTATTATTACATCCTGCGCTGTTATTTTTATGTGCCAAAAAACAACTTTGAATCCAATGAAGCCGGAACTGACTACAACTTTAATTAAAACCGGATTGTATCAATATAGTCGCAATCCTATTTACCTGGGATTTGTTATTATGCTGACGGGTTGGGGCTTATACTTAAATAATGCCCCCGGACTCATTTTAGTTGTAGGCTTTATTTACTATATGAATCGATTTCAAATCGAACCAGAGGAAGAATCACTGAGCCGAATCTTTGGGACTGAATTTGAGTTATACAAACGTACTGTACGACGCTGGTTATAAACACACGTACCGTTTGATGGAGTTTAATAGAAAAAATGACTGAAAAATCCATACAAAAAAATGAGATTCTGGTGCGTGGACTATTCATGCTGTTTTTTATCGTAATTTACAGCATCTCAAAATTTCTGATTATTGGCGTCATGCTATTTCAGTTTATTACGATTCTACTGACTGAGAAACCCAACGAACAGATTCTTAAGTTCTCAAACGGTCTTGGTACTTATATTTATCAAATCATCCAATTTTTATCGTTCAATAGCGAACAGCGTCCATTTCCTTTCAGCAAATGGCCTGATGGCATGCAAACTCATATTGAAAGTGGGTCATCAGATCGCTGACATGAAACCAGATCGTAAACACCCAAATAATTGTTAATCATCGCTGTCATACTAAAATCCGCTTCAATTTTTTGACGCGCCGATTTTCCCTGTACTCGGGCTAACTCTGGGGTTGTATAATAATTAAGAATCGCGTCTGCAAGCTCAATTACACTACCGGAAGTAACCAGTTTACCGGTTTTTGCTTCATCGACCAATTCCACATTCCCGCCCACCCGTGTCGCTATGACAGGTAGTCCACTGGACATCGCTTCAAGAATTGTATTTGAGACTCCTTCAGCGAGTGAAGGCAATACAAACAAATTCATCATCCGCATAAGCTCCGGAATATCCGAACGCTCTCCCGGAAACCAGACAAGATCACTAGCGCCGGCCTGCTGCACTATGCGTGTGCATTCTTCGCGTGTACTACCATCGCCCACTATCATCAGGCGCAAATTTCTACGCGCCTCTGGTAATTTTTCAAGAATAAGCAAAAAAGCACGCACCAAACTTGGGTAGTCCTTAACGGCTTCCATTCTTCCCACGCTACCGATGACAAACGTATTTTCTGTAACAAAACCTTCCGGAACAAAGGGGCAGTTGTCGGGCAAGCCCGGAGAAAACCGGCAATGATCAACACCATTGTAAATTTGACTAATCCGTTCCGGTGATACACCCAGCAGACGCGTGAGCCATGATTCTAAATCCTGACTGACCGTGATGAAATGGTCAACAAATGGATATATTGTTTTACGCAATATATTATATTTAAAATTTTCACCACGTAAATCCGATATATCGCGGCCATGTTCACTGTGCACGCGCTTCTTAACTCCTGCTGCAACAGCAATCAACTGAGCTTCCAAGGCTGCCAGATTACGTGTATGCACAAGATCCGGCTTTAACTTGCGCAGTACCGAAAACAGTTTCAGATACAATTTCAGATCGTATCCTTCGCGTTTATTCAATGCAATGACTTCGACATCATCCCTGATGATTCTGTTACGAAAATCAGTATAGTCATCAAGACAAATGATAGCGTGACGGTAACGGTTGGGAGGAATGGTATTAATCAGATTAACCAAACCATTCTCTAATCCGCCGACACCTAAACGGTGGATGACATGCGCAATTAAGGGCGGGTTATGCATCAAAGAATATGCCTCAAAAATTCGTCCGAGCTTTAACTAAATGCGCTATTTTCCAAATAGCAATACGCCATTGATAGCTCTTAAATGTCACTACCCGCTAACAAGATCCAAACTGTCGGATATATCAGGCAACATATCTTCCAAAAATTGTTGAAGCACCGACTCTGCTTCATCGGGCTGCACGCCAAAAGGTGTGACGATAATAACTTCGGCACCAAAATCATTATCAGTCAACAGTCTATTTTTAGCGAGTATCACCTTAGCCATATACGGACTGACCGTATCCTCATTGTCTAATACGAACCAGCGCCATACCAGCAAATTTTCATAGTATGAGCTTAGCTGGGCCTGTCGATATGTAACATTACGAGAATTCACCATGGATGATTGTACACGCTCACCAACCTGTTTCCAGGGCGAATCCATTTCCGGAACCAGCGCATTTCCGGAGTTTATTAATTCATTGCCCTGACGTTGATTCTGATAATAAGTAACAAATAAACTGACCCGCCTGTTTTCGTTGTTAATAAAATGTGCTTCAAACTGCCCGGGAGAACCGATGTAAATCGGACGCCAGTCAAACACCGCGTCATCGACCATACGCCAATTTTTTTCTGTATAGTTAAAATTAAATTCTGGTTGAACAAAGTCCACATCCTTTTCGAGATGAGCCGCGTAAATCGGCCAGATTAATGCGACTGCTAGTACCGAACTAGTTATAAAAATTGTTTTCTTGACCGAAACGACACTATCACTGTCTCCGATTATACGATTGTCATTCCTCAGACTGTCGTCATCATTTGCTTTATCTTCGCGCCATAGAGAACCGACCCAAAAAAGTATCAGCATGACAAAACCGAAAAAAACCCAACCGTATATGAGGTGATCCACACCCACAGCCAATTGCATATCGCTTAAATGCCCTGTCATGACAATTAAGTATGCACGAATACCATTTGCAATAATTGGAACAATTATGGAAAAAGCAATAAAAATCATGCGCTTGATAAAACTTCGGTAGGTTAAATAAGCAAAAAGCGTTCCTAACGTTACCGAAGCAATTAAATACCGTAGACCACTACAAGCCTCTACCACAGACCAATTTCCAGTTGGAAGAGAAAAAAATGTACCTTCCCGGTAAACAGGTATGCCGCTTAACTGTAAGGCACTCACCGTAAAATCCGCTGTAAAATTAATCAATGGTGGTATCAGAATATCTCCAAATGGCACCGCAAAGAATAGATAAGCCAAAGGAAATGCCAAAAAAAACATAATTCTATAGCCTAAAATTACGGCAACCACAATAGGCAGCATGGCTACAACAGCATATTGCATAACCACTTGTACACTGGCTAATTCCGCAATCAACCAGAGAACACCGAGGACAAACAAACCGAATAGCGCTGACAGATTGGGTTGATGGTTCAGCGTGACAATATTTTTCCGTTTAGTCCAAACCATATAAATCACGAACGGCAGGATCAAAAATCCATGTGCGTAGGTTTCCGATCTATACCATGTATCCACCATAGAGCCGACGGTTTTATGATAAATAATCAAGATTCCGACGATAGCCAGCACTGTCATCAAAATGGCAAAATAAATTGAGCTATGATTCGATTTTTCTGATAAAACAACAGTATTCATGCAACTTCACTCTGTCAGTATAAAATTGTTGTCTGCCATGTTAACCTAGGTTCTTGACAATAAACGGTCCAACCCTGTTTGCGACAAAAAGCGGCAATCTTTGCCAGGCTTGAATAAATAACTTATATTTCGGATTCGAGGGGTTATGATTGGGGATTTGAGAAGACTTAACTAATTGGTACTCATAATAGAGCGGTTGTTCGTCGAATCCCCAGTTCTTTTTAAAGCTGTACGATCCGGAATTACGCTTACTCCGGCCAAAATCAAATGTTTTATAACCATTCTCACAACTACGTCTCATGAGTTCCCAGTACATAAAATCATTTGCAGCCCATTTTCTTGCTTCAGCAGTGCCTCCGCCATAGTAGGGCAACACTTCATCCCTAAAATAAAAACTCATGACACTACTTAACGTTACTCCATCTTTATGTATAGTCATTAGTTCGCAGTCTTGTTTGAATGTCTGCTTCAGAAGATGAAAGTATTTCTTTGAAAAAACGGGTGTACCCAGCCGATGCACGCTACTTGAATAAGCAAAAAAGAAACGTTCTATATCCTCATCAACTTCACTTTCCAATCCAAATTTAATACCTTTCCTAACCATTGCGCGCTGTTTGCGCGGTATCGCCAGCAGATTTTTTTCAATATCCGGATCGATAGTTTTGCGAAAAGTGACGTATAGATCTTTGGTCGGCCAATCCTGATGTAGCGGTTTCATGTTACGAAACTCGAGGTAATCAACCTTTTGTTTTTTTGCAAGCTCAATTGCCGCTGATTCAAGTTGCTTTCGCGCAGCATCGTTGTTTGCTGCAATGCCGCCATATACACAAAAAGGCAATGCAATCAAAGAATGTCCAAAAAGAAAACTTTTGATCTCAGCCAATGGCAGAACACCCTGAATTACACCGTTACTTTCAGCATACAAAAACCAAGTTTTATGATTAAACGCTTGTTCAATCACATTTTTCCAACCCGCTCTATGAAAGAAAGTCGCTTCGGAACATGAATGCACAAACCGATCCCAGCGTTCATAATCCTCAGAATGCATTTCATGCACAGCCATTTGAGTATTTGAATTTTCTGTTTCAGATGCCTCGACCAACACACTCATTTATCAAATATAACCTTTTAGTTAAGAAAAATTCTATCCATTCTATCCCACTGAAAATCATGGATCAGCGCTCTTAATCTTTTTTCCATTCGATGCAAATTAAGATAATGCCTGAATCGTGTTTTGAAACTGATGCCTTTTTGACGGGGTTGATTTACATCGATCTCCCACGGATGAAAATAAAAAATTGCGGCATGAGATTCAACGCCATTCAATCTTTGAATAAACCATTTAGAAACTGTATATGGCCATAAACGAAAATACCCACCGCCGCCAGCCGGTAAATTACGACCCCACAACCGCACGGTGGTTACTGGTAATTCAAGTACTCCGTTATCGCCTCTTGGAAAATACGCAAATCTAGGCGCATCGGGCATGCCATAATGATCATGCTGCACAGGATAAATACTCGAACTATATCGGTATCCCGCTTCTGCCAGACAATCAAGCGCCCATAAATTTTGATTGTTAATTGAGAAACTAGGGGCACGATAACCCTGCACAGTTTGACCGCCAATATCTTCTAAGATCGTTTTACTTCGAATGATATCTACTTTAAATTCTGCAGGCGTCAAATCCGTAACACGTGCATGTCCCCATCCATGGCTGGCCAGTTCATGGCCATCATCTACCATGCGTCTAATCATTTGTGGATACCGTTCAGCAATCCACCCCAATGTGAAGAAAGTTGCTTTGATTTGCTTTTCATCCAGCAAATCGAGTATTCTTTCCATGTTACGCTCGATCCTGCATGGAATAGTATTCCATGAGGACTTTGGTATATGGTCCTCAAACGCAGATACTTGAAAATAATCCTCAACATCGATCGTCATCGCGTTTTTGATTAAAGGACGCGTATTTATCTGGCTCATCATCTATCTTTTGTTAAAATCGTTTTTCACACTGCCGTACGATAAATTCTGTTTTAATAAATCCAGGACAAAAAGCACAGATTTTTCCATTCTCACCAATCGGCTTTCCATTTTCTCCAGATCAACTTTTACAAGATTATTTTCCATATGCTGCTCAGTCATGGGTTGATTTGCAGCATTTTCGGCAGCCTCTGTTGTCATGTGGGGTGATTCAAATTCCTGCTGAAAATCTATAACGACTTCATTAACGGCATCCTCACCAAAATGATGTAACTCCTCCAGACACCCCATCATAAACATCCGATCACACAACAAATTAATTTTTCGTGGAATGCCGCCGGTAGACAGGTGAATCAGACGATACGCATCATCATCAATAACGGGATCATTCTGCCATCCTACAGTTCTCAATCGATGCTCGATATATGCTTTCGTTTCCTGTTCGTCCAAAGGTCCCAAATGATAGGTAGCAATAACTCTTTGTCTAAGTTGTTGCATTTTCTGATTCAGAAGCGTCTTTTTGAATTCCGGTTGACCAAGTAAGAATGTTTGCAATAGGGGCGCTTCGTCTGTTTGAAAGTTGGATAACATGCGCAGTTCTTCGAGTGTTTCAGAAGTAAGATTTTGCGCTTCATCGACAACCAGCAAAACACGTTTTCCCTGTCGATCACAACGTTGCAAAAACTGCTCTATTTCAAGTAACAAAGCAGCTTTACTAGTTCTAGCATAGGGTAAGCCAAAAGCTGCTGCAACTAACGTCAAAATATCATTGGAATCGATATGCGTGTTAACTATTTGAACAGCGACAATTTTATCCGATTCAAGTTTACGGAATAAATTTCGCATCAACGTAGTTTTACCTGCTCCAACCTCTCCGGTCAAAACAATAAATCCTTCCCCTTGTGAAAGCCCGTATTCCAAATAAGCCATTGCCCGCTTATGGCCTTTGCTGCCATAAAAGAAGCTGGGATCCGGTTTTAACTGAAACGGCTTGGCATTTAGTCCATAAAACGATTCATACATTGTTCAATTCCGTTAGAAATTCTTGGTTAAAGAAACTGAGACGGCATTCGCTGACAAATCAATATCCTGACTACCAGACTGAATATCGGAGAGTCGATCTATACGCTGATACTGCAACATACCAATCAAGCCCGGAAAAAATTCCTTAGTAACATTAGCTGAAAAAATCAAGTTATCGTTCGTGCTGTTTGCGGACAAAAAGTCAAATCGGACAAAACTAAAATTCATATTAAAATTTGTTCGTGAAGATAACCTATAGCGCCAGGAAGCAGTACCGCCCAGTTGCTTTGTACTATTAAAAAATACAGGAAAACCAAGCAAATCTTCATCAAGTTCTTCGGCAGTATAGGGTTTACGCTTTAATTGAAACAATCTCAGCGCCAAATCATTTCTTGATCCATTCAAGGTTACCGAAGCATTAAAGCGTTTTTGTAAAAAGACCCGGTTTGTTAAAAAATTGTTGAGGCCTAAAAGCGCGTTTTCTGCACCAAATCCACCAAAGCCGATTCCACCTATATTATTTAATCCACCTAGTGCACCAAACTGACCTGCTTGCTGATTAAATGTCGTAATATCCTCAATATACGATACCTGCCAAGTTGATAAACGAGTCCGATAATTACCTGTTGCAGAATAAGTGTCGCCAAAAAACCGCTGACCTGCACTGAACTGCAAGTCCGTTCTTTTATTAGGTGCCCAAACAAAACCTGCAGTCCAGGTTGGGCTGCTTGGCTTTCCACGAATTGAAATAATACTGTTTCTTTCATAACCACCGGTAGCAGTCAAACCAAAACGCGGAGTAAAATTGTAACGAAGATTTCCGATATAACGTTCAAATTCAATTGTAGAATCGAAACTATTCAGATGAATACGACTATTGTCGTAATTGAACCCCCAGGCAAGTTTTCCAAACGCGCTTCCACTATTCAGATTAAACTGATAGTTATCCCTTTGACTATTTCTAAAGCCATTGAACCCCGATCTTACATAACCTCGAGTATAGCGTGCCTCAGCGGTAGCAAAATTCTGAAACCGGTGCCGAATATAGGGACTGACACTGTATATTTCCAAATTGGCGCGATTACCCGTTACAAAAACGTTATTGGTTGTCTGTGGCCCTAATAAACTGACATTTTGTTGCATTATTGAGGCAAAGCCATCTATAAAGAACAAATCCTTTAAAACCTCTGTTGTTACAGAGGCATTAAGCATATGTCTTATTCGCGTCAATTCACTATTTTTAGCAAAAAGAAGATTGTTCATGGTGTATTGTGCATTGATTTCATATCGTCGGCCTTGGCCTGATAGCAGCAAACCCGGATTTATTTGCGTAATAAAATCACCCCCACTTGAACTAGCCCCGCCAAAACCACCACCGCCACCTAACCGGACATTATCTGTATAAGTTTCACTGACCATTAGTGTCGGTTTTATCTCTAGTTCTCCGGCTGCAACCTGCAAAGAATGCACCAGAAAAAAAACAACTACAGTGTTAAAATAAATAAAAAGATAATCGCAGCTCTGTTTAACAGAAAAATTCATGAGTAATAATACCCATAGTATTCGCCACCAGCGAATGTTCTGACTTTGTTATAAATCAGATTTATATTTGCTTTAGAATTATCAAGTTGACTGATCACGAGACTTAGGGCTTGTTGCGTTGTTCGTTCGGCTTCAACGACTAATACGATCTGCCCCATACGTTCAGCCAAAACACGCGCTTCACTTGTTAATAAAATAGGTGGTGCATCAAATATCACGATCCTGTCATTATAACGTTGCGCAAGTTCTTCGAGCAGCAAGGCCATTGTCTGGCTTGCAAGCAATTCCGTAGCATGTGAATGGGCGGTTCCAACGGTTATCAGACTCAGTTTCTCCACATTGGTTTTGATTAAAACATCTCCAACATCGTTTATTTCACCGAGTAAAATATCCATCAAACCCGCCTGACTTTCAAAACCCAACAGATTAGGTATAGAGGGTCTGGCTACATCCGTATCAATAAGCAAAACCCTGTGATCCATCTCGGACGCAATACTCATTGCCAGATTAACCGAACAGAAACTTTTGCCTTCCCCTTGAAGGGCACTAGTGATCATAATCAGATTATTATTTTTTTTTGCAAACGCCTTAGTTAATAAGGGTCTTTTAATAATACGGAATTGCTCGGCAATTTGAGTTTTTCCTTGTGTTGGCGTCACAATCCCTAGCTGATTAAGCCGACCAAGATCAATGTCGATATAGTTTGTATTTGCAGCTTCATTTGCCAGTTTATTTGATACAATCGCATTTACAGGCATGTCTTCTTTTTTTGATGTTGGAGTAGGCACCCGCTCTTTATCTGACTTCATTCTTGTTTTAGATCTGCCATAAGCTTTTGCTGCTTTATTACCTATTTCTTTCTCCAGCTTATTAATTGCTTTTTCGATGATACTCATATTAATCCTTAATGATAAAATCAGAAAAACGCATGCTTACTTCTGACCAGCCCAGATCCTAGAACGGCAGCATACCCACTATTCTGTCCAGCTTCCTGAAATACAACAACAAGACTGCATAAATCACAGTCAATAATAAAATAGACACTCCAAAGATAAAAAGCCTCCTTTTCCGCTTGGCCTTTTGTTGAACCGTCCAGACCATCGGCACTGAACCTAAAACAGGAAGCCCGGTAACTTCTCGCAGATTACTCTGGCTGTAAAAAGAAGGCCTTACCTGACTGATAATAAATGCAAACGCGATACCTGCCATCAACGATGCCATAAATACCAAAGAAAACAATATCCTATGGTTCGGACCCACTGGAATTTCAGGAACCTGCGGAGGATCGATTATTCTGAATGACAAAAGCCCTGAGGCAGATGTTAATTCACCTGACATTCTTGCAGAAACTCGGCGCTCCAACAGCTGTTCATAATTGGCCTTATTCACGTTGTAATCACGATTGAGTTGTGTAAATTCCGCTTCGACTCTAGGAATCGCAGCACTTAAAGATTTTAATCGTTCATACCTGGCTGTATATTCTTCTACGCGCGCAACCATTGAAGCAACCACTGCTTCCGCATCCGCCAAGGCGATATTCAATTGCTGCAACATGGGACTATAGTTTCTACCGGGATCCTTAGCTGTCGAGAAAATATGTTTAGCCTCCTCTTTTTTTTGTTCTTCAAGCTGCGCAATCAGTCTTTTGGTAGAAACAATGTCCGGATGCAATTCAGTATAATTTAGCCGAAGCGAATCTAGATTTTCGTTAAGACTGCGGATACGCGCATCAATTTCCGGATTAGCAATTACCTCGTTGTCAACGACGAATGGCTCTAATACGAATACCGGTTCATCTCCGCTAATCTGCTTCCTGATAGCATCACGACCCTTTTCAGCTTCTTTAAGGGCCAACTGCGCCTGCCTCATATCTTCTTCAGCTTTAAGCAGTTGAGCATAGTAGTCTCCACCCTGCCCTGGCAGTAATCCAAGATTTTTCTGCTTGAATTCTGTCAAAGCATTTTCCGCCTTTATTAACTTTTCTTCATACGCCGCAATTTGTTGATCAATAAATCGCAACGCAGAGGAAGAATCATCTTTTTTGCCGTCAAGGCCTATTTCAACAAAAATTGTCAATAGTGATTGCACGATGTCTTTGGCTAGTGCAGGGTCATGATGATTATAGGTTATCGTAAAAATGTTATCTCCAACTCCAGCACCCAGTTTGATATCTTTCATAAGATCGGTAATTAGACGCTCTTTTTCCTTTTCACTTGTAATCTGTACGTCTAAATCAACCATCCGAATGATTCGCTCTACATTCGGTCGGCTAATCAATGTACGTCCCATAATGGATATCTGCTGCTGCACATTAGTCGAAACAGTCATTCCTTCCATCAACGGTCGAATAATGCTTTGTGTATCGACATAAATTCTTGCCGATGCTTGATAGTTATCTGGTAGTTTAAGCACAACTACCCAACCCGCCATTGCTACCATCCATGCGACAATAACCGCAA
>JACKLV010000014.1 GCA_024235755.1 Burkholderiales bacterium | reverse complement strand
CTAAAAGCGCGTAAAAACTAGATAGCGTCGTCACAAGTTAGAAATACTGGTAACTGCTGACCCCCCAAAAAAATAAAAAAACACTTGACAGTTTTTTTGGGGGCTAGAATTTTGAATTTTCACCACGACAAGAAACTTTCATTATAATCAACTTGTAAGTGGCGACAAGCCGTTTAAGTTGCAACTTTAGCTTTTTATTTGGGTGGGTCTGTTAAATCCTTGTCAGCTGGCTGACGAGGAGTCAAAAAAAGCCATGTTATGATGGTGTTATTAAGAATAACCCATTGATATTAGTGTGACAAATCTGGATAAAGCTTCGGTTAGAGAAGAAGTTGGTCGTTTAAAGTCAGACTTTGATTGTCTTAGTGCGGAAGGAAAAATATCCGCCGAGATTCGAGCGCTCATGAATAGCCTGTTCATGATTATCGAGCTGATATTGGCTATTTTTCTTGAACGCAGCACCAAGAAAGACAGCAAAAATTCCAGCAAACCATCTTCTCAGACAGACAAGGATGAGTCGGCTTTAAGCCGCCCTGGAAGTAACGGCAAGGGCAAAAATGAGAATAAGGACCAGGCCAGAAACACCCGTGTTAAAGAAACTGTTACGATTTCTCAAGTAGTCACCTGCGATGTCTGTGCAGAAGATCTAAGCAATTGTTGCTTGCGTTGATCACGAAAGGCGCACCAAGATCGACATTGTATTCGAGAAAGTTGTTGATCACGTGGATGCTGAGGTCAAACATTGCCCGTCCTGTAATGCAACCGTGAAAGATTCATTTCCATCGGATAGGCATGGTCCTTTGCAGTATGGTGATGGCTTAAAGGCTTTTGTGATAAATCTGTTGGTAGGCCAGGTGGTTGCCCTGAACCGTGTACAGAAGCTGATAAAATCAATGATCGGCGTGGTGATTGCTGAAGCCAGTTTGCTGAAGTTTGTACTGCGCCTTCACCAGGCATTAGCAACTTGGGAGTGTCAAGCCACAGCATCAATGCTCAACACACCAGCAATTAACGTGGACGAAACGTCTTTCCGGGTTGATAGCAAAAACCACTGGATTCATGTTTATTCTTCAGGTGACGTTACTCTCAAGTTTTTGCACCGCAAGCGAGGTAAAGCCGCCATTGACGAAATCAATATCATTCCGCGTTATGGCGGCGCTATCATTCATGATTGCTGGTCATCATACTTGTCGTACCATGATTGCAACCATGGCTTGTGTGGTTCGCATTTGTTACGCGAATTGACCTTCATTATTGATACGAATGGTTATGCCTGGGCGCGCAATATGAAACGCCTGCTACAGCAAACTTGCAAGACAGTCTCTAAAAGCACGGAAAAATGTTTAGGCGATAAAGAATTAGCTAATCTGCAAAAACGCTATCGGAATATTTTAACGCGCGGCGCAAAAGAACTACCGGACATTCCGCCTAAGCCCAGCGGCAAACGCGGTAAACTGGCCAAATCTGATGCACATAACCTTTGGGAAAGACTCAGAGATTATGAAACGGCAGTATTGCTGTTCGCCAAAGACCCACATGTATCGTTTACCAATAACAGGGCTGAGCGCGATTTGAGGATGTCAAAGGTCAAACAAAAAGTATCAGGTTGTTTCAGAACCACCGAATATGCACATGCCTATGGCCGGATTTCAAGCTACCTGCAATCCATGGCCAATAGAGGATATAACCCGCTTATCGCTATTCAAATCGCATTAGCGGGTGAGGCTCATAAAGTATGGGGAGAGTAGTTACGCGAGGCGTTCAGAATTGACAGCACTAAAAGCAGTACCGATAAAATTAAACCAGTGCGAGCAAAACATCGCTGAGTTTTTCGTTCAGGTAAAGGTCGGTCTGTCCAGTTTCATGTTTGCCTGCGCGGAATGTGTGTGGTTTTGCCGCTCTCAACATCCATGATGTGCACGGTTTTGTCATTCGAGACTGAAATTGAAATAGCGATTTGTCGTCAGAATGTCTCTTATTATCACTATATGTTCGTTTGGGTCGATCTGCAGGATGGATTTACTATCGGTGACGGTGGGCCGATTGACTTACAGTGATTTTTTCAGCTGGAGCCTATTGCGGCAGGGTGTTGCATGCGATCAAAGTGGCCAAGGCCAGCATAAGTAATGTTGTAAAATCTTACTGTCTTGCCTTTTACATACCCTGTTATGCGCCAGTTTGGCAAAGGGTTGCAAGCCTTATGGCAGAGATTTTTCAAGGTATTCAATGGTTAGCCCTGCTATTTTCGGAACGCCGATTTTTAATTGTAACGGATAGGGTTCCTGATCGCCGATGCGCTGATAGCCACGGCGTTGGTAGAATGCGATGAGTTCGGGGCGCTGCGAGACGACGAACATGCGAATTTTTGTCGCGGTTAGTTGTTGTCTGGCGATGGTTTCGGCCTGATGTAGAATATGCTTGCCGAGACCGCGGCCTTGAAAATCCGGATGCACCGAGAAAAAGCCGATATAGGCATGGTTTTGTTCCGCTTGCTGTTCCTTGGCCAGATAAATACTTGCGGCGAGCAGCTGGTCGAGATAGCTGACATAAAACCGCGCATTCGGTTTATCCATTGCCAGGGTGATTTCGTCAAGATTGGTGCGGTCACCGCCGATGATATGTGTTTCTCGGGTCCAGCCGGTTTCTCCGCGATACGTCAGGTTAACCAGATCGCAGATATCACGGCAGTGATCAGGCGTGGCTTGTTGTAGGGTGAAACGGGAAAAATCGATGGTTTCCACTTCAGGTGTTGCGGTGCGCAATAATTGCTAGAACAGCCCAAGTACGGGGCTTTTGGTTAATGCGACCAGTACGATGTAAATAAAGACGCATTCCGCAGCTACCCAGGCTGTGATACGTGTCCGGCGCGTTTTGCCGAAGCGCATGGCGACCATGCCCAAACCGATATAGATTAGAATGCCGATGACTTTGGCCGTCAGCCAGGCATCAACAAACGGGCTTTGCTGGATTTTAAAGGCCAAGGTAACTGCGCTGGTCAGCAGGATGGTGTCGACGATATGTGGCAGGATCTTAACCCAGCGCTGGCGCAGTTTTGGCGAATCTTTGATGAGCCAGAGGCCGCGCACGAAAAACAGCAGGAAACTGGTGATAACACTGCTGACATGGATCATTTTGATGAGCGCATAGCTCATAACTCACCTCCCGGAATCAGCCAGCCGTGACTGCCTGCGACTGCGCCGGCGATGGTGATCAGGCTTAAAATGAGTAATGTCATATGCTTGCGGCGGATCTGGGTGAACGTGCCTGCAGTTACATTGGTTTGTGCCGTCTGAACTGGCTGTCGTCTTGAGCGCGGTTCAAAAATGAACAGCATGACGGTAAACAGCAACCAGATCAGCACCATGGTGTGCATCCACCAATATTGCCACAGCATAAAGCGGTACCAGGCATCAAGTACATAGGTCATGTACAAGCCGCTCAAACCAACTAATAACGTTGTATAGCGTGCCTGAGCCGCAAAGCGGCGTCTGAATTCTATAAAAAAGGCCATGGCTTCAGTGGGGGATGACATGCGTTTCAGCCCGGGGAGCAATACCAGTGTAACCATCGCCACACCACCGATCCAGAGTACGACGCCAACGACGTGCAGAACCCTGGCTAAAATGAAATCGTCCATGACGGAGATTAATTGGCCGTCGATGAGGAATCCTCACGCGTGACCCAGTCAATGGCCTTGTCATAATCGTCGAACACAACCACTTCGGCATCGGTAAACAGATTGGATATCCAGGCGCTCCACGCCTGCCATTGATTGTCAGTTACGATGGCGATGTGAGTGAAATCGTTGCCATGTTCGTGCATGAATTTAATATCTTCCCAGGCGACATCAACGGTGTAATCAATCATGTCGCGCAAGTCGATTACAACATTCACTTTTCCTTCGAAGGTGGATTGATAAATGATCTGGTCTTCAAATGATTTGTAATCAGATAAAGTAAATTCACCGATGACGGCGACGATAATCAAGCTATTTTGTTTTTGTATGGTAATCATAATCTCACCTCAGATGATAAGGGCTTCATTATCGGCAATTCGATGAAATGGTGCAAATGTTGGATTCGTTTTGACCGGCGCGCGTCAATGCCGATGAATTTTAAAAGGGGAGTATAAAGGGTTAAAAACTGTTATTTCGCTCATGGTGAGTCATTGGTACTATGATATATTCGCTGCCATTATGGTTAATTTGATCGTAACCAGTTATCAAGCACCCAGCGTTCCTGAAACAATAACTATTACTAAGATCAATAATATATTTTTCTCCCTGAATAGATTACCCGATTGTTAGCTTATGGATGCCAACCCGTCAATTATTGCGCGTAAAACTTTGCTAAGGCTTGCTGAGTTAAAAATTCAGCCGACGCCTGATAACTATCATAAAATTTACGATGAGATCGCTGGGAATCCGAATCATCGAATGAGTGAAACGACAACCAAGCTGCTGTCTTCCTTTGTTAAGGAGTTCCCGCGCCATACTCAGGAATTGAACCATTTTGCCAACAGACTGGAGCGTGCGCTTCAAAATAGAAACTGGAATGAATACAAAGGTGTGCTTTTGAAGCTAACTGGGTTAGGTGCAGAGCCCAATCAGCAGCCTGATTCTGTCGAAAATCATGATTCCGAGAACAAGTTGTCTTGGCCGGACACGATTTCCAAACTTTTGAAACAATTGGACGCGAATCACGTAAAAGTGACGAAGACCAGAAAACGTGAAGGCTTAAATCGGGTACTAACCGGTTCATCAAATGATTCCGTTGGGCTGCAAAAGAAAATTATTGCATTGATGGAGTCATGGGATTTTCTGGCGTGCAGTGACGCGCAGGTGGGTGAAGGCGGCGATGCTGATCAAGCTAATGATTTTACGCCGGAGACGATAGTAAGCGCTGATGCGGTAGATGCAGTGGGCAGCCATTTGCAGCTGAGTCAGGATGTCGTCAGTCGCGTCAGTGATCAGCTGCTGGAATTATTGATGCAGACGCTAGAACATGTGGCTGCGGTAAAAGAGGCTGATGAATCGTTGAGCAGCGAAGCCGTCGCGTTGGCGCAAAAAATTCGCGGAATAGACGGTCAACCGGCGATGGAACAGTTTGTTTTATCTTTTAAACAATTCTTGGGTAAGTTTGAGTATTCCGTTGAAGGTAATTCAAAGTTGCAGCAAGGTCTGCTGCGTTTGTTGGATAAGCTTCTCGACAGCACCAGCAAACTCTTGTCAGAAGATGAGTGGATCAAAAATCAGATATCCAAACTACGAGAGACAATTCACCGTCCTTTGGATAAGCGTCTGATGATTGAAGCAGAGAATTATCTGGATGAAATCATTCAAAGACAAAGCATTATTAAACGCAGTCTCGGTGATGCTAGAACTACGTTAAAACAGATGGTAACCAGTCTGATCAGCAATATTGAAGAATTGTCTGATGAAACAGGTGAATATCATACGAAAATAGAGGGCTATTCCAAGCAGATCAGTGAGGCAGATGATTTGGAGTCATTGAATCATTTGATGGTAGAAATTATGCAAGACACCCGGAAAATGCAGGAAAGCACACAGATCTACCGGGAGGGATTTTTGTCTGCGCGTGCAGAAGTTGAAGTGGCTCAGGAAAAAATTGTTCAATTGGAATCCGAGTTACAGCAAATGAGCGAAAAGATCCATGAAGATCATCTGACCAAGGTGCTCAATCGCCGCGGCCTGGATTTGGCGTTCGAGCGCGAAGTCATGATTGCACAGCGACAGCAATGGCCGATCTGTTATGCACTGCTGGACATTGATAATTTTAAAGTTCTCAATGATACGCATGGCCACAAGGTTGGTGACGAGGCCATCGTGTATTTGATAAATGCAGTCAAAAGTGTCACGCGCAATGAGGATATTGTAGCGCGGTATGGCGGAGAAGAATTTGTCATCCTACTGCCTAACACCAAATTAGAAGAGGCGACCGATATCCTGTCCAGAATCAGGCGCGATCTGACCAAAAAGTTTTTTCTTCATGAGAATAAAAGAATTCTGATTACTTTTAGTGCGGGCATCGCGGAATACAAGCAGGGCGAAAGGCAAGATCAAATTTTCAAGCGGGCGGATGAGGCCCTGTATCGCGCTAAAAAGAATGGCAAGAACTTGATTCTGGAAGCGGCATAGCACGCTATCCCTGTGATATTGTCAGGTTCGGCAAGCACGTCAGTGTTCTTACTTGTCCAAATGTGTCTTGCAGGAAATAGTCGTTCTATTGCCAGTAGGGAGTAAAAGTATCGGAATTCCCGAAATTTAGTTGTATTTTGATGTCGTCAAGTCATAACGGGTGCCGGAGCGCTTGTTTTTCTGTCGTTAAAGTCGGCCAACGCGCTTTTTGGTTTTTATTAATTCTGTCATGTTCGTCAGCTACACTGTAATATGATGGAAAAAAATAATTACTTTGCTAAACGGCATTACAGTACACATGGATACAACAGATCTTAAAAATCCAACCTTATATATCAATCGCGAACTGAGTTTACTCGAATTCAACCGACGTGTTATCGAACAGGCAAAAGATGAAAATCTGCCGTTACTGGAACGTCTGAAATTTCTTTGTATTGCCAGCACCAATCTGGACGAGTTTTTTGAAATTCGTGTTGCAGGCCTCAAACAACAGATTAAGTACGGCTCGGTACAGACAGGCGCGGATAATTTGCTGCCGGCAGAAGTGATGACGCGGATCAGTGAAACAACGTATCAGATTGTCAAAGAGCAGTACGAGGTGTGGAATAACATGATTATTCCGGCCATGGCGAAAGATAAAATCAGACTTTTGCGTCGCTCGCAATGGAAGCCTATGGTGAGTCGCTGGGTGCAGCGCTACTTTAATGCGGAAGTATTGCCGGTCTTAAGCCCGATCGGACTGGATCCGGCACATCCGTTTCCGCGGGTGTTGAACAAGAATCTATACTTTATTATTTCGCTGGAAGGTAAAGACGCTTTCGGACGGGATTCGGGTCTTGCAATCGTACAGGCGCCGCGTTCTTTGCCGCGAATCGTTCAGATTCCGTCTGCGCATAGTAGCGGCAATCATGATTTTGTCATGCTTTCTTCCATTATTCACGCGCATGTCAAGGATTTATTTCCGGGCATGAGTGTGCTGGGTTGTTATCAATTCAAAGTTACGCGCGATAGCGATCTGCTGATTGACGATGAGGAGGTGGATGATTTGTTGCGCGCGCTGGAAGGGGAATTGCCTTCTCGCAGATTCAGTAACGCAGTGCGCCTGGAAGTCGCCGATAATTGCCCGGATCATTTAAGTGATTTTTTGCTGCAAAAATTTGAGTTGCAAAAGGATGATTTATACAGGGTGTCGGGGCCTGTCAATCTAAGTCGATTGCTTGCAATCTGTGATCTGGTTGATCGTCCGGAACTCAAGTTTGCCGGATTTACGCCGGATATTCCTAATCGACTGCTTAAAAATGCCAATATATTCGAAGTGTTGCATAATGGCGATATTCTGCTTCACCATCCGTTCCAGTCTTTTGCGCCCGTCATTGATTTTGTGCGGCAGGCATCTGCCGATCCAAACGTACTTTCAATCAAACAAACACTATATCGTACCGGTGCAGATTCCACGCTGGTTGAAGCGTTGAAGGTGGCTGCCCGCGCAGGCAAGGAAGTGACGGTAGTGATTGAATTGCGGGCCAGATTCGACGAAGAAGCGAATATCGAGCTGGCCAGTGAATTACAGAAAGCTGGGGCGCATGTGGTATATGGCGTCGTCGGGTATAAAACCCATGCCAAAATGATTTTGATAGTCCGGCGGGAAGGCCGCAGTTTGCGGCGTTATGTACATCTGGGCACAGGCAATTATCATGCCAGGACTGCGCGATTGTATACCGACTATGGTTTACTAACGTGCGACAAAGCGATTGGTGAAGATGTCAATAAGCTTTTTCATCAATTGACCGGATTGGGGCGGGCAGGTAAGTTAAAAAAGCTGCTGCAGTCGCCTTTTACATTGTACAAAAGCATGCTGAGTTTTATTGAAGATGAAATCAAGGCTGCGACGGAGGGAAAGAAGGCCTGGATTATCGCCAAAATGAATGCGCTTACTGACCCCGAAATAATTATGGCTTTATACCGTGCTTCCCAGGCAGGCGTTAAAGTTGACCTGATTATACGCGGTATTTGTTGCCTGCGTCCGGGTATTCAGGGCGTCTCTGAGAATATCCATGTACGCTCTATCGTTGGTCGTTTTCTTGAGCATACGCGTATTTATTATTTTTATAATGGTGGAGAGGAACGCGTGTTTTGCTCCAGCGCAGACTGGATGGCGCGCAATCTTCATTATCGCGTGGAGGTCTGTTTTCCAATTGAAGAAAAACGTCCGAGAGACAGCGTTGTTGCGTACGGTCTGTTGAGTTATCTTTCGGACAACTCGCAGGCGTGGGTACTGCAAAGCGATGGCTCGTATAAACGCAGCAAAACGAGCTCACAAAAACCGCGCTCGGCTCAGCAGCATATACTCGAGCACTATTGCGAATAACGCTTATTGGAAATCAAGCGTAAAGCCGGCTGTCTGAAGATAATTTTGTTCGGTTTTCAGATCGGCCAGGGTGAGTGGATGTTCAAATAGCCACTGCGGTGGAAAAAACAGATGGATTGCATTTTTATCTACTTCGATTCGGATATCTGGTAGAGAATTGTTGGAACGGCTTCGATGCAGAACTGTAGCCAGCCTTAACAGAATACTGAGTCTGATGACGGATTGCTTCGCGTGGCCTGAAATGGCTTCAAATTCATTGAGTGGAAATTTTCTGCGGTGACTGCGCACCAGTTTTGCCAGCTTGATTTGCTCCTGGCGTGAAAAGCCGGCCAAGTCTGAGTAGGTGACCAGATAGCCGCCATGATGATGATATTGCGCATGTGCGATAGACAAGCCTATTTCGTGAATCAGCGCACCCCACTGCAACAGTTTCAGCGCTTCTTTTTCATCATGTAATGACCAGTCGGTGTTCACCTGATGAAAAAGCTTCTCTGCCGTTTCTCTGACGCGGTTTGCTTGATCCTTGTCAACACCGTAACGCTGAGAGACATCCGTAACGGTCTTGTCGCGTATATCCTCATTGTGCATACGCCCGATTAGATCGTATAACAGTCCTTCGCGTAATGCGCCATTGGAGACGTTGATTTTCTCCAAGCCCAATCCCTCGAAAATACCGGCCAATACTGCGACGCCACTGGCAAAAACCGGCTTTCTGTGTTCCGATAATCCTTCAAATTCAATAGCGTTGCTATCGCCAAAATCTATCAGTGCATCGATCAATTTTGACAACGCGGCAGCCGTGATACCTGTTTCGCACCATTTTTTTGCTTGTACAACATCCCGTATCGTTGTAATGGTGCCAGAAGAACCCAATGCGAGATCCCAGCCGATCTTTTTATAGGCAGCTTCAATTGATTCCAGCTCCTGCCGGGCATATAAGATAGTTTTATTGATTTTCTTGGTTTTGATTTTGCCATCGTCAAAAAAGCGCTTACTCATATTGACGCAACCCATATACAGGCTGTCCATGCTGAAAATGTCAAACCCCTGTCCGATAATCAATTCTGTACTACCTCCACCGATATCGATCACCAGCCTTTTATTGATTTCATCATAAGTAGTATGCGCTACGCCCTGGTAGATCAGCCGCGCTTCTTCCTGGCCTGCGATGATTTCTATCGGGTGCCCCAATGCAGAATCCGCAAGTGACAGGAAATATCCGCCATTTCGCGCTTGCCGTACTGTATTTGTGCCTACTGCGCGTATGTTGGCCTGAGGAATTTCCTTGATGCGTTCGCCAAAACGTTGCAGGCATGCCAGCGCTCGTTGTATCGAATCTTCCGAGAGTTCATCCGTCTCATCAAGCCCGGAAGCCAGTCTGACCATTTCTTTGATACGGTCTATGATCTGCAAACGGCCGTCGGAGTAATTGGCGACGATCATGTGAAAGCTGTTCGAACCTAAGTCGATCGCTGCATAAGGTTCATCTTGTTGCGGTTTCATACATTCAGTCAGGCAAAAGACTACTTAAAAAGTACGCGTATAAAGACAAGTTCATTTGGTTTAAACAATACTGTTTATTATGCCAAACGAAATAACATTACTAAATTAAATGAACGTAAACGGTTCATTTTTGTTTTCAGCAAGAGGGCTCGGCAGGTTGTAGCAAGTGCAGCATTTTGGCGCATTTGATAGAAAAATTGAGAAATAACGTATTGATTATCTTAAGCGCCAAGTATTGCTGGTATCATTGAACAGTTTTTCCGTCAGTGCATGCTGTCATGGTGGCTGCCTTCTGCGTCATGCTCTTCATCCTGTATGTGATCATGTTCGTGTTTGTGCTCGTGCTTTTGTTCATGCGTGTGCGGGTGTTCTTCATCGTCATGCGTAAGTTTTATATATTGACTGGCAGGCATGTTTCCCAGTCGCTGAACAAAAAAAGCCATGGCCCAGATGGTTTCATCGTCGTGTGTTAACCCCCATGCTGGCATGGCTGTCATTTTGATACCGTTTTTGATGACCCAGAAATAGGCTTTACTTTGCTCTTGCAAATCTTCAGATTCGGTTAATGGCGGACGCAAATGAAAAACAGGTGCCTGCGGGTACAGGCCTTGCGAAAGCTCCGTAGGTTCCTGGCCTGGTGCAAGATGGCATCCGGTACACATCGCATCATAATGCAACGCGCCAGTTACCATGAGTTCAGCCTCGTCCATTGTAGGAACTGTGAGTTCATTTGCATGTGCTGCAATGGAATTGATACGCATCCACTCAATGAGTTTTTCCGTAACCGGCCAGTGTTTTTCAGTGGCGGCCATGTTATAAACGCCTGCGCTCATGATGTAAGCTACTGCTATGAGTGCCGCAAGTAGCAGGCCAAAAATTGCTTTCATTTTTTGTCCTCTTGGTTCAAAGCGTCATTATAGACTTGCACAATAGCACATCGCAGCAAATCACAGGGAAAATTAATGAAGCATAATGTGGTTCGTTGGACGGCCTAGGGTCATAAGATAATGCGGGTCGGGTCGTAAGATGCCTGTTTGAAAATTTCTGTCTTGGATAAACAAGAAGAGCTTCAAACGCATAGGTCAATTCACGTTGCAGACTGTTTCTCAATCACCTATCAAGCAACGGTTACTTCATCGGATAGATATACGTCTTGAATCGCGTTGAGTAATTTAATGCCTTCAGCAAACGGTTTCTGAAATGCTTTGCGTCCTGAAATCAGACCCATACCGCCAGCACGTTTGTTAATTACGGCGGTTCGAACGGCCTGATGCAGATCGTCGCTGCCGGATTCGCCGCCTGAGTTAATCATTCCGATACGGCCCATATAACAATTGGCAACCTGATACCGCACCAGATCTATCGGATGATCTGTAGTCAGTTCGTCATATACTTTGGGACTGGTTTTACCAAACTTCAGTGCCAGGTAACCGCCGTTGTTTACAGCCATTTTTTGTTTGATGATGTCTGCACCGATGGTTGCTGCCAGATGATTGGCCTGACCGGTCAGGTCGGCGCTGACATGATAATCTTTTTCTGCAGTTTTGAACGCCGCGTTACGTATGTATGCCCATAAGATGGTCACCATACCCAGATCGTGTGCGTGTTCGAAGGCTTCGCTGATTTCCTGAATCTGACGTCGTGATTCTGCGGAACCGAAGAAAACAGTGGCGCCAACAGCGCAAGCGCCCATATCGAAAGCCTGATCGACACTGGCAAAAAGTGTTTGATCGTAATGGTTGGGATAGGTCAGCAATTCATTATGGTTGATCTTCAGAATCATTGGTATCTTGTGTGCGTATTTGCGCGCTATGCTGCCAAGTACGCCCAGCGTGGATGCGACGCCGTTGCAGCCGCCTTCAATGGCTAACTGAGCGATTTTTTCCGGATCAAAAAACATGGGATTGGGTGCAAATGAAGCGCCAGCGGAATGTTCGACACCCTGATCAACCGGCAGCAGGGATAGATACCCAGTTCCTGCCAGTCGTCCATGATTATATAGCGCCTGGAGGTTGCGTAATACGCCTGCTTTACGATTATTGCCAACCAGCACGCGGTCTACAAAGTCCGGGCCAGGCAGATAAAGCGATTCTTTCGGGATGCCTTGACAAACATGTTTGAGCAGTTTGTCGGTTTCATCTTTCAGGATAGTGGTTATGCTCGTCATTTTTTCTCCTCTTGATTATCAGATTGAAACAAAAGTGACGTGATAATTATTCGGGAACAATTTTCTGCCGAATTTCTGAAGAATCCTAGCATGATTCTTTACTAGCAGGTAGTTTTCAGTGATTGATTGACTGTTTATCGCACTGAATCCGTAAACCAGCCAAACCGGCGGCTTATGTTCGTTTGTTTTGATATTTAAAATGACTAGGCACCTAGTCGGAGTGATTCTGAGCCTGTTTTATTTTTAAAATACGCGCTTCGCGGACTTTTGTATTGATGGCGGCGGGTAGTAAAGCGCTGTCGGTTATTTTTTTCTGGAGCATACAGGCAATTTCTCCTGCATTCACGCTACGTGCAGCTGACAGTGCACTGTTCAGCCGATCTGCAGGTGGATAAGGTTTGCGCGCGTAACCGGGGCGGCCGTGAAAATCGCAAGCACAGGCCTGCAAAAATTCTGTGAAGCGGTCCGGTTTGCGGTATGAATCTGTGGCTTGTAATAAGTCCGCGATCGTCGATGGCTTGAGCACTTCGGCGTTGTGTACCTTGCCATGAAACTGTGCAACCAGAATGGCCAGATCGCGCGAATCCTTGGGTATTCGAATACGCTCGCATAAATTTTCAATTAATTGCACACTACGTTTTTCATGGCCAATATGCTGCGGCCATTGTTCCGGCGGTGTTATGCCTTTGCCAAGATCATGGAGTAATACGGCAAAGCGCACCGGCAGGGAATAATTTTGGCTGGCAGCATAGTCGATTGCCAGCATGGTGTGCAATCCGGTGTCAATTTCCGGATGTGCATGAGGGGGTTGCGGTACCCCAAACAAAACATCTATTTCAGGTAGTATGCGGGACAAGGCGCCGCATTCACGCAGCATATAAAACATTCGTGATGGATTTTCTTCCATTAATCCTCTTGAAATTTCCTGCCAGACTCGTTCTGGTACCAGCGCTTCTACTTCGCCGTTGTGTACCATATCACTCATCAGGACAAGTGTTTCGGGCGCAATACGGAAACTGAAACGTGCGGCGAAACGCGCCGTGCGCAGTATACGTACTGGGTCTTCTGAAAAAGCAGGGCTGATATGGCGCAGAATACCTGCTTCAAGATCGGCAACACCATCGAACGGATCGATAATGTTTCCTGTTTCGTCCTTGGCAATAGCATTAATGGTCAGGTCGCGGCGAACCAGATCCTGTTGCAGTGTGACCTCTGGGGTAGTGAAAATTTCGAAGCCTTTGTAGCCGCGCGATACTTTGCGTTCAGTTCGCGCCAATGCATATTGTTCTTTGGTTTCGGGATGCAAAAAAACCGGAAAATCCTTACCGACGGGGCGAAACTCAAGCTGTTCCATTTCCTCGGGCGTGCTACCGACTACTACGTAATCATGATCTTTTACGGGCAATCCCAGTAATTCGTCACGTACCGAGCCGCCAACCAAATAAATTTTCAAAGTAACGCGTTTCGTTTATGAATCAGGTTAAATAATAATGGATATGATAGCGAATAAAACAATGTATGGCACGCTCTGCGCCGAACAGTGCTCTAAAAGACATCCGCTATAGACTTTTATTTTTTTGCAACAATACCCAGACGTTCTTTTAACGTTGGTGCGGTTTGATCTTGTTCAAGGACATTTGAATAATAAACGGAATTTTTAAGCACCTTTTTCACATAATCCCTGGTTTCGCTGAATGGAATGGTCTCTGCGTAGATCGCGCCTTCGAGGCTTCTATCGGCATCGCGCCAGCGTTTCGCACGGCCAGGGCCGGCGTTGTATGCGGCTGAAGCCAGCAAGGGTTGATTGTCCAATGTTGCAAGGACATGTTTTAAGTAATATGTACCAAGTCTTAAATTGGTATCAATCTGTGTAATCAGATTTTGCTGGAAATTGGCTATACCCAACTGCTTGGCGACCCATTTGGCGGTGTCAGGCATCAATTGCATTAATCCCATGGCTCCTGCGCTTGATCTGACTTCTGTCAAGAATCGACTTTCCTGTCGGATAAGACCATAGACCCAAGCCTCATCGAGATCCAGTTCATTCAGAATAAGGCGCAATGCATCGCGATGTGGTGTTGGGAAGCGTAGCCTGAAATCATGCTGCTCAATTGTTTTGCTGGCGGTGTTAATCGCACGGTCATAATGACCGTGACGCCGTGCGACTTCCGCAGCTGCAAGCAACTGCCGATCATTAAAATCCCGGATAGTCCATACCCATTCCCAATATGCTTCCGTACGTAAATTCATACGGTAAAATGCCAGCGTACGTTGCACACCGGGCGTTTCTTCCATAGCGATTACTTCTGCTTCACTGATTGGGCTTGATTCTTGTGGCGTACTGAGTACAGTGCCCAGTTCTTCTTTGGCGAGTTGGCCATAGTAATGATGTTGATTGCTAAGCGGGATTAACAGGGCGGTTGCTTCGGGCAGTTTTCCTTTGGCCTTGAGTGCCCTGGCTTTCCAGTATTGCCACGTGCTGTCGGATTGTTCAGTTTCAGACATGCGGTTGATACTGTCCAGCACGCTGTCCCAGTTTTCCGCACGCAAAGCTGCACGTACCTGCCATGCCAATAACGTATCGGTCATGGGGTAAGGGTCTTTCAATCGGTGAGCGGCGTGAAACCACTCCAATGCGCGCGCATCATGGCGCATCGCAGCGCGGTAGGCCAGTCTGCCAAGAAAATAGGACTGATCGGAATCCGTTAGTTTGTCCTTGACTTTCAGCCACTTCACCAATGCGGGATTGGTATCGTTGCTTAACAGGCGTAATAGCGCAAACAATGCAATTTCACGGTCTGCGCGCGTTCGGATTTTATCCTGACGTGTTTTGAGGTAGCGTAACGGGTTTTGCGCTGCCGCGTTCAATTCATCGACATTGAGCGCCTCGCTTGCAGGTATCCGACGATTGATATAACGGGCCATACCGGTTTGTCCTGCTTCCAGTGCCAGCCGGATGCGCGCCCATCTGTCACTTACAGTGATGATGTTTTTTGAGATCAGTGCATTAAAGACGGGTGTGCAGCTGTCCGGCATGCTATTGGCTGTAAACCATAAGGCGCGAGCGCTATTGATCGCTTCCTGATTCTGTTTTTCAATACGGTGCTGATAGGCGAAACAAAGCAATTCGGTATTTTTATTCACCAGCTTTTCAAATTCGTGTTCAAAAAGCTGCCATTGGTGATTTTGAGCCAGCAGTTTTAACCAGTCGGCGCGAAGCCTGTCGGCAACCAGGTTGTTTTTATGGCGTACTAAAAAGGCCTCTATCGTCGCAATGTCGGCAGATCTTAAATACATGCGCAGTAAGTAATACTCTACATAAGGTGCCAATACATGGTGCTGAAGACGCTGGGCATACTCGGAAACGTGCGCGGCTTTCCCTTCCTGAAATGCTTTTCGTGCTGCAAGAAAATCATCGTCGAATTGTGACTGATTTGCAGCCAGAGTACCGGCATAGATTGCAAGGATGATGCTGATCAGAAATTTGTATATGGCAAAGCGACACAAGCTAAACATAATATAGAAACTAATCCATAGTAACGTCATAAAACCGCGCGACTGACGCGCGACATAAATTGCATAGTTTGTATCGGCATTACCGCGCAAAAATGCAACTGCCGCAGCAAAATTGATAGGCTGCGGCAGTTCGGAAACGCTATTGCTGATGCATTTTACACACTGAATTCAAGCTAAAAGAATCAAGTGACGCCTTGTCCTAGCATAGCATCGGCAACTTTTACAAAACCGGCGATATTTGCTCCATCCACGTAATTTACACTGCCATCGGGTTTGGTGCCATATTGCAGACAAGACTTATGTATTGCCTGCATAATTTCTAGTAAACGCGCGTCAACTTCATCATGTGTCCATGACAACCGCATGGCGTGCTGGCTCATTTCCAGACCTGAAGTGGCGACGCCGCCAGCATTACTGGCTTTGCCCGGTGCGTACAGTACATTATTTTGTTCAAAACATTCAACAGCTTCAGCGGTTGATGGCATATTTGCCCCTTCGGCAACACAGATGACGCCATTCTGAACCAGTATTTTTGCATCATCCTCGCTGATTTCATTTTGGGTTGCGCAAGGAAGAGCAACATCGACGGGTACATGCCATGGTTTTGTGTTTGGCAGGAATGTAGCATTGACACGTTTGGCATATTCGTCAACACGCGCATATAAATGGTTTTTGACTTCTGATAGGATAGCCAGCTTCTCCGTTGTGAAGCCAGCTTCATCGACAACTGTACCACTCGAATCGGATACGGTGACTACTTTAGCGCCAAGCGTCATGGCTTTTTCGATCGCATATTGCGCTACATTTCCTGAACCGGAAATGGAAACACGCATGCCATCAAATGAACGACCGGCATGTTTGAGGACTTCATTGGCAAAATACACCGTGCCATAACCGGTTGCTTCTGGACGTACCAGTGAACCGCCAAAACTAAGTCCTTTACCTGTGAAAATACAGTCGGACCGATTAACCAATTTTTTGACCATGCCGGCCATATAACCCACTTCGCGTCCGCCAACGCCGATATCACCAGCCGGTACATCGGTATCCGAACCAATATGGCGAAACAGCTCGCAGGCATAAGCCTGACAGAAACGCATAATCTCACCGGGGCTTTTTCCTTTGGGATCGAAATCCGATCCACCTTTGCCGCCACCCATTGGCAATGTGGTTAAAGCATTTTTAAATGTTTGTTCAAACGCCAGAAATTTAAGAATCGACAGATTGACCGAGGGGTGAAAACGTGTACCGCCCTTATATGGGCCAATCGCAGAACTATGTTGAATGCGATAACCGCGGTTGACTTTCACTTCGCCATGGTCGTCAACCCAGGCTACACGAAAAATAATGGCGCGTTCGGGTTCGACCAACCGGTCAAGTACGCCATGCTCTGCATAACGTGGGTGCTCGCTGATAAATGGCCATAAGCTCTCCATGACTTCTTGCACAGCCTGTATGAATTCCGGCTGAACAGGATTACGTCCCGCGACATAGTCGCAGAATTCCTGAAAACTTTTATATTTCATTTTTATATTCCCCGGTATAAGAAAGGTTATTCCTGAATGCCTAATTCTGCCAAATAAATTTACTAACTGCATAGTATTTTTTTAAAAAAAGCAAAAAATTGCGGTTTTTTCCATATTTTGTTTATTAATGGCGGGCGATATGGTAGAAACTGCCATAGTTAACTTGGAATAGACGTGATGAAAAAACTATCCAGAAGAAATTTGATGAAATTTGGGATGGTGGGCACTGTAGCGGGTTTGTTCAAAGTGACCGAGAGTTGGAGTGCAATGATTGCAGCGCCAACACCCAAAGAAGTTGAGGGGCCGTTTTATCCTGTTGTGGACCAAGCCGACAAAGATGCGGATTTGACCCAGGTCTCGGGACGAACTGGACATGCAAAAGGTCAGTATATTGTTATCAGAGGCTCTGTTAAAGATATCAGCGGCCAGCCCGTAGAGAATGCGAGCATTGATGTCTGGCAAGCAAATGCGGCCGGTCGTTATAATCATCCTCGGGATCCAAATCCAGCACCACAAGACCCTTTCTTTCAGGGGTGGGCCATTATTCGCAGCGACACGAATGGATTGTATCGCTTCAGAACAGTCAAGCCCGGCGCTTATCCTGCAGCTAAATCATGGACGCGCCCGCCTCATATACACTTTAAGATTTCCAAGAAAGGTTTTTCTGAACTGATTACACAAATGTATTTTCCTAATGAACCGCTGAACGTGTCCGATTTACTGTATAGCAACAAAACCGAAGCCGAGCAGCGCTTAATGACCGCGCGTCAAACCGGGGAGCATGAAGGTTTGTTGGTTTATACATACGATATTGTATTAAGTAAACACTAGCAGCTTGTTGAATAATCATTGGTGCTGCCGCTAAAGCGGTAAAACAGATTAAAACGAATGTACATTGTTATGTATCAATCCGGCTTTTTACACGATACATTATGTGGCTCGCTTTTCAGGTCGGCTTCTAACTGTACCGGAACCGCCTTCGGAAATTTTGTCACCAGTGTTGCTTTTTGTGTCGTCTTATCGGCCGTCTTGAAACTGTTTTTCAGTAGCCCACTAAATTGCAACATTGGTTCATCATGTCCACGTATGTTGTTTTTGTTAAATGAAACTTGATTCGATTAATTTTAAAGTTATCCCGGCACAACCTGATTTTCTGGCCAGAATTATTCAAATTGATGCAAATTCTGATCATTGTTTTCAGGAGATGGACAGCCTCTTGCGCTCCGATCAAGGAGCGGTATCTCTGATACTCCGTGTGGCGAATTCAGCGATGTATAGTCGTGGCAAACAGATTAAAACGATTCCGCACGCGATTAATTTACTGGGCATTAACGTAATCCGATCTTTGGCAGTATTATCGGTTTCCCGTTCAATTTTTTCGCAAAACAAAAACCGATTGATTAAACAACATGTTTGGCAGCATTCATTGCTGACAGCGCTTGCATGCCAGCAGATTTGTGCTGAAATGGGTGAGAGCAAGCTTGGTGAAGAAGCGTTTGTTGCCGGATTGCTGCATGATATCGGAAAAGTGTTGTTATTTTATAATTATCCCGATGAATATATTCAGACATTAAACCATGCATTAGAAACACCATGTTCATGTGCTGAAGCGGAAAGGCAGATTCTAGGAATCGATCACTATGAAGTGGGCAAGGAAGCGGTTCTGGAATGGCGACTGCCGCCTTATTTTAACTTATACATCGCCACAGATTTGGATTTGCCAACGCCCAACGCAGTACAAAACAAAGTGGTACAGATTCTTGCTATTGCAAATAATTTGATCAAGTACGCGGGTTTTGGTGCAAACTCATCAGACTTGCAAATGCGTAAAGGAAAACTGATGGACCTCGGTGCCAGTGATAATCTGAGCGAATATCTGCTGGAAGAGTCATTTATGCAGCAATTAGTGCAGAACGAAATTTATCTGCTGTGCGTATGAAGAAATAATTGATAAAAGCGCAATCCCCATTACCCAGATATGCCTATGGCTGCAACAACTAAACCCCGCTCTTCATATGATATTGTCATTACATCGCTGGAGCAAAATGTTTGGGATGATATTAGAGCGCATCTTGTCAGAACATTAACCCGAATCGAATTGGAGCAATTGAACGAGCCCACTTTCTTTTTGCTGCATCAGTTGGTTGCAAACATGGTTAATACATTGCATTACAACGTGTTTAAGCAAATTGTGCGGACGGATTTTGGCTTAAGTGACAGTAATAACGACGCTGATTTGAATGTTTTGTTCAATAGTGAGCTGGCTGATCACGGTGATAAAAATATCGCTAAATTTTGTGAACTGAATGAGCAGCATATCGCGCTGACTTTTTACGAAGCCGGGGATAATATAGTTTCGATTACTGCGCCGAAATTTTGCCAGGATGCTGTGCAATTAAGTCGAAAAATGATTCAAACGCTGGGATACAAACTTCAAAAGCTTGAGTTGGCTGATGACACAAAATTTTATACGGCTAAACTTGTAATGCATCAGGCGCATCGTCATCCGTCCGTTCAATCGGAAATGATTACACAACAAAATGAACGCAGCAGTTTAGAACAAATTTTTTCTCAACTTTCCTATGGTATTGTATGTTTTACTGGCATTGGCGGTATCCAAGCTATTTCGCCGTCCTTACTGTCGCTTCTGGGACTGAGAGTAAACAAAACCGCCTACGAAACATTTGCCCGATCAATTTCCATACAATTTTATAACGAGGTGATATGGGGAATGGCGCTGGAGTCACCCAACGGTAAATTTGAAAATTATAGGGTACGTGTTAAAACAAGTAAAAGTAATGAAGAATCAATATTATTCAATGTTAGCGGTTTTCGTGATGGCAATGCTTTTATCCATACGTTATGGCAAAAAATATCGTTGGATGGCGGTAATACGAACAGTTTGTCTGAAGGTGACCTGCTTAATGAAGCGAAGGTGCATAATATTACCCGTAATTATGTACCGCAGCTGGTCGAAAAAAAGGCCAGGGAGGTTGTCAGGCTGGGCAGTAATCTATTGAAAAACGAAGAGTGCTATATTGCCGTTTTGTTTTGTGACATTGTCGGTTTTACCAGATTTGTCGAGCAGAATGAAAGTGAAGAATCAGTTATTCATATACTAAATTCAGTATTGCGCAGAATCTCTCTTTCGGTTAAAAAATATGGTGGCTTTATTGACAAATTCATGGGTGATTGCATTATGGTGTTATTTCGCAGTCCGCTCGATGCGGTCATTGCTGCATTGGAGATGCAGAAGCACTCTCATGACATCAATTTATTACGTGAGCGGGCGGAGTTGGATAAACTTCAATTACGTATTGGAATACACTGGGGAAAGGTCATCATTGGCAACGTCGGTACACCCGAACGATTGGATTGGACGACCATTGGCGATGTTGTGAATACTGCTTCACGGATAGAGAAGAACTGTCAACCCGATGGCGTACTTATCAGTGAGAAAATGCATGAAGCAATCGAGTTTACCGGGGAAATGAATTTTAGGTGTGGAGATACATTTTATATCAGCGTTAAAGGTAAAAAAGACAAGCTGGCTGTTTGTTATGCTTATTCAAATGATTAGGCGTTGCTGCTATGCAGCCAGCTCTGTGTCTGAGTAAAGTGTATTTCGAGTAGACTGCTTAGATACAAATCATTTCGTCATCGGGTGTAGAAGAATAGCGGCAATCATTGCCGGCGCTGTGCATAAATCATATTTTTTCATCGCCAAGATTAAAAGCGACCGTATTGAAGCCGGCATCGACATACGTAATTTCGCCGGTAATCCCGCTTGCCAAATCGCTGCAAAGAAAAGCAGCCACATTGCCGACTTCCTCAGTGGTGACATTGCGCCGTAACGGTGAGACTTTTTCGGTGTAGCCCAGTAATTTTCCAAAATTGCCTATTCCTGCAGCTGCAAGCGTTTTGATGGGCCCGGCAGAGATGGCGTTTACCCGGATACCTTTAGGCCCCAGGCTCGACGCCATAAAACGCACATTCGCTTCGAGACTGGCTTTTGCCAGTCCCATCACATTATAATTCGGCATAACCCGGACTGCACCCAGATAGCTGAGTGTCAATAATGCAGCATTTCTATTCTGCATCAGTGGTAGCCCTGCCTTTGCCAACGCCGAAAAACTATAGGCACTGATATCATGCGCGATACGGAAAGCTTCCCGATTGACGCTTTCCAGATAATCGCCTGTTAATGCCTCACGTGGTGCAAAGGCGACAGAATGAATGATGCAGTCCAGACCATCCCAGTGTTTTTGCAGGTCCGCAAAGCATTGCGCAATTTCAGTATCGCTGGTGACATCGCATGGAAACAACAACTCGCTGTCCAACTCGGTTGCCATTTTCTCAATCCTGCCACGGATACTCTCATTTTGATAGGTAAAAGCAAGCGAAGCCCCTTCGCGATGCATTGCTTTAGCGATACCATAGGCAATTGAGCGATTACTGAGTAATCCGGTAATAAGAACGCGTTTGTTGGTGAGAAATCCCATAAAATTTCCTTGTAAATTTTTTTGTAATCGTGAATTATTATAGCCGATGCTGGTATCCAGTAGAACGATTGCCTCCGAATTCGCATGGCTGGAAATTCTTATAGATCGGATAAAGCTTCTATGGATTAATTGGTTGCGAAATTGATAAATGTTTTCAACATCTTTTTGTTAGGTAATGCAAAGCATACCTAAATAAGGGTAAAGTACGGGCAAGTAATGCATTGATAATGAAGTTGTTAGGGAATCGGACAAGAATTGTTTCTGTTTTGATGGCTGTTGTTGCCGTTTTGTTAACTGCATGCGATCGGATGGTCTGGAACAATCCCTATCCGGCTCATGATGAGGGTGAGAATATTCTCTATAATGTATTTACCGAACGCCCTAAGCACCTTGATCCAGTTCAGTCTTACAGTGCAAATGAGATTCAATTTACCGCGCAGATTTATCAGCCGCCGCTGCAATATCATTATCTGAAACGCCCGTTTACACTAATTCCCTACACGGCGGCGGCAATGCCGACCGTAACTTATTATGACTATGATGATTATCCGCTGCCGGACGATATCGAAGTCGACGAGATTGCTTATACGCAGTATGAAATATCGATTAAACCGGGTATTTTTTATCAACCGCATCCTGCGTTTGCAAAAAATGATCAGGATGAGTGGTTGTATCATCAACTGGGCGACGATCAACTTGTATCTGTGTATCAATTATCCGATTTTCCTGCTACCGGGACGCGTGAGCTTACGGCACACGATTACATATACCAAATAAAGCGACTGGCGCATCCGAGACTGCATTCACCCATTTATGGATTGATGGCAGATTATATTGTGGGATTGCGTGATTTTGCCGGCGTGTTGAGAGAAGCGCAAAATAGCGAGCGGGCCAATGGTGCTTTTTTGGATCTAAACGCTTATCCATTGGAAGGCGTCGAAGTTGTGGATGACTATACCTATCGGATAAAAATAAACAAAAAATATCCGCAGTTCATTTACTGGTTGGCCATGCCTTTTTTTGCGCCTATTCCTTGGGAAGCTGATCAATTTTATTCTCAGAAGGGCCTGATTGAAAAAAATATTTCTCTGGATTGGTATCCGGTTGGGACCGGTCCTTATATGCTCACGGAAAATAATCCTAATTTGCGCATGGTGCTGGAGAAAAATCCCAATTTTTATGGAGAATTTTATCCTGAAGAAGGCATGCCTCAAGATTATATGAATGGTTTATTGATTGATGCCGGTAAAGCCATTCCGTTTATCGACAAGATTGTTTATTCGCGTGAGCGAGAAGGTATTCCGCGCTGGAATAAATTTTTGCAAGGCTATTATGATGCGTCAGGCATCGGCTCGGACAGCTTTGACCAGGCAGTTCAATTGGTTGGACAGGGAGAAGCCACAGTAACTGAAGCAATGGCAAAACAAGGCATAAGGCTTGAGACGACGGTAGCGGTTTCTACTTTTTATATCGGATTTAATATGTTGGATCCGGTCGTGGGAGGAGGGGGAACTGAAGAGTCGCGGAGCGCTGCACGTAAACTTCGGCAGGCGATATCGATAGCAGTCGATTACGAAGAATTTATTTCGATTTTTGCCAATGGGCGGGGTTTGCCGGCACATGGTCCGATTGCCCCGGGTGTGCCTGGCCATCGTTACGGAAAAGAGGGTGTGAATACCGTGGTATACAATTGGGTTGACGATGAACCTCAGCGCAAGTCAATACAAATTGCCCGACGCCTTTTGGCTGAAGCAGGGTATCCAAACGGTATTGACCGGAGAACCGGTGCCCCGCTAGTTTTGTATTATGACGTAACTGCCCGCAGTTCAGAGGATCGTTCTATGCTCGACTGGATGCGTAAGCAATTTCAGAAATTGAATATTCAACTGGTTGTCAGAAGCACGGATTACAATCGTTTCCAGGACAAGATTCGAAAAGGGAACGCGCAGATTTTCGAATGGGGATGGCATGCTGATTATCCAGATCCCGAGAATTTTCTGTTTTTGCTGTATGGCCCCCAGCGAAAAGTGGGTAATACGAGCGGGAGTGCTGCAAATAATGCGGCTAACTATAATAATCCGGAATACGATCACCTGTTCGAACAAATGAAGGATATGGACAACGGCTCTGCGCGTCAGGTTATCATCGATCAAATGGTCGATATTCTGCGGCAGGACGCCCCCTGGTTGTGGGGGTATCATCCAAAAGAATATGGGCTTTATCACGAGTGGTATAAAAATGTTAAGCCGAACAGAATTTCTAACAATAATGTGAAATATTATCGAATCGACACGGATTTAAGAGAGCAGAAACGTCAGGAGTGGAATAAACCTGTGTTGTGGCCGATCGTGCTCGTCATCATTATAGTGACGATCGGTCTGTTTCCAGCCATTGCTGCATACCGCCGCCATGAAAGTAGTCGAGGTATTCAAAATGTACAAACAGATTCCAACTAGTTTGCGTTTATGCTGAGTTATATCATTCGCCGCGTTTTGTACGCCATTCCAATTCTGATTGGGGTGAATCTTTTGACGTTTGCCTTGTTCTTTGTGGTGAATACTCCGGACGATATGGCGCGCATGCAACTCGGAATCAAATATGTAACGCCGGAAGCTATTGAAAAATGGAAGGCGGAGCGTGGTTATGACAAGCCCTTGTTATTTAATGAAGGTCAGATCGGTCTGGATAAGCTTACACAAACGATTTTTTTTGAAAAATCAGTAGCGATGTTTAGATTCGATTTTGGTCGTTCGGATGAGGGGCGTGATATTGGATTTGAGATCAAATCACGTATGCTGCCAAGTTTTGCAATAGCCCTGCCGGTATTTGTTTTGGGATTGATTTCCTATATAACTTTCGCACTAATCATGGTTTTTTTTCGAGCTACGTATATAGACTTCTGGGGCGTTGTTTTATGCGTGGCTTTAATGTCAATTTCCAGCCTTTTTTATATCATAGCCGGGCAATTTTTGATTAGTAAATTATGGCATCTGGTGCCGATTTCCGGATTCGGCACCGGGTTAGACGCTGTCAAATTTCTTATTTTGCCAGTCATTATCGGTGTGATCAGTAGTGCTGGTGCGAACACACGGTGGTATCGCACAATTTTTCTTGAAGAAATGGGCAAGGAGTATGTCCGCACCGCGCGCGCGAAAGGGTTATCGGAACACCTGGTTTTATTTAAACATGTACTCAGAAATGCTCTGATACCGATATTAACTGGCGCGGTTGTGCTTGTGCCGCTGCTGTTTTTGGGCAGCCTGATAGTCGAGTCGTTTTTCGGAATTCCCGGGTTGGGAAGTTATACAATTGATGCTATCAATTCGCAGGATTTTGCAATTGTCAGGGCTATGGTTTTTTTGGGGTCGGTGCTTTATATCGTTGGCCTAATATTAACCGATATTTCATACACTTTGGTTGATCCAAGGATTCGCTTAAACTAAAGTTTAGCTAATATAGTGATCGGCAGCTATCGATATCCACAAGAAGATTCATTAAAAAGTGCAGGTTGCAAGCAATAGCCGCAAGTTTTTGTGGTGTGAGTAATAAAAACAGTATTTGTGCGCCAAGTTTTGAATTTGCGTAATAAATTAAATATCAATAACTGTTTGACTTATTGTCGTGATATATTCATAATCACCGGTTTCGTTTGGAGGGGTTCCCGAGCGGTCAAAGGGATCAGACTGTAAATCTGACGGCTCAGCCTTCGAAGGTTCGAATCCTTCCCCCTCCACCAAATATGGGAATCAGTAAGAGAGCGAAATTGAACAGAGTGGGGCTGCATGCCATTTACATTTGGTGGCTAGAATTAGCTCCTATTTGAATGTGTGCGGGTGTAGCTCAATGGTAGAGCAGAAGCCTTCCAAGCTTACGATGAGGGTTCGATTCCCTTCACCCGCTCCAACTGGAGTTGTGGGTAATTAACGTAATTTTATTTTATTAGGTAATAAGAAAATTGCCCATGTAGCTCAGTGGTAGAGCACTCCCTTGGTAAGGGAGAGGTCGCCAGTTCAATTCTGGTCATGGGCTCCAGGGATATAAACAAGGTATAGATAGCAAGCTTAGAGGGAACAGGTCATGGCAAAGAGCAAGTTTGAACGTTCGAAACCACATGTAAATGTAGGGACGATAGGGCATGTGGATCATGGTAAGACGACGCTGACGGCGGCGATTACGACGATTTTGACATCGAAGTATGGTGGTGAGTCGAAGAGTTACGATCAGATTGATTCTGCGCCGGAAGAGCGTTCTCGAGGGATTACCATTAATACGGCGCATGTGGAATATGAGACTGAGAAGCGTCACTATGCGCACGTTGACTGTCCGGGTCATGCGGATTACGTGAAGAACATGATTACGGGCGCGGCGCAGATGGATGGTGCGATACTGGTTGTATCGGCTGCGGACGGTCCGATGCCGCAGACGCGCGAGCATATTTTGTTGGCACGCCAGGTAGGTGTTCCTTATATCATTGTATACATGAATAAGGCGGACATGGTGGATGATGCTGAGCTGCTGGAATTGGTTGAGATGGAGATACGCGAGCTGCTGTCGAAATATGATTTTCCTGGCGATGATACACCGATCATAGTCGGGTCGGCGTTGAAGGCGCTAGAGGGAGACCAGAGCGAGATTGGAGAGCCCTCGATCATGAAGCTTGCTGAGGCGTTGGATAGCTATATACCTGAGCCCGAGCGTGCGATTGATGGTGCGTTCATTATGCCGGTGGAGGATGTATTTTCGATTTCGGGTCGAGGTACGGTGGTGACGGGGCGTGTTGAGCGTGGCGTGATTAAGGTGGGCGAGGAGATTGAGATTGTAGGTCTTAAGCCAACGCAGAAAACGGTATGTACGGGTGTGGAGATGTTCCGCAAGCTGTTGGATCAGGGTCAGGCGGGTGATAATGTAGGTGTTCTGTTACGTGGCACTAAGCGAGAGGAAGTCGAACGTGGTCAGGTGTTGGCGAAGCCTGGAAGTATATCTCCGCATACGAAATTTACGGCGGAGATTTACGTGCTGAGTAAAGAGGAAGGCGGCAGGCATACGCCGTTTTTTCCTGGCTATCGTCCGCAGTTTTATTTTAGGACGACAGATGTGACGGGATCGATTGAGCTGCCTGCGGGGACTGAGATGGTGATGCCTGGGGACAATGTGTCGGTGACGGTCAATCTGATAGCGCCGATTGCGATGGATGAGGGGTTGCGGTTTGCGATTCGAGAAGGTGGTCGAACCGTTGGCGCCGGTGTGGTTGCTAAAATTATAGAATAATCAACGTTAAATAATATTTTAGGTAGTTGAGTTGATCTGAGAGATTAGTTTAAAATTTAGTCGCGGGCGACTATAGTGAATTGCTTCCCATGTTAAGAAGGCCAGTAGCTCAATTGGCAGAGCGTCGGTCTCCAAAACCGAAGGTTGGGGGTTCGATGCCCTCCTGGCCTGCCAGATTTAACTGCATAATATTTTCTCTTAGGTCTGCTTCATAATTAAATAGGGAACGTGAAGGGTTCTAAAGCGTGAACAAATTAAAGCTTGGACTGGTATTTATTTTTATTTTGACCGGTATTGTCGGATTTACCTACTTGAGTGAAAGTGCGATGGTGATTCGTGTGTTATCGGTGCTCATAGGGCTCTTGTTGGCTGCGTTTGTGGCGCGCTATACAACGCAAGGACAGGATTTTTACGCGTTTTGTAGAGAGTCTTCCGTAGAAACGAGAAAGGTTGTCTGGCCAAATCGCAAGGAAACATTGCAGACATCGGGTATAGTTTTTGCGTTTGTAGTGGCGATGGCGTTATTTCTATGGTTAATTGATGCAGCACTCATGTCTATCGTTAGGCTATTGATGGACCAGGATGTTTGATCGCATTCATCAGAGAATAAAATGAGCAAAAAATGGTATGTGGTGCATGCTTATTCTGGTTTCGAGAAGAGCGTGCAGCGTGCATTGGTCGATCGTATAAACAGAGCGGGTATGCAGGATAAGTTCGGACGTATACTGGTGCCTGTTGAAGAAGTGGTCGAAATGAAGGGCGGTCAAAAAAATATCAGTGAGCGAAAATTTTTCCCGGGTTATGTGTTAGTCGAGATGGAAATGTCAGATGAGACATGGCATTTAGTCAAGAATACCGATAAGGTGACAGGTTTTGTCGGTGGCTCAGTAATGAAGCCGACGCCTATCAGCCAAAAAGAAGTCGATACCATACTTCACCAGATTCAGGAAGGCATTGAAAAACCTAAACCCAAGATCTTGTTCGAGATGGGGGAAGCGGTACGAGTTAAAGATGGTCCGTTTACAGATTTTCACGGTAATGTGGAAGATGTGAATTATGAAAAGAATAAGCTCAGGGTGTCCGTTTCCATTTTTGGAAGACCAACGCCGGTTGAGCTTGATTTTAATCAGGTAGAAAAATCTTAGCAATTTGTTGCAGTAAATCAATATACCAGATCGGCTACCGCCATTGGCTCAGCTTATCTGAGTGGTAATAGTATTTCAAACAGGGGAGAGTCTAATACTCGCAAGCACCCAATTAGGAGGTCGTCAATGGCAAAAAAAATTATAGGTTATATCAAATTACAGGTCCCGGCTGGTAAAGCCAATCCGAGTCCGCCCATCGGTCCGGCGCTTGGTCAGCGCCAATTGAATATAATGGAGTTTTGTAAGGCATTCAATGCGGCAACTCAAAAGTTAGAGCCCGGTTTACCGGTTCCTGTTGTCATTACGGCCTATGCAGACAAAAGCTTTACTTTTGTAATGAAAACGACGCCAGCGTCGGTGCTTATCAAAAAAGCGGCTGGAGTCGGAAAAGGTAGCGCCAAGCCTCATGTAGATAAGGTGGGTAAATTGAGCAGAAGTCAGGCCGAGGAAATCGCTAAAACAAAAATGCCTGATTTAACGGCAGCAGATCTGGATGCGGCTGTGCGAACAGTCGCGGGCAGTGCAAGAAGTATGGGTATTGAGGTCGAGGGTATATAAACATGGCACGTACATCCAATCGTTATAAAGCTATTGCGGGTAAGGTGGACCGTAACAAGGTTTACATACTTGATGAAGCATTGGGCCTGGTCAAAGAAACGGCTAATGCAAAATTTGATGAGTCGATCGACGTCGCGGTCAATCTAGGAATTGACGCGAAAAAGTCTGATCAGGCAGTGCGCGGCTCTGTCGTATTGCCAGCTGGAACAGGTAAAACTGTCAGAGTGGCTGTTTTTGCGCAAGGTGAAAATGCAAAAGCGGCAGAAGAAGCAGGTGCGGATATTGTCGGATTTGAAGATTTGGCTGCAGAAGTGAAAGCAGGAAATATAAATTTTGATGTGGCTATCGCAACTCCGGACGCTATGCGTGTTGTAGGGCAGCTTGGGCAGATTCTTGGTCCGCGCAGTTTAATGCCTAACCCGAAGGTCGGCACTGTCACAACTGATGTGGCTGCTGCGGTTAAAAATGCGAAGGCGGGACAAGTGCAGTTTCGCGCTGACAAAACGGGTATTGTACACTGCACAATCGGTCGAGCATCATTTGATATCGAAGCATTAAAAAAGAATCTGGCTGCATTAGTGGATGCTTTAAACAAGGCTAAACCGGCAGCTTCAAAAGGCGCTTATCTCAGGCGTGTAGCAGTGTCTAGTACGATGGGCATAGGCGTTCGCGTGGATCATACTACTATAGTACAGCAATAAAGAAACTTTGGGCCATCGGGTTGTTTTGTTTTTAACAACAACCAGTTGGGTTATCAAAGACCGTTGGGGCGGATTGTTTTTAGTAAATGCTTAAACCTGGATGAGCATGATATTGTCAAGTCAGGCTTATCGAACCCAACGCAGATGGTGTCCCCAAACAGGAATTTCCTGGTTAAAGGTCGCCAGTGTGCGGTGGTCAGACATCAGTTGCAATAGTGCTTGAATCTGATAACCGCTTTTACTGATGGAGAATGAACCTTGAGTCTTAATCTTGAAGAAAAAAAGGCCATTGTGGCAGAAGTCAGCGCACAGGTAGCAAATGCGCAGGCCATTATCATGGCTGAGTATCGAGGAATGGAAGTTGGACAGATGACACAGTTGCGGGCGAAAGCACGTGAGGCAGGAATCTATTTTCGTGTCATTAAAAATACATTGGTGCGACGCGCGGTAGCGGATACGCCTTATGCAGGACTTGCAGAACATATGGTTGGTCCACTTGCATATGGTATCAGCGAAGATCCCGTAGCGGCCGCCAAGGTTTTACATGAGTTTTCAAAAGAAAATGAAAAGTTCGTGATAAAAGTTGGTGCGATGGGCGAGAATGTAATGTCCAAAGAAGATGTTACTGCATTGGCAATTCTTCCAAGTCGTGAAGAACTGCTCTCCAAACTGCTGGGTACAATGCAAGCACCAATTGCCAAGTTTGTTCAAACACTGAATGAAGTCCCTACAAAATTTGTACGTGGTCTGGCTGCAGTTCGTGACAGTAAATAACTTGTCAACTTCCTATCTAAAATACCAATAGTTAAAAATTTATTAGCTTATAACCAGGAGAAAATAATGGCAGTATCCAAAGATGAAATTTTAGATGCAATTGCAAATATGACAGTGCTTGAATTGTCGGAACTAATTAAAGAAATGGAAGAAAAGTTCGGCGTTTCAGCTGCGGCTGCAGCAGTTGCAGTAGCGGCACCCGCTGGCGGCGGTGGCGGTGGTGCGGCTGCAGTTGAGCAAACCGAATTTACCGTTGTACTGACGGCTGCGGGTTCAAGCAAGGTGAATGTGATTAAGGTTGTCAGAGCGGTGACGGGTCTGGGATTAAAAGAAGCTAAAGATTTGGTTGACGGTGCGCCAAAACCAGTCAAAGAAGGAGTCTCTAAAGAAGATGCCGAAGCTATCCAAAAACAACTGACAGAAGCAGGGGCAACCTGCGAAATCAAATAATAGTATTGTTTGACGTAATAAGGCTGGCAGCAAATTCTGCTGTCAGCCTTTGGTGTTTCATTTACCTGGTGTTTTTTTAAAATTCGCCAATTAAAGAGTTTTTCATAGTTCTTTATTCTTTTCTCCCGGAGAAAATTAATGGGTTATTCGTTTACTGAGAAAAAACGTATCCGTAAAAGTTTTGCTAAACGGGATAGTGTATTGCCTATTCCCTTTCTTCTTTCAACTCAGCTCGAATCCTACGCCTCTTTTTTACAAGAGCATACACCTATCAATAAACGAAAAGATCAAGGTCTGCAAGCCGCATTTAATTCGATTTTTCCTATTGAGAGTCATACCAAGAATGCGCGTTTGGATTTTATCAGTTATGAGCTGGGTGCACCGGTATTTGATGTTAAAGAATGTCAGCAGCGCGGACTAACCTATGCATCGTCATTGCGCGCAAAAGTGCGATTGACGATCATGGATAAAGAAATATCCAAACCAACTGTTAAAGAAGTAAAAGAACAGGAAGTTTATATGGGTGAAATCCCTTTGATGACCAATACGGGATCGTTTGTCATTAACGGAACGGAACGCGTGATTGTTTCTCAGCTGCATCGTTCACCTGGCGTGTTTTTTGAGCATGATCGCGGAAAAACCCATTCTTCAGGAAAACTACTTTTTTCGGCGCGTATTATTCCTTATCGAGGATCATGGCTTGACTTCGAATTTGATCCTAAGGATTGCTTGTATTTCAGAATCGACCGCCGTCGCAAGATGCCGGTAACTACTTTGCTTAAAGCAATTGGCTACACGGTTGAGCAAATCCTCCAGGAATTTTTTATTTTTGATAGTTTTTCTATCAATGCCAATACCATTTTGTTTGATCTCGTACCCGAACGTTTGCGTGGTGAAGTGGCCAGCTTTGATATAAAAACCGGTGATAATAACGTCATCGTTCAGAAGGACAAAAGAATAACTGCAAGGCATATCCGTGAATTGCAGGAAGCTAAGTTAAACCAGCTTGAGGTACCCGAAGAATTTTTGCTTGGCAGGATACTTGCACATAACGTTATCGACGAAAAAACAGGCGAAATCGTTGCATCAGTGAATGACGAAATTACGGACGTCATGCTGGTGAAATTCAGGGAAGCAGGTATCCGCAAAATCAATACGCTCTACGTCAATGATCTCAACTACGGCCCCTATATTTCTCAGACACTTAAAATCGACGAAACAGTTGATGAAACTACCGCTCAGGTTGCTATCTATCGAATGATGCGCCCGGGGGAACCGCCGACAGAAGAGGCCGTGAAAGCTTTGTTCGGTGGTTTGTTTTATTCACCCGAACGATATGATTTATCTGTGGTGGGTAGAATGAAATTTAACCGGCGCGTAGGACGAGAAGAACTGACTGGAGCACAAACACTGTCAAATGAAGATATCGTTGCAGTCATTAAAATTCTCGTGGAATTGCGTAATGGTCGGGGAGAAATTGATGATATCGACCATTTAGGCAATCGCCGAGTTCGATCAGTGGGCGAATTGGCTGAAAATCAGTTTAGATCCGGTTTAGTTCGTGTTGAGCGGGCTGTAAAAGAACGCTTGAGTCAAGCGGAATCGGAGAATTTGATGCCGCATGATTTAATCAATGCAAAACCGGTATCTGCTGCGGCGCGTGAATTTTTTGGCTCTAGCCAATTGTCTCAGTTTATGGACCAAACGAATCCACTATCTGAGATCACGCATAAACGCCGGATATCGGCTTTGGGGCCGGGTGGTTTGACGCGTGAACGGGCGGGTTTTGAGGTGCGAGACGTTCATCCGACGCATTATGGCCGGGTTTGTCCTATTGAAACACCGGAGGGGCCTAATATCGGTTTGATCAATTCACTGGCATTATATGCGCGTACCAACGAATACGGGTTTATTGAAACACCCTACAGGAAAGTTATCGATGGTCGTGTAACCGATGAAATTCATTATCTTTCAGCGATAGAAGAGGGCAATTTTATTATTGCACAGGCCAATGCGGAGCTAGATGGAGAGGGAAAATTCGTCAGTGAAATAGTGTCTTGCCGGCATAAGAACGAATTTACACTTTCATCGCCTGAGCGTATCGAGTATGTCGACGTGGCACCGGCTCAAATTGTGTCAGTGGCGGCATCTCTCATACCTTTCCTGGAACATGATGATGCAAACCGTGCATTAATGGGTTCGAACATGCAGCGTCAAGCTGTGCCTTGTTTGCGTGCAGAAAAGTCGTTAGTCGGTACGGGAATTGAACGTGTCGTGGCCGTTCATTCGGGTACTACCGTACGTGCAGATCGTGGTGGTGTTGTCGACTATGTGGACGCAAGCCGTATTGTCGTGCGTGTGCATGATGCAGAAACAAGTGTTGGAGAAGTCGGCGTCGATATCTACAATTTGATTAAATATACGCGTTCCAATCAGAATACCAATATCAACCAGCGCCCCCTTGTTAATACCGGTGATCAAATTAAAAAAGGTGATGTGATTGCGGATGGCGCTTCAACCGACATGGGTGAGCTCGCACTGGGTCAGAATATGCTCGTGGCGTTCATGCCATGGAATGGATATAACTTTGAGGATTCAATCCTGATTTCTGAACGGATTGTATCGGAAGATCGTTTTACCTCGATTCACATTGAAGAACTATCTGTTGTGAGTCGGGATACTAAATTAGGTACTGAGGAAATTACATCTGATATCCCGAATCTATCCGAGCAGCAGTTAAGTCGTCTGGATGAATCCGGCATTGTCTACATTGGAGCGGAAGTTGAAGCTGGGGATGTTCTGGTCGGTAAAGTAACGCCTAAAGGCGAAACACAGCTAACACCTGAAGAGAAATTGCTGCGAGCGATTTTTGGTGAAAAAGCCTCAGACGTAAAGGATACTTCCTTGCGAGTGCCTTCTGGTATTTCTGGAACCGTTATTGATGTTCAGGTTTTTACCCGGGAGGGTATTGAACGCGATAAGCGTGCTCAGCAAATTATTGATGACGAACTTGATCGGTATAAAAAAGATCTGGCTGATCAGATGCGAATTGTAGAGGAAGATGCATTTGAACGGATAGAACGTTTGCTAACCGGTAAAGAAGCTACGGGCGGTCCACAAAAAATTAAAAGAGGAACGGCAATCACAACTGAATATTTGAAAGGCGTAGATCCTCATTTTTGGTTTGATATCCGTTTGTCAAATGAAGAAGCTAGTTTTCAGCTTGAGCAGATGCGTGAGAGTATGGTGCTGAAGCGTAAGGCATTTGATGAAGCTTTTGAAGAAAAAAAGAAAAAACTCACGCAAGGGGATGAACTGCCACCCGGTGTGCAGAAAATGGTAAAGATTTATATTGCCGTGAAAAGACGTTTGCAACCCGGCGATAAAATGGCTGGACGGCATGGTAATAAAGGTGTGATTTCCAAAATAGTACCATTGGAAGATATGCCTTATATGGCGGATGGAACGCCGGTGGATGTCGTGTTAAATCCGTTAGGTGTGCCATCGCGTATGAATGTAGGGCAGATACTCGAAGTTCATTTAGGATGGGCTGCAAAAGGGCTGGGTAAAAAGATTGATAGAATGTTGCAGGAGCAAAAAGACGCTGCTGAATTAAGAACATTTCTGGAGAGAATCTATAATAAAAGTGGAAAAAAAGAAGAAATTGATTCCTTAAATGATGAAGAAATTGCATCACTGGCGCAAAACTTAACACAAGGTGTTCCGTTTGCAACACCTGTTTTTGACGGAGCGACTGAGAATGAAATTAAAGACATGCTCGAACTTGCTGATTTACCAAGATCGGGTCAGATAACACTTTATGATGGGCGCACTGGGGAAGCGTTTGATCGTCCTGTAACGGTTGGCTATATGCATGTCCTGAAGCTGCATCATCTGGTTGACGATAAAATGCACGCGCGCTCGACAGGCCCTTACAGTCTGGTTACGCAACAGCCTCTGGGTGGCAAGGCACAATTTGGCGGTCAGCGTTTTGGTGAAATGGAAGTTTGGGCGTTGGAGGCCTATGGGGCTGCTTATACATTACAGGAAATGCTCACTGTCAAATCTGATGATGTGACGGGACGAACAAAAGTTTATGAAAGTATAGTCAAGGGTGACCATAAAATCGATGCGGGTATGCCAGAATCATTTAATGTGTTGGTAAAAGAAATCCGCTCGTTGGGAATGGATATTGATCTGGAACAAGATTAATTGTTAAGACCTTTGAAGTAACACCATCCTGAAATAAAGCTTTCTTCAATAATATGTGAAAGCTGCAAGTATCTAATAATTGTTATTGCCCCCTGAAAAACAGGAGTGACAAATGAAAGCACTGCTAGACTTATTTAAACAGGTTACCCACAAAGAAGAATTCGATGCAATACGAATAGGCCTTGCATCGCCCGAGAAAATTCGTTCATGGTCATATGGTGAAGTTAAAAAGCCTGAGACTATTAATTACCGTACATTCAAGCCCGAAAGAGATGGCCTTTTTTGTGCCAAGATATTTGGTCCAGTCAAAGACTATGAATGCTTATGTGGTAAATACAAGCGGCTCAAGCATCGCGGTGTTATTTGCGAGAAATGTGGTGTTGAAGTGACATTATCCAAAGTGCGCCGTGAGCGCATGGGTCATATTGAACTGGCATCACCCGTTGCACATATTTGGTTTTTAAAGTCTCTGCCATCTCGTCTGGGCATGGTGCTGGACATGACATTGCGTGATATTGAGCGTATTCTTTATTTCGAAGCATATGTTGTGACAGACCCGGGTATGACGCCATTGACACGCTGTCAATTATTGACAGAGGATGATTATTTGGCAAAGACAGAAGAATATGGCGATGATTTCAGTGCCGCAATGGGTGCAGAGGCTGTTCGGGATTTATTAGCGAATCTTGATATTAATGAAGAAATAGAGAGCTTGCGTCGTGAAATGGAGAGTACGGGTTCGGAGACCAAAATTAAAAAAATCTCCAAGCGCCTGAAGGTTCTCGAAGCGTTTAATAAATCAGGCATTAAACCGCAATGGATGATTTTGTCCGTTTTACCTGTATTGCCGCCGGATTTGCGACCGCTGGTGCCATTGGATGGCGGTCGGTTTGCGACGTCTGATCTGAATGATCTTTACCGGCGCGTGATAAACCGGAACAACCGTTTAAAGCGCTTATTGGAATTAAAGGCACCTGAGATTATTGTCAGAAATGAAAAGCGTATGCTGCAAGAAGCGGTTGATTCATTGTTGGATAACGGCCGAAGAGGTAAGGCAATGACTGGCGCAAACAAGCGCGCGTTGAAGTCGCTGGCTGATATGATCAAAGGCAAGGGTGGTCGTTTCCGCCAGAATTTGCTGGGCAAACGTGTGGATTATTCGGGTCGTTCTGTTATTGTCGTGGGGCCACAGCTCAAACTTCATCAGTGTGGCTTGCCCAAGAAAATGGCGCTCGAGCTATTTAAACCTTTTATTTTTAACAGACTAGAAGTGATGGGCATTGCCAGTACCATCAAGGCAGCGAAACGTGAGGTGGAAAATGAAAGCCCTGTCGTGTGGGATATTCTCGAGGAAGTGATCCGCGAGCACCCGGTAATGCTCAATCGTGCACCAACACTTCACCGCCTAGGGATTCAGGCATTTGAACCGGTGCTGATCGAAGGCAAGGCAATTCAACTACATCCTTTAGTTTGTGCTGCATTCAATGCCGACTTCGATGGAGACCAAATGGCGGTGCATGTGCCATTGTCGCTGGAAGCGCAAATGGAATGCCGTACGCTGATGATGTCAACCAACAACGTCTTATCGCCTGCAAATGGTGAGCCTATTATTGTTCCTTCTCAGGATATTGTACTGGGGCTGTATTACACAACACGTGAAAAAATTGGTGCTCGGGGAGAAGGTATGTTCTTTTCGGATATCAGTGAAGTGTCACGTGCTTATGAAAGTAGGCAGGTAGAGTTAAATGCCAAAATCAATGTTCGTATCAAGGAAATAGATACGGATTCTGACGGTGAACAGTGCGAAAAAATAACCCGTTATGAGACAACTGTGGGACGTACGTTGTTATTTGAGAATTTTCCGCCTGGACTACCTTTCGCATTATTGAACAAAACACTTAAGAAAAAAGAAATATCCAAGCTCATCAACGCTAGCTTTCGTCGTAGTGGATTGCGTGAGACAGTTATTTTTGCAGATAAACTCATGTATGCCGGATTTAGCTATGCAACCAAAGCCGGCATTTCTATTTGCGCGGATGACATGCTGATACCTAAGCAGAAAAGCGATCTGATAGCTGCTGCTGAGAAAGAGGTGAAGGAGATTGAAGGGCAGTATACATCCGGTCTGGTAACCCAGGGAGAGCGTTATAACAAAGTTGTAGATATTTGGGGCCGTGCGGGTGATCAGGTTGCCAAAGCCATGATGGAACAACTGGGCGTCGAGCGCGTGCTTGATCAAGAATCTATGCAAATAAAACTCGATGAATCAGGTAATGAAGTATTGCAGGAATCGTTTAATTCAATTTATATGATGGCGGATTCCGGAGCTCGAGGCTCAGCAGCCCAGATACGACAGTTATCCGGTATGCGTGGACTAATGGCAAAACCTGATGGTTCCATTATCGAGACGCCCATTACGGCAAATTTTCGCGAAGGTCTGAACGTTCTACAGTATTTTATTTCTACACACGGTGCGCGTAAAGGGTTGGCGGATACTGCGCTCAAGACTGCAAACTCTGGCTATTTGACACGCCGATTAGTTGACGTCACTCAGGATCTGGTAGTCACAGAAGATGATTGTAGTACGGTTGACGGTGTTAATATGAAAGCGCTAATTGAAGGTGGTGAAATTATCGAGGCGCTTCGCGAACGTATACTCGGGCGTGTCATCGTAAACGATGTAGTCAATCCTGAAAATCAGGAACTGCTCTACCCTGCCGGAACTTTGTTGGATGAAACAGCCGTTGATCTTATTGAATCCTATGGAATTGACGAAGTTAAAGTACGAACCCCGCTGACATGTGAAACGCGCTATGGTTTATGTGCGAAATGCTATGGTCGAGACCTGGGTCGTGGATCGCTGGTTAATGTCGGTGAAGCTGTTGGAGTGATAGCGGCACAATCCATTGGTGAGCCGGGTACGCAATTAACGATGCGCACATTCCATATTGGTGGTGCTGCGTCTAGAACTGCGGTTGCAAGCCAAGTGGAGAGCAAATCGAGTGGTATTGTGCAATATTCATCTACAATGCGTTATGTTACCAATGCCCAGAATGAACTAATCGCGATTTCACGCAGTGGTGAAGTGATTATTACCGATGAAAACGGCCGTGAACGCGAACGTCATCGAGCGCCGTATGGAGCAACGTTGCTGGTGCGTGATGGTGAAAATGTCAAAGCAGGACAAACATTGACTACCTGGGATCCGCATACACGCCCAATCATTACAGAATATTCTGGTAAGGTACGTTTTGAAAATGTTGAAGAAGGTGTCACGGTTGCAAAACAAATTGACGAAGTAACCGGTTTGTCAACGCTTGTAGTGATAGATCCAAAAAGACGCGGTGTTATGCAATCTAAGGGACTGCGCCCACTGGTTAAGTTTCTTGACGATGATGGACAGGAGATTAAAATTGCTGGAAGTAATCAGCCGGTCAGTATTACTTTCCAAATCGGATGTATTATCACCGTACGTGACGGCCAACAAGTCAGTGTGGGTGAGGTTATCGCGCGTATCCCACAAGAAACTTCCAAAACCAGAGATATTACGGGCGGTTTGCCGCGAGTTGCAGAACTGTTTGAAGCCCGTTCGCCCAAAGATGCAGGGATGCTGGCTGAAGTGACCGGTAATGTTTCATTTGGTAAGGATACTAAAGGTAAGCAGCGTCTCGTCATTACTGATCTCGAAGGAATCGCTCATGAGTATTTGATTCCCAAAGATAAACATGTAATGGCGCATGATGGTCAGGTTGTAAATAAAGGAGAAGTCATTGTTGATGGCCCAGCAGATCCACGCGATATTTTAAGGTTGCAGGGGGTAGAAGCGCTGGCACGTTATATTACTGATGAAGTGCAGGATGTTTACCGGTTACAGGGTGTTAAAATTAATGACAAGCATATAGAAGTGATCGTGCGTCAGATGCTCAGAAGAGTGCAAGTGACCAATCCAGGCGATTCGTCTTTCATACAGGGAGAGCAAGTTGAACGTGCGGATTTGTTGATTGAAAATGAACGGTTAATTGCCGAGAAAAAAATGCCTGCAACGTATGAATATATGCTGCTTGGCATTACCAAGGCTTCATTGTCGACAGATTCGTTCATATCTGCAGCTTCGTTCCAGGAAACAACGCGGGTACTAACTGAAGCTGCAATTATGGGTAAAAAAGATGAGTTAAGAGGATTGAAGGAAAATGTTATTGTCGGTCGACTGATTCCAGCAGGTACAGGCCTCTCATTCCACAATACGCGTAAAAAACAAAACCAGTTACCTGATTTGAATCAGGAAATAACTATAACAAGTGAAAGTAACGAGCAGGCTATTTGATTTGATAAAATCGTAGGTAAAGCCTCCTTCAAATGACTTGACAGTGTGAGGATGACTGAGTAGTCTTTGTTGGAGTTATATGAAGGGATATGGCCTGTGTAGTTTTTAGGAGGGGAGTTGTATGCTGCGAGGGTTGTATTGAGGGTATGGATATTTTTTCTGTGCTGATGCGTTTATATTTTAGAGTTGAGGATTACAATTATTAAAGGGATGGTGTTGTAGCTGATAGTGGATATAGATGCGTTGGTGGTATGGAGAAGATATAGAGAAGCGGTAGAAGAGAGTAACAAAACAAAAAAAGAGAAGAACTAGAACTGGAAATTAACAGAAATACAAAGGAGAGAGCAATGATTTCCAAGCTATGGCTAAAGGTGGTCATGTTTGTAAGTGCATTAGCACTGTCGGGATTGGTATATGCGATACCGAGCGTACCTGACGAGACATATGAGGCATTGGGGCTTGATAGAGGGGCGACGCCGAAGCAGTTGCATGAAGCGTTGGTGAAGCGTTACAAGGATCCTGAGCAGGGATTTGGCAAGGGCACGATGGGAGATTACTGGGAGCCGATTCCGTTGAGTACGTATATGGATCCGGCGACGTTTTATGAGCCGCCGGTATCGATGCGAGACAAAGCGGATCGTAAGGAATGCGTGGAATGTCACTCGGACGAATCGCCGGTGTGGGTAAATGCATGGAAGAAGAGTGCGCACGCTAATCTGGACAAGGTACGTGCGTTGAAGCCGACGGATCCGACCTATTACAAGAAAGGCAAGTTGGAGGACGTAGAGAACAACTTGCGTTCGATGGGCTATTTGAAGGAAGGCGAGCAGCTGAAGGAAGTGAGCTGTATAGACTGTCACGTCAACATCAAGCAGGAAGGCAAGATTGATCACAGCAAAGACTTGATCATGCCGACGGCGGATGTATGCGGTAAGTGCCATCTGCAGGAATTTGCTGAGCGTGAATCAGAGCGTGATACGCTGATCTGGCCGCATGGTCAGTGGCCGGATGGACGTCCTTCGCATGCGTTGGACTACAAAGCGAACGTAGAGACGACAGTATGGGCTGCGATGCCGCAACGTGAAGTTGCGGAAGGTTGCACCATGTGTCACATGAACCAAAACAAATGCGACACATGTCATACACGTCATGAATTTTCGGCGGCGGAATCACGCAAGCCGGAGGCATGCGCGACCTGCCATAGTGGTGTAGATCACAACAACTGGGAAGCGTATTCTATGTCCAAGCATGGCAAGATGGTAGCGATGCTGGGCAACAACTGGAACTGGGACGTGCAGTTGAAAGACGCATACAGCAAAGGTGGCCAGACAGCGCCGACCTGTGCGGGCTGTCACATGGAATATGAAGGTGAATACGCGCACAACATGGTCAGGAAGATCCGTTGGGCGAACTATCCGTTTGTACCTGGCATAGCGGAGAACATCAACAGCGAATGGTCGGAAGAGAGGCTGGACGCATGGGTAACAACCTGCACGCAATGTCACTCAGAGCGTTTTGCGCGTTCATATCTGGATCTGATGGACAAAGGTACATTGCAAGGTCTGGCGAAATACCAGGATGCGCATGAAGTTGTAGAGAAGCTGTACAACGAAGGGCTGCTGGCGGGACAGAAGACCAACCGTCCGAATCCACCTGCACCTGAGAAACCGGGATTCATGATCTTTACACAGTTGTTCTGGTCGCAAGACAACAATCCGGCGTCGATGGAGCTCAAAGTGCTGGAAATGGGTGAAAACGACCTGGCTAAAATGCACGTAGGGCTTGCGCACGTCAATCCTGGCGGCTGGACCTACACCGAGGGATGGGGGCCGATGAATCGTGCGTACGTAGAAGTACAGGACGAGAACTTCCGGATTCGTGAAATGGTTGCGTTGAAAGAACGCGTAGCGAAACTGGAAGGCAAGCGCACGAGCTTACTGGATCTGGATAGCACGGCGGAGAAAATCTCGCTGGGTGGTTTAGGTGGTGGCATGCTGCTGGCGGGCACGATAGCCCTGGCGGGATGGCGCAAACGTAAGCAAAACGAAGCTTGATACCCGCAGAGACGACCGGCCGCGACACACAAGTGAAGCGGTCGGGGGATAAGCTGCTCCCGTCATTAGGCATACTCCTGGTGACGGGAGGTTTGATTTTATTGGGGTGGTTTGCGTACCTGTGGTTTGAGCCGGCGGATGCGCCGTATCATTATCAGCAGACATCCACAGGCGGCCCACAAGACTATCCAGAACTGGAACTTGATGCGTGGCCGGATCTGAAGATCAGTCGGTATGACGTTATCGTACCCGAAGCGGAAAAGCCTGTGGCGCAGGCGACCGTAGCGCAGCGGGACGGTGGATCGCCGGTACTGATCAAATGGCAGAACAACAGCAAGGAAATACTGCACGCGCTGGACTGGAAATCGTCCGAATTGAGCGCGCTGGCTGCAGCGATCAGCCAGTATGCAGAAAAAGACGCACTTATCTTGGCGTGGTGGGACATTTCCCAGCAGATCAACCTGCTGACCGGTCATGACACCCTGTTTACTGGTCATCTGAACGAACCGTTAATCATTCCGCAGCACTGGCAGACATACATAGAGGCCATCGACGCCTATGAACAATCGTTTTGGCAGAGCAAACCCGATCGGCGGGAACTGGAACAGTTCGAACGCTTCAGTCTGGCATTGACAGCCGAGCCCGAAGCTGGTGTCGCACAACTGCGTGAGTTGGTTGGCGCGGGACGGACAGCCTACATCATTGTTCATGTAACCGATCTGTATAAACTGGGGCTCTTGTATCCGGAGAAAATCGGCGTTGCCTATCAAAACTTTCCACTGACCGGCAACATCCATGGCATGATCAACCACATGAAAGTGCAGCTCAAAGAACACGACTTTGACACCTATACCTTGCAATCGATTACTGACACGGAAATCAGAGTCTACTTTCTGAGCGACGAGCAAAGCAGTAAGACTTTGCTGGCGCGCATGTTGCCATTCACAGATAAAGATGCGCCGACGGAACTGGAGGCGTTGCAGCTACTCTATCAGAGAGGGGGTTACTGGCTGTACAAAATACCGGCTGCAGAGTAGCGCAAAACAAACAGACGACAATAAAAAAGCGAGAACCGCGCATATAACCATTTACACAAACGGGTGATCGCGTACAATACGCGGCTTATACACATGAAATAAAAAAAGTACGAGGAGGAAGGATGAAACACCCAATAACCTACATACTGGCGCTCGTTGCGATGTTTGCATTTTTCTCGGGCACCGCGTTGGCGGACTTTGAAGGCCGTAAGAAATGCAGTTCATGCCACAAATCGCAAGCTAAGTCATGGGGCGAGACGGCGCATGCGAAGGCGATGGAATCGCTTAAAGCTGGCGAGCGCAAGGAAGCGAAAGAAAAAGCAGGTTTGGATCCTGACAAGGATTACACGCAGGACAAGGACTGCGTAGGCTGTCACGTGGATGGCTGGGAGCAAAGAGGGGGCTACACTGTAGAGCGGCCGAGAAAAATGTTGGCGGCGGTAGGTTGCGAATCCTGTCATGGAGCGGGCAAGAAATACCGTGGCGATCATCGTAAAGGCGGGCAGGCATTTGAGAAGTCAGGCAAGACCACCCCGCGTAAACGGTTAGCGGACAGAGGCCAGGACTTTCATTTTGAAGAAGCGTGCGCGGCCTGCCACTTGAACTATGAAGGATCGGGCTGGAAGGGAGTCAAAGAGCCGTACGTTCCGTTCACTCCGGAAGTTGATGAGAAATACCGGTTTGATTTTGACAAGATGGTGAAAGACGACAGCGCGATGCATGCGCATTATAAGCTGGATGGTGCTTTTGTAGGCGAGCCGAAATTCAAATATCACGACGAATTCCAAGCCAACGCAGAGGAAGGCGAGAAAGGCGACGATGACGACGATGACGATGATGATGACGATTAACGGGAGACCTGAATGACTGCATTACAAAAAGGCGCGATAGGAACGCTGCTGACGGGTGCGTTACTGGGTATAGTCCTGGTAGGCGTAGTATTTGGAGGAGAGGCGGCGTTATCGACGGATGAATTCTGTACCAGTTGTCATTCGATGACCTATCCGCAAGAGGAACTGAGGGAATCGACGCACTATGGGGCGTTGGGTGCGAATCCTGGCTGTAAGGATTGTCATATACCGCAGGGATTCAAGAACTTCCATTTAGCGGTATATACGCATGTAGTGGATGGAGCGCGGGAATTGTGGTTGGAGTTGGTGAATGATTACTCGACGTTGGAGAAGTTTAACGAGCGGCGGTTGATCATGGCGCATGATGCGCGGATGAATCTGAAGAAATGGGACAGTGTGACGTGTCGAGATTGTCATAGGAATCCTGATCCACCGGGAGATGATGCACAGGCGGCGCACAAGCGTATGGAGACGCATGGGGCGACGTGTATAGACTGTCATCAGAATCTGGTGCATGAAGAAGCGCCGATGACGGATTTGGATGCCAGTAAGGCGCAGGGCAAGCTGGTTCTGAAGGCGGATGACTGGGATGACTGGGACGAAGACGACGATGACGATGATGACGATGATTATTAGTCGTTATAAAGCTTTAAAAGCAGTTAACCTGATTGTTTAGATCTTGATCGTATTGGCAATCAGTCGTGTAATTAATCTATAACAACCCACATAGCATTTGCTATGTGGGTTATTTTTTTGATATAGAAGGTAATAGAAAATAATTCAGATAGTTACAATAATGTAATGTGAATTCGCTGTCATGTTCAACTATATGAAAAAGCGATTATCTAATTTTCCAATTGATCCAGGTTAATTCATTGTATCAATACGATTTATTTTCTATCACAAGAAACAACGCTTATATTGACTCAATATAAGAAAACAAGATAAAGGCAGTAAAAAAGGAGTTTAATGAATGTTATTTGAGCAGCTTGGTTTGTCAGCCAATATTTTGCGCGCTGTTACCGAAGAAGGATATCAACATCCAACGCCTATTCAGGAAAAGGCGATACCGGCTATTTTGGAAGGTAAAGATGTGATGGGCGGTGCACAAACCGGAACGGGTAAGACAGCAGGTTTTACGTTACCAATGTTGCGCCGTCTTGAAGTATATGCAAATACGAGTATGTCTCCAGCAAAGCATCCATTAAGGGCATTGATTCTGGTACCTACCCGAGAATTAGCGATACAGGTTTTTGAAAGTATTCAAAACTATAGTAAGTATACAGCGCTGAGATCAACACTTGTTTACGGTGGAGTAAATATTGATTCTCAGGTCAATGCTATACGGAGTGGCATTGAAATACTCGTGGCGACACCGGGTCGATTATTGGACCATATCCAGCAGAAAAATTTGGCGCTTTCAAAAGTTGAAATTTTGATTTTGGATGAAGCTGATCGCATGTTAGATATGGGTTTCATGCCTGATATTAAAAAGATAGTGAATTTTTTGCCGAAAAACCGTCAAAACCTTATGTTTTCGGCGACCTTCTCTGATGAAATAAAAAAACTTGCAAATCAGATTCTGAATAAGCCAGTTTTGATTGAAGTAGCAAAGCGGAATTCAGTCAATGATTCAATTACGCATGTTGTTTATACGACAGAGCCTACTGCCAAACCTGAATTGCTGATTCACTTATTGCGAGAAAAGAATCTCAATCAAGCTTTGATTTTTAGCCGGACAAAAACGGGGGCTGATCGCTTAAAGAAATTTCTGGACAAACAAGGTGTTTCTGTTGCGGTTATTCATGGCAACAAAAATCAACAGCAACGAAATCAGGCTTTTAATGAATTTAAACAAGGTGTCATACAGATTCTGGTAGCAACGGATGTTGCCGCAAGAGGATTGGATATTGAAGAATTATCCTGTGTGATTAATTTTGAATTGCCCAATAATCCGGAAGATTATATTCACAGAATTGGACGGACTGGCCGAGCCGGCGCTAAAGGCTATGCAATTTCGCTTGTAAGTCCTGAAGAAAAAAAATTGCTTATTGGTATTGAGAAATTACTGCAAACGAAAATAAAAATTGAGAAAATTGCAAAATTTGAAAAGCCTGTAGCTAAAAATAAGCCTAAAGAAAAATCTGAAAAAAACAGTAAGAATGATAAAAATATAAAACATAATTTTACCGAAAAAAACAGTATACGCAGTACGGTAGATGATCGTGTTGAAGTTATCTACTTTAATGGTGAGCGTGTTTCGCGTGATAATGTATCCAAAGTATCTGTTAATGATCCATTATTTACGCAACCATATATTTCTAATGCTTCAAAAACAAAACTAGATAAGGATTCTGATGAAACTCAGGTGTCTATCAAAAATAAAAAAAGAAAATATTTAACTGGACCGGTTCCTGTATTGTTTGTGCCACCTGTAAATAAATGAAGTGAATTTCAGGATTTTCAAGCTGAAAAGAATTTAGAGGAAATATTTAAAAATTTTACTTTATAGAGTTACTGAATTTATTTTTTGTTTTTATTAAAAGTTGAAGTCTGGCTTTAGAGTCACAATTTTGTACATTAAAGGATGGTTTATCGTTTCAATGAATAAAGTGCTTGCTTTGATCAGTTTGTCTTTGATGCTGCCGACACAAATCTGCGCTCAACCCGGATATGATGAAGAACGTGGTAAGCTGCTGTATGAGATTCATTGCAGTTCATGTCATGATACCGAAGTACATTGGCGTAAAAACAATCTGGCTACTGATTGGCACACATTGATGGAACAGGTCAATCGCTGGCAAAGTAATCTCAGTCTCGACTGGTACAGTAAAGATATAGCCGATGTTACCGGTTATCTCAACGCAGCCTATTATCATTTTCCAGTGCTGTTAAAAGATAATGTAAGTGAAAGCGATCAGTAACTTATATAAATACCGCCTCACTGGACTCTTGCCGTAAACTCAAGGGTTAAATTAGCGAATTATTTCTGTTGGGCCTGATGTGGCACAAGCAAGACACGAGAGTGTAGCTTTTAATATTTGTTTTTTGCCCAAAATAAGAATAAGAAATCATGGCCTGGATTCAGCTGCATGTAGGTGAAATGCTGACAGAGGAGGAAGTCCGGGATTTTTGCAAAAACAACATCGCGTATTTTAAAATTCCAAAATATATTCGCTTCGTCAAAACATTTCCTATGACTGTAACCGGTAAATTACAGAAATTTAGAATGCGGGAAATGGCAATTGAAGCAATGAAAGACACTTCTGACAGGAATCCAAAACTTACAGGCTGATATCGAAATATTCAATATCCGCTTTTAATTGTCTTGCCAAAGATTCAAGTTGTGCGGCGGTATCTTCACGATCCTTCGCAATCGTATTTTTAATCAGCATGCCTAGCTTGTCGAAATCGGAAGCGGAAAGGCAGTTTAATGCCTCTGGTGTAAGTTCCTGTTTAAATCGTTCTATCACACTTTCTGTTACGTTATGAATATCATTGCTCATAAGGTCACCTTTAATATTTTCTGGAATTTCCTTGATATGGGTTTGATGATATACTTTTCCTGATTTGTCTTCTCGATGAGTATCAACAGACTGTTGATGTCACTTCAGACACAACAAGTACTCAAATCTTCATTTTAAGCCGAACGGCCCAGTTAAAGAGCCGACTGCCCAGCAACCGGTGTGATATCACTGCTGTTTTAGAATCGCCAGGCAGCGCATGACGCATAGGTGGGAAAGCAGTAGTGGCAGCTTTAAGGACAGCCTGTGCAATGATTTCCGGTCCAGGTGCTTTAGGTTCGCCAGCAAGAAGACGGGGAAGGGCATCGAGCAGTTTCCGGTAGGCTGGCGGGTGTTTGACTGTTTTGAGTAATTGAAATTCTTTTTCCGCAAACTCTGTTTTAATTAAACCCGGCGCAATGACAATAACCTTGATTCCGAATTTCATCACTTCACTGCGCAAGGTTTCTGACAGTGCTTCAACTGCATGTTTTGAAGCAGCGTACCAACCAAAACCCGGAAGTGATATTTTTCCCAGTATCGATGCGATATTGATAATACAGCCGGATTGTTGCGAGCGCATGTGTGGTAACACTGCATGCATAAAGCGTGCGTAGCCAAAAACGTTGACTTCAAACTGTGCGTGAGCGGCTTCCATAGAAACGCATTCGATTGCCCCTAATTGCCCATAACCTGCGTTATTAACCAGTAAATCAATACGCCCTTTGGCTGCCATGACATGATCGACAGTTTCTTCTATAGCTTTGGCATCCGTTACATCCAGTTGAATCGGCTCTATAGTATCCGAACGCATAGCTTCAAGTCTTTCCTTGCGGCGTGCCATGGCGTAGACATAAAAATTATTTTTTGCCAGGAGTTCAGCAGTCGCTTTGCCGATACCGCTAGACGCGCCGGTTACCAGTGCTATGCGTTGTGTCATGATTGAATCTTGATTTTATTGAACGTGATTTTCGCGTCGATTTGTAGGGTTTGTTAGAATGGATACAGAAACCCATTCAGAACATTCTTTTATTTATGCGTCAATTAATTGCTTATTGTACACAATTGTTACGTGAATGGCGTGACGGAATTTCACCGCCTGTTTTTTTTACTGCCGCTACTATTAATATTGCCCTGATCGCATTCGCCGGCATTTGGAGTGAAATAGCTGGCCGATTATTTGATGCCTTGTTGCATCATATTACCAGTCTATTTGGTGGTTATTATATTGCAGCCACTATCGTGATGGTTATTTGCGCATTCTGGTTATTATTCAGCCGCTATGGAGAACTGAAGTTAGGTGCACCAGATGAAAAACCTCAGTTTGGCTTTCTGGCATGGCTGGCAATGCTTTTTGCAGCAGGAATGGGTATGGGGTTGGTGTTTTGGGGGGTTGCGGAGCCGTTGTATCATTACTATGATCCGCCCACTGCTGAACCCGAAACTGCGGAGGCGCAAGCAGAAGCCATGCGATTCAGCTTTTTTCATTGGGGACTGCATCCATGGGCAATTTATGTGATTTTCGGTCTTTGTATTGCTTTGCTTCACTTCCGGTTTGGTTTGCCGTTGGCACCTAGGTCGCTGCTTTACCCGTTGTTTGGTGCAAGAATTCATGGCTGGCTTGGGCATACTACGGATGCTTTTTGTACGATCGGGACCTTGCTGGGTGTAGCGACATCACTCGGCTTGGGTGCAATGCAAATCAATGCAGGATTGAGTCGTGTCGTTGATATCGATTATTCGGTGACAATTCAGGTTTGGATCATCACTTTGATTACTGCAATTGCAACAATCTCGACAGTGAGCGGTGTAGCCAGAGGGATTCGTTATTTAAGTGTCCTAAATTGCCTCATTATGGGCTTTTTTCTAATCTTTGTCTTTCTGGCAGGGCCAACCACGTATCAGATAACCGCTTTTTTTACAACGGTTATTGATTATGTCCAGTATTTCATTCCAACCAGTGTCTGGCTGGATTTACGCGCTGAAACCGACTGGCAGACACAATGGACTCTTTTTTACTGGGGCTGGTGGTTTTCCTGGAGTCCTTTTGTCGGCATTTTTATTGCGCGTATTTCCAGAGGGCGGACTATTCGTGAATTTGTCGGTTTTGTATTGCTGATTCCGACACTGATTAATTTTATCTGGTTTTCCGTGTTTGGCAGCACGGGACTTTATTTGGAAAAAGCAACCGGTAGTATGGCGGGTCCCGTCATAGATAATGCAGCTGTGTCATTACATGTGTTACTCGAACATCTGCCCTGGACGACTGTAATGCAATGGGGCGGATTGCTGCTGGCGGTGATTTTTTTTATTACATCATCAGACTCGGGATCGTTCGTAGATGATATGGTTACATCCGGTGGTAATCCAAACCCGCCGGTTGCCAACCGCGTATTCTGGGGTATTTCAGAAGGTGCGGCGGCCGCGGTTCTGTTATTGGCTGGCGGTCTTCAGGCACTTCAGGCCGCTTCGGTTTCGGCGGGGCTGTTGCAGAGCTTGTTGTTGCTGGTTGGTTGTGTCGGCTTGATAAAATTGTTGCGCAGCATCCGTGTATGACGGATTAGTATGGCCAGAAACCATATGCAGTCTGGTATTTGAAGCAATTGCGCAATGTCGTGCTTAAAACCGCCAATCCAGTTGCATTCCAACAAGATTGATATGTTCTGTAAATTTGCCGATCAATTGATCGCCGGTCGTGCCGGTTCTGTTAATGAAGGCGTCGTTGATAAACAAATGCGCATACGCGACATGTACATTAATATTTTTGAAAACCGCATAGGTTGCACCTGCAGTCAGCCAATAGCGGTCATTGTCAGGGATTCTGGGTGAGCGATTCAGCGAACCGGGGACGGGTGATTCATCATAGGCAAAGCCGGTACGTACGGTTAATTTATTGATTATTGGAGAATAGCTCAGACCAAATGCAACCCGCCATGTATCTTTCCACTTCAACATCTGGACATCATCCGACTGGACCGATGAAAAGTCCGTCCTGAGTTCCTGGATGTGGCTCCAACGTGTCCACATGGCGTCCGCACTGAACGTCCAAGCAGCATTGAGTTGATGAAAGAAGCCGAAAAGCACATTGTCAGGCAGTGTGACCGGCGTTTTTGCAGGTGTATCAACAAAAATATGACTTTGTGTTAATAATCTTGCATTTTCAGGTACGGTAAAATCCGCTTTACCACTTACGTTATGATGTACTTTTGAGCGGTAACTCACACCCAAGCGGGTATTTTGTGTTGGTGTGTAAAAGATTCCAATATTATAGCCGAAACCTATGCTGTCGCCTTTGAGCGACACATGTCCGTCGGCCATTTGCGGGAGGAGTCCTTGACTGGCGCAGGTAGTCGGGTTAAGTACGCGCAGGCAAGCTGTCCCGAAATCTATGGCATTGGTCAACTTGGATTCAAGATATTGTATATTGAGACCCGCGCCTACAGACAGTTTCTCCGTGATTTTCATGGAAGCCGACGGGTTGAAATTAACTGTGATAAGCTCCGAATCAATTGCCTGATATCGACCTTTCCAGTCAGGACGATAACTGCTTTCCATGCCAAAAGGAAAATTGATGCCCAGTCCAACGGCAAACCGCTCGGACAAGTTTTGTACCCAATAAAAATTGGGTATCAAAACTGTGCGTGGCGAGTCTCCGCCATCGTTTCCAAGCAAAGAGGAACCGCCAATTTGTGGACTTAATTGTGATGCTGCATTGTTAAAACGAGCGGAAGGAATAGCTACGTAGCCAGCAAACGAAAATAAACCGCCTCGAACATGATTCATGGCGCCTGGATTAAAAAAAACCATGCTACCGTCTTCAATGTTGGTCGGGGCACCGGAAAAAGCCTGGCCCAGCTCCTTAACGCTGTTTTCCATTATTGCAATACCTGCTCCCGATGCGGGAGACAGATAACACAACATACAGCACAGATAAAAAAAACGACTGTTCAGTGCAGTACAGATATTGTTGAGTTTAATCGTTTTCTCCAGAATTCTATTGTAAGTAGTATTATTGCGATAAAATTCTAATTGTGGTTGATACGATAATATAAAGACATTTTCGCCTGCACCGATACTTCTCTTATTCAGTTTTTTCTTGAACCTATATTAGCCCTTTCATTTTATTGGTTATTTTCTTTGATTCTAAATCATTTTGCAATAACCGGGTACAATTTCCACAGTCAGAGTTGCGATGAAAAAGAAATCCCAGAACCCGATGTCATCTAATCATCGCGATGATTCTGGATTGTTTCTGACTGATCATGCTTCAGAAATCCATATCGAGCAAATTAAGCTGCTTTTTCAATTCAGTAAAACAGCTTTTCTAGCGACACCTGTTCTCGCTTTAGTGTTCGTGCTGGTTCATTGGAACTATGTTCCCAGAGAAGCGTTGCTTGTATGGCTGATTGTAATGCTTCTATTGACTGCTGTACGATATCTTCAAGTGAAGGCATTTCTTAGCAAAGATGCATCCTATTCTGATGCAATCAAGGCGGTTCGGCTTTTTTTGCTGGGTGTTTTTTTCGCGGGCTCGCTTTGGGGTGTGGCGGGGGGATTTTTTTATCTTGAGGAGAGCCCGGCTCACAAGCTGTTTCTTGCGTATTTGTTTGGCGGCATTGTAGCTGGTTCGATGACAACGCTTTCATCATACCGGTGGGCTTTTTTGATTTTTTCAGTACCGGCCATGTTGCCATTTACGTATCAGATCATGACGCATAGCAGTGAATCGAACTTGGCAATGGCAGCTACCTATCTGTTGTTCTTGGTTTTAATGATCAAGATCTCGCGGCGTAATTACCATAACGTTGCCGATACATTGCGTTTACGTTTTGAAAATTCTGATTTGGTGCAGCGTCTGTTGGCGGCTAAAGATCAGCAACTTGCAACCAATGTTAAGCTGCAAGCGCAAATTGAAGAAAAAAAACACGCCGAACGTAAATTGCAAATCGTGAATAATGAGCTGGAACAACGTGTCATAGAACGCACTGAAGCGCTTGTTCAGTCCAACGACAAATTGGAGCAAGAGAAAGAACTATTTAAAGTGACATTGGCCAGTATCAGGGATGCTGTCATCACGACAGATGAACAAAACAGAATAACGTATCTGAATCCGACAGCGGAGCTGCTGACCGGAACAAACAATGCCGAAGTACAAGGCGTTCCATTTCATTGGGCGTTTCAGTTTGTTGACGCGGCCATGCAAGAATCCATCAATATTCTGATAGCTGATCAACATATTAAAAAAAATGATGCTTATGGAGATCGTCAGGAATGCTTGTTAATTAGAAAGAACAACCAAAAGTTTGTAATCAATTATGCTGTTGCGCCTATTTATGATGGAAAAGGGAATGTGATGGGGTCGGTGCTAACATTTCGCGATGTTACAGAAGAACGAAAACTGACACAGAAACTGACTTATCAAGCAACTCACGACGCGTTGACGAATTTACTGAATCGCAACGAATTTGAATCCAGACTGGCGCAGATTCTGGAGTCGACGCGTGAATACCAGTCGCACGCGCTTTTGTATCTCGATTTGGATCAATTTAAAGTGGTTAACGACACCTGCGGACATAATGCAGGGGATGAACTGTTGCGTCAGGTTAGTGCTTTGTTGCACGCCAGATTGCGCAGTGGCGATACATTTGCGCGTTTGGGTGGTGATGAATTTGGCATTATTCTGGAACATTGCCCGCAGCAAAAAGCATTACGCATTGCAAAAATGCTGTGTGATCTTGTGCAGGATTTTCGTTTTCAGTGGCAAGGTAAAACATTTTCAATCGGTGTCAGTATCGGATTGTTTCCGATCAATCAAACAAATATAAGTCTCGCAAAAGCGTTGAGCGCCGCCGACAGTGCCTGCTATGCAGCCAAGGATAGTGGACGCAACCGGATACATGTTTATCAGGAGAAAGACAGCATATTATTGAAGCGCTCAGGCGAAATGCAATGGTTGCCGCGAATTCGACAGGCTATCGAAGATGACCGTTTACTATTGTATTATCAGCCCATTATTCTTATTTCGACAGAGCAGAAGGCCGAGGAGCATGGAGAAATTCTGTTGCGCTTGCAAGACGAGCAGGGTAATTTGATTTCGCCGGGTGCGTTTCTCCCCTCGGCAGAGCGTTATAATCAGATGCTGACATTGGATCGCTGGGTTGTTGAACGTACACTGCATTTGCTCAGTACGGCATTATCGAAGGATCGTCAAGTTGTATACGCCATTAATTTGTCTGCGCAGTCTCTTGGCGATAAAGATTTTCTTGATTTCGTTGTGAATGGCATTAAAAGAAATCAAGTGAGTCCTTCCAGTCTCTGCTTTGAAATTACTGAAAATGTTGCGTTGGCTGATCTGAAGCATGTGACACGATTTGTAACGACACTTAAGAAATTAGGTTGTCGTTTTTCAATGGACGACTTCGGCAGTGGTTTGTCATCGTTTGGTTATCTTAAGGATTTGCCGCTCGACTATCTGAAAATTGACGGGCGACTTGTCAAAGATATGACGACCGATCCAATAGACCGTGCAATGGTTGAAGCGATACATAAAATTGGGCACATTATGCAGCTCAAGACAATTGCTGAGTGGGTGGAAAACGATGCAACTCAACATTTACTTAAAGAAATGGGAGTGGATTATGTGCAGGGATTTTGGCTGGCAAGTCCGTATCCCATCGAAGGCAAGGTCCGGAAGAAAAGCGCAGATGATCCAGATTAAGAAATGCTTTGTGTGGCCGTTATTCGCCTGTAAGTTGTCCGTTTAAACATTCCAGCATATCGCCGGTTTCGGTGTGACGAATGCGGGTAATGCCACCATTGTTGATTTTGATTCGATAAAGTCCGACAGGATCGGCGTTGACAACGCGGGCGATGATTGCACGGATAACGCCGGCATGAGTTACGATTAAACACCGTTTACCATGATGATGCGTTATCACGTCTTCGTAAGCAGAGGCAACGCGCTGAATGAAATTCCCCAGCACTTCAGCGCCTTCCGGACGTCGATGAACAGGGTCTTTTAAAAAAGCCCGGTATTCATCGATTCTTTCTTTTTTTACAGTATCATGACTTAATCCTTCCCATTCGCCAAAACCGACTTCTCGTAACCTGGGTTCTATCGCAACACTGATGTTATGCCGGTTCCCTAAAGCAACCGCGAATGCCTGGCAGCGTAACAGGGGGGAGCTGATAATTTGTTGCCAGTGATGATAATCTCCGACAGCATGCCACATTTGCATCCAGCCCTTTTCTGTCAAGGGATCGTCAATCGTGTGACCGCGATAACGGCGGCCGCCAACCGGTTCGCCATGTCTGATTAAGTCAATAATGGTATCTTTCATAAAAGCGATTATTCAGTATTCTTGGTCAGGAGCGATAGTTGCTGTAGTAAGTTGCCAAGTTGCGCCATGTCGAACGGCTTACTCAGGTGATCATTCATGCCGGTCGCTAAACATTCGCGTTTAATGTGATCAAATGCATGGGCCGTTACAGCAACAATCGGTGTGGGTGCGGTATGATTTTTTTGTTCTAGTAAGCGAATTTGTTTGGTTGCCTCGAATCCATCCATGACGGGCATGTTACAGTCCATCAATATCAAGTCGAAGTGTAATTTGGTAAATGTCTCGATGGCTTCAGCGCCATTGTTGGCCAAGACAACTTCGCAGTTAAACCGCTCGAGCATTGTTTTGCTTACAATCTGATTGACTGCGTTATCTTCGACAACCAATACACGAATAGGACGTGCACTAGAAGTATGTGGTTTTATGGTTCCGGGATTATATGTTGGCAATGGCTTGGCCGGTTTATTATCATACGCGAGTGGTATGACCACCAAAAACTTGGAACCTTGACCAAGTTTACTCGAGACAGTAATTTTACCGTTCATTAACGTCAATAAATTCTGTGTAATAACCAAGCCTAATCCGGTTCCTTTTATATGCTGGGTTGAGCTTCCTACTTGTGAATACGCATGAAATAACTGAGACTGATTTTCAATAGATATGCCAACGCCGGTGTCTGTTACCGTTAGTTGCAATTCAGCTTTTTTCTCTTGGCTATTCGGAATGCAGCTTACATCCAGTTGAACTTTCCCTGCATCTGTAAATTTAAAGGCATTGCTGAGCAAATTAAAGAGAATTTGTTTGATTCGATCAGGATCGCCGATGAGTCGACCGGAAAGATCGTTTTTGAAATTAACGGTGAATTGCAAAGATTTTTCTTTTGCCCGGGCGCGAAACAGTCTATCAACTTCATGTATTAAATCGCGCAGGTTAAATAATTGATGGGACAAAGTAAGTTTGTTGGCTTCTATTTTAGCAAAGTCTAATATGTCATCAATAATACGCAGCAGAGTGCGCCCTGAACTGAAAATCATATTCAGATAATTTTTTTGATGTTGGTCCAGTGATGTCGTGGCCAGAATTTCTGCGATTCCTAATACACCGTTCATAGGTGTACGTATTTCATGACTCATGGCCGCCAGAAAAGCCGATTTTGCTTTATTGGCATTTTCGGCCTGTATTCTGGCCTGTTCCAGATCATTTGCCTGTTTCTCTAACAGAATCGCTTGTTGACGGGCAATCCAGTAATTTTCATGCTGTAATTTGCCATTATGAACAGAGAAAATAAAAAAACTGATGCCAATGATCAGCAATACCAAGCTAGCATTTTCTGGTACAAATACCACAAGACCGAGTAACGCAGGAATAAAAATCAGCATGGCAAATGCGTACATTAAGCGTATACGCGGTGAGACTGCGGCAATACCGCCCGATACAAAACCCACCGTACATAAGATCCCCAAGGCTGTGCCATTATCTATTTCACTGATGGACATAAATATGCATAAGAGAAATAAAGACCATCCCAGGGCTGTCAAAATGTAAATCGTCAGTATCGCGGTTTCAATCAGTGCTTCATTACCGTTGTAGTTTGAAATCGTCAGCTTGTAAATATACAGGCGCAGGATTGCAAGAATAACAAAAAAAATGACAAAAAGTGCGATATAGGGTTGCGCGTGCAGCGTAGGGGACATCAAGATAACTCCGATACTGCATATTACATAAAACAAACCGCCTAGGCGCATACGCTGGGTAATATCCAGATTAGTGGCGATGCGCACTTTTTCTAAATATGCAATTTCCGGATCCGACCACATGATCTTGTCGCTTGTTTAAAATTGTTGCTATTACAAAAAAAATAATTATTAGTATATTGAAAAGATTTAAGTTCACCCGTAATCATTTTGGTTTTCATTTTCAATAATCAGCTGGGGTTTTTCAGTAAAACACTGCTGTTATCAGCGCAATTGAGGTGTCTAAGATGATATTATCGTTTTTTTTTAGAGTATTAACTGGTCTTTGGAAGTGGTTTGTGCGGTAACCGATACGTTGATAAAAATGGTGGAAACAGGCGACCGAATAATTGCCTAAAGCAATTTCTGAACGACCAAATGCCGGTTTGGCGGGCGAAGCACAGATTGTGCCGAGTAAGAAACGGAGTTTATACATAAATAAATGCGCATTCGAACCTGTTTTAACTTTGTAGCTGTAACGCAAATAGTTTCAACGGCTTGTTAAATTAAATCTGAAGGAAAGTACAGTTTCCGGTTATGTGAATAGTTGAATAGTGCATAACGGATAGACTTTGGTAAACTGTACTTGCTCTTTTAGTATTTATTTCTGATCGGTAGTATATTCAATAGTGCGATGTGGTTACAAAAACAAATTCAGCTGAAGGCGCGCAAACGCGGTTTTCACTTGGTAACTGATGAGATTGTGCGGCAGTTGCCGGAATTGAATAATTTTGGCGTTGGAGTCATGCATGTATTCATGCAGCATACTTCAGCATCACTGACATTGAATGAAAATGCCGACCCGTGTGTGCGTCAGGATTTTGAATCGTATTTCAACCGCATCGTGCCGGAAGACGAACCGTACTATGAACACTGCGATGAAGGTAGCGACGATATGCCTGCTCATTTGAAATCCAGTTTGCTGGGTTGCAATCTGACAATTCCAATAACCCTTGGTCGTTTGAATCTGGGTGTTTGGCAAGGGGTTTATTTATGTGAACATCGAAATAATGGCGGCAGCAGAAAGCTTTTAATCACAGTGCACGGTGAGCAGAGTCTTATCCGGTGACTATATCGGTTAAACAGAATTCATCATTGTGTCTCAGTCGTTTTCGGATGAAGAGGAAGAAGGCTGGTGATTATTGATGTAATCAATAATATCCTTAACACAATGAAAATCTTTCACTTCGTCATCTTCGAAAGTGACGCCAAATGTTTCTTCTGCGTCAAATAGAAGTTGAACTCTGTCCATAGAATCAAGACCGAGTGCCTCGAACTCTGATGCGGCTGTAATTGACGATGCATCAACATCTTCTACTTTCGATGCAATAAACTCTATCACTTTTGCTTCAATGTTTTCTGTGTTCATATCAAATGGCTAATTTTAAATGATGGGTGTTGAGAAAACGAGACTGACATTGTTACCGCCAAATCCGAATGCATTGCACAAAGCAGTATTCAATGGTTTTGTAAGGGCAATATTGGGCGCATAGTTTAAATCACATTCCGAATCGGCTTCATCCAGATTAATAGTCGGATGAATCATACCTGTTTGTAATGACATAATAGCTGCAATGCTGCCGATAGCTGCAGAAGCGCCAATTGTATGTCCGATCATGGATTTTGTGGCGCTGATAATAATCTCTTTGGCATGTTTGCCGAACAATTGTTTGATTGCCTTGGTTTCGATCACATCACCAAGCGGTGTGGATGTGGCGTGCGCGTTAATATAATCCACCCTCTCTGGTGTAATTTCGGCATCTTGAATGGCGGCATCCATTGCAGCAACCTGTCCATCCATATCTGGTGCGACGATATGTCCTGCGTCGCAGGCGCACCCATAACCCGCCAATTGAGCATAAATCTTGGCGCCGCGCTGTTTAGCTGAGTCCTCTCTTTCTAGAACGAGTATACCGGCGCCTTCTCCCATGACAAAACCGTCACGGCCTTTTGCAAATGGACGCGAAGCATGTTGGGGATCATTATTATAGCCGGTTGACAATGCATACAAAGCTTCAAAGCCAGCAATCGTCAAAGGCAAAACACATGCTTCTGCGCCGCCGGTAATCACGGCGTCCGCTTTGCCCGTACGTAACAAATCAAGTCCCATGCCAATTGCATTGCCGCCTGAAGAACATGCTGTGCTACAAGTAAGGTTTGCACCCTTTAATCCGTGTATAGTAGCGATCCAAGCAGCAGCGGAGTTGGCCATGGTGCGTGGAACGGTAAAAGGCGGAATCGAGCGATTATTAAGTTTACGTTCTGCTGAAGATTCGAATGTCGCAAACCCCCCCATTCCCGATCCCACACTGACTGCAAGACGGCGGGGTTTATAGTATTCGAGACCACCTGCGTCGGCTATTGCCTGATTGGCAGCATGCATGGCCAGTTGTGTGAAGCGATCGGTTTGTTCGATTTGCTTATTGGATAAAAACGATTTGGGATCAAAATCCTTGATCTCTCCCGCTATGCGAGACCGGTTATTTGAAGCATCGAAACATTGAATCGGGCCGATACCATTGTTGCCATTAATTGCAGCATTCCAGAACTGATCGATACTGGAGCCGATTGGCGAGACGATTCCCATTCCGGTTACTACAATGCGCATATTGTGTTTGAGTTGAAGAATTCTGGGTAGGAGCTGAGTACTGGAAAATTGCAAGCTATTTTTAACAAATGCGAATATACTGTATAGCTCGAATTGTTGTCAAACGTCCTGATACGCCTCAAAAAACCGTACTTGGATGTCAGAATTGACCGTATCTTTTGTAAAATCAGTTAATGCAGATATCGTGTAGCTCGGCAGATAGGTTCAGCATGTAGAACTCTGTCTACTGAACCCAACAATATCAAATGGATAGAGTATTAAAAACGATAAGAAAACATTACTGTCACTAAATCCCAGTTTGGATCCCCAGCGCCTTGTAAAAGTTGCGGGTTGTCGGCCAATGACAACCAACCGGTGCCGTGGATACGGTGATAGTCGGCGGCTACCATAAAATTTTTCGCAAATGTCCAGCGCAGGCCGAATGTAATGTCTCTGGATAAGAAATTAGATTTTGGCAGTCCTGTCATTTGGGCCAGTCTTTTTCCACTCCGGTCGTGAATGTCGGCGAAAAAAGCGTCAAAACGAAGTAATGCAGTCCACGCTGGTGCGAAGCGATATTCCGACTGTACATAAAAGCTCTCGGAAGTGTTTTTCAATGGAATGAGCGTGCGTAAAGATTCGCTGCGCTCTGTGATGACTTGACCATATTCGGCTGTAAAACTCCATTTTTCGAAATTAAGCTGAGCGGACGCCAGCGGATACAGTGTTTTAATGTTTCCAGAAGGTACAATTGAAGAGGACGATCTGAAATCGCGATTGAGATCAACAATGCTAAATAGCAATCGGAAGCGGCCTTCCTTCCACTGATAGCCGGCACGGCCGATAAGCAATGGCCGTCCGGTCATTCTTCCGGGGGCGGTAGGAAATCCCGTCAAAAACTCAGTCGCTCCGCCCGTGTTATCGAGTGGGTTAGCGGTAACAAATTCAGCACTTAGCCCATGATCGCCGAATGTGTGACGGCCATAAATCAATCCGCCGTCTGATGCGATCATTGCCTGACGTAGTGCTAAAGCGTCAAAATAGACTGACTGTGGCAATGTTACTCCGGGCCGGGTCCAGATAACATCACGCGTGTCATTGTAAAGACCGAACGGATTTTTTATTCTTCCTAGGCGTATACCGATGGTGCTTTCATCGTTGATCGGGTATCGATAATCAAGGTTGGCAAAATCTAGACGAAAATTGTCAGTATCAGAGCCACCTGCATCTCGATAAAGTCCTTGAGCGGCAATCAGTAAATTAGGATAAACGTGACCGGCAACATTAATTCCAATTTCTCTAAAGTCAAAACTGCCGTCATGACGACTGTTACCAAAAAAATTATTACCGGATGTATATGTGTAACCTTGACTCGCAAATCCATGTGCTTGCCAGTCACCAACGCCGAGTTCGAATGCTAAAGCAATGCGGCCATTTGGCAGGCCGAAGGCAAAAATAGTTAACGTAGCAATACAACAAAATTTGCTAAAAGTTGACATGGATTCTTTTTTCCTTAAAAAAACCAATAGCATCCGGCGTTAACTTTAATTAGTTTTTTGGTCAAAATAATCTACTGCTCCGGGTTGATTTCTTGTTTCAGAGTATAACATCCGATTTAATTCGAAGCAGAAATGATCAGAATAAGCCATGAACAGTTTGATAAAGAATGGAAGAATGATTGACGCAAATCATTTTTAATGAAACATGAGAGCTTTTTTCGTTAATAAAATCTTCATCAAAATATATCTTTATATTTGTAATATCTGAGAAAAACTGGTTGATCGAATCTATCAAAGCTTATAGGTTCATCGATCTATTTATAAAATACCGCAAGCTTTTCAGTGCTAATTCGTGAAAAAATAAGAAATAATAAAGTGTTATCGGTGTCAATCAGAAAAAATTTATCCAAAATCAACTTGATGTCTCAGTTGTGTTAAATAAATTTTTTTAGGTTGTTATTCAAACAATAACTATTTGTTTTTCTATTATATTGTTTGTGGTGTTATGTTTGATTACTACTGAATGATAGTGAAATTTTTATTTACTTTTTGTTAACAGCAATTCAGTAAGTGCTAAAATCCTGATTCAGTATTTTAGTATAAGTACCCATTAAAAATTCATGGCTCAACCCATATTCAATGTCAATCCCAGTGCAGTGCTGGAGACCTATAAAACACCGCCGCACTCCATAGAAACAGAGCAATCAGTGTTGGGTGGACTGATGCTGGATAATCAGGCCTGGGATAAGATAGCTGATATTATCACTGGTGATGATTTTTACCGTCATGATCATCGGCTGATTTTTCAGCATGTTTGCAAATTAATCGAGCATAACAAGCCAGCCGATGTTGTAACAGTTGCTGAGTCACTTGAGTTGTCTGCAGAATTAGAAACGGTTGGGGGGCTTGCCTATATCGGCGCTTTAGCACAGAACACGCCTTCTGCCGCGAATATCAAACGGTATGCGGAAATCGTACGGGAACGTTCGATTATGCGCAATCTAGCTCAGGTGGGTGTTCAAATAACGGAATCCGCATTCAATCCTGCTGGTCGCTCTGCTGTTGACCTGCTGGATGAGGCTGAATCAAAGGTATTTGAAATTGCAGAAGAAGGCGCGCGCAACAACCAGGGGTTTATTGATATTCAGCCATTGTTGAAAGAGGTGGTGGAACGAATAGAATTGCTCTACAGCCGCGATAGTCCGAATGATGTGACTGGCATTGCTTCGGGTTTTCATGATTTGGATCAAAAGACTTCTGGTTTTCAACCCGGTGATTTGATTATCATTGCGGGGCGACCATCAATGGGAAAGACGGCGTTTTCTTTAAATATCGCAGAACATGTTGCTTTGGAGCTTGAGAGACCGGTGGCGGTATTTAGTATGGAAATGGGCGGCGCGCAGTTGGCAATGCGTTTATTGGGCTCGGTTGGGCGGCTGGACCAGCATAAAGTACGTACCGGCCGACTGGATGATGATGATTGGCCTAAGTTGACGCACGCATTGGGAAAGCTCAATGACGCGCCTATCCACATTGATGAAAGTGCCGCACTCAGTGCGCTTGAAGTCAGAGCAAGGGCAAGGAGGCTTTATCGCCAATATGGAGGGCTCGGCTTGATCGTTGTCGATTATCTGCAGCTAATGTCATCAAACAGTCCTGGGGAAAACAGAGCAACTGAGATATCGGAAATTTCCCGTGCGCTGAAAAGCTTGGCCAAAGAATTGAAAGTGCCGGTTATTGCACTCTCGCAGTTGAATCGTAGTCTTGAACAACGACCCAATAAACGCCCTGTTATGTCCGATTTGCGTGAATCGGGTGCTATAGAGCAAGACGCTGATGTTATTTTATTTATCTACCGTGATGAAGTTTACAATCCGGAAACACAAGATAAAGGCATTGCTGAAATCATCATTGGAAAGCAGCGGAACGGACCGATCGGAAAGGTTAATTTGACCTTTCTGGGTGAATACACACGTTTTGAAAGCTATGCCAAACCGGAATATTATTAAGCTGCAAGTGTTTTGGCTCAGTTTTCTATAAAAGAACGTTTCGTTAGCAGGTTTTTCTCTGCAAACATGTTTCATATGCGTTTATGTAGTTGCTGGGTGATCATGCCAATAGTGCCCCGCACATTTTTTATTGAAACAAGAACAGTAAAAGTTTAATCACAAAACTTAAAAAATTATTCATGCAAGATAACAACTGCGATATTGTCATTATAGGGGGCGGTCCTGTGGGCATGGCGCTGGCATTAGCGCTGCGCGACAGCAACCTCACCACTCTGCTCCTGGAAGCACGCGGTCTTCCCGAAAAAGTGGATGATGAGCGACCATTGGCGTTGTCGCACGGCAGTTATTTGATTCTGCAACGATTGGAAGTGTGGGGCAAGCTGCTCCGACATACGCCCATTAAAACCATTCATATTTCCAATAAAGGTTTTTTGGGTCGCACTGTTTTGACAACAGAAGATGCCGGGGTTTCGGCATTAGGCTATGTTGTTAATTATCATGATCTGTATCATGCCTTGTATGACGCAACGCTGGAAAATGGAATTCTGTATCAAGCAGGTGCTGATGTGAAGGCCTTTTCAACGGATCAGCTATCGAGTCATGTTCAATATACGCATGAAGGCACCGAAAAAAATATCTCGGCAAAGTTGTTGGTGCTGGCGGACGGTGGTCGTCTTAGCAGTCAGATTGCGGATATCGACTTTAAAACAGAAGCATATGATCAGTGGGCAATTGTGGCCAATGTGAAAGCAGAAATCCCCCAAAGCGGTATTGCATACGAACGGTTTACATCGGATGGTCCGGTCGCATTGTTGCCTTCAGGAAATGATTTTGCGCTCGTCTGGACGACATCTCTTGAAATGGCAAATGAAATCTTGGCGCTGGATGAGGAGCGGTTTCTTTACCGATTGCATAAACATTTCGGTGACCGGTTAGGTCGATTTGTCGCTGCCGGCAAGCGTGCAGGTTTTCCCTTAGCGCTTAAATATGCAGTACCGCCTACTTCACAGCGGATCGCGCTTATAGGTAACGCGGCACAGACTTTGCATCCCGTGGCTGGTCAGGGTTTTAACCTTGGCCTAAGAGACGCTTATGAACTTGCGCAGATATCACTTGCAACTGTTGCAGACAATAAAGAAATTGGCTCGCCAGCAATGCTGGCAAGATACGGTCAGCTACGGCGTACTGACAGTCAAGGTGGCCGTATCTTTACAGATTCATTGATCAAACTGTTTTCCAATGATAACACGTTGCTCAGACATCTATGCGGTGTGGGGCTGACCATACTCGACAATTGTCCGCCAATTAAACGCTTTGTTTCACGGCGCATGATTTTTGGTGCAAGAGGTTGACAGTCAAATTGCATAACACCACGGTAACGCTGAACCTGCCAATATTTGTATGGATAGAGCGCTAGATAGAGTCGGAAGTGATATGACGCTGAAAATAGTGTCAGCTGGCAATGAAAGAACCTAGAAATGACAAAAAAATTTATGTGCCGGCTCTAGGTTTTCATAGATTGACTCCTTTATATGACTGGATAGCAGGATGTGCTGGTTACGGGTTCCGGTTTTGGTATACGTTAATGATGCAGGCTCAGCTGGAAGATGAACAGCGTGTGCTTGATCTTGGCAGTGGAACAGGATCGCTGGCTATTCTGATTAAGCAATGTTTCCCGGGAATCGAAATTTCAGCGCTTGATTGCGACCCTAAAATACTGTCTTTGGCCAGCCGGAAAGCCGAACGTGCGCAAGCCGGCATTCATTTTGTTCGTGCATTTGCTGAGCGCCTACCATATCCGGATAATTATTTTGACCGGATACTTTCAAGCCTGTTGTTTCATCATTTGACAGGAGATAGTAAAAGGAAAACTGCAATAGAAATGCTGCGCGTTCTGAAGCCCGGTGGCGAGATGTATGTTATGGACTGGGGGCGTGCCGCAAATCCGGTAATGCGGTGTCTCTTCTTTACGGTACAGCTGGTAGACGGTTTTGACAATACTTGTGACAACGCCGCAGGAAGATTGCCAGTTTTTTTTGAGCAAGCCGGATTCTGTAAAGTTGGTCAGCTGCAAGCTTTTAATACCATTTTTGGGACACTTGCATTTTATCGTGCTGTAAAAGCGTAAATTCCTGATTTTCACTGCTGCTGTAGCGGATTGTCCATAATTTCATTAGGTTCGGCTTTTCTCACTGTTTCAGAAAATTGTACTTCTGGAAAAATAATGGTGAAAGCGGTGCCTTTGTCTGGTTCGCTGGTAACATTGATATTCAGATGATTGTTCTCAGCTGCTATTTTGACAATCGACAGGCCTATCCCACTGGTGGCCTTGTTGTGTAAAGCGGCGCGTGGTGAGTAAAAGTATTCATTAAAAATATTCGGCAGATCATCGTTTTCGATGCCGATGCCATGGTCCGCAATGGTCAATGTAGCGCTGTTGTTTTGTTTATTCAGGTTTGACGTGATTTCTACCGATCCATTTTCGTAAGAATAGGTAATGGCATTGGCAATAATGTTTTCCATCAGAATTTCAACTTGATCGGGTATACCGTTGTAGATGAGGTGATCAATAGAGACATTGAAAATTATACCCTTGTTATTAATCACCGGAGTCAGTTTGTCGATACACTTCTGGATGGTTTTCCGGATATCGACTGGCTTGTTATCGGCGTTGCATGAACAGGTTTCCTTGAGGCGCTGAAGCCGGAGTAAATCCAGAATTAACCCGGCCATATTTGTAGCACGGCGGTCTATCTTGAGCAGTGTTTCCTTGATTTCCTGCGGAACCTCACCGCAATAACCACCTTTTATCAGATTGATTTTGCTGCGTATGGCATCCAGTGGTGATTTAAGCTGGTGCGTCATCAGGACGGCGTATTGATCTTTTTCGTGCTGTGCTTGGTTGATGCGTTTGTAAGCTTCTGCCAGTTGGTGTTCATGCGCCCTGACGACAAGTGACAATCGAGAAACAAGATACCAGACGGTAAAAAACAGTACATCCAGTGCGATCATCCAGAACAGCATGTGATTTATTGTTTTACCGTTCTGAGCAACCGCAGGGTCAACAGTTATCGTCGTGGAAAACTGTCCGGTAAATGAAAATTCGATCAGCAGCACAATGGTATACATGCCACTGACAATCAGAGCGACCAGCAGACTTTCAAGCGTGGAAAAAAAAATGCAGGCCAGTGCGATGTGCAGAATATAGAAAAATGGCGCTGGTGTTGCCGTACTGCCAATAAAATGCACGACTACTGACAGACAGATCAGGTCGACAATTATCTGAGACCAGAGATTAATCGACGGTGTGTTGAATTTGCTAGGTTTGCAGTAGTTCAGGGCATAAATATAGAGTAGATTGGCTATGCCGAGAATCAAGGTAATGATGATCGGCCAGTTGTTTTCTTCGATAGTGCGAAATTGTATCAGTGTGTCCGGCGTCAGTATTGCGATAACGTGGATCAGAATCAACGCCCCGATAATTCCCCAGCGAAAAATGATAAACCAACGGATATTGCTGATTAAGATGTCATCGTTGAGTTTTGCAGCACAATCGCTGTAATTATTGTTGACAGGCAATGCAACTGAATTCGAAGTTTTTTTCCAGTCAAACTGAACGCTGGTCATAGCCGGTCCCCTTTATAATTCCTGTTTTAGTCTTTCCGGTTCATTTATTGGCACTGTGAGCAAATCGGTCTTCGACAACGCTGAGGAGGTTTTCAGGTTCAACAGGTTTTTCCATCACACAGACCCATTTATCTGATTCCTTGTCGAAATAAGGCCGGATCATATCGCCTAGTGACGTCAAAAAAATGGTTTGAATATACGGGTGGTTTTTCTGGATTTCGGCGTAGGCCGTCAGTCCTGCATCCATCGATTCGACCATTACATCAAGGATGGCTAAGTCGGGCGGGGTGCCACCATGCTCCAATGATGCAATAAAATCCTTCATGGTCAGATAGTGTTCAACTTCGTAGCCATTTTTTTCCAAAATGCGTGCTACGGCATCGCGAATGTCTGGATCGTCGTCAACATGTGCGATTCTTTTTGTCATGTTATTGTCCTCTTTTTTTCATTGTATTGTTTTTATTTGGACAGAATATATAAGTAAAATACAAAAAACAATACTGCTACATCGGTTTAACATCAGATGATTTGCTTTACTTTGTATAGCCATTAGTATTAGTAAATCTAATAACCATTATAAGAGTATGCTTATAAAAAAAATGTGAAGTGGCGTGATTCGGCGGTTTTATTTTGAATAAGTGTGTAAGATTTGGAAATACATTTCGACTCAATGGTAAGGTTTGCAATAACTGATACGAGCCATGAAGTAAAAATAACATGGAAAAAACTTGTAATATAAGGGACTATAATCAGCCATGATGGATGTCGCGCTTGTGCTGGTGCACAAAAAACCACAATTGGGTATTGGCAAGCAAAGGTTGGCGGCACGATTGGGTGAGAATCAGGCGCTGCAGGTTGCGCAGGCGCTATTAAATTGCGCCATGGAAGATGCCGTCGCGTGGCCCGGGCCGGTGGTCCTTGCGCCGGCCAGTGATCAAGACTATGACTGGGCGCAACAGCAGGCGATGCAGTTTCGCCTTCCATGCAGGGTGATACCTCAGATTTCAGGTAATTTGGGCCAACGCCTGAATGCGCTGGATTTGGCGCTACGTAGACAGGATGCAACCCGGCTGGTTTATATTGGCAGCGATGCGCCTGGTTTGAGCGAAGCGGACTATGCGGCGGTACGGTCGAGTTTGCAGCAAACTGATGCAGTTTTGATGCCTGCCGTAGACGGGGGTGTTGTACTTATGGCCAGCCGGTGCGCGTGGCCGGATTTGTCGATGCTGCCCTGGAGTACAAATTGTCTGGGTGCAGAGTTGGCTGCCCGATGCCGGGCTGAAATGCGATCAGTTAGCGTATTGGATGTAGGTTACGATATCGATGAGCCAGATGATTTTTTTCAATTATTGTGTTTGCTTGAGACTGATAGGCGTCCGAGTCGCCGTGCATTATACGCGTTAATCAGGAAGCTAACGTCAGACATGAGTATTAGCCTGGGTCGTAATCAAAATGCCTGAATTTAGCGTCATAATTCCCTGTTACCGGGATGAAAAAAAGTTGCGCAGCCTGTTACGGCAATTACAGACCATGCCGGGTTATAGGCGTGAAATTATTGTGGTGGACGCTGCAGACAGTGTTACCTGCAAGGATATGTGTAGCTCTTATGGTGCGCGCTGGCTACCCAGCATTCCATGCCGCGGGCGTCAGCTGTCAACAGGTGCTGCTGTGGCGAAAGGTGATGTGTTGTGGTTTTTACACGCGGATGCGCGTCTGTCAAACAATGCTTTTGTTGCGATGACGCAGGTGATTCGAAGCGGCGCAATTGGCGGTTTCTTTAAATTTTGTTTTGATGCGCCACGAAAGTGGCCCGCCATTATACTGGAACCAGCGATTGCATTGCGTTGTCTTTTCGGCGTGCCGTACGGTGATCAGGGAATTTTTATACGGCGCGAAAGCTATTTCGCTGCGGGTGGTCATGCGCCGTGGCCATTATTCGAGGAGGTGCCATTAGTGCAAAGTGCGCGCCGGCTGGGTAAATTTGTAGCGTTGCGTACGCCCATATTCGTCGATGTGCGTCGCTGGCAGCGGGATGGCTGGTGGCGGCGAACTTGGCATAACCGTAAACTGGCGTTAAAGTTTGCATGCGGCGTAACGCCTGATGTATTGGTAAATCGCTATCAATCCAACCGGGTGCTGACCAAGCATTCACGTATCAAATAGCTTTAAACGTTGTTTAATTCAGGATTCAGGAAAAAACTATGCAAGAAGTCGTTCAAAAATATTATGGTGAAACGTTATCAGGCTCGCATGACTTGCAGACAAACGCCTGTTGCACCGATACAGGGTTGCCGGAATATATCAAGCCATTGTTAGTCAAAGTACACGATGAAGTGTTGTCGCGCTATTATGGATGCGGCCTTGTGCTGCCGGAGCAATTGGCAGGATTGACAATTCTTGACCTTGGTTGCGGAGCGGGGCGTGATGTTTATTTGCTGTCTCAACTGGTCGGTGAGAAAGGAAAGGTTATCGGTGTAGACATGACCGAAGAGCAACTTGCTATTGCGCGCAAACATGAAAAATTTCATCAAAAGGCGTTCGGATACCGGCGCGGCAACGTGCAGTTTATGCACGGCTATATTGAGCAGCTCGACGAACTGGATCTCGCCGATGCGAGTATCGATATTATCGTTTCGAACTGTGTGATCAATTTGGCGATGGATAAAGCAGCCGTGTTGCGCGAGGTCTACCGGGTGCTGAAGCCCGGGGGTGAGCTCTATTTTTCCGATGTATACAGCGACCGCCGCATTCCGAAGGCGCTGGTCAACGATCCGGTGCTATACGGTGAGTGTTTAAGCGGCGCCCTATACTGGAATGATTTTGTGCCGCTGGCGCGCGCGCAGGGTTTTATCGATCCGCGGCTTGTGACAGATCGTCCAATTACAATCGATAATCCTCAACTGCAGGACAAAACTGGCAATATTCGTTTTTACTCGGCTACCTACCGCTTGTTCAAATTGCCCGAGCTTGAACTCGCCTGTGAAGATCACGGACAAGCGGTCGTTTATCGCGGTACGGTACCGCATCATCCGCATGCGTTTGTACTCGACAAACATCACTTTATCGAAACAGGCAAATATTTTGCAGTCTGCGGCAATACCTGGCGCATGCTTCACGATACACGTTTTGCCGAACATTTTGATTTTTACGGAAATTTTGACCGTCACTATGGCATCTTTCCAGGATGCGGCATGGGAATTCCGTTTGATGATGGCTCGCCGGTCGAATCCAGAGGCGGCTGCTGTTGAATACCGGTAGCGGTGTGCTGTCAAGTCGGCGTGCACAAGCGGAAAAACCGCGTCTGCGTTCGCCCGACTGGTATAAGACCCCGGATGGGGAGCCGCGCGGATTCATCCGCACTCATGGATTGGACGAATTGTGGCTGCATACCGGTACGGCGTGTAATCTGTCTTGTCCGTTTTGTCTGGAAGGTTCCAGGCCGGGTGACAACCGTTTGCAGTTAATGCGTTTTGAAGATGTCAGGCCATATATTGAAGAGGCGCAAACGCTCGGTGTGTCGCAGTTTTCGTTGACCGGCGGTGAGCCTTTCATCAACAAAGACATCGTGCGCATTCTTGAGTACGCATTGCGCTATAGGCCCTGTCTGGTGCTGACCAATGCGACCGAGCCGCTGATCAGGCGGATACACCAGTTGCAGCCGTTGCTAGACTGTGAGCATGAACTGCATTTTCGTGTCAGTCTGGATCACTTTGATGCTGCCGAGCATGATAAAGGACGCGGGGCAGGCATGTTTGCGTTGGCACTTGATGGTATGCGCAGGCTGCATGACATGGGTTTTTCGTTATCTGTGGCCAGCCAGATGTTGCCGAATATGTCTTCAGACTTTGTTGCCAGTCGCTTTGCTGAAGTGTTTCGTGCCGCCGGACTGCCGGAAAATTTGCGCCGGATCGAATTTCCAGAGTTTTATCCACCTGGAGCGTTTGTTTCAGCGCCGCAGATAACGCAGAGTTGCATGACAGAGTTTCAGACGGAAGCGACGCGGCGTGAGTTCATGTGCGCATTCAGCCGCATGGTGGTCAAGCAGAATAACCGGTGCAGTGTGTACGCCTGTACCCTGGTTGACGACGATATTGACTATGCGCTGGCCGAAACATTGACCGAAAGCCTGAAGATTCCCGTCAGCATGAAGCATCACCGGTGTTACAGTTGTTTCAAATATGGCGCTTCGTGCAGTGAAATCAAATAATGCCTGGCATGATCTCAAAAGGATAATCTGTTGAATAAGCGCTGGTGGCTGCTGTGCTTGCTGGGATTGTTGCTCATCCTGTTTTTTGTTTTCGGTCTGCATCGTCATTTCAGCCTCGATATACTCAAAGCCAGTCACGATGAACTGCTGCAGGCATATGGGGATGAACCGCTCTACGTTATCGGTATTTATTCAATTATCTACATTGTAATGGCTGCCTTGTCTTTACCGGGCGCTACAGTGATGACGCTGGCGGGCGGCGCCATGTTCGGTTTATGGGTCGCGGTGCCGGTGGTTTTGATTTCCGCGACTATTGGTGCGACATTGGCTTTCTGGGTGGCGCGCTATATCCTGCGCGATACCGTGCAACGCCGTTTTGGCGACCGTCTGGAGGCGATTCATAATGGTCTGGAACGCGATGGCGCGTTTTATCTGTTTTCACTGCGTCTGGTGCCCGCTTTTCCGTTTTTCCTGATTAACCTCTTGATGGGTTTGACCCGGATCCGCAGCAGCACGTATTTCTGGGCTAGTCTCGTCGGAATGTCTCCGGGCAGTATGGTTTATGTTAATGCAGGTACGCAACTCGCATCGATCGATAGTCTGTCTGACATTTTGTCACCGGCGTTGATTTTATCGTTCTTGCTGTTGGCTGCATTTCCGTGGCTGGCGCGCTGGGGCATCGGAATGGTCAAGAGACGCCGGCTGTATGCGCGCTGGCCGAAACCGGAGACATTTGACCGCAATCTGGTAGTTATCGGTGCTGGTGCTGCGGGGCTGGTGACCGCGTATATTGCCGCGGCGGTACGCGCCAAAGTGACCTTGATCGAAAGCCATAAAATGGGCGGCGATTGCCTGAATTACGGTTGCGTGCCGTCCAAGGCGCTGATTCGCTCAGCGGGTTTTCTGAAACAGGCGCGGCAGTCATCGTCGCTCGGCGTCAAGCAAGTCCAGGTTGAGTATGATTTTACCGATGTGATGGCGCGGGTTCATCGCATTATTAAAACGGTTGAACCGCACGATTCGATCGAACGCTATACCCGGCTTGGCGTTGAAGTGATTGAAGGTCATGCCAGAGTCGCGTCACCCTGGACTGTTGAAGTCAATGGAAAGACGCTGACCACGCGCGCGATTGTCATCGCAACGGGAGCAAGACCGGCAATCCCTCAAATCCCTGGACTGGAATCAGTTCGGTACTATACCTCCGATACCATTTGGTCGCTGGCCGAACGCCCTGATCGGCTGGTGGTGCTTGGAGGCGGGCCGATCGGTTGCGAGCTGGCACAGGCATTTGCACGCTTGGGCTGCCAGGTAGTGCAGGTAGAGCATGGCGATCTGCTGCAACGTGAAGATGCCGATGCACGGGAGCAAATTAGAGCAGCATTGCAGGACGACGGCGTGCAAATACTGACACACACCAAGGCGATCCGCTGCGAGACTGCGCATCGGCCGGATAGTGAAATCCAGCAACTTGTCGTGCAGGACAGGGATGGCCGGGAACAGACAATTGTTTTTGACGCTATGTTGTGTGCGGTCGGCCGGGTGCCGCGCACCGAAGGGTTCGGCCTTGAAGAACTGGGCATTCCTGTTACGTCGCGGCGCACCATCGACTCCAATGCCTGGCTTCAAACCATTTATCCCAATATTTATGCTTGTGGCGATGTCGCCGGCCCTTACCAGTTTACCCACACTGCAGCACATCAAGCCTGGTACGCATCAGTCAACGCATTGTTTGGCGATTTCAAACGTTTTAAGGTTGACTATTCGGTGATACCCTGGACCACATTCACTGATCCAGAAGTCGCTCGGGCAGGACTGTCTGAAGAGGAAGCCAGATCGCGAGGCATAGCCGTGGAAGTGACGCGCTACAATCTTGACGATCTTGATCGTGCGATTACCGATGAGGCTGCGCGCGGTTTTGTCAAAGTGTTGACTGTACCGGGGAAAGACCGCATTCTGGGCGTGACAATCGTCGGCAAACATGCCAGCGATTTATTGGCCGAATATGTGCTCGCGATGAAAAACGGTTTGGGCCTGAACAAAATTCTTGGCACTATCCACACTTATCCGACCTGGTCGGAAGCCAACAAATACGCCGCAGGCGAATGGAAACGCACGCATGCGCCGGAGAAACTGCTACAATGGGTGGAGAAATTTCATGCTTGGCGGCGTAGGGAAAAGGCAGTCAGACCGGAAAATAACAGTGGCGACTCTGGGAAATACACCGGATAAACCGGATTGGGTTGCCCGGTCTCGGCGTTTCAATCCAACCTAGAATCTAACCTCTGAGCGCAGGTAATGCTTCTTCAATTGGCACAAATCTGAGTGCATATCCGTTGTTGCACCAGCGCTCGCCGCGCGGTGGTGGGCCGTCCTTGAAAACATGGCCCTGATGACCGCCACAGCGCACGCAATGGTATTCGGTGCGCGGCCAGATTATTTTAAAGTCGATTTTGGTTGCGACATGGCCTGCTATCGGCTCGGTAAAACTCGGCCAGCCAGTCCAGCTTTCATATTTGTGCGCACTCTTAAATAGCGGCAAGTAACATGCGGCGCACAGATACGTACCGTCACGCGTTTCATATACCAAGTTGCTCGATTCCGGCCGCTCCGTTGCTTCCTCGAATAATATTTCATAAGCTCTTGGTGAAAGCAGTGCGCGCCATTCGGTGCGCGGCTTGTTCAGCGGTGTGATCGGATTCGCGGCTTCACCCACCACCTGGGAGCAGCCTGGTATTAGTGGTAAGGCGGCCGCTACTGCAAAACTTTTTAATACGATACGTCTATTCATTAATTCTTCCTCTATTACTTTTCCGCCACGTAAATGAAATGTGCTGGCAGGTATGCAGTAAACTTTTAGAGAGTGACACGATAGCGCGGCGGCAGTGTTTTGGCAATATGGTGACTATGTGACGGTTGCAGTCTGGGGTATTCATTTTTTTGAGGGAGTTAGAGGTTAAATTGGCAGTTTAGCCATGACGGCCACGTACCACTACAACTTGAATGGTGACATGCTAATCTAACAAATTAGAATTAAACTGTTTAATTTATAGTCCCTTTTTCTTTAATCCGTTTTCCTAATGTTTCAACTTCAACCAACGCATTATTGAAATATATTTCTAGGTTATTTTTCATTTCATCAGATAACTTTACAATTTTAGAGTTCGCTCGAGCTTTGTTATCTTCTTCAATAATGAGGCCTCGTTTTATTGCAGTATTAATATATTTCGCAGCTGTAGGAGCGGTCTTTCCTTGTATATAGCTAATGGCATCTGTTTTTTTTACACCATTTTCTGATTTAAATAAATTTGTAAATAAATCCCAATAGCTGGCATCCCAAAAAGTTTTGTCTTCTGGTGGTGTTTGAAAAACTGCTAGCCAATGTTTTCCAAGCACTTGCATTGTTAGCAGATATTCCAGATGAAGCTCTTCGCTATATCGCGGATGCTTAAATTTCTTTCTCATAGGAATCAGATGATTTGTTGATGTCGGTTTTAGATCGACTACAGTAAAAAGTGTGCAGGATACAATGCATCTATGGATATGTCGACAGACTGACCCAGTTACAGACAATGTCACAAATAATCGGAAATCACCTGTATAACTTTTATCCAAAGTGCCCTTGCGTCGCGTCTTTACCGTGCGCCGATTCTTCATAAGAAGAACACCCGCATTCAGCAGTATCAACAATCTAAATTCAAACGGTGTCAATTTGCTGGTTTTTTTGTTCTTTGATATTTGACAGCACGATCATCGGGCGAAATTGGGTTTCGGCGACAAACTTGTACGTCTTTGAATTTTATAAATAGAAAACTATTCACGGTAAAGAATTCGCCTAGTCTTTGTCTATATATCCATGGCGATCACATTTGTATTTCTCATATTTAAAGTTTATGCGGGATAGGAATAAGCCTGATAGTGTCGTCATGAGATATTAGTCCACATGACCACACCTAATCAGATAGATCATGTCTGTGATAAACATCTAACATACTATTACCAAGTCTAATAAATACTTGCAGCATAATCATACAGTTATTTCTAACTTGTGACGGCGATGTCTAGTTAGTTTCGACCGTCGTCAACACGCCTATCCAAAAGATTAAAAAAATTTATTAATTCCTATCATTTTTAACAAAAAATTTACTAAAATTTTATATTAAATATTTTATACTAAAATTGTGTTAATAACATTGCTATATTTCTGAAGTAAGACTGTCGGAAAACTGCATTACCAGGGAATATAAATATTTTAATTTATTGTTTATTAGATATTAGTATTAAAAAAATTCAATCATTTATATGTGCCATTCATATTTGGTCATCAGAAGCGCTGATTCGATTTTATGCAGATTTCGGGGGAGGAAATTTAGAAATGAGATTAACTTTATTTAAGAAAAAAATAGCGTTATTTTTTACATTATTTGGAATTTTATTATTACACTCGGATGTAAATGCATTGCCGAGTTTTGCGCGACAAACCGGCATGCCATGCAGTTCGTGCCATGTTCAATCTTTTGGGCCCGGACTGACTTCAGTGGGTAGGAATTTCAAGTTAAATGGCTACACTGCAACTGGTGCAAATTATAATGAAGGGAAAGTTCCACCGGTGCCAATCAGCGGTATGATACGCGCATCGTATACCCATACGCAGCATGGTCAGCCTGGTGGCGCATCAGAGCGTTTCGGTAGCAATGATAATGGAACAATCGATGAAGCAGCGATTTTTCTTGCCGGTCGGTTGCATTCAAAAGTCGGTGCTTTTATCGAAGGCACCTATAACGGTATAGAGGATATCGGCGAACTGGATAATTCGGAGATCCGTTTTGCAGATAACGTGACTTTGATGGGTAAGAATCTGGTCTATGGTTTGACAGTAAATAACAATCCCACGGTCACTGATCTTTGGAATACCACGCCGACCTGGGGATTTCCCTGGGCTTCATCCGACCTGGCACCCACACAAGCAGCAGGCGCCTTGATTGAGGCACTCGGCGGGCAAGTTGTCGGCGCTACTGCATATATGATGCTCAATGATTTATTGTATGTGGAAGCGGGTGGTTACACTATGCTGCCACGAAACATACAGACCGGCATCGGAGTTTTTGACGACGAACAGTCGCGCATTAACGGCGGCGCACCATATTGGCGTGTTGCGCTGCAAAAAGACTGGCAGGGTCATTATTTTGCTGTTGGTTCATTCGGCATGCAGGCAAATGTTTATCCGCAGCGGACATTGGGCGCCGGCACCGATAAAATTTACGATTACGGATTTGACATGACCTATCAGTATCTGGCGAATCTGACTCATATCTACGAATTCAACGTCGCATATATTCGTGAACAGCGCGATATGAACGCCAGCGTAGCGCTGGGGCTGGCAGACAGGAAAAACAGCAATCTCGATACGTTGCGTGTCCGAGCTGGTTATACTTATCAACAGACATATGGGTTAAATTTATTTTATGGCCAAACAACCGGAACTGCAGATAGTGTGATCTACAGCTTTGGCGATCCTATCAGCGGCAGCCGTACTGGAAATCCCAATAGTCAGGCATTTACTGCCGAAATCAGTTATACACCATTTGGCAAATCTACATCCGCAATAGCGACGCTTGCAAACCTGCGTCTTGCTGCACAATATGTGCATCACTTCAAATTTAACGGGGGCATCCACAATTATGACGGATTTGGCCGCAATGCTGTCAATAACGACACACTTTATTTGAATGCCTGGCTGGCCTTTTAATCGTATTAATAATCGGGCGTGAAAAAACATTTCTTATTATTCACCTGAGAAAATGGCACGTAATGTTTATTCCGCCCCATAACCAGGTTAATGCCGCAACGGCAACGCAGATAGCTCTTCAACGGCTTTATAGGTCTATGTGAAGGATGCTAACAAGAAAAATAGATAGGCAACAATCTCTTGGGAATGAATGATGTATTACGTATCTTTGCTGGAATTTATCCTGAAAAGCGCAGTAATGACATAGATATTGACTACTGAACCTCTGTGTGAGTTTGCTACACAAGAATGATGATGCTTACCAACGGGATAAAGATTTTTTTATGAAAATAGGAATAGTTATCGCTTATCATAATTTTGTGAACAAATTTATTTTGCCATGTTTGGGTTCTATACAAGACCATGTGGAAAATCACAAATTCGTGTGTGTTTATGACAATGAATCCATTCATAAAGATAATTATAAAGTTATAGATATTTGTAAAAAGACTAAAGATTTTCTTTATATTCGGATAGACGATCAACATAAAAACGGTAGTCTGACTGGCGCCTGGAACAAAGGTATCGATTTATGCATTCAAAACGAATGTGAATTAATTTTCATCATGAATGATGATATTTGCATTAATGAGACATGGAAATATTTTGTTTCGTCTATCAATGAAGATAATGTTATTTATGGGCCTATAACCAATAACCCTGGACACGCTTGGATTGATAAAAGAAAACGTTTTTCCATCAATCACTTATTACATAGAAGTCAAAAAAAACAATATTCCAGTACCGGGAAAAATAGAGATGAAGACCCAGTCCGGGTTGGATTTGTTAATGGTTTCTGTTTTGGGTGTACAACAACCACTTATTTAAGCAATAGATATAACGATAAATATTATTTTAATCCGAATTTTCCTTTTGAAGGGAACGAAACAGAATTTCAATTAAGATTGTTTAGTCTAGAACCCACTGATGATAATCAAAAAAATAAAAAGATTTTGAGTTCACTAACAGCGCATAACAGGGCAGTAATAATACCCAGATGCTTTGTTTATCATTATAAAAACCATGCTTGGAAAATTGGTGGAGGCAGGTTTTCAGAAGAACAATTTATATAATTTAGTAGTCTTTCAATTTGATTATGCCTAATATTAAAGTGTCTTCTTAACATAGGTTAAACCATATAGTGAGCGACAGAAGGCAGAAATTTATAAAAAGAAGGTTGCCACTTATCGTCAAGCGCATGCGCAAATCTTATTATGAGGCAATGCAGGCTGTTTTGAGTCTACTGGATAGTGTAGTGGCTCAAACCGTGTGAGAAATCAAGCGCGCTGTTTCCGGGCTCCGTCAGTTTCTTAGTATAGAATTAATGCAATTAAACACGGGTAACGAGATATTTATAGTTGAATTCAGATGCTTAAATTTAGGAAAAGAGTCAGTCTATGATGATCGTTTACTAGCCAAACGCCGTACTGACCAAATAAGCGGTATAACCCACATAGCAAGTCAGTAGAAGCGCGCCTTCGATACGGTTGATGCGACCGGGACCACGGAATCCGTAACCGATTATAAACAGTGAAAGGGTCAGCGCACCCATGACGGGTATGTCCCGGCTTAGCACGGCCGGCTCCACGGTCATCGGATGAATCATGCCGGCGATGCCGACAACGGCCAGCGTATTGAACAGGTTGGAACCAATAATGTTGCCGAGCGCGATGTCGTGTTCTCCTTTGCGGGCGGCAATGATCGATGAAGCTAACTCGGGTAAAGAGGTACCCATTGCGACGATGGTCAGGCCGATGATCAGATCGCTGACCCCGAAGCCTTGTGCGATGGCCACTGCCCCCCAGACCAGCATGCGGGAGCTAATGATCAGCAGCACCAGTCCAACGATCAGCCAAAAAAAAGCACGACGGATGGGCATGGTCTGGGATTTCAGCTCTTGCTCGATTTCTGTGCCCAGCGCATCGGTTTGTTTCCGCAAACCTTGCCGGATGGCCCAAATCATCAGTATACTGAATACACCCAGTAGCACACCTGCATCAATACGAGAAATTTCGCCATCCATAAGCTGCAAAGCGGCCAGCACGGTTACGACGGCAAGCACGGGAAGTTCCTGGCGTAATATCTGCGAATGTACGGCAATGGGGCTGATGACTGCTGTGAGTCCGAGAATCAGGGCGATGTTGGTGATGTTGGAGCCGTAGGCATTGCCGAGCGCGATGCCGGGATTTCCCTGCACAGCGGCTAGTATGGACACCACTATTTCAGGTGCGGAAGTGCCAAAACCGACAATTACCATGCCGATCAAAAGCGGCGGCGTGCCAAAATAGCGAGCAGTGACGGCCGCGCCCTCAACGAAGCGGTCGGCGCTCCAGGCAAGCAATAGCAAACCAATTGCAACGGCGAGAAAAGCTTCAGTCATAAAATTTACGATTGAACATAGCAGACAAATTGATGTAAGAAAGATCGATATTGTGACGTGTAATACACCTCGTACAAAATTAATCCATACCGCTATCGATGTTTTATTACCAGTATTTCAGTGAATTCATATTTGCAAAGGTGTGCTGTTAATCTGGAAGTTCCAAGGAAAAGTGAATTGACTGATTATTGCATCAAAAAATAATTAAATGTTTTTGTATCACTGCTGTCTCGTTAACATTTTTTTCAAAACAAAACTGGCTGATAAAATAAAAACGGATTTATTTATCTATAATTGTTTTTTCGGAATGAGGGGTGTGTCCATTTTCTTGTGCGGAGCGAAACAGGTAACCAGCGATAGCGCCCAGTATGCCAATGGCTGCCGTTAGTTGCTCCGAAGTATCGACAATCAGTACCAGAATAATCGTACCGAAAACAATCAGGATCAGACCGGCGCCGCTGACAATGTCTTTGGGTTGGGCATCTTTTTTTAGCTTGATTAAAAAAAACAGCACAATGCTGAGCGATAATAGGCACATAACGGAAAGTATGATGACATAATAGAATTCATTTTCCACACGTACAAAACGGATAGAATTCGTTGAATCTGTGGAACCAGCTGCAGGCGCTGATTCTTCGAGAATGATTTTGTCAAATACCCGGTCGAATGAAAGGGCTTCTAGTTCAGCAGCACCGTTTTTTTTCGTGGAGTCGGATTCGGTATCCTGCGCATAAGTGGCTGAGGAAATTATCAATAGAAAAAAGAACAGAGAGAGCGTTTTCATGTTAGTTTTGCTGTTCGATATGATCCAGAATTCCACTATAATATGCCGCTTTTAAATAATCTCCGGCTTCAATCGCTTGTTTTAGTCTTTCTTTGTATTCCCGTATCCATTGCGCTTTTTCCTCTCCTTCCATGTTGTTCAAAATTTGAATCGAGCGCTGCATTTTGTCATTAAGTCGCCGCCTGACTTCTTCTGGCGCAAGCTGTTGCTGAATAAATGTGGCTGGAGAATCGTCCATATATTTATTCAGCGGTGCAGCCAGCACTGTTAAAGCCAACAGAGCGGACATCGTCATTGCGCCAAATACTGATACAATTTTCATCACATTATCCTTTACCCAAATGATTTTATACTTGCCCATTTCAAAATGGATTTCAGTTATCATCACTTGATCTTTAAAAATAGTCAATCTGAACAGTTGTGTGATACCGATAAACGACCGCATGGATAAAATCAATTCCAAGCTGATCAAGGCCAGTGATGCCGTTTCATGGGTTTCTTGCAAACGGCGCATATGGTTGCAAATGCATCAGCCGACTGAATATGAAGCTGATCCATTTATCCAGTTATTGTGTGATGCCGGATTGCAGCATGAACGCAGTATCTTGCAACAGTTGCGGCGTGATCATACTGTTTTTCAGGCAACATCGTTTGACGATACAAGCGCACTGATGCAGCAGGGCGCACCGGTTATTTATCAGGCGCGGTTACAGAATAATGAAAAAGGCCTGATAGGTTTTCCAGATTTTTTAATCCGTCATGAAAATGGGCTGTATCAGGCGGCCGATGCAAAATTGACGCAACGAGAAAATAAAAAAGCGCTGCAGATTCAATTGGGTGTGTATCGCCGATTGTTGAACAATCAATTGCCTGCCATTGTGTTTCTCGGTGACGGTCGTACTGCAAGCCTTGGGAACGAAGTTGACATGCTCGTTAATGCATTTATTGACGATATGAAACGTTTGCAAATTCAGTCGGATCAGCCGCATGTGCGCTATAGTCATAGCCGTTGCCGCATTTGTCCCTATTTTATACATTGCCGCGCACAGTTTGAAGCCAAACAGGATATTTCATTACTGCACGGTATGCACGGACGGACCGCTGAGCTTTTGGCACAGGCAGGAATTCACTCAATCGCGCAGCTTGCATCGCAAGACGCCGAAAATTTACCGGATGTTTCGCATTTGAGCAGTTTGAAGCGAAAGCAGCGCGTTGTTCAGCAGGCCCGTTCCGTTTTAAATGATGAAATTATTCAACTGAACGAAGTTATCTTACCGGAAGGTACTTGGGTCCATTTCGATATCGAAGATAATCCTTTGGTAACTACCCGAAACAGGCATGTTTATTTGTGGGGATTGCTTGCGCCACCCTATACCGATAAGGAATTTGACTATATATGGACGGATGACGAGGCGCAGGACTACGTAGGCTGGTTGTCATTTTTGGAAAAAATGAAACGGTATCGCGCTCGCTATGCATCGCTGGTTTTTGCCCATTATTCGAATCATGAAAAAGTTACCATCCAAAAATATGCCGAGCGGTACGCCATGCTCGACGATGATACGGTACAGTGGTTGTTAGGTCTGCGGAATGAACCCAGTCCGTTATTTGATCTACAGAAAGCGGTATTGGATAATCTTGTGCTGCCAATAGCGGGTTATGGTTTAAAAGAAATCTGCAAACATCCAAAACTGGTTAATTTTCAGTGGCAGATTGAAGCTTCCGGTTCGCAGTGGTCTGTAGTTCAATTTAGCCGGTTTTTGGAATCAAGTGATATTCAGATCAAACAACGGTTAAAAACCGAATTACTCGCTTATAATCGCGATGATGTCACTGCCACACGTAAACTGGAACTTTGGTTGCGGAGTTTTTCAAACCCAAAACAAGCAGTTTGAATCAAAGAAAGAAATTTTAACAAAAATTTCTTTCCCCAAAGCAGGTGGCCGCACTATGTCGTTAGAGTGCGCTGTTTCTGAGTTATGTTGCGTTCATAGATATTAAAGCGATAGTATTTTAAATTTTTAGGTTTTTTTTATGTTCATCAGTGTCCTTGATCTTTTTAAAATAGGCGTAGGTCCTTCCAGTTCACATACAATGGGACCGATGGTCGCTGCTAAGAATTTTCGTAGCCGCTGCTTGCAGTTTATTGCGAGTGATGGTGGCAATCGGCCTCTGCACATTCGCTGTACGCTTAAAGGTTCGTTGGCATTTACCGGCAAAGGCCATGCAACGGATCGCGCGGTCATTCTGGGTTTGAATGATTACACGCCACAGGAACTGGCTAAAGAAGACGTCAACAAGCTGGTGGATGATCTTTCTTTACGGACTGCGATTGATTTCAACGGTGTTGATGTTTTGTTTTCTCCAGCTGATGATATCGTGTTCGATCGTGGAGAGCCGTTACCGGAACACCCAAACGGCATGATCTATCAGCTTATGGACCTGACGGGAAAAACGGTTCTGCAGGAAACTTATTTTTCAATCGGCGGCGGTTTTATTTCGACATTGGCTGAGATCAGCCAGTTGGTGGCGCCGATTAAAATGGAAATAACAAATTCCTGTGGTTATCCTTTTGAAAATGCAAACCAGATGATGAAAATGTCGACCGACAGCGGGTTATCCGTTGCCGCAATGAAACGCAGCAATGAATTGGAACGTGTCAGTAAAGAAAAACTGGATGCAGGTCTGGATGCAATCTGGGAAGCCATGTACATGTGTATCCAGAATGGTTTGACAACCGAGGGAATCCTGCCGGGCGGACTCAAAGTACAAAGGCGTGCCAAGGCGTTGTACCATCAACTGCACGAGAAACCGCAACAGGCAAATTTAAACGATTGGTTGTGTGCCTATGCCATGGCAGTGAATGAAGAGAATGCGGCGGGTCATATGGTAGTCACAGCACCGACAAACGGTGCTGCAGGGGTTATACCTGCAGTGCTTTATTATTCGGTAAAGCATGAAGGTACAACACATGAACAAGTGCGGGATTTTCTGCTGGTAGCTGCCGCCGTGGGTGGTTTGATCAAACATAACAGTTCCATTTCAGGTGCCGAAGTGGGCTGCCAAGGAGAAGTGGGTTCGGCTTCTGCTATGGCGGCAGCAGGACTTTGCGCGATAAAAGGTGGTACGACCGAACAGATTGAGAATGCGGCAGAAATTGCACTTGAACACCATTTGGGTATGACGTGTGATCCGGTCGGCAGCTTGGTGCAGGTACCCTGTATCGAACGCAACGGTTTTGGTGCGATCAAAGCTTATACGGCAGCATCGCTGGCAATACGTGGCGACGGTCGGCATTTTATGTCACTCGATAATTGTATTGCTGCAATGAAACAGACGGGATTGGAAATGTCAGTCAAGTTCAAAGAAACATCGCTGGGTGGATTGGCGGTCAGTGTTACCGAATGCTAGTGCTCTATCCATATGATATTGCTGAATAAAGCTGTTTGAGTTTTACCTGGGGGATGACATTAATTTTTCCGGTGTTGCTTATTGACCAGACTGCGGATTCCCCGTACGGCAAAAAATACGCCCGTGACGACAACTGGAATAGCGATACCGGTAATCAATTCCACATTAATCATATAACCGGCCGCCTTGATTGCTTTCAGTCCATAACCGATCAAGCCAAGCAGATAATAGCTCAGTACCACGACGGACAGGCCTTCAACGGTTTCCTGCAAACGAAGCTGCACATGTGCGCGGTTATCCATTGATTTGAGCAGGTCTCGGATCTGCGCTTCCATAGAGATGTCTACACGTGTTCTGAGTAATTCGGAAGCGCGTGCCACATGCAGAGACAGATTTTCCAGTTTCGAGTGCACCAGTTCACAGGTGCCCATCGCTGAGGATAGTCGTTGTATCATGAATTCCTGCAGCATCTGCAGTCCTTCAATGCGTTCTTCACGTAATTCCTTGATGCGTAATTTGACAATATCGTAGTAGGCGCGTGAAGCGTTATACCGATGACTGGTCTGCGCTGACAGTGCTTCAATCTCAGCGGCCAGCGTGGTGAGTTCATCCAACAGTTTCTGTTCGTCATCAATATTGCTGAGCTCTTTGTTTCTTAACGTTGCCAACCGGTGATCTGCTTGTGCAAGTTTTGGAATCATGTCGCGGGTCACGGGGAGTGGCAGCATTGCCAACATGCGGTATGTTTCTATTTCCAGCAGACGCTGCACCAGACGCCCAACCTGCCGGCTGCGCAGATTGTCATCGTGAATCAGAATGCGGCCAAAGCCATCTTTATGAATCTGATTGTCACTCCAAACACTGGCGCTACCGCCGGCCACTTTGGACCCGATAACAGTGTTGGATGAGAACAGTTGTGCCAACTCGTTTAAACTGCGTTTAGGACGTGAACGGTCATCCAACGCAATATGTGTAGCAACCAGTACTTCTCCAGGCAGGCTGGCCAGCCACTTGCGGGGCAATCGTTTAATCGGTGGTTGTTCAAAAGGAACTTCAAATATTCCTGCCTGATAGATGGTATAGGTCGAATATTCAGTGTGACGTTCCCATCTGAGCTGCGCTTCACCAATGGTTACTGTAAATTCATTGTTGTGGTAATTAGGGGGAGCTACATTGTACTGATCACACAGCTCGCCAAGCAGTTTACGTTCCAGGCCAACCGATTGCCGGTCAGACAAAAGCACCAGATGTGAGAGCTGGGCGGGTATAGCCAGGAATTCATAGGTAATTGCATTCAGCTCGCTATGAAGTTCCATTCTTTGATCATACTGGGCGATGCCTAGCAGGTCATCGTTGATGGAAACGTTCTCATTGACGGTTCTTTGGGATGTAGGGTAATCAGCGTTCATGGTGCGTTATATAAAAAAATCCTGATACCCCATACTATAAACAGAATGCCAATGGCATTGGAAAAAAAACGATGATGGGGGGGGGAGATTTTTTCTATCAAAACCAGTAATGTAATGAAGATCATACCCAACAAATTCATAACGCCGACAGCAAACATGATGAGCATTTGCGCCCAGCAGCAACCCAGACACGTAACGCCGTGCTTTAAACCCATCTGAAAAGCACCTATGTGTTTTTCGCGCCACTCGGTCAAGACAAATCCCATCGGTGTGCGGCATGATTGTAAAAACTTGTTTTTTTGCGGTGTGAACTGATAAATGCCTGCGATTAAAAAAATGATTGCTGCCAGTTGCTCATGTTGCATATCCATCATGGGGGTTATGATATGCAGACCATGCATTTGCCATTGTAATGCTGTCAGCAAAATGCTGAATACAATCCAGACAGCAAGGTAGGCGAGGATAAACAAGAACGTATAGAAATGCGCCGCTTGATAACGTTGTTCGCAAATTTTCGTATACACTAGAATCATTGGTATTGCTGACGGCAGCATCATGGCGGCCATCATAACCGCCCACATCGTATAAATTAGCCAGAAGTCCATCCATTGCCAGGCGTGAATTTCAGCGGGCGGCATCCACATTTCTGACATCGGCAGCGATGTCATCTGCCAGTGCTGATAAAACAGATAAAACCAGGCAGTGATAACGACGGCGAGCAGCGTTAAAATAATGATCGTCCGGCTTTTTGACATATCATGAGTGGAACAACAAAATTGCAAAGGCATTACCGGTCTAAAAACCGATAATGCCTTTTAAAAGAATAATCAGGACTGATAGGTAAACTGGGAGTAGTAGCTGTTGCGGCCTGAGAATTTCCAGCTTTGGTCGAAATCATGATACGCATAATTGGTTGAGCGCGCCACGATGGCAGGGTGGCTGGTGACCACACACAATGGTGGATTTTCTATGGTTGCTTCGCCGCCTTGAATACCCTCGATGGATTCAACTGCCATATCAGCAATATCGGGTATCGTTAATTCACGCTGGTTGCCTTGTGCGTGGTAGTCGATTCTAACTTTTTTGATTCCCCATACTTCGGTAACGAAGCTCATCAGCAAGGCAGGGTGACCGCCATGTTTACCACTATATATTTCTGTAACCGCTTCAAATTGTGCGTCGCTGACGCGCTCATCAACATATAACGCTGCCTGCCAATTGCCGTCTTTCATGTGTCCGGGAGAAAAACAAGCCAGCGCGACATTCAGATCATCCAGTGTTACGCCGTTCAGATGACCGTTATCGATATGCCAGGCTACCAGTAGTTTGCAGTTGCCTTCCGATGGGGGTTGCAGCCAAACGCATGGACATGCAGTTTCGCAATTACATGCTTCAAAGTAACTGCCTTGTAATTTCCAATCTGTTGCAGAGTTCATCGTAAAATTCCGGTGTTATGTTATTCAATCAAATGACTGTCAGAAGCTTGCTTCTGTCAAAAAGTCTCCTTGTAGGGCCGAAGATCAAGTTCATGCGTCCAAGCGCTGCGTGGCTGTTGATGTATTGCCCAGTAGGTCTGCACGATCGCTTCGAGTTCCAGTAAACCATCGGCACCTTTGGTCTTGATATATTCGGGGAACTGTCGCCGTGCCCGTTCGCCATTGATCACGCCGTCTATAATCGTATGCACGACGTGTATGCCTTGTGGTGAGAATTCACGTGCAAGCCCTTGCGCTAATGCCCGTAATCCTGCTTTGGCTGTGGCAAATGCCGTAAAAGGCGGCTTGGCTCTGAGAGAACCGGTTGCACCAGTGAAAAATACTGTTCCCTGTTTTTGTGCCTGCATGATTGACATCAAATGTTTGGCAAATAAAAAAGCGCCCAGACAGTTCTGCTGCCATAAAGCGGTAAATGTTTCGGTGCTGGTTTCAAGAAAGGGCGAAGGTATATTACTGTCGACGTTGTAAGCCGCCACCTGAATAATGTCATCATGTGCGCATATCTGGTCAAACAGTGAGCGCACACTGTTTTCGACGGTCGCGTCGGCTGCAATGGGTGTTACAGTTCCGCCCGACTGCTGAATACCTGATGCAACTTGGTGTAATTTATCTTCGCTGCGCCCTGAAATAAAAACATGCAGCCCGTTTCTGGCAAAGCAGCGCGCCAAGGCAGCACCCAAACCTTGTTCGGGTCCGACGCCTATGACGATGGCTGAACCTGATGTTGCCATCAATTATTTTTTTCCGAATATCAATGAAAAATTGTTGCTCGGCATGTCAATGATTTCTTTCAGCTCCATACCATGATTTGCGGCTGCCTTTTTCAGATCTGCAATATCCTTGAGCCCCCATTCTATCACGCCGGCAGAACTGAGGGTTTCATGAAATTCCTTGTTGGAATCTGTTGTGAATTTGCCTTCAATCTGGAAGGGACCGTAGATCAGCAGAAAACCGTCGTCTTTCAACAGGTGTGCCGCGCATTTCATCATGCCGTCTGCAATTGAAATAGGGGCAACCTGAAAAATATTAATACAGAAGATAACCGCAAATGACTTTTCAGGGCCGGGATTGAACCAGGTGTCGGGGTTGGTCAAATCCAGATGGACAGGGTCGGCGATGTTGTTGTTGCCTTGCTGGGCAGCCAGATCCTTGATGTTATCGAAAACTTCGGTGTCCTTATCGGATGGATGAAAATGTAAATGTTCAAAATGTGGTGCGAAATAATTGATATGCATGCCACTGCCGCTGGCCATTTCCAGTACGCGTTCGGAATCTTTGGGTAGCTTTTCCTTTAATACGCCCAGTAACGGCTCGCGGTTTCGCCCACCTGCCCAGGCGACATATTCACTGAGAGGATGTGGATCTAATGGAGGTGCTTCCTGATTCATATGATTTGTCCTTTATTAATATTGTGTATTCAATTGAAAATGCATTAATTGGTTACATGTTGATAGGGTTAAAAGCGTATCAGTTTAAGCCAGTATCGCCAACTTCTTTTTTAGTGCATATGATCTACTTTGATACTATCTTTTTCTCTGTAAATAGAAAAGATAAAGGTTCTGCTTCTCGAGATTTTTCTGTATTAAATGTGTGGGTATTCTTGACCGGAGTTAATCCATGGCGGACTATAGCGGCTTCTTTTGTGTGATGGCGAGTTGAGATGTTCAAACATTTGCCGAATTCATTGACGTTGCTGCGGTTGGTTCTGGCTTTCGTATTTCCGTTCGCACCTGAACAATACCGGTTGATTATCGTTGCAGTAGCGCTGGCTACCGAGTATTTCGATGGGGCATTGAGCCGCTGGTTCAATCTGCAAACGCCGCTCGGTGCACTGCTGGATCCGATAGCCGACAAATGCTTTGTTTTTTCAGTAGCGCTGGTCATATTTATTGAAACCGATATGACCTGGTGGCAGTTTATTTTATTCGGTGCGCGTGAGATTGCGGTATTTTGTGGTGCGGCGTTTATTGCCTTGGAGAAAAACTGGCGAGCCTTTTTTAATGTGGTTCCCAGAATACTCGGCAAAATCACGACCGTATTTCAGTTTCTGGTTTTTTTAAGTTTTGTCAGTCTGCAAGTGATCCCTCAATGGTTGCTGGTTCTTACCATTACCTTGAGTATTTGTTCCGCGTTCGACTATATTTATTTGTTTGTCAAAAATAATTTTTATCGCAACATGAGGAATGTATAACTGAATGCAACCTGTTAATCGCATAGTGTTGCTGGGTGCGAGCAACCTGACTTTCTCGTTGCGCATGATTATTCAACTGCTGCAACAGCAATACGGCGCACCCAGTGAAGTGCTGGTTGCTGCAGGGCATGGGCGTTCGTATGGACAGAATAGCCTGGTACTGGTACGTGAATTGCCGGGAATTGTGCAATGCGGTTTATGGCGACAATTGTATGCTAGTCGGTCAGTGCCGACTTATGCGTTTTTGACAGATATAGGCAACGATATTCCTTACGGTTATTTACCAAGCCAGATTTTGCGCTGGGTATCATGGTGTATTCAACAGTTACAGCAAAGCGGTGCGCATATTGTGATGACGAATTTGCCGATAGACTCGATTAAAGCGATGTCAGAAAGCCGGTTCAAGATATTAAGAAACGTCTTGTTTCCAACATGCAAGCTTTCCCGCGACGAAATATTTGAACGTGCATTTACGGTTCATCAGGGTCTGAATGAGCTGGCTGCTCGGCACCAGGTGGTATTGTATGAACCGGAACCCAAATGGATGAGTTTCGACAGTATTCATGTTTCACTTTGGAAGCGCCAGGCGTTTTACCGGCAATTGTTTTGTTATTGTGCAAATTCGGAAGAGCTTGGTTCAAGCCATGTGCGAGCCGCATTTGTTATCGACAGGTGTGTGGACAATCAGTCGTACTTTTCGTGGCGGCAACGTCCCCGGTTTGCCGTACGAAGATTGTTTGGAAAAATACATTATGCTGCCCAGCCCAGTGGGTGTCTGGCAGACAGCACCACGGTTGCGCTGTATTAATCAGATAAGCAATTGCTGAGAAACCGATTGACCAGATTGGTGAAAAAACAACACTATGGAGTTATTGTTGCTGGTTATAGGTGGCGGAAAAAGATTGAGTGGAGTTAATATACGGCACTGTCCATTGGTGTTTATGTTTGTTCCGGTGGAAAGAAGGTATTGAACTGCTATACTGGATAAAGCCAAACAGCGATTGAATCGCTTGATAACCGAATCATGCAGGAGGCGGAATTGAATAACGCTCAGTTTATTGTGCGCAAGGTGGCGGTGTTGGGTGCGGGTGTCATGGGTGCGCAGATTGCAGCGCATATGGTAAATGCCAATATTGAAACTTTTTTGTTTGAATTGCCGGCTGAAGCAGATGATCCCAACGCTCATGTAACTAAAGCGATCGAAAAATTAAAAAAGCATGAGCCGGCACCGTTGTCGGTGAAGTCCAAGGCTGCGTTTATTGAAGCAGCCAATTATGATCAGCATCTCGAACAGCTTAAAACATGTGATGTCGTAATCGAAGCAATTGCTGAACGCATGGACTGGAAGCAAGCGCTTTACGAAAAAGTTGCACCATATCTTGGTGAACAGACCATTTTTGCAAGCAATACATCCGGTCTCTCCATTAATCGATTGGCACAGGCCTTTCCAGAAGCATTGCGGCATCGTTTTTGCGGGGTTCATTTTTTTAATCCTCCGCGGTACATGCACCTGATCGAATTAATTCCCTGTGAACAAAGCGATGCGTTGATGCTCGATAACCTGGAATCTTTTCTGGTAACGTATCTGGGTAAGGGCGTGATTCGTGCGAAAGATACACCGAATTTTATCGCCAACCGTATTGGCGTTTTTTCCTTGTTGGCAACCATGCACCACGGACGAGAATCCGGATTGGCATTTGATGAAGTTGATGCCCTAACGGGTGCATTGATCGGACGACCCAAAAGCGCAACTTTTAGAACTGCGGATGTTGTTGGGTTGGATATACTGGCGCATGTTATCCATACGATGCGTGATACGTTGCCAGACGATGATTGGCATTCCTATTTTGAGACACCAGATTGGCTGCGCGGATTAATTGATGAAGGCGCGCTCGGACAAAAAACCAAACGAGGTGTTTATCAGAAGGTTGGCAAGGAAATTCAGGTATTGGATCTTGCCGAGAATACTTACCGTGCTTCTTGCGGCGAGGTCCATGACGAACTTAAACAACAGTTAAAGTACAGCAAACCTGTGGATAGAATCGCCATAATGCGCAATAGTCAGCATGCTCAAGGTCAGTTTCTATGGGCTATTCATCGTGATTTGTTTCATTACTGCGCTGTTCAGCTGGAGCATATTGCCGATAACGCGCGTGATTTGGATTTGGCGATAAGATGGGGTTTCGGGTGGGAGCATGGTCCTTTTGAAATCTGGCAGGAAGCCGGTTGGAAGCAGGTGGCCGACTGGATCAATACGGATATCGCCGCTGGGAAATCTATGAGCAATAAGCCGTTGCCATCTTGGGTTCAGACAATCAGTGAACAAGTACATACATCCCAGGGTTCCTACGCGCCGGTAACGGGGACAATCCATCAACGCTCGGAACTGCCTGTTTACCACCGGCAACTATATCCTGACCGGTTGATCGGAGAAGATGCAACATACGGTGAAACTATTTTCGAAACCGATGCGGTGAGGATGTGGCACACAGGCGATAAAATAGCCATACTCAGCTTTAAGAGCAAAATGCATACCATTGGCAAGGATGTGTTGAATGGAATTTTGGACGCGCTCAAAGAAGCTGAAAAAAACTGGCAAGCTATGGTGATCTGGCAGACCGAACCGCCATTTTCTGCTGGGGCGAATTTAAAGCAGGCCACTGAACGTCCAAAGCCGCAGCACGTAGAAAAGCGCGTGCCGGCACCGCCTTCTTTGTTTGAAAAATTTTTCAAACAATTTAAAAAGTCGGCGCAGGCGACAGTCCTCAAAGCCGCCAGAGAACTTGATATGGCTGATGCATTGATGGCCAGGAAGTTGGCTGAAGTGGAAGCGATGATTGATCAGTTTCAACAAACATCACAAGCACTGCGGTATTCTATGGTACCGACAGTTGCAGCCGTCGACGGATTGGCGCTGGGTGGCGGATGTGAATTCGTTATGCATTGCGACCGCGTGGTCGCTACTATGGAGACTTATATTGGTCTGGTAGAAGCAGGTGTCGGTTTGTTGCCGGCTGGGGGCGGGTGCAAGGAATTTGCACTCAGGGCTGCACAGACTGCCGTTGAGGGTGATCCATTTCCGCAATTGAAAAAATATTATCAAACAGTGGCGATGGCTGAACTGGCAAAAAGTGCGGAGCAGGCTAAAGAATTAGGTTTTTTGCGTCCGGCAGATACCATTATCATGAACCGTTTTGAGCTGTTGCATGCGGCAAAACTACAGGCGATGACGCTTGCTGAGTCGGGCTACCGTCCGCCGCTGAGAATGCGGGCAATACCGGTTGCGGGCAATACCGGTATTGCAACGATTGAGAGCATGCTTGTCAATATGCATGAGGGAGGGTTTATTTCCGATCATGACTATTTGATTGGAAAAAAAATTGCATACGTCATGTGCGGTGGGGATCTGACGCCGGGCAGTCTGGCTGACGAAGAATGGTTTCTCCAGCTCGAACGTGCCGCGTTCATGGAGCTGCTCGCGACTGAGAAGACGCAAGCGCGTATTGAACATACGTTGAAAACAGGAAAACCGCTTAGGAATTAGCCGGTAGCCCGCTTTGAAAACGCTTTATGGATATGGGTGTTATGGCGCCTGAATTTCCAAGGAGAAATAAATGACCAAGCAAATACAAGATGCCTATATCGTGGCAGCCGCGCGTACACCTGTGGGTAAAGCGCCGCGTGGCATGTTCAAACATGTACGCCCCGATGACATGCTGGTTCATGTGCTGAAAGCTGTTACGCAATTGTGTGATGGGCTTGATCCGGCGGCGGTTGACGATGTGATTGTTGGTTGCGCAATGCCCGAAGCTGAGCAGGGAATTAATGTTGCGCGCGTTGCTCTGTTGCTGGCAGGTCTGCCTGACAGTGTGCCGGGTATGACCATTAACCGGTTTTGCGCATCCGGATTACAATCAGTCGCAATCGCCGCCGACCGTATCCGTTTGGGCGAAGCAGACGTGATGATAGCTGGCGGAACGGAAAGTATGAGCATGGTGCCGATGATGGGCAATAAGGTGGCGATGAATCCGGTAATGTTCAAGCATGATGAAAATGTAGCTATTGCTTTCGGTATGGGCATGACCGCTGAAAAAGTGGCCGACCAATGGAAAATAGATCGTGAGGCGCAGGATGCATTCGCGCTGACAAGTCATCAGCGTGCTCTGAATGCCATTAAACAAGGTGAATTCAGGCAGGAAATCATACCTTATACCATTAATGAAAAATATCCCGATCTGGGAACGCATCAGGTACGTGAATCGGTATCCGTTAAAGACACGGATGAGGGGCCGCGTGCGGATACAAATGAGGCGGTACTTGCAAAACTTAAGCCTGTATTTGCGGTGCATGGGTCGGTAACAGCGGGTAACAGCTCACAAATGTCCGATGGTGCCGGTGCGGTGGTACTGATGAGCGAGTCTGCTATGCAGCGCTTCAATCTTTCACCACTGGGTCGTTTTGTCGGTTATTCGGTCGCCGGCGTGCCGCCGGAGATTATGGGTGTTGGGCCTATCAAGGCAATTCCAAAAGTACTTGCGCAAACGGGCATCAAGCTCGATGATCTTGACTGGATTGAACTGAACGAGGCTTTTGCCGCACAAAGTTTGGCGGTTATTCATGATCTGGGATTGGATCGCGAAAAGGTCAATCCGCTGGGCGGTGCGATTGCCTTGGGCCACCCTCTGGGAGCCACGGGTTCTATCCGTGTGGCCACACTCATGCACGGCTTGCGCCGTCACAAAATGAAATATGGCATGGTGACCATGTGTATCGGCAGCGGTATGGGTGCGGCTGGCATATTTGAAGCGCTATAATTTCAATCAGCCGATACAATGCTTAAAAACGGCAAATGAAACAATTTGCTTGGAATCAGCGAGTAGCGCTTAATATATTGTGATGATACTTTAGGTGATCTGCTATAAATGTACTGATGAAATAATAGCTGTGATCGTAACCAGGATGATAACGTAACGTCAGTTTTTGTCCGGTATTCCGACATGCTTTTTCTAACCGATCAGGGCAGAGTTGCTCTGACAAAAACGGATCTTCCAGACCTTGGTCAATCAATATATCGGCTAGCTGCCTGCCATCCTCTATCATGGCCGTTGCATCGTGCCTGCGCCAGGTACTTTGGTTTTCTCCCAAATAATGCGTGAAGGCCTTTTGTCCCCACGGGCATTGCATTGGTGCGGAAACGGGCGCAAATGCGGAGACGGAGCGAAATTTCTCTGGATACTTTAATCCCAGCGTCAGTGCACCGTGACCACCCATCGAATGACCTGTTATGCCAATTTTGTCTGGGTCTGCTGAAAACTCATTCAAGATAATCGGATACAATTCCTGGACGATATAACTTTCCATCAAGTAGTGCTTTGACCAAGGCTTTGCCGTTGCGTCAAGATAAAAGCCTGCGCCTGATCCAAAATCCCAATTTTCAGTTTCACCCGGAATACCGGTTTCGCGTGGACTGGTGTCCATGCTAACCAGGATAAGGCCATAGTCTGCGGCGTAACGTTGCGCGCCTGCTTTAATCATGAAAGTTTCTTCGGTGCAAGTAAGCCCGGCAAGAAAAAAAACAGCAGGCGAAAGCTGCCGTTGGGTACTGGGAGGCTGATATACAGAAAAACGCATCGGCAGGCCGATAATTGCTGAATCATGTTGATAAAAGCCTTGTGTGCCTTCAAAACAACGATGTTGACTGCGTATTTCCAACAAGGGCTTCATTAGTAAACAACCACAGAGCGGATTGATTTTCCAGTTTTCATTAACTCAAAGCCTTTATTGATGTCTTCCAGCTTCAAGGTGTGCGTAATTAACGAATCAATATTAATCTTACCTTCCATGTACCAGTCGACTATTTTAGGAACGTCTGTGCGGCCGCGCGCGCCGCCAAAGGCGGTTCCTTCCCATTTGCGGCCGGTAACCAGTTGAAAAGGTCGCGTACGAATCTCCGCGCCGGCCTCAGCAACGCCAATGATTATACTTCGCCCCCAGCCTTTATGGGTGCATTCCAGCGCCTGGCGCATGACTTGTGTATTGCCGATGCACTCAAAGCTGTAATCTGCGCCCCCGCCTGTAAGCTGAACAACTGCATCGACAATATCCGATTCATCATCAGGATTCAGAAAATGGGTCATGCCAAATTCGCGTGCCATGGCTTCACGTTCAGGATTGAGATCTATACCGATAATTTTGTCGGCACCCACCATTTTGGCGCCTTGTATGACATTCAGACCGATGCCCCCCAAACCGAAGACAGCGATATTGCTGCCTGCCTCGACTTTTGCTGTAAACAGTACTGCGCCAATGCCGGTTGTAACGCCACAACCGATATAACAGACTTTGTCAAACGGTGCATCCGGGCGGATTTTTGCTAACGCAATTTCAGGTGCAACAGTGAAATTTGAGAATGTTGACGTGCCCATGTAATGAAACAATGGCTGGCCGTTCAGCGAAAAACGTGAGGTCGCATCAGGCATCAGGCCGCGGCCCTGTGTACTGCGAATTGCCTGACAGAGATTGGTTTTTTGCGATAGACAAAATTTGCATTCGCGACATTCCGGTGTGTACAACGGGATGACATGATCGCCCGGCTGCAAAGATTTGACATCTTTGCCAACTTCGACAACGACACCTGCACCTTCGTGCCCGAGAACTGTGGGGAACAAGCCTTCTGGATCGGCCCCCGACAGCGTGTAGTAATCGGTATGACAAATGCCAGTAGCTTTGATTTCAACAAGTACCTCGCCTGCTTTAGGTCCTTCCAGATCGATCTGTTCGATCGTAAGGGGGTGTTTAGCCTGCCAGGCTACAGCTGCTCTAGATTTCATTCGAATTTTCCTGTTTGTTTTTAAAAATGCTTAGAGTGTCTGAATTCTGATATGTATAGAAACAATTCTATCGTGTCTGATTTCGGTTTGTATACTGGCATTCATTTACCCTTTATATATGATCCGAGGATGATTCACCTGTTTAATTCAGTTTGTGGACTGTGAAGCACTTGAGATTTAGAAAATGTGCGATTTGATTACAAAATTACAAGAACCGGCTTTTTGTACTGTTGGCCAGTTGTTTTAATGTTGGTCGCAGATTATGATCAAAAAACATTATCCAAAAAGAATAACAAATATTGCTGCACTGTGATCGAGCAGGGTAATTTGAGCAGGCGTGGTTGTTTTGACCTAGTGTGTCTCTTTATGTATATAGCTCCATATAAAATATGCGGTTAATTATAGCTTTATCGAAGCTTAAGAAACTTAGTCTATCGATTAGTATCAGATACTATGGCATTATGTTATAAATGGTTTTCTTCGGTTTTTTTGGTTAAATATATTAGAGGAAACTTCTGTGAAAATAATTTTTGTGAGCATGGGTGACTCGATCCGTTTCATTTTTTTATGTTCTGTTTTTTTGCTGCTAACAGGTTGTTCTACTTATCCTCTGTTGAGTGATTCAGAGAATGATGTTGTATCCAGGGATTATTTGATCGGTCCTGGTGATAATGTGGATATTATTGTCTGGCGCAATCCGGAAATTTCTATGTCGGTGCCGGTAAGGCCTGATGGGAAAATCACAACGCCCCTAGTAGAGGATTTGCCTGCCAGTGGTAAAACTTCTACCCAGCTTGCACGCGATATCGAGGAAACATTATCTAAATATATTCAAGAGCCAGTAGTAACGGTTGTGGTTACTCAATTTGTAGGTCCTTACAGTGAACAAATCCGGGTTATTGGTGAAGCGGCAGAGCCCCAGGCATTACCTTATCGGGAAAATATGTCGTTAATGGATGTCATGATTGCAGTCGGTGGCATGACTGATTTCGCGGCAGGAAATAGAGCGAGAGTGATTCGTAGTATTAATGGCGAACAAAAACAATTTCGTGTCCGATTGGACGATTTAATCAGAGATGGTGACGTCTCAGCCAACGTTCCTATGCTGCAAGGCGATGTTTTGGTGATACCGGAAAGTTTTTTCTAGTCCTGACAGCTTTAAATTTTACGAAAAGAATCGTCCTGTAGTGAGTTTGGGCGCATAAATATTTTTACGCAAAGAACATAGCATATAACTGATACAAATTGTTTGAGGTATTTTTTCAAAATCAGTATTAGCCAATAAGCGATCGAAATTTAAAGAGAGTATTCTTTATGGATGAGTTAATAACTCGATTATATGTCAGTATTAAAGGGATCTGGAAATACCGCTTTGTTGCAGTCATTGTTGCATGGATGGTAGCAATGGCAGGCTGGGTAGTCGTGCTTAAACTACCAGATAATTTTGAAGCATCGGCAAGAATTTATGTAGATACACAAAATATTATCAGACCGTTAATGGAAGGAATGACCGTTTCAACTAATGTGCAGCAACAAATATCCATTATGGGGCGTACATTGATCAGTCGTCCAAATGTGGAAAGAGTCATTCGAATGGTTGATTTAGACGTGCAGATAACAAACGAAATAGAAAAAGAACGTCTGGTCACCAATTTGATGCAGGAAATCAAATTGGGTGCGGCGGCCGGTGATAATATTTTTACCATTACCTATAACAATGAT
>JACKLV010000013.1 GCA_024235755.1 Burkholderiales bacterium | reverse complement strand
GTCATGCTCAATGATTTCACCAACCCGGTTAAAGTCGATTTCCCGGTATTCATGTACAGCAAGATTACGAAAGCCGACCATCTACTTGAGCCGCTGCGCCAATTCGTGAAATAGGGGTCACGTGAAATTGGAGTCAGATCTTGTATTCACACATACCTCCCCTTTAGCCAAACTCCGACCACCCCACAACGCCCGTATACGCCGTCAGCAAAATAATGCAGCCGAAAATTATCCGGTAATAGGCGAACCACGTAAAATCATGATTGCTGATAAAGCGGATCAGTCCGCGCACGGCAATTAGGGCGCTGAAAAATGCGGCGACAAAACCGACGGCAAACATTCCGATATCGTCAAATTCCAGGATGGCGCGGTTTTTGTAGACATCGTAAAACGTGGCGGCAAACATGATGGGAATGGCCAGAAAAAAGGAAAACTCGGCGGCGGCTTTGCGCGACAGGCCGAACAACAAGCCGCCGATAATAGTCGCGCCGGAACGCGAGGTGCCCGGAATTAGCGCTAGGCATTGCGCACAGCCAACCTTGAGCGCATGTTTCCAGTCCATATCATCAACCTGCTCGACTTCAATTTTATGATCGCGCCGCTCCGCCCATAAAATCACGAAACCGCCGATGACCAGTGCCGTGGCTACGGATAAGGGATTAAACAGATACTGCTTGATCACATCAATAAACAGCAGACCCAGAATGGCCGCCGGCATGAATGCGATGAGAAGGTTCAAGACAAAGCGCTGCGCCGATTTGTCCGAGCCGATTCCCACCACGACATCGGTGATTTTCTGGCGGTATTCCCAGCAAACCGCGAGAATCGCACCGAGCTGGATTGCAATCATAAACACCTTTTCCCGTTCGCTGTTGAAGTTCAGCAGATCGCCGACCAGAATCAAATGGCCGGTTGAGGATACCGGCAGAAATTCGGTCAACCCTTCAACAATGCCCAGGATTAACGCTTTGAACAATAAGACCGGGTCCATGAGGATTCCAAGTTATTTATAATTTGCTGTAAATTTCAGCACCTGTTTTTTTAAATTCAGCGGACTTTTGTTCCATGCCCTGTTCGAGGGCTTCATCCTCGCTGATGCCTTGCTTGGCGGCATAATCGCGCACGTCCTGAGTAATTTTCATCGAACAGAAATGCGGCCCGCACATCGAACAGAAATGCGCGACTTTAGCGCCTTCCTGCGGCAGGGTTTCGTCGTGAAACTGCAGCGCTTTGTCGGGATCGAGACTCAAGTTGAATTGGTCTTCCCAGCGGAACTCAAAACGCGCCTTGGACAAAGCGTTATCGCGAATCTGCGCACCGGGATGACCTTTGGCAAGGTCGGCGGCATGCGCAGCGATTTTATAGGTGATAATCCCGTCCTTGACATCGTCCTTATCCGGCAAGCCAAGATGTTCCTTTGGCGTCACATAGCACAGCATCGCGGTGCCGTACCAACCGATCATCGCAGCCCCGATAGCCGAAGTAATATGATCGTAGCCGGGGGCAATATCGGTTGTCAGCGGACCCAGGGTATAAAAGGGTGCCTCGTCGCAATGTTTGAGCTGCAAATCCATGTTTTCTTTGATCAGGTGCATCGGCACATGGCCGGGACCTTCGATCATGGTCTGCACGTCATGCTTCCAGGCTATCTTGGTTAATTCGCCGAGCGTTTTCAGTTCGGCAAACTGCGCTTCGTCGTTGGCGTCATAAATCGAACCCGGGCGCAAGCCGTCGCCGAGCGAGAAGCTGACGTCATACGCTTTCATGATTTCGCAGATTTCTTCAAAATGGGTATACAGAAAGCTTTCCTTGTGATGCGCAAGACACCATTTCGCCATGATCGAACCGCCGCGCGAAACAATCCCGGTCATGCGTTTCGCGGTCATCGGCACATAAGCGAGGCGCACACCCGCATGAATGGTGAAGTAATCAACCCCTTGTTCCGCCTGCTCGATCAACGTATCGCGAAAGATCTCCCAGGTCAGTTCTTCCGATTTTCCGTCGACTTTTTCCAATGCCTGATAAATCGGCACCGTACCGATAGGCACCGGACTGTTGCGGATAATCCACTCGCGCGTCTCATGAATATTCTTGCCGGTGGATAAATCCATCACCGTATCGCCACCCCAGCGGATTGCCCAGGTCATTTTCTCGACTTCTTCCTGAATACTAGAGCCCAGCGCGGAATTGCCGATGTTGGCGTTGATTTTCACCAGAAAATTGCGCCCGATGATCATCGGCTCCGATTCTGGGTGGTTGATATTCGCCGGAATGATTGCGCGACCGCGCGCCACTTCGTCGCGGACGAATTCCGCCGTAATTTGATTGGGCAGGATCGCGCCGAAATGCTGCCCGGCGTGCTGCTGTGTCAACAGATCATGATTTTCGGCATTGAACGCTTCATAACGCTGATTCTCACGTATTGCAATAAATTCCATTTCCGGTGTGATAATACCCTGCCGCGCATAGTGCATTTGTGTTACATTCTTTCCCGTTTTTGCGCGGCGTGGCTGACGTTGTAAATTAAAACGCATATCGGCCAGCTTGGGGTCCTGCAGTCGGGCGCGGCCGTAGGATGAACTAAGCCCCTGCAAAAATTCGGTATCGCCGCGTTCCTCGATCCAGTTATCACGCAGCGCGGACAGGCCTGAGCGAATATCAATGCTGGCAGCTGGGTCGGTATACGGACCGGAGGTATCGTAAACCCAGATCGGCGGATTTTTTTCCGCGCCGTCGCTGGTCATAGTTTCAGTCTGCCGGATTTCGCGCATGGGGACTTGAATATCTGGACGCGGGCCCTGAACATAGATTTTGCGTGAATTTGGTAGAGACTTTATAGCGGCCTCGTCGACAGCGGCCGTGGCGTTGGAAAAATTTTTTTGATTTAGAACTGTAATACTCATTAAGATGCTCCTTAAAATGCCATAAAGAGCGGGAGGACGGACTCCAGCTTCCCTACGGCGGCATTATCCGCGTCAGGTAATAAGGGACTTTCTCACCAAAATTTCCTGAATTCAGGAAATGGACCCCTAGCTGATGCTGTGAAGCTTATAGAAATATGAAATAATTGCAAGTATATTATTTTTTGAAAAGAAAACATATGAACATTGAATTGAATCCTGAGCAAACGCTCGAACATTCACGCTATAACATGGTCGTCCAGCAAATCCGTCCGTGGTATGTTTTGGATGATGAAGTGCTTGATTTGTTTTACAAATTACACCGAGAAGAATTCGTTCCGGCTGCTTACCGTCATGCCGCCTTTGTCGATATGGAAATTCCACTGGGGCACGGACAGATCATGCTCGCGCCGAAGATGGAAGCACGCATTTTACAGGAACTGCATATTAGCAAATCCGACAAAATTCTAGAAGTCGGCACCGGCAGTGGTTATATGGCCGCGTTACTGGCCCAACTCGGCAACCATGTCTACAGCGTTGAAATCATTCCAGAACTGAAACAGATGGCTGAAGCCAATTTGAAAGCACACAATATTACTAATGTGACGGTTGAACAGGGTGACGCCGCGCACGGCTGGTCCAAACATGAACCCTACGATGTGATTGTAATCACCGGTTCCACACCGGTATTGCCGGACAGTTTTAAAAACAGTCTGAACACAGGCGGACGTCTTTTTGCCGTTGTCGGCGAGGACCCTATTATGGAAGCCAAGGTGATTACCTGTGTGGCGCCCGGCGAATTCACTGTCAATACATTATTTGAAACCAGCACACCTGCACTGATCAATGCAGAACAGACAAGCAGGTTTACCTTTTGATAGTCATATCTATTCCAGGTGCGACGCGCTTTACTGAGCAGCGCGTTTTTGATACCGGACAATTCACAACAGGTTGTTGGTTTTGATAACAAGCATGTTACGTACATTGTTATTTTTACTGTTTTTGTATGCCGGAGCAACCGGCAGTGTCGCGCTGCAGGCTTCAAATCTGGTCGACATATATCAGGAAGCATTGGAAAAAGACGCGCAGTACCAGTCAGCCCGAGCGACTTACCAAGCCGCACAAGAAAAGTTACCTCAAGGTCGGGCTGGGTTGTTGCCTAACATCAACTTATCAGCCACGCGCCAAGTCCAGGAAGTCAAATTCGGCTCGACTACAAATACCATTCAAAATCGTGGCGTTATCATTTCCGCGACGCAACCGCTCATCCGATTTGAAAATTTCATTATTTATGCGCAATCCAAAACTCAGGTATCGCAGGCCGAGTCGCAATTCGTGATCGCTGCACAGGATTTGATCCTGCGCGTCGCACAGGCTTATTTCAACATACTCGACGCACAAGTCGATGTTGAAGTCGCCGAAGCTCAAAAAGCTGCAATACTCAAGCAGCTTGAACAAGCGCAGCGCAATTTTGAAGTCGGCGTTGCCACTATTGTCGATACCAATGAAGCACAGGCGCGTTTTGATTTGACTTTGTCTCAGGAAATTGCCGCTCGCAACGCGCTCGAAATCAGTAAACGTGCGTTGCAAAGCATTATTAACCGTTTCCCTGGACAGCTTGCCAGCGCACATGAAATATCGTCTGAGCTGCTGAGTCTGCCATACGTCGGCATGGATGATTGGGTTACGGCAGCCGAAGCTCAAAATTTCACCATCAAAGTCCAACAGGCGGCATATGAACTAGCCACGAAGGAAGTCAAAAAAGCCTGGGCGCAGCATTATCCGACTGTCGATCTCGTCGCACAATACAGCGACCAAACCGGCGTCGGCGCTGCCTTTACTGGTCGCGGAATTGATCTGACTTCCAAATCAATCGGCCTACAATTGAATCTACCCTTATTCCAGGGAGGCGGCGCACAATCGCGTGTGCGCGAGGCGATAGCCAACCAGGAAAAAGCGCGGCATGATCTAGAAAATACCCGCCGTGACATGCTACTGCAAGTTCGGCAGCAATATCTCAACGTCACCAATGGCATTGCGCAAGTGAAAGCGCTAAAACAAGCATTGGTCTCCAGCCAAACACAACTCGATTCCACCATGCTCGGGCAGGAAGTCGGCGTCAGAACAGAAGTCGACGTACTGAACGCACAGCAGCAGCTCTACTCGGCACGCCGCGATCTGGCAAAAGCTTACCATGGTTATCTGATGTCCAGGTTGCGTCTGAGTGCAGAAGCAGGCGAACTTGATGAAGAAGTACTGCAGCAAATCAACAGCATGCTGCAAGGATAGCCGCGTTATCAGAATGCTGTTGGCACATGCACCAAGCATTAAATTCCGTTTCATCTTACGAACCGGCTTTCAATCGTTAAATAATGATAGAATACCTGTGAAGCTGGCCAGACAGTCGCTGCCTGCCGCTTAAAACGGCAGGGAGAGGAAAGTCCGGACTCCACAGAGCAGGATGTCGGCTAACAGCCGAACGCCGTGAGGCGAGGAACAGGGCCACAGAGACGAGCGTATTTAGTTACGGTGAAACGCGGTAACCTCCATCCGGAGCAAAACCAAATAGGCAGGCGGTGAGGCTGCTCGCGGAGCCTGCGGGTAGGTTGCTTGAATGTACGGGCAACCGTACATCTAGATGAATGACTGTCCACGACAGAATCCGGCTTACCGGCCAGCTTTTTATGCGATTGAACGATTCATTTCTAGGATTTATTCGGGGCTCAATTAGCGGCTCAAATGAGTTATTACAGATTTCTTGTTGTCACTATCGCACTATCGACTAACACAACCTTTCTTTCCGGTTGCGCAACGTATAAAACTATCTCGGCAGTCAAATATGGCAGTTCCAGCCCAAGAATTTATAGTGGCACGCGCCTTAACATTCATGCGATTTCGAACGATCACACCGCCCTAAAAAAATTCAATGTAACGCCCCCAGAATATCCAATTCTGGATTTGCCGATAAGCTTCTCGCTAGATACGCTGATTCTTCCCATGACCGTATCATCAGTATTGTCACAAAAGCTCGGGCTTTAATTTTTTACTTCATTTTGCTTAAGACCGCCTTTACCTGCGATCGACCAGAAAAGTCGATTGATCTCTACTGGCAATGGTCTTTTCGGCATGCTGGTCAATATTTGCGGTTGACCCATTGAGTTAGCGCTGAAGACGCACAGTCTAAAGCCTAAAGAATTTTCTGAAAGATTTTGTTGCACGGATCAGCTGGAACCAGTGTCCAGATTTACAGTCTGCAAAGCGCAAGATCAATAAACAGCCAGCGATTCGTCACCTGAAAAAACGCCAACGCGCGCAACACCATCGTTGCCGATGACACCGCGGAACATACCGCTGGTATTGAAACACATAGTGTAGTCGCCTTGTGCGTTCAACACGATCAGCCCACCCTCTCCGCCAATGGTTGCAATCTCAGCTAGAGTATGATCAGCCGCTTCGAATAACGATTTGTTTTGCAGCTTGATCTGCGCCGCCGTATAAAACCCGGCTGCACTGCGGATAAACATTTCCCCGGTACCGGTGGCGGATACCGCGACCGATTGATTATCCGCATAAGTGCCTGCGCCGATAATGGGTGTATCACCGACACGCCCAAACCGTTTGTTGGTCAATCCCCCGGTCGATGTGCCTGCGGCAAGATTGCCGCGATAATCCAGCGCCACAGCACCGACTGTTCCGTGTTTCTCGTTGTTTTCTTCACCGGAATCGGAATCCAGATCATGATCTAACGTGATGCGCTCTTTGGCAATCGCTTTTTGCAATTGATCCCATCGGCGCTGGGTATAAAAATACGACGGCTCGACGATTTCAAGTGCCTGTTCAGCCGCAAAGCTTTCCGCGCCGCGTCCGATCAACAACACATGCCGGCTATGCATCATGACAGCATGCGCGGCACGGATCGGGTTGCGGATTGTGGTAACCGCGGCAACTGCTCCGGCCATACGCGTAGCACCATCCATGATCGATGCGTCCAATTCGTTATAGCCTTCGTGACTGAACACCGCGCCCTTACCTGCGTTGAACACAGGGGAATCCTCCATGATTACGATCGCAGCGATAACAGCGTCAATACTGCTGCCGCCTGCTGCAAGTACAGCATGTCCCGCATGCAACGATTGCGCCAGTACCTGCATGAACACACGTTCGCGCTCCGGTTTCAGCCTGTCCCGCCGGACAGCGCCTGCACCACCGTGAATCACCAGCCGCAACGGCCGATCGTCAGTTGCTGGCATATTCATCGGCACGCCAACCAATATTTATGTATTGCTCGTCTTTTCATCCATCTAGTTTGGTAGCGGTTTTGAAACAATGGCAATTTCTTCCGGCAGACTCCGGATATGTATATCCTGGTGCGGAAAAGCGATTTCGATTTTCGCTTCACGGAAACGCCGATCTATTTCCATGAGCAGATCATGGCGCGTTTCCAGAAACAAATCAGGCTCGGGAATAAAAATTCTTAGCTCAAAATTCAATGAACTGTCGCCAAAAGCGACAAAACGTGCACTGGGTTCGGGTTCTTTGAGCACATTGGAGTGCCCCTGTGCAATTGACAACAGAATATCGTTGGCAAGCTTTGTGTCAGAGCCATAAGCAATACCGACAGGAATGACAATACGTAAAATGGAGTCGGACAACGACCAGTTTATCACCTGCCCGGTGACAAATTCCTTGTTCGGAATAATCAGTTCTTTTCTGTCCCAATCGATAATTGTGGTTGCGCGCATCTGTATGCGCGATACTTTACCGCTAATATTGCCCAAAGTCACCACATCGCCGACACGTACCGGTCGCTCAAACAGAATGATCAGACCCGAAACAAAATTGGCGAAAATTTCCTGTAATCCAAAACCCAGGCCGACCGTTACCGCAGCGGCAAGCCACTGTACTTTTGACCAACCAATACCGAGCGCACTGAACGTCATCGCGAAACCGACAATTATGATGAAATAACGCGCTATCGAAGCAATCGCATAGCGACCGCTTGGCGTAAACGGCAAACGCTGCAATATAACAATTTCGAGTAGCCCAGGAATATTATTGCTGATGAAAAATGTCATCATAAAAATGACGATTGCCAGCAGCATGCTGGCCAAAGTAATCGGCGCAAGGCTTGTGACTTCACTGCCACTTTCTGTAGTGGTGACTTCCGTATTCCACAATACAACATCATTCAGTATATTAAACGCCGGTAAAACCTGCGCCCATATCAACGCAATGCCAATGATGATGGTAAACCAGTATGCCGTATTCAACAGTTTCATGGTCTGTACGCTAATGGCCTGTATGTCCAGCTCGTCTTCTTCGACATTAATTTGATCGCTTGCGTCAACAGCTTTAGTTTTGTCTTCCTCTTGCGCTTGCTCGGCCTGGGCAGCGAATTTTTTGCGCCATTGTTCGATTGCCAGTTTGCGCTGCGCAATATTCAACCAACGTATCAACAATGCCCTGGCAATAATCACCACGAAAACCAACAACAGTGAATTGATGATCAGCAGTGACAACTGGCCAGCTGTATACATATAACCGGCAGCTGCCGTAGTAGCCAGCACTGCCGGTGTAATCAACAAAATCGGGAACCATACGCCGGATAAACGGCCGATCCATCCATTGGCATTTTTATCCAGGTAATATTTCAACAACCCACTGGCAGGACGCATCAAACGATAGACCAACACGGTTGTCGTCGCCATTAGTATAAAAAACATCAGCCGGCCTAGCGAATCATGATGCGCTTCTGTCGGTTGTTCTTGCGTCACAACGAATACAAAAATCAGCGGTAGCGCCGCTGGCAGGTACCAGGCCAATTGCCGCCTGATTAAAACCATATTTTCGTGCTTCCAACGAAAATGCAATTCTCCCAGACCTTCTTTCCCGCACAAATGACTTAAAAGCAGGCCTGCAAACAACAGATACGCCAACGCCACAAGCCCGCAGCCAATGGCAAGCGCAAAAGTAAAATCTGTTTCAATTTGTTGAATGCGCCAGGCGACCAGATAAATGAATAACGGCCACGCAAGCGCCATCAAAACAGTTACAGCTACAGCCCAGAGCGTGTCAGTAAATTTGGCTTTACTGAGCTTGGTGACGTAACGACCCAACGCTGATAATTTTGATCTTAACAAACGTTGCATTAATAGCAGTGCTATAGCAAAAAGAAAAAACGGCACGATGGCTAAGGTATTTTTCTGAATATCTTTTCCAACCAGCAACACTGTTTGCAACCAGGATGACGGACTAAACAGCCAGGCTGTTGCCGCCCCCAAGTGCTGTATGTCTTGCAACTGAATCATCGGAGCGCTTTGAATCCAGAGAATACGCGTATCGATAAACGCCTTATATTCCTTGATCAAGTCAATGAATTTGAGTTCCGATTCGAGAATCGGATAAAGCTTGGTTTCGAAGTAAACATCATACGCATTGATCAACTCATCCAGATAATCATCCTTTTGCCGGTTCAGCGCCTGGTAAACAGCTTTTTGCAATCTACTGTGGTCAGGCTCGGGCAATTCAATTTTGGCATCCGCGATCAAACGGGAGGCTTCAAGATCCAAATCCACCAGTTCAAGCAAACGGTCTTCCAGCTCTATCCGCCGCAATTGAACCTGATTGATTTCCATGCTATACGACTTGACTTTCTTTTCGTGCATACCGATGTCGGGTAGCTGCTTGCGGTCGTTACGCAGCCTTAAACCGATAGCATTCGTCAATCCGGTCTGGTTAATTTTCTCCCTGATCCGGTCAAAATTGCGTTGTGTTGCCGATAATGCGCGATCGAGATGTTTTTTTTCTTCGCTAAGCAACGCGCTTTCTGCAGTGACTCTCTCCAGCTCCGCGGCAAGTTCTTTATTTTTATCGAGAATCGCACGAACCAGTGGAGGCGCCCTATCACCCTCCTCACTGGCTGTGTCGGCCACCTGTTTAGCATGTTCGGCAGCCTCGGTACGGCGTTTATTCATGATTTCTTCAAAAACATTGAAGTTACGTTCAGCGATCAGTACATCGCGTTCCGCCGAATGCCGCTGCTCCCGCAGAAGTTCTCGCTGCTGGTTGTAACTGCGGTTCTCAAGCTCCAGTTCCTGAATTAATTGCAATAAAAAATTAATTTCCGCGTCCTGCACTGTTTTTTGCGTATCAATCAACTGATCATCCAGATCGGACACAGATAACGTCTTCTGTTTCAACTCATCAATTCGGCTGCGCGCCGATCTGATTTCTTCTTCTATCTTGGGCTGCCGCTCTGCACGTCTGGCTATTTCCCGTTCGACTTCAGCACGCGCTTTACGGGCGTCCGACTGCGTTTTTCTGACAGCCTCAAACTGTAACTCAAGCTCTTCCAGCGGCTGTTTCAGGTCGATTTTGTCAGCCTTTAATTCTTCTTTCTGCAGCGGCGCGTCCAGCTTCCGCTCCAGGATCTTGAGCTGTTGAGGTGCATTTTTGATAGCACCGACATAATTTAGTGCACGACCGGCAGATTCGATACTCTTATGCAAAAAATCATGAACCTGACTCAATAGTGATAGTTCGGACTGCTGCTGGGAATTCAGCGTTTCAATTTTCTTCAGCGTAGCAATGCGTTCTTCGATGTCTTTTAACGCCGTACTGAACTGATCCCGCTTCTTTTTTAACGCTGTTTCGATATCCGCGTAGGAATTGCCGTTATCGTTCCCGGCCGCAAAAATTGCGTGACAGAATAAAATCAGAACCAGCGTGAATATAATGCTTGGCAAGCCAGATGCAGGGCGCATAAAAAAACCTTACGATACTCAAGTAAAGAAATGGAAGTTGTACTCAAATCAACTTGCAGGGAATCGAATGTAGCGATAAAAATCGCACATTTGAACAAAAAACGGGGAATATAAACTCATTTGGCATTCAGGTAAATTGTTATGCACGCTCCTTTGGGTGTGTTCTGCTCAATTGACAATTCGCCGCCATAGACTTGAATGATATCGCGAACTATCGCAAGCCCGATGCCATGCCCAGGAATGGATTGATCCGCTCGCACACCGCGCTCGAGTATTCTGGCTATCTCATGTCGCGCAATACCTGGGCCATCGTCCTTAATCTGTATGGCTATTCGTTCCTGATGGCGCACGGCGGACAAAACAATTTGCCGATCACACCACTTGAATGCGTTGTCGACGAGATTGCCGAGCAATTCCATTAAATCGCCTTCGTCGATACGCAGACTGATTGTTTTATCAATGGCAACAGTAATCCCGGGATTTTTGTCGTGGTAAGCCTTGCGGACGGTCTTTACAATTCGGTTTGCAACCGGATACAACAAGATTGGGCGCATTCCCGGAGAGCTGCCTGCTGTCGCCGCCCGGCGCAATTGATACTGGATAATGTTATCCATGCGCTCGATTTGCTCACTTACCGTTTTTTCTTCCGGTTTGTTGTGACGGATCGATACCGCATTGTGAAGAATAGCTAACGGCGTTTTCAGACTGTGGGCAAGATCAGCGAGCGCATTGCGATAGCGTTTCTGTTGTTTGCGCTCGTGATTGATTAACGAATTGATACTATCGGTCAACAATTTCAATTCACTGGGATAGTTGCCGACGACGTTTTCCTGCTTTCCGGACTCTATCGCCGACAATTCTACCGACACTTGACGCATGGGCTGCAGCCCCCAGCGCAATACCAGCATTTGCGTAACAAGGAGCAATACGGTCATGACGCTCAACCATCCCCAGAGATCTTCACGGTATCGTTCAATTTGCGCGTCAAAAAGCGATGTATCCATGATGACATTAAATGTCATCGGATAACTGCCGGACTCGGTAGCCCAGGCTACACCGTAACGGTGCATAAAATACGGTTCGTGATTGATCTCAATCTGACTGAAATCCTTTACCCCTTTTTCGAGCAACCCTAGTTCGGGAAGTTTTTTGTTCAATGCCGAAGTCGACTGCCAGACAACTTTTTTTGTATGGTCGACAATGAACGCATAGGTATTTGCGTTCGGACGGCTGAATTCGGTATCGAGCAAATTGGTTGGCATTTCCAGGATGCCATTGTCATCTACCTCGGCATCGCCCATCAACATGAGCAGCCTGGCCAGCATTCTGTCCTGCACCCCCAAGCGGGCGCTGTCATAAAATGCACGGTCGAGCGCCAGTGCAATGCCCACGATGAATATCAATAAAACACCCGTCGCACTTAATAAAATGCGTTTATTCAGCGACATCATGACGATTTGTCACATGCGATGGTGAAACGATACCCACGACCGCGCAGCGTTTCAATGGGATTTAAATCACCGGTGGGGTCTAATTTGCGCCGCAACCGACCAACCATGACCTCCAGCACATTACTGTCACGGTCTTCATCATGCGGATAAAGATAATCCGTTAAAACCCGCTTGGACAACACTTCACCTTGATGCCGGATTAATAGCTCAAGCATGCGGTATTCAAACGACGTCAGATCAACCTTGCAATCATTGACAGTAACCAGTTGCGTTGCAACGTCGATCTGTATAGGGCCGCACTTTAATGATGTGCTGGGAATGCCTGTTGCACGACGCAATAATGCTTTCAATCGCGCCTGCAGTTCCTCTATCTGGAATGGTTTGGTTAAATAGTCATCTGCCCCTATTTCAAGCCCCAATACTTTGTCCTGCCAGCTATCGCGCGCAGTAAGAATCAGAATGGGTAAAACATTGCCCTGTTCACGCAGCATTTTAATGACTTCCAGTCCCGACATACCCGGCAAACCCAAATCGATGATGACGGCATCCAGCGGATATTCATTGGCAATATACAAGCCTTCCTTGCCATCACTGCATGTATCAACCATATAACCGGCTGATTCGAGTTTCTGGCGGATCTGTACCTGCAATTTTATTTCATCTTCAATAACCAGAATACGCATAACGATTAATCAATTCGAGCTGATTGCCTGTGCCGTGGACATTAATGGTCAGATTTTATTTTCCCATCGGTCACACTTACCGGAACGATATGAATTGAACCCTGATCACTGAGAATTTTGACGCGATAAACATTTCCGCTACGCCGAATATCCAATACACGGCCTTCGATATGTTTTTGCGCAATCGATATCGCTTGGCGCTGTGAGATCCCGACAGGCTGTTTTTCCAGGCTTTGCCGATTTGTTTCTTCCCGGCGCTCACTAGCCATCGAATAGGTAAGAAAAAATGTGAGAAACAACGCAATCAAAAAAAAATTTTTCAGTATATTCATGAATCAACAGCTTTATTTTCCAAGCGATACGGAGTTTTAGTGTACCGCCTGTGTATTGAATCAAGCAATGCCCACGGGAAATGCTATGACTTTTCCCGCAGGCATTCCGTGGTCAATAGCGTAACATAAAGCTTGCATTTCCGGTATTAACACCCAGCATCACCTGAGGCGGATAGGCATAACCTGCCGCCGGCGGATAGCTGATAGCATTCGGCGCATAGCCATAACCAGGCTGTGGATTATAATAAGGCTGATTGTAATACGGCCTGTTGTAGTATCGCTGCGGCGGGCTGTAAATTCGATTATAGCCGCCGCCATAGTATGGATTATGACGATTATAATAATGCCGTTGTTTGTAATGACGCTTCTTGAAGTGTCGGTGATGGTGGTGGGAATGCCCGTAACCATTGTTGTAATAATGATGGTGATGCGTATGACCAAACCGATGGCGGCCCTTTCCTGCTTCAACTGCAACGGGCATTGCCAAGACCAGTCCTAACAGCATGGTAAGCAGCATGTTGGCCGGTGTTATTGCTTTGGTTTTCATTGGAACCCTCCGTTTAGTTTAGTTTATTAATCATTCAGACATATGTCTGATGGTTAACTATACGCAGGGAATATGAATACAGACTGAATACTCTGTAAAGAATCCATTAGCGTTCAAATAGTGTTCTTTGGAAAAGTTGGACGCTATGCACGGCTGTTGACCATCACTGCGATCAACGGACGTTTGAAAAATACTGTTACACTTGGTCAGTAAAAAAGAATGAAATTTACAGTCGTTATGCAGATGGTAGTGGTTTACGACTGAACATTTGATTCGTTGTACAATAATTTGATGTTTTATTTACCCAGAATCAACCACCGTTTATTTTGTTATGAGTGATGCAGATTCATTAAACGAATATTTTTTTCAGCGAATTGAGTCGCGTGCAATATACCAGAAATATGAAACGACACATTGCCTCTCTGAGTTTGAGAATCATGGGTTTTCATCAGAATCCAAGTATTTGAATAATTACTTTCATCAGCGACTCGAACAGGTCAGAGCTGATGCGCACAGCAAATCCAGCATCTTGTGCGTCCCCATCCCTGATAATGGCAGTATTCCAAAGATACTGAATGATGTATTCAATATTGAAGCAGTATCTCAAGTGGTTGGCAGGGCGCTTGGTACCGGTGAAAGCCCTCAGCCGGATGTAGACGTACCGATTGAGGATGAGGATGATGATCATGAATTTTTTGAAACGGAGATTCTCGAAGGCGATGAAGCGGGTGAAGACAATCGTCAGGAAATCAGGGCTACAGGGGTACTGAAATTTTTTGACTTAATTCCGGATTGGCTTTCCAATAATCTCGATGCTTCAATCGTTCCTTTTGAAGACAGGTGGCTGGTGACTCTTGATGTGCATCTGAAAAGTACCGGACATATTATGGTGAGACCCATACCGCTCGGTATGCAGCTCGACCCATATACAAATAAACGAATTGTGATTACATCGTTTATGCGCGGCGAGATCAATACCAACGATAATGTGCCTTATCCGCTGGAAGTGGAACTGGATTATGATCCGGTTCTGGGATTTCTCGACGATGAAATCGAAATACCGGGGGCCGGTCAGAAAACCATTATGGCAATTCATGAACTGTATGACTCTGGAAATACAGTTGACGAACAAATTGAAGCGCTCAAAAATGCTGAGAAGGAACAGGAAAATTTCATGAATGACGTGATCTCGGAGGTGGTGCCGAATCATCAAGATCATCATGAAATTGCTTCGGACGATGAAATGGTAACAGACGATGAATTGATGGAAGTTGAATTGTCTTTTGCGGGTCACCGGAAGGATGAAATTAATTTAATGCTGGAGCAACAAGTCGTAGTTTATGTAGACCCCAGACATCTAGAATACGCCGAAGCGCAGTTGGCAGATGATCTTGTTTTCTTGACGGCGGATATGTCACTGTCGTTCGGCCTGTATAATCCAGGCGCACCGCCGGATGGTCACGAGAATACCGAGAAAAATGATTACTTACAACTGTATCTCAATATCAAAGAAGGTAATGGCGACACATTAAAAGATGCAATCATGCTGCGTGGCGGTCCACTATTAAAGCTGGCCAGACTTAAGCTGCCCAATCATTTACCAAGAAAAAAACCTGAACAGCCCGATCAGGACAAATCAATGCACAGCGCGGCGCTGGGTCCAGCTGATAGCGCAAACTAAGCAATATTCAGTGTTATTGTTGCGCAAGCAGTGGTACTGTGTGCCCGTTTGGCACCAATACCCACATTTTTCCCTGTTGTTTCATTTTTCCGGCCTGGTTGGCTGCATCCGGGCCATATCCCCAGAAAAAGTCCGCACGAACACCGCCTTTAATTGCGCTGCCGGTATCCTGGGCTACCATGAGACGATTCAGCGGCTTGTTGGAATTTGGCCATGTAGTCGCGAGAAAAACCGGCGCACCTTGCGGAATAGAACGCGGATCAATCGCAACACTGCGACCCGCAGTTAACGGAACGCCGAGCGCGCCGATGGGACCACTAAGATCGCCGGGCAGTTCACGGAAAAACACAAACCGCGCGTTCTGTTGAAGCAACGCTGGCAACTTGCTTGGATTCTGTCGTCCCCATTGCTTGATACCCTGCATGGACGCTTTTTCCAAAGGCAGTTCTCCCTGCTGAACCAGAATCCGTCCGATTGAATTGTATGGATAACCATTTTGGTCTGCGAAACCGATTTTTACAATTTCACCGGTATCGAGCTGCACTCTACCTGAGCCTTGAATTTGCAGAAAGAAAAGCTCAACTTCGTCATCAACCCAAAGTAATTCGTTGCCTTCCAGTATCGCAGGATCGTTCATGATTTCGGCACGGCTGTAATAGGGTACGACTCTACGTCCATCCAGACGGCCGCGTAAACGCAAATCTTTGAGTTCGGGGTACAATATACCCAGATCGATTGTCAGTAATTCATCGGGTGCCGTATACAGCGGGTAGCGATAATGCTCGGAAGACTTGCGGCTGCCGCGCAGTAATGGTTCATAATAGCCGGTAACCAATCCTTCCTCACTACCGTCACTGGCAATAACCCGGTATGGTATAAAATGATTCTCAAAAAACATTCGCAGACTTTTGTTATCCGTTACCTGTTTTTCAGATGCTGCGATACAGGTTTCTTGCCATATGATTTGTCGCCGCAATACGGAGCAGCTTTGCTTAAAAGCCTGCAAAGCTGATTTAAGATCATCGTCATACCAACCTGGCAGACTCGACCACTCTGCCACGATATATGTTGAAAGACGTCCTTCTTTCTCTATCTTGACCTCCGGTTCGACCGGTTGTTTGACTGCCCCAGGAGGTTCGGCGATTTTACTTGTACAGCCGTAAAGCAGCACAAGCAACAGAATTATTGAAAAACAGGATTGGTTTTTCATCAAAGATTGGTTACAGTTATAGTTTAAATTTTAACTATACAACAAGCTTGAAATATTTTATATGGAAAACAGTTGGTGGCTATTGTTGATTGAAGCGGGGGTGGCGCTCGGACTATTTATTTTTATTATCTGGTGGACGATGTTCTCAAAGAAAAAGAAAGATGACAAAGATGACTGACTCTACATATCATGGAATCAGACCGGGTTGTCAATATCGATGAAGTGATGTTGAATGGCAAATTTTTCTGATAGATGATCGCCCAAGGCTTGAACGCCATAACGTTCGGTGGCATGATGCCCGGCAGCAATTAGCGCGACACCGGATTCACGGGCGGCATGCACCGTCTGTTCGGAAATTTCACCGGTAAGGTAGGCGTCCACGTCCTGCGCAATTGCCGCTTCAAAATAACCTTGAGCAGCGCCAGTGCACCAAGCAATTCGCCGAATTGTCTGCTCGGGATTACCGATAACAAGCGGTTCTCGCTCCAAGACCCGTAAGATTTTTTCGCCGAGTGTACTTAAAGGCATGGGTGTGACAAGCTCACCATGCGCAACGATATCCTGCCCGCCAAACCGGCCTGTTTCAACGAATTCCAGCTTTTTTGCAAGCTGTGCATTGTTCCCAAACACGCAGTGGTAGTCCAGCGGCAAATGATAGGCAAATAAATTAATTTTATTTGTTATCAACATCTCGAGCCGGCGCGCTTTCATTCCGGTGATGCGCGCATCTTCTCCACGCCAAAAATAACCATGATGGACAAGGACGGTATCCGCGCGCTTTATCACCGCGGCTTCTAGCAATGCTCGTGAAGCCGTCACGCCCGTTATTATTTGTTGGATATTTTCCCGGCCTTCCACTTGCAGGCCATTTGGGCAATAATCCTCAAAACGGGATATTTCCAGTAGCTGATTTAAGTAATTCTCAAGCACATTTCGATGCATGTTTTTTTCCTATCGGGTTACACTACATTACGAATGACAATATAAAACGATTTTTATCTTGGAGTGGTCTATATTTATGTACAGACTTTGGTTGATTTTTGCACAAACGGCAACAATTTTACTGGCAATTTTTTTTGTGATATCCACATTGCGCCCGGAACTGTTGCCGTGGACACCGCGCGGAGAACTGGTAACAATCAAGGAAGCAGCGCCCAGCTATGCCGAATCTAGACCTGACAGCTATTATGAAGCAGCCAGTCGCGCGATGCCATCTGTAGTTAATATTTTTACCCGGCAGGCAGTAAAAGAAACGCCGCATCCATTATTAAACGACCCCATTTTCCAACGTTTCTTTGGAGAACAGTTTGAGCCGAGAACGCGGCGCAGATCGAATCTCGGATCGGGCGTTATCGTCAGCGCCAATGGTTATATTTTAACCAATCACCATGTCATTGAAGCTGCTGAAGAAGTGGAAGTCGCTTTATCTGACGGACGCAAGATAGAAGCCAAAGTGATCGGATCTGATCCAGAAACAGATCTGGCGGTATTAAAAATCGAATTACAAAATCTTCCAACAATTACATTTGGTCAGTCCGCACTTGCCAAGGTTGGTGATGTCGTTCTGGCAGTTGGCAACCCTTTTGGCGTTGGTCAGAGCGTTACTATGGGCATCATTGGCGCACTGGGTCGCACAAAAGTGGGCATTAATACATTCGAGGATTTTATCCAAACCGATGCGGCAATTAATCCCGGTAATTCAGGAGGGGCGCTGACGGATACCGATGGCAACTTGATTGGTATCAATACGGCTATCTATTCGCAATCAGGCGGGTCTCTAGGCATCGGTTTCGCTATTCCGATACACATCGCAAAAGAAATCATGGAGCAGATTATTCAATCTGGTACCGTAATACGGGGTTGGCTCGGCGTCAGTATGCAGGATATGACCAAAGAACTCGCCGATTCTTTTAATCTGGATAATGTAGCTGGCGCACTCATTGCAAGCGTTCTAAAAGACGGTCCCTCGGACAAAGCCGGTATAAAGCCGGGTGACATTATGATCGCTATTGAAGGCGAGTCGATAGAAAATTCTTCCGAACTGCTCAATAAGGTTGCCGGGCTTTCGCCGGGGAAAATTGTAACAGTAACAATAATACGTAACAAAGAAGAAAAAAATATCGAGATCAAAGTAGGCGTACGACCCAAACAGATGTAAGTTCATTTCTGCTCCGATATTCTGGAAAATGTAAACACGTTTTCCAGAATTATTACGCCTTGTGCTGAAACGCCGTAATAACAGCCCTGATATTTCACTGCCCAGCTCTTATTAGCGTCCTGCTACAGAGCATCCCGATATGGGTGATGAAGAGACTGTGTCAAACCTGACCGATGCTTTTGTTTACGAAATGATCCAGACTCCGCGGGAGATAATGCTGCTCGCATCAATCAAAACTGCCAGAAAAAATACTCCTCGGTATGCGACAGGACGATAACCAATTAGTTCCTAGACTGTTTAACGATGATATTAATGATTTCAAATACCTACGGGCAATCACAAATCTGGCAAAAGTTGTCGTCGAATAACCAAGGACTGGAAAACGATCTGGCTTGGAAGGTTGTAACCGGCTTGACTATGACTACTCTTTTGCGAATAAAACATACAACGATAACAACCCCAACCCCGCAAAAGCGACAAACGACCAGTCTGGAATCGTCAATGTCAAATATTCCCAATCAACATCGGCGCAATCGCCATTGGCTTCGAACATGCCCGGCCACCAATCTGCGAAAGGCAGCGAATTGAGAAAAGCTTCTTCCGGACTGATACCGCATTCAAATGACTCGGGATATCGAATCAACCAGGATTGCCGAAAAGCGATTACCGCACCGATACTTGCAAAAACCGCCATAAAGAAACCGGCAATCCTGCGCCCGATTGATCGCGGATTGCTCAGGAAAGCCAACAGCGCCGTTATTCCGAGCATCCAGTAAGCAAGCCGCTGTGCTACGCAAAGCGGACAGGGCAGCAGATTTTCGACATGTTGCAGGTACTGGGCGTAGCCGAGTAGAGCTGCACAGGCCAGAAATATAAATAAATAAAGAATTCTCATCAAAGGTCAGTAATAAGACCAGCCATTGTTGCGCCACTGATAATGATAGGGATAATTAGAATACCACGATCGTTGAAAAATCGGACGCCAGCGGTTACTCCATAAGTAAAATTGCCTTTCGGTGTGTTTAAGACGCGAGGCCTCAGCCAGTAGTTCTGCCGATTCTTTGTCGCCCGCAGCAGTCGCCAATGACAGCCATTTTTCCGCTTCCCGAAAATCAGGGCCCATTTCTTCCAAGCCTGTCAGATAAAGCCGCCCAAGCGCTTTCTGCGCATCTAGATTGCCTCGATCGGCAGCGCTTCGCATCCATTGTATCGCCTGATAACTGTTACGTTTGATACCATCGCCTCGGAAATAGCGCAACGCAAGATCATAAGCTGCCGTCGGATCATTTTCAGCCATTGCAATCAGCGCTGCGGCCTGGTGTTGTTCGGGCGTCATTACCTGATCAGATGCGCTTTGATACTGAACCGCTTGCCTCGGCCGGTCATAACAACCTGACGAATCGCATATCCGATCGAAGCTAGTATGCGATGGTGAAGTAGCACATGCCGCCAAAAAACTAATCACCACAGCAGGAACAATCAGCACAAAAGAATTATTAAAGTTAAATTGAATGTATTGGGACATTTTTGGTATTTTACTTAACCGTGTGACAATTATCATACTATAATCAAAGCATAAGAATAATAATATAGGTTTTATTAATAATAAATGTTTGAAGATATTCAGTATATGAGGGGGGAATATGTCAATGATGGGTAAGATCGGAGCCGATAGCATGCGTAATAGAAGCCTGATACTTTCAGTATGTATTCTGGCACTTGCCGGTTGTGCAAACGTTACACCGGGAACGTACCAGACTGCAAGTACGGGAGCTGCTGCCGGTGGGGCCAGCGTTGGCGCCAATCCGGCACTGGAACGCTGCGAAAAAACCCTCGGCACACTTGCCGTTGATGATGGGCGTGCAGCTGACTGGTATGGCCAATTCGGCAGCGCCACCAACATTACAACGATCGAGCCACTTATTCGTCTGGCAGTGCAGCAATCCAATTGTTTCGTCATTACTTCTATCGGCAATTTAAGAACAGACGGTCGTCTTTCCCGTATTACCGATATTCAGCGAAATTCAGGCGAATATCGCGCAGGATCAAATCAGCACGCAGGACAACGCGTAGCAGCCGACTATTATATGGAGCCCAGTATAATTATTGATAATGCCGCTACTGGACAGGTCGGCGGTGCCATGGCCGGAGTATTAGGCTCTTTTGTACATCCATCGATTGGACATCTGGCAGGCGCTATGGAATCAAGAGCTTCCGTGGTTACATTAACATTATTCGACATCCGCTCGGCAGTTCAGATTTCAGCCTCCGAAGGTAGTGCAACCGCTAGTAATTTCAGTGCAGCACTCGGTGCATTCGGCAGCAGAGGCGGAGCAACGCTAAGTGGATTTTCCAGAACACCATCCGGCAAGGCTACAGTTGCCGCGTTTATTGACGCGTACAATGGTATGGTGCGTGCATTAAAACATTATGAGGCGCAGGATGTAGAGGGTGGTTTAGGCACGGGCGGCACCCTTCGCGTAAACTAATCAGCAACTTCTAACAAACTGGAAACGCTGTTAATTCAATTACTCTGCGTTTCCAGTCTCCAGCACACTAAATCATATACAACGTCACATCATTGACACCCGCCGCCTCAAACCCATCCCGACGTATCCGACAAGAATCGCACACGCCGCACGCACGCCCCGCTTCGTCGGCCTGATAGCACGAGACTGCCAGACTGTAGTCGACGCCGAGCGCCAGGCCGGTCAGGATGATGTCTTTTTTGGGTAGATTGATTAGTGGCGCGTGGATGGTAAGTTTGTTGCCTTCGACGGCGGCTTTGGTTGCGAGGTTGGCCATTTTCTCAAATGCCAGTATGAATTCGGGACGGCAATCGGGATAGCCGGAGTAATCAACGGCATTGACGCCGGTGAAAATATCGCAGCAATTCAAAGTTTCCGCCCATGCCAGCGCGAGCGACAGCATGATGGTGTTACGTGCTGGAACGTAGGTGGCCGGGATACCGGTTGTTTCACCCGCAGCTGGTACGGCGATGGATGAATCGGTCAGCGCCGAACCGCCGAATGCGGATAAATCGACGCTAATAATTTTGTGGTCGGCAACGCCTATCGCACTGGCAACATTCCCGGCTGCATTGAGTTCGGATTCATGTCGCTGACCATAGTCGATGCTGAGTGCGTAACAGTCAAATTGCCGGTCTTTGGCGATCGCGAGTGTGGTAGCGGAATCAAGGCCGCCGGACAGCAACACAACGGCTTTTGCTTTGTTTTTCGTTGAGTCGCTCATGCGCTGTCAACGCCCCGGACCGTCTTCCCAAAGCAGTTTGTGCAGCTGAATCTGCATGCGCACGGGTAGTTGATCGCGCAATATCCAGTCGGCCAGCGTGGTTTGGTCGAGCTGGCCGTGTACAGGTGAGAACAGCACCGGACAGCGTGTGTCCAGATTGTGCTGCTGAATCATACAGCATGCCCACTGATAGTCCGCTTCATCGCACAGCACGAATTTGATTTCATCGTGCGTCGTCAAATAATTGAGATTGCTCCAACGGTTTTTGTCCATTTCACCCGATCCGGGCGTTTTGATGTCCATGATTTTGCTCACGCGCGGATCAACACCAGAGATGTCAAGCGCACCGCTGGTTTCGAGCGAAACCGAATAATCTGCATCACAGAGTGCGGTCAACAACGTCAAACAGTTTTTCTGCGCGAGCGGTTCGCCGCCGGTAACAGTGACATACCGTGTCAGATAACCGGCCGTTTGCGCCAGAATGGCGGCAATGGCCATGTTTCCACCACCGCTAAATGCATAAGCGGTATCGCAATAGCCACAACGCAGCGGACAACCTGTCAAGCGAATGAATACGGTCGGTAGGCCAGTGCGACTGGTTTCGCCCTGTAGCGAATAGAAAATCTCACTGACACGCAAGGTTAGAGCTTTGTCGATCCCTGCATGGCATGTATGTTTGTTGCTGGAAAAATTCAAATCAGAATCGGGTCAGCCGTTGCTTGGCTTTTTCTGCGGCATCACTAAAAGGATGTTGGGCGATCAGGTCTTCAAGGGTTTTTTTGGCCGCTCTGCTGTCGGCCATTTCGTGTTGACTACTGGCAATGTTGAGCATTGCGTCAGGCACTTTAGGGCTGTCGGGATAGCGTTCAATCAGGTTTTTCTGGGCACTTATGGCATCCTGAAAGTCACGCAGGGCATAGTGTGCATTACCGATCCAGTAGGCCGCACTCGGCGCAAGGCTGGAGTGCGGATATTGATTCAGGAATGCTTCAAACTGTGATTTGGCGCCACGGTAATCACCTTTGCTAAACGTCCGGTATGCTGCTTCATAGGATTGTTTCTCGGTCGCTCCGGCTGGCTGTAAATCCTGACTCGGTGTTGCAGCCACCCATGTCTGCCCGCCTTCCTCTGAAACTGTTTGCTCCGTCCGTTCAGTTTGGGCCGGGGGCTTTTCCGCATCAGCCATACCGGCTCCAGAAACTGAGTCACCGGCGTTGGATTCGGGCGCCATGCTCAAAGACTGTCCTGACTCGACAGCAGACGATTGATCATGGCCGTCAGGTTTGTGATAAGTTGGTGGCGGCGCATTGGGGTCTTCGATCTGCCGCAAACGGTTGTCCAGATCGATGTAAAAATCCTTTTGCCGTTTTTGTAGCGACGCGTTGTCATGATTCAGTACTTCAATCTGACCGCGCAACCTTCCCAGCTCCATCCCAAGTGTCTCAACCTGAGTGTATAGCTCCAGCAGCGCCTGACTCTTTAAGGCCGCTTCCATTTCAGCGATGCGCGCCTCCATTTCCTCCACTTGTTGACGCAAAGCATTGATTTGTTCCCGTGCCTTGTCATCACCGAACAATCCAGCGTAGCTTACATTGCTGAACATCAACAATAGCAAACAGAAAACGCGCATTTGCATTGTTTATTCACCTCGATAAAGTATGTCCGTACGGCGGTTCTCACTCCATGCCGCCTCACCGCTGCCGTAAGCACGAGGCTTTTCTTCGCCCAGACTGACGGATTCGATTTGAGATGCACGTGCTCCAGATAAGGTCATGATGTTTTTTACCCCGTCAGCACGGCGTTGACCCAGTGCAAGATTATATTCACGGCTGCCGCGATCATCCGTGTTACCTTGCAGAATCACCTGGGCATTGGGGTTGTCGCGCAGATACTGAGCGTGTGCAATGACCAAAGGCCGGTATTCATTCTTGACTGTATAGCTGTCATAATCATAAAACACACTACGCTGTGACAATATGCTGCTCGGATCGTTGAGCGGATGAAAACCCGACCCCCCTGAACCCAGCGCGCTGCCGTCCGCACCATAGCCACTGCTATCTGCCCCCATTGACCGGTCTTCTACATCAGTTGGCTGCGTCGTCTGACTGGCGCATGCTGACAATAAGCTTATGATCAAAACACCTGCTATTTTTTTCATTTACCGCTCCTTTTATAACAAACAAAATCACACTTAATCATTTTTGTTTTAGCAACGGTCCCCATGCCGGTTCACGAATATCGCCCGTCTGTACAGACAAATGCTGCCTCGTCTGACCATCTCTAGAAACAGCGGATAATATACCATGTCCCCCCATTTCTGTGGCGTACAAAATCATCCTGCCGTTTGGCGCAAAACTCGGAGATTCATCAAATTGGGAATTAGTCAAAATCTGCACCTGACGCGTAGCAAGATCCTGAACCGCAACATTAAACCTGCCATTATGGCGGTGAATAAATGCAAAACTTTTTCCATCGTAGCTGAAATCCGGGCTGACGTTATACCCTCCTTCGAATGTCAGCCGCTCGGCCGATGTCAATTCGTTTGCAGTAGCAGGTATCCGGTAAATCTGCGGACTGCCGCCGCGGTCGGATGTAAAAATGATATGACGCCCGTCCGGCGAAAAACTGGGCTCTGTATCGATACCCGAACTGCGTGTCAGTCGCTGCAAGCCGCTGCCATCCGCATTAATCAGATAAAGCTGCGAACCGCCATGCAGCGACAGCACGACCGCCAGTTTTTTGCCATCTGGAGACCAGGCCGGCGCACTGTTGCTGCCGGCGAAATTGGCAACGGCCTTGCGCTCCCGTGTTGCCAGTGTTTGCACATAAACCACCGGTTTTTTATTTTCAAACGACACATAAGCAATCTTGCTGCCGTCGGGCGACCAGGCCGGCGAAATGATCGGCTCATTGTATTCAATGATTGAATGCTCATTATAGCCATCCGAATCGGCAACCTGTAACGCATATTTATTTCCTTGCTTCATGACATACGCGATACGGGTGCTGAATACACCGACCTCACCTGTGAGTGCTTCATAGATAATATCGGCGATGCGGTGTGCAGCCGCACGCAATTGCGTGACAGGAACAATGGTTGCAAGACCAGTCAACTGCGCCTGCCGCGCGACATCCAGCAAACGGAACTGTACCTCCACCTGACCACCGGGCATAAGAATCGTGCGTCCGATAACCAGCGCGCTGGCACCACGCCCCGCCCAATCGCCATAGACTACTTCTGCAGGCGCATAAGGCGTCGATCCGGTCGGATCAATTAACCTGAACAACCCGCTGCGCTGAAGATCGGCGGAAACCACGTCAGTCACGCGTTGTTGTAACCTGTCTTCGTCAGCGAAAGGAACGATAGCAATTGGAATGCGTTCCGTTCCGCCGCCAAAAATCTCAATATTCAGTCTGGCCTGAAGCGGCGCGCAGATCAGCGCCAATGAGAAAAACCAAAAACCGTAAAATACTATGCGAGTATACGTTGACATAAATATAAAGCGCCAAATATTCAAGAAGAAAAGTGGATTATAACAATCATTCCAAATAATGCACGGTCACATGCAGGTTGCGAAATTCATTAAACAATGCCGGATCAGGCGGTAACGGCAGCGGTTTGGAAAGCAGTATGGCGCGCTCCACGGCGCTGTCAAAAGCCGGATAACCGCTGCTCTTACGCAGCCGAACATCGAGAATATCACCACCGGGTAATAAAGTTACATTGAATTCGGTCACCGGATTGCCAGGCAGATCTGGCGGCATGACAATTCTGCTTTTTATTTTGGCCAGAATCATCGCCTTGTACTTGCCGATTTCACTGGCCACTTGGGCGCGCGCTGCTGCTTGCTGCGCCTCAAGCCTGGCCTTCTCTTCCTGCTCGCGCTTTTGCTGTGCTTCTATTTCACGTTTCTTTTGTTCTTCTTGTTCACGTTTTTTTTGCGCTTCCATTTCACGCTTCCGTTGCTCTTCTTGCTCGCGTTTCTTCTGTGCTTCCAGTTCTCGTTTCTTTTGTTCTTCTTGTTCGCGCAGCAACCGATCTGCTTCCGCTTTTTCTCTGGCTTCCTGTTCTTGCGCTTTTTTTCTTTGCGCTTCCAAATCCGGTTGCGGTTCTTTCTGAACCGGTTTCGGTTTTTCAACCTTATCCTTGATTTCTATTTCAGGTTTTTTGGGTGGTGGCGGTGAAGCCTGAATAGGCGTCGGCGCTGGCTTTGGCTGCTGCGGTTTGGACTCTGCTTTTGGTCTGGGCTCAGGTTTAGGTTCTGAGACTGGTCTGGATTGCTGTTCAGGTGGCGCTGGTGGAGCAGTTTGCTTGATCGCAGGCTGCGGCACCGGTTGGGGCAAGTTCTGCCAGATATCGACAATCATGCTTTCGGGGTGCTCATCCTTCCAGTTAAAACCGAAAATCAGAACCGCAATAAAAACGATATGCACCAGCAATGCCAAGACACCGGCCAGTAATGAACGCGGCTCTTTCGAAGGGACATTGTATATTCTGTCTGCAGCTATCATGTTTGACTCAAAAAACGCCGCCAGCGTCTATTCAATCCGTTTATTTGGGTTGCGCCAGCAGCCCTACTCTTTGAACCTGATGCCGTTGCAGTATATCCATGACTTTGATCACTTCTTCATAACGCACATTCTTGTCAGCCGCAATCACGACGGGTTGTTCGGCATTTTGCAGCTGCTTGCGCTTGATAGCATCAATCAATTGCTGATGCGTGACAAATCTCTCAAGATCGGTTTCGGCACGGTCGCGCAACGCAAGACTGCTGTCGGCCTTGATCATGACCTCAAGCGGCGCGGACGGCGCAGCAGACGACTTTCCAATTTCGGGCAATTCAATCTGCCCTGGGTTGATCATTGGCGCAGTAATCATAAAGATAATCAGCAGCACCAGCATCACATCGATATATGGCACAACATTGATTTCATTTTTTAATGGTCGTTTGGCGCGGCGAGCCATTGTGTCTATCACTCCTGATTGGTCGGCACTCTGCGTTGCAACACGTTGGATAATTCTTCCATGAAGCTTTCAAACCGGGTTGCCAGTTTTTCGGTATCGCTGACATAGCGGTTATACGCGATTACCGCTGGAATGGCTGCAAAAAGACCCATTGCCGTTGCGATCAGGGCTTCCGCAATACCCGGCGCAACATGGGCTATGGTTGCCTGGGTTATACTGGACAAACTGCGAAACGAATTCATTATGCCCCAGACCGTACCCAGTAATCCGATATAAGGACTGACCGAGCCGACCGTAGCGAGGAAAGGCAAGTGAGATTCGAGCCTGTCCATTTCACGCTGATAGGTTGCCTGCATAGCGCGCCGGATGCTGTCCATCATCATGTCGGCATTCGCACCCGGCTTATGTTTGCTGAATTCACCGAAACCCGCAACGAAAATACGTTCCATACTGCTTGACGTATAACGCGAGCCGATGGCACGCTGGTATAACACATTCAAATCTGCGCCGCGCCAGAAATTATCTTCAAACTCATCGCTTTGCTTGACAGCCTCGCGCAACAAAAACCATTTCCGGAAAATGTACCACCACGACATTAGCGAAGCCAATAACAGCGCCAGCATGACCAGCTGCACAAAGACGCTGGCGCTGCTGATCAAATGAAAAAGTGATAAATCCTGAGTAACTGTAGCGTTCATTTTGAAATCTCGATTTTTTTTCTCAGAGGAGCGGGAATACTGACAGGCTTAAGGCTTTCTGTACTTACACACACGGCATGAACCGTAGCATTCACTAACCGGTTCTGGTCGCATAAAATTTCCTGCGCCAGTGAAATTCGGCTTCTGCCCAAATCAACAACGTCGACTGTAATCTGCAGCAAATCGTCCAAGATCGCGGGTTTGAAGTACTCAATCTCAAGTGAACGAATCATGAATTGCAACTGATGTGCATTGAGCAATTCATGCACACCATAGCCTAATTGCCGCAACCATTCATAGCGTGCACGTTCCAGAAAATGCAGGTGTGTTGCATGATAAACAACGCCACCGGCATCGGTATCCTGGTAATACACCCGAATGGGCAAGGAAAATTTTTGATCCTGCATTTAATGTATAAAAAAGCGCTGTTTTAAATCCTAAAAAATTTCGACAATTCTATACTATAAATTACCTGAAGAGATGACAAAAATTGATTGAAGTTTAAATTAAAATTAATTTTTCTATCAACCAAAATCAGAAATAATTGCGGACGTATTTTTATGATGCGGCCTTACCCGAAACCGGATGAATTCTTACTGTTTTTACAGCCTGATTTTTGACTTGAATAATCTCCATCGGATAACCGGCGATATTCAATCCCGTTCCACTTTCCGGAATATCCTGCAGATACTCCAGAATCAGACCATTCAGTGTTTTGGGGCCGTTAAGCGGAAACTGCATGTCCAGTTTACGATTTAAATCCCGTAGCAATGTACTGCCCTCAACGATGAAGCTGCCATCCTCCTGTTTAAGATAAGTATTGGCACGGGTCGGTGCATGCGTTGTAAACTCGCCAATGATTTCCTCGAGAATATCTTCGATCGTAACCAGCCCCAGCCATTCGCCATACTCATCGACAATCAGACCGATTCTTTTCTGGTTTTCCTGAAAAAGCTGCAACTGAGAAAACAAAGGCGTTCCGGAAGGAATGAAATACGGTTGTTGCATTGTCTGTTCTAGCGATGCGGCCGTGATAGGACCGCTTTTCATCAGATTCAGGACTTTGCGCATGTGTATAATACCTACGATATTATCCACCCGTTCCCGGTAAACCGGCAAACGGGTATGATGGCAGGTTAGCAGTTGTGCCTGAATGGTTTCATCGTCAGCCGTCAGGTCAATCGCCTCGACCTGGCTGCGCGGCACGATGACATCGTCCACCGTTACTGTTTCAAGATCAAACAGATTCAGCAACATACTTTGATGCTTCTTCTGGATAAAATGGCCGCCTTCCAGTACCAGCGTTTTCAGCTCTTCCATACTGATTGTCTGGGTCGCTGTCGATTGTTTCGGCTTCAGGCGCAACAATATTAACAAACCACTGACGAACAGATTAATAAACCAGACTACCGGATAAAAAATCTTCAGCAGCGGGGTCAGAATATAACTCGCAAACAACGCAATACGTTCAGGGTATGCGGCAGCGATGACTTTGGGCGTAATCTCGCTGAAAATCAGAATAGCGAACGTAACGCATACAGTACCCAACACCAACGCCAGTTCATCTTGTCCGAAAAGCATCGCAACAATGACGGCAACCAATGTAGCCGAAGCCGTATTAAGCAAATTATTGCCCAGCAAAATCACGCCGAGCAGGCGGTCAGTCTTGTCCAGTAACCGGCTGGTCAGGCGCGCCCCTCGATGCCCCTGTTTTGCCAGATGCTTCAAACGATATCGGTTAATTGCCATCATACTGGTTTCTGACAGCGAGAAGAAGCCCGACAGAATCAGTAGAAAAAACAGTATGATCAGTAAGATATAAAGCGGTATATTTTCCAAAAATTACCTTTTTTGCCAGTTAACACGCCGAAACTCAAATAGCTAAACGTAATAAATTTTGGCAATCCCTAAGGTGGAAATTCCTTTTTCCTGCTGTAAGAAATAAATGTTACCCCGCCAATTCAACCACAACCGGAGCATGATCGGAAGGGCGATCTAATTTACGGGTTGCTTTGTCAATCCAGCATGCGGTACAAATTTGCGCCAGCGGCCGGCTCAATAATATATGATCAATGCGCAATCCTTTGTTGCGGCGAAATGCCATCATGCGGTAATCCCACCAGCTATAAGTTTTTTCAGGCTGATCAAACAATCGGAAGCTGTCCACGAGACCCAGATTCAACAATTGACCATAAGCATCTCGTTCCTGCTGACTGCACAGCACTTTTCCCGCCCAGGCCTGCGGATCATGAACGTCACGGTCGTCCGGCGCAATATTATAATCGCCCAATAGAGCCAGTTTTGGATGCGTACTGAGTTCATCGCGCAACCAATCAGTCAGTGCTGGCAGCCACCTGAGTTTATAATCATATTTTTCCGATCCTACCGCTTCGCCATTAGGTACATAGATACAAATTACGCGCAGTCCATCAATCGTGGCAGCAACAATCCGTTTCTGCTCGTCTTCGAAACCGGGAATTGCCGTCAATACGGCATCGCCTTGCTGTTTGCTAAGAATTGCAACACCGTTGAAAGTTTTCTGTCCGATATAAACCGATTGATAACCCGCATCCGTTATCTCTTTCAGCGGAAAGTTTTCATCGGTTAATTTGGTCTCCTGCAGACATAATACATCCGGTTGGTGCATTTGCAGCCAGTCGAGCACCTGGGGAAGCCGGACTTTCAGTGAATTGACATTCCAAGTCGCCAGTTTCATGTTTTCATCATCCAATCCATCATTTGGGTCGGGTTACGATAATATTCGTTGCAGCCAGTGATCGATGTCGCTGATTTCCTGCATACACACGGTATGCTCCATCGGATATTCATGCCATTCAAGCGCGTAATTAGCCTGACGCAAGCTGTCTCTTGAAGCAACTGCCAACGATATCGGCACAACCGGATCGAATGTTCCATGCGCCATCAAAATTGGAATCGTTGCATTGGCTACGTTCGCCTCGACAGGCAGGTAATCGGACAGTGGCAGATAGCAGGACAGCGCCAAAATACCCGCCAACCTGTTCTTCTGACGCAAGCCGGTTTGCAACGCAATAGCTCCGCCTTGCGAAAAACCCGCCAAGACAATTTTGTGCGCGGCGATACCGCGTTGTATTTCATGATCAATCAAAGCATCAATGGCTTTTTGTGCATCCCTGATGCCCGTTTCATCCTCCATGGAATTTATCCTGGCGCCTGAGATATCGTACCATGCACGCATAACATAACCATTATTGATGGTAACCGGTCGCATCGGCGCATGCGGAAATATAAACCGAATGCCTTTTTGAGGCGACAATTTCAGTTCATTAATAATCGGCACGAAATCGTTTCCGTCCGCCCCCAGACCATGCATCCAGATCACTGCATGAACGGGCTCGGGTGCGGTTTCAATTTCAACGGTAGACAGTAAATTAGTGATTGGCATGCAGGGTTATCAATTAATCGATATAGCGCATTGACTAAAGCGAGCGATAAGATAAAATTCGCCAGCAAACAATTATTCAAATTTTTACAGAGATCAGCTATGAAACGCAGGGATTTTATCAAAATTGTGGGGTCGAGCGCACTTTTAATGCCTATGACGGCATTTCCATTATCTGCGGGCAAGCGGATACTGGATTACGACAAATGGAACAGTTTCCGGCTGACCTACGAGGTCAATTTGCCCGCAGACGGAAAAAATGCGCGTTTATGGCTGCCACTGCCTAATTCTCTTGAACCCAGCTATCAATACACACAGGGAAACAATTGGTCGGGCAACGCCACCCAGGCTCAATTTGCGACCTACGGCAAAGAAAAATTTCCGGTCTTTATGGCGGAATGGCGCGGCGAAAGCGAGCGCAGAGCCTCAGTTCAGTGCATTATTAAAACATCCCATCACGCTGTTAATCTTAATCGCTACCAAGCTTCGAACAATGCTGCAATACCCGGCGACGTCCGCCCTTTTCTTCTGCCGACCCGGCTGATACCTGTCGACGGAATTGTCAGAGACGTGGCTTATTCCATCGTTTATGACGAAGACAATACCACACTGGATAAGGCACGCGCGATTTATGACTGGTTAATTGATCATTTCCAACATGATGAAACGACGCCCGGTCGCGGCACAGGTGATATCAAGTCCATGCTGGATAACAGCCGGCTTAGCGGCAAGTGTGTCGACATCCACTCGTTGTTCGTTGGGCTAGCCCGTTCTATAGGCATACCAGCGCGCATTCAGTACGGCATCCGCATGATGGAATCCGAAGTGCATGACAAACTTGGCCGGCAAACCGATGTCAGCCGCGCCCAGCACAGCCGCGCAGAGTTTTATTTGAACGATCTGGGCTGGGTGCCCGTCAACCCGGCTGACGTCTGTAAAGTCGCCAAACTCGACAACTTGGAGCGCGAAGATCCATTAATCGAACAGCTGCGGGAAAAATTCTTTGGCGCTTGGGAAATGAACTGGATCACATTCAACCACGGACAGGATGTCGAGCTGACGAACAGCAAATCCGGAAAATTACCATTCTTTTTATTTCCATATGCTGAGATCGATAATCAAGCGCTGGATAGCCTGAACCCCGACAAATTCAGCTATCGGATTGCCTCAGCGGAACTGATTGGAACAGGCGCTACATTTTAAGCAGCCGCATAACGCATAACTATTGTCAGATCTTGGCCTTGCTTGAAGCCCTTAGTAAGAGCACTCAAACCAGGCCAAAAACTATACGATAGATACTTCGGCCCGGTTGACAAAATCACAATTGCGGAAACCATTGTATTTCTGCAAGCTGTTTACACGGATCAGCAGCACATCTACAAAAAAAGTTGACATCAGGTCGTATAACAGGTTGTAATATACGGTTTTATTGATTAAAACCAGACGAGAGAGAATTAAAAAATGAAACGCACTTTTCAGCCATCTGTAACCAAAAGAAAACGCACCCACGGGTTTCTCGTACGCATGAGATCGCGCGGTGGCGCCGCTGTAATCAGAGCACGCCGCGCCAAAGGGCGCGCCAAATTGAGCGTGTAGATCTGAGAACACCACAAAATCAAATCGTTAGAAAGAAATACTCTCTGCCGAGAAACCGCCGGTTACACCATGCAAAAGCGTTTTCAGCTGTTTTTCGCTACAGGCATCAGGTCCGGGGAAATTATGTTCAGGTTTATGCCAAACCCAACGGATTGTCATTTTCACGTTTAGGGTTGATTGTTTCCAAAAAGGTAGAGCGTAGCGCAGTTAAACGCAATCGGATCAAACGGATACTGCGGGAAACGTTTCGAACGTTTCAAAGTTGTGACAATGCGGTCCAAATGGACTGGGTCATGCGCCAGCAGCTTCCGATAAGCGCAGAAATTTCCAGGCAACTCATTGCTGAAATTAGATTGTTGATGCAACAATTACAAAAATGTCACGATTCATGATCGTTCTTATAAGATTTTATCAGTACTGCATTAGCCCCTTGATGGCGCCATCATGCCGTTTTACGCCAACCTGCTCCGAGTACGCCTGTGAAGCCTTTGCAAAATATGGTTTTTTGCGCGGGATGCGGTTAACCGTCTGGCGCATTCTACGTTGCAATCCCTGGTGTAAGGGCGGATATGAACCCGTACCTTGACAATTGTCAGCGTATTTCAGGCTACCGCAAATATTGGACAAAACAGCGACACCGTGTTTCATGCGCCATGCACAATCCAACGTCGCCATACAATTAATCTGATCAGATAAAAATGGAAACAAGAAAACTTATACTCATTATCATTTTGTCAACTTCCCTGCTGCTATTATGGGAATCATGGCAAAAAGAAATTCAACCTCCGGCTACTCAGGTAACGCCCGCACCCACAGCCGATGGCGGTAATCAGCGCCATGATCCGCTGCCGGTTCCTGGCGATGAGCTTGCCACTTCGAGTGGATCAGAAGTGGTGGCAGGCATTGAAGGCGTCTCGCCGTCAATTACACCCAATTTGTTTGAAGTCGGTGAAAAAATTCATGTCACGACTGATTTGGTGGTCGCTGAAATCGATACGGCCGGCGGCGATATTCGCAAACTTGGGTTATTAAAACACCCGGCCAGAGAAGATCCGACAAAACCTTACGAATTGTTGCTGGATCAAACCACTCGTTTTCAAGTATCGCAATCGGGGTTAATCGGTGACAATCTGCCGAACCACAAAACAAGATATACCGTCGCCTCGAATCAATATAATTACGAATTGAAGCCCGGCGAAAACAGCGTGAGCATCCGCCTGCTGGCGCCTGAAGTCAATGGCATCCAGGTAGCCAAGGTTTACACCTTTCATCGCGGCACGTATGTCATAGATGTCGAATTTGAAATTGTCAATCACAGCGACGCGGCAATCCTGCCGTTCTCTTATTTCCAGATGTTACGGGACGCAAAAGACCCGGTCGGTCAGGGTTTTCTGGTTCATTCCCATACCGGTCCTGCACTCTATACGGAAGAAGAGAAGTTTCTCAAGGTCAAATTCTCCGATCTGGATAAAAACAAGGCAGAATATCCAACGAACGCCAATAACGGCTGGATCGCCATGCTTGAGCATTACTTTCTGACTGCATGGTTACCGAAGCAAGGCGAGCCACGTGAATACTATGTCAAACGGCTGGCGTATAACCAGTATACTGCCGGCGTGATCGTTCCCGTCGGCGCAGTAGAACCTGGGCAAACGCAGACTATAACCATGCCGTTTTATGCGGGCCCTCAGGAGCAGAACAAGCTCGCAGAGCTTTCACCGGGCTTGGACTTGACCGTTGATTACGGCTGGTTGACGGTTTTGGCGAAACCTTTATTCTGGCTGCTTTCCTTCTATCACTCGTATGTCGACAACTGGGGTATCGCCATCATTCTGTTGACACTGACAGTCAAGTTAATATTTTTCCCGTTGTCGGCAGCCGGTTACCGCTCGATGGCCAAATTGCGCGTGGTTACACCGAAGCTGCAACGCATTCGTGAGCAATATGCCGGCGACCGCCAGCGCATGCATCAGGCGATGATGGAATTCTACAAACAGGAAAAAATCAATCCATTGGGCGGGTGCCTGCCGATTCTGGTACAAATTCCGGTCTTTATCGCCCTGTTTTGGACGCTGCTGGCCGCTGTCGAGTTACGTTATGCACCGTTGGCATTATGGATTACCGACATGTCCGTTCCGGATCCGTACTATGTCCTTCCATTATTGATGGGCATATCCATGTACATTCAATCCAAGCTAAGCCCCAAACCAACGGACCCGATTCAGGCGAGAGTTATGCAGATCATGCCGATCGCTTTCAGCATATTTTTCTTTTTCTTCCCTGCCGGACTGGTATTGTACTCACTGTGCAACAACATATTGTCCATACTGCAACAATGGCAAATAACGCGCATGCTCGAGAAAAAATCCGAAGAGGAAGAAGAGAAAAAAAGCAAAGGTAAAGGCAAACCGAAAAGCAAGAACGCAGCCGACACGGAAGAAGCCGAAATTGCAGCAGAACCTCAACAACTGACGCACGCTGAGAGCGCCGACGCAAAATCGGCCAGCGATATCGAAGACGCCGAGGTGGTTGAAGACAAAGATGCAGACTCAAAGCAGGAAAAAACGCCGCCCGAGGCTGCAAAACCCAAGCCCACAGCCGGTACGAGACGCGGCAAGGGACGAAAAGGCAGGCGCAGATAGCAACTGCCGTTCCACAGCCGGCACGGCAGTGCCGGCTGTCATTCAGCCTTAACTGCATGGCACTAATAACAAGGCATGCTCAAGCAACCTGATATTATTGCCGCCATCGCAACCCCGCCGGGCAAAGGCGGGGTTGGTATCGTACGTATTTCAGGCAAAAACCTGGCCCCCATCGCAAAAACCATACTGGGTGGTTTGCCAACACCGCGTCTCGCGCAATTAACCAATTTCTCCGATGCCCAAGGGGAAATCATCGATCAAGGCCTGGTCCTGTATTTTCCCGCACCGCACTCCTACACCGGCGAGGATGTTTTGGAGCTGCAGGGCCATGGCGGACCGGCCATCATGAATTTACTACTCGGCGCATGTTTGGCTTGCGGCGCACGCATGGCGCAACCGGGTGAATTCACACTGCGCGCTTTTTTAAACCAGAAACTGGACCTGGTTCAAGCCGAAAGCGTTGCCGACATCATTGAGGCCAGCACCAGTCAGGCGGCGCGTTGTGCCGTTCGTTCTCTGCAAGGACGATTTTCGGAAACAATCGAAGGACTGGTTCAATCATTGATCTCGCTGCGCATGCTGATCGAAGCCACGCTTGATTTTCCTGAAGAAGAGATTGAAGGTGTGCACAATGCAGCAGTTAACAACCAGCTTAGCGCAATCAAAACGCAACTGGATGACGTTTTGTCTTCTGCGCACCAAGGCCATCTGTTGCAGGAAGGCATTAAAGCGGTACTGGTTGGCGAACCGAATGTCGGCAAATCCAGCTTGCTCAATCAGCTTGCCGAGGACGATGTCGCCATCGTCACAGAAATTCCCGGCACAACGCGCGACAGCATACAGAAAACCATCACGCTCGCGGGTATTCCGGTGCATATCATCGATACCGCCGGTTTAAGAGAAACTTCGGATATTGTCGAACGCAAGGGTATTGAACGCACGCAGGTTGCCATCAAGAATGCCGACCTCCTGATCCGCCTCACCGACCTCAGCCGCGATGCTGCTGACGACACTAACGAAGCACTACAGGCATTCTCCATGGACAAACCCCATATCAACGTATTCAACAAAATTGATCTGGTTGATCAGGTACCTAAAGTCGAAACGCACGAAAATACCGTCAATGTATACCTATCCGCAAAGACCGGCGCAGGAGTTGAACTGCTGCGCGAACAGATTCTTCACGCCGCCGGTTGGCAAACAGGGCAGGCCGGGGAAGGATTGTTTATGGCCAGACAACGCCACCTCGAAGCACTCGAACACACCCGAACGCACTTGAACAGAGCCAGCGAACATAGTAAAAATGAAACTGAATGGGTATTGCTCGCGGAAGAACTCAGACTCGCTCAGGATGCCTTATCCTCAATCACCGGCCGCTTCACTGCGGACGATTTACTCGGAGAAATATTTTCGCGCTTTTGTATCGGAAAATAATGCTGCGCCAAGAAGCTATCCGGTCAATAAATGTTGCGTTCATGAATAGGAATTTAGCAGACTGTTAAAACCCGGCAGATCGTAAGCTCTATCGATGGCTACTCATCCACGACCTTACCGCGCAGTGATTTGACCTGGCTTCGAATTGCCTTGTTTTCCAACCGTTTTGCTTTAGACGCCCTGGTCGGTTGCGTGAGTTTACGCGTTTTTTTCTGAACGGTAACGCTTTTAATCAGCGCTGCCAGCCGGTTCAGCGCATCTTCCTTATTTTTCAGTTGACTGTTATAACGCTGGGCCTTGATCGTAATAACCCCGTCTTTTGAAATGCGGCTGTCGCGCAAATTCAGCAGCCTTTCCTTGTACAGTTCAGGCAGCGATGAAGCCCTGACATCGAATTGCAGATGCACGGCGGTCGATACCTTGTTCACATTCTGTCCGCCGGAACCTTGCGCGCGTATTGCATGGATTTCAGCTTCTGACAGCGGTAGTGTTAAATTGTCTGATATTTGAATCACGCACAGTTGCTGCGCGCTTTTTGGTGGTGTATTCATGAACACTGAGCCATTTTTTAAAACCGGATTTATCCTGAATTCGCGCAATTAATGGATTACGGAATACGTATCCAGGGAAAATATTACGCCTGTTATCCCGTTAGTATTCATTTTTTTGAAAATTCGTGTTATTTGTATTTTTCTGGACAGAAGTCATCCTGATCGGCCGCAAACAAAAAAGCTCGAATAAAAACATATGAACCATCAATCCCTTTCCGCCTTTATCTGGTCGGTTGCTGATCTGCTGCGTGGCGATTACAAGCAATCGGAATACGGCAAGGTGATATTGCCGTTCACGGTGTTACGCCGTCTCGACTGTGTACTCGAATCCACCAAGGAAACAGTGCTGGCAGAACATACCAACAAACTGAAAGCCGGCATTAATCCTGAACCCTTCCTGCTGCGTAAAGCGGGGCAGAGTTTTTACAACATCTCGCCGCTGGACATGAAAAAACTCATGGGCGATCAGGATCACATCAGGGAAAATCTGTTCGCCTATATTCAGGGGTTTTCTGCTGCGGTGCGGGATATTTTCGAGCGGTTTGATTTTTATACCCAGGTTGAGCGGCTCGCCAAAGCCGGGTTGCTGTATCAGGTGACCGAACGCTTTGCGCATGTCGATCTGCACCCGGATCAAGTCAGCAACAGCCAGATGGGATTGGTTTTCGAGGAACTGATCCGCAAGTTTGCCGAGATTTCCAATGAAACCGCCGGCGAACATTTTACCCCCCGTGAGGTCATCCGCCTGATGGTCAATCTTCTGTTTATCGAAGATGACGATGTATTGGCCAAACCCGGCGTAGTCCGCGCCATTTACGATCCAACGGCAGGCACCGGCGGCATGTTGTCCGTCGCGGGGGAATACCTGCATGAGCACAATCCCGATGCCCGCCTGACGATGTTTGGGCAGGAACTCAACCCGGAATCGTATGCGATCTGTAAAGCCGATATGCTGATCAAGGGTCAGGATGTCGCCAATATTGCGTTTGGCAATACGTTTTCCGATGACGGCACCTGCACAAGAAATTCGACTATATGCTGTCCAATCCGCCGTTTGGCGTGGAGTGGAAAAAAGTTGAAAAGGCAGTACGCAAGGAACATGAAACCCAAGGCTACAATGGCCGTTTCGGCCCCGGCCTGCCGCGTGTATCGGATGGTTCGTTACTATTCCTGCTGCATCTGATCAGCAAAATGCGTTCCGCTGTCGATGGCGGCAGCCGCTTTGGCATCGTATTAAACGGCTCACCCTGTTTACCGGTGCGGCAGGTTCGGGAAAGTGAAATCCGCCGCTATGTACTGGAAAACGATCTGCTCGAAGCCATTATCGGACTACCGACGGATATGTTCTATAACACCGGCATTTCCACGTATGTCTGGATACTGTCCAACCGCAAGCCGGAACACCGCAAGGGACTGGTGCAGTTGATCGATGCCTCAGGCTACTGGCAGAAAATGCGTAAAGCCTCGGTTCCAAGCGTAAGGAGCTGTCCGATGAACATATCGCCGAAATCACCCGCCTGTTCGGACAGTTTATCGAAGCCAGCCAAGTCTTCGAAGGCAGGACAGTAAAAACCCATATCACGTATCTTCATGAATACCGATTTCGGTTATCGCACCATCACTGTGGAACGCCCCTTGCGGGACGAGAACGGACAAATCGTTTTGGCCACCAAGGGCAAGCAAAAAGGGCAACCACAACCGGACACCAGTTTGCGGGATACCGAGAATGTACCGCTGAACGAAGACATAGAAGACTATTTCAAACGGGAAGTGCTGCCGCATGTACCCGATGCCTGGATTGATCATGACAAGACCAAAGTGGGTTATGAAATCCCGTTCAATCGGCATTTCTATGTCTTCGAGCCACCTCGCCCTTGGCTGAAATTGATGCGGATTTAAAGCAGTGTACCGACCGTATCCTGACCCTAATTAAAGGACTGTCGGCATGAGCTTTCCACGGTATGAAAATACAAGGCAGTGGCGTAGCATGGTTGGGCGAGGTGCCGGAGCATTGGAATTTTGGGGCAATCAAATTTTTTGTGCTCCAGTCGGATGCAATAGACAGGTCTTTGGAAGTCATTTAACCTCGACTGATATCAATCAGTGAAATTAAGGTTTATAACCAACGCAGCGTTATAGATAATGACTTTTGCTCAGGTGATAACTCATTTCAGAAGAAAAATTCATACAATTATCAAGCTTCGAGGTTTTTCCGGTGATTTGCTGATTACAACACAGAGGCACAATAGGCAAAACAGCTATTCTTCAAGTAATCTGATGCAATTCTTCATCCTGTTTGCTACGTATTCAGCCAGACGCTTCTAAAATCAACACGTATTTTTAGATTTCTAATACAAGACATGATCTATTGAAAAATCAGATCAGTTACATGAGTAATGCCACAACAATTGGTGATTTATTGGAACAATTTCTTCCTGTCATTCCAGTGCCACCTCTTTTGACAGAAGTTATCTTAGATTTTGCAATGCGAAACCACCAAAATTGATGAACTGATTGTCGAACAGCAACAGCTCATCGAATTGCTGAAAGAAAAACGGCAGGCGGTTATTTCTCATGCGGTTACCAAAGGACTGAATCCTGATGTGCCCATGAAAGATTCTGATATTGAATGGTTGGGTAATGTGCCGGCGCATTGGGAGATTACTCTACTAAAATATATTTTAGCATATAGAATCGGGACAGGTTAATCAACTGACCGCCAGTTAATGGTGATGAATATGGCGTGCTTAAGACAAGCTGTGTTTACAATGGCGATTTTGATGCAAACAAAACAAAGCTATCGTCGTCTCAAAGTATGATCGGGCATCTGTCCTTTGCGACTTAATTCATTATTGTCAGTCGGATGAATACCCTGACCTGTTGGAGCAGCAGGGTTTCGACAAGTGCAAAACAACGTATTTCTTCCCGATCGACTATGGCAGTCTTTATACTACAAGCCCTGCTTTTGTCCATTACTGGACACTAACGGCTTATTATCGATCACAAGTAAAATGATTACGGCACAAGCTCCAGCATGAAGAATCTTGGACAAGATCAATTCCAGGTTTCATTTCCTTTACCCCTGTGCAAGAACAATCCACTATTGTCCGTTCCTCGATAGTGAAACCACCAAAATTGATGAGCTAATAAACGAAGCAAAAAAAGCTATCGAATTACTCAAAGAACGCCGCACTGCCCTGATTTCCGCCGCAGTGACGGGAAAAATTGACGTACGCGGTCTGGTGGCGGACAAACTGGTTGTGGAATAAGCCGCAAAACGATTTCCGCCCTGAAATTCCTTTGCTATCGTCCGTATTGTCATACTCAACAAAACACCTATAATGGCTGAATTAGCTATTTGGAGGATTTGACCATGAGAATCATGACATCTGTCGAAGCCCAGAACCATTTTGGGGAACTGATCGATGCGGCGCAACGCGAGCCGGTCACCATTACCCGGCGCGGCCGTCCGGTGGCTTATGTGGTTTCGCAGCAGGAATACGATGAGTTAACCAAGCGGTTGGCCATCAATCAAAGCCAGGTTGACATTGAAAAAGCCAAAGCAGCGGTTGCGGCTTTTCGCGGCAAAGGCAAAGGCGGCGCGGTCGAGCGGCTATTGGAAGATCGCAGGGCTGATCGCGAACGGGAAGAATGAGCGGCTACTTGCTGGATACGTCTGCTTTACTGGCCCTGCGCGATAATGAACCGGGAGCAGACCGGGTCAGTGCGCTGTTAAGCGATGGCTCGCCTTGTTATGGCTCTTTCATGACTTTGATGGAAGTATTTTACCGGGTGTGGAAAGATGAGGGTGAAGCCGCCGGACGCGAAGCCTATGCGGACTGTCTTGCTTTACCGATGGTCTGGATTCATGAGTCCCCCGATATTTTACAGCGGGCCGCCGCGATTAAAGCAACGCATCCGCTATCGGTCGCCGATGCCTGGATAGCAGCGACGGCATGGGAACTGGAGGCAACGCTGGTGCATAAAGACCCGGAATTTGAGCATTTGCCGGAACTGCTGCAAGCGTGTTTGCCCTATAAATAAAGGAGACCGGTGGCAAGAATGCAGAACTGCGCATAATCCCGGTGCGTCAGCGGTATGCTGGTGTGGGCCGCTACGCCCGGAAATGAACGAATCGCCCCCTTTTGGCCTGAGCACGCGCTGGCCTTTTTTGCCAGCCATATTTTGCCGGGTAGCGCTTGCTTAACAGTACGATTAAGCATATGATTGGCCGTATTATTATATTTTTGTCAGGAGTTTACGAGATGTCCAATATCAGTGCCAACGATTTAAAAACCAAAGGAATCGCCGCCATTGAAGCGGCGCTGGGCGATTCGCCGGAAGCGATTGTTTCGGTGCGCGGCAAGGACCGGTTTGTGATCATGGATATCGCGCATTACCATTACCTGCGCGAATGCGAACTGGATGCCGCCATCGCGCAAACGAAGGCGGATCTGGCGGCAGGCCGATTTACCGCCGAGACCGCCGAGGAACATGCGGTCTGGCTTGACAAAGCATGTTCCAGCTAATCTTTACCGAACACTACAAACGCAAGGAAATCAGATTCTTGAAACGGCATCCGGAGCTTAAGAGAACTTACGCCAAAACGCTGCAACTGCTGGAAGCCAACCCCAACCATCCTTCGTTGCGTTTGCATCCCTTGCAGGGCAAACATCAGGGTTTGCATTCGGTTTCCATTAACCTGTCCTGTCGTATCACTCTGGAGCTACTGATTCAGGATAAGCGCATTATTCCGGTGAATGTGGGCGATCATGACGCGGTTTATTAAACCGCGGGCATTCCGGCGATGAATGACCTGCACAAAGAAATCCACCTCGAAACTGAAATTTGTGATTATCTGGCTGATCACGGTTGGTTTTATGTTGAAAGCGATTCGCAAGCCTACGACCGGGAAAGAGCCTTATTTCCATCAGATGTTATTGAATGGGTAAAAACCACGCAGCCCAAAGCCTGGGAAACGTTGGAGAAAAATCACGGCATACAGGCCACAAATATATTATTGGGACGACTGCGTGATTCGCTCAATCAACGGGGCACATTAAATGTGTTGCGTCATGGCATTGAAATGATCGGCTTGCGGCAGCCCCTGACATTGGCCCAGTTCAAACCGGCCTTGGCAATGAATCCCGATATTCTGTCCCGCTATGCAGCAAACCGGTTGCGGGTGGTGCGTCAGCTGCGTTATTCGCTGTATAACGAGAATGCCATTGATCTGGTGTTGTTTTTGAATGGGCTACCGGTCGCCACAGTGGAACTCAAGAGCAATTTTACTCAATCGGTGGAGGACGCCGTCGATCAATACCGCTTTGACCGCTTGCCCCGTCCCAAAGGCCAGAGTACTGCTGAAACGTTATTGTCTTTTCCAAATGGTGCACTGGTACATTTTGCAGTCAGCAATAGCGAAGTCCGCATGACCACCAAGCTGGAAGGCCCGTACACAACTTTTCTGCCGTTTAATCGTGGGAATCAGGGTGCGGCTGGCAATCCGCCCAATGAACGGGGCGGCCACCGTACCGCATACTTGTGGGAAGACATCTGGGCACGGGATAGCTGGCTGGAAATTCTGGGGCGTTATCTGGTGACCCGTAAGGATGATAAAAAACAAATCAGGAGCATTATTTTTCCACGTTACCACCAACTGGACGCCACCCGAAAACTGTTGGCGGCAGTATTGACCGAAGGACCCGGTGGAAAATATCTGATACAACACTCGGCAGGTTCCGGCAAAACCAATTCGATTGCATGGACAGCCCATTTTCTGGCGGACTTGCATGATGAGCATCACCGGAAATTATTCGATACCGTGCTGGTGGTATCGGATCGCAATGTGCTGGACAGCCAGTTGCAGGAAGCCATTTTTGATTTTGAACGCACCGCTGGTGTTGTCGCAACCATTAAAGGCGAAGGTGTCAGTAAAAGCGGCGAACTGGCAACAGCACTATCCAGCGGCAAGAAAATCGTGGTTTGTACCATCCAGACCTTCCCCTTTGCATTAAAAGCCGTGCAGGAACTGGCAGCAAAATCAGGTCAAAAAGAAGGCAAACATTTTGCCGTGATCGCCGATGAAGCCCATTCATCACAGAGCGGTGAAGCAGCAGCCAAGCTCAAAGCGGTTTTATCGGCTCAGGAACTGGAAGAATTGAATGACGGCGGTGAAATCAGTACCGAAGATTTACTGGCTGCACAAATGGCGGGACGAACTGAAAACAATGGAATTAGTTATATAGCTTTTACCGCCACACCGAAGGCCAAGACACTGGAATTGTTTGGCCGCCGTCCCAACCCGGATTCATCCGCCGGTGATGAGTGTCTGCCAGCACCGTTTCATGTCTATTCCATGCGGCAGGCAATCGAAGAGGGATTTATCCTCGATGTATTGCAGAACTACACACCGTATAAGCTGGCATTCAAACTGGCGCATGATGGTAAGGAATTCGACGAAAAGGAAGTCGAACGCAGTGAAGCACTCAAAGGCATTATGCGTTGGGTCAAGCTGCATCCTTACAATATCAGCCAGAAGGTTCAGGTGGCCGTTGAACATTTTCGTGATAACGTGGCACCCCTGCTGGAAGGGCAAGGCAAAGCCATGGTGGTCGTTTCCAGCCGTCTTGAGGCGGTACGCTGGCAAATTGCCATCGACAAATATATTAAATCCCAAGGCTACAGTATCAAGACACTGGTCGCTTTCTCGGGAGAAATCAACGATGCACAATCCGGCCCTGATCCATTTACTGAAACCAGTCACTCGTTAAACCCCGATCTGCGAAAACGGGATATCCGCGAAGCCTTTGCCACGGACGAGTATCAAATTCTGCTAGTCGCCAATAAATTTCAAACCGGATTTGATCAACCTCTGCTCTGCGGCATGTATGTCGACAAACGACTGGCGGGTATTGCAGCGGTTCAAACACTATCCCGGCTGAACCGTGCGCATCCCGGCAAGGATATTACGTATGTGGTGGATTTCATCAACGACCCGGAAGAAATTTTAAGTGCATTCAGAACCTATTACGACACTGCCGAACTGTCGAATGTGACTGATCCCCATCTGGTGTACGATTTACGCATGAAACTGGATGCGGCTGGTTATTACGATGACTTCGAGGTGAACCGTGTTGTCGAAGTCGAGTTTAATCCGAAATCCAGACAAAGCGATCTGGCAGCGGCTTTGGAGCCCGTGGTATCCCGTCTTTTGCATCATTACAAAGCCGTTCAGGAAAAACTCAAAACCGCCAAGGCAAAAGATGATGTTAAGGCGATTGAAGCAGCGCAAAACGAACGCAACGCATTGGTTTTATTCAAGCATGACATGACAGCATACCAGCGCATGTATGCATTTCTGTCGCAGATATTTGACTATGGCAACACCGCCATCGAAAAACGTTTCATATTCTACAAACGTTTGCTGCCTTTACTGGAATTTGGACGTGAACGAGAAGGCATTGACCTTTCAAAAGTAATACTCACCCACCATACGCTGAAGAATCAAGGCAAAAGAACACTGTCGTTAACTGACGGCGAGTATCCCAAACTGAAACCCTTGACTGAATCGGGCAGCGGCTCCATTCAGGAAAAGGAAAAAGCCTATCTCTACGAGATCATCGCCAGGGTGAATGACCTGTTTGAAGGCGACATTACCGAAAATGACCGGTTGATCTATGTGAATAACGTTATCAAGGGAAAACTGCTGGAATCGGACATTCTCGTTCAGCAGGCGGCAAATAATTCCAAAGAACAGTTTTCAAACTCACCTGATCTTAACGATGAACTCCTGAACGCCATCATGGATGCACTGGCAGCCCACAGCACCATGAGCAAGCAGGCATTGGGTTCGGAGCGGGTACGGAATGGGCTAAAAGAAACGCTGCTTGGCCCAGGACGGCTTTATGAAATGTTGCGGGAAAGACGGATATGAATTCAATGGATAATCAATAATAAATTAAATAATGTTCATACCCAGTTCCAATCGTACGTTCAATCGGATTGGGCGCGTGTATCAAGAGCGTGCCGTTCATAACGGTTCAATATCAAGTTTTACGTCATAGACATTTTTCTTTTCGTTAACTGTTTCAGTTCTCACGATAATTGCATTACACGACGTAACTTGATTAGAAAGTCCCAGTTCCTCCAGCCTGCGACGGAAGTTTAGGGCTTGATCGCGGTTCAAGTAGCCGACACTGCGGTTATCAATATCGATACGAACAGCGTTGCTATCAAATGGATTGTCATTATCCGGTATTAATTGAGCTTTCAGGATACAGGTTTTGAGAACCGGATCATCATCACGGTCTATATTTTCCTGCGCCAATTGCCTGATTGCGCTTTGAAACGATTGCGCCGAAACAGAAACAATAAACCGGCCAAGTTTCGGCCAAACGTAAATTTTTTCTGTTGTTTCTGTTGTGTACTCAGTATCGTTACCGGACACCTTGGCAGCGTCTTCAGCAGCTATTTTTTTTCTGTTGATAAAAAGAACGATCGCAACAATGAATGCTACCGGGAGAATGTGCGATTTATCCATACCTGCGCCCGCTATCAATCCAACAAACAGGGAAATAATCAGTATTGGCAGGATGCCCAGCTCAGATTCTTGGCTGTCAGGCGAATTGGAAGACTCAGAAGATGAGCGAGATTCATTTTCCATCGTTTTATGGCTGCAAGGCCTGCTCGATTACCATTCCAGGCATTTTGTCAAAAGGCGTTGTATGCGGACTAACTGGAGTGTTCAGCTTGCCGTCCCGGCCAATCAGATACATGTGGAATTTCCTCTCGCGCAGGTACCCGATAACTCAACCGGTCGCGTATATACATTGATCAATCAAATTAGGAATTAGCTGTTTTAAGCTGTTTTATGGTTGATTCACAAATGAACATTCAACTTTTAGAAAACTCACTAACCTTTACTGCCACCCTACATTGACTCTCTGCTTGTCATAGGCAATTTGAAGTCCCAACAGCGCCCAAAAATTAGCCTCTCACACGCAAAACACACCCAATTCCTTCATTTAGAAATTTTCTCATTAATGTATTCAGCAATAAGTAATCCTAAAATCAATGCAATTACAGAATAAATAATAATTTCTAACCACTCAATCATGCGACCGGTATCCCTTGTTAATTAATCTCACATAGAAGTTTGGATTCTATGCGGATTTAAGTTTAAGATGCAACCTGTTATAGCGAAGAGCAATGAGTCAATTGTACAATCAAATACTGTCTATCATTCCCGCAGCAACAAGAATTCAGTACGGACGGCTATAGTGAAAAATGTCGTTCAGTGACTTTGGAATAGTTTCTCAGCAATGTCGCACTATTCATCGTTAACAACATAAGCGAATGAATTAAAAAGACCTATCTAACGAACAACTCACAAAGAAAGCCATTGCGGATGAAATTGGACTGCTTATGGCTACAGTCAATCATTCTTTTGAAGCATCTTCACGCTTGTCCGTCTCTTCCGGCACCTTTTTCTCTCTGACCAGAAAATATGTTATAGAAACCATAATAAATGAGGTCGCTGCGGCAAGCGGACTAGTGATAAAACCCAACATGATGCACATCACTAAAAGCCAGATTAATACTTCCAAAGTTTTGTTCATTGCTCACATCCTTTTATTTCTATGTATTTATATTTATATATCCTAATAATTCAGTCATTTTATCTTGCCGAAAAACGGATAATTCAAACTTTGGTACTGTAACACATTAAAATAATCGAAAGTTTTGCAAAACCCCATTTTGATGGAATTCGCACGAGTGCATTGGGACTACCCTCGTTATTACTACAAATATTGATTTAATGATGTAATTAAAATCCGGAGCTTGACGATAGCCGATCCGTTAAGAATTGTGTTATCCGGTGACTTACGTCGTTATAGTTCCGAGAACATTATCTGATTGACGCCTACGATAAACAGCATAAATCTTAACACCATTGCCATCCTGAATCGCTTTAGTAACATAACCTGGAAAAGGCGCCACAAAAAACACCGCCCGGTATTCCGGGCAGGGCTGTAACAGTTATTAACAGCTCAGGGAGCTTTTACTGAAAAATATTGACACTGATTAATTATCAGAAAATCTGTCTTCGACCAAAACCAGCGCGTTTTCTAGATGAACTGCATTTTAACCACGAAAACACTGGGCAACTGATATGCGCAAGTCATTGAAGACAGGATTATTATCCATGTCATGGTGATAAATAAAGCAATGCCCGTTGTAAGAATCAGGGTGCGCATAGCGGTCGCATTCATTTTACCCAGCATGTCATCTGCACTGCCATTCGTTATATTTTTCTCTATCCGCACAGGCATCCGGTAAATGCCCGTGTAGGCGGTAAAATTGGCAATCAGTGTCGAAGCGCCCACCATAATACCCAGCACAGGGAAAACAAAGGCCAGCCCATGAATCATTCTCGGGTCAAACGCCAATTGCGTCTTAAAATAGTCCCCTTGAAAAATCAAAAAAACAGCTAGAAATATTGTTTGCGATATAAGCAATAGAATTAATCTTTTATTGATCCGGGATGATTCGCGATCCAATTTTAGTTGAGTAAATTGTTGCCAAGTATCATTCATCTCAGTACCCTGACGCCGCTAAACGTTATAAATCAAATTTTCAAATCCAGTCTGCTACAATTTCATACCAATACAGCCCTATATTACACACTTTATGCCTGTATTAAATCAATTCATTTATTCCTGTCGACAATCATAGCACGCGTTTAACAAGGCCATTGATTGTTGACAGAATGAAAAAAACCCACCGAAGTGGGTTTTGAAGAGCTGCGTGGTTCGTGGTTAAATGCGGGCTGGCCGGTCGTTTGCTTTATAAAGCATCGACTGTATTGTTCGGCCTTTTGCCTGCCTTGTTGATTGATTGGTCTTTGGCTTCTGCTGACTCAGCAATCGCCCTACGAGTGGATTGCTCCATTGCGATTTGCTTATGGTAGATGGCTTTCTGCATATTTTCCTGAACAGCCTTTTCGTATTCGTGAATTTTATAAGCAACATGTTTTTTGATATGTTGCCCGTTTCTACCGAAAAAGCTGGTGCGCGGCTTATGACTCAATGCTTCTAATTGCGCCTGTATCTTCTCATGCATGACATTCGCCATGTTTTCATATCTGCGCGCCAGCGCATCATGATCAACCCTGGCTGTATTAGCGGCTGCCAAATCGGCTTTGTCGTTCGGCGCAGCTGCAAATGTATTCATTGAGAAAACACTCAGCGCAGCGGTAATAACCAACGCAATCCAAATATTTTTTACATTATCGATTTTCATAATAATCATCCTCTCAAAACTTAACTTGAAAGCAAGTTTAAAGAAGTCGTCAGTCTTCGTATATTGGGAAAATGATTATTTTATTATCAGTGAAACCATTAACATCCATGCGTTATCAGGAATTCCTATCAAATAGAACTCTCCCGGAAATAGCATGGTGCTGATTGAATGCCGGCAAAGTTACGCTCACACGATTATTATGTGAGAATAACCACATTCACAAAACGATTCTGCGTTTATAATTCCTTCATATACTTAAGGATGTGCAATAAAGATTAAAGATCAGTTCGAACTTATCATGCAGCAAAAATGGCTGTTGTGTGCAAACCTAATGCACAAACAAGGATTAGCTTATTGTATTTGCTTTTTGATTACTGGAGCGGCATCTTTCAATGAAGTGCGTGCAGATATGTTTTGTATGATCAAGACGCAGCGTGCTGAATGCACCCCGTTGCCTGTCATTACGCGCGCAAAATTCAGCCTGACGGATTCTCGTTTCAATCTGTCCGCTGAGTATGCATCCTGTTTCAGCGAAAGAACCCTAGAAATCCAGGGTCGTGTTTTACAAACGGTAAATACCGAGAACGTACAAGAATTTGAACTGCTGGGAGAAAACTTTGAACCTGTAACCGATTTTATTGCTTTTCCCAGAACAATCGCATATCTGGTACTGGACAAATCGACAAAGAAAGGTACGTTTACAGATGTCTGGTCTGCACACCGGCTGAGGCGTTACCCAGCATCTTCAGCATTAACTGTTCCAGTTAATTGCGAACACAATTAAAGGAGGCGGCATTCATGTCAACGACCACAGAAGCTTTTCAGGATAAGACCATCGAAATACAAGATAACACAATGCTGTTTATTGACGGCAAACCCATTCAGGTTGTTTTTGATAACGAAACGGGAAAGTGGTCGACACACTTAATACCCTACAAGGAGTTTGACGATTTGTTAACGCTTGCCAAACAAATCATCGCCGATTCCGAGGAGTTCAAATAAAAAAGTCTTTTTTGCTTCCATAGCAACAAACGCACTTGTCAGAAACACGCGCAAAGATAAGCACTATTTTACTGGAGTATGCACTATGGCTATTCGTAAAGATGCAAACACACTGACTACCGCAGAAAAGCAGGAATTTGTACAAGCAGTTCACACGCTGAAACAAAGCGGACTTTACGATCAATTTGTATTGCGGCATGCCAATACGCCAATGACGGCTATTCACCGCAGCCCCGCTTTCCTCCCCTGGCATCGCCGCTTTATTCTCGATTTTGAGCGTGAACTGCAACGAGTATCCGGCAATCCGAACCTTGGCCTTCCCTACTGGAACTGGCCAAACGGCGGGCCGGGCGCATCGATGTGGAATGATGATTTGCTCGGCGGCGATGGCAATTCGATAACCGGCATCGTTGAAACCGGCCCTTTCCGCTCGGGCCAATGGAGTGTAATCAATTCGGACGGCAATGCCACAGGTCCGCTCAGACGGCGGTTCGGGCAATCCGGTGCAAGTACCCTGCCGACACAATCAGAAATTCTACAAGTGCTCGGCGTTACACCCTATGACAGTTTTCCATGGAATATAAGCAGCTCTCCCAGCTTCCGCAATCAGCTGGAAGGCTGGACAGGGCCTAATCTGCATAATCGCGGTCATGTATGGGTGGGCGGTTCCATGCTGCCGATGACCTCGCCCAATGATCCGGTTTTTTTCATGCATCATTGCATGGTGGATAAACTGTGGCATGAATGGCAATTACGTTTTCCAAATCAAGGCTACCTGCCTGTCTCAGGCGGGCCGTTTGGCCAGAACCTCACGGATGCGATGGCTGGCACGCCCAATGGCCCGGTCGGTTCAAGACCCATCGATATGCTCGACAGCACCGCTCTAGGTATTGAATATGACCAGTTGTTACCCGGCACTCCCCAGCCAACACCTCCCGGACAGAATGTCACGCAACTGAATGTAAACGCCTTACCTGTTTCCGGACAAGTCTCGCAACCCGGAGAAATCGATTTGTTTGAATTCGAACTAGACCAGCGCCGCAACATCATTTTGGAAACATCCGGTAACTCAGATACAGTACTTACCTTATACGGACCCGACGATTTCACCCGTGAAATCGCGGTGAACGATGATGGCGGCAGCAATTTCAACAGCCGCATTTCAATGACGTTATCGGCCGGCACCTACCGCGCGTCCGTGCGGCTGTATAATCCCAGCCGCACGGGCGAATATCAGATTCAGCTCAGCTCAGAAACAGGAACACCGACTCCGTCCATTCCGTTATTAACCGTCGATAACTCGCCTTTTGCTGCCGAAATATCCACCGACCGTGAAAGCGATGTATATCAGATCAATATTACTACGGCGGGCAGATTCCAGATTGAAACACAGGGCGATACCGATGTTTTCTTGTCCGTATATGGGCCTGACAGCCAGAGCACGCTAATCGCGACCGATGACGACAGCGGCATCGGCTTAAATTCCAGACTCATCCTAGAATTGAACCCCGGAGGCTATTTTGCGGCAGTACGGCATTTCTCGGCTTTTGGCAGAGGTGCGTATCAAATCCGCGTTGTTCGATTGTCCTAACGTGCACTGACGCACTGGGCGGTTTGCAGGAAACCGCCTAGCCACCATGCGCGAAATCGGCGAAAAGCTCCATGCCGCCGTCGACAAAAATGGTTTCACCGGTAATGTATTCGGCTTCGTCCGATGCAAGCCAGGCCACTGCAGCGGCGATATCCTCAACTTTACCCGCACGGCCATACGGAATTTTCCGCATGATTTTTTCTTTGGATTCTGGATTCTGAAAATTTTCGATATTGATCGGGGTCTTGACCGCGCCCGGTGCGATTGCGTTAACACGTATTTTGTGCGGCGCAAGTTCCTGGGCGATTGTTTTCATCAGCATTGCAGCCCCGGCTTTGGCGGCGCAGTAATTGGCACGCCGCGACCAGGGAATGTTCTGGTGCACTGAGGTAATGAATACCATGGCGCCCGGCGACCGGTCACTGTCCTCCTGAGGCTGTTGCATAAAAAGCCGCGCAGCTTCACGGGCACATAAAAAATGTCCGGTCAGATCGACATTAATCACCGCATTCCAGTCGTCCAGCGTCATATCGATAAAATTGCTGTCCTGCTGCATGCCGGCGTTGTTGACCAGTACATCAAGCCGTCCGAACTGCTTCCGAATCGCTGCGAACAGCTTCACGACATCATCTTCGCGGCTGATATCCCCTTGCATGCACACAGCACTGCCGCCTTGCGCCTTGACAGCTTCGGCCACGGTTTCGGCGTCAGCTTTGCGATTAAGGTAGTTGATAATGACATGGCTTCCTTCCTGTCCGAAACGCAAGGCAACGGCTTTGCCGATGCCCGTGGCGGCACCCGTAATCAAAACTATTTTTTTGTTCAGTGATTGTTGCATTCAATCAGTATTTGTTGGAAGTTGTCTGTATTCAAGAACGACTGTCCTGCGCCAATAATAATTGCAGCTGGTAAGCGGCACTGATCAGCCCAAGATGGGTAAACGCCTGCGGAAAATTGCCCAGCTGCTCCCCTTTCAGGCTGATTTGCTCGGAATACAGCCCCAGATGATTTGCATAACCCAGCATTTTTTCAAAATACAAAATGGCTTTATCGATTTCCCCCGATTTGGCAAGGCATTCGATATACCAGAACGAACACATCGAAAAAGTCCCTTCCTCGTCGGAAAAACCGTCGCTGGCCCCGTTACCAAGATTATAGCGGTAAACCAGTGAATCCGTGACCAGTTCATTCTCAATAGCCCGCAGGGTAGCTATCCAACGCGGTTCATTGGGGCTCATCATGCGCACCAGTGGAATCAGCAAGGCGGATGCATCCAGCGTATCGGCGCCGCGGTATTGTACAAAGGCCTTGCGCTCCGGATTCCAGAAATTGGAATAAACATCGTTAAATACATCGTTGCGCGCTGCCCGCCAATGCTCAAGCGGCGCCGGAAACGAACGGTTTTCGGCAATCCGTATGCCGCGGTCAAGCGCAACCCATGACATTACTTTGGAAATCAGAAATTCCTTTTCCCCGTCACGCACTTCCCAGATACCATGCCCTTTTTGCCGCCAGTTTTCGCACACAAAATCGATGAATTTCGTCAGACTCAGCCAGAAATCGTAGCTGATCGGCTCCGCATTCTTGTTATACAAATATATCGTATCGATCAACTCACCGAAAATATCAAGCTGAAACTGATCGTACGCGCCGTTGCCCGAACGCACCGGCGCAGAACCTCTGTATCCTTCAAGATACGGGATTTCTACCTCTTCAAGATCGGACGAACCGTCGACCCGGTACATGAGCTTGAGTTCGTCAGCTGTATCGATTTCCAGACTGCGCTGCTGTATCCATTGAATAAACTGGCGCGCTTCACAGGTATAGCCAAGCCGCAAAAAGCTGTACATGGTAAACGCCGCATCGCGAATCCAGGTATAGCGGTAATCCCAGTTGCGTTGTCCGCCGATATGTTCCGGCAAACCGAGTGTGGCGGCGGCAACGGTTGAACCGTAACGGCAAGATGTAAGCAGTTTCAGCGTAATCACGGATCGTCTGACGATATCCTGCCAGCGGCCGTTATAGTCCGATTGATTGACCCAGTCCCGCCAGAAATGCAATGTATTGTCAAAGCTCTTTTCTGCAAATTTTACAAGATGATCGATGGAATCCGGATACGGTTGATCGTCAGATAGCAGCGCAAAGTAAATTTCATCCCGTGCTTCCAGACAGACCTCAGCTGACAGACAGTCGTCTCCCAATTCGAAGTCAACCGAACATATCAGACGAAATGCCTGTTTAATCGGTCCCTTGCTTTGAATGATCAAGCTGTTGTTTTCTCTTTCGACATGAAATCCGTACTTACCATAGTCGAAACGCGGTTTCAGCTCGACCCGCACCGTATGATCGCCTTTAATGATTTTAAGCTTTCTGATCAGCGCGAACCGGCTGTTTTCTTCATTGACAGGCATGAAATCGGTCAATTCCGCAATGCCCACATTCGTCAGATAGCGGGTAATCAGAATGGCGGTATCGGGCAGATACAACTGCTTGTGATTCACCTCGTCACACTCGATTTCAATGGAAAAAAAGCCACCCTTGTTCCGGTCGAGCAGCGCGGCAAAAATGGTCGGCGAGTCAAAACGGGCATACGGCAGAAAATCGATCGAACCTTGCTTTGAAACCAGTGCTGCCGTTTCCAGGTTGCCGATCAGGCCGTAATCTTCAATGGGGCAATAGCGGTTTGACGTTTTCATAGCGGTAACCGTGAACGGATTGATAGCGGATAGACAAACAGTTTATACCATATCGCTCCACAAAATCGGTTAAAATTCAACCATACATCATGATCAAAACACAGGCATTCTGTCATTATTCGAAGCGGCGCTTATGAACTGGACCCATGTACTGCTCATTGTCTTTATCACCATGGCGATTACCATCGCAGGTACTTACTGGGCGCTCAAAACGTACGTATTCACCACTGCATTTACGCCGGTCTCACTCAGCGCAAAAGAAGAACAAGCGCTTGAGGACAAGCTGGACAGGCTGGGTTATACACATGCAACCGGATCACCGTACTATCATCGGGAAGATACGTATCAGCCGCAGCCGGACGAATTTTATGAAGACGGCTATCTGAAACCCGAGGCCTATACCGAGGCGGGCGCTACACGGGAAATCAGTTTTACCGAGCGTGAGTTGAACGCGCTGCTGGCGAAAAATACCGATCTTGCGCGCAAACTTGCCATCGATCTCGACGAAGGACTCGTCAGCGCCAAGTTGCTGGTACCGTTCGAGGAGGATTTTCCGATCCTCGGCGGAAAAACACTGCGACTCAATGCCGGTGTCGGCATGACGTACCAAAATGGCAAGCCGGTCATTGTTTTAAGCGGTGTCAGTATCATGGGCGTACCTATTCCCAATGCCTGGTTAGGCGGGCTGAAAAATATCGATCTGGTGAACGAATTCGGTAGCGATCCAGGATTCTGGAAAAGCTTTTCCGAAGGTGTCGAGCATATACAGGTAACGCACGGCCGGATCGTCATCAAATTCAGGGAATAACCGCGCGCCTAACTGACAGGCGTTGCCATAACACCGCATTGTACGCACTCATTTTCCTGCTTATGTTTTATTAGCACTTTCAATACCATGCAGCCCGCCTGCGTCTACCATCCACTGTCTTTTCTTCAATTTTTCCTGCCACAATTTTGGGCCGTCTATGGCAGTATAGTGAGTTTTCCGGCACCGGGAATTCGTGCCGGTAATTACGTTCAAACATCCGCATCTGCCCGAATACGGCGATTCATGTCAAACTGCGCGGGTCGTAACGTTATAGCTGTTTTTCCAATATCTGGAGTGAATGTATGGAATATCTGAACCAAGCCTGGGTCATGCTGAAGCTGGGCGGCATTATCATTGTGCCGTTGTTTTTGCTGGCAGTCATCGCGCTGGCGATCATGCTGGAAAAAGCATTTGTTTACTGGCGTTTCGCGCGCCTCTCGAACGAGCTGCTGAATCTGATCGAAACCTACGGTTTCAAATGGGAGGATCTGGAAAAATTTTTGTCCGGGCTGGACAGGCGGCACTACTACCGGCGCTTTTTCGAAGTCGTGATCGCAAACCGGCACCAGCCGTCGTGGTGGACCGAATCGCGCGCGGCGGATGAAGCCCAGATGATCGAAGAATCCCTGTCGCGCCGGCTCTGGGCGCTGGAAACGATTGTCACCGCCGCCCCGCTGTTGGGGCTTGTCGGCACCGTCGTTGGCATGATGCGCGCGTTTCAGGTGATCGGCAGCGAAGGCATCGTCAATCCCACTGCGGTGACGGGCGGCGTGGCCGAGGCGCTGATTGCCACCGTCGTCGGCCTGTCGATCGCATTGATTGCGCTGTTCGGGTTCAATTATTTCTCGCGGCTGCAGTCGCAAACCATGGACGAAATGGAACGCCTCGGCACGCGCCTGATCGATCATATCCGCCTGGATCAAAAGGAAGACATTCATGAAACTGCGTAAAACCAGAGCACCCCGTAAAGGCTATATCCAGATCATACCCATGATCGACGTCATGTTCTTTCTGCTCGCGACATTCATGCTCGCCTCGCTGTCGATGCAAAATCTCGATTCGCTGCAGGTCAACCTGCCCAAAGGACAGGCCGAAAAACTCAGTGCAGAGAAACCGATCACACTCACATTGACCAAGGACAGCGAGATTTACATCAACAAGGAATCCGTTACACTCGAAACCCTCGCCGCAAAACTCAAGCCACTGCTCAAAGACGCCCAGCCGAAACTGATCGTATCGGCGGACAGCGAAGCCCCGCAAGGCATTGTGGTGCAGGCGATGCTGCGTGCGCGCCAAGCAGGCGTGCATCAATTTCTGATCGCGGTGCAGCACAAATAAATCCGCAATGCCCGCACAGTCCGTGACAATGACCAGCGCCCGGTCAAGGGAAATTCGCCTGTGGTGGCCGCTGCCGCTGGCGGCGCTGATCTGGCTGCTGATCATCTGGACAGTCGGGTTTTTCCTGTCGGAATCTGAAGTCGAAGTGGCCATCTCAGTTCCGGACGCCATCGAAGCGGAATTTCTGGAACTGCCGGAAGAAACACTGCCACAGGAATCCGCGCCACCGCCCAGCAAAGGCGTTGAAAAACAACCTGAGATCCCGCCACAGCCAGAACCCGCGCCCCAGCCTCCACCACCGCGCGTTCGGCCTGCCACTCCGCCCGCACCAACGGTCAGGCCAGAAACTGTTGCAAAGCCCAAAGCGCAACCGCCAAAGGAAAAAAAGGCAGTTGAAACAGCGCAGCCGCAAGACACCCCCGCGCCAACCGACTTGTCCGAGTATATCAACCAGAGAAGGCCGCAACCGCAACAGCCCGCTGTTCCGAGCCGGCCGGCCGGCATTTTCGACGGCCCCGAATACACCCGCAACAAAAACACGCAACCGCAGCCCTCCGCGGAGGAAATCCGCATGGCGAAAGTGCGGCGCAACCTGCAAATGCCCGGCACCAGCGGGATTTTTCAAATCCTCGAGATACGTTCGAGTTACGCGCGTTTTTCGTTCCGCGCCTGGACCACCGGCGTCAGCAACCCGCGCCGTGAAATTATCGAAGTCCGGGCAGATACGGACGGCGATATCGAGCGCGCTGTGATCCGCCGCATGATCCAGCTTATCCGCCAATACCATCAGGAAGATTTCAACTGGGAATCGCACCGCCTCAACCGTGTCATCGTCCTGTCCGCCCGGCCGGGAGATCAGGAAGGATTGGAAAATTTTCTGATGCGGGAGTTTTTTGGGGAACCGTTACCGCCGTCCAGGCGGTAATAACGTGGAAAAATGAAATACCATCCATCTTCTCCGTCAATGGGTAGACGGTTCTTATTATTATCGAGTTGACAAACAACAATCCGGTAGGATGTGCCGACGTAAGGAGGCGCATCGTCCGCGATTTGATGCGCCTAACGGCACATCCTACCCTCCTAAAGATCAAAGTCACAAGTCCCTGGCAACGCGAAAACCGATATTGATAAACGCAACACCGGAGTCGATCCCATCACGACCAGCCAAACGAAGGCCCCGTGGGCTATTACTCCACGAACCGCCGCGAACCACTCGATAGTTGCATTCGCCGTTATTCGCTTCTAGCCACGCCGAGCCGTCGACAGGCGCGCCCTCGTAGTTGCCATGCCAGCAATCCTGCGCCCATTCCCAGACATTGCCCACAGTGTCATAAAGCCCAAACGGATTCGGTTTGAATGAACTCACCGGTGCAGTTTGTTTGTTATCCCATTGACTGCCACAACCATTACAGACCGCTTGTTTTTTCCGATGTCATCACCCCACCAATAACGGGTTTGCATTCCCGCCCGCGCGGCATATTCCCATTCGGCTTCGGAAGGCAAACGATACTGCCTGCCGGTTTGTTGCGATAGCCAGAGTACATAAGCTTGTACATCGGCCCATGATACACAGACCACCGGATGATCGTCGGTTTGATCGAAACCCGGATTGTACCAGTTGCGTCCAGATTGCTTCTGCGGGTTACCATTATTCCAATCCCAACACCCCTCCCCATTTTTCTCCGCTGCTGTACGGTAATTCATGTCCCGCACAAACTGCCAGAACTGTCCGACAGTGATTTCATAACGACTCATTTCAAATGACGCAATCGTAACTTTATGTTGCGGGCCTTCTTCTTCACCAATCCGGTCTTCTTCAGTTTCAGGCGAACCCATCAGGAATGTGCCGGCTGGAATACGCACCATTTCGGGCTCTATGATTTTTTCTTCCGGTTCTTCGCTAACAGGCTGAGCTGTTACTGATTTCTCCGGTTCAGCTTCTATTGGTTGCCTGGAAGCTGTCGATAAAATACCGCTTGACACCATGATTGCCGCGATAAATAGCCCGGTTACCCCGAAGATTGCCGCAATCCGTAAAATCCTTATCTTTGGCAGATTTTTTTCTTGCGACTGAGGCGGAAACGGTGGCTGCGGCTGCGCACCTATGATTTTTTCCAAAACCTGGATAAGCTTGCCGACATCGGCATGATAGCGCTGGTCGCTGATTTCATAAGCATTGCGCCGTGACAACGATGCTAAACACTCCGGCAACTCGGTTGATTTGGGCATGACAGCGCCGCCGACCAGCACCGGGATTACGCGGATGTTGCGTTCCAGCAGGACGGCAATCTCAAGCCGAACCCAATCGTCCGAATGATCCAACCGCCGCTGGCCGTTTGCATCGGAACTGTTCAGCCAGCGCTTGCCGATCAGCACTACGGCAACCTGCACCGATTTCAGTTTTTCATTGATCACGTCATGAAAGTCATCGCCGGGCGCGATCTGATCGAGATCCATAAAAATATGATCGCGCCCAAAACAATCTGCTAACCGGTCATAGAGATGAATCGCATAGCCTGAACTGTCGTCGCGGCGGTAATTAATGAAAATGCTGGACATTGGTTGTGTACAAATGCTGCTGGAAGTTTGCTCACAAGCTTTACATAACATCGATTCCGGTATTGTATCATTGCTGCAGGCTAAAACAATTATAGCCTAAGCTCATGTACTGTAATTCAATGCTAAAATCCCGTCACATGACAGGACCAATCCAAACCATTCATCGCTCAATAACCCCGGTATCCGCATGAAAAAAGAATCACAGCACACGCCCATGATGCAGCAGTATCTACGCATCAAGGCGCAGTATCCCGATATGCTGCTGTTTTACCGCATGGGCGATTTTTACGAGCTGTTTTACGACGATGCCGAGAAAGCCGCCGCTCTGCTGGATATCACATTGACCCGGCGCGGCGCGTCCGCGGGCGAGCCGATCAAGATGGCGGGGGTGCCGTATCATGCCGCCGAACAGTATCTGGCTCGGCTCGTCAAACACGGCGAGTCGGTCGCGATTTGCGAACAGGTGGGCGATCCGGCAACAAGCAAGGGACCGGTGGCGCGCGAAGTCGTGCGTATTGTCACCCCAGGCACGTTGACCGACGCGGCTTTGATGGAGGACAAGCGCGATTGCATTCTGCTGGCGCTGACGATTCAGGAAACCACGCTCGGGCTGGCCTGGCTGAATCTGGCGGCAGGCCAGTTACGCGTGATGGAATCAACGCCGGAACAGCTGGTCAGTGAGCTGGAGCGGCTGCAGCCGGCCGAAATCTTGCTGCCTGAATCGTTGCGCTCGGTTCAGGATTTGAGCGGCCGCTGGACCTTGAAACTACTGCCTCCGTGGCAGTTCGATCTCGACAGTGCAATACGCAGTCTGACGCAGCATTTTGATGCGCACGATCTGTCTGGCTTCGGCTGCGCGGATTTGACCACGGCGCTGTGCGCCGCCAATGCCCTGCTCGAATACGCCCGCCTGACGCAGGGCAGCGCCGCGCTGCATGTGACATCGCTGCAGGCAGTGCGTGACAGCGTATATGTGCGCCTGGATGCGGCCACCCGCCGCAATCTGGAAATCTCCGAAACCATTCGCGGCGAACGCGCGCCGACGCTGCTGTCGCTGCTCGATACCTGCGCCACCAGCATGGGCAGCCGACTGCTGCAATTCTGGCTGCATCATCCGCTGCGCGATCTGTCCGAAATTCAGCGGCGGCAGGACAGCGTGGCTGACCTGATTGCGCACAATGCGTATCCGGCGGCGCGCGATTGCCTGCGGCATGTGGTCGATATCGAACGCATCACGGCGCGTATCGCGCTGCGCACGGCGCGGCCGAGGGACTTATCCGGTCTGCGCGACAGCCTGAAACTGCTGCCCGAAGTGGTAAAAGCGCTTGCCGCGTGCAGTGCGGACAACATTGCACAGTTGATGCTGAGCTTGCAACCCGACCCGGCGCTGGCCGGTCTGTTGGAACGGGCGATTCGCCCGGAACCCGGCGCTGTGCTGCGCGAAGGCAACGTAATTGCCGACGGCTACGATGCCGAACTCGACGAATTGCGCGCCCTGCAGCACAACTGCGGCGAATTTCTGCTGCAACTGGAAACGCGCGAAAAGGAGCGCACCGGCATTCCGAATCTCAAGGTGGAATATAACCGCGTGCATGGTTTCTACATCGAGGTCACGCATGCGCATACCGACAAGGTGCCGGACGATTACCGCCGCAGGCAGACGCTCAAAAGCGCGGAACGTTACATTACGCCTGAGCTCAAAACATTCGAGGACAAGGCGTTGGCAGCGCAGGACCGCGCGCTCGCGCGCGAAAAATGCCTGTATGATGCACTGCTGGACACGCTGTCTGAATCAGTGGCCGTATTGCAGCAAACCGCCGCCAGTGTGGCCACGGTCGATGTTCTGTGTGCTTTCGCGGAACGCGCGCAGACGCTCGGCTACACTGTTCCGGTGTTCACGCAGGACACGACGATCGATATCGAAGCGGGACGCCACCCTGTGGTGGAGTGTCAGGTGGACAACTATATTCCGAACGATGTACAACTGGGCCAGCAACATCAGGACAACCATCAGATGCTGATTATCACCGGCCCCAACATGGGGGGGAAATCGACTTACATGCGCCAGGTTGCGCTAATCGCCCTGCTGGCGCACTGCGGCAGTTTTGTTCCGGCGGAAAAAGTGCAAATCGGCCTGCTCGACCAGATTTTTACCCGTATCGGCGCATCGGACGATCTTGCGGGCGGACGTTCGACTTTTATGGTGGAAATGACCGAGACCGCCAATATTCTACACAACGCCACGGCGCAAAGCCTGGTGTTGATGGACGAGGTCGGGCGCGGCACATCGACATTCGACGGGCTTGCGCTCGCGTTGGCCATTGCGCGCTATCTGCTGATCAAAAATAAAAGCTGCACGCTGTTTGCCACGCATTATTTCGAACTGACACGGCTGGCCGAAGAATTCAGGCAAATCCGTAATGTTCACCTGGAAGCTGTGGAGCATAAACACCGCATCGTTTTTTTACACAAAGTCACCGCAGGACCGGCGAGCCAAAGTTACGGCTTGCAGGTTGCCGCGCTGGCGGGCATTCCCGGTCAGGCAATACGCATGGCCAGAAAACATCTGGCGGAACTGGAAAAACACAGTACCGACAAATCGCCGCAACTCGATCTGGATTTTGGCGAGGAGGAAACGGGTATCGAATCAATCCAACAGGAAAATCCGTTGATCGCCATGCTGCACACCATTTTCCCCGATGAACTAACGCCGCGACAAGCGCTCGAGCAGCTCTATAAAATCAAACAGATGCTGGACGAACAATCCAATCAGTAAAACATTCGATGGAAACCGCCAGTTAGTGCATATGGTCATGCGGTCCATGCACGTGCTGATGCGAGATCTCTTCCGCCGTTGCCGGACGCACATCGATCACGGTGCAGGCAAAATTCAGTTTCATGCCGGCCAACGGATGATTTCCATCGACGACCACTTTGTCTTCCGCGATATCGGTCACGGTATAAATCAGGTAATCGTCCGAACCTTCGGCAGCTCCTTCAAAACGCATGCCGACTTCGACATTCTCGGGAAAAGCGCTGCGCGGCTCCAACCGGACCAGGCTGCTGTCGTAGTCGCCGAATGTATGTTCCGGCTCCATTGAAACGGTACAACTGTAACCGATCTCTTTTTCATGCAACGCCTCTTCAACCATGGGAAAAATGCCGTCATACCCACCGTGCAAATAGCTGATCGGATCCTCCGTTTTTTCAATCAGATTGCCGGACGAGTCGGACAGTTCGTACTGAAGCGATACCACGGTATCTTTATCTATGCGCATATTGGTTCAACCTCCTTTTTTCATATTTAGTAATCTTCCCTACGCATCCAGAATGGCAATAGCAATGGTTACAAATCCCAGAATCAGATTTAAACCAACCAGAACGCGTATCTGCACCAGCGCAATACCCGCCGATTCCCATTCTTCAGCCGCCACATAGCGTTTCAGTTTCCGGTAAGCGGTAAAATACACATAGAGAAAGATCAGTATCATCATAGACCCGATCGCAAACATCAGATAAACATTGAACGGCAAGGCTTTAAATCCGCCCATTTGAGCAATCATATGCAGGCCGCTTGCAAGAATCACCGTAATCGACAGCCATACCCAGTGGAAAAAACTGGCAAAAACCGTTTGCCAGAACTTCAACATCTGCGGTGGTGACGGCAGCAGTTGGTTGACAACCGGCCGCAATACCATATAGGCAAAGAACATGCCGCCCACCCAAATAACAACACCCAGTATATGCAGAACTTTCAGGGTTTCCATGTTGATTCCTTCACGAATAATTCAGCGATTAACGATTGATTTTGCGATGGTTCGAACAGGTGCGAAACTTCGCCGGTGTATATCTGTTATACCATACATTTGTAAAGCGGCAATATGCCGTTTGGTCGGATAACCTTTGTGTCGGTCAAATCCGTATTCGGGGTAGCGTTGATGCAGCGCCATCATATCGGCATCACGTGCGGTTTTTGCCAGAATGGAAGCGGCGGAGATTTCGGCAACCCGGCTGTCGCCTTTGATCACGGTTCGTACCGGAATTTCAAGTTTCGGGCTATGCGTGCCGTCGATCATGACAAGATCGGGCGTCAGCGGCAGTTGCGCGACCGCCCTTTGCATGGCCAGCAACGTTGCCTGCAGAATATTTAGCCGATCAATTTCCGCCACCGTTGCCGATGCTACCGACCAAGCTCGGGCATGCTGTTTGATTGCAGCCGCCAGGTTGTTGCGTTTCTTTTCACTCAATTGTTTCGAGTCTGCCAGACCAGGCAAATCATATTGTGCGCCCAGCACCACACACGCCGCTACTACAGGACCTGCCAACGGGCCTCGGCCGGCTTCATCGACACCGCCAATCAGCCTCGGTGTTGGTCGGGATACGGTTGCAATTTTTTGCAACAGTCGGCCTCCGGTCAATGGCGATGCTTATACGCTTCTGGCGGTACACATCAGTTTGGCTTCCGTTACCAGTTGATCATCGACCTCGGCACGGGCGGAATATTTCCACAAGCCTTTTATCTCACGATCAATGGAAACTTTGAGAACAAGCTGGTCTCCTGGCATCACCGGCTTTTTGAAGCGGACGTTATCAATGCCGACAAAATAATACACCGTATCCTCTTTGCTGGTTTCGCCACTGGTTTTGAGCGTCAGCAGTGCTGCCGCCTGCGCCAGCGCTTCCACGATTAACACACCGGGCATTACCGGGTGATGCGGAAAGTGTCCCTGGAAAAACGGTTCGTTGATCGAAACGCTTTTAACCGCGACAATATTTTTTCCAGGCTCAATCGACAACACTTTATCCACTAGCAACAGTGGATAACGGTGCGGCAAAAATTTAAGGATTTCATGGATGTCCATGGTATTCATTTGCTTTTCCTTATTGATTCATAGCATTTATTCGTTGCGGACAGTATAACCGGACGGCATCCTGCTTTGTAACCGGATTATGGCAGAGTCGCGTTGTCTCTCTTTTCAGTATTCAGCACATCGATTACCTGATCGGTAATATCGATACGCTGGCTACGATAGACAGAGTCCTGCAGCTGCAGAATGAGGTCGTAATTTTCTTTCTCCGCAATAAAGTGAATGGCTTTATCGGTTAATTCCAGGATAACGCCGTATTCTTCATTTTGACGCACGGTTAAATCCTCGCGCATCTGGCGCTGCGCGCGCTGGTAGTTCCGGCTCAAGTTGGCCAGTTCGCGTTCCAATTCGCGCCTGTCAGTTTCATTCATGGCCGCACCTTTTTTTTCCAGTTTTTCCTGCAGTTCTTTAGCTTGCTGCGCCATTTCCTTGATTTCAGCGTCGCGCGGAATGAATTCCCGGTCAATTCTTTGCTGCGCATCCAGTGCCGGGGTCGATTCACGCAAAATTTTCTCAGTGTTCACAACGCCTATTTTTATACCCTCTGCATAAACAGACAGCGCGTACAGCGGTAATATGCCTGCTACCAGGAAAAGGAGGTAACGCAGTCTCGAGCACAGAAGCTTAATAATCAATAGTCTCTCTTGCACAGTTCTGAACCGGGTTAAAACTGCTGTCCGAAAATAAACTGAAACATCTGCAAATTATCCTCCGGTTTGTCATTGAGCGGCTTAGCGAGACTGACCGTCAATGGCCCCATGGGCGATACCCAGGTTACTGAGATTCCGGCAGAAAAGCGTATCAGATCGGGAAGCCCTTGATCTACAGGGACACCTTCCAATATTACGGTTCTATGCTTAAAACTATCAAACACTGCACCGCCATCGATAAAGGCACCCAGGCGGACAGACCGATCGTCTTTCATAAACGGCATCGGAAACAATAGTTCCAGATTGGCAACCACGCGTTTGCTGGCACCCAATGCAAATGTTCTATTCGAGTTTGGAACCGGCTCCCGGGGACCCAGCGAATTCAGGTCATAACCCCGCACCGAATTGTTACCACCGGCAAAAAAGTTTTTAAAGAACGGCAGCGGTTTACCTGCATAACCGTTACCGACACCGAATTCCGTGTTAAGAAGTAACGTAAATGTATTGGTCAGTGGGAAATAGGTTTTCTGATTGTAGCTGACCTTATAGTAATTCAAATCGACACCGGGAATACTGACTTCGCCAAACAACCGGTGCGTTGTACCTGAAGTCGGGTAAATGGCACTGTTACGCCGGTCGCGCGCCCAGCTCACGGTGAACGGCAAATTATTTGTGGTTTTTCCGAATTCTTCGACAAATCTCTTTGTTCGCGGAAGACTGTCCTCGAAAATACCGATCTTGGTCTGTTCCGCACCCACACCAAACGACACAATATCATTTTCAGCAATGGGTAGACCGAAACGCAGAATTGCACCCGAAGTTGTTGTCCTGAATGCGTTCACCCTGGATAAGCGCGATGTATTCAAGTTCCGTCTGAATACATCGAAACCCAGACTAATACCATCGACGGTAAAGTAGGGGTTGTTAAATGACATGGCAAACACCCGGTTAATACGTCCGGTATTCACCTGAAAACTAAAATGATTGCCTGTGCCGAAAATATTGTTTTGCGAGACTGAGCCGTTAAGAATCAGACCTTCACGGTCTGAAAAACCCGCGCCAAACATGATTGCACCGGTCGGCCTCTCTTCGACATGGACATTGACGTCAATCTGGTCAGGTGCATCGGGAACGGGCGGCGTTTCCACATTGACGCTGTTAAAAAACAATAACCGGTCAACACGCTGCCTGGACAGATTGATTCTCGAGGTGGAATGCCATGCGCCTTCCATCTGGCGGAATTCGCGGCGTATCACTTCGTCTTTGGTACGGTCGTTACCGGTGATATTGATCCGGCGTATATAAACCTTCCGACCCGGATCGACAAAAAATGTAAATCCCGCCTGCCTGTTTTCATGATCCAGCTCGGGTGCCGCATTCACATTTGCAAACGCATAGCCGTCGTCTCCAAGACGATCGGAAATTAACTTCACCGACTCGGTCAATTTTTCGCGTGCAAACACATCGCCGGGTTGCAGCAATATTAATTTTTTCAGTTCTTCCTCGGGCACAATCAAGTCACCCGCCAACTTGATGTCAGAAACGGTATACTGCTCGCCTTCCGTCACATTGACAGTGATATAAATATCCCTCATATCCGGCGTAATCGAAACCTGGGTAGAATCAATACTAAATTCCAGGTAACCTCGGTCGAGATAATATGAGCGCAGCGACTCCAGATCTGCAGACAATTTCTGCTTGGAATATTGGTCGTTTTTAGTAAACCAGGTGAGCAAATTAGGCGTCGTCAATACAAACAGACCACGAAGCGTTTTATCATTAAACGCTTCGTTACCGACAAAATTGATTTTCTTGATGCGAGCCGTGCGTCCCTCGACGATATCGAAATTAATACTGACGCGGTTTCGATCCAGCGGCGTTGTAGTGGTGGTGATTTTAACCGCATATTTCCCGGTGCTGAGATACTGCCGTTTCAATTCCTGTTCGGCACGGTCCAACAATGAACGGCTGAAGATTCGCGATTCAGACAACCCAGCCTGCTTCAGCCCTTCTTTGAGTTTGTCTTTCTCAAATGCCTTGGCGCCATTGATATTGATCTGCGCAATGGCCGGCCGCTCTTCAACTTGTACAATCAGCACACCGCCTTCCATCTTTAACTGGACATCCTTAAAGAATCCTGTCGCGTACAATGCTTTGACTGCGTCGGTCGCCTTGGCCTCATCGATGATATCGCCGACCTTGACAGGCAGATAGCTGAAAACCGTTCCGGCCTCGGTACGCTGTATACCTTCAACCCGGATATCCTGAACGACAAACGGTTCGCCGGCCCATGCCGCTACTGCGCATAACAAAATGAAAAGCGCGATTAGATACTTGTAGTTCATTATCTAACCAGTAGCTAATCGGTGAATATCGTTATAGATTGCGAATGTCATCAGTGTAAAAAGCATTAACAAACCCACTTTCTGCCCGATAATCATGGTCTTTTCAGAGACGGGAGAACCTTTGATCATTTCAATGACATAATACATGAGGTGTCCGCCGTCCAGAATCGGGATCGGCAGCAGATTTAGAACACCCAGGCTGACGCTGATCAAAGCCAGAAATGCGAGATAGGAAGCCAGTCCCATCTGCGCGGATTGCCCGGCATAATCGGCGATGGAAATTGGTCCGCTTACGTTTTTCCAGGAAACGTCGCCGGTGATCATTTTAGAAAGCATGCTCAATGTCAACACGGTGGTTTCCCAGGTTTTATTCATTGCAATCATAACCGCTTCACCAGCAGGATATGTCACTGTAACGCGCATCTCCTCAAACAACGATTGATCAACTAGCGGCATAATGCCAATGCGACCCACCGCTTTTCCATTCTCGACAACCGAATCCGGTGTCACAGTCAGGGTGATGATATGATCATTGCGCAACACATCGAGCACCAAAGCGCGGCCAGGATTTTTTTGTACCTCAGGCACAAACTCGATCCAGCTGTAAACGTCACGGTCATCAACGGCCAGAATTTCATCGCCCGCCCGCAGCCCTGCGCGTTCGCCTGCGCCACCAGACATGACTTCCGCAATTACTGGCTTGATTTCGGGTTGATAAACACTGAACCCGATGATGCCAAGTACGTTGCCTTCCAACTCGTCCGGATGAATTCCGCTTAAATCAAGCTGACGCCAATTGATTTTACCGTTCTGGTTAACCGTCTCTACGGTTACGGCACTGGAGCGTTCAACTGCATAACGCAGCAAGGTCCAGCGCGCATCCTGCCAGCTTTCAGTCAGTTCATTTTCAATACGGACAATGGTTTCACCCTGTTCAAAATTAGCTCTGGCAACAGGCGTATCGGGTACTACCGGCCCAAGCGTGGGCTTAATCCCCTCAACGCCTAAAACAAACATGAGCCAGTACATTACGATTGCCAGCAAAAAATTAGCCAATGGCCCAGCGGCAACAATTGCAAAGCGGCGTCCTACCGGTTGACGGTTGAATGCGCGTGGCAGGTCTTCCTTATCTACCTTGCCTTCATTCTCATCGAGCATCTTGACATAACCGCCCAACGGAATAGCCGCCACAACCCATTCGGTTTGATCTTTTCCTAAACGTCTGCGAAAAACGGGTTGACCAAAGCCAACGGAAAACCGCAATACTTTAACGCCATTCCAGCGCGCTACAAGATAATGGCCAAATTCATGGAAGGTTATCAGGATTCCCAGGGCTACGATAAATGATATGATTGTGAAAAATATTGACATGTCAGCTCTGTATGTAAAATCGCTAGTGAGATTCCATTGTTTTAATCAAGTAAGATCCGGGTGTTTTGTTTTCGTTATCCTGTGAATTTTTCTGCACGCTATTCGCGATTTTCTTTCATGCACCGCCATTTATAAGAAACGCTATATTATCATTAGAAAAATTAACACAACATGAAAATTAAGCAGTCTGCCTGAATGTGCTGAGCCAGTCACGCGCTGCTTCCCGAGCAGCGTTGTCGACCTTGAGAACATCGTCGAGCGAATACATTGCTTCCTGTTCCGATGTGGTCATGACATGCTCAATCATGGCCGGGATCGCGGTAAAAGGCATTTTTCCTGCAAGGAATGATTCGACCGCAATCTCATTAGCCGCATTAAGCACAGCGGGCATGTTATCACCCATTTCCAATGCCCGATAAGCCAGTCTTAGGCAAGGGAATCGTTCAAAATCCGGTTTTTCAAAATCCAGGTGGGCGACTTCGAACATATTTAACGAATACACACCGCTTTCGATTCTTTCCGGATAACCCATCGCATGCGCGATCGGCGTACGCATATCCGGGTTTCCAAGTTGCGCCAGTACAGAACCATCAATGTATTCGACCATTGAATGAATCACGCTTTGCGGATGAATGACAACCTGTATGTTCTCGGAAGCCGCATTGAAAAGCCAATGTGCTTCGATGACCTCAAGCCCTTTGTTCATCATGGTTGCCGAGTCTACAGAAATCTTACGTCCCATATCCCAGTTTGGATGGGCGCATGCCTGTTCCGGTGTCACATGTGCCAACGAATCCAAAGACGCGTTGCGGAAAGGCCCTCCCGAGGCAGTCAGTAGTATGCGTCGGATACCTTTACCCGGCAGATTCCCGTCAAAATCATACGGAAGCGACTGATGGATTGCGTTGTGTTCGCTATCAATAGGCAACAACTTTGCGCCATGATGCCTGACCATATCCATAAATATTCGTCCCGCCATAACCAGCGTTTCTTTATTTGCCAGCAATACCAGCTTGCCAGCCTGTGCCGCAGCAAACGTCGGGCGTATACCGGCAGCACCGACGATCGCCGCCATGACCACATCCACGTCAGGCATTGAGGCAACTTTTTCCAGCGACTCCACGCCAGACAATACTGTCGTATCTAGATCATTTTGATTAATAGCCTGCGCCAGGCGGTCGGCTTGATCGGCATCCAGCATTACGGCAAAACGCGGGCGAAATTGCCTGCACTGCACCAGCATTTTTTCTGTGTTGTTATTTGCTGTGAGCGCGATAACCTTGAACCGATCAGGGTGACGGCTAACAACATCGAGGGTACTCTCGCCGATGCTGCCCGTAGAACCCAAAATCGTCAAATGGCGAATTTTATTCATGATTGAAAAGTGTTAAAAAGCAATATTGCCAGAATGGCGAAAGGCAAAGATGGTGTCAACGCATCTATTCGGTCCAGGATGCCGCCATGCCCTGGCAGAATTTTACCGCTATCCTTCACGCCTGCCTGACGCTTGACCAGTGATTCGAATAAGTCGCCAATGATGCCCAATATGGCCAGAACAATCAGCAACGGTACCAGAGACAGCAGATACGCACCTTCGGCAAATACATATAGCCAGACAAATCCGTAAATCATCACTGCAAACATCGCGCCGGCCACGCCCTCCCAGGTCTTTCCCGGGCTGATATGATAGGCAAGCCTATGTTTGCCGAAAGCCCGGCCTGTAAAATAGGCGGCGGTATCGGAGACCCATATGGTTCCCATAAAGCCCAGCAACAGCAGGGGATCAATAGCACGCAACTGATAGAGTGCAAGCGCAGTAGGCAACAACACCAGCCAGCCGATCACCATCAATATTACGGTATTGTTAGTGATTGCTGTTTTTTTTAGCGTCCAAGGTACGTAGCCTGTCCAGAAAAGCGTCGACAATGCATAAATCCAGATTGCAGTCGGTGCATAGGGACTGGCTTCAACCGCTTCACTAAGCAGAAACAGCAACTCGCCGCCCAATAAGGTTGTCAGTACCATGAAAATAACGGTATTTCTGACTGAGAAACGGGCCAAATAACACCATTCCCGCGCACCGATAACCGTCAGAATTAGTATCAAGGTCGCCCAAAAGATATCTTGCAGATAAATCAGCGCGGATAAAAACAGCGGTAATACGATAAGTGCGGTCAGGATACGGGCTTTCAGCATAATTTCCTTCTGTACTGTCGAAACATACCAAGGCAACAATTATAAAAATTGACTACAGCCAACTGACGCATATTGCACAAACTTATTGCATTCTGCCATCTATTGTTGAACTTGTTCGCTGGTTTGGCCAAAACGCCGCTCCCGTTGTTGATATGACTGGATGGCAAGATCGAACTCGTTTTCATCGAAATCCGGCCAAAGCGTATCGGTAAAATATAATTCCGTATAAGCAAGCTGCCATAATAAAAAATTACTGATGCGACACTCTCCGCCCGTACGTATAAATAAATCAGGCTCTGGTGCGTAGTACATAGACAGGTACTGTGCAAGATTTTCTTCATTGAGGTGAGTCGGCAATTCAGTTGATTTTTCCATCAACCGGCGCATGGCCTGCATGATATCCCAACGTCCGCCATAGTTTGCCGCAATCGTCAGTGTCAGCCTGGAATTGTTAGCTGTGAGTTGTTCGCCTTTTTTAATAAACTGAACAATTTTGGATTCGAATCTGGAAATATCGCCAATCACTTTGAAACGAATACCGTTTTCATGTAATTTGGATATCTCCTGTTCGAGAGCGCCGGCAAAGAGCTGCATTAGAAAGGAAACCTCATCAGCCGGACGCCGCCAGTTTTCACTGCTGAAAGCAAAGAGCGTCAGATATTCGACACCGTGATCAGAGCAGGATTTGATGACATTACGTACAGTTTCAACGCCTTGTTTATGACCAGCCATCCGAGGCAGATAACGCTTTCTCGCCCAACGACCATTACCATCCATAATAATGGCTATATGCTTCGGTATTGACCCGGTTTCAGGTATTTCTCGCGTGGAGCTTGTACCTTGAGACATATTAAATAGCCATCAATTCGTCTTCTTTTGCTTGTAGAACCTTTTCAATCTCGGCTATATAACGATCTGTTATTTTTTGCACTTCTTCCTGGCCACGGCGTTCATCATCCTCTGAAATTTCTTTGGACTTCAATAATTCTTTTAACTGGGAATTGGCATCTCGGCGGATATTACGCATGGCAACACGAACGTTTTCCGCTTCATGCTTGACCACTTTTGTTAATTCCTTCCGGCGTTCCTCGGTTAATGGCGGCATGGGAACACGAATGGTTTCGCCTACCGACATGGGATTCAGCCCAAGATCAGATTCCCGGATCGCTTTCTCAACAGCACTGGCCATCTTTTTTTCCCATGGGACCACGCCAATTGTTCGCGCATCAATCAGATTGACATTGGCCACTTGATTGATGGGTGTCGGTGCACCGTAGTAATCGACCATTACATGATCAAGAAGCCCCGTATGCGCGCGTCCGCTTCTGACCTTACTCAGATCGACTTTTAACGCTTCCAGGCTTTTCTGCATTTTCTGTTCAGCAGTTTTTTTTACATCTGCAATCATAATCATTTTTCCATAAACTGCGCACCCGCAGTAATTGATAACGAATGAACATAATAGCCGGCATCAAGGCTAGACCATGACAAAGGTTCCTTCTTCTTCCCCGACAATGATGCGCCGGAGCGCACCTGGCTTGAAAATACTGAACACATTGAGTGGCAATTTTTGATCTCTGCATAATGTCAGTGCCGTTGCATCCATAACTTGCAGATTTTTATCAATTGCCTCATCGAATGATATTTTGCGAAAACGTGTTGCCTGCGGATTAATTTTAGGATCACTGGAATATATGCCATCGACTTTGGTTGCTTTGAGCATAATGTCGACATCCATTTCCATGCCTCGTAACGCTGCTGCTGTATCGGTAGTAAAAAAAGGATTTCCTGTTCCGGCAGCAAAAATAACCACCCATCCTTCTTTTAAATACCGTATCGCTTTACCGCGTATATAAGGCTCAACAACTTGGTCAATACGCAAAGCCGATTGTATTCTGGGAATAAGACCTGCTTGTTTCATTGCATCCTGCAATGCAAGTGCATTCATAACGGTAGCCAGCATTCCCATATAATCTGCTGTCACACGTTCCAAACCATCGTTAGCTGTCTTCATGCCGCGAAAGATGTTGCCACCACCAACCACAATAGCGATTTCGACACCCAGTTCATTGATTTCTGCTATCTCTGAAACAATCCGGCCTATTACAGTTTGATTAATGCCGTAGCTATCATCCCCCATAAGCGCCTCTCCTGATAGCTTAAGCAAAATGCGCCGGTATTGTGTTGACATGAGAATGTATTATTCAAAAAATGAGGCGATAATCATATCTATCTGGTTTGGCCCATCTGTGCTTTTACTTCTTCCGCAAAATTTTCTGTTTTCTTTTCGATACCTTCACCAACCACAAATAGAGAAAATCCATTTACAGAGGCCGTTTTCTTTGCCAACAATTTTTCTACAGTCTGGTCAGGATCCTTGACAAATGGTTGGCCCAGCAAAGTAATTTCTGCCAAGTACTTTGCGATACGCCCATCGACCATTTTTTCTATAATATTCTCAGGCTTGCCGCTCTCGGCAGCTTGCGCTGCAAAAATCTCACGTTCGTGCGCCAACACTTCCGGAGATACTTGATCCTTGGAAACACACATCGGCTTACTGGCGGCAATATGCATCGCCAAATCTTTGCCCAAAGTTTCATCACCGCCTTGGTAATCCACCATGACGCCAATTTTGGTTCCATGTAAATAGGAAGCCAACTGCCCGTTTGTTTCGTGAGATATACAGCGGCGGATACTGATATTTTCACCGAGTTTCATTACCAGCGCTTTTCGCGCCGACTCGACCGCCTCGCCGTCAGGCAAAGCTGTTTCACTGAGAACCTGCACATCGCTCACTTTTATTGCCGCAACCAATTCGGCCAGATCGTTGGCGAATTTAATGAAATCCTCATTTTTGGCAACGAAATCGGTTTCGCAGTTAACTTCCACCAGAGAACCCGATTGGCCGTCGGCAGCAATAAAAGCGCCTACAACCCCTTCCGCCGCGATGCGGCCAGCTGCTTTACTTGCTTTGGCGCCGCTTTTAATTCTGAGCAGATCTTCTGCCGCTTTCATATCACCGTTAGTTTCTGTCAGGGCTTTTTTACATTCCATCATGCCAAGCCCTGTCAATTCGCGTAATTCCTTTACCATGCTTGCGGAAATCGCCGACATATTCTTTTTACTCCAGATACAGTTTTAACAAATTCTAATTATTCATATGAGTCTTCGGCGCTCATTTGGACGATTTCCTGAAGCGCCTGATTACGCCCTTCCAGAACCGCATCGGCCACACCGCGCGCATACAGCCGAATGGCACGACTGGAATCATCATTACCCGGAATGATGTAGTGCAATCCTTCAGGATTGTGATTCGTATCAACCACACCAATGACGGGTATACCCAGTTTTTTTGCCTCAGTAACAGCGCCTTTTTGGTAACCCACATCAACGATAAACAGCGCATCAGGCAGGCCTTTCATTTCCTTGATACCACCCAGGCTAGCATTCAATTTATCGAGTTCGCGCTGCATATCGAGCGCCTCTTTCTTGATCATTTTCTCCAACATGCCTTCTTGCACCATCGCTTCCATATCATGCAAACGCTTAATCGATTGCTTGATGGTTTTGAAATTGGTCAGCATGCCACCCAGCCAACGTTGATCAACATACGGCGAACCACACCGTATCGCTTCTTCACGTATGATATCGCGCGCCTGACGCTTGGTCCCTACAAATAAGATAATGCCTTTGTTTGCTGATAACTGACGCACATAACTCATCGCCTCCTCGTATTTTTCCAAGGTGCGTTCCAAATTGATAATGTGAATTTTATTTCGATGGCCGAAGATGTAGGGAGCCATCCTAGGATTCCAGAAGCGTGTTTGGTGGCCAAAATGAACGCCGGCTTCCAGCATTTGCCGCATTGTAACTGACATAAATTCTCCTTTAAGGGTTGAACCGCCATTCACCAAGTGACTTATCAGCTTTCCTTTTCAGGCAAAGCCAAAAAGCACCCTTTTATATCAGGTGAATGTGTGAAATAAAATAATTTAAAGACAGATACCAACACTACTGTATTCAAATCACTTTTGATTTGAATACAGTAGTGCAATCATCTGCCATTCGTGCATTATAGCATTTTCAGTCCAGCACTCAAGCTGACACAAGCGATGAATTATAAAGAATGCGGGCTTTAAGGGAAGATCGCCAATCTGACATCGGACACTCTAAGTGGCGCAGGTGGAATTACCCATTTTTAGTTTCAAGCGTTCGAGATCATGGATCTGTATATGCTTGTTATTTACAGAAATAACAGATTCATGCTGTAATTTTGAAAAGGCACGGCTTACCGTTTCCAGCTTCAACCCCAGATAGCTACCGATTTCTTCACGCGTCATCCGCAGATTAAAGCTTGTTTCCGAATAACCACGAATACGATTTTTCTTCGATGGAATCACGGGTTCTATTTGTTTAGCCTTGCAGTGTTCAACTATCTCATTGGTATCATAAGCCCGATCAGCCAGCAGGTAGTCGGCATTGATGCCTCTGATTAATTCAGCAGCTTGTGTGCAATCCGCTGTGGTACCGTCTGTAATAAACATTCGGACCGGCATACCATGCGCATCCACGGCCAGGTGTAATTTCGTGTTGAGCCCCCTTTTGTACGATTCATCGCTTGGTTTCCGCCTTTCGCACCAGATGCATGCGGGTGTACTTTAATATGACTGGCATCAATCATTAGCCATTCGTAGTCCGGGTCATTGACCAGTAATTCCAGTAATTTCTCCCAAACCCCTTTGTCCCGCCATCGGCAAAATCGTCGATGTGTGTTCTTCCAGTCGCCGTAATCCGGCGGCAAATCCCGCCAGGGTGCGCCTGTGCGCAAAATCCAGAACACCGCGTTGATAAACTGGCGATTATCTTTTGCAACACCTCCCCACTTGCCTGATCGTCCTGGCAAATGGGGTTCCAGTAACGACCACACATGATCTGAAAGATCATGTCTACGATAAGCTTCTGACATACTATTACCATGTATAATAATCACTTACAGCATAATTATACAGTAATTTATAACTTGTGACGACGCTATCTAACTCACTTCCTTGACCTTTTCGTCTTTTTCCTTATCGATCAACCGAAGGTTTTTGCTGCCTGAATCAGGGTGGAGTGGCTTTTGTTTGTCAAACAGCTTCGTTCTTTAAATGACAATGCTGTTTCAGCAATATTGCCCCAAAAAAATTATTAAACCTACTTTGCCGCCAATCTCCATCTTCGAAATCTAAAGCCATATGATTTTATCTATCGCATTGACCATTCATGACTGATCGTATAGGCACATAATAAATGCCGCGCCCGGTTCCTTTACTTTCAATTAAACCTAAATCCAGTAGTTTATCAAAGTCAAGTTTCCGTGCTGCAAGGCTGCGGGATGAAATGCGGCCGTGCTTGCGTATGTAATCGAGAATTAGTGTCTCATTTTTGGTGAGGGGTGAAACCCTCATTTTAAAAAGGATAGATTATGAGCTATACAACAGGTTGTCACACAATTTTTCATCATCGCTATCATATTGTTTGGACACCCAAATATCGGTATAAAGTACTGCGAGGGAAAATTCGTGAAAGGATACGAACTATTGTAAAGCAGGTTTGCAATGAATTAGGTGTAAAAATTGATAATCATCTAGCCGTCCCCCGCCCCGGCGGTAGCCGGAAGGGATAAAGTTAAGGTTCGAACCAACTTTATCGACGGAGGACGAGATGTTATTTTGCGGTATAGACTTGCATTCGAACAACAGTTTTATTGTGATTACTGACGAGGCAGACCGGGTTGTGTACAGCAGACGTCATGCCAGCCGGTTGGCCGAGATTCTTGAAGCCATTGCACCTTTTGGGAAAGAATTATCCGGCATTGCGGTTGAGTCTACCTTCAACTGGTACTGGCTGATTGATGGCCTGCAGGAGCAGGGTTATTCGGTGCATCTGGTCAATACTGTTGCGGTAAAGCAATACGACGGGATGAAACACCGCGGCGATGAATCGGACGCCAAACATCTCGCACACTTGCTGCGGTTGGGACTCTTGCCGGAAGGGTACATCATGCCCAAGGACAGACGTGCGATGCGTGATCTGGCGAGAAAACGCATGCAACTGGTGCAGCAGCGCAGTACGCAGATCATTACAATTGAATCGGCGATGCAGCGTTATACGGGTGCCCGCGCGAACAGCAACACGATCAAGCAACTGACCGAAGCCGATCTGAGCCAGCTGAATCTGCATACAACTGTGGTTGGTACTTGGGTTGCAAACCAACCTGGCCGTCATGCATGCTTTACAAAGCCAGATTGACCGTGTTGAAGCGGCCAACTTTGCGGTGCGCTATTGTGAACCGGCAAAAAATTTTATCAGCGCAAGAAAGCCAAGCGCAACGGCATTGTTGCCATCAAGGCGGTGGCGCATAAACTGGCACGCGCCTGTTATCACGTGTTAAGAACGGGAGAAGTATTTTCTGTTACACGCTGTTTTGCATAGGTTTGGCGATGGCCGGTTGAACCAGTGCACCTGGTTGGATATTAAACCACCAAAATTGATTGGACGCCGCGCCATTTGCCACCATTGCTGACGGTTTGACTGAAGTGAATCGTCCGGATTGTAAGCCAGAAAGGGTTGGCACCTATAGGTAGCCACAAATTTGAGCAAACAATTGGATACAAGACGGTACTGAGATGCTTCCGGGGCAGCTGTGCTGCCAGGGTGAAACAGGTTGCTGTTTTCACTTGATCCAGATGGGTGACTGGTGCGATTTGCATCACAAAAATATGAAGCAACAGGCGCGAGGGGTTCAGCAAAACTGTTTTGTAATGGTGTTATAAGGGTTAATGTATCGCCGTAAGGCGAGAATTTCGTTTGGGCTATTGACTCAAGACGGCTAATGGGTGTCAGAGGTGTTCTGTCGTTCTGTCGTTCTGTCGTTCTGTCGTTCTGTCAACCAATCATATCCATATGTTTGTAGAGATACCTCCACATATATCAGTAAGCTATTTCATGCAAAGGGTAAAAGAACGTTCGTCACGTAAGATCCAACGGCTTCCAGCCATACTCGAACCTACCGACACCAGCCGGTAGTGGTTCATTTTTTTGCAATCAATGCTTCATATTTTGCGCGTAACTGCGCTTTGCTTTCAACAACATCTGGATTGGAAATAATGCAATCAACCGGACAGACCTCAACACACTGCGGCACATCGTAGTGCCCCACACATTCGGTGCATTTTTTGGAATCAATCATGTAAATTTCTTCGCCTTGTGAAATAGCGTCATTTGGACACTCTGGCTCACAAACATCACAATTAATACATTCGTCCGTTATGATTAATGCCATTACTTCCTCAAATATAAGCTGTTATTTCCGCACGATTTTATCATGCAGCCGTTGTGCAACAATTGGATGCACAAATTTATCCGCCTTGCCGCCGAGCAACGCAATTTCTCGAACAATTGTTGCTGAAACAAACATATACTGTTCGCTCGGTGTCATGAATAACGTTTCAACATCAGGATACATGCTGCGATTCATGCCCGCCATCTGGAATTCATACTCAAAGTCAGAAGCAGCGCGCAAACCGCGCAAAATAATTCGGGCATCGTGTTGTTGCAAAAAATCCATTAACAAACCTGAAAATGGAATGACGGATACATTATCGCAATCTGAAAAAACCTGCTCGGCCATGCCAACACGTTCTTCCAAAGAAAAAAATGGGTTTTTTCCGCTGCTATCAGCAACAGCGATAATTACTTGATTAAAAAGTCGCGCGGCACGTCTGACAAGCCCTTCATGTCCTCGTGTCACCGGATCGAAAGTCCCGGGATAAACAGCCTTATCCATGTTGTTCCCCTTTTAGTGACAATTTCAGTAACTGATAATTCACCTTGCCAGCTTTTCCTTTGCGCCGTACGCGCCATTGCTCATCGAATATACAGTGTTGATCGCTTTCAATGTATACCTGGCCACTCTTTGAAAGTCTTGATGACAGTTGAGACAGAATGTCAGGCAATAATTCCAGCCGATAGGGAGGATCAAGAAAAACAAGATCAAACTGACGTCTGTCGGCAGCCAGGAAAGTCAATGCATTCATATTTACCAAATCGATATGACCTGCTTTTAATGCTTCTCTGTTTTTCCGCAGAGCCTGAAATACGATATTGTCCGATTCTACCATTACCACCTGTGCTGCTCCACGTGAAGCCGCTTCAAAACCCAGCACGCCACTGCCGGAAAAAAGATCGAGGCAGTGCATGCCACTCAAATCCTGTCCTAGCCAGTTAAATAATGTTTCACGCACTCTATCAGGTGTCGGGCGCAGGTCGGAGCGGGCGGGAAAAGTGATCACGCGGCTGCGCCAGTAACCACCGATAATACGTACCTTGCCTTGACTCGACACCATAAACGATTATTCCGTTTATTCATCAACCGCCCCGACTATCACAGTCACTATATGTTCCGGATGGATACGACGGGAGAATGCATCTTTGATTTGTGCGGTGGTTACAGCTTCGACAGCCTTTAAGTAATCATCAAGATACGTCAATGGCAGGTTATAAAAACCTATCATGGCAAGATAACCCAGTATTTTCGAATTACTGTCAAGCCTTAATGGAAAGCCACCAATCAGGTTTTGCTTGGCTGCGATTAATTCCTGCTCACTTGGTCCTTTGGCGATAAAATCTTTTAATACGGCTTGCGTTAATGCAAGGGCTTCTTCTGATTGTTCCTTTTTTGTCTGCAGACCAATCTGAAACGGTCCTTTTTCACGTAGTGGCGCAAAGAAACTATATACGCTGTAAGCCAGCCCTCTTTGCTGGCGGATTTCCTCCATCAGACGTGATACAAAACCACCACCGCCCAAGATATAATTACCGACCAACAGCGGAAAATAATCCGGATCACTTCTGCGCATGCCGGGGTGCGCAAGTTGAATATGACTTTGTGTTGCGGGATGAGCAATACGCTTAATCTGCCCGCGTGGATCTTTAACGGGTGGTATCGAGCTGCTGTCTAATTTATGCGGCAGATCATTTGTCAGTGATTCTGCAATGCCGGCTGCTTCCTGTTTACTGATATCGCCAATAATGGCAATCACCGCATTGGCAGCCACATAGTGAGACTGGTAAAACTTATGCAGATCTTTTAGCTGCAATGCTGCGACGGTATCTATCTCACCCGGCCCATTCAATCCGTAAGGATGATCGCCATAGAGCATTTTCATAAGCGTGAGTCCGGCGATGTAATCTGGTTTGGTGCTTGATTCTTTGATACTGGCGATTATTCTGTTTTTTTCGCGCTGCAGAATATCCTGTGGAAATTCAGGATGCTGTATGATGCGGGAAAAAATATCCAGTGCCTGTTTACGTTCGCGACTATGACTTAAAGTACGAAGCGAAATACCCGCACGATCCGCATCAAAATTTGAACCTAGCTGAGCGCCTACATCGGCCAGTGCGTTTGCGATTTCATCTTCAGATAAACCGCCTGCGCCGAGCTTTAACATCCGTCGTGTCAGGTTTGCCAAACCTGATTTTTCAGGGGTATCCTTGCTGCTGCCAGCCGCAAACTCGATACTGACGTCCACTATGGGAAGGGCGTGATTCTCCACAAAATAAACACGCGCTCCAGCTGAAGTCTGCCAAAATTGAATTGCAAGTGAAGCAAATACACTTTGCGAATAAATACTGATCAGTAAAACAAAGATATATTTTTTCATGCGAATATATGATTCTATGGAATGTAGTTAGGATAGATAGATCAACCGCTGTTGCGTAACCCGGATGTTACGCCATTAATCGTCAAATGAATTGAACGTTTAATTTCATCGCTGTCTTCGCCGGACCGATAACGCCGCAGTAACTCGACTTGCAAATGGTTGAGCGGATCAATATAAGGCGTGCGGTTATGAATACTACGTGCCAACGTTGGATTATCTTGCAACAGCTTGGTATTCCCAGTGATGGCAAATAGCCATTTGATACAGCGTGTCCACTCATCCAGAATATGCCCAAAGATATGATCTCGTAAATTCGCATCGGTTACCAATTCCGCATACCGGGAAGCAATGCCCATATCCGTTTTGGCCAGCACCATATCCATATTTGATAACAAGGTCTGCATAAATGGCCATGTCTGATACATTTCCTGCAGCAATTCCAAACCTTGTCCAGTTTGATCATCTTGCAAAAAAGCTTCAACCGCATGCCCAAAACCGTACCAACCCGGAATCATGACACGGTTCAGTCCCCAGCTGAAAACCCATGGAATGGCGCGTAAATCCTCGATTTCGTCCGACGCCTTACGAGATGCAGGGCGGCTGCCGATATGCAAACCGGAAATTTCACGTATCGGCGTGGATTCCTGAAAAAACTGCTTGAAGCCGGGCGTTTCAAATACCAGATTACGATAAGCCTTGAATGAATGGACGGCAAGGTTTTCCATAGCTTGATAATAACGCTCGGCATTGTCGCCAATCGGGTCATTTCCTAGTAATGTCGATTCAATGGTGGCGGCTACCAGCGTTTCAAGATTACGCCGGCCAATCTCCGGCTCGGCATATTTGCTGCTGATAACCTCACCTTGTTCTGTGACACGAATCTGGCCGTTAACACTTCCCGGTGGCTGCGCCATAATGCCTTGATAGCTAGGGCCGCCTCCACGGCCGACAGTACCGCCGCGTCCATGAAAAAGCCTTAATTCAATTTGATGCTTGGCGAATACTTTGGTCAACTCGATTTCAGCTTTGTAAATTTCCCAATTTGAGGTGATAAAGCCGCCGTCTTTATTGCTGTCAGAGTAGCCCAGCATGACTTCCTGCACATTGCCACGCGAGAACAGCAGTTTTTTGTAGTAAGACAAAGAAAACAGCCGATCCATAATCTCGCCGCAACCACACAAATCTGTAATGGTTTCAAACAATGGAATAATATTTAGACCAAGATGCGGATTTTCTCCGGCCTGCAGCAAGCCAACTTCCTTTAGCAGCAACGCTACTTCCAATACATCAATAACATGAGTTGTCATGGAAATAATGTAGTTGGGAATGGCCGCGTGTCCAAAACGGCGATGAATTTCCGCAGCCATTTGCAGAATACGTAATTCATTTTGTGTGGATTCAGAATATTCCAAGTATGGTGAAAGCAGCGGACGCGGGCTACTAATCTCATTAAGCAACCAGTCAACACGTTCATCGTTTGACATTTCGAAATAATTCTGTCCATGCGTTGCCTGTTCAAACAATTCGGCAACAACTTGTTCATGCACTTTGCTATGTTGACGCATATCCAACGGCGCCAGATGAAAACCAAAAACATCTGCGGCCCGTCGCAAATTACGTAATGCGCCGCGCGCTATCGAGTTTGCCTGGTGATGTTTGAGTGATTTGATAATCGTGTCAAGATCATGCACAAATTCGGCACTGTCCGCATAAGGTGCGGCACCATCTATCACCTCCCTTTGCCACACAGTATGGCCCAGTTGTTGGCTGGTTGCCGCCAGGCGTGCGCTGATGCCGATGAATGCGCGACGATACGGTTCATCAATACGGCAGGCCGGAACTTCAGGACATGCGGCTGCCAGTTCTTCCAGTTCATCGGTAATATTGATGAGCCGTTCTGCAAGGCTCATGGTGTGGCCGACTCTTTCCACTTCCTCAATGTAATAATCGAGCGCCAATGCCGATTGTTGTTCCACCGCATACAGCATCACCTGATGGGTCACGAACGGATTGCCATCCCTGTCGCCGCCAATCCAGCTGCCAATACGCAGAAATGAATTTACCCGCGGCGCTTTGTCGCCCATATGGCGTTCTAGCAAATTTTCTATCTTTGCGTAGATATATGGCACTTGCGACAAAAAGGTATAGCTGTAATATGCCAGCCCATTATCGATTTCATCATGCACAGACAAACGTACCGACCGCAACATTCGCGTTAGCCATAGAATCTGAATCATGGCGCGTAAATTTTCCTCATTCTGGCGCTCTTCATTTGGTGTCAACTGAGTGAGTGCGCGTTCCCTCAATAAGCGTTCGATCGTCAGCTGACAGTCCAGAATACTCCTGCGCTGAACTTCAGTTGGATGCGCGGTCAACACTGGAGAAACGATCGCTTTGGCAAAAAATTTGGCCAGCGACTCACTGTCGATATCTCTTTCGAAAACCCGTTTCAAAGACAATGTCACACTCCCGGCCTGGGGAGGCGACCCTGCACAAAGATGGGCACGGCGGCGTCGGTTATGATGCACATCTTCGGCAATATTCGAAAGTTGAGAAAAATAACTAAAAGCGCGTACTACCACGACAGTCGCTCTATTACTGAGTTTTGTAAGTATCTGATCGAGTTCCTGGCGGGCTTGTGGATCCTGCTCCCGATGAAAACGAATGGCAGTCTGCCGGATTTTTTCCACCAGATCGAACGATGCATCTCCTTCCTGTTCCCGCAGAATTTCTCCCAGTATGCGACCTAATAAGCGAATATCTTCTCGAAGCGGCAAATCCTTGTCATCAGGAGACTCGTTTTCGGGATGATTTTCAAAACCTACAATATGCATAGTGTTACTTCGCCTCTAGTATAAAATTTTTTGATATTGCCTTAAATTCGTGCCTGGAGCTGTCAGTGTTTGTCCAAGCCAGCTTGGGTCATGCTAGAATGATTGATTGATCAATATAGAGATTTCTATCATTTTTATTATTTTTTATTGAATGTCCAGCTCATTTAACATTCCAAAGCGCATAATTATCGCATCTCGTGAAAGCCTGCTTGCCATGTGGCAGGCCAAACATATTCGGCAACGTTTAATCCAATTATACCCGCAAACCGAAGTTAACATACTCGGCATGACAACCAAAGGGGATCAGATACTCGACCAATCGCTATCAAAAATTGGCGGAAAAGGTCTTTTTATCAAAGAATTGGAACAGGCTCTCGAAGACGGACGCGCGGACATTGCCGTGCATTCCATGAAAGACATGCCAATGAATGTTCCTGAAGGTTTTACCTTGGCAACTATCACCGAACGCGAAGATCCACGCGATGCGTTTGTTTCCAATCGATACAAAAATCTTGACGGATTGCCTACGGGCAGTATTGTCGGCACTTCCAGCTTACGGCGTGAGAGCCAGTTGCGGGCACAATTTCCACACTTGAATGTCAAACCATTGCGAGGTAATGTGCAAACCCGCTTACGGAAGCTGGATGAAGATCAGTATGCCGCTATTATCCTGGCTGCCGCCGGATTGAAGCGACTCGATTTGTCCGACCGTATCACAGCGTTGCTGAATCCTGAACAGAGCTTGCCCGCAGTCGGGCAGGGTGCATTAGGTATTGAGTGTCGTCATGACCGCTCCGACCTTGTTGCTTTATTGCAACCGTTGCATCATCAGGAAACAGCCTATTGTGTTACAGCAGAACGCGCCATGAGCCGCGTGTTGGGCGGCAGTTGTCAGATTCCACTCGGCGCATTTGCTGAAATTGAAAATGACCAGTTGACATTACGTGGCTTTGTTGCCAGTCCCGATGGCACGCATTTTGTACGTGATGCATCAAGCGGAAACCCGGAAAATGGAGAAGACCTTGGGGAACAAATGGCGCACAACCTGATTGCACAAGGTGCCGACAAAATTCTTGCTGCTATTGAAACTCAGAACGGCTGGTGACGATGATTCAGCACGGGCCTTTACAAGGAATCAATGTACTGGTAACCAGGCCTGAGCACCAATGCGCTTTTCTGGCTGAAAGTATTCGCAAACTGGGAGGTAATCCGGTGATTTTCCCGGTATTGGAAATTTCTGAGATTAAAGATCAAAAGCCACTGCTAGAAATTATTCAGCGTCTGGATACGTTTGATCTGGCGATTTTTGTCAGTCCCAACGCCGTGGAAAAAACCATACCACTGATTCGATCACACCATGGAACGCTTGATCCATTGCCTGTACACATGAAAATTGCCGCCGTTGGCAAAGGTACAGCGCATGCGTTAAAAAAATATGGGATTGAAGAAGTCATTACCCCCGAAAACCGTTTCGACAGCGAAGCGCTACTTGAGCAGAGTGCATTACAGCGCGTAACAGGAAAACATGTGGTTATTTTTCGTGGCAACGGCGGTCGGCCATTACTTGGTGATACATTGATACAACGTGGCGCTTTGCTGGAATATGCGGAGTGCTATCAACGCAGCAAACCCGATAATGATCCTAGCTGGCTGATATCAAACTGGTCGCAGAACAAAATCAACGCTGTTGTTATCACAAGCTCGGAAGGATTGCAAAATTTATTTGACATAATTGGCCTCCATGGCCAACAATTGCTGAAAATAACACCTGTATTCACTGCACACGAACGCATTGCCAGCAAAGCCCGGAAAGCCGGGCTTGAAACAGTGGTACAAACGTCAGGCAGCGGAGATCAAGGTATACTGCAGGGCATACAGGATTTTTTTTGTGGTTACAATAAAAAGTTGTTGTTTTTCTGAAACAGTGTTGTTCGCATGAAACCAGTCTAAATGGTTTATGTGTTCTAATGGGGAGTATCAAACGTTGTTGATGGATTTGTATTGAAAAGTCTGAGCCCTAAATGAGTTGCTTAGAAAATTGAGGTTACATACATAGATGGATGCAAGCTGATTTGGGATGCCAGTAATAACAAGGAGAGGATATGAGACTGATACTTTGGGTGTTAGTACTGTTTGCTGCAGCAGTTGCCGTTGCGCTGGCAATCGAAGAATATGGGACAGGTCATCTCGTCGTAGAAGTACCAGAATTTGAAAAATTTGAGTTGCCCCTCGATTATGCTATAGCGGGGTTCTTTGCAACTTTTATTGTTTTTTATATTCTGATTCGTATTTTGAGCGGACTGTTGAATCGCCGTGAGATCAGAGCAGAATCTTTGATGCAGACGGGTGTAAAAGCTTTTTTTGAAGGTGATTATGATTATGCCAAAAAGTGTGCTGCGAAAGGCTTTAAACTAGCTAAAACTCCACTGACCAAAGCCATAAATTCAGTAATCGCGATACGCTCGGCACAACAAACAGCTGACATTTCAACGCGAAACAAGCTACTGGAAAAAACAGAACAAGATTTGCAGGACGAGCGAACACTACGGCTGGTGACCAAGGCTGAAATACTGCTCAATGACGGCAATTATCAGGAAGCGCTAAACACCCTACAGAACTTATATTCCACCGGTGGATTGCAGCCTACTGCCGTTCTGGAACTAGAAATGGAAGCGCAGCGACAGGCCGGTAACTGGGAAGCTGTACTTGAAATCGGCCGTATTTTGATCCATCGTCATCCGCTGAATAAAAAGCATTACGAAAGCATACAGCATCAGGCTCATTTGGAAAATTTCAAGGCCAAAACCGGCAATCTCGACGATTTGAATAAATACTGGCACAGTCTGTCAGAAACAGAGCAGAAAAGCAGTCGTATAGCAGTTGCTGCAACTCGCGCCTATATTGTTACAGGAGATTGTACGACTGCACATAAAATCATTGAACAAAACGTGCAAACAGACTGGAATCCAGAATTAATTGCATTGTATTCAGAATGCTTAAACTATCATGTCAACAGGCAGATAGAATGCGCCGAAGTCTGGCTGAAAGCGCAGCCGAATAATGCGGGTTTGCTGTTAACGCTTGGCAAGTTATGCACACACTGCGAGCTTTGGGGCAAAGCACAAAACTATCTTGAAGCCAGCTTATCTGTAGAACCAACGCCAATTGCGCATTTTGCTTTGGCACAGTTGAATGAAAAGCTTGGTAAGCATGAGCTGGCCATGGATCAATATAATAAAGCGCTTGAGTTAACCTTAAAGCAGAATGGTTCGAGCAAGTAACATGCCATTCCACGTCAGATGCATTGCTATGACTGGACCAAGTGAGAATGTGAGTTCGTTAAGGTTGACTGGTTGAAGGCGTAAACACATCGGAAAAGAAGCCGTCTTTGGGGAGCTTGCGCAAAGCAGTAAAATCTTCATAGGCGGCTTTAACCATTACCGGAGAACCACAGGCATATACCTGATGATGCTCAAGCGAAGAAAAATCCTGCATGACCGCTTCATGCACAAATCCTGTTCTGCCATGCCAGCTATCTTCGGGTAACGCATCCGACAGTACGGGGATAAACGTAAAATGGTCATGTTGCTTTTGCCATTGTTCGGCCAATTCTGCCAGGTAAAGATCAGCCTTGGTGCGAACGCCCCAATAAAGTCTCATGCTGCGCTTGTGTTCCTTGCCGACCTCCTGGTAAAAAACATGTTCAAGTATGCTTTTAATCGGTGCGAAACCTGTGCCACCCGCAAGAAAAATAATCGGCGTATCCGCCGCTGAATCACGTAGAAAAAATGAACCAAGCGGACCCTCAAAACGCAGAATATCCTTGACTTTCATTTTGGTAAATACATGCGCAGCAAATACACCTCCTGGATAATTGCGCGCATGCAGCTGTAACACTTCGTCGTCATGGGGCGCATTCGCAAGTGAAAAACTACGCCGTTTACCGTCTTTGAACAGGATATCGATATACTGTCCGGCAAGAAATTGTAAGCGCTGATTGGCGGGTAACTTCAAGGAAATAATCATCACGTCTGGTGCGACACGTTCGAGTTTTTCAACACGGACAGGCAGTGTTTTGATTTCAATATCTTTAATTGCACCAATTTCGTGGCACTCGATGACAAGATCGGATAGCGGCGAAGCGCAGCAAAACAGCGCCATACCAGCCAATTTTTCTGCTTCGGTCAACGTCTCTTCATTATAACGTCCGTAGTCGACAGAACCACTTAACACTTTTCCTTTACAGATACCGCAAGAACCGTTACGGCATCCATAAGGCAATGAAAAACCCTCACGCAAGGCAGATTGCAGAATTGTTTCTTTGGGTAAAACATGCATAACATGCTCGCTGGGTTTTATAATGATTTGATGCGACATATGATTGCTTAAGAACTAAAAATATACAGGAAGAAAATATGCATATGAAAAAAACAGTGCTTATTGTTGGTTGCGGCGATATTGCGCTACGCACAGTACGGCTTTTACAATCAAACTACCGGCTTTTCGGCTTATTTCGCAATCCGGATAATGCAGCACCATTTCGCTTGTCCGGTGTTATTTCCATCCAGGGTGATCTGGATCATCCGGCTAGCCTTAGACGACTTGCTGGCCTCGCCCAAATAGTAATTCATCTGGCACCACCACCCAATCGTGGTATTCGGGATACGCGTACCGCTCATTTGCTTTCGGCACTGTCAATGCAATCGAAAATTAAACCCAGGATTTTACCACAACGGTTTATCTATATCAGTACCAGCGGTGTATATGGCGACTGCCATGGCGCCATGATTGACGAAACTAGACCTTTGAATCCTCTCAGTGACCGGGCCAAGCGTAGAGTGGATGCTGAAAATCAAGTTCGCAGATGGAGCGTACGTAATCATGTGCCGATTTCGATATTGCGCGTACCTGGTATTTACGCCGAAAGCCGCTTGCCACTGAAACGTATTCGGGAAAATCTGCCAGCATTTGTTGCAGCCGATGACGGTTATACCAATCATATCCATGCTGATGACCTTGCGCATATTATCTGTGCGGCCATACACCACGGAAAATCTTGTAGAGCTTACAACACCACCGACGACACTGAAATGAAAATGGGCGACTATTTCGATCTCGTTGCCGATCAATTTGGTCTTTCTCGCCCGCCGCGCATTCCCAGAAAACAGGCCGCAGATCGTATTTCACCCGGCATGCTGTCGTTTATGAACGAATCGAGGCGCATCAGCAATGCGCGCATGAAAAAGGAGTTGCATGTTACTTTACGATACCCCACAGTTACACAGGGAATACTGGCTGCGCTGAAACATAATACGGTGTGATAACAATAAAATGCTCAAATCGTGTCAACATGGAACAAGATGCCGCCTTTGTTAAAGTCTACGTAATCCAGTTTTGGCAAATCAATCTAGCGGAAATCGAGACCGATTTTCATTGATTATTTACCCCACACACCTACTTCAAGCGCTTCGAACCAGTCCAAAAATTGATTTACTTGTTCTCCTCGAAAGATTGCGCCGTGCTGCGGGCAAAGCATATTTACATTCAGTGCACGCACACGGTTTATCCATTCATTTTTGGCGGAATTCGAAGGCATCCACCGTTTATGAAATGCCTCCATATATTTAATATGCTGATCAAAATTTTCGACAAAAACACCGGTGTAATTTTTTGGCAATAATCCAGCGCCAATATCGCCGGAAAACAGAATTTTTGCCTTGGCATCGTAAACGGAAAAATTACCCGCCGAATGGCAATAATGGGCAGGAATGATCTTAATGCGTGCGCGATTAGCAAAGGCGATATCCATTCCTTCATCGGGGATGGGAACAAACTGATTAACGCTTTCCAGACCAAAATGTGCGAGAAAACCCGTCCACATCCAAGGTACATATATTTTTGCTGCAGGAGATAATCCTGCCCAAAGTGGGAGGGAAGAAATTACATCGGGATCCTGATGGGAACCAAATATGTGTTTAATTGAAGTAAATGGTATGACTTCAGCCATAGTACTGGCGACTTGCGCAAAAATTTCCATCCCGCCGGGATCGAGTATCAATCCCTCGCCACCTGAAACAATCACATATTCATTGGTATCAATCACATGCTCTGATTTCTCCGGATCGCGACACAGCACAAACCACGCGTGATTGCCCTCCTCAAAAAGTTGCTTCTTGATCATGATTCATCCCCCAAGTGCGCATTTATGATATGCATTGCGCTTTCTATCTCGCTTGTCATATTGTCTACAGTCGATATTATAAATTCATGAAAGGATTCCAATTCCCTGGTGACATGATCAAACTGATCGCTGAATTCGGCGAATGTCGCAACATTGATTTTTATCAGACTGACCAGTGGTTCAATAAATTCTGAAGTGGCGTAAAGCTCATTTAACGTTATTTTATGCGATTTCAATTGAATCAGAATGGCACGAAAATTGTTTTCGATCTGATTGTGCAACTGTGAATATTCACGGCGAATAATATCCTTACTCGTGTTTTCGCGTGTTCTCTCCATGGCGGCATAATAGTGTTTCATCAAGCCCGCCAGGCGCATATTATCTTTCGCCAATCCCGCCAGAATATGCCCATTTTCTGAAACTTTTTGCAAAATTTCTCCGACTTTCGATGCCATGGTGTTAATTTCCTTGACCAACTCAGTCAGTATCAGACCCATCTCTTTCGACCGGCTAGCAATTACCTGAGCATTGATCCCCGCTCTGCGTAGCTGTTCGATGCGATGATCAAAGGTCTTCGATCTCAACGTAAAATCAATGCAACTCACAAAAATACTGACGACATCGTTTCTGTTTGTAGTCATCATCTGTTCCATAAACAGACTCCTATAATGATAAAGCAGAATAAATCCACAGAGCGCCAGCGCGGCTGGAGAGGCCATAACATGACTCAATCAGACTAAAAGATCATAACTAACAAATTAGAAAACAGTCAAATAAGATTAGCTTAATGGAATAGATTCTTCTACAGTCGCAAAAGCCATTTTCCGGTTATTTACTCAATTTCATTACTATTTAATTCAAACACAACCTTAACCCGGTTGTTTACACTGCCTTTATTCAGATAACCGATAGCATATTTGTTATTTTCAATGACCTCGAGCATTTCTTGATCACCTGAAAGTGGTACCGGTGCTGATGATCGTCCGGTAAAAATCAATCTAGCCCAGTATGCGTTAATTGATGGCAGCTTCATTTGCGTCAGGTGATGATAAAAATCAGCCCGTACGGTTGAGTCGCTGGGTTGGTCAAAACGAAGTGTGCGGGTACCATCGGGAAAATATGCGTTTCTTCCCATGTAAAGATCAATGACCTGTCGTTTGGTTAAAGTATCAATTTCATTTTCAGCATTCACGACGACGACAATGTCCGCAGCCACGTTGGCTGGCAACATCGCCAAGATAAAAAAAACAATGAACAGATATCTCGCCGCCAACATGCTAGTAAACAAAACTTAGATTAAGGCTGAAAATATTCAACGTGATATCGTGGTCGAGCGGTTCTTTTAATATCAATAAACCGCCTCCGTTTTTTCTTACCCAGGTATGATCCCATTGCGCTTTGAGCGCCATTTTGGTGTGAAAGTCCCAGCGCATACCCAGTGAAATGGTGTTTTGATTGATCAAAACTGCATTAAATGCGTTCTCGGTAATGGTTTGTAAGGCGTTAATATCGGATTGGGATGATCGGGGCGAGACGGTTTTTGAATCCCTCAATGATTTTGCATAGGATCCAACGGTATAAAGCGTGACTGGCCCAACACGTCGACCAAGGCTTAAATAACCATTTGTAAGCGCAACGCTTGGCCAGGCTGAGTCGGTAATTGCAATTTCAGATTGAATCAGCCAGTCATGTTTGTCATACGTCAGACCAATCGAATAATAATAGGCCTGATTGCCTTCGCCATTGATCAGCTTTGAGAAAGCACCGGCCTGAGGCCAAATTGTTGCTGGAGTTTGATCCAGCGCGTTGAGTAACCGGGTCAGGTTCGTGTTGCGGGTTTCATCAATATGTGTGGCGGCAAAAGTGGCGCGCGTTTTCCAATGATTGGTTTCCATTGACGCAATAGCGCCAAAGATCGGCCGCATTCTGACACTGAAGTCACCTCTGCTCACACGGATATCGGAACCGGTCTGCCCACCGTAGATTTTAAATTCAAGATATCCTAGCTCGGAGTTTTTTGTATACTTTAGATCGATTCCTTCAAAGTGGGATAAAGAAACCGGTGTGTAGAACTCGGTAATTGGGCGCGCCCAAAGATAAGCAAATCCAATATTGCGGATTTCCGATAGCATGAACAAATCAATACCCATACGACCGCCGCGAATCATTGTGTTTGGCGTCGGTTGGTAGCTCAGATAAGCCCAGTCTACAATGTTATTGAAATTTTGACGGACTTGATCCTCAGCCAGGACTTGAACCGTTGCATTTAGGCTGGGCAGGAGTTGCGCATTAGCCTGCAAGCCAAAAACTGAGTCGGGAAAAATAGAGAATTTGTCAAACTGCCCTTTATGCGTGAGTTCATTCCGGTAACCGAATTGATCTTTACCAGCATGCGATATGCCAAGCGTTCCAAAACTGCTGACTTGAAACCGATCGCGAACAGTTTCAGAAGCATTGATTATTTGCGTTGAAAGTGTAACTGCCAGGCCAGCGAAAAAGAGAAAAGCGTATTGCCGCATTGGTTCAAAGGGTTGCCTGATTGGTAATAAAAGTATGGATACTTTTCAGGCGGCTATTATATTATGCTTGCTTGTAGCAGTTAATTAAAATTACCATGGAAATACGGATACACATAACACGATACATCACACTTTAAGGTTATTATTTTGATTTGAGCGCTATGATGCTTGACTGTACGTCAATCAAGCGCAAAATGGATTTTTGGAGGGAATGATGAATGCTGCAGCTTTGACCATGTTTACACTGCTGTCCACATCCTTTTCGCATATGGATCTGATGCCCGTCCGGCTGACCTGCGATGGCAAAGATATCTCTCCGGCGTTATCCTGGACGGGAATACCTGATGGAACCAAAAGTCTGGTGCTGATTGTTGATGACCCCGATGCACCCGATCCGGCTGCACCGAAAATGACATGGGTGCATTGGGTTCTTTATAACATTCCGCCTGATAGTACCGGCCTGGCGGAAGATGTTTCCGAAAATAATCTCCCGCCAGGCACACAGCAGGGATTGAACGATTGGAAACGGCCTGGTTATGGTGGTCCGTGCCCGCCAATCGGTACCCACCGTTATTTTCATAAATTATACGCATTGGATATTGTGTTGCCGGATTTGAGTTTTCCGACCAGAGCCAAGCTCAACGAAGCGATGCAAGGACATATTATTGCAAAGGCCGAACTTATCGGACGTTATTATCGCAACAAGTAACAGCTTTTCAGATAAATCGCAATGACCGAAGGACCGTTGGATATTCTTGTCAATTGCAAAGCTGGCACAGCCAGAAAAATGGGTTATGCACGTTTGCTTGAATCGCTGAAAGCAATCGACAGACCGACCAAGTTAAAATGGCTTCATCCTTCAGAATTGTCGTTATGTGTCCAGAAACTTGTCAATGATGGCAATATTAACGAATTAGTTGTCGGAGGTGGCGATGGAACGATGAATCATACAATCCAGCATCTGGTTGGTACAAACATTGTGCTATTTCCGCTTCCCTTGGGTACCATGAATCATTTTGTCAAGGATCTGAATCTTCCCACTGATCTCGATACATTCTTGCCTTTGTTGAATAGGAATTCAAACCGCTACGTTGATGTGGGTTGTGTGAATAATCAATTCTTTTTAAACAATGTTTCCTTGGGAATGTATCCTCGCGTAGTGCGGTATCGTGGTGTTATACGGTTTTCCCAACGATTCCCCAAACTGATTGCAACGGCTTATGCGTTGATAAAATTGTTGCTGCGTCATCAATCCAGACAGTCGTTTTCATGGCGCACCAATAAGGGTGAGGATATCAAATCTCCCATATTTCTGATTGCAAATAATTACTATAAATTTGATGTAACTTCGTTGGTCCACCGTGAGCGGCTTGATGAGGGGCGTTTAATGATCATTGCACCTGCCGATACTAAGCTGTCTACCTTACTGGAAGCAATACTATATGCTTTGACGGATCGTATCGACAATGCCCGTCGCCTTGATATTCGCGCAGTAAAAGATATTGTCATCGACATAGATTCGGATACTACCCATGCTGTTATCGACGGCGAACTGACCACGCTTGATGTACCCATTAAACTACACGTGAAGAAGGCAGCTTTGCGCGTGGTTGATTCGCAAGACAAAAGCAATTAGGCTGTATCTTGAATATGCTTTTTTTCAACGGAGACCAGAAAGCAATATCGCTTTGTTAATTCAAATTATTTGCTAAATTGCGTTTGAAACTGAAAAAACAGCGCATCTTTCTTAAGATCAATGACAAAAATTCTTCATTTATCTGATTTACATTTTGGGAAGCATTTTTTACCTGTAGTGGGCGAGGCGGTTTTGGCGCAGGCTGAATCACTATCGCCCGATATCATAGTAATCAGCGGTGATTTCACGCATCGCGCCAAACCCAAAGAATTTGAAGCGGCACAAAAATTTCTGCAACGATTGCCGCCCACACCCCACGTTTTCGTTCCTGGAAATCATGATGTACCGCTCTATCGCTTCTGGGAACGGTTACTGAATCCACACATGCTGTACCAAAACTATATCGCTGACTCTCTGGATTCAACACTGAGCATTGATAATGGAATTATCGTCGGCCTGGATTCAACCGCACCATACAGTGCCATCAAGAATGGCCGGCTGAGCCGAAGGCAGCTTCAATTTTGTAAGCAAGCCTTTACAGGGGCACCAGCCGGCTTATTCAAGGTGGTTGTTATGCATCATCACTTAGTTCCAGCGCCCACTTTCGAGCGAACAAGACCGATGCCGCAAGCAAAGCGTGCGCTGGAAGCATTTACACGCATGCGTGTCGACGTTGTTCTGGCAGGGCATTTACATCGCGCCTATGTTGGGCATTCTCTTGATGTCTATGCAGGCGAGAACCGGGATCACGGCATTATCATTGTCCAGTGCGGCACGACAACCTCATGCCGAGGTCGTGGTCTCGAGCGTGAGAAAAACTCGTTTAATCTGGTGACGCTTACTGCCACAGATATTCAGGTCGAGCATTATCATTATTCTGAGCATAATGCCGCTTTTGGACCAGTGAGTCAGCATGTTTTCAGACGCCAGTCAGGCAAGAACCTAACAGCGTAAAACCTGGATCGATATAATACAAAATACTTTTATTTCAATGACTTATAACTAGATCTCTAAATTCGTACCTGTATAATACGGAAGTGATTTTTTATCTAAGAGTCTTCAACTAGGCCTGTGCAAAGTTTTAGCGATAGATCTTCGGCAGTCAACCAGCAGTCCATACATGAGTATGACACGCAGCCTGCGCCGTATCTTGGCGACGAAGTTGCTTTATGTTTGGACGAATTAAAGTTTCAATTGATTCGGTCGTAGACAGAATTTTCTAACCAAAAATGTTGAGTACGACACTATGAGAATAAGCGTTAACTTTAAATCCGGCCAAAGACAAACTTTCATTGTACCAAAGACTATGCTTGCAACAGATTTTCGTAATCTGGCGGAAAATATTGGGGGAAAAATAGAAAATATTGAATTCTCGTTGGAAGATCAGCATGCAAGTCTTCGTGATGCTGAATTAAAAGAACCACTTCTTTTGCCTGAATAAAAAAAACCACACCCCTGAATAATATATTCTAGACATGATAGCAGGGATGGCAATGTTAGAATCTGGACATTTGATAAGCCTGTGTTGATTCTAAAACGGTATATCATCCTCCATATCGTCGAACCCATTATTGCTTCTTCTGTCGTATGTCGACTGACCTGAAGTCGATTCATTAGCATCGTTGCTCGATGAATCAAAACTGTCGCTGCCTGTTCGGCTGCCCAGCATTTTCATGTCGGTTGCGATAATTTCTGTCGTAAAACGTTCCATACCGTTTTTATCGGTCCACTTTCTGGTTTCCAACCTGCCTTCTACATAGACTGGGCGCCCTTTTTTTAGATATTCGCCCGCTATTTCAGCCAGCTTACGGTAAAAAGTAACGCGATGCCACTCTGTTTTTTCCTGCTTCTCACCATTCTTGTCTTTCCATATTTCGGTCGTTGCTAGGGAAATGTTGGTCACTGCATCACCGTTCGACATGTAACGCGTTTCAGGATCTCTACCTAGGTTGCCGATCAAAATGACTTTATTGACTGATGCCATTCGCTTCTTCCTCCCTATCTTCCAGCAATTTATTCACGTTTTCCTCGTCAAAACCTATCATGTCAACTTTCAAATAGGCGACTCTTTCTTGACCCAGCACCAGCGCTTCTCGGACACCAGACAATTTAGCAAGTTGCTGTGACAACTGTTGGGATTTGTTCGTATCCATCTCATGCACATGATACATTTTTGAACGTACTGCTGCAGGAGGCTTCATAGTGTAAGCCAGTATTAACCATATTACCAGAAGCGTGCTGCAGAACGCATAGAGGATTAGACCGCCATGGTGTTCCATTAAATAACCGCCTATTGCGGCACCGACAAATGCACCGAGAAACTGCGTGCTACTGTACACACCAATTGCCGTACCTTTTGCGCCAACAGGAGCGATTTTTGAAATCAACGAAGGCAAACTAGCTTCGAGCAAATTAAAAGCGGCAAAAAAAACGAGTAAGGCAAATACTGTGCCCAGGATCGTTTCGGTAGTCACTGCCAGGGCAATCTGGCCGCATAGCAGCAGTGCAATAGCCGCGACAAATACCTGCTTTAATTTGGCTTTTTTTTCACCATAAATGATAACTGGAATGATAAGTAGCATGGAGAAAAACAAAACCGGTAGATAAACCTGCCAGTGACTTTCTACCGCCATGCCCGCTTCACGCAAAGTTAGCGGTACTTGCAGCCAGAGTGCCATCAAGGTTGCATGCAGTGCAAAAATCCCATAATTTAGACGCAATAACTGAGTATTGCTTAACACGCTGCCAAAGCTGTCTGCCGAAGCTTCCGTATCCGAATGAAAGCGGCTGATTTGAGGATCCGGAATCAGTTTCTTAACGACAAAAATAGCAGCCAGCGCCAGTAAGCCTGTCATCGTAAAAATACCCGGCACGCCGATCCATTGATTCAATATGGGCGCAACAATCAGCGATAGGGCGAACACTGTTCCTATGGTCATGCCGATGGTTGCCATGGCTTTAGTGCGATGTTCTTCCCGAGTCAGATCTGCTGCCAACGCCATAATTGCAGCTGAAATTGCACCCGCACCCTGAATAATGCGCCCAAAAATCACCCAGTAAATATCGCCTGCCGCTGCGGCAATAAAACTGCCGACAGCAAAGAGTATCAGACCTAAATAAATGACTGGCTTACGTCCAATTCGGTCAGACAGCCAGCCCATCGGAATTTGCAGAATTGCCTGAGTTAAACCATAGGCCCCCAGGGCTATACCAATCAACAAATAGTTATTCCCGCCGGGCAAATGTTCCGCATAGAACGCAAAAACCGGCAAAATAATAAACAATCCAAACATGCGCAAACCATAAACACCGGCCAGACCAGCTGTAGCGCGCAATTCCGTTTGCGACATTTTTTCTGTTGATATTGAAGCAGGCATAAATCAGGTTATGTGTTTTCTGAAAAGTTGGGTATATTATCAGGTTGACTCGTACATAGATAGCCAATGGAATTGATTAGAATTCGCGGTGCGCGCACCCATAATCTTAAAAATATCAATCTCGATCTGCCACGTAATAAACTTATCGTGATAACCGGACTATCCGGATCTGGCAAATCCTCGCTCGCGTTCGATACACTTTATGCAGAAGGACAACGGCGTTATGTGGAATCGCTTTCGGCTTATGCTAGACAGTTTTTGCAACTGATGGAAAAACCCGATGTCGATTCGATTGAGGGTCTTTCGCCTGCTATTGCTATTGAACAAAAAGCCACATCGCATAACCCGCGCTCCACTGTAGGCACTGTGACGGAAATTCATGATTATCTGCGTCTGCTATATGCGCGCGTAGGCGATCCACAGTGTCCAACCCATCATATCACGCTAACCGCGCAGAGCGTTTCTCAGATGGTCGACCATGTACTTGAATTGCCCGCTGGAACTCGATTGATGGTACTGGCGCCGCTGATAGTGGAACGCAAAGGGGAACAGGCCGATTTGTTTGACGAGTTGCGCGCGCAAGGATTTATCCGCTTGCGTATTGATGGCGAAGTATACGAGATTGATGATTTGCCCAAGCTGCAAAAAAACAAGAAGCATACGGTGGAAATAGTCATTGATCGCCTAAAAGTTTCACCGGATGCAAAGCAACGACTTGCCGAATCATTCGAAGTAGCCCTGCGTCATGCTGATGGACGCGCATTGGCGGTAGAAATGGACGGCGGCCAGACACACCTTTTTTCTGCAAAATTTAGCTGTCCCGTTTGTAGTTATTCACTTTCAGAGCTCGAACCCAGGTTATTCTCGTTCAATAATCCATTGGGAGCTTGCCAGCGGTGCGACGGACTTGGTCAGATTACTTTTTTTGATCCAACGCGCGTTGTGGCATTTCCACATTTGTCATTGGCATCAGGCGCGGTAAAAAACTGGGATCGGCGTAACCAGTTTTATTTTCAGTTGTTAACCAATCTTGCTGACCATTACCGCTTTGATATTGAAATGCCTTTTGAGAATCTGGATGCGGCGATCCAGGAAATTATTCTGCATGGTTCCGGACAGGAAAAAATACAGTTTACTTATCTCAATGAAGGAGGAAAAAAAAGCCAGCAGAAACACACATTTGAAGGCATTATTCCCAATCTGACCCGACGTTACCGCGAAACCGAATCGCAAACAGTACGTGAAGAACTCGGTAAATATCTAAATGCCAAGACATGCCCGGATTGTCAAGGCACCCGGTTATGTACAGCAGCACGCCATGTACTGGTTGATGGCAAAGCCATATATGAAATCAGTGCACTACCCCTAAAGCAAACCAAAACGTTTTTTGATCGGTTGACACTGCCAGGACATAAACAATCGATTGCAGAAAGAATTGTTAAGGAAATCTCCAGCCGTCTGCAGTTTCTGAATAATGTGGGACTGGACTACTTATCGCTGGATCGTTCCGCAGATACGTTATCAGGCGGTGAATCTCAACGTATCCGGTTGGCCAGCCAGATTGGCTCGGGTCTTACGGGCGTAATGTACGTACTCGACGAGCCTTCTATCGGATTACATCAGCGCGACAATGACCGCCTGCTTAGTACACTCGAACATTTACGCGATTTGGGTAACAGCGTCATCGTCGTGGAGCACGATGAAGATGCTATCCAACTCGCCGATTATGTCGTTGATATGGGTCCGGGTGCGGGCGAGCATGGCGGCAAGGTGGTGGCTCAGGGTGAGCCCAAGGTTATTCAAGCACACACTGAATCTCTGACAGGTGCTTATCTTTCCGGCAGGTTGTCGATAAAAATTCCTACTCGCCGAACTGAACCAAGCAAGGATAGAGTATTATGCATCAATGGCGCTTCTGGCAATAATTTAAAAAACCTGCATTTAAAACTGCCTGTAGGTCTACTGGTTTGTATAACTGGTGTTTCCGGTTCCGGAAAATCTACCCTAATCAATGAAACGCTATATCGCGCCGTTTCTCAGCATCTCTATGCGAGTGCTGCCGAACCAGCGCCTTTTAAGCATATCGAGGGCCTGGAGTTTTTTGATAAGGTCATCAATATGGATCAGAGTCCGATTGGACGTACTCCACGATCCAATCCGGCTACCTATACCGGTTTGTTCACACCGATCCGTGAGTTGTTTGCGGGCGTGCCACAGGCACGTGAGCGCGGTTATGCACCGGGCCGTTTTTCATTCAATGTAAAGGGCGGGCGTTGCGAGGCCTGTCAGGGTGACGGCGTCATCAAGGTAGAAATGCATTTTTTGCCTGATATCTATGTTACTTGCGACGTTTGCCACGGCAAACGGTATAACCGTGAAACCCTAGAAGTACAGTACAAGGGTCAAAATATCAATGAAATTTTGCAAATGACTGTTGAAAGCGCATTTGATTTTTTCAGTCCGGTGCCGGTTGTTGCACGTAAGCTGCAAACGCTGTTGGATGTCGGATTGGGCTATATTACCTTGGGGCAATCTGCAACAACGCTGTCGGGTGGGGAAGCACAACGCGTGAAATTATCGCTGGAATTATCCAAACGCGATACCGGCCGCACGCTTTATATACTGGATGAACCGACAACAGGCCTACATTTTCAGGATATTGACCTGTTACTCAAAGTGTTGCACAGACTGCGTGATCATGGCAATACGGTCGTTGTTATCGAACATAATCTGGATGTCATTAAAACGGCAGACTGGATCATTGACCTGGGGCCCGAAGGCGGTGACGGTGGCGGATGTATTGTGGCCGAGGGTACGCCCGAAGAAATTGCTATGAATCAGGGTAGTTATACCGGCCGCTATTTACAAAGCATACTGAAACGATGAACCTGCGCGCCTGTCTGCTGGATAGTTTTCAGACAGCAATTGGGGCGGCCAATCCGGCTTACATAGTACCTCGTTATTTGCCGGATCCATCACATGTGTCCGGACGTGTTTTTGTTGTCGGTGCAGGCAAAGCCTCGGCAGCCATGGCCTTGGCAGTAGAAAAAAATTGGCCAGAGAATAAAGTATTGGAAGGCATTGTGGTCACCCGGTACGGGTATGGATTACCAATGCGTCGAATCAGGCTTGTTGAAGCCGGTCATCCAGTACCGGATAAAAACGGTTTGCAGGCCGCGCAAATCATAATGAAACAGGTCAGTTTGCTGACTAAAGATGACCTGCTGCTGTGTTTATTTAGTGGCGGTGGATCCAGCCTGCTGTCACTGCCCCCGGAAGATATAACGCTGGCCGATCTTCAAAAACTTACGCAACAACTTTTGCGGTGCGGCGCAAGTATCCAGGAAATCAACGCGGTACGCAAACATCTATCCTGTATTCAGGGCGGATGGCTCGCAGCGGCTTCTCGCGCACCGGTGCATGCTCTGATGATTTCTGATGTGACCGGAGATGATCCAACACATATTGCTTCCGGACCCTGCGCACCGGATCCGACACATTTTTCCGATGCCTTGTCTGTACTGGAACAGTATCAGCTTGACGTGCCACCTAGCATCAGGAATCGATTGATTGCTGGGGATCGGCTGCTACTGGACGAGACCCCTAAACCAGGTTCTGCGTTTTTCAAGCATGTCGAAAACATTGTGATCGCCAGCGCTCATCAATCACTGACTGCTGCTAAAAAGTATTTACAGAAGCAGTATTTTAATACGCTGATTCTGGGAGATACGGTGACCGGTGAAGCACGTGAAGTTGCAAAAGTCTATGCAGCCTTTATCAAAGAGATCCGAAAATATCCCGATTTACTGAAACCGCCCGCAGCATTGTTGTCGGGCGGTGAAACGACAGTGACCGTGAAAGGAAGCGGACGCGGCGGCCGTAATACGGAGTTTTTGCTGTCACTGCTGATAGAACTTGGCGGACTGGATGACATTTATGCACTGGCATGCGATACAGACGGTGTGGATGGTTCTGAAAGCAATGCCGGCGCTTTGATTACACCCGGCGCTTTAACGAGAGCGCGGAATAAAGGAATTCAGGCCGATCAATTCCTGGCAGATAATGATTCGTACCATTTTTTTGAACAGATGGGCGATTTGGTCATAACAGGCCCAACCTATACTAACGTTAATGATTATCGGGTTGTGCTGATTGTGTAAAGACTAGAGGCTGTTCTCAATAAGTGTGAACAACCCCTATTATTCTAAACCCGTCCAGGTGTTTTTTGATCCACCTGTATCGAAGATACCAGATAACCGGATTCATACCAGCGACGAATCACATATTCATAAAAAACCTGGTTTCTTGACATATCTTGAACGGATACGAGCATCTTTCCTTTCTCAGTCAAAATAACGCAACCCAGATCAAGCTGATTGTTCATGCCATTTGGAAAGCCGATTTTGGTTGGACTTCCGCAGTAGAATAATCGGGTATGTTTTCCAAATTTTTTTTTAACATATCCGCCCGGCTCGAAGTTGAGTAAACCGTCTGCTTCAAGCTGCTTGAGTGCGTATTCGGTAATCCCTTGATCGGCATAGACCTTTGCATTTACATCAAAAATGAGTGGTAACGGCTCACCTTGTATCCAGATGAACTGATGCAGCACCGCGAACAATTTTTTGTTCTCTTCGCTCAATTCAATATCGGGTTGCCGCAGCGCATCAAAGTTGGATTCTTCAAGTGACTGTGATTCGTTTCCATTGTTAGGGGAGTGCTGATTTGAGAGAGCAGTCTGGAAAAATTCTTCAACCACTGTTTCATTGCCTTTAAACCCGATCTTTTGATTCCTTGTCAGTTTCTTTATTGCTGTCATCTGTATCAATTGAACGCGTATTTGTTTCTTGTACCTCGCTTTGGGCGGGTTGATTTTGCTTTTTATTTTTGTTCGTTTCTGCGGGCTCTGTTTTTGACTTGGCAGCTTTCTTTGCGCGTTGCTTCAGTTCATTATTGATCTCGTTGAGGAAATTCAGATTATCCTGACGACGTTTCTCACTTTTGTACCAGGCAAGGCAAGTCAACGACCCTATCACGATCAAGAGTACATTGAGTACGTCAACGCCGTCAAAAAAAATAAAGGCAATACCGGTCGAAACAGCAAATGCACCGAGGAACGCGGTAAAATGCCACATCTTATTCCCCGCTTTTTGATAGCGCTCTCGCCACTCTTCAAGCTTGTCCCGTGTTGAGGTCAATTCTTCATCTGTCCATTTCTTCATACTCATAGCGAGCTTTACTCCCATAATTGTTATTTGACCAGGCCGAAATCCATGCGTTTAACGGCATGCTGAATACTTTGTATTTTTGTCTCAAAGGGTATTTTAATTCACTTCCCAAGATTTCTGTAACTCTAATTAACAGTTGAGCTCTGTAAGGATGAATCGTTATTTGTGATAATAAAGAATGGAATGCGACTGTATAATGTGGCCTAAAGAGTTTGAGAATGTTATGCATGATGTGCTGTTATTTAAGCAGGTTGAAGGGAAATGCTAAATGTTTTGAAAGTTTCTGCTCCAGACCTGTTCCTGCCGGAAACAAAAAAGGCACCTAAGGTGCCTTTTTTGTTTCAATACATGTGTTTCTTAGAAATTGTGACGCATACCGACTGTATAAACGTTGCTGTCTCTAAATACAGCGTTTCTATCGTCTATCATATTACGCTGATAACCGCCAAACAAGCTTGAGCGTTTGCTTAAATTATGGATTGCACCGACCGTAAAGCTGCTGACTTCACGTTTATTAGCTGCAGTCGTCCGATCAGCTTCGGACATACCGCCTTGCGCAACTAAGCGAGTGCTGCCAATTGCATATTCGGCACCGACGAACCACAAATGTCCGTCGCCATTCACATTCATCGCAGAGTTACATTGTGCACGCGGATCGCCAGCCGAGCCCAGTTGCGCAGCGCTTGTACATGAAGCTGCACCGTTGATGCTCGCATTATTGACGTTTTCATACTGGCCGCTTAGACGAAAATCCATAAAGCTCCATGAAGCACCGCCACGCCAGACTTCTTCATCATCAGCACCGATACCTTGAAGCGCTTTTTGGTTTGTACTGATATTATCCCTGGAGTAACCACCAAACACGCCAACGTTATGATCGGCTACGTTGGCTTCGTATTTACCGGTAATCTGGAAATCCCATTCGCCATCTTCACCACCGGCGTTAGTAGGATCGCCATTACCACCAATCGGGTCAAGACGGTTTGAATCACCAGGCATCAACAAAGCCGCAAATGAAAAACCTTCTACCGTTGGCGAATCGTAACGGGCAGCGCTGTTAACGAAGCTCTGTGCGCCTGAACCCATCCCATTTCTGGACGCTGTCATTGTGCCGCCACTGCCAGCTGCTTGAAGCGTGGTGTACGCAAAAGGATCAATCGTTTGACCGCCAGCAAAATCTTTAAATGGAGATTGAACGCGACCGAATTTAACTTCACCCCAAGCGTCATTAGCCAAAGCAACCCAGCGCTCACGGGCTACACCCAAATCGCCACTACCGGTATTAAAACCATATTCAATATGAGCTTTTGCTTTCAGTCCGCTACCAAGTTGTTCAACAACATGCAGACCCCATCTGGAACGACCGGTATCATCGCCAATCAGTGCCTGGCTGGTGAAACCGTCATAGTCAACGGTAGCATATTCGGCTTGCACACTACCGAAAATGGTAACATTGGTTCCTTGTGCAGACGCAACCATTGGTGTTGCAAGCGCACCGGCAACTGCTAACGAAATAAGCTTCTTCTTCATAGGGAAGTTCTCCTTTAATGTTAAAACGACTGGGGGTCAACAATAAACCCAACTGTGTTCCGGTGGAATGCACCCCGCTTTTTTCTGACCTCCCAATACCGGGAAGGTATGGATGGATTTTGCACAACACATCGCATTCCTGCAAGAAAAACAAATCTTTTTTTTGCAGAAAACAGACCAAATGTTGCTTTTGTGCAACACAATTGTTGTTTTTTCGCCTATAAAAAAGCAGCTCCCGTCGTATTTTTCCATTCCTGAGCAAATAAGGCGGATTTGTTTATGATTTTACGGGAAAATTTTCATGCACCAAAAGTTGAAACATTACGCAATACGCAAAATTTCGATTAAATGATCGCCGTATTTATCCAGTTTATGCGCGCCGACACCGGTAACACGAAGCAATTCATCTTTCGTTTGCGGATTCATGCGTACCAATTCCATTAAGGTCGTATCATGAAAAATTACATATGCGGGCACGCCATGTTTCCGGGCTGTTTCCGTACGCCAGTTGCGCAATTGATCCAGAAGTTGTTGTGCGCCCTGATCCAGGATTGGACAATCATTGGCGAGCTGTTTCTTGTGTAAGTATTTTTTGTGTTCAGGCTGTTGGCGCAAAAAAATTTTTTTCTGCCCCTTTAATACGGCACGGCTTGCTTCTGTCAAGCACAAAGCACCATAACTATCGCTGTCTGTTGTCAATAGGCCCAGTGCTATCAGTTGTCTGAAAATTGCACGCCAACCTTTAACCGGCAAATCCTTGCCTATTCCAAAAGTACTAATACGATCATGTTCCCAGTCTACAACGCGTATTGTTTGGTTGCCGCGCAGAATATCGATTAAATGACCGGCGCCAAATTGTTGTCCGGTACGGTAAACACAGGATAATGCTTTTTGAACGGCGATAGTAGCGTCCCAAGAATCGGGCGGATTCAAACAGATGTCGCAATTGCCGCAAGCAGTGAACGCAACTGGTTCACCAAAATAATCCAACAAGTAAGCACGGCGGCAACTGTTTGTTTCACATAATGCCAGCATGGCTTCCAGTTTCTTGGTTGCAATCTGTTTGAACTGAGTCTGCGCCTCTGACTCTTCGATCATTCGGCGTTGCTGAATGACATCATTTAGGCCGTAGACCATCCAGGCGCTGGCTTTTTGTCCATCCCGACCGGCACGCCCCGTCTCCTGATAATAGCCTTCAATGCTTTTTGGCATGTCTAAGTGCGCGACAAAGCGAACATCTGGTTTATCAATACCCATTCCAAAAGCAACGGTGGCAACCATGACAATACTTTCTTCACGTAAAAATTTCTCCTGGTTCAGCGCACGTTGATGCGGACTCATCCCCGCATGATAAGGCAAAGCGGTTATGCCATGTGTGTTTAACCATGCTGCGATATCCTCTGTTTTTTTTCGTGACAAGCAATATACAATACCAGCATCGTGCAAATGCTCGTGCTGTATAAATGATAGCAGCTGTTGCTTGCTGTTTATTTTATCAACTATCTGGTAATTAATATTGGGCCGGTCAAAACTGGATAAAAAGATTTCGGCATCATGCAGGACCAGCCGCTCGATTATTTCTTCACGTGTAACGGCGTCGGCCGTCGCCGTTAGGGCGATTCGCGGTACTTCGGGAAAGCGTGTGTGTAGAACGTTCAGTTGACGGTACTCGGGGCGAAAATCATGTCCCCACTGCGAGACGCAGTGGGCTTCATCGATCGCAAATAATGCGAGTGGAATTTGGGCAATCAGGTCAAGAAAACGTTTGGTCAGCAAGCGCTCCGGTGCGACATAAAGTAAATCATAATAACCTGCCAGTAGTTTTTGTTCGACGATCTGTGCTTCTTCTACCGGAAGCGCTGAGTTCAGTACGGCGGCATCGACACCTGCTTCGTTAAGTGCGGCAACCTGATTTTGCATCAGCGAAATCAAAGGGGAAACGACAATTGCAACGCCTTTGCGCATTAACGCGGGAATTTGATAGCAAAGCGACTTGCCTCCGCCGGTTGGCATCAATACTAAACAGTCTTTTCCGTCGACAAGATGCTCGATGACATTTGCCTGCTGCCCCCGAAATGCCGGATATCCAAAAACTTCTTTCAGAATGTTCAATGCATGCGACATGAATTAATGTGACTTATGACTTTTTGCCGGGTTCTAAGCGTGTCATTTCTTTAAGGAATTAGCGGTGGTTATCCAAATACCCACGGAATTAATGCATAGGATAATCCTGTTACCACAAAAATTGCTATAAGGTTAAGTTTAAAACCTGCCTGGGCCATTTGGGTAATTGTAACCTGACCTGTTGAATATACGACTGCATTCGGTGCAGTCGCTACCGGCAACATAAAAGCGCAGCTTGCGGCCATTGCCGTAGGTGCAAACAGCAGCATGGGGTCGATACCGCTGGATACGGCTAGCACACCCAGTATCGGTAACAAAGTAGCGGTTGTAGCTGTGTTACTGGTCAATTCCGTTAGAAAAATGACCAACGTTACCAGCACCAGCATCATCAGTATCAAATCCAGATGGGGCAGTCCAGACAAGCCATCGCCGATCCAGGCGGCAAGACCGGTATTCTTAATGGCTGCGGCAAGGCTTAACCCGCCCCCGAATAACAGCAATACACCCCAGGGTATTTGGCTGGCACTTTCCCAGTCCATAAGCGCTGTTTGTTTTTCTCGAGCCGGTAAAGTTGTGTTGCCGGCAGGAATAATGAATAAAAGCACCGCACCGCCAACCGCAATCATGGCATCATTCAGCCACAATGCAATTTCAAATTGCTCCTGTACCGGTACACGCAATATCCATGCTAAGGCGACAAAAGCAAAAACATAAGTAAGACGCTTTTCCGGCTGACTCAGCTTGCCGAGTTTTCCTAGCTCGTTATTGACAGCGGACAGTGAAATGCGCTCACCCAGCAAATCGAAAGCGAAAGCCCATTTAGTCAATACCCACCAGGCCACAGTAGTCATGATAATTACTACGGGGATGCCGAATAACATCCAGTCAACAAAGCTGATATCAATACCGTAATTCTGCTTCATAAAACTGACCACAAACAAATTAGGCGGGGTGCCAATAATGGTGCCCAATCCACCGATACTGGCGGAATAGGCAACACCTAAAATCAGACAGAGAATAAATTTGCGATGTTGCTCGATTTTGTCCTTGGCCATCTCTCCAGCAAGAGATAAAGCGATAGGAATCATCATTAGCGTACTCGCTGTATTGCTGATCCACATTGACAACAACGCAGTCGTACCCATAAAACCAGCAATAAGCGCGGTCGGGCTGTCGCCAACACGAATCAATATATTCAAAGCGATGCGACGGTGCAAATTCCATTTTGCCAAACCTGTTGCGATAAAAAAACCGCCCATTAACAGAAAAATTGCCGGAGCGGCATAGGGCGCAGTACTGTCTTCGATGGACATGATCCCCAGCGCAGGGAACAGTAAAATCGGTAATAGCGAAGTTATTGGTATCGGCAGTACTTCCGTGGCCCACCATATGGCCAGTAACAATGCCACCCCCGTTGTACGCCATGCAGCTTCGGACATTTCTGCCGGTGCCGGTAATACAATGGTAAAAACTAAAAGCCCTACGCCAGCGATCAAACCGATTTTTTTTGGCTTTGTGAAAGGCACCATTTCTATTCCAGTGTAATATCGAGTTAACGAAGCTTTGGGTGAATGTGAGATAATGGCATTATCTCAGAATATATTCGTAAATATAACAATATGTCTGCGGCTCTCGCTGTGCTTTACATTGGCTTCAGGGGAGTAATTAATCCATTTGGTATAATACTGCTCAATGATTTTATTATTTTTATAATCACGCATGTCTGGAGAAAAAAATGTCTGTATCTGATGTTTTGAAATTGATTCAAGACAGTAAAATTAAATTTGTTGATTTGCGCTTTACCGATACCAATGGAAAAGAGCAACATGTCACTATTCCATCCCATAGTTTTGACGCAGACAAGTTTGAAGATGGCCACCCGTTTGATGGTTCATCAATTGCAGGATGGAAGAGCATTCAGGCTTCCGATATGCTTCTGATTCCAGATCCGGAAACAGCCAATATGGATCCGTTCATGGACGATACCACGCTAATAATGACGTGCGATGTGGTTGAACCGGCTGATGGCAAAGGTTACAGCCGTGATCCTCGTTCACTGGCGAAGCGTGGCGAAATTTATCTTAAGTCAACCGGTATAGGCGATGTTGCCTATTTTGGGCCTGAGCCGGAATTTTTTATTTTTGATTCTGTGTACTGGCATACGGATATGTCCGGTTGCTCGGTTAAAATCGAATCCGAGGAAGCAGCGTGGAGCTCCGTGATTAAATATGACAGCGGCAACATCGGTCACCGACCCGCGATCAAGGGTGGATATTTTCCAGTTCCTCCGGTAGATTCACTACAGAACATCCGCTCGACGATGTGCATGACGCTGGAACAGCTTGGCATTCCGGTTGAAGTGCATCATCATGAAGTTGCAACTGCGGGTCAGTGCGAAATTGGCACGCGTTTTAACAGTCTGGTCAAGCGCGCGGATTGGAATCAGCTGCTCAAATACGTTGTGCATAATGTTGCGCATTCGTATGGCAAGACCGCGACATTTATGCCCAAACCGATCGTGGGTGACAATGGTTCCGGCATGCATGTGCATCAATCGATCTGGAAAGATGGAGAGAACTTATTTTCCGGCAATGGTTATGCGGGTTTGTCGGAAACCGCCCTGTTTTATATCGGCGGAATTTTAAAGCATGCCAAAGCACTCAACGCTATCACCAATCCAGGAACAAATTCCTATAAACGGCTAGTTGCCGGATTTGAAGCGCCTATAAACATGGCCTATTCCGCCAGCAATCGTTCTGCGGCAATCCGCATACCGCACTCGAACAGTCCCAAAGGCCGTCGAATCGAAGTGCGTTTTCCCGATCCAACTGCAAATCCATATCTGGCTTTTACTGCGTTGATGATGGCTGGACTGGATGGCATTCAAAACAAAATTCATCCGGGTGATCCAATGGACAAAAATCTCTATGACTTGCCACCGGAAGAGGCTGCTAAAGTACCTAATACCTGCGCCTCCCTTGACGAAGCATTGGAACATCTGGATCAGGATCGTGATTTTTTAATTCGTGGCGGTGTGTTTACCCATGATATGATTGATGCATATATCCAGCTTAAAATGGAAGAAGTCAGGTTACTACGCACGACAACCCATCCTGTAGAATTCGATATGTATTACAGCTTGTGATCTGTGGACGCGATCGTGCCGTGAGCACGCGCTGAATTCAGTCGGCAGATTCACTGAAATTGTTCGATTGAAAGCTGCTGCAGCAGAGAATCACGCTTCCCATTTCAGATTCTAATGGAACTGATCTAGACAAACGCACTAAAAAGAATAAATTACTGGTCTTTTTTTGGCTTTAACAAGACACCCCAGTTGATAAACTACTGCAGTTGAATTAGTTATCGCGTCTCAATTTTTTCCTTGAAAATGATATGAGTAAGTCAGGTATAGTCATTGTTTTGGTGCTTTTGAGCCTGAATGGTTTACCAGAATCGGTTGCCGGTTCTACTATTTATAAATATGTTGACCAGGACGGGAATGTAACGTTTACCAATCGCCCGATAAAGGGCGGGGAAAAACTTCAATCATCACGGCAGCCATCTCAGCCAAGAAAGACCGCGTTTCATACGCACAAACAATCCTCAAGCGACGTTGTTCATAAACAAAGCAAACGCGAAATCAAGCGACGGGAGATTCTGGAGCATGAATTGACTACCGAAATGACATTGTTTTCCGACACACGAAGAAACCTGTCATTACTGAGAAATGATACCGAGAATCATCAACAAAAAATCAAACAACTGCGCAGCAAAATGCAGCGTCATGAAAGTAATATCACAGCCTTAAAAAAAGAACTCACAAAACTATAGCGTTTAAATCAGTGAGGTAAAACGACCATGAAATTAATTTTTCTTTTTCTGTTGGCAATAATATTGTTGAGCTTATCTGGGCAATCCCTCTCTGGAGTTTATAAGCAAGTCGACGAACAGGGCAATGTGACCTACTCAAATGTTCAGACTAGAGATGCAGAGCAAATCGATCTGCCTCCTCTTGTTGTCGTGCCGTCAGTTGATAGCGCCGGTGCTGAAAACAGAATTAGGCAAAGAAGAGAAAACAAAATCATTAAAAAACAGCGGCAGGAAATCGAGCAGCAAATTTCTGAAGAGACGCTGGTATTGGAAAATCTCAAAGCTGAATTTAAGGATGGAAATCCGGATCGTTTAGGCAGTGAACGTAATTATCAAAGATATCTGGATCGGGTCGACCGATTGAAAAAAGAAATCGGTTTTCGAGAAGCCAATCTACAGGCTTTGCAACGCCAACTAAATGAATTGCCTACAACCAAATAAATAAGTAGGATTGCTGCATCAGAAATAACCGTAACTGAGGGCGCGTTTCAGAAATTGTTTATATCGAACTAATTGGTAAATCGGTCTCGTTACAATTCATATCTTTGGCTATCATTTGATTCCCTGGTTCTCCGAGACTGTTTTATTCCTGCATCGCATTCGTAAAATGCTCAATTGGCTGGATTAGACTACTCTAGTTCTTGCCAGCATTTCAGAACAGGTTGACGCGGTCTTCATTGATTTTTTCTAAAAAATGCAGCACCATCAGAGGCGATAACATCAAAGCCATGGCAAATTCCATAGATCATTTATGTCCTTACATTCCATCAATCCGGCTACGGGGAAGACTATGCAGTCATTTCCTGTTGTTCAGGATGACGCCATTACATCAATTCTGGAAAGTGTAACAACTGCGCAGAATCATTGGGAACAGCTTGATTTTGATCAACGCGCCACCTGCTTTACGGCGCTTGCGCGGTTGCTGCGACAATCCTGTGATAAATATGCGGGCTTAATCACTGAGGAAATGGGCAAATTATTGAAAGAGGCCAGAGCTGAAGTTGAGAAGTGCGCGCTGGGTTGCGAATATTTTGCCGAACATGCCGCAGATTTTCTGGCTGATGAATCTTTAGCATCCGATGCTGGTCACAGTTATGTTGCATATCAGCCGTTGGGAATCGTTCTTTGTATCATGCCCTGGAATTATCCGTTTTGGCAGGTGATTCGTGCTGCGGCCCCAGCAATGATGGCGGGAAACGCAGTGATTTTAAAGCATGCATCAAACGTACCGCGCTGTGCGTTGGCGTTGGAAGAGATATTTCGTGAAGCCGGTTTTCCTGAAAACATATTCCGCAGCTTATTGATTTCTTCCACACAAGTCGAACACGTGATTGCGAATGAGCATGTCGCCGCAGTCACCCTGACCGGGAGTGAAGCTGCAGGGCAGAAGGTTGCTGCAACGGCTGGTAGTTATTTGAAAAAATGCGTGCTTGAATTAGGCGGTTCGGATCCTTTCATCATTCTCGCTGACGCAGATATTGCTTTTACCGCTGAACAGGCGGTTACGGGCCGTTTCCAAAATATGGGGCAAAGTTGTATTGCAGCAAAACGTTTCATTCTTGTGGATAGCATTGCCGATGAGTTCATTGCACATTTTGAAGATCTAATTAGTCAATTGCGCTATGGTGATCCCATGGATAACGCGACCAGCATTGCACCGATGGCGCGCGCCGATCTGAGAGATGAGCTGCATGACCAGGTTGAGCGCAGCCTATCTCAGGGTGCCAAGTTAATTACCGGCGGAGCATTCATTAAAGCACAGGGTGCCTATTATGCGCCGACTATATTGGATCGAGTGCGGCCCGGTATGCCTGCATTTGATGAAGAATTGTTTGGCCCTGTTGCTGCATTTGTCCGGGTACGCGATGTTGAGGATGCGATCATGCTGGCCAACCAGACACGATTTGGCCTAGGGGCAAGTGTATGGACAAAAAACACCGCACAAGGAGAAGCAGTTGCAAAAAAAATCCATGCCGGTTGTACCTTTGTCAACGGTATTGTCAAAAGTGATCCGCGTTTGCCATTTGGTGGTGTGAAGCACTCCGGTTTCGGGCGAGAACTGTCTAGCCACGGTATACGGGAGTTTGTGAATGTCAAAACGGTGTGGATTAAATAAGCCGATACTCGCTGGAAATAACCGATCAGCTTGTCATTTTGTTATTCAAGTGGAGAAACTGATCGGATAGTACTATTTTCTATAGATATAACTTAACATATTGTAAGAAAAAGATTTCTTTTTCTAAAAATTAGAAATTAAAGAACAGATTGACGGACAAGATATGCTGCATTGAATCAAGTCTTGAAGAATTTCTTCTATTCAGGTATTGATTCAAATACCCAATCTCGCCTGTGACCACTGGGTTGAATTTATATGCAAATCCACCGAAAACCCGGTTTTGATCGAAACCACTCTGGAAGCCCATATCAACATCATTAAAGTTCATAAAAATTTCGTTTGCTATAACAAAGCTGAGGTTGGGTACTTCAGCAATCGGTATGCCTAGTTTGAATAATTGACGGAACCGGTGGTGTACATCTGTGCTGCCAGGAATATCGAAGAATCGTTGCTCAAGACGCGTACGGCTTTGCAGTGTGCCGAAAGAGAATTTATCACTCCACAACAATTGCTGCCAAATTCGATGTTCGTTGAAGGCGTGACGGGCAGCAAATGGAAGACTTGTTGGAATCCAGCCATATCCCAGCCAGATGCTGGTTTTTTCTGTTAATGCATAACCGACACCTGGACGGATAATCCCTTGAGAAAATCTCGTCGCGTTGGCGCCGAAACGTCCCTGACCTTCCAGCCACCATAATACCCTTGAATTGCCAAGTGCTCCAAAATTGCCCCTTGCTGTCATATTTCCCCAAGTCTGAAAATCTTCTGCATATGCTGTGGCGGCGGATGCGGAGTTGTTAATGAATAACAACATCGCCGCGATTATTATGCTACTAATTTTTTTTGGCATGTTACTCTCCTGTTTTTCTGGAACAATGAAATTGTTTATTTTGATCAAATTTTGCGTAATGTTAACGATATTTAACAATTTTTTTACACGTAGTTATTACTTTACTTTCTTTTTTGGAAAAGCTTATTTTTTTATTTATGATTATTAATCATATAATTATGAATACGCTAAGTTTCTAAACTAAACGTGCCGCGAGGATAGCATATCGTTTGTTAAAAATATGTTAAGAACCAGTCAAAACGCATGGCAAATAAACCTAAGTTGTAAAGCTGTTTTTTTACTTACATCAATTAGGAGATGTTATTAAACCGACGTTAAAAAATATTCAAATTGAAGTGGCGCAATCGGGTTTCTATAAAGGATTTAATAGATTCATGACCATTGCCAGTAAACTGCTGATTACCGCATTGGCCCTGTGGGCTGCAGTTTTTCCGGATAAAGCATTGGTTGTTTTAGATAATGCGAGCGGCTCGCTGTTAAATCATTTCAATGTTTACTATGTTTATGTGGTCTCGTTGTTTCTGTTTTTCTGTATCGTAATGACGATGATACCGGCTATAGCAAAACGAAAGCTCGGAGATGCAAATACGCAGCCCGAATTTTCAAATTTCTCGTGGTTTTCCATGATGTTTGGCGCCGGTATGGGGATTGGATTAATGGTTTTTTCAACGGCTGAGCCGCTGTGGCATTTTGGAAAAAATCCTGAAATTATCAGTGGTGAAATAGAGCCGTATACTGACGAAGCTGTTCGGTTCGCATTTCGCTATGCTTTTTTACATTACGGTTTTCATCCATGGGGTATTTATGTTGTCACGGGGCTTGCCCTCGCTTATTTTGCGCATCGTTATCATTTGCCATTGACAATACGATCGGCGCTGGTTCCGTTATTGGGAAAACATCTTAATGGCTTTGTAGGGCATCTGTTGGATATTACAGCTATCATTGCAACATTGCTGGGTATTGCTGTAACGATCGGTTATGGCATTAAACAGCTGATCGCCGGCATGAGTGAAATTACCGGGAGCGAATGGATGATAATGGCGCCTGGAATCGATACCGCTCCTGAAGCAACAAGATCCGCATTACTTGTGGCATTGTTGGTAGTGATGTCATTATCAATTGTGTCTGCAGCCACGGGGGTTGGGCGTGGAATCAAGCTGCTCAGCAATCTGAATCTGGGTTTGTCATGTCTGCTGTTATTGGTTTTTTCATTATTCGGCCCCCTGGTTTTTTTGCTGGATCTTTATGGACGTGCGTGTATCGATTATCTACTTGTCCTGCCTGCCATGTCAGTTGAAGTTTTTGAGTCGGATACAGCAAAGGGTCAATGGCAGGAGCAAGGAACAATTTTGTATTG
>JACKLV010000012.1 GCA_024235755.1 Burkholderiales bacterium | reverse complement strand
ACGGTTCAGCAAGCGAGAGATTTTATTCTGTCGCATGTTGATCAGCCGGCGACGATTTTCAATGCTGCAAAACAATTTGGTGTGACAACGCTGATGCTCAGCGAAATCACCGGTTATTCAACTGACGTTATCAGCAGTTTTTTCGCATCGTTTGGCATGAATACCGATGAGTGGAACGGTATTATTCCAGTCGATACACCGAATGGTCATAAGCTGTTGCCGGATAATCTGGCTTCGCTAAGTCATTTGATCGTGTTCAATACCAATGCTGGGGTTTTGTCTACCGATACATTGCGAGCAAATATTTTGCCAAACGCGTATGAGCCCGATTATGTCGCGGTTTTCAATCCCAACAATTATCAGGGCGCATCGGACGGCGTATTCACTGCTGAAGAACTCGGCGTGGCACATTTGTCAAATCTGCCGGCAACCCGGGAGACGATGGAATCGCTCATTTACGGCACGCTGATCAACGCATTCCGGGCTATAGACGAATCGGAGATTATTCAGGTGGTTACTTATTTGGGTGCGCATCCCGATCCGACCGACAATACCGTCACATCGGAATTTACCACGTTGATGAACGACGTTTTTGGCGACCCATCGTCAGATCCCGTCTACAGGGATGATGCCCAACTGGCACGGGGCGTATACCAGGTTACCGATGGGTTGATTGATGACATTATACGAAATGATTTTGACGATATTCTGATTACGTCATTGATTGGTGTCACTACGGTATCGATGCTGGAGCTGATCGCAACGGGCAGAACCGATGTGTTCACTGATACCGGCGGCGTGTTCTTGTGAGTTAGTAATAACAAAGAGAATGTTGTTTGTTCTGTTTAATGACGGTCAACTGAGGTTTCCAAATTCAACCATGGCCTGCAACGCAAGATTTCTTCTTGAACTCTGGATTCGTTCCAACTCAACACAACTGAAACTTTTTCGCCAATCCGGCTGATATCCGCTTCGGTCAGTTTAGCAAGAATCAGCAGTGGCAGCCGGCGACGTAGCAGATCATCGAGGTGCACTACCATTTCGCTGGCTGCGCAGTGCATGAGATCGGCCTGGATCAACGGCAACGACGGAATAATGCGGGCAGCCAGATCCGGTTTGTGTTCAATATTCTGCAGTATGTCTGGAGCCTTACAACCATGACGCCGGATCAACCACAGCGCGCTTTCGGCATCGACACCTAGCTGCACCGCCCGACTCTGCATTGCTTCAGACCATTGTGAAAAACCATTCAACGAAGTAGCCGGCTCTTTTGAATCCTGCGGCGACCATGGAAATAAACGGCCTTGCGTCGCACACGGTGTAGGCACATTGAGTTCAGCACACACCCGGTCGACGATTTGCGCGGCGTCTTGCCGTGCTGACGTCAATTTACCGCCGATGGAATAATGCACGCCATTCGAGGCGGTTTTCAACACCCAGTCCCGGCTGACCGATGATGGAAATGCGTTTGAATCCGCAGTCGTCTCCTGCTTGAGCACGCGCACACCGGCAAAACGGCCGATAATGTCACTGCGCGACCAACGCGTGCGCAAATAATCGTTGACCGCATTCAAAAGATAATCGACTTCCGCTTCGTCGACTTCAATACGATCTAGTGGACCATTATATGGCGTATCGGTTGTCCCGAGCAATGTCAACCCATACCATGGAATCATAAAAAAAACGCGCCCATCCGCACGGGCCGTGAGCAGCAATGCCTCTTCCAGACCAAGCCGCGGCATGATCAAATGAATGCCGCGCGTCAGCAGACAGTCATCCGGACGCTGACTGTCCTCAGCCATCCATCGTCCCGTTGCATATACCAACTGGCGCGCATGAACTTCAAGTATCCGCCCAGTCAACTCATCTCGAAGCATCGCACCCGCCGCACGCTGACCACTTTCCAGCAATCCACTCAGTTTGCAGTAATTGACACACACGGCCCCGGCATCTATTGCACCCTGCACTAGTTCCAACACCAGCCGCGCGTCGTCGGTTTGCGCGTCGGCGTATGTAAAACCGCCTTTTAACGTGCTATCGTTCAAGAACGGAAAGCGCTCAGCGAAATGCTCGCGGTTGAAATAGCGATGCTTCATTACTGCTTGCTGTCCGGCCGCAAGAAAATCATATGTCATCAGGCCCAGCTTTAGACGCAGCAATCCGATGCGGCTGTCTGCATATACCGGCACGCCGAAACGCAACGGCCATACCCGGTGTGGCGCGACCTTCATCAGCATTTCTCGCTCAGTCAGGGTTTTTCGCACCAGCTTGAATTCGAATTGTTCAAGATAGCGCAAACCGCCATGCACCAGTTTGCTGGACGCGGAAGATGTGGCGCCGCCCCAGTCTCTCTGATCGATCAGTGCAACACTCAGGCCGCGCAATGCGGCATCATAAGCCGTCCATGCGCCATATATCCCGCCACCGCATACAAGCAGATCGAACGCCTGACTGTCTAGCCGTTCGGGATTTCTGTTCATGCACCACCCAGTCTCGCATTCCGCATTTCAAGCGCTTTATCCGGCACATCGCTGATCAAAATATCAACACCCAGCCGCAGCGCCTTATCGATTTCTTCATCGGTATTACAGGTATACACGATGACGCTTTTGTTATGGGTGCGCAGCAAATCTGTCAGGTGATGATCCAACTTGGCAATCGGCAGACAAAAACCGTATAAAAAAGAGCAGTCATGCAAGGCCTGCTCCACATCCTCAACGGTTTGATGATCGTCAATATTGTAAACCAGCGGAATACCGCGAGTCTGTTGATGCGCATAAATCAGACTCGGCAGATTAAATGACGATATCAGCACCCGGTCATCTGCCTCACTGCCTGAAATCTTTCCAATGAGATCAGCCGCCAGGCGCATTTTTATTTGATGACGGGCAACCGGCTCCAAATCATCGTTTTTGACTTCGATCAGCAAGCGGCAGCGCCGATGGTAATCGTTTAGAAACGTTTCCAGCGTCATCAAACCTTCTTCAGCAGATTGCGGAAAATTGAGTGTTTTCAGTTGCGATAAATCAAAGTCATCGATATGTTTACCGGCAAGGCCCAGCTTGTCGAGAACCCGGTCGTGCCAAAGCACCGCTACCTCATCGCGGCTGAGCTGCACATCGGTTTCAATACCGTCCACCGCATAATGCAACGCCTTGTCGAACGCCGCGCGAGTATTCTCCATCGCCTCTTTACTTGCGCCACGATGCGCAAAAATCAGAGACAGTTTGGTTTGTGGCTGCACGGCGTTTGACATCATGATGAGTACATCGGTTATTGATTCTCAGCAGATTGGAGTAACGCTATGATGTCGTCATGTCTCGCAATCTCCAACGCGGTTTTACCGCTATTACTTTTGATTGACGCATCTGCATGATGCTCAAGCAGCAACTTTACCGCCCCAACATGATCATGCATTGCCGCCCACATCAGCGCGGTAACGCCGTCATCATTTTGCAGATCAATTTGCGCCCCTTTTTCCAGCAAAACCCCAATAACCTGAACCTGTCCATTTTGCGCAGCCAGAATTAACGGCGTAAAACCGTTTCTGGCTTTATGATTGATCTGAGCGCCGGATTCAAGCAGTATTTGAACAACTTCCACCTGTCCAACCAAAGCAGCCAGCGTCAATGCAGTCGCACCGTTTTGATCCGGTTGATCTATCGGAACACCTTTGTCGATCAATGCCTTGACGATTTCAACGTAACCGTTTTGCGCCGCGACATGCAATGGCGTCGTCTGATTGGCAGCGATCAGATCAACAGGCGCATTCCTCGCCAGCAAAGTATTGACAATCGCTGTGTGGCCGTTGCGTGCTGCCATATACAACGCCGTTGTGCCATCGGACGCTTGAGTATTGATTCGGGCATTTTTTGCCAGCAATTTTTCGACAATGGATTTCCTTCCTTCCAAAGCCGCGATCATCAACGCGGTTACCTTGTCTTCCGTCTGGAGATTAACATTGATTTTTTGCGCCAGCAGTGCATCGACGATGTTTTCGTAGCCCTTTTGTGCTGCCAGCATCAGCGCCGTAACGCCGTCACTTGTCTGCAAATTCACTCGCGCACCTTTGGCCAGCAAAGCCTTGACGACGTTTTCATGGCCGTTTTTAGTGGCGACAATCAATGCTGTTGCACCACCGCTATTCTGAATATCCAGATGCGCATCTTTTTCCAGCAGCATGTTTACAATCTCTTCGTAACCATACTGGGATGCGATCATCAAAGGCGTAAATCCTTTTTCATTCTGCAAATCCGGACTCACACCTTTGTCAAGCAACTCTCTGACAATTTGAGCCTTGTCGGAAAATGCAGCCTTCATCAATTCAGTTTGATCGTCGGATGGACCGGTTGCGCTGACACCGGCGGCATTTTGTGGAAAAGCGATACTGCCAGTTGCGTACAGCAGCACAATCACCGCCAACGACGACATGAACACGTGAGATACGTGAGATTTCAAATAATGCTTTAGTTTCTCGATATAATTCATTGAGTACACCTGTTTTGGCACCTTATCTTTATAATTGACTTATAGGGAAATACGCAAGCGTTTAACCCAAAACTATATATTTTAACCCAGAATCTAAGTCAACTTGTTTATAACCTGTATACATCCCGCACATTGGATTCAACCACACGCATAACACCACCAATGATCGATTTAATTACTCCCGACTGGCCGGCGCCCGGTCATATCAAAGCCCTGTTTACCACACGCACCGGTGGCTTCAGTAACGGCGCTTATGCCACATTCAATCTGGGTATGCATGTGCATGACGATTCTGAAAATGTCATCAGAAACAGAACATTGTTACGCAAACATTTACCCGGTGACCCGCATTGGCTCCGGCAAGTGCACGGCACCCGCCATGTCTGGATAAAACAAGACGGCACACAACGGCAGGAACAATCCGGCGATGCTGCTTTAAGCCGCCAGCACAATACTGTTTGCGCAATCATGGTGGCCGACTGTCTGCCGGTCTTGTTATGCGATACGACAGGAACCGTCGTCGGCGTGGTGCATGCCGGTTGGCGCGGACTCGCAGCCGGCATCATCGAGCAAACCGTTGCGGCCATGCAAACCGGATGTGAATCACTCATGGCATGGCTTGGCCCAGCTATTGGCCCGGAACATTTTGAAGTCGGCGAGGATGTCAGAACCGCTTTTGTCGAAGGTGACCGGCAGACAGCCAAGGCATTTAAACCGATCAGTTCTTCGACACAATCGGAACCCAAATGGCTTGCGGATATTTTTCAGCTTGCGCAACATCGTCTGGCACACGCGGGGGTGACACGCATCTATGGCGGTGGCGTTTGCACCTACAGTGATCCGGCGCGCTTTTTCTCATACCGGCGAGACGGCGAAACCGGACGCATGGTAGCACTGATCTGGATGGAAAAACCAGACGAACTGGCCAAATAGATTCATTCACCCTGCGCATCAGCGTATAATCCCGCCTTTCCAACTGATTTTGCTTTATGTCGACGCTTTCCTGGATCATAGCCGCCAGTTTCACCGGTGGCGTGCTGAGCCTGCTTCTGGCGGCCATGCTCACACTCAACACCCGTACAGCCTGGGTTTCAAAACTTGTTTCCTTTGCAATCGGCGCGTTACTTGGCGCCGCATTTTTGAATATTCTGCCGGAAGCCTTCGAACTTTCTGAAAACCCTGCGCACGTCACCATTCTGGTGCTGTTTGGCATTTTATTGTTTTTCATTCTGGAAAAACTCGTACTTTGGCGGCATTGTCACCTGGAAGACTGCGAAGCACACAGTCCGTCGTCTGGCACAGAACAGACTGCAGCGACGGTAGTTGTGGCGGTAAGCAATTACCATGGGCACGAACACGATCACGGCCGCAGCGGCATGATGATTATGATTGGCGACACCTTCCACAACTTTGTGGATGGCATTCTGATTGCTGCGGCATTTATGGTTGATATACAGTTGGGTATTGTCACATCAATCGCGATTATCGCGCATGAAATTCCGCAGGAAGCCGGCGACTTCATCATTCTGCTCAACTCAGGTTATACCCGCCGCACGGCATTTATGATGAATCTGTTATCAAGCTTTGCAACACTGTTTGGCGGCGTACTTGCTTACTTTATGCTCAACACGCTCGATTTTATGATTCTGCCGCTGCTGGGACTGGCATCAGCCAGCATGATTTACGTCGCTCTGTCCGATTTAATCCCGGGTCTGCACAAACGCCCCGAGATCGGCGCAACCGTACAACAGGTTACACTAATCCTCGCAGGAATCGGCTTGATCTGGTTCGTCGGATTATTCGCACACGGACACTAACAGGGCTTGGTTCTTTTTCAGATCGGCAATGTGTGCACTCCTATCGGCCAAAAACCGGATTAATCGACCATTCAGCCGACAATTTCGCTACATCACCACAAAATCATCATCCGGTTCTGGCCCGTCTTACATGCCTACGAGAAAGCGTTCTCCACCTATAGGCCCTAAAGGCGAAGAATTTACTGATTCAGTATCGAGAATTTTAAATTAAACTTGCACTGCATCAAAATTGATACTATTGTTCGTGCTGAAAAATCAATCGAACAACTAATCATTGATAGCCGATAGCACCTGTTTTTTACAATCTTGAACAAACACCGCAGTATTATTACGAATACGATTTATGTCCTTTAGCATCCCCGAACTTTTAGCCCAACACCAAGACGAGAAATTTGAGTTGCACGAAAAATATCTCAACACTCAGATGGTTAAAGTGCTAAAAACCATCGGCTATGACAAAGTCTATAAAAAAGCCATTGGACAATATTTGTACGACCAGGAAGATAACGAATATCTGGATCTGCTCAGTGGATTCGGTGTTTTCGCGGTTGGACGAAATCATCCTGTTGTTATTCAGGCATTGCAAGATACACTGACGCTGGAACTGCCGAATCTGGTGCAAATGGATGTCTCCCTGATGAGCGGGTTGCTGGCAAAAAAAATTCTGCAAACGCTGCCGGATAACCTGAATCGTATGTTTTTTTGCAATTCCGGCTCCGAAGCAGTCGAAGCAGCTATCAAATTTGCACGTTATGCAACCAAACGGCCACGGATTCTATATTGTGAACACAGTTTTCACGGTTTGACACTCGGTTCGCTATCACTGAATGGAGAAAAAATTTTCCGCGAGGGTTTTGGCGCGCTGCTACCCGATTGCCAAGCCGTGCCATTTAACGATCTTGATGCACTGGAAAACGTTTTGCGCACAGAAACTGTTGCAGCATTCATTCTGGAACCGATTCAGGGAAAAGGAGTAAATCTACCCGATAACGATTATTTACCTGGTGTCGAGCGGCTTTGCCGTCGGTATGGCACACTGTTTGTCGCGGATGAAATCCAGACCGGCATCGGTCGAACGGGAGAATTCTGGGCCATAGATCACTGGCATGTCAAACCAGACATGGTTCTAATGGCCAAAGCGCTATCAGGCGGATTTGTACCGGTTGGCGGTGTCGCCATGTCTGAAAAAATCATGGAAGCGGTTTTTAACCGTATGGACCGGGCGGTCGTGCATGGCTCCACCTTCTCGAAGAACAATATGGCAATGGCTGCAGGCTTGGCAACATTGCAAGTGATTGAGGATGAAAAGCTGACAGAAAACAGTGCAAAAAAAGGTCAAGCCATCATTGACGGTATCAATGAACTGACTGGCGAATATGAATTTCTCAAGGAAGCGCGCGGCAAAGGACTGATGATCGCAGTGGAGTTTCACGCGCCCAAGAGCTTTTCATTAAAAGCTGCCTGGTCAATGCTGGAAGCAGCAAATAAAGGACTATTCTGTCAGATGATCACAATTCCGTTGTTCAAAGAACATCATATTTTGAGTCAGGTTGCGGGTCACGGTATGAATGTTGTCAAAATGCTGCCACCATTGAACCTGACCGACAAAGATTGCAACAAAATAGTTGAAGCATTTAGACAAACCATTGCTGAAACACATAAAGTACCCGGCTCCATCTGGAATCTGGGCAAAACCCTGGCCGGCCATACGCTAAAAAAATAGCCTCATACGCTTCAACACTTCACGTGCCGAGCAACGTCAGGTAAAGCTGTACCTTCTATTCACCCACCAACAGCCCTACCGAAAAACTATTAAACACTTCGGCTGCGCTCAGGCAGGACTGGCCATCGATGCGCGTACTGGCGACACGCTCACCAGTGAAAATATTCCGGTAGGTTTGTATTGACGCCGGCCGGGTTTCTGGTATTTCGATAAAGGTATTTTGCCAGACGGATTTGCCGATCGGCAGGCCGTTTTCTTCGGTTATCAGCGGCACAAATTCGCGCGCGGCAGCGGTGATAACGGCTTGGCCCTCAAGGCAGCGCGCAAACGCGCAGATATGGTCTGCATGCGGACCGTGCGTAGCCAGTCCGGTATAACTGCCATGCTGGAACAACTGCGGATTCTGCCGGCGCAGCATCAGGGTTTTCCAGGTCAGGTAAAGCTTGGCGTGACCGTTGTTGAGGTCTTTGAGGAGCCGCCGTGTAAAACCGGGCAGGTCTGCGTAGTTTTCGGATTCCTGAATGATCGTCTGCAATGCCTGATGGCGTTGCTGGTAATCGACACAGCTGCGGTTATCGGGGTCAACCAGGCTGAACATCCACAATTCATTACCCTGATATATGTCGGGTATACCTGGCACAGTCAGTTTCAACAGTGTTTGCGACAGGCTGTTGAACAGCCCAAAACGCGCGACGCGCTGTTGGAACGGCAGAAAGTCGGCTAGAAAGGCATTGTGTTCGGGATTAGTAGATAACAGTGCGCTAACAAAATAGCGCATTGCCGATTCGTAGTCCTCGTTGGGGTTGATCCATGACGTTTGCACCTTAGCTTCCTTGATTGCCTTGAGCATATACGCTTCGATGCGTTGTCGCAACGATTCCAGCGCGTGCGCGTCGTCAAACAAAGCGCCGTCCTCGAGCGGCCATGCGCCAATTAGTGTCTGGTAAATCAGATACTCATCATTACGCGAGGGTGCGCGTTCATGGTTGATTAACCGTTTCTTGTTGCGATTCAGGCGGCTCCAGCGGTTCAGATGCCGCTGCCATTCGTCCGGAATTTCAGACAGGACGTTTATCCGCGCTCTGACATCTTCACCACGCTTGCTGTCGTGCGTCGAAGTGGCCACCATAGCGTGCGGCCAGTGCGCCAATCGCTGTTTATTGGCTTGATGAAAAGCGGCGGCCGAGATACCGAATGCGCTGGGATTGAAGCCGACATCGTTGAGCGACGTCAGGCGGTTGTAGATGTATAACGCTGTGTCCTCAAGCCCCTTAGCCATGACGGGCGCGGTATATTGCTGGAATTTCAGTACAAACTTGATAATACTGCGCCGCACGCCTGCACTGTATTCGTTCAGATGCACCAGTGTCAGCAACTGTCCGATAAAGTCAAGAATCAGAATATCGGCTGCCGGACTGTGTTTCTTGGCCTGAGCAATCGCCCACTGCACATAGCGCAGATCTTCCTCGCTGGTCTGCGAGGCAGTGATATAGGTGCGGTAGACCGGAAAGCAGGCGACTATTTCGCCTAATGCATCGCGTAGCGCTTGATAGGTAAAATCACGGGTACGGCGGTCAGCTTGTGCGATGTGATTAAGCAGGTTGGCCAGTACCGACAATTCACTCGACAGCATGCGGTGGGTAATCAATTTCTTACGGTCATGCAGTAATCCTTCAAATCCCAGATTCAGACCGATGAATCGGCTATAGATACGGTTGATTTGACGTTCCGATTGCTGACGGACGAAAACGCCGTTGAGTTGAAACGCAGCATCGTAGCCTGTGGTACCGCTGACAGGCCAGTCTGACGGTAAATGTTCGAAATTCGCCAGAATTTTCTCGATCCACAGGCCGAAAAATCCATTGCCCGTATCCGAATCAGGCTGCGATTCTTCACAAATTAACTGCCGTAGTTGATGGTAGTAGGCACAAGGATCGGACAGGCCGTCGGGATGGTCAATGCGCAGACCGTTGATTTGATCGTCACGCATCATCTGCCGGATAAGCTGATGTGTAACATCGAACACTGCTTCGTTTTCCATCCGCAAAGCAGCCAGTTCGTTGATATCAAAAAAGCGTCGGTAGTTAATTTCTTCGGTCGCCACCTTCCAGTATGACAGCCGGTAGGCCTGCGCTTCGAGCAAGTGATGCAACCGGTCAAAACTACCCGATTGCGTAACATCGCCGTTAAATTTGGCCAGATTAGCCTGTATGAAGCCGTGCGCTTTAGGATATTTTACGTAAAGATCGGCTAAATGCCGCTTGCACGCCTGGGCGCTTTGTCGGCGGTACTGGCGCTGGCTGGTTGAAAGGTTGCTGCGACCCGGCAGGGATCTACAGGCTGCGATGACAACGGTAAGCGCTTCGAACAATCTCTGATCTTTGTCATTTTGCTGCAAGAGGCGGTCAAGGTGAAGACCCAGAATGTACGGATAGGTACGCGGATCGATGGGAAACAAATGCTCGTAATAGCGCACGTTAAACACGCCGCGTTCACTGTCGAATTCAAGTCTCAGCTCGCCGTTTTCTAGTACCGAACCATAATGATCGCCAAGAAACGGTAACAGTATTTTATTGTGCAGCGCGGGATTAGCGGGATGCCAGTCAATATCGAAGTATGCGGCGTAAATCGATGACTGGCCGTTTTCCAACACATCCAGCCACCAACTGTTGTCATCGCCGCCGACGCCCATATGGTTGGGCACAATATCCACAATCTGACCCATACCAAAATGGTGAAGCCGTTCAATATAGGCTTTATAGTCTGTTTCGGTGCCAATTTCCGGATTCAGCGCGTTATGGTCAACAATATTATAACCGTGCAGACTGCCTGCGCGCGCCTTGAGAAACGGCGAGGCATAAACGTGGCTGATGCCGAGCGTATGCAAATACGCGATTAACTCTGCGGCATCGGCAAACGTGAATGCATGGTTAAACTGCAATCGGTAGGTAGCGCTTGGCATACTGGACGGATTCATGGCTCGGGCCCTTCATTCAGGCACCAGATTACAGACCAAGGCGGCAGGATGTCGATATGATTCCGATCACTATGGTGCGTAGTGTACAGAATGATCTTTGATAAAAAATCGCAACCGCCATACGCGTCATCTCCAAGATTGGCATAAACTGACAAGCGTGCATCATCCGCCAATAACCAGTATGCGCTTAATGCGTGTGCGTTGAGTTGACTGAATCCGGCTGACTGCCGGGTCATGCCGCGCAAGCGCGGCATAATTTCGCGATGACGCAAGGCAAGCAATTCACGATACAATCTCAACCAGAATGCATGTTCAGGACGGTCGCAGTCCGTCCAATTCAGCACAGCTTGCCGGAATGTATTTTCATCCATCGGGCTGGGAATACGCGCAAGCGCATCGGGATCGCTGAACTCCGGAAAACGGGCGAATTCCTCGCGGCGACCGTTGACAACTGCGCTAACCAGATCCGGGCCAAAATCGCAAAAAAACGGAAATGGCTGACAGCAGCCCCATTCCTCGCCCATAAACAAAAGCGGCGGTGACGGCGCGAGCAGTAACAGTGCAACTGTGGCATGAATTCGGGTCGGCGATGCAAGCGACTGAATACGTTCGCCAAAGGCGCGGTTACCCACCTGATCATGATTCTGTAAAAAAGAGACGAAAGCCGTGGGTGGCAAATGACGGCTGGTTTCGCCGCGGGGTTCACCGTCACGGTAAAGAGAACTTTCGCCCTGATAGGCAAACCCTTCCGTCAAACAGCGCCCCAGCTGGGAGACTGGATTCTGCGCATAATCCATGTAATAACCGCCGGTTTCACCGGTCAGCAACACATGCAATGCATGGTGTATATCATCATTCCACTGCGCAACATACGCACGCGGTTTGTGAGCAGCGTCGCGCGCAAGATAATGCGCCGCATTATGGTCGTTTTCCAGAATCAAATGAATATGACGCTCATTGGGGAAAGCCGACCGCACCCGGTGCGACAACTCGGTCAGGATATCTGGTTGGGAATCGTCCATAATGGCGTGAACTGCATCCAGACGCAAGCCGTCAACATGGTATTCCTTCAGCCAGTATAGCGCGTTGTGAATGTAAAACTGCCGCACCCAGTGGCTGTATTCATCGTCGAAATTGATGGCAGCGCCCCAGGGAGTACTGTGTTTTTCAGTAAAAAACTGTGGTGCGTACTGATGCAGGTAATTTCCCTCCGGCCCGAAGTGGTTATAGACCACGTCCAGAAACACCATCAAACTACGCGCGTGCGCTGCATCAATCAGTGCTTTCAAATCATCAGGCCTGCCATAGCGGCTGTCGGGGGCAAACAGATAGGTGCCGTCATAACCCCAGTTGCGCTTTCCTGGAAAGTCGGCAACAGGCATCAGTTCAATCGCGGTAATTCCCAGATCCACCAGATAGTCGAGTTTTTCCAGCACGCCGGCAAAATTACCTTCAGAGGTAAAACTGCCGACATGCAACTCGTAAATCACAGTTTCTTCCCATGAACGCCCCTTCCAGTGAGCATCCTGCCAATTCCAGCTGGCGGAATCGATGACTTCACTCGGGCCGTGCACATCTTCCGGTTGAAAGCGTGAAGCCGGATCCGGTATGCGATTGTCGCCATTAATACGAAAACGGTAACAGGTGCCTGACCGCGCCAATGCTGTCGTGACTTCAAACCAGCCATCGGCTACCGCGTTCATCGGTACGATTATCTCTTGAGCGCCATGGTTCAGGCAAACATCCACCGACCGCGCAGCAGGCGCCCAAAGCCGGAAACGCACGCCTCCATCCTGCAGTTCAGCACCAAATGGCATATGATAGGAGGCATTGTCAGACATAGCGCGTTATTTTATTTATAAATCATGGAATTACTGATTCAGACTGGAACCGGAAAGCTCGATGCGGTCCTGCGATTCATATAACAACGCGACCATCAACGCTAGATATTCGCGCAAATGACGGGTTATGAGAAAATTGTCGCGCACAAAAACCCTAGCTTTTTCACCCATTTCACCGATTTTTTCAGGTTGATAAAGCAGATAGCGGATACGCAGGGCGGCTCCCTCAGGCGTACTTGCTAGAAAGCCGGTATGGTGATTGATCACCTGTAATCGTATCCCGCCCACATCGCCGCCGATGACGGGCTTGCCTTTCCACATCGCTTCAGTGACGGTCAGCCCGAAACCTTCACGAACAGACTTCTGCAGCACGATATCCGCTGCCCGTTGCAACGCGTTAATTTCCAGATGCGCATCGGACGGCAGCAGTAGAATATGAATGTCAGAATCGCCTCTCGCGGCTTCCTGTACTTCACTGAGCACAACGCTTCCTTCAGGGTCGTCTGTCGCTTCACCGCCAGCCATCACCAACTGCAACGACGGCAGATATTTTTTAGCCAGTTTATAGGCCTCAATCACCCCGATCGGATCTTTAAAACGATCAAACCTGGATACCTGCAATATCAGCGGACGCTCGGAGTCCAATTTGTATTTTTCATATACCTGCCGTACCGCATCCGGCTTCAGTTCTATATTTTTATCGCTGAGCGGGTCGATGCTGGGCGGAATCAGATAAATCGGATGCGGCAATTCGCGGGCGAAAGCAGCCAGCGAAAAAATGCTGGCGTCGTACGGCGCGATGAACTGACGCAAGTATTTCCAGACCGGTCGGTAAGGATGACTAGCGTCAATATGGCAACGCCAGATCCATTTGCCTTTACGATTTGGAAAATGCTGCAATAACGCAGCCGGCTGAGGATCGTGAATAAAAACAAAATCCGCCTCCGTGAGCGATGCGCGCAACGATTCGGCATTCTCGGCATTGGTTCTTTCATAAACTTCGAGCAACTTATCGCTTAGATGAATTTGATTGCCTTGAAGCGTATTATGCATGCCTTTGGTGCACTCGAAGAACTGACTCTCCCCGGTAATGACTTCCCAGCTTGCATTAATGCCGAGTTCTTGCATGAGCGGTATCATTTTGGTCAGAATTTCGGCAACGCCGCCGCCAACACGCGTGGAATTGACATGCACGACTTTCGCGCCAGAAAATGGCGCTGCAAGTTGGCGCAAATGTTCAATGACATCATGACCAGTGATTTGTGCATAATCGTCGAGAAAGCTCATGAGCCTCTCTCCCGAAAATGGGTCTTAAATAAGTGTCCGAGTTGGGCGCGTAATTCGGTGAGGCTGCCGAAATAAGGATCAATGCCTGCTATACGTTCTCGCAATGTCATAAAATCTGCGCCAAACCCGGCCAGCCAGTCGCTAAAATCATCGCATCGATGCGACGTGCGCCGACGCGCATCAATAAAGTGATAAAAAATGCTGCTGGTTGAAAATTGCTCAATGGCTGACGCCAGTTCTGCCGGTTGCCGCAAATGCCAAGTGGTATCAAACACAATGATTTGCGACCGGATAAATTCAAATTGCTGTGTAGCGCGCATCCACAGCAGGCTCTCACATTCATCCAGACGCATATCAATCAACTCAATGATTTCATGACGCAACGATTCGAGATCTGTAAAATCAGTTGGATCGAGCGCCGCAAGCCGCTCTGCAAGAATGGCGTCGTGAATACCATGCCGGACCCAGGCAGCAAAATCATTGTTAAATTCGCGCTCTTCAAAACGCGCCTGCAAAAGGCCGCCCCAGTAGTGATGATAAATGCTGGATTCATCAATTTGCGTAATTTCATTTCTGAATTCTTGCAGCATGCGTGCCCGTCTGCCGGTCGCCAGCGCAACCAGTGCGCAATCTTTTATAAAAAAAGGACCGGGACGGCTTACGGAATCTGAAGCTGTGCATTCAGGAGCAGCGCCAGGCGTATTCATAGGATGCCTCCTTTGTCATTGCATTACCGGACCAGACGCGCAGCAATAGCGCGGATACCGCAATGCTTTTCAGCATAAAGCAATTACGCTGATTGTCAAACCCGCGGTTCAAGTTTAAACGGTCACGCGCAGCGACTGCCTGGCTGCCCGACCGCCGGTTGGGCAGCCACCCGGCTTACAACCAGACCATCATGCCCATCTCCAACGGATGCGTCAATAAAGTATGATAGGGATAGATACGAATAAAATATTCCTGTTTGCCGCATAGCTCAGGAGATAGCTTGAGTTCAAAGATATGTTCGTTTTGTTCTTGAACGCCGGCGTATTCAAAGCTGAAATGACTGAAATTTCTGAGCCGGGTTTTTTTGTATTGCCTGCATATCAACAGTTCTACAATTACATCTTCTGGTTTTAATCCGTTCAGTTTCGCAGCGATTTTGAAATCCAGGACTTCATTAAAGCAGGCCCGTACGCGAGGCGTGTCCAGGCGACGGATTTGAACGCCGTGCCATGCGGTTCTGATACGGTTTTTCCATACCGCAACTTCTCGTGCACTGGAAAAATGTTGCGAAGCATAACGCTCGTTTTGTTTACTTGCGGGATGATAGAAATTTTTCAAATATTGCTCCACCATGCGCGACGCACTGAAACAGGGCAGCAGCGATGCCATAGAATGTTTGGCCATTTTTACCCATTCAGGTGAATAACCGAACTTGCTGCGATTGTAATAAAGCGGTATCACTTGATCCTGCAGGATTTCATACAATGCCTGGCTTTCTTCCTGATCGCGCAGCACTGCTTCCATATTTTCCGGTCCGGGTTTAATGGCCCAGCCATTATGACCATCGTATCCCTCTTCCCACCAGCCGTCGAGGACACTCAAGTTGATCGAGCCATTGATACCGGCTTTGATGCCCGAGGTACCGCTCGCTTCCAGCGGATAAATCGGATTGTTGAGCCAGACGTCCACACCGGCAACCAGCCGTCTGGCCAGACGCAGATCGTACCCTTCAACAAGCAATAGTCTGCCTTCAAACTCCGGCATATGTGCGATCTGACTGATACGCCGGATTAAATCCTGTCCCGGTTCATCGGCCGGATGCGCCTTACCGGCAAAAATCATCAGCACCGGAAATTCTTCATCCAGGACGATTTTGCGCAACCAGTTCAAGTTCTCGAATAATAATGTGGCACGCTTATAGGTTGCAAAACGGCGCGCAAAACCAATGGTCAACACATTGGGATTGACCGGATCGGTGAATTTCAGCAAACGGTCGAGGTGCGCGTCGGAGCCGTGATTGCGCGTATTTTGTTCAGCCAACCGATCCCGGATACCAAAAAGCATCTGTGATTTTAAGGATTGCCGGATACTCCAGAACATGTGATCGGGAATATCATGAATTCGCTCCCAGAATGCCGAATCGCACATTTTATTGCGCCAGTTGTACCCCATAAAACGGTCAAACAGATCGGACCATTCCTGCGCCAAGAAAGTCGGCACATGAACGCCGTTTGTGATATACGTAATGGGATTTTCTTCCGGTTCGATCTGCGGCCATAAGTCCTGACAAATCTTCGCTGACACATTGCCATGTATTTTACTGACGCCATTGTGCGTGCGCGAGCCCCGTATAGCGAGTGCGGTCATATTGAAATCCATGCTGCTGGCGGTTTGGCCTAGCGCCATAAAGGTTTCATGCGTGATATTCAGGTCATGGTAAAAAGATTCGAAATAACGTTGAATCGTTTCATCGCTGAAATGATCGTGTCCGGCAGGCACTGCCGTGTGCGTGGTAAAAATGGTATTGACCGCGACTGCCTCAAGCGCACTGGCAAAATCAAGATCCTGGCGCATGAGAATACGAACACGCTCTGGTATCATAAATGCGGCATGACCTTCATTGACATGCCACACAGTCGGTCTTATTCCCATTTCGTGTAAAGCGCGCACACCGCCAATGCCCAGGATAATTTCCTGTTCAATACGCATAGTCTTGTCGCCGCCATATAGTTTATGCGTAATGTTTCGATCTTGCTCCGAATTTTCCGGTAGGTCGGTGTCCAGCAAATAAAGCGTAACGCGGCCGATTTTGACCATCCATATCTTTACCGTGACTTGTCGACCAGGCAGTGCAACCTTAATCCGTATTTCAGAGCCGTCGTCTTGCAAGACCGGCGACACCGGCAAATCATCAAACTCCGAATCGGCATAGATGGCGCGCTGATTTCCCTGGTTATCGATTGTCTGAGAAAAATAACCTTGCCGATACAGCAAGCCCACGGCCACAAACGGCAGGTGCAGATCGCTTGCCGCTTTACAGTGATCGCCGGCGAGGATACCCAGGCCGCCGGAATAAATAGGCAAACTTTCATGAAAACCGAATTCAAAACAGAAATAAACGATCTGATCTTTCGGTTGCAGACCGTTTGTCTTGTCCTGTTGTGACGGCTCGTACAAATAAGAATCAAATGTCGACAAAATGCTGTCGTAGGTCGTCAGAAAAGTGGGATCTTCCGCCGCTTTCAACAGCACGGATTCATCCGCGCGTTTGAGAAAAGCTTTCGGGTTATGTCCGACAGCGCCCCAGAGAACTGGATCCAATCTGGAAAAAAGCATACGTGTGGCACGGTCCCAGCTGTACCAGAGATTATTTGCCAGTTCTTCCAATCGTTCCAGTCGGGGTGGAATTTTTGGGTTGATGGTAATGGTAAAAGTAGTTTTAGAAAACATAAATCAATTCCCCTGACAAACAATACATCTAAGAGAAAGTAGCCTGAGACAATTTCCGGGCAACATTTTTAGCGCCCAAAAGACCGATATCTGGATTAGTAACCACCCGCACCGGAATAGTCTTCATCAAGTCGGAAAACCTCCCCTTATCACAAAATGCCCGCATAAACCCCCCTGCCTGAAGCGTATCAATGATTTTCGGCGCAATACCCCCGGCAATGTATACGCCATTTTTACATAACCCTGCAAGTGCCAGATTACCCGCATAAGTGCCATACATCTCTGCAAATAATTCCAGCGACCTGATTGCGACCGGATGTTTTTGCTCGGCTGCAAGTGCCGTGATAACCGCGCCACTGTCTTTATCCAATTGAAACTGGGAACAATCCGCACAATCTCGCTGATGCTCCAGCAAAAAACTAAAAATCTGCGTCAATCCTGCGCCGGACAAAAGACGCTCTACCGAAACGCGGTGAAACTTGTTCTGCATTTTCTCAAGCAGCCGCATCTGTAGTGCATTTGTCGGTGCAAAATCAATATGGCCAGCCTCCGTCGATAACGGTTGGTAACCCTTCTCATGCCATACTAGCCACGCCACACCCATACCCGTACCTGCACCGAGTATCACGCGCGTTGCCTGCGGTTGCGCACGACCCGATTGCAGCACCACCAAATCATCGGAGGCCAGGCTATCAACACCCATGGCGGCCGCTTCAAAATCATTGAGCAGTTTAACGCGGGGGATTGAAAATACCTGCGCAATTTGTACCGCATCCAATTGCCAGGGCAGATTAGTCAATTGTGCAGACTGAGCGACTACAGGTCCTGCTACAGCAAAACAGGCTGCTTCCAGACTGCCTGTTTTTGCAACACTGGTTTCATTCAGAAAATCACGCAGCATGTCAGAAAACGAGAGATAATCACTGCTGTGATACCGTCGCACACCATGCTCGTGAACGGTTGCATCAACACATTCGGCCATTTGCAACAAGGTTTTGGTGCCGCCTATATCGCCATATATAATATATTTCCGCATTTGCTGATTGAACCGCCCGTACTCAGTTAAATTCAAACAGGCTGTTGTATGCCTAATACGCAATGCCTCACACCGTGCTTTTAACGATCTACAAAACGACTACGTTAACCACAGCATACCACAGCACACGTTTCAAAAAACATCAGGTATCACTGGATTGCTACCGACTGATGCTAGCAGCTTCGGGAATGGCTGGAAGCCGTCAATTTTCGTCAGAAGTCAAAATGTTCTTCTAAATACAACAATATCCATGTATCTGACGCATTCACCATACCTTAATATTTTCACAATGTCATACTGTTATACAAAGTGCCAACTTAATCGGTATCATAGTGCAAAAGACAATATTCTGTTTTTATCTCAACATTTATACTCCCATTATAGCCAAAAGCACTGTGAACATTGATACGCAATTGATACGGCAGATCGCAAAACACGATCACCATGCGCTGTCGCAACTGTACGAGCGCCATGTAACACAAATGTTGGCCGTTGCAGTCAGGATTCTGAAATCCCACAAAGATGCCGAAGACCTGATTCACGATGTATTTCTTGAAATCTGGAACAAAGCAAGCGATTTTGATGAAACGCGCAGTTCGGTGCGAACCTGGATTCTGATGCGGGTGCGAAGTCGCGCAATTGACCGGCTGCGCCAGCTTGCGCGTGCACAAAAATTTGTATCGCCGGATGCATATGATGAATCCGAAGCGGTTCAAACTACTGAACCGGCACCGGATCAATATGCCGAGTCGCATGATGCACGCGCTGCTGTCGAGCAACTCCCCGAGTCACAATATTCTGTCATTGTATTAAGTTATTATGAAGGTTTAACATGTTCGGAGATCGCTGAGCGATGCCAAATACCGGTCGGCACCGTCAAGTCAAGGTTATCGGCCGCAATCAGGTATTTACGCAACGCGTTGGAATCGAGTGGAGAAAAAGCACATGTCCGATCAAAATAACAGGCTGACCGAGTATGCATTAGGCATTCTCGATAAAAAAACCGCCGCTACCCTGAAAGCGGAAATCGAATCATCCGCTCAGAGCAAATCAGCACTGCAGGATATCGAAAACGCATTAATACTTCTGGCCAAAGCGGAGCAACCACTGACACCATCCGAGCATTTACGCACACGTATCATCAATGCTGTACGTCAGGAAACACAGTTCTCCGGCTTTATCGATCGACTTTGCGTTTTTTTCGATCTTGATCGAAAAACGCTTGAAAATCATCTGACCAGCTTAAATCATGTATCCGAAAAAACATGGCAAATCGATGCTTTTCCCGGTACGCATTTATACCATTTTGACGGTGGACCGCATATTGCCGCAAATGCCGATTGCGGGCTGGTCTATGTCGAACCCGGTCAAATGATTGCCGCTCACCGGCATCTGGGTGACGAATGGTCGTTCGTGCTTCAAGGTCAGATGAAAGAAATCAATGGCGCCATCTATTACCCAGGTGATTGCATACATCGGCCCGCCGGCTCGGTGCATGCACTGCAATCCGTCGGAGCAAAACCGCTTGTTTTTGCCGCTGTGTTAATTGAAGGGTTGGAGTTTGTTGCAGAGTAAAACTAAAAAAGCAGCCCGAATACAATCACCCGGGCTGCTTTTTAGGATTCAAAGCTGATAGCAGCTTGCATTTATTCAGCTAAATACCAAAGCGTTTTGGCAGGACAGTTTACGCCGTCAATATTCATTTCAATTTTTCCGAGTCCTTTATTTAACTGATTTGATTCTATTGATTCCGTCACTTCCGCTTGTCTTTTTTTTCCGACTTTGAAATTGTTGATAATATTCATATACTCCCAACCGTAGTGATTCGGGGTTGAAGTCAAGGTAAGCCAGTATTCGTATTCAGCATATTGGTTGTAACTTTTATACTTTCCATGCTCAATGCCAGTATATTTCGGTTCTATACTACCCTCCTTCGGTAAGGAATGCGCCACTTGAACATATTTTGATAGGTACTCAAACGTACAACAATTCGGTCGGCCGGAGATAGACTTAAATTCATGCGCTCCTTTTACTTCTTCACCCTGACCTGACACTAAGCATACGTTTTCCTTAGGTATTTTAGTCGATTTGTCAGCAGACTTACCTGTTATCGGAATTCTATTTCCGTTTGTATACGCTACGTAGCCAACCAATTCCCAGCATTCGCAAGGAGAATGCTCCTTTCCGCCATGACTTTTATCATATGCTTCCTGTTCTTTTTTTTCTGCATCTTCAATTTCCTTCTGTTTCTTTTTGGCTTCTTCGTCGGCCTTCTTCTTCCATTCCGCGAAAGCGTCAAGGTTGGCTAAAACTGTGGTTTTTAATTTGAACGTATTGTCCTCTAAAATACGATAAAAAAGCAGTGCAAATTTAGGGCATTTTTTTATCAGCGCGCTGTATTCGGTTGCGGTGAGATGGCCCTTGTCTTTAAACGTTTTTACCGCTTTAAGCCACAGGTCGTTACATTCTTTGCTAATCTTTTTAGAAGAGTTTTTGGCCGGATCTGAAGGACAAAGACACCAATAGACAGGCGGAAAAAAACAAGTCTCGAGAAAATACGTATTGGTGATCAGCGCCGACAACCGGCGTGCATCGAACCATTGCAACCCTGCGGCGGTGCGTTCAAGCTGGGTCAGATTGGCCATTGCTTCCGTTAGATAAAACGGTTGCATTGAATTTTCCGATGTGGCGGACAAATCCGCTGTTTCTCGCTGCGTTGTCTCCAGTGTATGCAAACAGAGATCACCGCCCGCGGTGCATGAATGTACAGGTTCAGTCGGTAACAATCGTACACCGGGCATAACGCCCTGCACCGACTGCTTGAATTTTACCGGTACAGATGCACTCTGAAGCTGCGTTCTGATTACGTCCAGACTGGTTTGTAATATTGGCTGCCGCTGTTCCGGCGCGGACGCATCCTGTGCGTTCGTACCGGAAACGGCTTTGGTCAAAAATTTGTCGGCCATTGCTATGCTCCTCGGATATCAAAGTCAATCAATGGACTGCGATGTGCCGGAATTACAGCGTTCTTGATCACGGCCAGACTGCTGACGCTGCCAAGTGCAATGCTGGCTGGCATTGTTACATGGTAGACCAGGGTGGATCCATCCGGCAGCATTGTCGAACGCGTCACGAACAGTCCCGTATCCAGTGCTGCGGGCGTCATGCCGTGCAGATTGTTTTCACCCATAGAAAAAAACCAGATGTTGGTGCCTATCCCTGCACTGCCAAACGCCAGCGGATTTTCCACTATAGACTCACCGTCTGGAGTGTCCGGGCTGCGACCTAGATTCTGATTCAGATCGTTGACATAAACGGGAGCACCGTCAAAGGTTAAAACCTGTTCCGCCTGATTTTCGTTGTACGGACATGAAAAAATCATGTCGGTATACTGTGGCGTCAATCCACGCGTCCAGTGCGCCGCATGAATCGCGCGTTTACCGGTGCTGTTAGTAAACAGCACCGTGCCGCGGCCATCGTTGGTGCGCACCAGTTCCTTGCCCTGCTCCAGTACTTCCAGTGTGAGCGGTTGAAAACCGAGATCCAGTACCCGCGACGGGTCGACCAGCTTATACAAACCGTCGAATTCTCCGGTATTGGCCGAATCGCCCGATTCGAACAACGTCCAAAATTTGTAGAGAAGTTCCCGGATAGCCAACGCCATTTGAACAGATACCTGATCGTTGACATTCGATGAAAAAATATCCTGCGCTTTGTATGAAACCCGGAACTGCGTGGCAATTTCGGCAAATGAAAAGACTCGGGATGCGTCACTGGGCATTTTGGTGTCCTCGACTATCCCCTCTTCAAACCCAATCGTCACACCGGGCTGCAACACCGGCGTTGTAGTGTAACGCAACGCATCGCCGGCAACCGGATAAAAAGGGAGCGCACTCGCGAGTTGGATACGAAACGGAAAATCCTCAATTAGCCATTTTGCCTGAACGTCGTTTGAAAGCAGCCGTGCATTATCGCCAATAGTAGACATCATAATCTCCTTACTAATGTATTGAATCCCGTGGAATTAAAAATCAATCTGGACAGAAAAAACCTTTCGCATTTGCAGCATTGCAGCTTCGGAATCAACCGTTGCCATAAATCGGCATTGCCGGCATTTTGTTTGGAAAAAGGCTTGAACTGGCATGACAACCGCCGAAAACATAAAAAATATTCGAAAAACCAGGCTGTTCATTCTGAACACTCAATTGAATCGCCCGTTTAAACAGTTATACGATTGACATCGCAAAATGGTTCGACTCGATTCAATTCAATTCGGACTACCGGCCGCAATTTAGTTGCTATACTTTGGAAGTGGCTTGTTTTTTGGAATAGTCGAAAAATCACCAGAACAACCATTTCCAGAAATAAATTATTGATTCATCAATAACCTGGGAATTGCGTTTTCCTCGAAAACACAATCTTTTGACAGTTCTTTTGTCATAGAAAATGACAAGACTAACGCGGTGAAGAAATGAGAATTAGTTGAAAATTGGAAGCGGGATATAAGTTACAGGAAGGCGCGGATTCGCCAAGGGCGGCACAGAAAAATACCGGCGTTACTTTCGTTTGAGTACCGCAACCAAATCAAAATTCGGATCAGCGGCAAAATCCGAAGGCGCGACGAATCCAAGTTGGTTCCATTGAACATCAAGGCCGATTTTTTCATAACAACGGGCAACATATTCCGAGCAGATAAATTCACGGTCGGGTTCAATTCTTTTCAATTGCTTTTTGGTAAACGGTACTTTTGAAGCCAGGATCCGGGCAGCGATTTTGGCAATTTCGTCTGTATCGTACGGATAGCCGAACTGGTCGACCGCGTACTGAACAAGCTTAGCCATTTTCTTTTTTTTGACAGTGCTTGCAAATTTTTTGTTTCTGATAATCGCCAGTCCACCGGGATAACCCTTTTTGTTGTTGTCATAGTCATCCAGGTATTTAGTCAGGCGAACGGTTCGCACACCGACTGGCTCCACACTCTCCAATAGCATTACCCGATCGATTGTATCCAGGCGCAATACTAAGGCCACGTGACTCCAGACACTTTCTGTAGCCTGTTGTATCATCGAGGAAAAAATGCCCGACCCCGAACAAATTAGCACATCACCGCTCTGCAAATCCTTGCGAATTTTGTAGTAATCGCTAACAACCTCCGTTGGAAACTTATCAACAGCTATTGCCATGGCTACCTCCTGTAGCTAAAAGAAACGCGCTTTGTTACTTTCTAATACGCAACTAATCCTAGGGGCCGTTCTTTATCCATGTGATATTGCCGGGCTCATAACGGACAAATTTTATTTAACCGAATTCGTCTGATCCAACGCAGACAAGATGTACGGATAAACATCCTTGACGGCATTTTTGCCAAAAATACAGTCGATATGCCCATAGTTCGGAATAACATGTCGTGCGTACCCATCCGGACCGTTGACTTCTACCAGTTTGTTAAAGCTGCGCTCGGTGGATTCGGGCAAATAACTCGCATTCTCGCCGCCATGAATGAAGGTAATCGGAATGTTCAGTTTATCCCAGTGAGGCGTATACACATCCTTGCCCTGGGCGTTCACAATATGTTTCTCGCGTGCGCAAAGCGCCAGATGTTTGAAAATGCCCACGCTGCAAATACCGAACAATTCATGCAAATTATCATGCGTCAGGCGGTTTAACTGATCATGTTCATACAGCAGAGAATACATAAAGCTGACACGATGACAAACGGCACTCGAACAGCGTTCCTCGGCATCAAAATGCTGCAGATTAAGCGCTTTGTCGTAAAGATTATTCAGCCAGCCGCCCCGGGCATCGGTGTATGCGGTCACCGAATCGATACCGATTGTACCCAGCAGCGAGGGCAAGAACAGGCTCGCTTTCAGTTTCACATTATCCGAGACAATATGATTTGGACCGATCTGCGATGAAACTGCGGCACGCACATGCTGCAGTCCGCTCATCATGGCCATGAAAAATGTGGTCGACCCGGCGCAATGCACAAAAGCCTGAACGTCAGGGCTGCCCGTGATATCTATCACGGTTTTGACCGCCGCCGGATAATCGTATTGGGCGATATCATCCAGTGTCCAACTCTGTTTCGCACTGGGAAGCGCTATACTGATACGCATTTCCAGTAGCCAACAGTCATATCCATTGTTATAAAGATATTCCAGCAGGTTGGTATCTATGGTATCCGTGGTAAATATTTGACTGGAAACGCCTGCGCCATGCACCATCAGTAGAGGGCCCTTGTTTCCACCTCGATACCGTGTCAGCCGCAACGGAACGCCATCACCGGCATTGAAATGATGCACTTCCGGCACACCCACTCGCAATGTGCGTTTTTTGCGTGGCGGCGCATCAACGTCCAGATACTGTGGAGGCACCAGAATACCGCCGTAGATATGATACAAATCCCCAGCGAAATGGACGCCGAAACGGCCAATAGCGCGCAACCGTTCAGCGGTAGTCTGAGCACCGATTGCATCGATAGTAGTAATCTGGCGTATGAAATCAAGCGGCTGAATGTACAGCATTCCTCGCCCCTTGACTGCCGCGGTATCATCGGCACCGTCGTAAATAGTGATATACAGTTGTGTGGTATCTGACCAGATATCGATACCGGGATCATCGTGAATGATTTTGTGACCTTCAAAATACCAGGACTTGCCGTCTTCCGCATGCATTTGAAAGCGGTATTTCATATATTCCTGCCCTACTTGGTTAGGGTCGCGCGCAAACAAATTAAACACACCCTGCGTGACGGTTAACGGAGACGCGGACAATCCCGGTGCAGTGACCGTGCCAACCATACCGCCGTTGTATTCGCCGCCTTGTTTGATCAAGGCATTGATATCGGCAACGCTGACAGTCAGCGTAAAATCCAGGCTGTTGCCGTCTTCCTTGCCGGAACGAACTGCCTGTTCATAATCCCCATGCTGCGCCCACCAGCCGCGCATGGTTTCGGTAAATCGAACGCCAACCGTAGCCGGTTCCGCTTCGCGCGGTTGCGAAGGACTAGTAAAATCGTAGGTATAGCCCTCGGCTTCAGCCAAGAGTTCCATACCGCGTTCGGTCAGCGCGGAAATCGTCAATAACGGATTTACCCCGACTGAACGTGGCACAATGCTGCCGTCCATTGCATACAGACCTTCATGCACCGCTGTACCTGAAGTACCGTTAAATACCCTGCCGCGGTGATCGACCACCCCGGATTCGGCATCCTTGCCCATACAGCTACCACCCAGCGGATGCACGGTGATCAGACTGTTATGCAGTTCTTTCGTCCAGATCGGATTTGGAACATAAGTACCACCGTTAGCCGCAGTAACTTGTTGCATAAAATCGTTGTCGCGCCTGAATATGGGTTTATCGCCGACACCCGGCCAATCGACGTTGATGGCGTTATCCTGTAACACCAGACGTCCATCGGAATCGTCATGACTCATAATCAGATATACCTGCGTATTGTGCACTGCACCGTGATAGGGTCCGCGCACCAGACTTTCCAGCACCCGTGCGTGTTCCTTGACTTCGTCATTCAGGCCGCCATCAGAATCCTTGCCGATCAAGCCGGCAGCCGAAGCCATTAATCCCGGCAGAATACTGCCCAGTGCTCCTGGAATGCTGCCTTCCTCCAAAATCAACCCCTGATCAAGCTCAGGCGTGGCGCGGTCGTCGATCATAGTGGTAATGCAGGGTCCGACCGGGTCAATCTCGCCAACGGGCCTGTTGCCAAAACCGATGGCATTAATCGGTACGTCGTTATTAAAACCGAATCCAAGTACATCGCCATTGGAAGAAAAATGTTCACCCACCTGGTCGGATAATGGCAATCCTTTTTCTTTGGAACGCAGCAGAATTTCTGTAGTGCCGAGCGTGCCAGCGCCCAGAAATACCTGTTTGCAGCGTAGCACCAGATCAGGCGCATCAAAAGCTTCCCGGCCGACTTCCATGATCTGACAATGCACCAGCCAGTCATCCCCGTCTTTTTCCAGCCAGCGCACGGCAACCTGAGTAAAAATTTCCACGCCGTTATTCCAGGCATCCGGCAGATAATTCATCAGCGTGGTATTCTTGGAACCGTAGTTACAACCCGAAACGCAATCACCGCAATGCGTACAAGCCGGTTGATGCACGCCGGCCTCATTAATCCTGTCTTTAAAAGTAACGTTGATCGGTGGAAAAGTGATCGGTCGGTTAACCGCCCTGGCAGAGTTTTTTTGCGCTGCAACTTTGGGCAAATCCGGCACGCCATCCTGGCCCTCCGGAAACGGTTGTGCGCCGAGCATCTTCATGGCGCGTTCATAACAGGCCGACATTCGCTCGCTATCCTGGCGGATCTCGTCGGGCCAGCGCGGATCGTTAAAAACACGATCATCCGCCTTAAGCGACACATTGGCGTTGATCAGCGACGTACCGCCCAGGCCGCAACCAACCATAACATTCATGTCTTTGCCGGCATACAGATTATACAACCCGGTATAGTCACCGATATGCTTATCGTGAAGGTTGATTTGAAACTCCCTGCCTGCTTCGAGCAACGTATCCGGATATTCGCCGGTTTGTATTTCCCGGCCGCGCTCCAACAGGCAGATATTCAACTTGCTGCCGTCACTACGCTGCATTCTTCCCAGACGCGACGCGGCGATACCGCCGCCATAGCCTGATCCAACAACAATCGCATCATAACGTTCTTTTAACCGGGTACGAGGTGAGGCAAGGCGTTTCATTTGTCTTCTCCTTGAAAAGTTAGAAACAGAATGAAATCAGCATGCAAGGCGATCCTGAATGACGGCTTTTGCTGACGGTTTAGTAATAGTAATTGCAAAATGGTTTTTTAACAATAATGTCGAATGGATCAGAAATAAACACAGCATGACATCCCACTCACCATCATACATTCAGTTTTTTTACCTAAATCACAGCCGTTTCGTATAATAATGTTTTCAATTCATCTTCATCAGTCAACCAGCCATGGCTTTTACTCGAAATTTTTCTACCGTTATCACTACTCTGAGCTTCCTGTTATTTTCGACTGTCACGCAAGCTAATCCGGTCGCCTGTTTTAACACGAATTTAGGCGGTTTTTGCATGGAACTGCTTGAACGGCAAGCACCCCAGACAGTAGCGAATTTTATTCGCTATATTGACAGCGGTGCTTATGATCAAAGCATTTTTCACCGCAGCGAACCGGGCTTCGTTATTCAGGGTGGTGGATTCAAAGTCTCCAGCGGCAGTAACGGTGTGGGTGTAACACAGGTTGATACGTTCGACCCCGTTGTGAACGAATTTGGCCTTTCCAATGTACGCGGCACGGTCGCCATGGCCAAACTGAGCGGCGACCCGGATAGCGCCACCAGCCAATGGTTTGTCAATCTTGACGATAACTCCGGCCCTCCAGCAGATCTGGATACGCAGAATGAGGGCTTTACGGTATTTGCAAAGATTCTGTACGATGGCATGACCCTTTTCGACGCTATCGCAGGCTTGCAGCGTGTCAACTTCGGCGGTGCACTCTCGAGCACGCCAACGGTCAATTTTGATGTATCACAGCCTGTTCAGGTGGAGAATTTTGTGCTGGTCAATTCCGTGGCTTTGCATGATGTAACCGCCGTGTTCGATGAGAATGTATTAACATTCGCGGTCGATACCGGCAACGGTAACATGTACGATGTGCGCCTGCTGCTGATCGCAGTGGAGCCGGATATCATATTCGAACTGGATCCTTCCAGTGTAACGCCACTGACGATTGGCTCTGCAAATATGGCGACATTTTCGGGTCAAAACCGCACATTGACCATTCCATCCGCCATTATTAATAAAAACACGCTACTCAATAACGTTGTCATGTCCCTGAGTGACCCGGCCCGGATGCAGTTTACATTGCTCAGCTTTGAGTAAAAGCAAGTGTGGTTTTTTTATACAGTATGGCGCGCATCACCCGCCACCTGCTGTAACCACAAATCCCAGTATGGCGTTTCCTTGAAACGTTCAACCAGAAAATCCACGAATACGCGAACACGTCGGGATAAGTGACGAGTCTGGGGATACACCGCATAAGCCGTTATCCGCGGACAACGATAATGCGTCAAAATCGGCATCAAAGAACCCCGCTCAATTTCGCGATATACAATAAACGTCGGCAGCAAGGCGATGCCAAGGCCATTGACAGCCGCATCACGGAGAAATTCGCCGTTACCCGCTTTTAAATAGGGCCGTATGCGGATACTGACAGGATCACCATTGGCATCATGCAGATGCCAATGGTCAAAGTCGCGCAGCAAGTTGTAAACCAGGCATTGGTGGTGCTTCAAATCGCCCACCGTTTGCGGAATTCCCTTGCGTTTCAGATAGCTGGGACTGGCACACATTACAGCCCGAATATCAGCAAGCCGGCGCGCAATCAAGCTGGAATCCGCAAGATTGGCGATACGCACCGCCAGATCGAACCCTTCCATGACCAGATCGACCTGGCGATCATTAAAATCGATGTCGAATTCAATATTTGGATGTTTCTGCAAAAACTCATCAATCGCCGGCCCCATATGCATCAAGCCGAAACTTAACGGCAATGCAACGCGCAGACTGCCTTCAAGCGTGCCATGCGCTTGCGAGGCCATCAGCTCGGCTTCCTGCAGATCATCAAGAATACGCACCGACTGATGATAAAAAGCGCGGCCGGTTTCAGTAAGATTCATTTTCCGGGTAGTCCGATGAAACAATGCTGCGCCTAAATGCATTTCCAGCTCCTTCAAACGGCGGCTGACGACTGATTTCGCCACGCCCAGCCGGTCGGCTGCGCCGCTGATGCTGCCGGCATCAACAACCCGGACAAATGTTTGCATATTTTCAAAGCGATTCATACATATTCAATTGTTGCAATATCAAGAACAGTTATTTTCAATAATGCTTGTTTATTCTTGATTATATAACAGTAATAATATTCTTCGTAATGCACGATGAATTTCATCTTCGATAACAGGAGAAAAAAATGAATGCCTCAGCAAACACCGTTTACCAGATACCTGCGATAGAAACCCGTGAAGGAGCAGGTGTTACCGTTTACCGCACAATCGGTACGCCACAGTTGCGCAACTTTGATCCTTTTTTATTGCTCGACCATATCGACAGCGATAACCCAAAAAACTATATAGCGGGTTTTCCGTCTCATCCTCACCGCGGATTCACTACGCTGACTTACATTCTGGATGGCCAAATGACGCATCAGGACAGTCTTGGCAACAGCGGTGATCTTGGCCCGGGTTCGGTGCAGTGGATGAAAGCGGCCAGCGGCGTCATCCACTCGGAAATGCCCAAGCAGAAAGATGGCCTGCTGCGAGGTTTTCAGCTGTGGGTCAACCTGCCTGCGGCACACAAGATGGATCGCCCGGAATATCAGGAATACGCCGCGTCAGCTTTTCCCGTAATCCGCACACCGACTTACACGATCAAAGTATTGGTCGGCAGCTACGACGACACGACCGGGCCGATCAAGGATAATATTACATCGATGTCGTTTTTAGACGTGCAGTTACGCCCCCGCGCACGATTCCAGATCACATCGCCGGTTACACACAATCGTTTTTTATATCTATTCGAAGGCGACGGAACGTTTGAGGGCGATAACGTAGCATCTCACTCGCTGATCATCCCTGACGCCGACGACAATTTGGTCGATTTTACTGCGAGTGAACAAGGCGCCCGCTTTCTTATTGCACACGCCCAGCCGATCAATGAACCCATCGCTCGCCAAGGTCCGTTTGTCATGAATTCCCGTGCGGAAATTGAACAGGCTGCACGCGATTATCAATCCAATCAGCTTGTGCGTGGTGCAGCACTGCATCGTCACGGCAAATGAATTTCAATACATTTAAAGGAGCTTCAAATGAAACAAATCAGTGAATTTATTGCACGTATCCTGTTAGCCCAGATATTTTTTCTGGCCGGTTACAACAAAATTGGCGGTTATGAAAGCACGCAGGGGTATATGAATGCGACGGGCATTCCCGGTGAACTGCTACCGCTGGTCATCCTACTGGAACTTGGCGGTGGTCTGGCGCTAATTGCAGGCTGGAAAACCCAATGGATATCACTCATTCTAGCGCTGTTTACCGTCGCAGCCGCGATACTTTTCCACAATAACTTCGACGATCAAATGCAGCTCATAATGTTCCAGAAAAATATTGCGATTGCCGGTGGTTTGATCCTGCTTGCCGTTTATGGCGCTGGCACTTACAGTGTAGACCGGCTGAAACGCTAACTATCAGTTCCGGGAGATCACGTTTATTGCGGATGCTGCATAATCATGCCGGCAAGATTGTTTTGCCGGCTTTCACGAAGCGCCATTTGCAATGCATCGGCACGATCGGCACTGGGCAATTTGCCAATTGCCCGGACAACAGTATAGAAACGCGCCATATCGCCATCCTGCAATGCAAGCAGCGCCCGGAACGCCGGCAGCAATTGCGTATACACCGATACTGTTGCCAAGCGTGCGTTATTGAGCGGTTTTGCAAACCATTGTTGGTAGCGGCCGAATTCCGGTCTGCCACTTTCCAACAGTGCAAATTGCGCACGCAGATCATTAAAAACATGGGCTTTGGCAATACGTTTCTCGGCATCGCTGATATCCGCCTCAAACAATTTTTCCAGACGTGCACGATGATCTAGGACCAGTGTATTGAAAGTTGTTTGCATAACGCGCCGGGCTTGGTATGCGTCATATTCCTCTGGCTTGCCTTTATGAAACAACCAGCGCCGGATGCCCTCCTGCTCAACCAGCGTGGCAAATGACTCATTAAAAACCGTATCGCCCGGCACATAAACAACCTGATGCGCCAACTCATGAAAAATCAATCGCGCCAGCTCCAGTTCGGAGTGGATGAACGTATTCAATACGGGATCGCTAAACCATCCCAGCGTGGAATATGCAGGCACGCCGCCGACATGCACATCGTAGCCTACGGCGCGAAGTTGGTCAGCATAGCGTTCGGCTCTGGCCTGGGAAAAAAAGCCGCGATAGCTTACGCAACCGGCTTTTACGAAACACCATTGCTTCAATCGAGTAGAAAATTCCGGTGCTGCAACAACATTCCAGACAGCATAGGGCCTTTTCAAATCCGCATAACGGGTATAGCTTTGGTTAGCTGGAAGTTTAAGCTCCTCACTGGCAAATTTACGCATTGTTGCAGCCTGACTGAGAATACGTTTCAAATCAGGATCGATATCGGGATTGTTGATCAAGCCGCTGATCGGCTGAGCACGTCGCATGACATCCATATGGCCGTTAACCGCCTGCGCATAATAGCTCAGATTGGCGCAACCATTTAACAACAGGATACATATTACAGCAACAAAATATCTGCTATAACATGAAATGCATAACTGTATAATTATGAACACACACAGCATTTTTTTGACAAACCCAATAGAACCATACTATTTGTTTTATAGTAAATGACCTAATTGTGGTATGTACGCGACCGAATTTCAATAAAAGTTCGAACAGAATTAAAACAAACATGAGCAACTATTGAGTTAACCAGCACTCATTGACTCTAGATTAACTACGGTACTTATTTACTTCAAATATTACATGATTCTTTGTTCATGAATTTTTTTATTCAACGATACCGGGCACGAGCAATCGCCTTACTTTCCTATATATTATTGACCGCCTGTGCAATGGGTCCGGACTATAAACGCCCTTCCATTGAAGTAAACAGCCAATTCAGAATGAATCAAGACATCGGTGAATCAGTTGCGTCACAGTCTTGGTGGGAATTTCTCAAAGATGAAACGCTGCAGCAGCTTATTACCGAAGCAATAATCAACAATCAAGATCTCAAACGCGCTGTTGCAATGGTAGAGGAATATCAAGCGCGAGTTCATATTGCCCGTATGGATTTTCTACCCAAAATAGACGTTGAAAGTAACGCACCTTTTTTCGGCAAGCTCGGCGGATTCCCGCGCCCAGGTTTTCCAACACCATTTAATTATTACGGCAATGCCATAATGAGCTGGGAAATTGATGTCTGGGGCAGAATTCGAAGATCCACAGAAGCGGCGAATGCAGATGTATTCGCACAGGAAGAAAATCGCCGGGCGATCTTAATCATGTTAATCAGCGCGGTGGCGCAAGCATATTTTGACCTACTGCAATACGATACGCAACGCAGCATTGCTCTCCAGGCATTAGCTTCATGGGAAGAATCTGTCGCCATATCGAGAGCACAATTGAAAGCAGGCCTAATACCACGAATTGATCTCGACCAATTCGAGGCTGAGCGCGCCAACGCAGCTGCATTGGTTGCCGATTTTGAGCGTCTTATCATACAAACCGAAAATGAACTGAACGTATTATTGGGCAAAAAACCTTCTCCCATACTTAGGTTTCGCACGTTAGCTCAACAACATATTCCACCCGAGATACCCGCCGGACTGCCTTCCGAGCTTTTACAACGTCGCCCAGATATTGTACAGGCAGAACAAGTGTTAGCAGCAGCAACAGCACGAATTGGCATGACAAAAGCAATGCGTTTTCCGCGTTTTTCAATTACCGGGCTTCTCGGTGTTGCTAGTCCATCGCTTTCCAATTTGTTAACTTTCTCCGATACCAAGTATGGCGCTGGCGGCATTGGACTTGCAGCTCCTCTGTTTAACGCGACAATACTTGGGTTTGAACAACGCGCAGCCGAAGCTCAGGCCAATCAGGCAATAGCAAATTACCGTCAGACAATTTTGGTCGCGTTCAAGGAAGTTGAAGACGCGCTGATTGCAATCCGCAAGGCCAGCGAACAACGAAAAGCCAGGCAACAGCAAGTTGAAGCACTCCAATCAGCATTGCATGTTGCCAATCTGCGTTATAGAGGCGGTATCACTAGCTATGTCGATGTATTGCTTGCTAAACGCAATTTGTACCAAGCAAAATTCTCACATACGGAAGCGCATCGCCTGCATCTGATTTCGATCGTAAGACTATACAAAGCGCTGGGTGGTGGATGGGAACGTGAATATCAATACAAAGATACAGAAGAAGGATAATCATATAAGTTGAACTTTGAAATTCACCAGATATATCAAAGCTATTCTTAAAAATTGACTGATAATAATGAATACTCGAAAGTTACTGAAGCCATCACGATTGCAAGATGCTACTGTGAAATCGCTAATCAGGGGAGCAACCGTGGCAATTGCCTTAACCCTATCTGTCGGTTGCTCGCTGGATACCCCCCCCGACTCTGCACCGCCTCCTCCTGAGGTAGAAACTATCACGGTCTCCAGCCGGACAATACCGGACGAGCCAGTGTTTATCGGCAGAGCGGAAGCTTTCCGTCCCGTAGAAATACGCGCCCAGGTTTCCGGTGTAATAGAAAAAATATATTACACTGAAGGCCGGAATGTCAAAAAAGGAGACAAGCTGTATTTGATCGACCCGGTTCCTTTTAACGCAATCTATCAGGCCATGAAAGCCAAGGTTGCACAACACAAAGCTCGCTTAGTACAGACTAAACAGAATCTTGCTCGCGTAAAGCCATTATTAGAAGAACAAGCGGTAAGCCAGAAAGATGTCGATGACGCGGTTGCCGACGTTTTAAGCGCTGAAGCTGCGCTCGAAGCTGCACAAAACGATGTAGTCAAGGCAAAATTTGATCTGGACAATACTGTCGTTGTCGCTACGGTAAGCGGACGGATCGGAAGAAGCAATTTTTATGAAGGCCAACTCATCTCCGCCCAGACTACTTTATTAAATACTATCGACCAGCTCGACCCAATGTATGTCAGCGTAAACGTACCGGAAAGTTACATCTTGCGCAGACGAAGAGAACTCGCGGAGAAAAAGGTTGAAAGACCGGATTTATATCAATTGCGCGGCGTCATGACCTTTGCCGACGGCAGTATATATCCTGAAGAAGGCATACTGGACTTTACGGCAGTAACGATCCGAGCCGAAACCGGTACACTCCAGGGCCGATTTACTTTTCCCAATCCATCCGGAAACTTCTCTCCGGGGCAGTCAAATTTCCTTCCTGGGCAATTCGTCACTGTCAGGTTAAAGGGTTACCACCGGCTCAATGCCATACTGATTCCTCAGCGCGCGGTGCAACACAGCGCGAATGGTTCATTTGTCTATGTAGTTGATGATAAAAATAAAGTGGAATTACGCCAAGTGCATGCAACTACGTGGCACGACAATGACTGGTTGATTGAGAGAGGACTTAAGTCAGGCGAAAAGGTTATAGTGGCCGGATTTCATCGGGTTCAGCCCGGCATCGAAGTAACGCCCGTTTCAAAAAACGCACCCGAGAACAATAGAGACAATTCAGGAGCACCATGAACTTACGGTTTTTTATAGATCGCCCCATTTTTGCATCCGTTCTGTCTATCCTTATCATCGTTGTCGGTCTAGTGTCTTTTTTGAATCTCCCTGTGGCACAGTTTCCCGATATCGTTCCACCAATGATACAAATTGAAGCAGATTATCCGGGTGCAAACGCAGAAACGGTTGCCGAGTCCGTGGCTCGTCCGATTGAAATTCAACTGCCCGGCATCGACAATCTATTATATTACGATTCTACAAGCACAAATGACGGACATATGACTATGCGCTTGACGTTCGAGATCGGCACAGATATCGATATCGCGCAGGTGCAAACGCAGAATCGCCAGAAACTGGCGGAACCGCAACTGCCTGAAGAAGTACTCAGACGGGGGGTAACCGTAAAAAAGATGTCGCCCAATATGCTTGCTGTGATTGCATTAAGCTCTACCGACCCCAGGCATGATCCGGTTTATATCTCCAACTATGCGCTGATCCAAGTACTTGACAATATCAAACGATTACCCGGTGTGGGTGACGCAATCGTTTACGGCGCTCAAGATTACGCTATGCGATTGATACTTGATCCAGTTCGGATGGCTCAACTTAATATCACGCCTACAGAAATCGCTAATGTAGTACGTGAACAAAACCGGGATTTTCCTGCTGGCAGAATCGGACGCGATCCGACAATAAAAAAAACAGAACTTACAATTCCTGTCATCACCAGCGGCCGTATGAGTGATGTGAAAGAATTTGAGAACATGATTATTCGCGCATACCCTGACGGTTCAATGGTTCGCATGCGTGATGTTGCTAAAGTTGAATTGGGCGCCCAGTCTTACGATCTTGAAGGCCGATGGAATAGCAAGCCAAACACATTTTTACTGACTTTTCTCTCGCCAGGCGCAAACGCACTGGACACTGTCAGAAGCGTACGTGCTGAAATGGATAGATTGTCAGACAGCTTCCCGACAGGCATGTCATTTGACGTTCCCTACGATACAACTCGATTTATCGAGGTTTCCATTGAAGAAGTTTTTCATACACTGATCGAAGCCGCAATTCTGGTTATTCTGGTCGTTTTTCTATTTTTACAAAGTTGGCGCGCAACATTGATACCTGCGGTAACTGTTCCCATATCGTTGATCGGCACGATGGCAGGTATGTATGCGCTCGGCTTTTCGATCAATACACTTACATTGTTTGGCATGGTACTTGCCATCGGTATTGTCGTGGACGATGCAATTATTGTAGTAGAAAACGTTGAACGTAATATGACGGAAAACGGATTATCGCCTAAAGACGCTGCAATTAGGGCCTTGGGCGAAGTGACGGGTGCGATTATTGCAACGGTACTGGTTCTTGCCGCGGTGTTCGTTCCCGTCGCTTTTCTTGAAGGCATTACTGGTCAAATGTACAAGCAGTTCGCTATCACGATAGCCGTTTCCGTCGTAATCTCAGGTTTTACTGCATTGACGCTGAGTCCCGCACTCTGTGCCTTAGTGCTCAAATCCAAACATGGCGAACCAAAAGGTTTCTGGAAACTTTTTAATAGTGCGTTCGGTTGGATGCAGCTACGCTATGTAAATACAGTGGGCTGGGTTTTGAAAAGAAAATTCATAGCACTAGGAATTTTTGTCGCACTGATTATTAGCATGATCGGTATGTTCAAAATAATTCCAAAAAGCTTTCTTCCCGACGAGGATCAAGGCTATTTCATTACAATCTTTCAATTACCGGAAGGCGCTTCAAAATCCAGAACAACGGAAGTCGTCTCAAAAATTGAAGCTTATTTTCAGGCGCAACCCGCTGTTCATTCAACCGATGCGCTAGTAGGTCAGAATTTTGTCTTCAATACACGCGGCACCAATCAGGCAACCATGTTTGTGCCGCTTCAACACTGGAATGAACGTAAAGAACCCGGTCAACAGGCGCAATCGCTTATTGCCGATGCATTTGGGGAATTCGCAACGATTCCTGATGCTTTAATTCTAGCGTTTAATGCGCCAGCCATATCTGGACTTGGAACCACCGGGGGTTTTTCTTTACAACTTCAGGATCCAACTGGCCGGGATTTTGCCGAATTTGCCGATAAAGCACAGTCGTTTGCCGCCAGAGCAACTGAACATCCAGCAATTGCCGCCGCCAATACCAATTTCAGAATCAATACGCCGAGATTATTTGCACATATAGATCGTGAGCGCGCCAAATCCCTGGGTATACCAATTTCGGATGTATTCGATACGATGCAGGCTTATTTCGGTAATCTTTACATTAACGACTTTGTCAAATTTGGTCGCGTCTACCGTGTTCAAACAGAAGCGCCACCAGAATATCGATCCAGTCCGGAAGATATCAGCAAAATATTCGTTCGCGCGCAAAACGATTCAGAACAGACGATGATTCCGCTAGATACAATCGTTTCAACCGACTTTAACAGCGGTCCCGATCCTGTAACACACTTTAATGGATTTAACTCAGCACTTGTGCTGGGTGCGCCTGCTCCCGGATATAGCTCCGGTCAGGCTATGGAAGTATTGGAACAATTGGCCGAGGAAATGCTCAAGCCGGAAGGTTATACTATGGAATGGGACGGAATATCCTTTCAGGAAAGCAAGGCAGGTGGTCAAACATTCATGATTTTGGCATTTGCTTTGCTCATGGTTTTTCTAGTTCTAGCTGCACAATATGAGAGCTGGTCGACACCGTTTGCTGTTATTTTGATTGTACCGTTCGGTATCCTCGGCGCACTTTTTGCAATCTGGATGCGAGATTTAAGCAACGATATTTATTTTCAGATCGGGTTGATTACTTTAATCGGCCTGGCAGCAAAAAACGCAATTCTAATTGTAGAATTTGCCAGCCAACGATATACGGAAGGACTGTCGCTCACCCAAGCCGCACTCGAAGCCGCACGATTACGTTTCCGCCCAATCATTATGACATCAATGGCTTTTATTCTCGGCGTATTGCCACTGGTTCTGGCATCCGGCGCAGGCGCTGCCAGCCGCCATTCTATTGGAACTGGCGTATTCGGCGGCATGTTGGCAGCCACGTTTCTGGCTATTTTTTTCGTGCCGCTGTTTTTTGTCAGCACTGCCAGGTTGTCACGCAAGGAAAAATCCTTAACCGATTAGCCTAAAGCCCTACTCAAGCAGCACTATTTCTTCTATTCCTCTTGCTTTTTCTCGCTACCACATGTATAAATGCATGGAGTTTTTACTATTCATATATATTTGATATCACGCCCCAATAGCCAATCTGTGGAATTCACACACTGAAGAACCTTCTAAAGGTTGACTCAACGCGTATAAACAGAATTTGTCCGCGTCAAATAGAACGGTTCAAACGACAAAAGTTACGGCTATTTAACCAGTACATTTGAAATTGCTGGATAGCAGAGCAATCTAAGCCGCTCAATCTAAACTCACTTCATTGTTATTAATAAAGCGCATACCACTTCTTCAAAAGAAAAGCGGTTAATAGCGCTTGTCTTAAAAGAGAAATCATGAATCATTTTAATTTATTTGAGTTACCTGAAGTCCTTAATCGTGCGCTACAAAACATGCAGTTTAGCAAACCAACCCCCATCCAGGCTCAAACCATTCCACATGCACTGAAAGGTCGTGATATTTTGGGATCGGCTCAGACTGGCACTGGTAAAACAGCCGCCTTTGGTATTCCGCTTGTTGCTCGATTGCTATCAAACCAGCATGGATCAGCATTAGTGATGACGCCCACACGCGAGCTGGCTGCACAGGTCATGACCCAATTGCAGGCGATGCTTGGCAAGCAAGGCCCGATCAAAACAGCATTGTTGATTGGCGGCGAGCCCATGCCGAAACAATTGAAACAACTTCGCAGCCGACCACGATTGCTGGTAGGAACGCCAGGACGCATTAACGACCACCTTCAGCAAGGGAATCTTATACTACATGATACCGACGTTCTGGTACTGGATGAAACAGACCGCATGCTGGATATGGGCTTTACAAGTCAGATTGAGAAAATTCTGAAATTTATGCCCAATACGCGTCAGACCATGTTGTTCTCGGCAACTCTGCCAAACAATATCATCAAGATTGCCGAGAATTATCTCAACAACCCGGTACGTGTCGCTGTTGACAAAACGATTTCGCCTGTAAAAAAAATCCGGCACGATGTATTGCGCGTTTCTGAAGAAGAGAAATACCGGAAGCTGTTATCTGAACTGGACGCACGTACTGGTTCAGTGATTGTGTTTGTCAAAACAAAATATGGCACTGAGAAAATGGCGAAACAGCTTTCCAAGGCAGGCCATAATGCAAACGCCATTCACGGTGATTTACGTCAAAATAAACGGGATCGTGTCATTGCAAATTTTAGGAGTCAGAAATACCGCATTCTCGTCGCAACCGATGTGGCAGCACGTGGACTGGATATTCCACATATTGAGCATGTCATCAACTATGACCTACCGCATTGCGCCGAAGACTACATTCATCGAATAGGCAGAACTGCGCGCGCGGGTGCGGATGGTTCTGCGATATGTCTGGTGACGCCGGCTAATGCCAGAAAATGGAATGCAATTAACCGATTGATGAACCCAGGTGCTGCTGATAAAAAACCAAGTGAACAGAGATATAAAAAGCGTTCAGGAAAACCATCCGACTTTAAAAACAACGGCAAGAAATTTAATAGATGCATCAATAGAAAAGCAGCTTGACTCGGAACAAATAGCTACAACTGGCAAAAGATAACTGTCGAGTAGAGAAGTTTCTTAGTGATTTGGTTTATAGTGTTTAGGACGAATTTCAAGTCTTGCCCTGATTGAAAGCCAACGGTTGGTGTCGTTTTTTTCAAAAACACTCACAAGTGTTGGCTTAAGTCAAAAATCCCCGTGCTAATTAGTTACATCAAAATAGTGGCTGCTTGATATCTTTTCATCAGTCACGTACGCACCGCTGTTATCTGTTTAATACAGATTCAATATTTCAGGAAGCGTTTGGAAACATAGTGTTATGCGCTATCCATGTAATTTTACCGTGCTCAGTGAGCTTGTCCGCATATATGACAAGACGTTTCTTGCTGCATCACACCACGGATATCCGATGGATAGTGTACTCAAGCAATACACGCTTTGAATACAAACTGAGACAGCTGTATTCAGCTGCTATTTATTATCTTGGAGGTACTTTTATGGCTAAAGAAGAACTTATTGAACTGGAAGGAAAAGTAACTGATGTTTTACGTAATCAATGCTATCGTGTGAAACTGGAAAATGGCAAAGAAATTCAGGCTTATACATCAGGCAATATGCGTCGTTTCCGGATACGAATAGTACTTGGCGACACAGTAAAATTAGAAATGTCGCCTTATGATCTAACCAAAGGGCGGATCAACTATCGTATGAAAAAATAGGTGGGAGATTCAAGCCGTTTTGTCTGGTCAAAACATTCTTGTTCCTAGATAATGTCGCATCTTGCAACGATACTATAGTTATTTTAGTTATGAAGACTGTATCACTTGTATTGGGCAGTGGCGGGGCGCGGGGGCTTGCGCATATCGGAATAATTCACTGGCTTGAAGAAAATGGATATGAAATCAAATCTATCTCCGGCTGTTCGATGGGCGCACTCGTCGGCGGCATCTATGCTTCCGGAAAACTGTCAGAATTTGAGCACTGGGTTAAAGCCGTCACAAAAATGGATATCATTACGTTGTTGGATATCTCATGGAGCACAACCGGGTTTTTTAAGGGAGACAAAGTCATCAATACACTGGTAGATCTGGTTGGCAATCAGTTAATCGAAGATCTTCCGATACGCTATACCGCGATCGCAGCGGATTTAACCAATGAAAAAGAAATCTGGATAAATTCTGGAGAACTGTTTAACGCTATCCGGGCGTCGATATCGCTTCCGATGCTGTTTACGCCCTATAATTACAAAGGTGTCAATCTGATTGACGGCGGCGTACTGAATCCGGTACCTATCGCGCCAACATTTGGCGATGGAACAGATGTAACCATTGCAGTCAATCTGTGCGGTTCGCCAAAAAATGCTCCAACGATTGATGACAAACTGGTTCCGGTATCTACTGATACGGAAAATTTTCATGAAAAAATAACCGGTTTTATCAAAACACTGCAACAAAAGGTCATTATGAAAGACGGCATAGACCTGGATGCTTATGACATTGTCAACCAAGCATTCGACGCCATGCAAAGCACAATCGCCAGACAGAAACTGGCAGCCTATCCGCCGGACTATACTATCGAACTTGCCAGAAACGCCTGCGGCACGCTGGAATTTGAACGTGCTGCAGAAATGATCGAGTTGGGATATCAGAAAGCAGCGGAAAATTTGAACTCGATTTCCAGTGACCATTAACTGGCCACGATTAACACAGATTTAATACTGTTTTTCGTCACATACCCAGCTTGCTCCAGTTCTGATCAAGTCTCATGGAACAATCGCTGGGATGATGTTCAGCTTAAATTGATGGGCGGTTTACTCTTCTGCTGCCAACGCATTGCATTTATCCAAAAATGCCTGACGCGCTGCTTCATCGTTTTTAAACGCAGTCAAAGATTTCTCCATGCCTCTACCCGAGCAATTCACCACACTGGCTTCAGGTACGCCGTCACAGCCAAATAAAATAATGCTCAATCCAATGGCGCAAACAGCACTGTATTTTCTCAAATTCATTAATTTCTCCCTATGCGTTTATTGAAAAAATCTACCCCTGCGGCTGAAACAGTCGACCAATTCACAATTTAACGACACTGGCTTACCGCACGAATCAATTGCCAACATTTTACCTGAATCCGCATGATCTGAGTCAGCTATTAGGATCAATCGCGTGAATACGGGCATCGTACGGAGTATTTAAAATCTAGCTGATTAGTACAGCTATCCAGGTGATTTTGTCAGGTACAGCGGTACATCGGTTTGCAGGACGGCAATGGTGCGATAGACTAACTTTATTTTTATACGGCAGAAGCTAAACAAGGTGGAAAAACGTAACGCCTGAAAAATTATATTCGGGGTAACATGCACATACTGAATGGAGCGTCAATTATGAAAAGACTATGGATTGTCACATTGCTGGGTATCTTGGGATTGTCAGGATGTGCCGGGCTGCCACCGGGCCAAGGAGGCGAAACACAGCGAATCGGTTGTGATGACGTTGCGGATCGTGGGCATTTAAATTTATTAACGATTAATCTGTTATTTTCAGAAACCGATACGCGTGATTCACGACTGGACGCAATCGCCGATTATGCTGCAGATGCTTCGATAGACGTTATCCTATTGCAGGAAGTGGCTGGCGGCGTGCTGGTTGGCACCGCGAACAGCGCACTCGACCTGCAAGGCAAACTGCGTGAACGGGGACGCGGCTATGATTTACAAACCGCGTTTGAAACAGGATTACCCGGCCTTCTAACAGTGGCGAATGCAGTTTTGTCCCGCTGCGAAATTGATTTCAAGATGACAAAACGGCTGCCCAAAGCTTCGGAACTAGAATTCAAGGGGCACAATATCAAGCTACCTAGAAATGTGATGATGACGCGGCTTAACATCCCTGAATTTGGCTTGATCAATGTGTACAACACACATTTATGCGCAAAATGCAGTGCCGACGAACTTGATGCCCAATTGCAAACACTACTGGCATTTATCGATGAAGCGGAAAATTTTTCTGCGCAGGCAAACCCGATTATTCTGGGTGGCGATTTTAATATCGACCGCTTTCGCGTCGATCCGTTTGGGGAACGCCCTTTTTATAACAAAATCATCGAAACCGGGTTTACCGATGCTTATGCAGTAGGGAGATCTTTGGAAAACCTGTGTGCAAATACTGCATTTGCCGATCAACACTGCACTGTAGGCGTCTCCACGCTGGATGCCGGTGATTCTGCCAGGCGTATCGATTATTTCTTTGTCAAAGCGCTGAACCGCGTTCTCCGTAGCAGCGTTGTGTTTAACAATCTGGTCGATGAGAATCAAACCGGTGTCTCCGATCATGCTGGCGTTTTTATCTCGGTTGAACTGCCCTGAAATACCGGTTTTGCGGTATGGAACAGCAGACAGTTATCTCTGTTTCAGCAGGTCTTTGAAGATTCAAAGTGATCGGCAGACAAACAAAAACGGAATATGTGCGCAAGTGACACCGGCACATATTCCGATTATTGATGTGACCCTAGACCAACTCTGGATTAAAAAAATTTCTGAAAAAGCCGGCAATTCCCAGCAATGATTGAAATCTTTTTATTTGCTTTGTTTGTTTTAGAATGTAGTTAATTGTTATCTATTTGAATTCAATTTACCTGGCAGGCTTGAATAGTAGAAAGCGAGATTTTCAATGTCTTCCTTGCTTAAAGCTGCCGCCATGCCGTTCATGACCGGGTCGGTACGACTGCCGGATTTATAGTCTTTTAAAGCTTTTTCAAGATATGTTCTGTATTGGCCACCAATATGCGGAAAATTAGGTGCCGGGCTGTTCCCATCTATGCCATGACAGGATGCGCATACTTCTGCGGCTTTATTTTTACCTGCTTCGATATCAGCCGCAGCTACCTGACTAGAGAATATCAGCGCAGCGCCGCTGAGAGCCGCAATCATAAATTTCTTCATAATCAATTCCTTCTTATAAATGACTTAATTAGTTACTTGCGTAGAATGCAGCGAGATCTTTGATCTCCTGATCTGTCAGAGTTTTTGCCAACGCTGTCATGGAAGGATGACTGCGTGTACCGTCTCTGTAGCCCTCAAGCGACTTAATCAGATATTCCACATGCTGTCCGCCAATTTTTGGAACGTTATAGGCTGTCGGAAAAGCGGTACGGTAACCATCGATTCCATGACAACCGATACACATTGAATTTAATTCTTTTCCTGCTACCGGATCTCCCTCAGCTTGAGCGTTGCCAGAAAAAATAAAAAGCAAGCTCGAGGCAAGTAATAAATTAATCATTATTTTTTGTTTCATTGTAAGCCTCCTCCTCTCAAAAGTTGAACTTTAAACGATGTGCTCGATTTGGTCAATGAAAAAACGAACTATGTCCATGTTGTTTATAGGGAAATCCGCCTTGAATTAGGTTAGATTCGCGCATTGATTTTACTCAACTTTGCTTCCAGCTCCTCCCATCTTTCGAGGCATTCGGCCAATTCCTTTTCTATGGTTGAAAAACGAATTTGCAGTGTTTTCGCCTCTTCAGGATTATCCCGGTAAATACCGGCTTGATTTAAACGCTGGGCAATATTGGCCTGCTCTTGTTCCAGTGCATCTATCTTGTCCGGCAATGCATTTAACTCCCGGGTTTCTTGATAGCTCAATTTTTCGTACCGCGATGATGATTTAGCTGTTTTTTTGTCTGCAGCCGAAGGTTTTTCTTTCTGTTTGGCGCTACTATCACTTTCTGACGTCTGCTTTTCGGTCGGTTGCGCCTGGAACCAATCCGCATAACCGCCGACATATTCACGCAATACCCCGTTGCCTTCGAAGGCGATGACCTGCGTAACGACATTATCTAAAAATTCGCGGTCATGACTAACCAGAAAAAGCGTACCCGCATAGTTTTGCAACAGCTCTTCCAGCAATTCCAGCGTTTCAATATCCAGATCGTTTGTCGGTTCATCCAGTATTAATATATTGGCCGGACGGGTGAACAAACGGGCCAGTAATAAACGGTTGCGTTCCCCGCCCGAAAGCGATTTTACGAGCGACCGCGCGCGTTGTGGCGGGAACAAAAAATCTTCCAGGTAGCTGATCACATGCTTGCGCTTGCCGTTAATTTCAACAAACTCAGAACCTTGGCTGACTGTTTCGGCCAATGTCATATTATCATCCAACTGCTCGCGCAGTTGATCGAAATAAGCAAATGACAATCTGGCGCCCTGGCGGATCTGCCCGGAATCCGGTTGTATTTCACCGAGGATTAGTTTGAGCAGCGTCGACTTTCCCGCACCATTGGGCCCCAACAGACCGACCCGGTCCTTGCGCATAATACGGCAAGAAAAATCGTCAATAATTATCTGATCGCCGAAAGTTTTGCCAACATGCGTTAATTCAGCAACCAGCTCACCGGACTGATCGCCCACCTCAACTTGGAGACTGGCTTTGCCGACACGTTCTCTCCGCTGCGCGCGCTCCTTTCGCAAGGATTCCAGCCGCCGGACCCGCCCTTCATTTCGGGTGCATCGGGCTTGAACCCCCTTACGTATCCATATCTCCTCTTCAGCCAACAGTTTATCGAATTTTTGCTGATGCACCGCTTCAGTTTCCAGCATTTCATTCTTTTTGTATTGATATGCAGCGAAATTTCCAGGAAATGAAGCCAAAATTCCTCGATCAAGCTCTAAGATACGAGTTGCCACATTATCCAGAAAGCGCCGGTCATGCGTGATAAAAATAACGCTGCCAGCAAATCCCTGCAGAAACGCTTCCAGCCATTCTATCGATGCAAAATCCAGATGATTTGTCGGCTCATCCAATAACAGGACATCGGGCGAAATAACCAAAGCACGCGCCAGTGCGACGCGCTTTTTTAAACCGCCGGACAAATGTTCAATCCGTGCGTCAGCAGGCAAGTTCAGTTTATCGATGACAGTTTCAATTCTGGCCTGGATGTTCCAACCATTCTGTGCATCCAGTTCATTTTGCAGCGCCTGAAGCCGGGCGAGCAAAGATTCCGTATCACTACCGCCATCGGTTAGCGCATGAGACACTGCATGATAATCCAGCAAAGTCCGGCTGATATCACCCAGACCGTTTGAGACTTCCTGATAAACCGAGTTGCTGTCTGTTAAGCCCGGCTCCTGCGCTACATACGCCACCTTCAGGCCCGGCGCGCACCAGAGTCTGCCGTCATCCAGCTTGATACTGGCAGACAGAATTTTCAACAAACTGGACTTACCGCCGCCGTTTCTACCGATCAAACCGACGCGCTCACCCGGGTCAAGCTGCAAATTGGCCTGATCCAAAAGTGCATGGTGACCGAACGCCAGACAGGCTTTATCCAATGTAATTAAGGGCATAAAAAGGAAATGATGAACTTGACTTGCAGACGAAACGATCTGCTAACTGCCGTTAAACCTAAAAGTTAAATTATGACACGGTTTAATTGTGAAAGGAAAAGGAGCCATACCAATCGATTAAAACTGGCGCCGGCTCCTTTGCAGGCAGGCTGATCTCGTTACTCAGCCGAAGAAACGCTAATTTTCTTGGGTTGCACGTGCTCTTTTTTCGGTATGGTCAATTCCAGCACACCATGTTTGGATACCGCCGAAATCGCATCTGGATTTGCCGTATCCGGCAAACTGAACCGGCGATAGAATGAGCCGTATGTCCGCTCGACACGTTTGTAACCATCTTTTTCCGTTTCGGCTTCGGTTTTCTTTTCTCCTTTAATCGTGAGCACACCGTTTTCCATGCTGATATCGATATCTTCAGGCTTGACGCCCGGAATATCGGCGTGAATCACAAATTTGTCTTTCTCTTCTTTAATATCTACCGCCGGCGCCCATTCGGCAGTCGCTGTCGAACCTTCGGCAGCGCCACGTTCCAGTTCTTTTTGTAACTGACTGAGCAGACCCCAGGGTTCATAACGCGTAATTGCCATTTTTATCTCCTTTTCAATAAAAAAAACAGATGGAATAACTACTGAATCTGATATGTGGCTATTCGATTTTATTTCAAGATTAAAAACAGATTTTTGCGCAGAAATTCTCTCCAATCATTCCGCCAAACCGGGAGTCAGCTTAATTGCCGACACCGACAAAAAGCTAAAAATTTAACAACAGCGTAATCGATAACACATGAAACAGTTGATCGGAGCGCGGATTATGCGGCCTGTTAATATGCTGGTTCATATAACCGGTTTCCAGAATCATTTCTTTGCTTATCCGATATCCGATCCCGGCAAATGCCCGGTTCTGGTTATAACCGCTTCTGACACCCGCATCCGTTGTTTTCAGGTTGGCAAATATTTCGTTCCACACCACGACACTGATTCTCGGCGACACAACAGGTACAGGCATAGACAGTTTGAACATCTGCCGAAACAAATGTGCGGCATCTGAACCGCCCGGAACGTCAAAAAAATGCTGTTCAAAACGCGTTCTGCTGATTAATGTGCCGAATGCAAAGCTGTTACTCCATGACAATTGCTGCCAAACGGCATGGTCGTTAAACGGACTGAGCGCCAGTGGTCGACCGGTCGGCACCCAATCATACCCAAGCCATGCAGTGATTTTTTCGCTGAATTGATAACCGACGCCCGAGCGTATCAAACCTTGGGAGAACTGTGACGAATTGTCGCCAAAGCGCCCTTGCATAAACAACTTGAATTTCAGGTTCTCCAGGTAAGAATTGTGCGCAGGCAGACTACCCGTCATTTCAAAACCGGCCCACGTATAAAAATCCTCGTCAGGACTGGCCGCAGAAACTATATCAGCCATAATCAAGCTGAACACAGCGGCAATGATGCGTAGAGGGCGTTTACAGTCTTTGATTGTCATATGGATATTGGATGCAGAGGAAATTAAATTCGAGCACGATTGATTTCACTATCAATTCGTACGTTGCCTCGACCATATCTACAAATCGTATCCGTAGGAAATCCATATTATTAAACACAGCATGTGGTTTATTTCACAGCACATTTTCTTTGAAACGATAAATATATACTGGCATTTTGATAAACAATTTTCAATCAGTTCTATTCATTGCACTCAAAATGTAAAAACCACTTTCCCTTTTATCACTTTTTTAAGGAAATTGTCATGGCTAATATTTATGGAACACTATTCAACGATGACGGCGTAACTCGACCGGCTCTTAAAGGGAAATACGATCCTATACTCAGAGTCGATCTCAATGGTAATTGGCTCTATGTAGATCAACCGGACACAATTTATGGTCTCAGTGGAAATGACAAAATAATCGCACTGAATACAAACGATTTTCTCTACGGACATTCTGGTAATGATCAATTATTCGGTAATGGAGGCAACGATTTGCTCAATGGCGGTGCTGATAACGATCATTTATATGGCGGCACGGGCAACGACCAGTTATTCGGAGAATCTGGAAAAGATTTTTTACGAGGCGGTGTTACCACTAAAGGTCAATCCGGTTATGATACATATACAGGAGGTTCAGGAGCGGATACTTTTGATCTGCTTGGCTACTATGGCAACGGTTACGCCACCATTACCGACTACAGCCGCGCTGCTGGCGACAAAATCTCTCTGCCGTCCGAGCTGAGTTATCATCTGGTTGAATTGGGTTCAGATACTCTGATCTATACCGACTATAGTAACGATCTGTTAGGGATCGTCGAGGATAATCTCAACTTAAATTTTTCTTTGGATTTCAGTTTTTACAATACCATTCTGTAATCCCTTTGCTTTTTTGCAACGGCAACCGAACTATTACCAACCCACTGGTAATAGTTCAGGATTAACCACAAACTATCGGTTCTCACTGAAAACTGCTTTAGTGCTGCAATATACTGCTGCCGGTTACATTACTGCTCGTCAAATCGAAACAGACTCGATCCTGGGTATATAAGTCCCAATGATACTCTCGTAAAACCTAGAACTCTTGTTGCGTCTTGGGTAAAAACCAGCGCTTACCGTTTCAACGAGTTATGGCTAAATTCTTTTTCGTACGAAAACGAAGATATTAATCCTGATAACTCAACACTCCAGGTGTCTTTTCTTTGTATTAAGACGAAGAATTGCAACTATCCTCGGTAAACGCTAAATCAATAACTCAAAGTAGATAGTTGATAGATTGAGTGATTTTACTCACAGATTTATTCGGCTTATTCAAGTAACTTTGAGTCCTGTTATCACTCAATTCATGGAATCAATCCGAATTGGTCTGATTTCGTGTATCAACAGATGAAATTAAATAAAAGCTTATGAAAGGAGATTATCATGGCTACTATTTATGGTTCAATTTTCAACGACAACAACACATTTAATAACGGCGCTTATCGCCCCGTGCTCTATGGCATGTCAATCAGCATTGAAAACTGTCCAGTCATCAGCGTCGAAAATTGTCCACCTTGTTTAATTGGTTAATCGGTTTTTATACATTGTTTTCGATGCTTGAAACGGTATGAATCATTACCGGTTTCCAGGATGTCGCAATGATGTGTAATGCGGTCTAGCAGTGCAGTGGTCATTTTAGCATCACCAAAAACCTGCACCCATTCACTGAATTTCAGGTTGGTGGTTATAATGAGTGAAGTTCGTTCATACAGCTGGCTGATTAAATGAAACAGGAGTGCGCCACCAGATTCTGGGAAGGGCAGATAGCCCAGTTCATCGAGGATAACCGCGTCAACCTGAATGAGTCTTCTGGCCAGGTTTCCGGTTTTATTCTGTTGTTTTTCCTGCTCCAGCAGGTTGACCAGATCCACAGCGTTGTAGAATCGTATGCGTTTGCCATGATGAATGGCGGCAACACCCAGTGCTGTGGCCAGATGGGTTTTACCGGTACCGGTGCCACCGACCAGGATGAGGTTATGCGCATCATCCATAAAAGCGGCCGTTGAGAGCTGTTCTATTTGTTGGCGTAAGAGCGGCGTTTCATCCCAGTCGAATTTGACCAGATCGCGGTGAATCGGAAACTTTGCGGCTTTCATCTGGTATTTCAGGCTGCGCAACTGGCGTTCGGCTATTTCAGCGTTGATCATCTGGCTTAATGCAGCTTGCGGCGATACTTGCTTGCGTTGCGGCATTTCAGCGCTTAACTCGGACCAGGCTTCTGCCATACCGTAGAGATGCAATGTTTTGAGTTGAGTGAGCAGGTCAGTGGACATGACGGCTTCTCAGTAAATGATCGTAACGTTGGAAATCGGCCTGTGGTTCAGTGATCAATTGCAGCGTATCGCCGGTATTCAATGTTTTGGGGCGAACCGGTTCAATCAGACGCCGGATCGCATTCTGCAGTATACTGGCATTGACGACACCGGATTCCAATGCAAGCTCACAGGCTGTTTCGAGCGCATCAAGACCCGCTTCACGGGTCAGTAATAACAGATCAACAAAAGCGCGCTCATTTTTGTCTTGCCTGCGAAGTTTCTCCCGTACGTGGCGGATCGCCTCCGGCAGTTCCCAGTTCTGGAATGGCGCGCCGTGACGAATGGCGCCGGGCTTCTTCTCCAGTAAGGGTAGATAATGCCATGGATCGCAGACCAACTGATCGCGCAGGAAGCTGCGATGATGCGTCGCAATCGTTCTGCCTTCCGCCACAATATCCAGATGACCGGCAAATACTCTGACCGAAACCACTTGTCCAGACCATCGTACCGGAACACTGTACTGATTCCGGTCAACACGCACCAGGCAGGTTCTGGAGACTTTCATCAGGTGCTCAACATAACCGGCAAATGGCGTTGTGATTTGGCGCAATAATGGTTGTTCCTGCTGAAAACATTCCGCTATGGTTTGTGCTAAGTCAGGATGCTTCCTGTTAGATAGTTCATGGCAACGTTGTGCCAGCCAGCGGTTTAAATCATCCAGCGTTGCAAACTTTACCCGCGGCGTAAACAACCATTCTCTGACATTACCGACCTGATTCTCAATCTGCCCTTTCTCCCATCCGGCTGCCGGTGTACAGGCAACGGGCTCAAATAGATAGTGGTTTGCCAGCACCATAAACCGCCGATTAAACTTTCTCTCTTTGCCGGTCAAAACCGTATCCACAATCGTCTTGGGATTGTCATAAACCATCTGCAGCGGTACGCCACCAAAGAACGCAAATGCCTTGTTATGCGCATCCATCAGCATTTCCTGCGCTTCCCTGAGATAGGCAACGACAAATATTTTGCGGCTGTAACACAGACGGAAATGCGCTACTTTGACGATTTGCTCCAGCCCACCCAGATCAACAACTTCTTGACTCCAGTCAAATTGACAGACTTCGCCAGGTTTAAATGCCAAAGGAACAAACGCCTGCTTAGGCGTTGGTGTATCCCTGTTTCCTGCTTTCCACTGCTTTACAAAGCGCTGAACACTGTCATAAGCACCCGTATAACCATCGGCAACCAGGCCGTCATATAGCCGTTTCGCTGTACGGCGCTGATTCCTGGGTAATTGTGCTTCAGCTTTAAGCCAACTCTCTAATAATTCCTTGTATTTACCAAACTTTGGTGAGGGTTGAATCTGACGCTGATATGTCGGCTCAGCTTCCGTCTTTAAATGCTTCCTGACCGTGGTTCGCGATAACTTTAACGATCGGGCTATCGAACTGATACTTTCCTTGCTGACAAAATGTCGCCTTCTGATTTCGGCAATTATATCCATCTCTATCACTCCAGAGTTCTCCGGCAAAATGCCGGTAATTTATCATCTCAGAGTGGATACTTTTCAACGCTGTTTTCCACTCAACTCTGGATAGTTTTGCACGCTGATTGACACAATTGGCGATACAGATGTAGTGCATGATGGTTGCGTTCGTCTCAAAAATGGCAAAAATGGGACAACTCGATGGCTCAAAGGGAAAAACGAGAAAAATGACTGTTTCTACAGTTTTTAGCCGGACTTTGGGAGATCACCATGCAGCCAAGAATCAGAAAAACAGGTGTTTATGGATGAGAACTAACTGGTAATTGCTACCCCCGATTTTATGCGTCTTTCAGAGCTACTTATGAAAATGGGGTTGTAGCCGTTACAAGTAGTGATCAGCCTTCTCTAATCCACATTTTTTCGACTGATAAAGATAAAAGCAACAGCTCTGAAATAACTCTTGCGCGGAATATGTATACAATATCGCATAAATCCTTATTTGTAGAGAGAGAAGGTAGTGGCTATCAGGCCGAAATGGTAATGTTTCGCGAATTAATAACTACAAAAAAAAATAACGAATTCAGTCCTGAACATTCGATAGAAGTTTTCAAGATAATAGAACAATTGTTCGGTGATGCGCACTAACGATTTGACCTGTCTGTATGACGAAATTGAAGAATGTCAACCTGATGACAGCTTCATACACCACCGGCACACAATGTCCGAGCAGGGGCTACGCGACTATGTTATTCGTTCCAAATTCTCACAGGGGCAAAAATTCCTATTAGATGACGCAATGTGCTTTAAAAATGACATCGAAGTCCATGGTGCATACACGTCTCACATCCCGTTTCTTCTCTCTACTCGACAGTTACAACCTATCGATAGGCAGGAACGATCACCGCGGCGAAAAAAGACGTACAACAAATATCGCCCTATTGTTATCAAGACCAAAGACCCGGATGGAAATAATAAGCTCTGTATTTTTGTCGCACCATCACGCGAATATGTCGACCAATTTTCAGAAATAGTCCTTGCTTATTGTGCATATTCCGAAAAGAAAAAAAGTTTCGATTTAAAAAGAATTCGCAATAATCAAATACGCGTATTTCACTATCCAAACTTGTATCAGAGCATAGGATCATGGTCAGGCCTTGACTCTGCTTTATCTTTAATTTTGATCAAAGGAGATATAGTAATTTTGGGTCATATAGATGAGTTTTCCGAGGTTGCTCATGAAAAAGGGTTTCGAACTGAAAACACTATACCAATTCAAAATGCAGACTCAAAGGATTTTGGTCAAATAGCTTTACTCCGTCACGCTGCAACCAAGAGAAGATTATTGACCCTTGCTATCACACATTCTTATTGGGGCAGCGCATCAGGTTTGATTGCGAAGGCATTAGCCGATGCCGGCTGCAGCGATATTATTTATATTTCTAAATGTGGAACCTTAATTGATAAAGAGCTGGTTCATCAATTAGTTTCACCCATTTCATTCCATTTATGGTATCCGGGTAGAAATGAAGTTAATTGGCAAAATCTGCGGACACCCATCCCGACACACAGCGAAATGCACGATCGTTTTGCCGATATTGTGTATAAATATAAAACAGGTACTCACCTAACTGTTCCAACTGTGATGGGAGAAACTGAATTCCAGTCAGAAGACTACCGCCCACTTCACCCAGCCACAATTGACAACGAAGATGGTTATATCGCTAAAAGCCTTTCATTATACAACGAAAAGGCATCAGCTGGTAATGAGTGTCATTTTACAGCATTTCACTTTGTAACCGATTATCTAATCACAAAAACATATAGGGAATCGGAAAGAAGCAATTTTGATCTAGCTAGCGTTGAAGGAAATGAGCGACTAAAGGTACAACAAAAGCAGCACTTGGCAATAAAAAGCGCTAGCGAGATTGTGTGCAAATACACCAACAAGAGAACTTTGAATCGGGAGCCTCTTGGTATCTTTACAGGTAAATTTAGACGTCCACCCGTCAGCCCCAAAATTATCGGTAGGGCACGAGAACTCGGTGAAATACTTAATCGAGTTGCCGCTAAAGAAGGATGCACTGAAAGCACTGCAGGCGCTCTGGTTCTTTATGGGCCGTCTGGTATGGGAAAAACAAAGCTCGCGGCGGCTGCATTCTCGCATCTAAGCAAATCTGGCTTCTTCTGCATCTGGGTGGATCTTCGGTCAGCTAATAGTACTCATAAAGAAGGCTTTGCAGTAGAACTTTTGAACAATCTTCTTCGACATCTCGGCATGGTAGACACGTCTGATACTTCTTGGTACCAAGCTAGTTTTTCTGACAAATTGTCGGCTCTGCTGGAACGCTGTGACAACGAAAAGATACTTTTTGTGTTTGATAATTTGGAGTGCTTGATAGAACAATCGTCGATCGGGAGGTTAGATTCCTCATATAGTACATTTAGGGAATTAATTGAAACAGTTGCACAATCACAGAAATCGTTTGCATTGCTGACAAGCAAAGAAAAGCCCTCAGAATGGTCTCCATCTCTAGTTTGTCCCTGTAAACTAAAAGGAATGACAGTTTCAGATTTTAGATCATTTATTGCGACATTCCGTGTCAAAGCTACGCAACAAGACATAGACAAGGTTAGGCAATTTATTTCTGGGAATCCGAAAGCGGCAGAATTGATAGTCGTACTCAATGTTTTTTCAGACTACAGATATGGTGAGTCTCACTTGAATGAAGAGATTCTACACTCATACAGCACTGACCTTGCCGCTTTGTACGACTCAGTTATTGAAAGCCTCTCAAAAGAAGAACTTGATCTTTTAGTGCGAATAACTGCATATGACGCTTCATTGGTGCCAATTCGACGGGAAGCCATTTACCAACTCCACGATCAGAATGGAGTCAAAACACTAAGCCACCTTGAACGCAAGTGTCTAGTTGAAGAGGGTGAAGGTTACAATGAAATTAATTTAACACCAGTACTGCAAACTAAGCTTCGGAAGTTGCTGGATAAGGATGTTAATACTAAAAAGGATGCTCTTACACGAGCATTTCACTTTTATAAAGCGTTGCCTGTTAAGAAGGCTGACGAATGGTCGGATGTTTCTCATATTGGCTCGCTGTTGGGTGCTGCAAAAACCGCTTTTGAAGCTAGATTGATAGGTGATGCAATCGAGATTTGGTGTTCCTCAAATATTAGACGAGCCCTAGTGAAATGGGGCGAGCATGCCCTTATCCGTCAGCTGTACACACCAATTGTGAGTATCGGGCCGCCTGATACCCGAAAGATCGGTAGAAAGATTCCGAATTTTAAGGCGATTGCCTTCAACATGCTGGGAATCGCCGAACTTCGTATGGGGCGCCCCGAAAAATCTATCGCTTTGTTTAATAGAGGATTAGCCCGGAGCCGAGGTAAGAGCGGACAATATTGGCGATCAGTAATTCTTAGCAACTTGATAAACTCGCATATTAACTATGGCAATATTGAGAAAGCCTTGAGAATCGCCAAAGATGCCGTTAAAGCATGTGAGCTCGATCTCGCTATTAGTCCGAGCGCTAGAAAGAACATTATTTTGCGAAGCCTAGCCTATGCCCACGGCAATCTAGGATCATGCTATTTTAGAATGAATAGATTATCAGAAGCAAAGCTGCATCTTGAAGAAGACTTAAAGTTGTCGAATCAAGCAGGAGACAACAATGAAGGTATCGCTACCGCCAACGCTTTATTAGGATTAGTTGAGTTAAAGCAAGGTAAACCGGTCACTGGTCGAACTCTACTCGCTAGAGGGTTATCTGGTATATATGGCTTCGGAAACACTTCTTTGGAGAAGGAAGTTCTCAGCCTTGCAGTCAAAAACCTTGATTGTTGGTCAGCGAAAGAAGCAACCATGCTGCGCCGAAGATATTCAACCTTATTACACAGCTCATACCAATTTGAGGTCGCCAAAACTGTCGAGATATCTGTTGAATCAGCTTCTGATCGCGAGGAGCAGGATGCTACAAATTTCGAAGAGTTCGAAAGCTTCTTGTACCAGTTATGCAATGATAATACATCTTGCAAGAGTGAGATTGAGAGAAATATAGCTAGAAATATTGCAAAGCACCGTGACTAACTTCGTTACAATATGTTCTGGTCTGATTATACATTGTCGGAGCAATTTTGACAGACTATTTGGGTATGTTTAAACAAGACAGTTAAACAGTTTAATTAAATATATTAGTGCCTGAGGGAGTATTAGAAATCCTGGAGCTATAGTCAAATCTGGTGTATGGAGAATCAAGTGGCCTGCTGTTTTTGATCCCCATTTTGTTTAACGCCGTCAACGAATTTTGCACCTTTGATGACATCCGCTAACAATTTATAACCCCTCAGCCGGAACCATTTTTTCTGTGCTACTTCCATCAGTTTGAACGCCATCGTTAAAGTTGTCGTCCGACTTCCACAGTTTTTAGTTTTGGCTGTTCTCAGCCGAACCGTTGCAAAGACAGACTCGACCGGGTTGGTTGTTCTAATGTGTTGCCAGTTTTCTGCAGGGTAATCATAGAAGGCCAGCATGGAGTCTTTATCCTTTTCCAGGCACTGCATCGCTTTTGGATATTTCGGGCTGAAACACTCAATACAGTTATCAAATGCTGCATACGCTTTTTCCCGTGTTTCTGCCTGCCAGATATTGTGCAGTGCTTCCTTAACCTTGGGTTGCATGGCCTTGGGCAGTTTTTCCAGCACATTGGCAGTTTTATGTACCCAGCAACGCTGCTGATCGGTATCTGGCCAACATTTGGCAACAGCTTTCCAGAATCCCAGTGCACCGTCACCGACAGCCAGTCTGGGCGCTTTTTCAAGGCCACGCTGTTTCAGGTCCATTAATACTTCCGTCCAACTCGCTTCAGACTCACGATAACCATCAGACAATGCCAGCAATTCTTTACGCCCCGTTTCATCAGAGCCGATAATCACCAGAAGACATAACCGGTCATCCATTCTTACCGTGCTGTAGATGCCATCAGCCCAGACATAAACATACCGCTTGCCACTCAGGTCGCGGCGCGTCCAGTTTTGATAATCCTGTTCCCAGTTCTGCTTTAAACGACCAATCGTCGCAGACGACATTCCCGGCGCATCCGGCCCCAGCAGGTGTTTTAGCGTCTCAGTAAAATCTCCCGTAGAAACACCCCTCAGATATAACCAGGGTAAGAATTCTTCAATGTTTTTAGTACGCTTCAAATAGGGAGGTATCAGACTGCTGTTAAATTTGATGCCGGTGCCGGAACGGTCTCGTACTTTCGGTACCTTGATTTCAATATCTCCAAGCCCCGTTTGAATGGTACGTTCAGGCAGATAGCCATTTCTGACAACCGCCTTTTGGCCCTCATCGGTTTTTATACCGCCATATCTCTCAACAAAACTTGCCACCTCTGATTCTATCGCCGCCGCCAACATTTTACGTGCGCCTTCCCGGAGTACTTCATGTAACGGATCATTTTGTTCTGGTTTATTCAGCTTAAAAACATTATTATCTGTCATGCGGTGTTTTCCTCTTTTTATTGGTTGATCTGCCGAGATCTATACCAACAGGTTACACCGCTTTCTCCTCCCTTGTCATACACCAGAAATAATCATAGCTCCGAACTCTCTTTGTGGTTTCGAGTCGGCGCATTGCCAATTTTTTGGTTGCAACAGAAACAATCAGACTCACTTACATTATTTGATCTTCATAGCACGACAAAATCGCGATAGTAGCTTGCTTTTGCTGTCGCGTGATTATTTTTTCCTTGATGCAGCAAACGCCAGAGATGATTATACAGTACAAACATTTCTACTAGATTCCTGTTTTCATTGAAAAAATGAATCAATATCTGATCAATTGAAAGTTCTTTTCTTACCGACACAGCTTTAGCTTCTGATGGTTTCACTTAGTCAAGATTAATACTAACCCCAATAGGCACTGACCGTTGGATTGATTACACTTGTTTCCACGATGAATTAATTTGATGCGGGAGAAACCACCATGAAAACAGCAACAGCTCAAACACTCATAGTCATATCCTTGTTTACGTTTCTTTTAATTGCGGTTCCGGTCAATGCATCTGCTGACTCCAGACATCAAAACAACGCTAATCATTCAACATTAGCGCAGCATTACAAAGAACAGGCTAATGAATATCAAGCCAGAATTGAAGACGAAATTGAAGCGGTCAGAAATAAGCCAAGTACAGCTTTCCTGGGTAGAAATGCTAAACATTTCAAGGAGCATGTGATGTTTAAACTGCATCAGTTAGAAATGGCTGTTGAAGAAAATCTGGAAAAAGCGGCTTATCATGAAAAAATGGCAGCGGAACAAACCTTACAGCCAGTATCTTTATCTTCAAACTTATCCGATAATATTTGATGACTAAACAGATGGACTAAATGCAAAAACGCAAATAGCGCTCAGAAAAACTTGCAAAAACCCACTTCGGTGGGTTTTTTTGTGGAGATTACTTTCCTGGTGCCAACCGTCGTTTATGTCATATTGAATCGCAATCGCGCCAATTCTTAAGAATGAAATCCAACCTGTTGACATTCATTCGTATCACTGCATCAAAATCAGACCGCCATTCTTCGCGGCGGCCTGGAGGGCTTTTTCGCAGCTGACTGCTGCCTGCGGTAAACAATGATGCTGACCAGAATACCGATCGATATCACTGCAATCAACGGAATATTCCCTTCCGCGATAGTTTCCAGATTCGGGTCGAACAACAGCAGCATTAAGGCAACAGCCAATGCAGGAACAATCGTTGCAAATAGGCTGACGATAAAAATATTTTTATGTTTCCCATGAAAACGGCAGGATTTCAGGTAACTGATCAATAAAATAAGCGACAGCAATGTCAGTGCAACTAGGGTAACCCAGAACAAACTGCGGTTCTCGCAGACAAACCGGTCAAGTGCGGAATCCGGCTGGCCGTTGCGGTCAGGGTGCTGAAAATGCCGGACCAGACAACCGCCAATGCTCTGTATATCCTCACAACGTCCTGGCATTTCAGCTGTCAGCGGCGGCTCATTCAACGGCAACGGCCAGAATCCCACGCCACCGAAATTATCCTTGAAATACACGATATCGTCTTCCAGTTGCTCCCAGTTGTGACCGTCAAATTCGATCACAGGGATGATATTGCGCAACAATAACCCGCGCAGAGTGCCGTACAGTCCTTTATTTTCAACATCAAGTCTCAATGTTTTTTTAGCCCTTGTCGTCGGTTCTTCAAGTAGTACTAAAATTTTGGCGTTAAGATCGTCGCGGATATCTACTTGCTGGTAGGAACTGGCTGCATCGTTCGCCTTAATGCCTGAAATGCGTTCAAGCAGATTAAAATATTGGTAAAGTCCCTCGCCCAATTCGGATTGCGACACCATGATATTGACAAAATAATCGTTACCCGTCGCTTTTAATCGTTTTGTCAGTTCATCATAAAAATTGTTAAACAGGTCAATCGATACGCCATCGTTGGGAAACCCTCTAAAATCGAGTGTGACGCCATCGCCTTGCGTCGCCAGCTGCACTACGCCAAAAGTTAATCTGGCGTACAGATCGTTCAATGGTTGAGTAAGTAGTTGATAAATATTGTCAGCCAGTGAAGTGAACACATTCGCCTTTTGATTGGAGTCGAGTGATCGCCATTCTTTTGACCAATACGATTGATCTTTATGTATGACCCAGTCCACCCTGCTGTCATGCTTTCGCGCTGTCTGAATAAACGTGCTGTTATCAAGAAACTGCTTCAGATTGAATTTATTATTATCATCGTTGACGTGGGTAATCGTTCCGCCAGGATCAAACGACAATCCGTAATAGGCTACCCGGGACAACACACTCAAATTGACTTTCTGCTGCGCATCGTTTGCATGCCAATAAGGATAAATACCATAAACCGTTCCCGACAATGCATCCAGTACACATCCGCAGCCGTCACCATCCCATTTTATCGTTGCGGATGAATCAAAAGCCGGTCTTTTTTTATATAACAATGTAACCGTCGGTTGCACGACATGTTCATATAAATTGCTGACAAATGCATTGACTTCAAGCCACTCCGTTTCATCGCATGCGCCAGTACGCTGGCGTAGTGCATTAATCAATTTCAAATGCTTACGAATCTCCGGCATACCATGATAGCTCTGGTTGTTTAACAAATCAGTTTCCAGTGCCAAAAATGCTTCATCACTGATTTTAATCCCCAGGATATATTGATTATGCAGTAATGTTTCCTGGCACACGCCAATACCGGCAAGAATTTTAGCCTGCACGGCTTTATCGAAAAGTACTGGGTGCGGATATGCAATATCCGCAAATTCTTTTTCGAGCAGCTCGGCAAGCGCCGGATTCAAGGAAGCCATGAAGGGGTCGCCGATCATAGCCTGATTGAGAAAGTCGATAAAATCCTTTGTAATCGTCAACATTCTGTTGCGGTAATAGCGTTTAATTACGGGTGACAATCGTTGAAATAAATTCGGATAGGCTTTCAAGACGTCTGAGACCGCTGCTTCAAGTAATGCAAAATTATCAAACTGTTTATTCTCCAGTTTGAGCAGCTCAGCCATAATTTGATCCTTGCTTTGCAGCAATTTAAAGTCCTCAGCTGTCAACTGGAAAAAATACAGAGGCGTTGTAGAATAATCGACGGCTGCACCCATCGAAAACGGTTCGCTCAGCGACCGGTAACGGTACACCAAATCCAGCAATGCCTGGTGAGAACCCAGCCGTCTGATGTGATAATCCAGATCTCTTTGAAAACCCGGCAGCCTGTCATTCCAATCGGAAAATTCGGCACTCAAAAGAATCGCGGTTTCTTGCGGAAACAGATTGGCGAATTCGGCTACGGCTTCCAACCGGCTGATCAGAGCATTGCCATAGTGACCAATCGGCTCGATTTTAAAATCATAAGCAAACCGCTGCAGCCAAAACATTGTCACTGGGCCGATAACACCATCCGTCAGCGGTTGACGGCTTAATCGGACATCTCTTTTCCAGTTCAGATCCTGTTGATAAACAGTCGCGAGATTTTGCTGAATGCGATGAACCGCCGGCTGATCGAGCCGGCTGAATTCGGACTTGTCCAGCAAACGATCGAAGTGTTGGTCGTAATCCAGCACATAAGGCACATTATAACCGTACGGCATAGCGCTGCTGCTGCCAACTATCCAGATTAACCAGAAGAGCACGATTTTTGTGACTTGCATTCTCATTGCGTCCGTCCTTCTTTTAACAGTTCTTTAGCGACGCCATTCGTCAGATCCTCATGGGTCATTGTTTCCCGCTTCATTCGTATTGCCTGAATTGCAGCGTAACGCACCGCATTGGTAATGGCGCCGCCGGAAAGCGCATATTTGTCGGCCAGCTCTATTAAATCCACATTTTCTGATAACAGCCTGTTATCAGCAAACATACCCTGCCATAAGCGTAGTCGTTGTTCGGCATCCGGGAGTGCAAAGTGCACAGAAGTCTGAAAACGACGGGCAAAAGCTTCATCTATATTGACTTTTAGATTGGTCGCCAGAATTACAACACCGGGATAATCTTCAATTCGTTGCAGCAGATAAGCAATTTCCTGGTTGGCATAACGGTCGTTTGCGCTGCTGGTCTGCGTCCGTTTGCCGAACAAGGCGTCCGCCTCGTCAAAAAAAAGAATCCAGTGTTTGTTAACCGCCTGGTCAAATACATTGGCCAGATTTTTCTCTGTCTCGCCGATATATTTGGATACCACCATCGACAGATCGATACGGTACACATCGATATCTGCAGCCGCGCCGATAAGTGTCGCGGTCAGCGTCTTACCGGTACCCGGCGGGCCGTAAAACAACGCACGGTAACCCGGTTTAATATTTCTTCCGAGGCCCCACTGATGCAATATTTTTGTTGAATGCACCAACCAGGCGTTAATATTTTCGATTTCGTCCATCACGTCGCCGCTTAACACCAAGTCCTGCCAGGTTAATGATGTGGTAATCAGTTTTGCAGGAAAGTGCATGGTATAATCGGGTTTCTGGCTTTTTCCGGTCGTCATCCTCCCCAAGTATTCTGCCGTGATGGTAAGCGCGGCACTTAAAAAAGGTTCGCCGTTCACCGCTTGCGCAACTTTAATGATCCCGTGCTTCGACAGATTGTCATCCGTCTGCAACAGCTGCAATACCTCGAATCTCTTTGCCAGATTGTCGCCGGCCAGTATAAAAACCGCAGTCTCGCAAGTAGGCAGAAAACCGCTATGATACTTGCCGCGCCATCCGCCAAATTCGGTGAATCCACGTGCAAGATCCTGGTTACTCATCAAAAACAAATCGAGTGCCTGGGGCTGAACATGCGGCAGCAAAGCCAGAATCACAATCAGACGTTCATCGAAGTCCATGCTGGATTCCCGGACTATCTGCGCATATTCCGACCGGTCAGACGACAAATCCGGAGCGTTGATAGCGTAAATCTCGCTGATGTCGGTTTCCCGCTCAAAATAGAGATCGAAGCGCGCTTGTACAACCGCTTTGAACCATGCAACCTCTTTTTCAAGCGTTGCGGCGTTCAGCTGTTTATCTGTCATTGACAAAGCCGCATCCATACTACCGCCAGGTAACATGAATCGCCCGCGACATCCAGTTGTGCTTAATCACCGAGAAACTCCAAGGTAATTGATCAAGCAGCATATCGAAAGGTCCAGGCGCTATCGTCAAGTGCCACATTTCTTCTTGAAACTGTAACCGTCCTTGACGTTGCAAAAAAGTCTCCCGTAAACCGCTGATGGAAGTCTTGCCTAAAATACGCCAGTTTTGGATTATGCCACGTAACATATCTTCCACCGTCCCCCGTTCATGCGCATTCAGATCGATTTCGCGGCTGATCGGCATAGCTAGTGGCAGGCCACACAAAATCTTATTCAGCACTAATTGATACTCGGGCAAATGCTGCTCCGCACTGACAATAAACTGCAATAAATGCACGGCGCGATCCGCTGCACCGATATCCATAGAACCCTCGGTATCGAGCCAACCCAGCAGCCTGAACAGACGCGGCAGGTAAGGTGCAACCATGACCAGACCCGCATTATGAATATAGTATTCATCGCCGGGTTGTTGCTCGAATTCGTCAACGTTCAGTTCAAGCGTTGTTAATGGATTGAACGACCTATCCATCTTTACGAATTTTTCTGATTGTTCGCTGGAAACATCTGCATGCTGTATCAATACTCCGTGCAGCAAATGTTGAAGCACACGGATTCCCTGGACTGTTTCCTGGGTACTTTGTGGCGCATTGTCTTGCGCATCTTGCGCACTCTGGCGTGAATTTTCCAACACCATAGTCAACGCATTGTGCCACAACCGCGTCAGCCGCAATGCATCTGTACTGCCGGCCAAATCCTGTATCAAAGCAGAAACAAACTTGACTGCACCGGACAGATCATCGAGTGCATGGTAATCCGGTGCTGCGCACAGCGCCTGCAATCCACTTTTCCATAACTGTTTTATCCACACATCGCGCGTTGCATGTTCCATGTTTTTCACATACTGCCGGAAGAATTCGGCATGCGACAACCAGTACGACAATATCAATGCCGATTGCGGCGAAACCAGATAGGCTATATCAAGCAAGATGGATTCCGGCAATTTTTCAATCAGCTGTTGATGCAACGCCGTATTGTCCAACAAAGTCAATAACGATTCTCGATACGCCAGGGCATCGCCTATCTGACTCAATTGCACGAACTGCTCAAGATCGCGGTCTGCTCCGACAATCGCAACCTGCTGCAGGGATAAACCAATTCGTTGACCTATTTGCTTTATGGGATTTTCGTTCTCTATGGTGCCGTCAGTCGGTTCATCAAGTATTGCACTGCCGGCGGTTTCCGCCTGCGTAGCGATAGTTTCCAAGTCAACCGGTTGCTCAAGCAGCAATTGTCTAAGTATCAACCAAAAATACGCAGCACTGTTTCCAGATTTCGGCCAATACGATTCAATCGATTCAATGAACAGGTAGCGATCATTTTCAGTTAAATTCGAGTCGCGTTCCAGTAAAGCCAGAACCCACGCTTTGACCGCGGCTTCAGACAATAATGCAGGAATCAACCTGCCGCCATCCAGAGCCGCTCTCAGACGTTCTTTCATGGTGTGGTAGTCAGCAGTCTGCATCTCAGTAATCAAATCAATCGACTGGTCAAGCGATGCAGCCTGATGTTTGGAAACCGGAAGCAACGAAACCGCATCCAGTATGAAATTTTCCAATACATTTGTTGCATATCCATATTGCTCGCTTTGCAGTTTCTGTAACGCAGTACACCAGGACTGAAGAATCGTTTTTGCGTCTGCGTTGCCAGACAACTCCCGTGTCAACGCCTGAAGAAATAGAGATACATTAAAAGCATTGCTCAAAGTCGTATCGGCAAGAAAGGACAATGCATTGTCCCATAACTGCCGTTGCCATGCAGAAGGCGTTGTGCGGTAGATGTTTTCGGTATGCTGTACCAGTACATCAGCATACCGTGTCAGTTGCGCAAGAATAAACGCCGCCTGTGGTGACAGCACATAACTGATATCCAGCAGGACTGTTTGCCGCAATTGGGCAATCAGGCGTTGCCGTTCGTTTTGGCCGAGTAGGTGACGAGCCAACTGCACCCTGACCGATGCAATCTGATTGATCTTTAACCGATCCAGATGCAAGTCGCTGATTCCGGCTTGCTTCAATACATTCTGCAAACGATGCCATATTGAGCTTTTATGCGGACTTGTTGGCACGAACGGTTCGTGTGTCATCACTACGCTTTGACTTGGAACATCCATTCGTTGCGTTTGTTGCCGCTCAAGATGTAATGCAATGGCCTCCAAGTCGAGATCTTCGCCATACACCAGCTTTTTCAATAGCTGGTAATAGTAATCGGCGCTGCTAACAGAATGCCGGGCATGGCTGTCGATGGCATCGACGAGTGTGCGGCGGTCACTATCGCTGGTCTCCGGATATTGTTTCAGAATTTCGTTTATCATGAATTGAAGCACGCTTTCTGGCACAGAACCGGGAAACAGCCTGCCGTTTTCATAGAAACTTCTCAGTCGCAGCAGTTGTCGTGCAAAATCGTTTTCCAGATCCGTTGTTATCTGATACATTTCCTCAATTACAGAAGCGGAAGATCCCTTTACCGGTGTAGCCAGCATAGCTTCACGGATGTTCGATTCGAGCAGATTGTCTGCATCGCGTTCGGCTTCCGATTGTCGCGTACGGCGCAATCCATCATGCCAGGATTGCAATGTTGCCGTATCGCCATGACTTGCAGATAGCCCTCGCGTCATTATCAAAAGAAAATCTGCCGTATTCAGGGTGCTATCCCTATCCAATACCCTGCTATGTGGTTTCGAAGACAAAAAACCAAGCATGTTATCGAACGTCTGCTGCTTCCAGACTGAAACATCCCTAGCTCGGCGATCAGGCGTCGATTGATAAAGCGTTTCGGCACGAACCAGCACCTGCGCCAGAATATTGGCGGCTTGTGGCGACAGTTTGTAAACCACATCAATCAGAACAAATTCCGGTAATTTCGCAATCAGCCGTTTACGCAGCATCGGATCGGAAAACATAGCCAGCAACCACTTTTGCTTTGCCGGCGCATCGTTGTTGTCAAGCTGTGCGGCATACTGTTCCGTGCCGGTAATTGCTGCATTCTGCAGTGCCGAAACAATACGTTGAGTAATAGGATCAAAATAATGATGCGTTTTTTCCGTTTCTGTCTGCTCAGTACAAACTGCCGTCAGGCCAGTGACGGTTTCAAAATCTAGCACTTGCTCCTGCAACAGTTTTTCAACTAATTGTTGATAATAAGCACTAAGGTTACGAGCTTGCCGGGCATGCGTTTCAACAGCATCAATCAATACACTACTATCGGCGTCGGCAAATTCAGGATCGTATTTCAACAGTGCCAGAACCAGCTTTCGGGCTGCAACTTCTGATAGTTGCTCAGGAATCAGTTGACCGTCATCAAGCGCGCGTCTGAGACGTTGCTTTCCGGTTTGAAAGTCTACCGCCAATGCCTCAGGTATCCGATCCGCATTTAGCCCAAATGGTATAGCGAGCGGCGCGAACTTTCTGGAAACCACACGCGCCATTGCGTCAGCAATCATGTTTTGCAGGATGCGTGATTCGTAACTGTTTTTTCTGTGGTAAACCAGTTCTAGATTTTTATACCAAAGCTGCAGTATCTTCGCATTGTCTGCTTCTTCATTCAATCCTTGTGTCAGTGCACGCATAAAACCGGCTGCGGCAAATTCGTTCGTCAATCGCGGTTCGGCAACAAAACGCAACGCATTGTCCCAGAGTCCGCTTAGCCATTCATCGAACGACACATCGGTGATGTGGCTTTTCTGTTCTGCATAGCGGTAAAATTGTTTGCCATTCGCATTAAACTGCTCGATGATAAGCGCTGCCTGCGGCGACAGCATACACACAATATCCATCAACACTGACCTGGGCAGCATTGCTATCAGCTGAGCACGAGCTGCAGCATCTTGAAGCATAACCTGCAACCGCGCTTGCAAGGCTTGTGTATTTGCCGACTGCTCAGTTTTTAAATTTTCTACCGTTACACTCACACCGGCCTGCTGCATAGCCGTGACAATACGCCGATACAGCCATAAAGAAAGTGACAGATTTTTCGAAACGGTTTTATCTACCGTATCTTCTTGATTAACCGGTTCCCTGTGCTGGTCAGTTTGTATTGTACTAGGGTGTACAAACTGAGATAATTGCTGCCCGGTATTCGTAGAACGATCTGTCTGCACATAGTCCTGGAAATTGCGTTTTGCAATCATCGACAAAACTTCTGGCAACTGCCCTCCTTCCTCCTGAATACGCACTGCGTTAATCAGTCTGTTAAGCAAAATAGCCTCTTCTTCATGCAACACATGATTCGCCATTGTTTGCAGGAGTTGGCAAATCATCGTTGAAAAGTGCGCCGAATGTGGCAAATGTGCATGACGCGCCACACCGTCCAAGATTCTTGCCCACAACACCGCCATTGCGTTAGTGTATTTTATGGTTGGCAATGCTGACGCAGACAGTACCGATTGAAATGCCTTAATCAGGCCGAGTAGCAGCCTGTGATGTTGCGGCTCAATCTGGCGCAGCACTGTCTCTAGCATGCTGTGGGAAAATTGATTGGCCATACGCCAGATGAAGACTGCGCGGCTGGTTTGCGGCATTTGCGTCAATAACGCCCGGAGTGCGTACGTAGACTCAATCTCGCGCAGCACCTGTTCCATAAGTTTCTCATGCACATGTGCATCCGCCGTGTCGATAAACCAGGGTAGATTCCCGGTCAGCAGAAATTCCGCCAAACGGTCAAAATCTGACTGAACTGCTTTAACATGCAATACAGTATTAGGTTTATTCGGTTTTGCGACAGAACGCGATTGTGAAAACGGCAACACGACCTGCTGACGATGGCCGGATGATTTGGCGTCACTTAACTGCCGGGCCAATTGGTCCTGTAGTCGTTGCGCGATTTGCACAAAGTAATCGGTGCTGGAAATTTCGCCAAGATCCAACGTGATCTGCTCAATACACAACACGTTGTCTGCTTCGTCATGTTCATTCAATATCGCTTCCACAATCGGCAGCAACGTATCCACAACCCAAGCACTCAGCCGCGACTCATGTTCATGCGCAACGGCTTCGGATACGAACGAAAAATCAAAGGTGACTTGTTCGATGATATGTGCTGACGCACTATTAGAGCCAATAGTCGCCATTTTCTTTTTGTTTGTAATCCAATAAAAAAGCGGTCATCTTTTCCGATGCCTGGTCTAACTGAGAAAGAATTTCTGCATCGTCATCCTGGCTAAACTGCTGCAGATTGTGCAGCCACGATTGGTAACGTTCTTCGAAATCGTGCATAGATAGAAAATCCAGCCAATAAATATCCGCAAATACATGCGCGGGCAGATTTTTTTGTATGATTTCCTCGGCAAAACACCTGAATGCGATATCGGAAAAACACGCCGTCCAGGATGGGAAAACCACACTGACGCGGCAGTTAAAAAAAGTCGCTTCTACGCCCAACCGGCCGAGCGATTCTTTGCCGCGTGGCCGTAACAATAGGTGTTCGATTAAATGAAAATTTTCACATGTCCGATTCAGCTTATTCAGAGTGCCGCAAAAACGGTGAGTATACAATGCTGCTTCATCGAAAGATGATTCTGTAGTCAGAATCCAGAGTCGCGCATCTTGTTCGGATTTGAAACATACGGCCGTTTCTTCCTGATTCAAGCGAAGCAAACGATAATTATCCAACTGTATACCCTCTTTGAAAATCGAGTAGCTGAAAACGGGCAGTTGAGAAGGAATTATCATATCCACCGATTCCGCAGACGGACAATCCGGCCTATCAGGCACAGTTTCGCTCTGACCGTCATCAGTTACCGATTTGATCCTGTCGGCCAGTATTCGATCGGCTACCAGACGACTTTTCCTTTGAATCAGGATATCGGCAATCCATACCGGTGTTTTTGCACACTGCAGCCCCAACAACAGACTGATTTTCGCATGCAGGCCCGAAGGTTTTTCTGCAGCGCTTTCAGCATGTGCCAGCAAACCGCAACGGGAAAAATCAAAGCCCTTGCAGCGGTCTCTGCTGATTTGACGAATCAGCTTCAGATAACTGATTTTTTGTTCCAGAATCCAGTTAAAAGGATCCTCACGCCGGTAGTAATTAAATCGCAGCAATGGTTGCTGTTCGTAGACCTCGCCATACAACGCCAACAATATATCGAGTATGCGGTTCTTGCGCTCGATGTAATCATCGTATTGCCGCAAAATATCGTCAATCAGAGATGGCTGCGATAGATTACCGTCAGTTTCATGCTCAATGTAAAGTGGTTCGATATCCGGCACCTTGCCATTATCCAGATACTGCGAAAAATAGGTTTTTGCTGCACTCTGATTAGCAGAAAACAATGCCGGTATCTGTTGCAGGCCCTCCAGGTAATTGGCCATAAGCTGTTCGAAAGGAAAAAGATAGGCTTTGAGTTGCTTGGCTTTTGCGCGTACATCGAGTGGTTGTGAACGCGGTATGCCTTCCTTGTTTATGCCGTATATGGCCGGAAAATGATTCTGAATTGAGTAATAATGATTCAATGGCCTCGATTGGCCACTAGGTAACGAGAAAAAATTTGTTATCGGTTGCGTATTGCGTCTGAATGCTTGGTATTCGAAAACCAGTTTTTTCAGCTCACGCTGAAATTCATCGAAAAGCGCCGTATTCTTTCTATCAACAGCAGTGTTGGAACCGTCCGCCGCGGATGCATGAACTGAGATCTTGTCGAACGGTAATGCCAATTGCAGCACCTGGGCGACATTGCTTGCATGAGAAAAATGCAACACCGGGAAAACATGCTGTGACAGATAGTCATTCAAATTTGAGCGACGATTCCCGGCTTCATCCGTCAGACTGAGGCTTCTGATCTGTACAACACCCTTAATTGACCGAATACATGTCATTAAATCAACAACGGTGATGATTCTGCGTGACGCCGCCAGCGATTCATCGCGGATATACCCGTGATGCGTCAACGGTCCGGAAAATACCTGTTCATAATTTCGTTTCCCGGCCAGTACCGCGCCATAATGGTCGATCTGGATATTCGACGAAATATAACGCGAGCATTTGAAAAAAATTTCTGCGTAAACCTTGGCGGGGTGATGCAAGGGGTGAATTTCGATCTCACCGGTCAAGAAAAATGGTTGGGTTTCAACCATCCGGATGGTGTGGACATCCTCGCAAAGATTACGGTGCGCATAGAACACCGCACGGATTTTTTTCATCACCGCCGTTTCATAAAATGTTCTTAAACTGTTTTGCGCGGTTATTAGATTATTGGCCAGGGCACGCAAAATTTGTTCCGTTTCACCGAGAGCCACGGTCAACCGCGGCAACACATTTTCCAGAACAGGGGTCAAATCGTCCGGTTTATTCAACGGCGTATCCAGCATTGCCAGGATTTGCTCGTATTCCCTGCCCGGCAGTAACGTATTGAATTGCTGTTCAAGCCTGGACAACTGTTTTCCAAGCCGTTTAATACTCTCTGGACTAAAAGTCTGCTTAAACAGCAATCCGCGAATTGCACCAAACCCGTCACGAATATCAAGGCAACCGGACAGTTGCTTATCCAACCGTATCAATATTTCGCCTGATTTTTCAAGGAGGCGAATCATTGGTGTACTTTGCTCGAAAAAAGCATGCCCACCGGCGTGGCTCAAACGATCATGCCACCGTTTCAAAAGATTTCGCCTTGTTTGCAGGCATGTACTGATCTGGCCGGTAAGGGCATGCCAATGTGTAACACTGGTTTCCAACCGAACAATCTGTACTACGATCGGTTCAAGATTTGGCGGCTTTTCACTGTCATTCGTTTGAGTTTGCAACAGATCCTGGTCAATTTTGACATAAACAGTATAGAGTCCTGTCAGTCCGGGGATCTGTTCATGTTCGAATGAGTCCGTTCTGAACCAGACGCGATCGATTTCGGGTACTGCGTCATATAAAATTTTTTCATAGTCGGTTTGAGTGACGGCTGCGCTCGGAAAGACTTCATGCGGTGGATAAAGTGATTGCTTGGAGTAGTCTATGGAACCGTCACTGCCGCTTAGATAGTCTGCAACCGGAAATTCTGAACGGTAGGACAGATCGGTCAGTGCATAGCACAGCTGTTCCAAAATGGTGACGCCCGGATCGTGAAGGTTATAATCGGTCCAATTCTCACCGCACAAATCTTGAATGATTGAGAGTGCGTCTTTTCTGAGCGTAGCAAAATCAAGCGCGTCCGGATCACTGTGGATACGGCTAATCTGATCAGCGGTCGGCATAGGTTTGTGCAATGGTGCCCGAACCGTCTTTGCATATCCGAAGCTGGTGTTCCATCTGCATATTTAACTTGGCCAGCAACTGATGAACCTGCTCGTACGGCAATTTGCCAAGCGCCTTTATGGTCAACGCCATTTCCTGCTCGGTAAACGAAAACGGTTTTTGTGTTAATTGACCGACAGTCTCAGTAAACTGATGCTGCGCCTGCTGGTTCAGTTTGCCGATTAATTCGAAAACAGTCTTAAAAGGACATTCGGCCAACGCAGTCAATATCAGGTTACCTTCTTCCAGATTTATTTCTACCGATACGATCCGTTCATTCATTTTATTGGTACACTACCGTTTCTTTCTAGATGTGGATACAGGCAGTTTTTCCGGCTTTATCTCACTTTCGTACATTGCTGTATCTTCCCATAACCGGGTTATATGATATTTGACCCAGATATCATTACCGTAATAGATACCGGTGCGTAACTGCAAAACAAATTCAAAGTTATCGCTTTCCGTGGAAACAGGTTCCCAGCGCAATTCCAGCTGATTGCACTTGGCGCCATAATGCGCCTGATGATAGCTGATGTGATTTTTTGCATAATAAGTGCACAGTGCAAATGCGTGCATCAGGGCATATTTGCCGTCCGCATCCCGGCCGCCAACACCCGCGACCACCTCAAATGCCTGGCATCCGGTTAACACGCCACTGATATCGTACCACTCACCGTCAGCAGGCACCGCAAATTCATCCTTTTTTCCTGTTCTGCCGTGTGCAGCGACTGTTCCGGCCACATCAAGCTCACATTGCGGCCGTTCCGTATTAATACCGACACCCACGCGAGTTGTTCCTCTGGCCTTGTCCATTTCTCCAATGCTGCGCAACGTCAGTACATTCGGATTAAATTGATTGCCGATTCTGAGATTGGATGTTGCCTTATCCAACCCCACAAACCATAATGGGCTCAGCGTTTCCATTTTCTGGTAGAAACTCATTAATTTTCCATCACCGAGCTGAAAAATTCTCAAACCATCCTTGACCGTTTTATCAAAACCGTCATCAATCAGATTCAGCGTCGAATCAATTAGGTCGGCAAATGCAATCTCCGAGGGCATGCTGCCGTTTTTGAATTTGGCCTCAAGTGTTTTTCTGTTTTGCTTCGCCATCTCTGCTCAGAACAATGAATGTACTGCCAATTTCCAGTTCACCGATACCGGTAACTTCCGGTTCTATCGTTACGAAACTGTCATCGACTTCAATAAAATGCTGTCGCATCGGCTCGGCGACACTCCAGGGATATTTTGGTGTAATTTCACCGGATTCTTCTGATAGCTCAGTTACAGCGGCGCTATCAAACAAATCAAACAATGCTTCGCCATCCGGTGTGATTCGCAGCATGGAAAAATTCGTTACCCGGTCAATGTACTCAAGCTGCTGTATATACGATTGCATATCATGTTTGCTGATACGCCACCCAAAATGCTTGGTGTAACCGACTGTATCATGCCATGGAGAAATATAATCAGAAATTGCTTCGTTCAACTTTGCAAGATACATTCCGCTAACGCAACCCGTCTTGAATTTAACCGTACACCGAATCTGAATGGATTCATACACCGGATTGACGCAGTGAACGGTGACAAATGACGGTATATGTTGCCTGATATATTGTTTCACTTCATTGACCCGGTGGCCGCTCAGCCACAACTGTTTGCCATAATGCACCTGTTTCACCGGGAAAGGCAGCGCGACAATTGTCAAATGCCCGGCCTTCAAACAGGGGCGGAACCGCTGATACAAAGGATCGTATTCCGGCATCAAGTTTGCAAAGCACTTTACTTTAAATATCTGTGGAAAATGCGCCAGTATAAGCTGCTCATAATCCAGGGGAAGTAAGGCACGGTTTTTATGCCGCAACCGTTCGCTGAGACGGATGCGCAGATCGAATTTGCTTTCCGCTGAGCGACCGTTTACTGAGGGCTGAATTTGCCAAATTCGGTCAAGCCCGGGTATAGACTGTTTAGTCTGGTTGATACTACCCGCCGGAAGAGAGCTAAATGTCGTCAGCTTTGCTGAGATTGTCTCGTCAATCTGCCGGTTGACTTGAATAGCTTGTGCATAAATTGAATACAAGCTACAGAACTTTTCCATCTCGAGATCAGCGGAAACGCTTAACCAGTAAAGTCCGGCGGGTACAATAGTATTGTCCGGATTGATATCGGCAGGCACGTTTAACGTAACAATGCCGGATGTCATAAAGCCATAAGTCGTATCCGAAACGATCTCCTTGACCGTCAATGGAATCCATTGATTCGACGACAGATAATACCACTGCAACTGATTGATCGAATTGTTTTCCATTGGCAACGAGTTTTCACGCAAATGAAAATATAGCGTCAGCGTACCGCCTTGATCGAATCCTTCCAGTCCGATCAGCAGGTTACCCGAATAAACATAGTGCGGCAGCAGCGATACGGATTGTGTTGGCACCGCATTGGCCTCTTCCCACCCGATCGGATGCAAATGAATCAGCTTGTCCTGATGAATCGGCAGAGCGCCATCGTCCGTTTTTCCGATAATCAACTGTGCCGTTGCACGATAATTAGCCAGAATGGACGTAATCACTGGTGTATAAGGCGCATTCGGCTCTTTCTTAAGCATTTTTGGAATACGTTGCCTGGTGTTGTGCGTCAACACGCGAGCCAGCACCTGCGGATATTTCTTATGACCGAAAGCATCTGCAGGAGAAATCAGCGTAAATTTAAAAAAACCTTTTTTACTCGAAGGTGTGTAACTGAACTGTGTCAATACCTGACGGTAATCTACCGGACTCCAATAAGGCATTAAGGCATCGCAGGTAATCCACCTGGATTCATTTAGCGCATTTGAAGCCTGATGCACTTCCCGAACTTCGAAAAGCGTATCGGCAATAACGGGCACATTGTTTCCCGGAAGCCATTGGCCGTCTGTCAGAACCGTCATACCGACCTTAAAATCAGTATGACTGTCGGGGCCTTCATAATCCTGATAATACGATTCGAAACCGCCGATACCTGCAGGCAAACCGCCCCATTTGATTTCGATGCTGAAATGCGTCAACTGCTTGACCGAAGCCTCGGCACACCCCACCATCCAAAACGAACCCACTTCCGGCAACGGGCCAAACGGACTAAAAGATGCCAGCGCCGATAATTGCCCAAGCTGATTATGCAGAGTTAAGGAACGGTTGCCGCTAACCGACACGTCGATACTGATCGATTCAACAGTCAGCTTACTCAGAATGCTGTAAGGATACAGATAGCCCCGCGAATTCAGCAGAAGCCTGAGCACAGGCAACTCCGTACCAAAATTTTCACCGTGTTTGGTGACAGAATAAGGTGTCACAGCTGGCATGTCCGCAGACAACGTAAAGATGATCCGCAAACTGTTTTCATCCAGTGTACTGTCAACCCCAGAATAAACCGGAATATATTCTTCGATCGGTATCCAGCCTTCTTCACCCGACACATCAATTACAAACAAATCGCCAAATACCTTGAAAAAGATATCCTGAGTCTCTTCATCGCTGAAATCAGTTTTCACACTGTCAACTGTCGATGATTTTAACGTCATGGCAATATTATTGACCCAGTATCTGAGCGTATTTTGATCTGTTCCAGAGTCCGGTTCAGAAAATTTGATCGTGATATAAACTGTTCTTTTCCCTTCTTTCAGCAGCAATGTTTTACTGGCGAGCACACACCCGATACGCGCATGCGTGGCGGTACCAGTTTCCGTTTCAGTAATTTTCGGCGCACCGAGAATCGGATAAGCGATCTCTACCTTGTGAGTTTCAACGTGTTCTTCGCTACGTATGGAGATTGTATTTAACCAGCATGCCGTCGCCAGCTGCCTGGTTCTTTGTTCGTTGATACACGGTAAAGTAACAGTTTCCTGCAAAACATTTTCAGGCGAATTGAGAGTATCCCGATCAAAAAAAAGCGTACGAATGGTGCTGACTCTGGCGCCGTGAATGCGCACATCATTATTGCTGACATATTGGATTTCCCGGCTATCCTGATCCAGACCGGCTAAAAACACGGTGTCTTTGGGAATCAGCGCCGTATGTTTAGGATTGTTTAAACGAACGACTACATAGGTATGATCCGGTCTGAACGGATGTACTTGCGCACCAAGCACCTGCTCATAATAAAAATCGATATAGTTCGATGTAAAGCGATTGATTTTTTTATGCAATCTTTCAAATAACTGCAAAAAGGCAATCAACAGACCAGTACCGGGATCGTGACGCTGGCTATGCAAGGAGGCCGTCAGCTTGTCTGCGGCCCTGCCCTGCACCATTTCTATAGCCTTTGCGAGTGAAAAAAAACCTGAGCGCAGCAGAACCCGGTCGGCTAGCCTGACTGTATAGTCCGATGGTTGAATGCATTGTTCAACAGCTGAAATACCCAGCAATCTGATCAGGTCGCTAGAAAAATAATGATTGAACGGTTTGTCCGGCAAAAAATTTGCGAAGTACTGTAACAGTAACTGCAGATCGTCTTTGAGTCCGGCGATAATGCTCTCAACCAACTGATGAAGTTCTTGACCGATTCGGCTCTGCGCCGATTTGAGCGACACCAACCAATGATCCAGCAAGCAAGCAGCATAATAGGCCACCGTAAGCTGCTGTCCGTGTTCGGCAGGTAACGCCTTTTGCAAAGTATCTATGGTGTGATTATGTTTCAGTTTTGTTGAGAACTGATTTGACCGATACAATGCCGCCAGCTTATTTGTATCGATAGACAGTATCATTGCAATGATTACTGTCTCATCAGCCGTAAAATAGGGCTTCCAGTTGCCCTCTGCCTTATCGTTCAAATGATAAAACTTCATCATTCCGGCATAGTCGGCAGCCATAGCGATCAATGCATGAAAACGCAAATCAACCAGTTGGAAATAATCCTGATCCAACGCAGACAGTAAACGGTCGGCCTGGCTTGTGCCATCCCGAATACGCAAACGCCTATTAGTTATCAGGTCAGAGCAATAGTCCATCGATAGTGTGCACGTTGTTTGTCCGGATTGACCGGATTCTGTAACTGACCGGCGCAATTAAACGCCGCCTTATGATTGTGCTGATTATTGCCGATTGACCTGCAACAGCGTACCTAGATACGTACATTGGTGCCTTCGGTAAAATAAAACGGATAAACAATATTGTGGCGGTTGTTGGTTGACCGGACGATATAAGTAATCTGAATTTTGATCAAACCGTTTAAACGATCGTTTTCATTCTCAGTATCAACATCAATGCGTTCAACAATGATACGCGGCTCAAAAAATAAAATCGCACGCCTGATCAGATCCGTTATAACAGTGATTTCAGCCTCATCGATTTCCTCAAACACATGTGCTTTTAATCCGCACCCGTATGTGGGCTGCATAGTCCGCTCGCCGGGATTCGTCGACAACAAAATATAGAGACTCTCACGAATATCGTCTTCTGCGGTCACTCGTTTGACCGTGCCGTTTTGACTGAATTGTGGTGGAAAAGCCCAACCCGTACCAAGAAAGGATTTATCTGTCGCCATGTTTATCCATAACTACATCACATTGTTCAGGCAATAACAGGCCCAAAATTATCGTTGCTGTGCCATATTAACGCAACCGGTTAACCGCCAATCATTACTGTAGGCAAGCCTGCCACGATACTGCCGCCATGCGCAGTTGTATCACCCATTCTGGCTGCCGGTCTGCCGCTGATCATCACCGTCGCCGAACCTTTGACTATGCTGTCCGGCGGCCCTACGCATACGCACATATCACCGACTACAGCCGCCGGCAAATTGCCTATCAGCACATTCGCCACACACGGACCGCTGATTGGCCCACCCACATGCGGAATAGGGGGCACACCTGGCGTTTGCATCGGGCAGGTATGCATGTCCGTAATTCTCGCAGCCGGCGGCATTTTTTCGTTTGAATTAGTTAATCATTACCATGGCGCCCTTCACCGTAGTCTGCCCGCTTGCGGATAACTCTGCTGTAGCATTACCTTTTGCCACCAGGCCGACATTGGCCTGAAGGTTAATATTTAACCCACTATTGTTAATATCCGCTTGCGAAGTTACTTCGACATTATTGACGGCATCAATGGTGACCTTGCCTTTCGCGCTAATTTTTATATCTTTGGGACTGTCGAGAGTAATACCGCTGGTATTCAGCTCGACTTTATTACTGTTTTGATCTTGCAACAAAATCGATTTCTGGTCATCATTAATGACGATCTGATTGTTATTCGGCGTAATCAAAGTAATCACTTTTTTTTCTTCATCGAATTCGACTTTCAACTTGCTGCGCGTCACGATCGCTTTGGTATTGTTTTCCGCTGTTACTTCATAAGGCGGTTTTCGATTACTACTATATAGGCTGCCTAAAATAATTGGATATGCAGGATCATTATTCAAATAACCGAGTATGACCTCATCGCCGATCTCCGGAATAAAAAAGGCGCCGATATCGCTGGATGCATAAAAACCGGCCAGACGGGCCCAAACGCCTTCGGTGTCAGCCTGCATGACCGGTATCGAGACCTGTATTTTGTATTGGCCGTCCGGATCGGCGTCCAGCTTTTTCACAACACCTATCTGCAACCCTCTAATTCCAGGCACAAAACCCGAAGCCAGCGGCGCCTCAATGGCATACTGTTCAGCAAACCATTTTTCCGATAGACCAAATTGAATCTCGGTTACCCAGTTTCCACTGACAATCCGGTGTCTAACCTGGGTCACCAACACATTGCCATTAAAGCGATCGTTAATTCCTTTTAACTCAATCAGAGTGTTGATTTTAGCTTTGGCACTGCCCTGAAACGCAGCGCTACCTCGTATTCTGGCCAAGCCGGATTTGACCTGCTGTCCATTGACCCAATCCGAAAGCGCAGTATTATCCAGCGGAATATCGGTCTGCAAACGAAAATAATCCGGCCCGATGATTTTAGCCAGTTCCGCGCTATCGATATTTCCCTGATTATTCAGATTGGTCGGCCCAGCCTGCGCCTCCGAAACTGCCTGCGTGGAAGGATTCCACGCTGTTGCTTTCACAGTGCTGTATTGTGCAAAGGCATCCAGATCAGCGTCAAAAGCCATTAAGTCGATACCGTAAGTAACCGTCAATTGCGCTTCCCCCGTTACCTGAGGCGCTTTGACACCGATGGTTCCTGCATCGACAGTCACCAGAAAACCATTGACTTCCGCGCGTGTCAATAAAAAATCCCAATCAGTACAATAATACTGCACCAGTTCCTTGAACTGAGCCTTGGTTGCGGCAACATCCGACGACACATTGCTATAGCTGTTGATCAACTGCGTCATAATAGTACTGTCTTTAGCATCGAGAAAATTGGCGTTCTTGCGCCCAACAGTCATCGCAACAGCCTGGTCCTTGCAATAGACGATTAAGCGCGAGTAATTATCGCCATCGATCTTGATACTGTGCCTGATTACAACGCCTTTAAACAGACTGGCTTCTTTATTGTCGTATCCGCACGATAATTCGATGACTGCGCCCGGTTTAAAAACGTCCTGGCTGCTGACGGGGAAGTCATTATTCGGCATATCGCCATCCAGAATAACAATTTTGGCTGAGGGAATCTTATTGACGCAAAATTCGATTTCAACTGAAACAATCTGGATTGTGTCCGCGATCGCCTGACCGTTACTGGTTACGGTTAACGAAACAATACCCGTGCTGTTCTTTAATGGAGAGTCAGCCATGATAATTCTTAGTTGAGCGGCGGGAATCGCAACAGCATTCCCGGTTTCAAATCACGAAAATGGGTTAAGTCATTTACGCGCGCAACTTCCTGGTAATATGCACTATCCTGGTAAATCCGATAGCAAAGCAACGGCAGTGTATCACCCGCCTTGACTTCGACCTGATGAGTCAGGTCCGGGGATTGATTATCCGCTTCCTTGGCAATTTCTTCACTGCTTTGATATTCGACAAATGTCAATGTCACTTTGGCGCGTAATGGAACACCACTAGGCTTGAAGAGCGTGTAGTCGAACTTCAATGATTCCACCCGGCCATAAAACAAAAAACTGCCCCATTTTAACTGCACGATCGGCGCCTCATGCTTGCTGCCGTCATAGGTATACACAACATTGCGCAGCAGCTCGATCTGATTTTTGACTGAAACAGGTTGATTATCCGATGATCGGACAACACCGGTACCATCAAATACCAGTTCTTTCAGAACAATTTTTTCCGGATGACTCACGTCATATTTGGTTTCGGTGCCAGGCTGGCCCAGCACCTTGTTTTTTGCATATCTCAAGCTGAGCGTGTGTTCATATCCTGATGGATTAATCATCGCTTCAAATTTTTTTTTGGAACTGTCAATGCTGATTTTGCCATCTGAACTGACTGTACAGCGCGAGATAGTCAGCAGCGCCTTTTGCTGATTCGCCATTTAACGCTCCTCTTTTTCGCGCAGGATGTCCCGAATCAAATGTCGACATTCGGTTAGCAGTTCTTCTTTTAAAGCACTACGTTCCTCGTAACCATCCAGGGACTCATCCGCGGTACGCTGCACAATGCTCGATTTAATGAGTAATTGTTTAATTTCTATTGGCATTTTATGACTTGCGTTAAACAATACGTTTTGAGTAGTTATAGTTCAGCACTATTTTTTCGATAGCCACCTCGTTTTTAGTCGAACCGAAGCTTTCAATTTCCCACTTCACGGGATAAGCGGAATCAAACAACCAACCGCGTATTGGTGTTTTATTCTCGTTCATTAAGAATACCCGTATGGCCTGTGTTTCAATCGCCGACACAAAATCGCCTTCCATCACAGCAATACACCATTTCACCAGTGGAGAATCTTTTGGCGCAATACCCCGCTTTAGTTCAAGATTAGGATGTTTGATCCCTTTGGGAAGTTGATGTACAAAGCGATTTTCACCACCTTCGACAACCGTTTCAATTTCCATTTCTGAAACAATGCCGGATACTTCCTGAAAAGAAGTATCCGTGTTCTCATGCGTACCGCCAAACATCACTTTGAAGTAGAACGCCGAAGGCGGATAGAGTGTGTCTGTTTGTGCTCCCGGCATCTGTCAGTTCAACACGCTATCCTTTAATTGATAGATTCAAGCTGGTAATCAAGCTATTAGCCATTGGCAATGGTCAATCCTTCGTGAACGATTTCGATCGTTTCGATCGCTACTTCATTACCTTCAGACTTCAAATCGGTACCGGTAATTTTGGTAGGCCAAGCATTCGTCAGCGTCCATACCATAGTGGCGTTGCCGCCTTCGTCCAGCAAACTGATAGTCACTGGCAACCGTTTGATGGTGTTCATTTTGATTTGCGTAAACCAATCCCAGAATTTGTTATCACTTTTAAAGACACCTTTCTTCATGGTGACGTTACCGACTTTCTTCATACCGGGCATTTTGATAACTGAAAATTCCGGGCTGTCGCCATGCCGATATTTAATTTCTTCGGATTGTATATCGAGGCCGCTAACTTCCTGAAATGACATGACCTGCGAATCCCATTTAACCTGAAAATAAAATTTCGGCATGGGCCATACGGACGTTGATTGACTTGATCCATCATCTGCCATAATTCACCTCTGTCTGTGTAATTTAAAATTTAGTAATTAACTTAACCGATTATCTAGAAAGCTGTACATATCATGATTTCTGCATTTGCTGCTGGAATGTAATTTCGATGAATTCGGCCGGATGGCTCAAAGCAACCAGCACTGTCACACGCAATATGCCATCGAGAATATCCTGCGGCGTCATGGTCTCACTCAGCCCCACATATACGCCAAACGCATCTTCAGGCGTGGTGCCTGCCAGTCCGCCACGTTTCCAGACATTGGTCAGAAAATTATTAATCATACTTTTAATTGTCACCCAGGTATTGGATACATTGGGCTCGAATACATAAGCTTTGGTAGCCAGCTTAATAGATTCCTCAAGCATAATCATGGTTCTGCGCACATTGATATACCGCCAGTCAAGACTGTTTCCATCCAGCGTTCGTGCTCCCCACACCAATGTTCCTTCACCGATAAACGAGCGTATGGCATTGATCGACTTACCGGCTGTAGTGACGTTCAAATCTTCCTGTTCGTCATGGGTTATTTCAACCGATGGCGAAACCACGCTATTGAGGCTGACATTGGCCGGCGCTTTCCAAACGCCACGGCTATTGTCGACCATTGAATAAATGCCCGCCATAGCGGCAGCAGGAGGAAGCAGGTTCAAACGACTTCTGACAGCCTGCAGAATTTTTCCATACAAAGGACTGACCACATTCAAGGTTTTATGCAATTCCGAATCGTTTGTATCCGATATCTTTTGCGTCTCGGCCTTTATTTCATCCTTTTTAGTATCGATCAGCTGACTGTTGTCGACCTCAGCTTCCAGTAATTCTTTTAAAGTATCCGTATTGGTTATGTTGGTGAAACTCAGTTCACCGGCTTGCACAATTGATGTGTTCAACCAGGGATAGTACGCTGCCGCAAAATCCAAAAAGCTGGTGCCGAGTTTATTGCGAAAGCTTTCGACGCAGTTGCCGTCAGGATCTTGTTGATCTCTGTAGCCATTGTACAGATCCAGTATAGCAAAACGGTTTCTCATCACATAACCACAGTGCTTCAGCGCAGCCTGCTGCAATGCAATGCAGTCATCTTCCTTATCGATTGACATGGCATCCGGAATCACCACCATGGTGGGTTCCTGTTCTTTCAGCAGGACTTTGATGCCGCCCTCAAGCTTTGTCTTATCAATTGCACCCTCATTATATTTACCTACTGAAACCACATAACACGCTCCGCCGCCATTCTGGAAGAAAAGTATCATGCTGTAGTAGAGCAAAAACCTTTGTTTCTGGTGTACCAAGTAATATTCTTTTCCGTCACTGGAAAAATCCGCTTCTGCCGAAGTGGCATCTTTAGGCTTCTTATCTTGAATTTCAAATTGTGATTTGGGTGCACCGCCAAAAAAACTGATGAATTCTGACATTGATGAAATGCGCCATGCCTTATTCAACAATGTTTTACCCTGGTTATCTGCACGCTCCGTATACCCGATAAAAGCCGGAACCGCAGTTGCAACTTCAACCACGGAATTCGGAAACGCATTCTTTTCAACAATGTAAACACCTGGTGTTTTGTACTGCCCCATGATTTGCTCCTTTAGATTGAATTATTGCGCCTAGTGGGTTATTGCACCTTGCTTCTGTTCTACAATGAAAGTTGTATGTTCTTTTTTCTACGATATCGGATTATCTACAAGAACCGATTTTTTATCTAATTCACGTAAATCTCCGAGATTCTTTCCATTTTTCCGTCAACCCAGTCTGAATGCATGTGACTGACTGAAGCATTGGGCAGCCGATTGATCAATATTTTATCTCTTGGATTCTGCGATTCTTTTAACTGCAACCGCTGTGGCGGGCGTTCTTGCATTTCGATTGCTTGCATCGACTGCAATATCTTGGCCATGCGACTTTCGGGCAAAACGACTTCACCGATTTCTTCGAATGCAACATTGCTGTCCAGATCCTTAATATACAGGCTGCGTCGGTACAAATCGCCCATCAGATAGTATTTCCAGAATGTTCGGTTACTTGCAAATGAAATAAAAAATATCCGTGTGTCTCCGGCATCTTGTTCCAGAGATAATAAAGGAGAATCGTTGTGTATAGTAAATTGAATGACAAAGCAGGGAGAAACGTGATAATCCCGGGACTCGAGGCAATATCTGACTCGTTCCGAATTTAAATCTTCATAATCATTTTCGGATACGAAGGGATCACGATGCAATAGATATCTGCCCGTTGCGTCACGAGTCGGTTGCAGATTGTCAAAAAACAATAATGCATCTGGAGTCTGCCCGGCAGGCGCTGTATACAGAAAAAAATTCGCGTCGTTCGAAAACACCTTGAAAGTCATTGTCAATTTGTCTTCTGCATACATACGCAAGCGGTCAAGCTTGTCTGCTTCGAAAAAAACCGAAAGACGATTGACTGCAGTTCTCCACAGCAAACCCGGGCGATTGAGTGAACGGACCGTTTCGTGTGTCGGAGCAAATACAAGTGACTTACAGGCATGATCGGTGAAATACCTATGCTCAACAGTAACATTAAACAGCAACTGGTAGGCATTCATTGGTTTGATTCACGCTCCATCGTCAGTTTGGCTCGTCCATTCAAATATGCTAGCCGACACTGTAAATGCAAATGTCACCGACTGTCAATTGTTACCAGATGGTGGCACCAAAGGTTTGGGCATAGTTACAACCGGTTGACGGCCAATAATCTCGTCCGAATCAAAAGTGACCATGCGCACACGGTATAAAATCGAAGGCATGTATTTACCACCCAGCGCACCCCATAAATTGCTCAGATCCTGTACCGAAAGATTTTCTATATCCAGCGCCAGTTTCTCGATACGTTTGTCCATCTCGGGTGAAGTATGATGGCTAAACAGCGGATTACGCTGAAAAAAACTGATCGTACTGGATAAAACCTTTAAGGCCTCTGCATAATTGTTGCCGGTAAAATTTGCGGTCATCATGACGTACAGGTTGAAATGCAGCGCTGAATTACGCTGCAAAATCCGCTCACCGAATCCCTGCGCTCCCGCCGACGGCCCCGGCACAGAGTCTTTTTCGATATTGGTTAAAAAAATCACCAGTTTGTTATGAGTATTTGGCACAACGCTGCCATCCATATCCAACAAATTGGAGACAACCACCATATCTTCATTCAGCGCATAGGTTCGTCTCAAATGTTGATTGAGCTGGCCTGCCAACAATTGTATTGCCAGATTAATCATGTTACTTCCTTTTATTGGCGCGCTTAGTACGCTTAGCGGTCATAAACCCATTGCAACAACGAATCCATTGCATCGCGTGAACTGACAGACTGCGGATGATTGACAAAAATGACCACGACAACGCGCCGTCCCAACTGATCAAGCATATAACCCGCCAGCGCTCTGACATTGTTTAACGTCCCCGTCTTCATATGCGCAAGACCACTGACAGCCGTACCTGCCAACCGTCCCCTCATGGTGCCGTCAACCGCCGCAATCGGTAAAGACGCGATAAACTCCGGCATCACCGGGCTGTTAAACGCCGCGAGCAGCAATTGTCCCATATGCTTCGCGCTGATACGCTCAATTCGCGATAGCCCGGAACCATTCTCGATAACCAGCTCGGGAAAAAACAATTGTTTGGTCGCCAGCCACTGCTTCAAAGCATGTTCGGATTTTTCCAGTGTTGCCGGAGAACGTGCACGGTTGATCGAGCCGGCAGTTCCAAGCGTCAAAAACAACTGGCGTGCAGCGATATTATTACTGAATTTGTTAATACCGCGTATTACCTCTGCCAATGGCGGCGAATAATACGTCTTTAAATGTAACAAACCGGCAGGCGTTTCCGCTGTAATGACGTCGCCATCGAATACGCCGCCCTGTTGTGTCCAGAACCGTTTAAACAAATCCCGCGTATAGGTTGCGCTGTCATGCAAACCCAGCAAAAGCGATTGTCTGCCACATCGTGCTGAAAAACTGCCATTTAAAATAACCTGCAGTGAATCACCGGCTTCCCCGGCAACCTGAATTTCAACATCCAAAAAATTACGCCAACCACCGCCGCATACTTTATCACTGAGTTTTAGATTGTTTACAACATGCAATGCGTCCGGTATCGGGTCGGCAACCACTCTGACCCCTTTTTTCTCGATATCCGGCATAAGATGCAAGGCTGTGGAACGGTAATTGACCAGCAAAGCCTCCGGCAGAATGTTATACGTTCGATAAGGTTGGCCATCAAACGCGCCAGGATCGCCTTGTGGAATATCGTAATAACTATGATCCAGAATCAGATTGCCGGTAATCCGCTCCAGTCCTGTCTGGCGTAGGCGGTGAATCAACAGCCAGAAATGTTCCAGATCGAGTTTCGGGTCGCCATAACCCTTTATTACCAGATCGCCATGTAAAACACCTTCGATAATTTTACCTTTTGCTGAAATAACCGTCTGCCAGGCATAAGCAGGGCCGAGAATTTCGAGTCCAGCATAAGTCGTGACCAGTTTCATCACCGAAGCGGGATTCATGGCGGCATCGGCATTTAATGCCAAGATGGGTTGCAATGCGCCGATCTCGTGTACATAAATACCCACCGTTGATGCCGGAATACCAGCCTTATCCAGTTTTTGCTGTATCGAAACAGGTAATTGTTGGCTACTCGGCTGACCGGTCTGCTGTTCGGCCGACAAATGCAACGGCAAACAAATCAACAGCAACAAAAACCACGTCAGTATGCCAGAGTACTTATTCATCATCATTGCAGCGCTTGCACGTACAAAGTTTTACTGTTTTTGCTGTTTACTACATATCGAATGGCCATCGTCCCAACCGGTCCGGTACTGACCATCGTTCTCATAGCGTTCGAAATCTTTAAAACCCCACTTGGATTTTTTGGCAGTTTCGCATCCGTCGATATAACCCTCACGGGAAGCCGGCGGATAACCCATCAGGTTATATGTTGGTCTGGTACTTGGCGGAAGCGGCCCCGCCGGACGTTCTATGGTGGGTTTGGGGCGCGGAAAAGGCAGGTACGATTCCTTTCCGATTAGCACACAACCTGAAGTGGCAAATAAAACAAATCCGACAACACCAGATTTAATACCGTTACTCATGTGCATCTTCGATCCTCATACACAATTATTTGAAGTGTTTCGGACAATAATCAGCTTAACACCGACTTAAGCAGTTTTCCCATCTCCGCAGGATTACGCGTCACCCGTATCCCGCACTCTTCCATGACCGCAAGTTTTTCCTGGGCCGTTCCTTTGCCGCCGGAAATGATCGCACCGGCGTGACCCATACGTTTGCCGGGCGGCGCGGTAACTCCGGCAATAAAGCCGACCACGGGTTTACGCATATGATCTTTCACCCAGCGCGCGCAATCTTCTTCATCTGCTCCGCCGATTTCACCGACCATCAGCACTGCGTCGGTTTCATCATCGTCATTGAATAACTGCATCACATCGAGATGCTTCAAACCGTTGACCGGATCGCCGCCGATGCCGATGCAGGTCGACTGTCCGAGCCCCTGTTCCATCAACTGCGCCACCGCTTCATACGTCAACGTGCCCGACCGCGAAACTACGCCGATACGGCCTTTTTTATGGATATAACCCGGCATGATGCCAATCTTGATTTCATCGGGCGTAATAATACCGGGGCAGTTCGGCCCGATCAATCGCGTTTTTTTACCTTGCATTTTATAGCGCGTACGGATCATATCGCGTACCGGAATGCCTTCGGTAATACAGATTACCAGATCGAGCTCAGCCTCCACCGCTTCATCGATTGCAGCAGCGGCATACGGCGGTGGCACATAAATTACCGACACGTTGGCCCCCGTTGCTTCCTTGGCTTCCCTGACTGTGCCATAAACCGGAATGCCTTCAAAACTTTCACCTGGCTTGCGCGGGTTGACCCCGGCCACAAAACAAGACTGACCGTTAGCGTATTCGCGGCACATGCGCGTGTGAAACTGACCTGTTTTTCCGGTTATTCCCTGCGTCATTACACGGCTATTCTGATTGATAAGAATGGACATGAATCACAACTCCTTCAATTAACAAATCGATTGATTAAGCAATCATCAGGCGCTTTCAGCCGCCTTGACTACTTTTTGTGCGGCATCCGCCATGTTCTCGGCCGCGATCACCGCCAGACCGGAGTCTGCCAGTATTTGCTTGCCGAGTTTCACATTAGTACCTTCCAAACGCACCACTAACGGTACTGTTAAATGCACTTCACGCGCAGCCTGTACCACACCTTCGGCGATCACATCGCAGCGCATGATCCCGCCAAAAATATTAACCAGAATCGCTTTGAGCCTGGGATTTTTCAACATTAACTTGAACGCTTCGGTCACTTTATCTACCGTCGCACCGCCGCCAACATCGAGAAAATTTGCCGGATTGCCACCATAGAGTTTTATGATATCCATTGTCGCCATTGCAAGTCCGGCGCCATTAACAAGGCAACCGATATTGCCGTCAAGCGGAATATATGACAAATCGTGTTCCGATGCCTCGACTTCAAGCGGATCTTCTTCATCCAGGTCGCGTAACGCAACAATCTCGGGATGCCGGAACAACGCGTTATCATCAAAATTCATTTTTGCATCAAGTGCAAGCACATGATGATCGGCCGTCAGCACCAGCGGGTTAATTTCCGCCAGCGACGCGTCTTTATCGTCAAAAGCCTTATATAATGCTTTGAACAATGCCACAGCTTCGCTGCGGCCTGCTTCAGGGATACCCGCTTTCTTCGCAATATCCAGCGCCTCAGCATCCGCCAAACCGGCAATCGGGTCAATGAACAATTTGTGAATTTTTTCGGGCGCTTTTGCCGCCACTTGTTCGATGTCCATACCGCCTTCAGCACTCGCCATCAAGCACACACGCTGACTGCTTCGGTCGACCACCATGCCAACATAATACTCATTGGCAATATTCACGCCCTCCTCTATAAACAACCGTCGCACAGTTTGCCCTTGTGGTCCGGTCTGATGGGTTACTAGTCGCATACCAAACATGTTTCCAGCCAGTTCTTTCACTGATTCCAAAGATTCTGCAATCTTTACGCCACCACCCTTGCCACGTCCACCGGCATAAATTTGCGCCTTCACAACCCAGATTTTTCCACCGAGCTTCCGAGCAGCATTCACTGCTTCATCAACATTGAAACAGGCAATACCACGTGGCGTCGCCACACCATATTGCCGCAAAATTTCCTTGGCCTGATATTCATGAATTTTCATAGTAAGGACGGTTGAATGAATTGAATTTTTGGAATCGTCCAGTATAACGCATTATTTTATTATCGCCATACGTACACGTGCATATCATTCTTCAACCACTAAGAGAATAACGATTCAGCTGAACAAAACCGCATTTTGATTAAAAATGTTTAATTCACAGTCTCAATCAGAATACAAAACTATCAAGGGTTGATGGAAAACAGCGTTGAAAAGAATTCACTCTGAGATGATAAATTACCGGGATGCGGGGTAATCATGGTTTGCGCCGCAGCAACGATAGAAATGGTTGCTGAAATTAACAAGTCAAAAGCGGCTGGCGATGTTCTATCAAGTGTTCCGCCATTCAATGTTTCATGAACTTGATCTCTGATTAGCGTGGAGGCAGCCGATAAATGGCCGACGCCTATTTCCCGATTATTGCTGTCCTCAGCGAGATACCAGAGCTCTCATACATAGGTCATAGCTAAAGGTGATCTTGGAAAGATTGGAGAAAGGACATTTTTGGAGATAGTTTACTTTATTCCGGAATGGAAACGCGTCGCTCATGAAATTCAAGCACTTTACTGGAAATGTCAGCTTAACCGTTTTAAAAATGAATTGAAATAATTCTGAATATGCCAAATAGCGCGCAAAAATTAAAGCAAAATAATCAGAACCGGAGGTACCTATGTTTCCACACATGGCTATAGACGGCTCATGTTCATTTTTCAATTATGAATCGACGCTAGAATTGTTTAACAAGAAGGATTGAAAAAGCCAATGCAAAAAATAGTTATAAATACATTTATAGTATTACTATTGATATCACTCTTATTACTGTCATTAGCTTTATATCCATTTTTACCTTAGATCCCGATCAAATTTATATTAAGCATAAATCTAACTTCTAATAATTTCATATCTTCTTATTTCAGCAGTTATTTTTATTGCATTAATAGTAGCTATCGTTAATTTTGCGGCAAAATTATTTAAATTAAAACTTCGTTGTCCGAGTTGTAGCCATGATACTGGTTACGTCATTAAGACACATTGTTACTTATTACAGGCAATATCATTGATGGCTTTTTCTTGTCATACACCAGAAATGATCATAGCTCATACCAGCGCGATCCTTGGAAAAGATTGGAGAGAAAGGACATTTTTTGGAGATAGTTTACTTTATTCCGGAATGGAAACGCGTCGCTCATGAAATTCAAGCACTTTACTGGAAATGTCAGCTTAACCGTTTTTAAAAAATGAATTGAAATAATTCTGAAATATGCCAAATAGCGCGCAAAAATTAAAGCAAAATAATCAGAACCGGAGGTACCTATGTTTCCACACATGGCTATAGAAGGCTCATGTTCATTTTTCAATTATGAATCGACGCTAGAATTGTTTAACAAGAAGGATTGAAAAAAGCCAATGCAAAAAATAGTTATAAATACATTTATAGTATTACTATTGATATCACTCTTATTACTGTCATTAGCTTTATATCCATTTTTTACCTTAGATCCCGATCAAATTTATATTAAGCATAAATCTAACTTCCCAATAATTTCATATCTTCTTATTTCAGCAGTTATTTTTATTGCATTAATAATAGCTATCGTTAATTTTGCGGCAAAATTATTTAAAATTAATAACGATTATATAATTTACATTTCGGTTATCTCGATTAACAATGTAATAGTTATATCAAATATATTGTTTGTAAATAACTATCATGAATATATACAATCATTCGAAATAAGTTACATTCTAAAAGCGATTTGGTTAATAAGCCTACTAGCTATTTTTGGAATAGCAATATTTTTCTATCTTCTTAAAGATAATGAAGAAAAACAAAATTCTTTAAATTCAAATGATTATCCTGATAATAACAAAAAACATGATATTGAAATAAATAAATCTAAATTACTTCATACCTAAACTCACCTTAAGTATTTTTATTGAGACATTTTCCTTCTTTTTTCTAGGGTTATACCGAAATTCACTTAAAGAAATTAAATATTATCAAAACGAATTAACAAATATTGATTTTAAATTCATTGCATTATAGAGAATACAATACAAAGAAACGAAGCAGAAATAACAAACAAAATTGTAGAGGAATTTTCTAAAACTGAAAGAAATTTTATTATCGAAAAAGGGCAAACTTCGATAAATTCAAGCTTAATAAAAAATGATGTTGATTTTATTAAAACAAAAACTACGGAAAGCTGCACCCTCAAACCATAAACTATTAAAGCCCCTTTCGGGGCTTTAATTTTGAGCCTCTGTAATATTTTTTCCTACTGGTTGGATTCTAAATATTCATTTTGGCCTTTTGCACTACAAACGAGACATCTGCTATATACGTACCCTTGATTTGAGCATTGACTAAAGCTGTGCTGGTCGCAACCAATATTTCCACAGTTATTGCACTGATATATGGCATGCTGACACACGCGGCGTTGGCCTTCGCTGATAGTAGTACCCAGACAACGAGTCATATTTAAACCCTCCCTGAGAAAAGCTCCTATAAAAGAAAGACTTCACCGCATACTATACTGATAATGAATGACTCTATCAATAAAAATAATTATTTGTAGGAAAACAGAATTTCTATTGATTTTCAGCGATGTAACGTCATTTTGATTAGAATATTTCCAGAAATGGGAGAGTTTTTCTCCAGTTTACAAGTCAACCGATCCTTTATGGCCGAATCATTTTTTCAAACAGATATGACGTGTTGAATGTCCCAGCCTGACCCTTAAATCTTTTTTCACAATAAACGGAGATTTTTTGCAAAAAAATACCAGATCAGGCCGGGAACCCGGTTATAGCGTTTTACGCAGCCAACAGAAAGCGGCTGCAGCGATTAAAATGCTAAAATCTGTCAAACTCACAATGACCAATCTGTGAGCGTGTCACTAATAATCGTGATTACGACCATAACGACAGCAGCAAGAGCCACGGATGGTAGCACAACAAATCGGCTGCGACTACCGTTGCTAGTCACTTTGAACAGAATGCCTAACGTGAGACTTATTGCGCTTTTGCGATGTATTCATGCGCTTGCGGAAAAGCAATTTTCCTTGCAACTCAGATTTGCCGTCACTTTAAACCAGCACAAAAATCAAAGAAGTGATAATACTCACATTAGTTTTTTGTTTTTATCTTGCAGGCAGCGCAATACCCAGATCACTTAATAAATGGTAATAAGCAAGAACAGCCAAGATTCCGAGGCCTGCTGTTAACACAATTCTGTATTTGAATCCATGCTGATGATGTTTGATTCGTTGAGTATGCGTTGTCACATCCATCATTTCGTCTCCAAACCAGATTGAAAGTGCTGTGCCAGCGGCCGAGATGATCAAAATGCTCCAATATGGCCACGGTGTTGTCAAAATTTTATATAACAGACCGGTTAGCGCTGTATCCGCATAGTTATCCGGTGCAAAACCCAAGGCGACAAGATTAATTGCAACCGCCAACAGCCACACAATTAATTGCGTTATAAACATTCTGACTCCGAATAACAACCGGACAGGAAAGGCAACAATAAAGCCTCCGTCCGCAATCGGTGTGCAAAGTACGAAGAAACTCCAGCTGAGAAGTGTAAGCCAAGCCCCCGTGGCTGTGTCGTACTTCCAGCTCACATATACAAAATAGCCGATTAACAAAATTGTCAGCGCGAGAAACCGAAAAAGACTTTCTCGGTGAGTTTGATGCTTTGACGAAAACTTTGTGATGATATTGTGTATGCTCATACGGTCACTACAATTAGCGTTCTCGAATATCCGAATGCAATAGTTATCGCTTATTTGACCTCGGTATCCAGCGTAGATGCATCTAAAACAGGCAAATCGTTATTTTCAACCGGCATGATTTTGTTGCGTTTGTTTTGTCCGGTTTGAGCGGGAATGTTGGTTTGTGGAAAATCAAGTGAGTTGCCGGTTCCTTCATCTTTATTTTTCGAGTCGGAATTTGTTCCACCGCCGAAATTGATTTTCCATTCCAGATTGGTTCGAGAGTCTGCGTTGTTGAGCGCTTCTTCGAGTTCTATTTTTCCATGTTTATAAAGATCGAATAATGCCTGGTCGAATGACTGCATACCTTGTTGAGCGCCCTTTTCCATACTTTCTTTGATTTTATGGAAATCACCCTGACGAATAAATTCGGCGATATAAGGCGTATTTAACAGGATTTCAACGGCAGCGATGCGTCCCCCCTCTTTTTTGTTGACTAAACGCAAGGACACAATGGCGCGTAAATTAAGCGACAGATCCATTAATATCTGGTTTTGTTGTTTGGCGGAAAATAAATTAATGATTCTATCCAGCGCCTGATTTGCGTTAACGGCATGCAACGTGCTGACACACAAGTGCCCCGTATCGGCATAAGTAATGGCTGCTTCCATGGTGTCTGCGTCACGTATTTCACCGATCATAATCAGATCGGGCGTCTCGCGCATGGCTTCTCGAAGAGCGTTTTTGTATGAGTGTGTATCGAGCCCGATTTCACGCTGCCCCACAATTGATTTCTTGTGCGAGAAGACATATTCGATCGGGTCTTCAATGGTCAAGATATGACCTGCATGACTTGCATTCCGGTAGTCGATCATCGCGGCCAATGCCGTTGATTTCCCCGATCCGGTTGAACCGGCTGCTAGAACCAGGCCTGTTTTGTTCAAAATAATTTTTTTCAATATAAGCGGCAGAGCCAACGCTTCTATGCTTGGTATTTCGGATTTGATAAAACGAATGACCATGGAGACTTCACCGCGCTGCATATAGATATTGATCCGATAACGGCCAATATCCGGGATTCCCAGGCCAATATCCATTTCCAGTTCTTTTTCGAATTCTTCAATCTTTTTTTGGCTGAGTATGCCGTATGCGAGCTTTTTGACCATACCCGGCAATAGTTTTTGTTGACTGACTGGAGTCAGTTTGCCCTGAATTTTCATGCTGGGCAGCGCACCGGTTGTGAAATAAAGGTCAGATGCCCCTTTTGCAGACATCAATTTTAAATAAGGCTCCAGTGCTTTGCTCATGGGTCTTTGAAGTTGTGATGGGTTGTCCCTTGGTTTTAAACGATGACAGGCCCGCTAATTAAGCCAGCCCCGTATACATACCTGGAAAAAGCGTTATTACATTTTTCAAAGCGCAAATTTCTGGAGGTATATGCATTTAACGGAGACACCTGTATTACTCTTAAATTAAAATTAGATATCCAGTCAAAACCCAGAACCATCGTTTAGGATTTTGACTGTTTAGTCCCTAGAACGGTCAATTCTGAAGTTGGCCACGAAAGGCAGATGGTCCGATACAGTTTCCCTGAAAGCTTCCTGGCCAATATCCATTGCCCAGTGCATGGGATAAATGCGCAAGCTTCCACGGATATATTCAGTACTGAAATTTCTACTGATAGCAAAACCATCCAGTAAATTTGCCCGCCCTTTTGGCAGGATGTGTGAATTTCTGTCCTGCAAATCCCACGAAGATATAAAATCCATGAGATCATCGCCGCCCAGGTGATGGAAGTTTGAAACATCCTGGCCAGGTATCATATTAAAGTCGCCTAGGAGCAATATATCTTCCCGGCTGAGCGCACGTTGCCGCGTAATATAGTCCCCGATGATTTTGCACTGACCGTCCCTAAACTGCTGCTCAGCTTTGCCGCGTCCTGATTTCAAATGTACGGCAATTAACTGAAAATCAAATTTCCAGATTTTCACATTGGCTATGAATGCTTTGCGTTTATCGGGATCGCCCAAGTCGGAACCATCGAGCAAACGGGGATTGTCGACTATGACGCCATCTTTATACAAGAGACCGATCTTAAGCTTGCTGGTCTGCGGAATCGTTGAAGTATGATAATCGATACCTTTTTTCTGCAACCGTTCCCGTAAACGCTGCAAGGCGTCTTCGGGATTGATTTCAACCAATGCGACTACTTCAGCGTCCAACAACCCAAGCCCTTCAGCCTGCCTGTCAAGCCGGTCATCGGTTAAGCCATGGAAACCAGCCAGATTCCAGCAGGCGATTTTAGCCGTTGATTGAGTAAATGCGAACATCAGTAATTCGATTTATTCATGATGCATACCATGGTTATGATCGTGTTGAAGCCCCGGTATGGCATGCCGTGCATGATCGTGCAATTGCGCATCAAACCACTGGTGAATCGCTTCGATCAACTGCGGCGAGCGGGAAAAATAATTGATCTGTGCGCCATCGGGTAGTTCACGGTATTCAATGCTGATCTGATCGGGGCCTGCAGATTTTAATGCAGCCAGTCCAGGCATGTCTTCGCCGTGAATTTGTTCGGGTTTAGAAAAATCACCCTGCCTGAATTCTACTGAAATCTCCATTAAATGATCGCGTATCCGCTGAATTTGCTCGGTATCAGACGCATCCTTGGCAATTACCTGCTGAATCCCGCCATGCCGGGTTTTAGAAAAAAAGTGCATTGTTTTTTCGAGGTCAAAAGGCATGGCATGTGCGCCACGTTCCGCTACTTCATCAAGCCGCTTTTCATATTCCAGCACTTGGGCGCACAGCGGAGCCACCGCGAAGACCATCAAAAACAAAATGTTTGACAAAAAATACATAAAACCGCTATTTAGGTGATGTATGATTCTGGACTGTATCGGGTAATGCAAAAAACCTCAACTAAAAAATGATAAGCCATTCATGCGAACTGGAAAGAATACAGGTGTGACAATTTGTCGCACATGGATTGCCGCCTTATCCTATAAAATCGTTAGTTTGTTGAACTTCTTCACGAAGTGTTGGCAGAGTCTTTCCAACACTTGTAAAATTAAAGCCTGAGACTAAATAAATGGTTGCCCAGCTTGATTCTTCATATATCAGAACACGTCCCTGGAAAATCTGGAGCCGCATAATCAGTTATGCATTGTTTGAAGGCAGACCGGCTACAACGCGGGGGCGGTGGATTAATCCGTTGGTGTTCGCTCATTTTGCCGTTGAAAAACGACTACCAATACGCAGAAAAATTGAAAAGCCTGTTTTTATACTTGGCACAGGGCGTAGCGGTACTACGATACTCGGTGTTGTGCTGTCAATGCATCGCGATGTTGGGTTTCTCAATGAACCCAAAGCATTGTGGCATGCCGTCCATCCGGATGAAGACCTGGTCGGCAGTTATAGCCAAAGCCGCGCAAAATACAGGCTCAGCGCATCAGACGCAACGGACGACGTCATCCAGAGCGCACACCGACTATACAACGCGTATTTGTCCGTTTCTTTCGCGCGCAGAGTTGTTGACAAATATCCTGAGCTGATCTTCCGGATTCCCTTTGTAAAAAAGATTTTTCCGGATGCTAAATTTCTTTTTCTGACCCGCAATGGCTGGGATACTTGTCACTCGATTGTTAACTGGTCCAAACGCCTGGGAGTAAAAAAAGACAACGAAACGCATGACTGGTGGGGTGTAAATCAGCGAAAATGGCATCTTCTGATAAACGAGATTGTAATGGAACACAACGATCTATCACCTTATGTCAACGAAATGAGTGCCTGGACGCAACAGTCCGATATGGCTGCAGTAGAATGGATTGTCACCATGCGTGAAGGGTTGTCGCTGTTAAAGCAGTTTCCGAACGATATTCAGCATGTCAAATATGAAACGCTCTGTTCGGAGCCGCAAAAAACAATGGAGAAGATTACGGAATTTCTTGAATTAGATCAGAATGATGAGTTATTCTTTCAATATGTGAATACGGTATTGCAACCGCCGGATGTCAAGAATGCCTGCTCGCTAAATCAGAAAATCGTAAACCCTTTTTTCGAGACTATGCGCGAGTTGGGTTATGCGTGAAATCCGACTGCGAGCCGGGGCTATATCTATACGAACCATAAAATGCATTCAAAATTAGTAATCGATCTGAACAACTCTACAAATCAAGTTTTCAATCTATTTCACAGTAATTTCAGTAATTTCAGTAATTTTTATTATCTTGCATAAATCGAATTCCTTTGTACCCGCAATCAAAATCAAGCATGTGCCGGATTAAAGTCAAACGAAGGGGCGTATTCTTTTGCAAATACCCGTCTAAATCGGCTGAAGTCGTTTATCTACTGTGACAAATGTTTTTTTTCATGTTTTCGGTCAAGAGACTGTTAAGTGCCACCGTTTTGGTCGTAATGCCGTTATTTTTTAACTCTTCTGTGCAGGCCGAGGTAATCGGGAAATTGATCCGCCCTTATATGAGTTACAGTATGACGGCCGATGACAATATCCTGCGTATTCGTGATCAGATGGACGCAGAAGCGTTACTGGGCACCAATAATCTGTTTGACATTTCACACCGTTTTCTGGGCGGCGCTGTAATCGACAAACAGATCAGCAGACAGCAGTTACATTTCAACGGAAACTGGAGTCACAACCGCTACGAAAAATTCAGCCAGATCAATAACAACGCATTCAATTTGCAGGGAAACTGGAACTGGTTTCTCGGAAACAGGCTGGAAGGCAATCTGGGCGCTAATTTCGACAAGAGTCTAGCGCCCTTTTTATTTCAACCCGCTATAAAAAATGTACGCAGCCAGCATACTGAATATTTTAATTTTGCCTGGCATTATCATCCGAGCTGGCGTCTGCGCGGCGACTATACGCATTTCGATTTTCAATCAGACAATGTTTTATTACGATTTCAAAACCGCCGAGAAGACCGGTTTGAGACCGGCATTGATTATCTGGCGTCGAGCGGCAGCTCAGTCGGCCTGCAGTACCGGCATATTCGAGGAAAGTTTACAACGCCAATTCAGACAATTACCGAAAACGACTACAATCAGAATGAAGTGAAAGGCAGAATCGATTGGAAGTTATCCGGCAAATCACACCTTAGGTTTTTAGGCGGTTGGGTAGAAAGAAATAACGCATCTTTTTCAACCAGTGATTTTAACGGTTTCAACGCACGAATGACTTACCTCTGGAAGCCCACCGGCAAAATCGGGATAACACTCAGTGGCTGGCGGGAAACCGTTGCCATACAAAGCCTGTCTGCTAATTTTAGCCTGAATACGGGCGGCAGCGCGACGACGGTTTGGCAATTCTCCGAAAAAACGAAACTGCAAGGTTATTTTTCGTATCTCACACAAAAGTTTGATCGCTTCTCTGTTTTTACAAATCGGGCAGCTGATTTCAGCAATAACAATAAAATCTTCACGGCATCGCTGGAATTAACCTATGCACCATTTCACGGCACTGAACTCAGCACGGCGGCTGTGCATAACAGCCTGTCATCGAATTCTTCTTTAGGCGGCTTTACTGCCAATGGTGTTACTGTCTCACTTCGCTACATACTAGGAAATCAATGAAAACATATGACTTGCCAGTAATCGCTTTTTTCAAGCATATTCTGGACCCCACTATAACCTGGAGCGTGTTGCTGCTGTCAATTTGGTTATTTGGAGAAACGTTTACAAGTCATTACCTTGTATTAATTATTATTATTTTCTTTATCTCCAGTTATGTTTATGAACATACGTCACTGTATAAAAACTGGCGACAGGGAAATCTGCTGGCTTATATCCGCGATACGCTTATTGGCTGGTTGATTATTGTTGCGATTTTATTATTTCTGGGCCATGTAACGCATTTTTCGGAATATTTTTCCAGACAGGTCATTGTATCGTGGATGATTATTACGCCGTTAGCACTGATTATCAGCCATTTGGCTGTCAAAGGAATAATCAGCCTCCAGCGCGATCAGGGTAAACAACGGTCTTCCGTTATTGTCGGAGCCAATGCAACAAGCCAGAAATTGTTAAATCATTTTAACGCGCATCCGTTGCTATTTATCGAGAATATAGGTTATTTCGATGATCGCCAACACCCTAGAATCAGCGGCGATTTCGGGCCGTATCTGGGCAGAACCAAAGATATTATTTCGTATGTACATCAAAATAAAATCGATATGATTTTTATCAGCCTGCCCATGACATCTCAACCGCGCATACAACAGATCGTTGAACAGTTCTCTGATACAACTACTTCCATCTATTTTTTACCGGATATTTACGTTTTCGATTTGCTTCAGGCACAGGTTGACTATATCGGCGATATGCCTATCGTTTCACTCGGGGAGTCGCCATATACCGGTATTGATGGTGTAGTCAAAATCGCAAGTGACTATCTGTTCGCCACGCTGATACTGATTCTGCTTTCGCCATTGATGCTGTGCATCGCCCTGGCTGTCAAACTGTCTTCGCCCGGACCTGTTATCTTCAAGCAGCGCCGTTATGGTTACAATGGCAAAGAAATCATTGTGTATAAATTCCGCTCGATGACCGTAACGGAAAACGGCGACACTATCGTGCAGGCGAAAAAAAATGATCAGCGGGTTACCAAAGTAGGCGCTTTTTTGAGGCGTACATCGCTGGATGAACTGCCGCAGTTTATCAATGTGTTGCAAGGGCGCATGAGTGTTGTCGGTCCGCGCCCGCATGCCGTCGCGCACAATGAAATGTACCGGAAACTGATCAGGGGTTATATGATGCGGCACAAAACCAAACCCGGCATTACCGGATGGGCGCAGGTGAACGGCTGGCGGGGAGAAACTGACGCTCTGGAGAAAATGGAAAAACGCGTCGAGCACGACTTATATTATCTGAATAACTGGTCGCTGTGGCTGGATGTATGGATCATCATCCGTACTGTCTGGGTTGTGTTAAACAGAAAGAACGCATACTGATAAATGTGTGTATCGCATTGAAGATACTTTCAAGCAATCCAGACGCAGGAATCTGAGAAGTAAGTTGTTGTAGAATCAGGTCGTTAACTCATAGATTTATTGATTTAGCAACCCGATTCCATAGGCTTTATAGTAACGTTGTCCTTATGTTTATTCAAGATAAAACTCAAACGGCTGTAGCGGTTCGGTAGAACCTTCGGCGCCAACAGCGGGAATCACTAATATCTCATCCGCCGCAAGCACTGTACTTAACGAACTTTCCGCTAGAATCGCAAGATTATCACCCGCATGACCGTGTGATACGAGTAACTCTGGATGATCAAACGGCGCTCTCTCATAGCGCACACGCTCATCGGTCAGGCTTTTTAAAAAATTGAGCAGATCGTCAAATTGCTGTGGATCGACTCTTAAAGCCGGTTGAGTAAATATTTTGGCAAATTCCTTGGCATCGACATCAAAATTACCATCCCGTGTATAAAATTCAACTGTCTGTTCCAGTGTCGCCATGCCGCCATTATGCATATAGGGACCGGTCAACTCCACATTTCTGAGTGACGGTATTTTAAATGAACCCGTAGCGCCGCTTAGAAACCGAAATCTGTTTGGCTTTTCCAGCTCAGCCTGAGCCGCCTCAACGGTCGGGATATAGATTCCGAGTGGATTAAAGCAATCGACTGTATCCTGCTCTTGCAGTTGTATACCGTCAACCTGTGTGAAAATCAGTGGATGCGGATTGTTTAGATCGCCTCTTGCGATAGCAAATTCCATATCGCAAGGACGGATATTTTCCACGTAAGGGTCAACCACACCTGCCCCATTACCGGCCAAAAATTGCATATACTGATCTGTGAATGATAACGGATTACCGAATGGATCAAAGCCACCCAGACCAGAATCGTTTTGATCCGGTGTCACCCCCGTAGCGGAAAAGCCAACGTCTTCAAACATTGCGCCAGCATTTACAGCTAGTAGTGTAACAATACTATTCACGGGGATACTGAATATTTCATTGCCAAATGCTTCAGGCATGCTTTTTTGCAGAATACTGTTTGTGACGACCGCTGATGAAGTGAAATTAGGACCGATATGGCAGAGTGCGCAGTGTGATCTTCGAAAAACTTCCATGCCGCGTTGCGCTGATTCACTCAGTTCAATCGGTATACCATTTGCATCTCTAGTACTGCGGTCAAACGGTGCATCGTCGGAAATCAGCGTTGCCTGGTACAGCTGCAATGCCAGCGCGAAAAACATTCCAAAATTGGCTTCGACCTGCAAATAAGGCAGACTGTGCGTTGCTGAACTCGGCGACGGCGCACCAAACTGGCCGCGCGTATAGTAAGACCAGTATTTAGGATTAAATGCCTGCATAATCAGGACATAGTAAGGCGTATGCAATCCCTTTCTTAGTTGCCCTCCCGTACTGTTGGCATAATTGCCTAACACGCTGTCATTCCAGTGCACATGTTGATGTTCAAGCGGCTGGCGAAACAGTAGTTTTCGTCCCAGGTCGGCAAGTGTTCTGTTTTCACAAACCATTTCGACGCTATTGACCGCTGTGGCCAATGCCTGAGATGCCAGTGAGGAGTTGATCAGCCGCAATCGTTCCTTGCGAACAGTGCCATTGGCACTTTTGATCCATACGCCAGCATCGGGATCGCGATCTCCCCATTCGCTGCTGCCGTTAAAAATATTATTTGCACGCCCGTCCCAGAAGTTGCGGAAATTGAATACCGCGTTGATGACGGTTGGCGCATTACGTGGTTCAACCCTGCGCGTGCCTTTTGCGCCCACATGAAAGACCGCATCGACACTGTGATCGCAACTATCATTCATGCCGCCGAACATATTGGCGTCGCGGAAAATACCGCCGAATGTACCCGCGGAAGAAACCACATCGTCGCTGTTATAGGTAACATTTCCCAAATGATTTTTTGGATCATCGGTATCAAAAAACGGAAAATCGTCTTTAGTCAGTGTCGTATTGGGCCCACCTAGCGCCCCGCCTTTCCTGAGTGAAAACTCCTCGGGCAGATCGCTGTTTCTACCGATTGGTGAAAGTTGGTTTTTAATACGCCGGTCAGCGCCCGCATGGAAATGACAGGTGGCGCATGCCACGCCGTCACTGCCGACATTCATGTCCCAGAACAGCGCCTTACCCAGAACTATCGCTTTTTCCTTGTTGACAATAATAGGGTCTGGCCCGTCGAGCAGCCCAGGCACTTCCGGCACAGGCGCGCCTTTTAATGATACAGGTAACGGTCCAAAACCGGCAGCTAATGACATTGGCGCAATAAAAAAGGTTAATGACAATATTTTGACCAAATCAGCGGTCATTCTTATTATGGTGATTAGCATGTTCTTTCCTTGCCCGCTTAAATTTATAAATTATTTTTCAAGATAAAACTCAAACGGCTGCAGTGGTTCAACCGAACCTTCGGCACCGACGGCCGGTATCACCAATACTTCATCAGCCGCGAGTACTGCACTTAATGGGCTTTCCGCCTGGATAGCATGATTATCGCCCGCATGGCCGTGAGATACGATCAATTCAGGATGGTCAAACGGCGCTCTTTCGTAACGTACCCGCTCATCGGTCAGGCTTTTAAGAAAATTAACCACGTCTTTTAGTTGTTGCAGATCGCCTGTTAAAGATGGCTGCGAAAATATCTTGAAAGGTTCTTCAGCATCCCTATCGAAATTACCTCCACGCGCATAAAATTCAATCACCTGTTCCAGTGTCGCCATGCCGCCATTATGCATATAAGGGCCGGTCAGCTCGACATTTCTGAGCGATGGCACTTTGAAAGAACCCGTAGCACCGCTCAAGAACCGTTGCCTATCCGGCTTTTCCAGCTCTGCTCGAGCGGCTTCAACGGTTGGAACAAATATTCCATCCGGGTTAAAGCAATCGTCAGCGTCTTGTTCTTGTAACCGTAAGCCTTCAGCACGCGTAAACTTAAACACATTTGGCTTGTCCTCGTCTTTAGCAATAGGGACATCCATATCACAGGGCCGGATATCCCTGATAAAAGGATCGACAATCCATTCTTCATTGCCGGCAAGCAACTGCATATACTGATCAGAAAATGACAGTGGATTGCCAAACCGATCGAATCCGCCTAGGCCTGGATCATTTTCTACTGGCGTCACACCCGTAGCCGAAAAGCCGATATCTCCAAACATCTGGGCTGAACTTGCAGCCAATTGTGTAACAATGCCCTTGACGCTGATGCGTTCATTTGAATCCTCATGGCCAAATGCTTCATGGTCAATTTCATGCAGAATACCGTTTGTTACAACCGCAGATGTCGTAAGATTTGGGCCGAGATGACAAAGCGTACAATGTGCGTTTTGCATAATTTCCATGCCGCGTTGCGCCGATTCACTCAGGTCAATCGGTATACCATTTGCATCTCTAGTACTGCGGTCAAACGGTGCATCGTCGGAAATCAGCGTTGCCTGGTACAGCTGCAATGCCAGCGCGAAAAACATTCCAAAATTGGCTTCGACCTGCAAATAAGGCAGACTGTGCGTTGCTGAACTCGGCGACGGCGCACCAAACTGGCCGCGCGTATAGTAAGACCAGTATTTAGGATTAAATGCCTGCATAATCAGGACATAGTAAGGCGTATGCAATCCCTTTCTTAGTTGCCCTCCCGTACTGTTGGCATAATTGCCTAACACGCTGTCATTCCAGTGCACATGTTGATGTTCAAGCGGCTGGCGAAACAGTAGTTTTCGTCCCAGGTCGGCAAGTGTTCTGTTTTCACAAACCATTTCGACGCTATTGACCGCTGTGGCCAATGCCTGAGATGCCAGTGAGGAGTTGATCAGCCGCAATCGTTCCTTGCGAACAGTGCCATTGGCACTTTTGATCCATACGCCAGCATCGGGATCGCGATCTCCCCATTCGCTGCTGCCGTTAAAAATATTATTTGCACGCCCGTCCCAGAAGTTGCGGAAATTGAATACCGCGTTGATGACGGTTGGCGCATTACGTGGTTCAACCCTGCGCGTGCCTTTTGCGCCCACATGAAAGACCGCATCGACACTGTGATCGCAGCTGTCAGACATACCCTCGAATCTATTGACGTCTCGGAAAACGCCACCGAAAGTACCCGCGGAAGAAACTACATCGTCGCTGTTATAGGTTACGCCTAGACGGCTTGTTGGGTCATTGGTATCAAAAAACGGGAAATCGTCTTTAGTCAACGTGGCGTTGGGTCCACGAAGCGCCCCGCCTTTCCTGAGTGAAAACTCCTCGGGCAGATCGCTGTTTTTACCGATCGGCGAAAGCTGGTTTTTAATGCGCCGGTCTGCGCCCGCATGGAAATGACAGGTAGCGCATGCCACGCCGTCGCTGCCGACATTCATGTCCCAGAACAGCGCCTTGCCCAGAACTATCGCTTTTTCCTTGTTGACAATAATAGGGTCTGGCCCGTCGAGCAGCCCCGGCACTTCCGGCACAGGCGCGCCTTTTAATGATAAAGGCACTGGACCACTAGCCAGCACCTGTGAACTCATGTAGAAAGTCAGAAAAAATATACTAAGCTGACTGGCAATAAATTTTTTTATTAGAATTAGCATTTTCCACCCCCTTGCCAATATCAGTATTGCTTTTTATTTGCACTACTTTTGCTGGTATTTATATAAATGTTTATACCTTCTGTCAGGTTTGATTTTCATTAGCACGATATAACCACGATCAAATAAGACAACTGCCATTTCCAATTTTTATATTGATAAATAACAAAGCGTGAATATCCTTCACCCCGGTAAATATCAATCATGCTGGGTAACTATAAAATTATCTGTCAATCTGGCAAAATACCAAATGACCATATATTTGGCTCTTTCACCTGATCTATAATTTCTCAATATTTATTCGTTGCCGGATCGTTGATAAAACTAACTGGCTCTAGACTATCGGTTGCAGTTATCGTAATAGAATACGTATCAAGCTGATTTGCCGTGGCCCATGACTTTATATTTAACGCATCAACCGCATCGGCGTTTGTGCTAAATAACGAAACTATAGCAATCAACGAAGCTTGAATAGCAATTGCAGTCGACTGTACATGTTTTTGTGTCAACTTATTCTCTCCTAAAGCAATATGACTTAACTGTGTCAGTTTACAAATTATCCAAATTAAGCTTTAATGAATGACACTATGAAGCGCGTTGATCAAAGACAAAGAAAGGACAGAAATGAATTGTCCTTTCCTGTCGGTACCGTACAATCAGTTGTTAGGCTGCTGGAATCATGCCGGACTCTACTTCGCGCGATTGACTCCTCAAGCGCCAACCGATAAGGCCTAGCCCTGCCAGCAACATCGCCCAGGTTTCTGCTTCAGGTACTGCGCTTACAACCAGGTCGTATCCTCCGCCAGCTGATAAGCTATCGGTACCACCCACATACACGGCATACCAGCCTGCAGCTAGATTGTCGAAGTCGAGTGTCGCAGAACTGGCACTTGTAATGCCGGTGACGCCGGATTCAAATGTATTGGACACACTGACATCATGTGCACCAGCCAGCACTGATTCGCCCCATGCAGCACTTGCAACATTGATTGCAGGGTTGGAGACAGCATACCCCAGGGTTTCAAGGACATTACCGCCTTGTCCATCTTGCATCCATAATGTACCGGCGTCTCCTTGAGCACCGGTGGCATTAAACACATGCGGCGTGCCTGAAAAAACGGTGCCTGAAGGTACTTCGCCACCAAAGCCTGTTGTCCCGCCATCAAAGGCTCCGTCGGTTGCCCAGACCGTAACCCCGGGAACAAAACCAGCTGCACCATTCACTGATACACTGACATCACTACCGCCGAGGGTATTTTCAAAAACGAACCAAGTGCCTGCATGGCCCCAAGCGGAATTATTCAGTGCCGGGTTGTCAGTATAGCCATTCTGGTTACCTATACCCGTTGCTGTAATAGCCGTTGAACCGCCATCGAGACTATTATCACTGCCAGTCCAGGAACTGGTCACAGATACTGCACCGGCCGCATAAGCCTGTGTACCGAATAAAGCAGCGACAGCCACAGCCGAAACCTGTGCAGCGATCTTTGTTAATTTAAAATGCTTTTTCGTAAACAATTTTCTCTCCTTTTTGGATAAATGATTACTAAAAATCAGTGCCAATAGCCGAATCAAAGTGTTGAATCAGAGAGGCACTTTATGTGCGAATGATGGTAGAAACATCTATAAAACAATGAGTCATACAAATATTTCAGTTACTCCCCATCATTCCTGGGAGGCAACCCGGCCATCTCAATAGAATAGAGACCCGTCGGTTTTCCGGACTCGTTTCACAACGAGGGTGGTTTTTTCATGACTGTGCTAATTATTAAAAAAGACGGCAATAAAAACAATGTGACAAATTGCCGCACCGCCTTAGTTTATGCGCCATAGAAGATTTTTGTGTTGAGGGGTTGTTCTCAATTAGTGAATTATTTTTGTTGTTCCTGAAACAGTGCTAGCAGATATAGTTCACTATTTGAGAATAGTCCCCATGTTTTTTGAGACTAACGAAGCGAAAAATATTAGGGACAACTATTTTCTGGTAATCCGAGCCCCGTCAGCACATACAATGGATCAAAACTGTAGTGTTGTCGTAGTTTTGTACGTCGTTTGTTTGGCCGGCCCTTAAAGAAGGTGATTGAAGCAGGTAACAAGTGCTAGCCGGAATTCGGTTTGTTAAGATGAATATGCAATAATGCATGCAATAATCGCAACAGTCATAAAGCTTGCCATGCGTACTTTCCTGCACTGCGCTATTTTATGGATTTTTTCTGTATCCAGCCTTTATGGCGCTGTCACGCCTGAACGAATTGCAGTAATTGTCAATAAAAACGATGCTAAAAGTCTGGAGATTGCCAGTTACTATCAACAAAAACGCAAGATACCTGACGAAAATATTATTCGGGTTGCGTTCCCGGTTACCGGTTCGATGGGCAGTCATTTATTCAGCTTGTTAAGACAACAGATTTATGCGCAAACACCCGATCACATCCAGTTTTATGTGCTCGCCTGGTCGAAGCCATACAAGGTTGCCTGTATGTCGATCACCAGCGCCATGACGCTCGGGTTCGACAGGAAGTACTGCGCGCATGACTGTACACCGACTGCGCCCAATATATATTTCAACTCTAACTCTTCTTCACCCTATGATGATTTTCAGATACGGCCGACCATGATGCTGGCGGGCTACAACGTGCAGAATATAAAAGCAATGATTGATAACGGCGTACAATCCGATGGCACCTTTCCAGAGGGCACTGCTTATCTGGTGAGCACCACAGACACCGCGCGGAATGTACGATCCTATGTGTATGAAAACGTCAAAGCGGCGTTTTCCAAGCGTATTGCCATAGAAATTGTTGAATCTGATGCGCTCAGCGAAAAACAGGACGTGCTTTTTTATTTTACCGGCAAGGCTGAGGTGGATGAACTGAAAACCAACCGCTTTTTGCCCGGAGCCATAGCCGATCATCTGACGTCCTCCGGTGGCGTGTTATTTGGCGAACACCAGATGAGCATACTGCATTGGCTCGATGCCGGCGCCACGGCGAGCTATGGCACCGTGACAGAGCCCTGTGCATTTCCTCAGAAATTTCCTCACCCGGGTATTGTGATCGATCGCTATACTCGCGGCGAATCGTTAATAGAAGCATACTGGAAAAGTGTGGCCTGGCCCGGACAAGGCCTGTTCGTGGGCGAACCGATGGCCGCACCCTTTTACGACAAACGCAATTGACAAAATTGTATCGGTTTCGGTTAGTCAAATCGTTATCATACAAACCGCATCGATAAATCAATGGCTTGAATATTTTTTGTCAAACCGCCGATGGATATCCTGTCGACACCTGTCTCGGCGATACGCCGTACATTGTCCAGATCGATATTGCCTGAGGCTTCCAGCAAAATGCGTTGATCGGATTTATGGCGGTAATCGCGGCTGACGGCGACGGCTTCTTCCAGTTGATTCACGGTAAAATTATCCAATAAGATCATGACCGCGCCGGCATCCAGTGCTGTGCGTAATTGCGATATAGATTCGACTTCAATCTGAATAAAGACATCTTTAGGCGCTATCGATCGGGCCTGTTTCAGTACTTCAGCGATGCCGCCAGCAGCTGCGATATGGTTTTCCTTAATTAGAATACCATCATACAGACCGATACGGTGATTAAAACCGCCGCCGCATTTGACAGCATATTTCTGCGCAAGCCGCAGACCCGGCAGTGTCTTGCGGGTATCGACAATCTTTGCGCTTGTACCTGCAATGGCGTCAACATACGTGCGGGTTTGTGTCGCCACGGCGGACAACATTTGCAAAAAATTCAATGCTGCACGCTCAGCCGTCAATAACGCACGCGCGTTACCGCTAACTTCACACAGCTTCTGCTGAGCGGTAACGGCATCACCATCCTTAACAAGCCAGCGTATTTCAGACTCGGGAGACACCGCTTTAAAACAACAATCAAACCATGCTGTGCCGCACAACACTGCAGACTCTTTGCTCACAACCTGCGCGGCGGATTGCTGTTGCGCTGAAACCAGCAGCGCGGTTAAATCACCTGTCCCGATATCTTCGGTCAGCGCCCTGCTTACATCGTCATTGATTCTCTCGATCAGGTTGTATGACATACCAGCGTTTTTTACTTTTTCTAGCGGTTAAATACCGTAGTATACCGATTTTTCATCAGCTTCTATGACTGCAAGCTGTTTGCTGAACATTTACCTAGTTATGCAAATATGGGCTTAACACATGAAAAATCCTGACTAAACGGATAAGATATACGCATCATCAGTAACAGGAGAATGTATGTCAAACGCGATCGATCTGCTCACTAATATCTTTTCCACAATGCTGGGTCTCGTTGTGATCGGTTTGATCGTATTCTGGTTTATCCAGGACATTACCCAGAAAAAACATTCTATATTGCGTAACTATCCGATCATCGGGCGGTTGCGCTTTTTTTTTGAAGAGCAGGGAAAATATTTCCGTCAATATTTTTTCTCGAACGACAGAGAAGAAATGCCCTTTAACCGGGCCACCCGCAACTGGGTATACCGACACTCTAAAGACAAAGGAGGGGTGGTCGGTTTTGGTTCGACGAATGACTTGCGTGAGCCGGGTGCGATTATTTTTGTCAATGCGGCTTTTCCAATTCTGGAAGAAAATCAACTGCCTACACCACCTTTGATGATCGGTGAGGGTTATGCAAAACACCCGTTTGTTGCCAAATCCATTATCAATATCAGCGGTATGAGCTACGGCGCAATTTCCAAGCCTGCCGTACGCTCACTGTCACTGGGTGCCGTCAAGGCGGGTTGCTGGTTGAATACCGGTGAAGGCGGTCTGGCGCCCTATCACCTGGAAGGCAAATGCGATGTAATTATGCAAATCGGCACAGCCAAGTACGGTATCCGTGATGAACATGGCGACTTCTCCACGCAGCGTGCTACAGAATTGGGTGAACTCGTCAAAGCATTCGAAATCAAGCTTTCACAGGGCGCGAAACCCGGCAAAGGCGGTTTATTACCCGGTAGTAAAATTACCGAAGAAATCGCGATGATTCGCGGTATTCCCGCATTCAGGGATTCGGTCAGCCCAAACCGCCACAAGGATATTGACAATATCGATGAACTGCTGGACAAGATCAATCAATTGCGTGAAATCACCGGACGTCCCGTAGGCATTAAAACCGCTATCGGCGGATGGCATTTCATTAATGAACTGTGCGACCGTATTGTTCAAAAAGGTCTGCATTATGCACCTGACTTTATTACCATCGATGGCGGCGAAGGCGGTAGCGGCGCGGCACCGCAGACATTAATGGACAGCGTCAGCCTTCCGATTATGGAAGCACTGCCGCGCGTCGTCGATTCATTAATTGAATCCAATCTGAAAGACCGCATCCGCATTGTTGCTGCCGGAAAACTCATTACCGCAACCCATGGCGCCTGGGCGCTGTGCGCGGGCGCTGATTTTGTAAATACCGCACGCGGATTCATGTTTTCGCTCGGTTGCATACAGGCAATGCGTTGCCATAAGAATACCTGCCCCACCGGTGTCACAACGCACAATCCGCGTCTGCAAAGCGGTTTGGTCGTTGAAGAAAAATGCATCCGTGTAGCCAATTACGCCAGAAATTTTAATAAAGAAGTCGCCATGATAGCCCACTCGTGCGGTCTGCGCCACGCGCGCGAATTTAAACGAGAACATGTGCGCATTGTGGAAACAGCCGGTAAAAGTATTGCTATGAATATGTTGTATCCTTATCCTGAAGTGAAAAAGAAATAAAAGCTCAAGAACAAATTCAAACCAAACGCCACGCTCTGTTGAAATAGTTAATATTCTGAATTAGTGATTAATTTACAGCAGACTATAGTCAGTCTGATTGCCGACACAGTTCACTGCAAAAACAGACTGAGAGAATGTTAAGCGTCATTCTTTTGTCATATTGCTGCTATATCGTACCGGACATTCATCATTTTGCTGGAGAACCGATTTATGATTGATGTCGATGCTTTATTGAATGATTACATTCAACCTACGGACGATCAGCATGACAGGCCATTAATCAAAAAAGCTTCTTTCATTCTGAAAAAACTGGTTCATCAGGATGAGATCAATCAGTTTATTGAAACCCATCTGCATCTGGAAGGCCTGGAATTCAATGATGCCGTTCTCGAATATTTCAATTTTACGTATCAGGTTTCCAACAAAGACCGCGCACGCATTCCTGATCAGGGGCGCGTATTAATCGTTGCCAATCATCCTCTGGGGTCTCTGGACGGACTTGCATTGCTCAAACTGGTGTCCGAGATTAGAACCGACGTCAAGGTTGTCGCAACAACGTTGCTCAACTGCATTGATCCATTGAAAAGCCTGTTTTTGACTATTGATGGGCTTTCGCAGCATAGCGATGCACGTGACCAGCTTGATCGGATCATTCAGGCACTTAACTCAGATCAGGCTGTGATCATGTTTCCGACCGGAGATGTATCCCGTATTCGTCCAAATGGTATCCGCGATGGCAAATGGAAATCCGGTTTTCTATCATTGGCAAAGAAAACGCAAACTCCCATCTTGCCGGTCTTTATCGGCGGCAGGAATTCAACGCTGTTTTACGGTTTGTCGAGTATTTATAAACCGCTTGGAACTATGATGCTGGTCAATGAAATGTTCAACCAGAAAGATCATGAAATATCATTCCGGATAGGCAATCCTATACCCTGGAAATCCATCGCAGCGCTAGATCTGCCTAAAAAAGCACTCGCCAAATTAATGCGGAAGCAGGTTTATCTGTTGGGTAAAAAAAAGAAAAAAGACATGTTCAAACCGGTGGAAAATATCGTTCATCCGGCCAAAACCAAGCTTATCCGAAAAGAACTCAGGTCTTCGCAATTGATTGGCAAGACACAGGATGGCAAGCATATTTATCTGTTCGACTACATGCCGAATTCCAGTGTCATGCGTGAAATCGGCCGTTTGCGTGAACTGTCTTTCCGACAGGTGCAAGAGGGCACAGGAAACGCACTGGACATCGACAGTTACGACCGTTACTACCGACACCTGATTCTGTGGGACGAGGACGAGCTGGAAATTATCGGTTCCTACCGTATCGGCGAAGCCGGCGAAATCCTGCGTGAATACGGACAAAAAGGGCTGTATACCAACAGCCTGTTTGAATTCGACGAAACATTCATTCCTTACCTCGAACACGCTATAGAGTTGGGGCGCAGTTTCATTCAGCCCCGGTACCAGGGAAAACGCAGTCTTGATTATCTCTGGTACGGCATCGGTGCTTATTTGCATCAACACCCTGAAATTAAGTATCTTTTCGGCCCGGTTTCGATGAGTAATTCATGGCCTGAAGCGGCGCAGCAAATCATTGCGGGATTTTACAGCAGGCTTTTCAGCAGTGACAAAGCGCTTGTAAAAGCCCGGCTTCCGTTTCACTTCGATCCAGTTAACGATTTCACTGCGCTGAACGCCGTTACCAGTGAAGCTGAATACAAGCAGGCCTATGCAGAGCTCAAGAAAAAGATGGACGTGTTCGGTGTAAAAGTGCCTGTATTGTATAAACAGTATGTCGAGTTATGCCGGCCTGGCGGGTGCCGGTTTCTGGGATTCAATATCGACCCGAAATTTTCAAATTGCGTGGATGCAATGATTCTGGTGCAGATTAACGCCATTAAGGAAAAAAAATTCCAGCGTTACATCGAAAGTCACGGTCAGATTCTGGAGAATCTGAATTCTGCATAGTAAAACCGCAAATTGAAAATCGTCCTTCCAAGATACGCAGAAAAGCAGATTCGGGTGCTTCTTGCTTTTCTGTGTGCATGTTATTGAGTGTGCTTGCGTTCGTGTATCAGTAACGCGAGTGAGCGACCCTGCAGCGAATACCCCTCACCGCTGCAATAATGCGGCGCATCGGGCGGTATAACGGAACTCATGGTATCGATCAAAACTCGCCATTCCTGATCAACAGCAAAATCGGGCAATTTGAAGAGTATTTCTTCGTGATAGGCATTCAGTAACATGAGGAAATCATCATCGGTGATCAGGTGTCCCTGCGTATCACGTTCGTTAATGCCGGAACCTGCCAGAAATACGCCAAGACAGCGCGCATAATCATGCTTCCATTGCTCCTCACCCATTTCTTTGCCATCTGGATTCAGCCAGACAATATCCTTTTTCCCTTTGATACTATGCCCTTGAAAAAAATTACGGCGGCGGAAACAAGGGTGTTTTTTTGTCAAACCGATCAGCGCCTGCGCAAAATGAAGCAATTCCCGGTTTTCACGGCTCAGCTCCCAGTTTAGCCAGCTGATTTGGTTATCTTGACAATAGGCATTGTTGTTACCTTGCTGACTGCGCCCCATCTCATCGCCGGCCACCAGCATCGGAACACCCTGTGAAAGGAAAAGTGTGGCTAAAAAATTACGTTTCTGGCGCATGCGAAGACTACAAATCGCCGGATCGTCCGTTTCGCCTTCCACGCCGCAATTCCAGCTCCGATTATGATTTTCGCCATCGCGGTTATTTTCGCCATTGGCTTCATTATGTTTGTGATCGTAGCTCACCAAGTCATGCAGGGTAAATCCGTCATGGGCGGTGATAAAATTAATACTTGCATAGGGACGGCGTCCATTATGCTCGTACAAATCGCTGGAACCGGTGAGTCGATAACCCAGTTCGTCAATGACCCCACCCTCGCCTTTCCAATAATCACGCACGACATCGCGGTATTTGCCGTTCCACTCAGTCCAGCCTACCGGAAAATTGCCAACCTGATAACCGCCTTCGCCAAGATCCCAGGGTTCGGCAATAAGTTTCACCTGCGATAACACCGGATCCTGATGAATAGTATCGAGAAACGCGCCAAGACGATCCACTTCATGCAGACCTCGGGCCAACGCTGCGGCCAAATCGAAGCGAAAGCCGTCCACATGCATCTCCAGCACCCAGTAACGCAGGCTGTCCATAATTAGCTGGAGCACACGCGGGTGCATCATATTCATGGTATTGCCGCAACCGGTATAATCCTTGTAATAACGGGGATTATCAGGCATCAAGCGGTAATAAACAGCATTGTCGATACCGCGAAAAGACAGTGTCGGCCCTAGTTCGTTACCCTCAGCCGTATGGTTATAAACCACATCCAGAATGACCTCGATACCCGCAGCATGCAAAGTTTTGATCATCGTTTTGAATTCATTGACGCGTCCATTGGTGCCGTAGCGATTATCCGGTGCAAAAAAACCAATGGAGTTATAACCCCAGTAATTGCTCAATCCGTGTTCAACTAGATAGTGATCGTTGATGAACGTATGTATCGGCATCAATTCTATTGCGGTGACACCTAAACGATGGAAATGTTCGATTACAGGTTCGCTGGCAAGTGCGGCGTAGGTACCGCGCAGACGCGGCGGTATCAATGGATGCAAACGGGTAAAACCCTTGACATGCAGCTCATAAATAATGGTTTCATGCCAGGGTGTTTGGGGCGAACGATCGTTTCCCCAGGTGAACGCAGGGTCGATAACGCGGCATTTGAGCATGTTGCGCGCATTATCGCTCCAATTGTACGAAAGATCCTTGCGATTGCTCTGAATTTTATAGCCAAAATGTGCATCGCTCCAGCGCAGCATGCCGTGAATATCCTTGGCATACGGATCAAGCAGCAGTTTGTTCGGATTAAAGCGATGCCCTTCTTCAGGCTTGTAGGGTCCGTATACCCGGTAACCATACAACAGACCGGGACGTGCTTCGGGAAGATAACCGTGCCAAACTTGATCGGTCTGCTCCGGCAATGCAACTCGTTGTTCCTCACGCTGCCCTTTGTCGTCGAACAAACATAACTCGACCCTTTCGGCATGCTCCGAAAACAGCGCGAAATTAACGCCTGATCCGTCCCACGTGGCGCCCAGCGGATACGGTTTACCGGGCCAGAGGCGCGGAAATGGTTTATTCATTTTATCCTGCATGGTTTCTCAAAAGCACATCGCGACTATTTTATCAGCATTCACCAGATACATCCGTTTCCACGCGCAAAATGGCAAGCAGACCATTTAATGGGATACCTGCCCAATCCACGCGATGATCCAATTCATAGCGCAGTTCATAGAGTGCTTTCTCCAGCATGAACAGTTCGATTAACCGTTTTGCATCAATATCCGCAGATGGCCAGACCAGGCAATCCGCCACCCCTTCTCGATAGCCGGACAGAAAAGCATTGTTTGCAGCCGTTTCCCATTCCTGCACATAAGGCAACAGGCGTTCACGGTCTGCCGGGCGTACCGACGCACAGCCTGTCAGCGCAACGGCGCCAGCGTAACTGAAAGAACGGAGCATACCGGCAACGTCCCGCAGCGCCGAATGTTTAAGGCGGCGTTCCGCCAGGGTTCTGCCTGGCTCGCCCTCAAAGTCGATGATAACGAAATCATTCTCAGTGAGCAGCACCTGGCCGAGATGATAGTCACCATGATAACGTGTTTTGACAGCGCGCAGATTTTTCGGGGTTAGCGCATCAATCCGTTCCAGCAAAACCATTTTCAATTCCTGCAACTCAACTGCGCTTGCCCGATCATTTTCCGAAAGAGCAACGCGATGCAACGCCAATTTTTCGAGTGTTTTGTGTGCATCCCGACAAACCTGCTCACGCCATTTTTTCAGATCTGCCGGCAGAACCGGCTTTGGTGCAAAATCGGGATGACTGTCCGGAACCGCAAGCGCTTTATGCAATTCTCCAGTACGCAGTCCCAGAATATGCATCAACCACTGATAGTCAGCATGCCAGTTTTCGGCTTCCTCTACCCTTGCCGGGTTGGTCAGGCAATCCTCAAAAAATCGCCGCAAATAATCGATAGTATAGCTCCATCCATCTCCCTGGTTAGGCCGATATGCCTGAATCAAGGCAAGCGTTGTTGAAACGGTATCGGGCTCCACATATTCGACTGAGCCGATTAAAGGCGATATATTGGAAAAAGGAGAAACTTCGGTCAGAAAACGCCCCATTTCGATCTCCAGATTCACACCGGGTTGCATCTGTCGATAAAGTTTCAGAAACAGATGATCGCCCAGTGCAACCGTACTGTTGGTGCTCTCGGTCAAAGATCGCTGAGAAGCGGCCAGGCTGCTTTCGTCAACATGCTTGTCAAAAGCAGAAGTGGCACAAAAGCGGATAATTCCGGAATCGGCTTTCGCATCCGTAAATTGCCCCATGGATTCAATCATAGTACGAAAGAATCCTTCGTCGTAAACCGAGTCATAAATGATTCCAACCTTGGCGCGCTGGCGCGTTCTGGCAAGCGCCACGTGCAGTAACGGACGAATATGATCTTCGTCAGTTTCCCCCCAGATAATCGACAAAGGTAAAAAGTAAATCTGCGCCTCTTGCTGCGCAAAATAAACCTTTACCCAAAGCCAGAGCCATTCATAATCTTCGTGTGAGCGGGCGATCAAGCGAATAATTTCAACGCGCTCCACCGGCTCGGTTTTAGCCGCAAACCAACGCTGAACCGGTAAGAAATCCGGCAGAATCTCTCGCTCCAGTTGCGTCCGCAGTTTTTCCGCCATGGTCGATTTGCGCGCTTCTGTCTGCTCGCATAACAAACTGCGCAACCCATCGAACAAAACCATGACAGGCAATTTCAAAGGCAACGGCGTGTCGGTATGCCAGACCGGCGCTTCAGTATCGGCAGTCAGACAAAACCAATAAAACTGATGGCCAGGCAGCGTTAACAGGTAAGGCAGATCGCCAATGGGTGGAAAAGCAGTCTGTCCCAACAACTCGATGGGTATTTTTCCTCTGAACCGGGATAAATCGAGTTCAACCGGTTGCGCAGTGCGGGAAAGATTTGCGACACATAAAATGGATTCGTCGCCATATTCACGAATATAAGCAAGTATCTTGCGGTTACCGGGATTCAGAAAATTCAATGAACCACGCCCAAATGTTGGATGCGACCGGCGTGCCGCAATAATCCGTTTCATCCAGTTTAACAATGAAGAGGGCTCGCGATTCTGGGCTTCTACATTCACGGCTTCATAACCGTATATAGGATCCATGATAGGCGGCAAATACAAAAATTGCGGATCGGCTTTGGAAAAACCGGCATTGCGGTCAGGACTCCACTGCATCGGGGTGCGCACACCGTGACGATCGCCCAGGAAAAAATTGTCACCCATGCCGATTTCATCGCCGTAATAAATAATAGGCGAACCCGGCATGGACATAAGCAAACTATTCATCAACTTGATTTTATCGATATCATTGTCCATCAGCGGCGCCAGCCGCCGCCGGATACCCACATTAATGCGCATGCGCGGGTCGGCGGCATAGCGCTCGTACATATAATCCCGTTCCCGGTCGGTTACCATCTCCAACGTGAGTTCATCATGATTGCGCAGAAAAATAGCCCACTGGCAGCTATCGGGAATTTCCGGCGTCTGCTGCATGATTTCGACAATCGGATGACGGTCTTCTAATGCCACAGCCATATACATTCGCGGCATTAATGGAAAATGATAGGCCATATGGCACTCGTCGCCTTCTCCGAAGTAATCCTGAACGTCTTCGGGCCATTGATTGGCTTCGGCCAGGAACAAACGATTCCGATAATGTGCATCCACAACCGAGCGCATATGCTTGAGCACGGCATGGGTCTGCGGCAAATTCTCATTATTGGTGCCTTCCTGCACACAAAGATAAGGTACCGCGTCCAGGCGCAGGCCATCTACTCCCATGTCGAGCCAGAAATTCATCACACGAATCACGGCTTTGACTACATCCGGGTTATTGTGATTCAAGTCCGGCTGGTGATGAAAAAAACGGTGCCAGTAAAATGCCTGGGCCGTGTCGTCCCAGGTCCAATTTGAAGATTCGGTATCGGTAAAGATAATTCGCGTTTCGGGAAATTTCTGGCTGGATTGGCTCCAGATATAAAAATCTCTTTTCTTGCTGCCCTGCGGCGCTTCGCGCGCGGCCCGGAACCAAGGATGCTGATCCGAAGTGTGGTTGATCACCAGCTCGGTAATTACACGCAACCCGCGCCGGTGCGCTTCGCGCAAAAAGTTTCGAAAATCCTTGCGCATGCCGTAATCGGGATGGATATTGCGATAATCGGATATATCGTATCCATCGTCACGCTGCGGTGAAGGATAGAATGGCAGCAACCAAATCGTGTTGACACCGAGATCCTGAATATAATCCAGCTTCTGCGTCAGCCCTACGAAATCGCCGATACCATTATTATCATGGTCGAAAAATGCCTTGACATGCAATTGATAGATAATTGCATCCTTGTACCAGAGTGGATCATCCTCCTTATCTGCGATCTGCCAGTCCATACCCGCTTCCTTGGTCACATGTAGTAATCAAAATCCCGTTCGCTGCGCACACGCTTGCGAAGACGGAAGATATGCGCCGGCACTATTTGGGGGTCAAGTTCAACATAATTGCGTGGACCATTCCAGATATAGCGCGCATTACTCAATAAATCATGCACCTGAAATGAATGGTCTGCATCCAGCCCTAAAACATCCAAGGGAATATTCAACCATCCGGATTGCGTGTGATGCGGGTCGAGATTGACCATTACCAGTATGATATTGGTGAGGTCATCTGTACTTTTACTGTAGCAAATCAGCGCATCGTTATCCACGTCATGAAATTGCAATGTCCAGTCATGCTGCAAAGCCGGGTTCTCTCTGCGAATCCGGTTAATGCGTGTAATATAGTCTTTCAGACTGTCATGCCGGTGCAATTCCCAATAGCGGATCTGGTATTTTTCCGAATCGAGATATTCCTCGCTGCCGGGTTCTCTCGGCGCATTATCAAACAATTCAAATGCCGGACCATAAATACCGTAACTGGCGCCCAGCGTTGCTGCCAGCGCGAAACGAATCATGAAAGCAGAACGTCCGCCGTACTGCAAGTATTCCGTCAGAATGTCGGGCGTATTCGGCCACAGATTAGGACGCAGGTATTCGCGCTCCGCGCTTTGCGTCAATTGCGTAAGATATTGTGGTGATTTCGTGTTTGGTATTGCGCCAGGAAAATAATTATAGGACTGACTGAATCCTGCTTTGGCTAAATAGCGCAATACTTTGGGTCGGGTAAAAGCTTCAGCCAGAAAAAGCGATTCAGGATGATCATGCTTGATTCTGCCGATCGCCCATTCCCAGAAATTAAAGCTTTTGGTATGTGGATTATCCACCCGAAAAACCCGCACGCCCTGTTCGATCCAGAAACGGAATACGCCTTCCAGCTCAGTCCATAAATTCTGCCAATCGGCGCTTTCGAAATCAAAAGGATAAATATCCTCATATTTTTTTGGCGGGTTTTCCGCGTACTGCACGCTGCCGTCCGGACGGTGTTTGAACCATGCTGGATGCTCTGCCACATATGGATGATCCGGAGAACATTGGAATGCAATATCCATCGCAATTTCCAGCTTGTGTTCGCGTGCAAGCGCGACCAGACTGCGAAACTCCTTCAGTGTACCCAATTCGGCGTGAACACTGAGGTGCCCCCCTTCTTTTGACCCGATAGCCCACGGACTGCCCGGATCATGATCATTCGCCGTCAGTGAATTGTTCGGTCCCTTGCGCTTTGTCAAGCCAATCGGATGGATAGGTGGTAAATACAGTACATCGAAACCCATTGCGGCAATGTATGGCAGACGCGCTTCGCAGTCAGCGAAAGTACCATGGCATCCAGGTTCTGCGCTGCATGAACGTGGAAATGCTTCATACCAAGCGCCAAAACGGGCAAGTGCTGGGTCAACCACGACAACCAGTTCTCTGTCATAAACAGTCACCAGATCCGGGTCTGCGTAGCGAGACATCAACTGCGCCAATTCAGAATCCATTGCCGTATCGAGCTGTGCGTTGTTGTCGCCATTGCTGCGCAACAATTGAGCAAACTGTTTCAGTTTTTTCGCATCGCTTTTCTGTGCGCGTCTTACCGCTGCATCGACCAATTCTGCGCCTGTCAACAATGCAATCGCAATATCGTGGGATTCAGTGCGCCGCTTCAGATCGTGCGACCAGGAAGCAAAGTGATCGATCCAGGCAGTCACGGTATAGTAATACCGGCCTACATCGTGTACCTGAAATGCGCCTTGCCAGCAATCGTTTACCAACGGTTTCATTGATGTTTTATGCCATTCAGCCTGATGTTCGCTGCGATACAGCAATTTGCAGTGAATACGGTCGTGGCCGTCGGTAAAAACATCCGCATCCACTGTAACGGTCTCGCCCACAGTACGTTTGATAGGGAAACGGCCGTTGTTTACCTGCGGTTCAACCTGTTCGATAATCACCCGGCGGCGGCCTGCTTCAGGTCGTTCAAAGACCATTTACCCCTCCGCCTTGAAGAAAAGAGTGGTTAGTGGCGGTAGGCTCAATACCAGAGAATGCGGCCTGCCGTGAACGCTGACGGGCGCTGCTTCCACGCCACCCAGGTTTCCATGTCCACTACCCCCGTAGAGGGTTGCATCGCTGTTTAAGGCTTCACGCCACCACCCTCCACGTGGAACACCCACACGGTAGTTGACACGAGGTATCGGTGTAAAATTACATACCACCAGAATGATTTCGCCATCGCGCTTAGCTGTTCTGATAAAACTGAGCGTGCTCTCCTCCCAATCGTTGCAATCTATCCATTCGAAACCTTGCGGCACGAAGTCCTGTTCATAAAGCGCTGCTTCTTCGCGATAAAAGCGGTTGAGATCTTTCAACCAATCCTGCACGCCACAATGAGGCGCATACTGCAGCAGATCCCATTCCAGGCCTCGGTCATGGTTCCATTCACTTCGTTGCGCAAATTCGCTCCCCATAAACAGCAGCTTTTTACCGGGGTGGCCGTACATGTAACCGTAAAGCGCGCGCAAATTGGCAAACTTTTGCCAGTCATCGCCGGGCATCTTGCCAATCATGGAGCCCTTGCCATGAACGACTTCATCATGAGAAAAAGGCAACAGAAAGTTTTCATGAAACGCATACCACAAGCTGAAAGTCAGCTGATTATGATGGTGCTTGCGGTAAACCGGATCTTTGGCAAAATAGGTCAATGTATCGTGCATCCAGCCCATGTTCCATTTCATGCCGAACCCCAATCCACCGACATAAGTCGGCCGGGAAACTGCCGGCCACGCCGTGGATTCCTCGGCAATCGTCTGCACGCCAGGATAATCCCTGTATACCGCTTCATTCAGGCTGCGCAGAAAGCTGACTGCCTCGAGGTCCTCGTTGCCGCCATGCTGGTTGGGCATCCACTCACCTTCGCGCCGGCCGTAATCCAGATAAAGCATGGAAGCGACGGCATCCACACGCAGCCCGTCAATATGATATTTGTCCAGCCAGAACAAAGCGCTACTGATCAGGAATGCGCGTACCTCGTGTCGTCCGTAATTGAAGATATAACTGTGCCACTCGGGATGATAGCCGCGCTTGGGATCGGCGTGCTCGAATAAACTGGTGCCGTCAAAGTAATGCAGGCCATGAACATCGTCGGGAAAATGCGAGGGTACCCAATCCAAAATGACGCCAATACCCTGCTGGTGCAGGCTGTCCACCAGAAACATAAAATCCTGTGGCGTTCCGTAACGCGCTGTTGGAGCAAAATAACCCGTGGTCTGATAACCCCATGAACCATAGAAGGGGTGTTCGGTAATGGGCAAAAACTCAACATGCGTAAAGCCCATTTCGCGCACATATTCTGGCAACCATTTGGCCAGTTCGCGATAATTGAGCGATCGATTGTCTTCTTCAGCCTTTCGCCGCCAGGAACCAGAATGCACTTCGTAAATAGAAATGGGCGCATCCAGCTCATTCGCAGCTTTGCGGCGGCTCATCCAGTCCGCATCGTGCCAGTCATAATCCATTTCCCAGATTTTGGACGCGGTTTTAGGGGGTGTTTCCCAATAAACCGCAAATGGATCGCCTTTATCGGCGCGGTAACCATGAAACTGTGAAACGATATGGTATTTATAAGCCGCACCCGGTAATAGGCCGGGAATGAATCCTTCCCAGATGCCCGAATCATCACCGCGCATTTTCAGCGGATGCGCTTCGGCTTTCCAGTTGTTGAAATCACCGATGACCGAAACCGATTTTGCATTCGGCGCCCATACGGCAAATAATGTACCCGATTGATCTTCATGCACAAAAGAGTGAGCGCCCAGCTTCTCATACAACCTTGCATGCGACCCTTGTCTGAAAAGATAGATGTCTCCTTCTGTCAGCAATGTAATGTCGTGCTTTATCGATATTGTCTGATCCATGAATGCTTCCCCGCAGGATTTTGATGACAGGAATAAATCCGCAAACAGGCAATAAACTCACTGTTCTCTACAATAATGCGCCTATTTTCTTTTCCTGTTTTTTCCCCTGCTTTCCTGATAATTGGTTTATTACCTTACAGCAATTTGCGGTATCGGGTAAGTCATTTTTATTGCCAGGCACGCTAAAATATTGTGAAAACAATTAATTATCAATAACTAAACCTGTGTCCAACCAATACAATCGACAATATAGCTGTCATTAAATTGACATGAACGCATTTTAAGATTCCACGTAATTCAACACCATTAACAACAAACTGCTGGAGTTTTGAATGCATAATAACAAGGACATACCTCGAGTTGCGAGCAACACGCTTGCTGCAATCGTATTGATTGCATTGATCGCTTTAACCGCTTTTTCCCTGCTGCCTGTTGCGGCACAGGCAGATGACCGCGTATTTAACCGTATTGCAACCTTCCCAGTGTATCTGAACACGAATATAGATGTTGAGACGGTTGCAGAAATTGTCGATGCCAGCAAGGACGGTCACACGCTGGTATATACCGACAGCCAAACAGGCAAGCTGGGTTTTGTCGATATCACAAACCCCGCCAACCCTCAAGCGCTCGGTGCAATTGACGTCGGCGGCGAACCGACATCGGTCGCTGTAGCCGGTGATTACGCACTGGTTGCAGTCAATACTTCGCCTAGCTTTGCCTCGCCCAGCGGGCATCTGCACGTTGTCCATATCGGCACGCAGGCTATCGTCGTGACACATACTTTGGCCGGACAACCGGATTCTGTCGCCGTCAGCCCGGACGAACGCTATGCGGCCATAGTGATTGAAAATGAACGCGACGAGGACTTAGGAAACGGAGAACCGCCACAGGCGCCGTCTGGTCTGCTACAGATAGTCGATCTGATCGGCGCACCGGCAGACTGGTCGATACGCGATGTCAACCTGGATAATATAGCCGATTTATTCCCCGGCGATGCCGAACCCGAGTATGTAGACATCAATACTGACAATATTGCAGTCGTCACAATGCAGGAAAATAACCATATAGTCTTGATTGATCTCGCTACCGGCGCAATCATCAACCATTTCTCCGCCGGCAGCACTGACCTGCATCAAATTGATACCCGGGAAGAAGATCCGGCATTGATCAGTCTGACAGACACGCTGACGAATGTTGCGCGTGAACCCGACGGCGTTGCCTGGATTTCCAATGAAGTTTTTGCAACTGCTGATGAAGGCGATTTGTTCGGCGGCGGCCGCGGATTTACGCTGTTCGATACGACTGGCAATGTCCTGTTTGATGCAGGCAATACGCTTGAGCATACAGTGGTGCGCTTGGGTCATTACCCTGATGACCGGTCCGGCAATAAAGGCAACGAGCCGGAAAGTGTCGAGTATGCTGAGTTTCGTCATCAACGGTATTTGTTTGTCGCATCCGAGCGCTCAAGCGTGATTTTCGTATACAAAATCAAAGGAAAACACAACAGACCTGTATTAATGCAAGTTTTGCCTGCCGGTATCGGACCTGAAGGCATTAAAGCGATTCCGGACAGGGATTTACTGGTATCCGCCAGCGAGAACGATTCACGCGATGACACGTACCGCAGCGTGATCACGATTTATAAACTGGAAAAAAGCGACCATGGCAAAGCGGATTACCCGACTGTGATTTCCAAAAACCGGACGGACGGGACGCCGATCCCCTGGGGTGCTCTATCCGGCTTTGCAATTGACCCCAGACATGAAAAAACACTGTATGCGGTACACGACAGCTTTTACCAGCAAAGCCGCATTTATGTGATGGACATTCATAAAAAACCGGCTGTAATTACGGATGAGATCATCCTGAAAGATCAAAACGGCCATACTGTCAATCTGGATGCTGAAGGTATTGCAGTAAGCGCGAATGGTAACGGCAGTTTCTGGATTGCTTCAGAGGGTGCTGGATCGGTGGACGATCCTGGGCGTCCAGTCACAAGCCTGAATGAACTCGTGCATGTCACGGCGGACGGCACGATGATTGAAACCGTCACGTTACCTGACAATGTCAATGCAAAGCAACGCCGATTCGGCTTTGAAGGCGTCGCCTCGGTTATTGAAAACGGCAATGAAATACTCTATGTGGCATTCCAGCGCCCCTGGGTTGGCGACCCCGAACCGAATCATATTGACGATGGCGGCCAAGTCAGAATCGGCCGTTATGACACTTCAAACGGGGAATGGACATTTGCCTACTATCCGCTGGAAGTGCGTCAATCGCCGAATGGCGGCTGGGTAGGTTTGTCGGAAATAACCGCGTTGGATAATGGCCGCTTTGCAGTCATCGAGCGGGACAATCAGGCTAATACGGATGCTCGCATCAAGCATGTCTACGCGTTTTCTGTTGATAACGCCGTTTTCCGGCCGGAAGGCGAGGTTTTTGATGTGTTATCCAAAACGCTGGTGCGCGACCTGCTACCCGATCTTGAAGCGACCGGCGGCATGGTGCTTGAAAAAATAGAGAGCCTGGCAATCACTAGAAAAGGCGACATGCTGTTTGCAAACGATAACGACGGCGTCAGCGACTCAAATGGTGAAACGCAGTTAATCCGTATTAAGGGTGTTTTTGATAAAAACCGGCGCGACACCAAACTTCGCGACGACGATTAACTGACACTGTGCAGGCCGTTCAAAAAGTCTCTAAAACCGCTTGTTGAAGCAATGCAGAAAACTTTCAAACGGCCTGTTTTAATACTGATCAACGGCCATT
>JACKLV010000011.1 GCA_024235755.1 Burkholderiales bacterium | reverse complement strand
AATCACATGAATTATTTATAATCAACCAGTTACATTGTTTTGTGATTATTAAAAAGCCATTTATCTTCAAAATGCTGGAAAATTCAACACTTAATTGTTACATAGCCAAATTATTCTTTCCATTTGCCGGCCGCTACCAGTCTATTTCTAAGCCCAGGCAGCGGAAAATTCTGGGCGTAAGCTTTTTTGGCATGATACAAGGCTTTTTCATAATTTTTCTTTTTTAAATAAAGTAATCCAAGATTGTAGTTGGTTGTGGGATTGTCTGGTTCAAGATCGGCGGCAATCTGCAATTGCTCCAGCGCCATATCCAATTTGTTTTCTTTGAGTAGATGGTTGCTGAAGACAGTGCGAACCATTGCATCCCTTGGTCTGAAGCGGATGGCTCGGTCAAAAAAACATAAAACGGAATATTTGGCTCCTCGAGGTTTGGATGTTTTAGTTTTTAAAGAAAGCCTGCTCATTGCGTTTAACGCTCTGTGATGGTTAGGAAAAGCAATTAAAGTATAGTTCAAGTCTCCCCCAATATTGGCGCCTGATAAGCCGGAAATCAAGTTTTCGACATTGCGGTCAAAGTGGTGCCTTTCGACAACATTTAATTGCTCTTTTTTTGTTGGATCAGTGTAATCAAAGGGGCCAAAACCCGCTTCTTCAACTTCTCCACAGTAGGGATCGGCAGAGACCGGCCTGATTATTATCAGTAGAAAAACTAAAATCCAGATATTTGACTGATTTTTGAGTTTTTTCGTGTTCATATGTGGTAAAAAGTATGATGATCTAAATCTGCTTCAGGCTTCAGAAGCATTAATTTAAATAGTTATTCAAAGATATTTCTAAAAACTCAAATTCTGTCACAACAACTTGTCACGTGCAAAAATGTCTCCTTTCATAGCAATTTTAGGCTGCGTTAACATGTTTTACCCACGCTTCGTTTTGGTTTAGAACTTTGAATTTTTAGGGATCTACTCAAGATACTAGATAGGTAGAATCTTGCCATTAAAACGAATTAACTGACAACTTTTAATTGACAAAAAATGCAATGACTAAATTTTACGAAACTTTTGAAAATATGCCTATGAACAATTCTCAGTTTTTTCTGTCTTCTTTAATAAGATCAATAAGATAAAGGAATGGTGATGAAAGGTAAAGAAATGACTTTGATGGATTGGCAGAAACGATACGGGACAGAAGAAGGCTGCGCACAAGCATTGATTGAACAACGCTGGCCGGAAGGTTTTCGCTGCCCATGTTGTGGTCACGATGGTGGTTACATTATTAAGACGCGTGGGTATTGGGAATGTAGTCAATGCCACAAACAAACTTCATTAACGGCAGGCACCTTGTTTCATTCAACCAATCTGCCATTAACCAAGTGGTTTTGGTCAATTTACCTGGTTGCATCAGATAAAGGTGGTATTTCTGCTTTACGTTTATCCAAACAAATAAACGTGTCCTGGATAACCGCCAGCAGAATGCTGCGAAAGATTCGCATTGCCATGGGACACCGGGATAGCATATATCGATTACATGAATTGATTGAAATAGACGACGCATTGATTGGAGGGCGTCATACTGGGGGAAAGCGCGGCCGAGGCGACGAGAGAAAGACATCGGTGTTGGTAGCCGTTGAGAACCGGGAGAAGCGTGCTGGTTTTATTGCCATGCAGCAGGTTTCTGGTGTTAACGGGGAAACGGTCTCGCAGTTTGTAAAGCGACACCTGTCACCTGATCAATGTGTGCGAAGCGATGCGCTGCCTGCTTTAGTCGAAATTGGCAAAACACAGAATCATATCGCACGCGTGACTCCGCCAGACAAAGCTGGTGAGTGGTTGCCATGGGTACATATCGCCATTGGCAACCTTAAAACATTCTTGCTGGGAACATATCATGGTGTGTCATCAGGCTACTTACAAGAATATCTCAATGAGTTTTGCTACCGTTTTAATCGACGAGCATGGGAAGCTGAATTACCTTCCCGTCTTCTAAATGCGTGTTTGAGCCACACTTAAATTAAACTGAAAATAGTTTAGAGGCATATTTGAAAAAGATTTCGCACAGTCTCAAACTGTGCCTGACAATATCATACGGATAGAGTACAAGTAGCTGGTTATAACGAATAGGGCGCTTTGTTCGATGAATGGAATTGATTAATTACTGAGATGACACAAGCAGCTGAAAAACAACAAAAATTGAAACGCAGTTTGATTTGGCTTTGGCGGATAAAAAATTGCCTTCGTTGGCGCATGCCATTATTTGCTTTTTAGGTGTGTTTTTAATGATTTCAGTGGGATTGTTTGTATTCGAGGCCAGTCTGCATGCCATCATTTTTCTTGCGCTGATCTGGGCGACCATGCAAGCCGCCTTACTTGGGCACTCTTTTATTGTCATCCGGCAGATGATGAATCACGGTATTTATAAGGCGTTGCCGGCTTTGTATATTTTTTTGTTAATTGGCATGGTGATCGCAAGCTATATGCAAAGCGGGACAATTGCCAGTTTGTTTTATTACGGGATTGATCTGCTTAGTCCGGTGATTTTTTTGCCCGTGGGACTGGTTTTGTGTTGTTTAATGTCGATAGCAACCGGCACGTCATGGGGTACTGTTGGTACGCTGGGTGTAGTGTTAATGGGCATAGGTGATGCCATGGGCATATCGCTGCCAATTGTTGCTGGCATGATTATTTCGGGTGCAACATTTGGTGATAAATTATCGCCAATCTCTGATACAACCAATCTGGCGGCGATGAGTGCGGAAACCAGCCTGTACCGCCATATCTATTCCATGCTGTACACAACTGTGCCGACGTTTCTGATTGTGCTGTGTTTGTTCATAATGATCGGGTTGCAATATTCCAATACACAGCTACAGCTGAACGGTATGCATGTTGAAACAGTGAGCGACACTATTAGGCTGGCGTTAGGGAGTGTCTACCAGCTAAATCCATTGATTACGCTATTGCCGCTAATGGTCATGCTTGGTTTAAGCATAAAACGATATGCACCGGAGGTCAGTATGTCCATCAGTATTTTAGTCGCCATGCTGATTGCAATTGTATACCAGGGAAAAAATGGCATTGATGTGTTAAATGCGCTCTGGTTGAACTCCGAGGGTACAACGGGTATTGAAAATCTGGATATGTTGCTTGGGCGGGGCGGTATGTACAGCATGGCCTGGACACTATTGTTGTCTGTTATGGCGCTGGCATTAGGCGGCATATTGCATCATGCCGGTTTTCTGCGAGTCTTGTTGATAAATATCATCGTGCATATCAGGCGCATCGGCACGCTGATTGCAACAACCATTGCTGCGGGATTTGCTAGCAATCTTGCCATGGGAGAAGCATACATATCGATTATTCTGAACAGTCAGTTATTCAAAGGCTTTTATGAGGAAAAAGGCGTAGACAGAGCCGTATTATCCCGTTCGGTGGAAGAAGGCGCAACGCAGACAACCGCGCTGATTCCGTGGACGACTACGGGCACTTTTTACGCTGCAACGTTGGGCGTTGCGACACTCGAATATGCACCGTATGCATTGTTGAATTTGTTGAACCCATGTGTCTCCATTGTTATGGCATATGCTGGGATCGGCTTATTGAAGAAAGTACATAAAACTAAAGTTTAGAGTTCCAGTTCCACGGGACTAAAAACTGAGTTATCATTTGTCGTATTGCAAGACCAGGTATCTTCAGGTATCTTCTTGCTTATCCTGCCCGGCCTTGTCATCAGCCGTCATACTGAAACCCAGCAGTAAAACCACTGCGCCGTTTGTCAGCAGATTAAATCCGACAAGTATGCCCAGTAACATTGCGGACTGTTCCGGCCAGCCGTTCAACACAACCAGCGCGATGATGAAAGACAAGATGCCGCTAACCAGTATCCAGCCAATTCTGGACGCCCCGCGCCGTTGCCAGAAAAACACGGCTTTCAATATTGCTTCGACGAAAAACAGCATGCCTATAACCAGCGCCAAGGCTTGCGTGCCTTCGATCGGGCGCAGCAGCAGCCACAAGCCAACGAATACAAAAAGAACCGCCCACATCAGTTTGAACCAGAACGACTCATCTTCACGCGTGCTGATCACTGATGCCAGTTGAATACAGCCGCCTGCAAAAAATAACCATCCGAGCAACAACTCCATTGCGATCCCCGCTATTGCGGGAACAATCAGGGCGGCAATTCCCCCGATAATGAAAACGATGCCGAAAACTTTAAGCCATTTGGAAGGCAGCGGGATTTTCAATTGATTATCTGTAGTCATTATGCAATCCTTAACTGAGAACAACGAAAACATGTATCCTGCCTTATGCCGGAAGCCGCGACAGGATCACACCTTGAGCCACTCATAAATGCACTTTAGTTTATCATCGTATTGGCATGAGAGAGCGCAAATGTCGCGCCGCAATAATGTGGGTGAATTAGCCGGTCTTAAAACATCATGTCGCTGGAAGAATTAATCTCAACGTACGGATACTTTGCCATTGCAATAGGCACTTTCCTGGAAGGAGAAACTGTTTTGTTTCTCGGCGGTTTTTCGGCTCACCGGGGTTATCTCGATTTGAGCTGGGTGCTTGTCATTGCGTTTGTCGCAACATCGTTGAACGGCCAGATTCTGTATTACCTCGGCGAACTGAAAGGCGAGCGTTTCCTTGAGAAAAACCCTGGCTTGAAAAACAGATCGGGGAAAGCCCTGGCATTGCTGAGCAGGCACCGGATACTTCTCATACTCGGATTCAGGTTTCTGTATGGCATGCGAACGGTAACGCCGCTGTTGCTCGGTGCCGGGAAAGTGCCACCCATTCAGTTTCTGATCTTGAATCTGCTGGGTGCATTCATCTGGACTACTACTTTCGGCGTCATGGGATATCTGTTCGGCCATACATTGGAACGGGTCATCGGCGATATTCAGCATTACGAGACATGGCTGTTTGCCGGCATCGCAATTACGGGGGCCGTTGCCTGGCTTATCCATATTGTAGCAAGACGGCGTAGATAATCAGTCTGCATGTACATGGGTCGCCCGTTAGTACAAACGGTTTATTGAAATCGCCGATAAACGTGGGTTCGAGTTTAAATATACCGGAGGTAAAATACCGGAATTATTCGAACGCATCCTGCCCTATGCCATCGCGCTGGGTTTGGAACAGCAGTGGAGCAGGCAGTTTGCAAAAGGGGTCGCGTCTTGTAAAACAACATTCAAATTGTTCTCCTTTACCTAGCTCGCAACACTCTCCTGCGCAGCAGGCAATCGATTCGGCTGTGCCGCGGAGTGTTCAGGTCTAGAATTATAGTCTACTAATATAGACCTGACGAATATAAAAATGTATTAATGCAAGACCTGGTACCATCTTTTCTATCAAGTATTTTTTAAGTTTTATTTACCGCGTAGTACATATTTCTTAACATTTTTTTCACACTAAAGCGATTATTATGGATAGAGTATTAGTATCAGGAGCTTTTTTGATTGAAGTCAAGAATTTAGTCAAGACGACGAGCAAATCCCGAAGGCATAGTTTGAGTGATGTGTGGTTATTTCGTCCCTCTTTTGGATCCATAAACCAAACTTAGTGTACTACTAGCAAGGAGGCAATGAAGTGCTAGAAGAGTTTATTTTTAATTTCACGCATAACCTGTTCAAGCCTTTGCTGTTGTTTTTTTATCTGGGTTTTTTGATAACCCTATTAAAAGTACCGCTTGAATATCCTTCCGCGCTATATAAAGCGATTACAATTTATCTTCTCATCGCGATTGGTTGGCATGGTGGTGAAGAACTGGCAGAACTTTCGATGAACGATCTTACGATTGCGCTTGGATTTATGGTAATTGGCTTTTTCACGAATGCCTTTATCGGTATAGTCGCTTATTTCGCGCTTCGACAAGTGACCAAGTTAAGGCGAATTGATACTGCTGTCGTTGCGGGCTACTACGGGTCTGATTCAGCCGGAACATTTTTAACGTGTATGGGTGTGCTTGTCACTGCCAATATCGCATTTGCAGCATATATGCCGGTCTTGCTGGCCGTTATGGAGATTCCGGGTTGTCTTGTGGCAATTTATCTGGTTTCCCGGATTCGTTATTCAGGACAAATGGACGAAAAAGGAAATATGCCAGGAGAACCTGGATATGATCCTGCATCCGTCAGGATTACTGAAACACAAGATGGCCATTCTCAGAAAATGATCAGTAAAAAAGTGTTACATGAAATTTTCCTTAATCCTGGTATTTTCTTATTGTTTGGCGGTATCGTAATTGGATTCATTTCCAGATTACAGGGCGTAGAAGTTACTGAAGCTAATGACAGTTTTTTTGTTGTTTTATTTCAAGGTGTTTTATGCCTTTTTCTTTTGGAAATGGGTATGGCAGCTTGCAAAGAACTCAAGGATTTACGACTTGGTGGGAAAGGCTTTATAGCATTCGGATTGCTTGCGCCTAATGTATTTGCAACAATTGGCATTCTGATCGCTCATGGGTACAGTATGATGCTCGGACATACTTTCGAACTAGGCACTTACGTGCTTTTTGCAGTATTGTGTGCTGCGGCTTCTTATATCGCTGTGCCGGCCATTCAGCGTATTGCCATACCTGAATCAAGCCCCACATTGCCGTTGGCAGCTTCACTTGGATTAACATTTACATACAACGTGACCATCGGTATTCCTGTTTACATATTGATTGCCACAGCAGTGACTACTTTGATGCCAATCACAATAGCCATGTAGATTGTTATCTTAGCACTGTCAATCGGTATGCAAAACTTGCCGGAATTTTGGGTAAATCGGTGTTGATGTCTTACTACCAGGCTTTTTGCTGCATGCAAGAATTCCAGCGGAAACTGCCTTGCCATAGCACGGAACTGGTGCATTTTCGCAAACGCATTGGCGCTGAGGGTATTGAGCGCATTTTTCAGATGAGCGTTGGTTTGCATGGCAAGATGGCGCTGGAAGACACGGTTCATATTGACACGACGGTGCAAGAGAAGAACATCACCTATCCGACAGACAATAAGCTCGCGATCAGAATTATTAATCGCCTGAACAAGCTTGCTAAAGCGCACGAAGCACAAGGGAGCACGTCTTGCAAAACAACATTCAAATTTTCCTTTCTGTCGTGTAGTTAAAACTTTAATTGGCCGAATCAATAATATAGACCTGACGATTATCTGAGAATGTATTAATGCAAGACCTGGTACCATTTGTGTTCTGGTACCATTTGTGTTCATGGTTACCGGTCAGTATCAATTATTTCCCGCACACCGGTTTTCGATATCCGCCGCGATGGCGTCCGCGTAACTAAGGTCTGATTTTACGATAGCGCCGAAATATGGGTGCCGGTAGAGGTCGGTATAGTCGCGCATGAGATTGCACCAGTCTTCCATGACCACGAATTCACTGCTTCTGAGATGATACGAGCTGATGCGTGGTTCGAGGATTGCCAGTGTCCAGTGTTTGACCCGTTCGGTGTCTGCGGGGCTGAAGTCTTTCGTGTCGTTATACTTTGCCCGGGCGATCAGGCCTGCCAGTTCATGATCCGATGCCACGGCCAGGTTGATCTGGCTCATTAATCCTGCAAGAGATAACTGATGCGCGATTTGAATCGCTTCACGGTTTTGCTGCAGTTCGAATACCACCAGCACCATGCCGGATACTACGGCGAGATTGGTGATAATGGTGATGATTCGTTCAAATTTCATGGACTGGCATTTAGCGGCAATGTTTCAGCGGTATAACTCGATTGGACTGTGTAAAACAATGTTCAAACTTTCCCTCCAGGCAGCAGGGTAGAACGGTGCAATAATACCCGTTGGTTATTACGCCACATTCAACATTCAAATTTTCCTCTTTATCCAACCGACTACTCTTTTCAGCACCGTAAGAACCGATCCGGCTGAATATTTCTGTGATTCTAGGAATTTGTCACTTATTTTCTTGCCTGCCCAACCAGTGGATTCCGTCTGTGATGAAGAGCGCCAATTACAACAATATCCTGCTCTGCTTCTTTCCGAAGTATGAGCACAGTGAGTTCATCCTAAGATTCTTTTTTTAACATCCCGCCACGGCGATCCTTCAGCAGGATCTGCATGATAGGCTGTGAGTCTTTTTTCCAATTCCTGCTTGTGCCACGATGGTATTTCAACGGCTTCAGGAATTTCCGCGATTGAATCCCAAATATCTTCAACCAGTTGAATGCGCTGCTCTAACGACATTTCAGCGATATCTGACGCTGTGATTGATTTCATGGGTTTTTATCTCCAGTCTTTTATGCCTCTTATAGCTTATCTTCTATCCAACTAGCAACACTCTCCAACGCCGCAGGCAATCCATCCGGCTGCGTACCCCCAGCCTGCGCCATGTCCGGCCGGCCGCCGCCTTTGCCGCCGACCTGTTGTGCGACAAAGTTGACGAGTTCGCCGGCTTTGACTTGTTTGGTGAGATCGTCGCTCACGCCCGCAATCAGGGCGACCTTGCCGGCTTCAACGGTGGCCAGCACGATAATGCAGGGCTTGAGTTTGTCTTTGAGTTTATCCAGTGTCTCGCGCAGCGATTTGGCGTTGGCGCCTTCGAGGTTGGCAGTGAGCACTTTGACGCCTTTTATGTCACGCGCCTGATCGACAAGATCGGTACTTTGGTATCCGGCCAGTTTGGCTTTGAGCTGGGCGAGTTCTTTTTCAGTCTGTTTGACGTTGTCGATAATCTGGCTGATTTTTTGGTTGATTTCCTGTGGATTGGTTTTGAGCGTGTGTGCGATGGTTTGCAGTTGTGCTTCGCGTTGCTGCACGTAATCGACGGCACCCTTGCCGGTTACCGCTTCAACACGGCGGATGCCTGCGGCAATGCCGGTCTCACCAATGATTTTGAAAAAACCGATCTGGCCGATTTGCGCGACATGCGTGCCGCCGCACAGCTCGGTGGAGAAATCGCCCATGCCGATGACGCGCACCACGTCGGCGTATTTCTCGCCGAACAATGCCATCGCGCCTTGTTTGACGGCTTCGTCGTATTTCATATGGTCGGCGGTGACGGGCCAGTTATGGCGGATTTGTTCATTGACCAACCGTTCGACTTCGCGGATTTCGTCGGTAGTCAGCGGTGCATTGTGTGAAAAATCGAAACGCAACCGGCTGGAGTCGACCAGCGAGCCTTTTTGCGTTACATGGTTGCCGAGCACCTTGCGCAGCGCGGCATGCAGTAGGTGCGTGGCGGAGTGGTTGTTGGCGGTGCTGGCGCGTGTGAGCGGATTGACACGGGCCTGAACGGAATCCTTGACGACCAACCGGCCGCTTTGCAGCAGGCCTTTATGGCCGAATACGTCGGCCTGGATTTTTTGTGTGTCAGTGACGGCAAAGATGCCATTTGCAGTCATGAGTTCGCCGCTGTCGCCAACCTGTCCGCCGGATTCGGCATAAAAAGGGGTGTGATCGAGCACGATCACCGCTTCGTCGCCGGCTTCGATAAAATCGACCGGCGTGCCTTCTTTGTAGATGGCCAGAATTTTGCCTTCGTGCTGCAGCGCATCGTAGCCGTGAAATACGGTTTGATCGCCGCTGTAGGCAAGCCCTTCGGTCATGGTGAACTTGTTGGCCGCACGCGCCTGCTCGCGCTGCCGCGTCATGGCTTTTTCGAAACCTGCGTTGTCGACGCTGATGCCGCGTTCGCGGGCGATGTCGGCGGTCAGATCGAGCGGAAAGCCGAAGGTGTCGTATAGGCGGAACGCCGTTTCACCGTCAAGCACGTTAATTTTTTTGCTGAGCGCGCCTTCAAGCACTTGCATGCCGTGTTCCAACGTTTCGGCAAACCGTTCTTCTTCCTGCCGCAAAACGCCGGCAACGCGTTCTTTAGCAGCAGGCAGTTCGGGGTAGGCTTCGCCCATGACGTTGCTCAGATCGGTTACCAGCCGGTAAAAAAACGGTTCATTCTGGCCCAGGCGGTAGCCGTGCCGGATGGCGCGGCGGATAATGCGCCGCAATACATAACCGCGGCCTTCACTGCTGGGAATCACGCCGTCGGTAATCAAAAACGCGCAGGCGCGGATATGATCGGCGATGACCTTGAGCGAGTTGTCTTCCAGGTTCTTCGTGTTGGTGACGCGTGCGGCGGCTTTGATCAGATCCTGAAACAAGTCGATGTCATAATTGCTGTGTACCTGCTGCATGACGGCGGAAATGCGTTCCAGCCCCATGCCGGTGTCGACCGACGGTTTGGGTAGTGGATGCAGTTCGCCGCCGCTGTCCCGGTTAAACTGCATGAACACCAGATTCCAGATTTCGATGTAGCGGTCGCCTTCCGCGTCGGCGGAACCGGGCGGGCCGCCCGCGACATCGGGGCCGTGATCGTAAAATATTTCGGAACAGGGTCCGCAGGGGCCGGTATCGCCCATCTGCCAGAAGTTGTCCATGGTGTCGATGCGTACGAACCGCGCGGGATTCAAGCCGATTTCGTTGAGCCAGATATCGGCGGCTTCGTCATCTTCGGCGTAGACAGTGACCCAGAGTTTTTCCTGCGGGATGTTGAGTGTGCCGGTCAGAAATTCCCAGGCGAATTGAATCGCGTTGCGTTTGAAATAATCGCCGAAACTGAAATTGCCGAGCATTTCAAAGAAGGTATGGTGCCGTGCCGTGTAACCGACATTTTCCAGATCGTTGTGTTTTCCGCCGGCGCGTACGCAACGCTGCGAACTGGCGGCGCGCGTGTAGCTTCTCTGATCCTGGCCCAGAAATACATCCTTGAATTGCACCATGCCTGCGTTGGTAAACAGTAATGTCGGATCGTTAGCGGGCACCAACGGGCTGGAAGCGACAACGGTGTGGCCGTGCGCTTCAAAAAAATCCAGAAATTTTTGTCGTATTTCGCTGCTTTTCATCGGTAGTATGATTATTCTTGTCGTTGCAATTCCACAACTGTCGTGCCCAGTGCCTCGCCTTTGATTATTGCGAGGTTATCGATGCGCACGCGCACCGTGATTGTTTTGCCCATTTCAGGCAAGTTGTCACCGGTGAGTATAATAATTTCGCCGGTATCATCTTCCAGTACATAGGCTTTTAAATCGATAACGGGAATGCGCGTCGGGTCTTTGGTGACGCCTCTGAGCGTGACCGTCCTGCCGTCAAAACTGGCCGGCGAGGCATTGATTTCATGAATCGCCGTGATGCTGCCGGCATGCGCTGACGCGCTCAGTACCCACAGCAGAAAAAATCCGATTGTGATTACAGGAGTCATCAATTTCATTGTGCCTCCTTTTCAGCCTGTAACAATACTGCGCGGATAATGTCCGATGGAAAACCCCGGTTTGTCAGAAAGCGCATCTGCCTGCCGCGTTCTTTAATGTCGGCGGGCGGTGTGCCGAATTTTTTTTGCCAGATTTGCCGGGCAGTTTCGAGATCGGTTTCTTTTAGGTCAGGCAGCAAACCGGCAATGTGCGCCGTATCGACGCCTTTTTCTTTGAGTTCGTGCACGATGCGCTGGCTGCCGAACCGGGGCCGGCGTGTCCGGCTGGTTTGTTCGGCAAAACGTTCGGTGGACAGAAAACCCTGTTGTTCAAGCTGGTCGAGCAGATCAGACAACACCTGCGGTGATTGTTCATGGACAGATAATTTTTTTTCCAGCTCGCGCCGGGAATATTCGCGCCGTGCCAGGTAGCGCAGTGCGCGTGTTTCAAGCTTCAGTGTATTGCTGTCCGGCGCCATCATTATTCTGTGTCTTTGGGTGTCTGAGGTGAACTGCCGGGATTGAAAATGCCGACCGCTTCGCGGATTTTCTGTTCGACTTCCTGCGCGATTTCGTGGTGTTCTTTGAGGTATTCGCGCACGTTGTCTTTACCCTGGCCGATTTTGTCGCCTTTGTAGGAATACCAGGCACCCGCTTTATCGATTAATTTATGCTGCACGCCCAGTTCGATGATTTCGCTTTCGCGGGAAATCCCTTCGCCGTAGAGAATATCGAATTCAGCCTGTTTAAAAGGCGGGGCGACCTTGTTTTTGACCACCTTCACGCGCGTTTCGTTACCGATGGTTTCCTCGCCTTTTTTGATAGCGCCGGTGCGGCGGATTTCGAGCCGGACGGATGCGTAGAATTTCAACGCGTTGCCGCCCGTTGTGGTTTCAGGATTGCCGAAAATGACACCGATTTTCATGCGTATCTGGTTGATGAAAATCACCATGGTGTTGCTGCGTTTAATGTTGGCGGTTAGCTTTCTGAGCGCCTGAGACATTAGCCTGGCCTGCAAACCCATTTGCGGATCGCCCATTTCACCCTCGATTTCAGCACGCGGCGTAAGCGCGGCGACAGAGTCGATGACGACTATATCGATTGAACCGGAACGAACCAGCATGTCCGCAATTTCCAGCGCCTGCTCGCCGTTGTCAGGCTGCGAGATCAAAAGCTCCTGAACGTTGACGCCGATTTTTTTTGCATAGTGCGGATCCAACGCATGTTCCGCATCGATGAAAGCCGCGGTTCCACCGAGCTTCTGCATTTCGGCAATTACCTGCAGGGTAAGCGTCGTTTTACCCGACGATTCCGGGCCATATATTTCTATGACGCGGCCCCGCGGCAAGCCGCCAACGCCCAAGGCGATATCAAGACTCAGCGAACCGGTGGACACCACCTGGATATCATTGGCGACATCGTTGTCGCCCATGCGCATGATCGAACCTTTGCCAAACTGTTTTTCAATCTGGGACAATGCTACGGCGAGTGCTTTGCTTCTGTTTTCGTCCATGTTTTTTCCTGTAATGAATCGGCAAATTATCGCATACTCAAGTTTGCCTGTTGAAGCTTGTTGTTTTCAAGCAGCTTTTATTTAATTTTTTTGATCCTAAAATAAAACAAGTCTCGAGTATCTTGCCAGCCTAAGCTATAATGTCGACCGGAATTTTTGAGATAGCGTATTGAATTTGCTTTCCAGCTGTCAATGATACGCATTTATCGCAGAACATACTGACAAAAGAAATAGGGAGAACAGTTATCCGAGTCATATTATTAGGCGGTCCTGGCGCTGGCAAAGGAACGCAGGCCAATTATATCAAGGAACATTTCGGCATTCCGCAGATTTCAACCGGCGATATGCTGCGCAATGCCGTCAAGGCAGGAACTGAATTAGGCATGATGGCAAAAAAGATCATGGAAGCCGGTGGCCTGGTGTCGGACGATATTATCATTAACCTGGTCAAGGAACGTATTGCCGAGCCAGATTGCGCCAATGGCTTTTTGTTTGACGGTTTTCCACGTACCATTCCGCAGGCGGATGCCATGAAAGCGGCGGGTGTGCGGATTGATCGTGTGGTTGAAATTGACGTTGCAGATGACGAAATCATTCGCCGCATGTCCGGCCGCAGAGTTCATCCCGCCTCGGGTCGTACTTATCATGTCATTTTCAATCCGCCAAAAGTTGAGAATTTCGACGATATAACCGGTGAACCATTGATACAACGAGATGACGATAAGGAAGAGACTGTCAGGAAAAGACTGGCGGTTTACCATGAACAGACGGAACCGCTGATTGCTTATTATTCTAGCTGGTCTGAGGAAGGCACTGTTGATGCTCCCCGTTATATCAAGGTTGCAGGTGTCGGGAACGTTGAAGAAATTCGTGACAGAATTCTGGCAGCTTTGAAACAATAACTGCCATACGCCTGACATCATTGTTTTATCGCATCGCTTTCAGAAAACAACACAGCAACATTATACAAGTCATAGTGGTTGTATAAGACTTTTGTATATCTGTAGTTTTAATAAAGGATTGTATCTTTTGACAGTAGGGTTTTGCTTACGAGTTGATCAATCAGGAGAAATAGAGTTATGTCCATAAAAAATGCATTTTATGCTCAATCTGGTGGCGTGACGGCTGTAATTAACGCTTCGGCAGCCGGCGTCATCGAAACTGCGCGTCAGCATCCCGATAAAATCGGTAATGTATATGCAGGTCGCAACGGCATTATCGGTGCGCTGACCGAAGATTTGATCGATACCAGTGCAGATTCGGCCGAAGCAATTGCAGCGCTACGTCATACGCCATCGGGTGGATTCGGCTCATGCCGATACAAGCTGAAAAGCATTGAGCAGAACCGCCGTGAATATGAACGTTTGATCGAAGTGTTCAAGGCGCACAATATCGGGTACTTTTTTTACAATGGTGGCGGTGATTCTGCGGATACTTGTCTCAAGGTATCCCAAATTTCCGATACACTGGGTTATCCGATTCAGGCGATCCACGTGCCCAAAACCGTCGATAACGATTTGCCGATAACCGACTGTTGTCCGGGTTTTGGTTCGGTCGCAAAATATATTGCGGTATCTACGCGCGAAGCCAGTTTTGATGTGGCCAGCATGGCTAAAACATCCACCAAGGTTTTTGTACTGGAAGTCATGGGACGGCATGCAGGCTGGATTGCTGCGGCAGGCGGTCTGGCATCGAGCAAGGATTGCGAAATTCCGATCGTGATTCTGTTCCCGGAGATAACGTTCGATAAAGCGAAGTTTCTTGCCAAAGTCGACAGTTATGTCAAGGAATACGGTTATTGTTCTGTGGTTGTGTCTGAAGGTGTTCAAGGACCAGACGGTAAATTTTTAGCTGATCAGGGATTGCGTGATGCGTTTGGTCATGCACAGTTAGGTGGTGTGGCTCCGGTTGTTGCAAGCATTGTCAAAGAAGGATTGGGCTTGAAATATCACTGGGGCGTGGCTGATTATCTGCAACGCGCCGCCCGTCATGTTGCATCGAAAACCGATGTTGAACAAGCTTATGCTATGGGTAAAGCGGCTGTTGAATACGCAATTGCCGGTCATAATTCTGTGATGCCGACAATTGAACGGGTTTCCAATTCGCCTTATAGCTGGAAGGTTGGCATGGCGCAGTTGGCAAATGTCGCAAATGTTGAAAAAATGATGCCGGCTGAATATATCAGTGAGGATGGTTTTGGTATCAGCGAAGCTTGCCGCGAATATCTTTCACCGCTGATAGAAGGTGAGGATTATCCGCCATACAAAAACGGTCTGCCGGATTATGTGCGACTAAAAAATGTGGCAATTGAGAAGAAACTGGAAGGGTTTGAAATCTAGGCGGCAAAAAGATGCATTTAAACAACACGTGCTTAAAAACTATGTGTATTTTGCGTCAGGATTTTGGACAAGTGTTTAATTATGTGGAATTATTAGGCCGAAATTCTACGTATGATTTTGAATGGTCTGACTTTAAGTGGAGTTCTTTATGTCTAACGGTTTAATTATCGCAATTGGTAGTGGGATTCTGGCCCTGATATACAGTGGCATATGGATCAGGGGGATTTACGTCCAGTCTACCGGTAATTCACGCATGCAGGAAATTGCCTCTGCAGTACAGGAGGGCGCTTCGGCATATCTCAATCGTCAATATACAACCATCGGTATTGTGGGGTTGATTCTGTTTCTGGCTATTGGTCTGGCATTGACATGGGATACCGCAATCGGTTTTGCGCTGGGCGCCATTTTATCCGGAGCGGCCGGATATCTCGGAATGAATGTTTCAGTTCATTCCAACGTGCGTACAGCGGAAGCAGCCCGTACCGGTTTGAATGAGGCGCTTGCAATCGCATTTCGTGGCGGTGCGGTCACGGGTATGCTGGTTGTTGGTCTGGGCCTGCTGGGAGTTGCCGGTTACAGTGCTTGGCTGTTTGACGGCGCGGATCCTGACGCCGCGGTCAGTGATGTAATTAAACCTTTAATTGGTTTCGCTTTTGGCGGTTCGCTGATTTCTATTTTTGCGCGTTTGGGTGGCGGTATTTTTACCAAAGGCGCTGACGTTGGTGCGGATCTAGTTGGTAAGGTTGAAGCAGGCATTCCTGAAGATGATCCACGTAACCCTGCAGTGATTGCCGATAACGTCGGTGATAACGTTGGCGATTGCGCGGGTATGGCTGCTGACTTGTTTGAAACCTATGCAGTGACAATTATCGCGACCATGCTGTTAGGTGCATTGCTCTTTTTGAATAACGAAATGAGTGCGGTGGTTTATCCGCTCATGCTGGGTGCGGTTTCTATCATTGCATCAATTATCGGCTGCTACTACGTCAAAATGCAGGAAGGCGGAACAATCATGAAAGCATTGTATCGCGGACTGATCGTTGCTGGTGGTATTGCGCTGCTCGCCTATTTGCCTGTGACCGTCTGGTTTATGGCGGATATGTCGCTTGAAGTCTCGGGTGTTGAGGTTGCCGGTGGCGCTCTGGTAATGCGTGTTTATCTGGCTGCTGCAATTGGCTTGTTGCTGACGGGTGCGATGGTCGTGATTACAGAATATTACACGTCAACCGACTATCCACCGGTACAACATATCGCCGAAGCTTCTACTACCGGGCATGCTACCAATATTATTGCTGGCCTGGGTGTTTCTATGCGTGCAACCGCTGCACCGGTTTTGGCGGTCTGCCTGAGCATTTTGCTGGCTTACTCGCTGGCCGGTCTGTATGGTATTGCTATTGCAGCAACCGCAATGCTGTCAATGACGGGTATTATCGTGGCATTGGATGCTTATGGCCCGATTACCGATAATGCTGGCGGTATCGCAGAAATGGCGGAAATGCCTGAGTCTGTACGTGCGATTACCGATCCACTTGACGCGGTTGGAAATACAACAAAAGCAGTGACCAAAGGTTATGCAATTGGCTCAGCCGGTCTTGCAGCCTTGGTGTTGTTTGCGGATTATACGCACGGATTGGAGAAAGCAGGTCATATGCTGACATTTGACTTATCTAATCACATGGTCATCATCGGCTTGTTCATTGGTGGATTGGTTCCTTACCTGTTTGGCGCCATGTCGATGGAAGCGGTGGGGCGCGCTGCCAGCTCAGTGGTGATCGAAGTGCGCCGTCAGTTCAATGAAATTCCAGGTATCATGGATGGTACGGCCAGACCGGATTATTCGCGTGCAGTCGATATGTTGACTAAAGCGGCGATTAAAGAAATGATGATTCCATCGCTCTTACCAGTTTTGGTGCCACTGTTAGTCGGCGTACTGCTTGGGCCTCAGGCGCTTGGCGGTGTGTTGATGGGTTCTATTGTGACTGGTCTGTTTGTTGCAATTTCCATGACGGCCGGTGGCGGTGCCTGGGACAATGCCAAGAAGCATATTGAGGATGGTAATTTTGGCGGCAAGAACAGCGAGGCGCATAAAGCCTCTGTCACAGGTGATACCGTGGGTGATCCGTATAAGGATACCGCCGGTCCGGCAATCAATCCATTGATCAAGATTATCAATATTGTGGCATTGATGATTATTCCGTTGCTGTAATTGATCTCTGGGTAACGTAAAAAAGCACGCCGTATCGGCGTGCTTTTTTATGGTGCGCCCAGCATGGGCGCACTCTTGTGGGTGCAAGTCCCACCGTAAGTTGATTACAGCGAACGAAGTGAAGCGCAACTGCATGAAGGTGACTGATTGTGGGAAGGAAGCGTGGATCGAATCTGCGAGCCGATGAACAAGAATCGGATAGAAGGCGCTGCCGAGCAGGGCGAGTGGGCCATAAACCATGAAGCTTTTGTGATCAAGGCGAAGCAGCGTAGATCCGGCGGTTGTGCAGTGAAGGAGTGCGTTCTTACCTGGGGAGATCTTGCCTTATGCCTGAAAGGGCGACGGAAAAAAAACCGGAGCGAGAAGTCAGCAGAGGCCATAGTAGCCGCGAGGCAAAGGGCCGAACGGGAAGGAGTGTCAGAGAATCCATTGATGTCAAAGGCCATGCATCAGAAGTTTGTAAAAGCAAAGCGACTAAGCGTAGTCATCGGTGAAGCCGGTGGTGATCTTGTTCGTGATGAAGCCTGCGGCCCGCAATGTGAAATCGAAGGCACAGGGTCAGCGTTGCTTAAAGCGATGCTGACGAGAGTAAATCTGCAACAAGCCTGGAAGCGGGTCAAAGCCAACAAAGGAGCAGCGGGTGCTGATGGACTGGATATCCAGCAAACAGCTGAGTTGCTCAAAACCGAATGGCCGAAGATTCGTCAACAGCTAAAGCAGGGTAAGTATCGTCCCAGCCCGGTGCGGCGGGTGACGATACCCAAGCCGAACGGAGGTCAGCGCGAGCTGAGCATTCCGACGGTGCTGGACCGGCTGATCCAGCAGTCTTTATTGCAAGTCCTCCAACCCAGAATTGATCCGGGTTTCAGTGAACATAGCTACGGATTTCGCCCTGGACGACGTGCGCAGGATGCGGTGTTAAAGGCGCAGTCTTACGTACAGTCTGGTAAGCGTATTGTGGTCGATGTTGATCTGGAGAAATTCTTCGACCGGGTGAACCATGACATTTTGATCGACCGAATCAGCAAGCGCATCGATGATCAGGCAATTATCCGTTTGATCCGTGCTTATCTGAATGCGGGTATCATGAGTCATGGTGTGGTGCAGGAACGGTATCAAGGCACGCCACAAGGTGGGCCGTTGAGTCCGCTGCTGGCCAATATCCTGTTGGATGAAGTGGATCAGGAACTCGAAAAGCGTGGCCACTGTTTTGTGCGTTATGCTGATGACTGCAATGTTTATGTTGGCAGTAATCAGGCAGGTCAGCGGGTCATGCAACTGCTCAGGCGATACTATGACAGACTGAAACTGAAGGTAAACGAAAGTAAAAGTGCAGTAGGCAGTGTCATGGGACGCAAATTTCTGGGCTACAGTTTCTGGGTAGGGTCAAAGAGACAGATCAAGCGACGTGTGGCTGATAAAGCGATGGCGACCTTCAAACATCGAGTCAGGCAGCTGACCCGACGTAGTTATGGCCAATCACTGTCAGACGTTATTGGACGCTTGAGAAGTTACCTGTTGGGATGGAAAAGCTACTTTGGTTTGGCACAGACACCGGGAATCTGGCGTCGGCTGGACGAATGGTTACGCCATCGGTTACGGGCAATACAGCTGAAACAGTGGAAACGGGGTAAGACCATGTTTCGAGAGCTCATTGCATTGGGTGCGTCGAAGCATGTGGCACAACGCATAGCCGCTAACTCGAGATGTTGGTGGCGTAATAGTGCGAAATTGCTGAATAGTGTACTGACGATCAGCTACTTTGATCGTCTAGGACTACCCCGGCTCTCATCATGACCTCAACTTCTCGAACCGCCCGGTGCGGACCCGCATGCCGGGTGGTGTGGCAGGGGCCCGGTCAGGTATACTGGCCGCCCCTATGCCGATTCAGTCAAAATAAAGTTTTGTGACGGGGCTTAATTTCCCCTGAGTTTGATACCGAGCAGTTTGATCTTCCGGTACAAATGTGTGCGTTCCAGTCCTGCACGTTCGGCAACGCGTGTCATATTGCCGTTTTCTTCTTCGATTAGTCTTTCAAAATAGGTTTTCTCAAACAGATCGCGCGCTTCCCGTAAAGATAAATCAAACGGAATATCAGGCGCTGATGAGGACGACGTAGTCGACTCAGGAAAAACCATGGCCTGTTGAACCATATCCGCGGTAACCTCATCACCTGTACAGGTCAATGCCAAAGAATGTACTACGCCTGTCAATTGCGTCAGATTACCTGGCCAGTCATAATTGCGCAGACAATTAAGCGCTGCTGTACTGAATTGCAATACCGGAGAAACTTCACCGGATTCTGCAAAACCAGACAGGATCTGGTTGGCCAGGTCGGGAATGTCTTCGCGGTGCGCACGCAGTGACGGCACCCCGATAGTCAGTCCGCTGAGTGATTCGTATAACTTGGTATTGTAACTGCTCTGCGCCGCCAATTCGGCTAGTGGTTGCGACGTCGCGCAGACTAAGCGTACGTTGTATTTATCCAGTTTACTCAATAGCAGCAGCAGACCTTTTTGTGCCAACTTATTGATTTCGCCAATGTCTTTCAGAAATAGCAATCCGTCTTTGGCCTGTTCCAGCAAATCCAGGGGCTTTTCGGCTAATATTGCCAGTGATTCCGGTTCCATCCAGGGAGTATTGGGGCGGTGCAGGAAATGCGCGCAAATCTCCATGCCTACGCCTGGTTCACCCATCAGCAGCAAGGGTGTTTTCAGGTTAGCGACTTTTTCCAATTTTTTTTTCAGATCGACAATCAGTGCACCTTTGCCCAGACTTGCCAGTGATAGCGCCGTTTGCTGTTTATTCTGACTGCCGCGCATCGCCTTACCGACGGTGCTAAGCAATTTTTTGAGGGGAATGGGTTTTTCCAGGTATCCGAACGCGCCAATACGTGTTGCCTCGACTGCAGTATCGATAGTGCCATGACCTGACATCATGATGACCGGCATGGTCAACATGCCATTGCTGGCCCAGTCTTTGAGTAGCGTTATACCGTCTGTGTCGGGCATCCAGATATCCAGTAACACCAAGTCTGGCCGTGTTTGGTTACGCCATAGGCGCGCTTGTTCTGCATTCTCGGCCAATGCGACGCGATAGCCTTCATCCCGTAAAATTTCCGATAGCAGTTCGCGTATCCCAATCTCGTCATCTACTATCAATATTGTATTATTTGTCATCATCGTTATTTTATACTCAGTCTCTAGCCAAGTGACGTTAAATTTTAAGATGCCGGCAGGGTAATAATGACCTGAGCGCCATGCGGCTTCAAGTTTTCAATGTGAATCGTACCCGAATGTTCTTCAACAATTTTCTTGACGATCGGCAAACCCAGTCCCGTGCCTTTTGGCTTGGTGGTTACATATGGTTCAAAAACCCGCGATCTGACTTCATCAGAGAAGCCGCATCCATTATCCCGAATAGATAACTTTATACCATCTGGTGCTGCTTCGGTTTCAATTTCAATAACAGGCTGCTCGGTTCCATTCAGCGCATCTTGTGCGTTGAGTAACAGATTGTGAAGCACTTGGCGTAATTGCGCAGAGTCTCCAAGAATAGCCGGCAGATGGTCTGCGAGTTTTCGTTTGATATGAATATGTGCATGCTTTTTGCGGGTGATGTTACTGGAGTCATACAGTGACAGGATTTCTCTGACCAGCTGATTGATGTCAAGCTTGCGCATTTCGAGCGCTGGTGCGCGGGCATACTGGCTAAATTCGTTAACCATGCGTTTTAGCGCTTCCACCTGGTTGACGATGGTTTCAATTGAACGCTGTAGAATCAAAGCGTCCTGCTCATTCAGTTTTTCAGTCAGTTTGTGTTCCAACCGTTCCGCAGAGAGCTGAATGGGGGTTAACGGATTCTTGATTTCATGCGCAAGCCGCCGCGCGATTTCGCTCCAGGCGACAGCGCGCTGCACTTGCAACAGACTTGTGATATCGTCAAATACAACGACACCGCCGCCGCCGGATATGGCTGGTAAGCGTGTGCCGCGCAATAACAGTACTTGATTGTTGCCATCACTGGTGCGCGTTATTTGCCGTTGCCACATGCCTGTTTCGCCTGAATTAAAGCCTGCCCGGATTTCTGCCACCAATGCACTGACTTGCGGTTCTTTTTCAACACAGCCGTCGATGACTGCGCCGTCCAGACTGATCAGAGGTGCTTGCAGAATTTGCTCTGCACTTCTGTTGGCCTTGATCAGCGTCAGGTTTTCATCAAAAACCAGTACACCTGACGATAAATTTGCAAGAATGCTTTCCAGATGTGCGCGTGCGCTCTCTACTTCGTGCTGATTATGCTGGGCTATGGCGCGTGCTTCTTCAAGTTGCTGTGTCATTAAATTGAAGGATTCGGTCAGAATACCCAGTTCATCACGGCTTTGAACCAGATGCCGGCGGCTGTAGTCGCCTTGTGCAATGGCCTTGGTGCCTTCTGCGAGCATGCCCAGTGGTGAGCTCAGATTCTCGCTCAAAATAGAGGCGGTTGCCAGTGCGGAGAACAGTGATAACAGCAAGGACAGCGTTAGGGTTACGCTATACAGGCGGGTCAAGCCCTGGCGCGATAGCGAGAGTTCCTGGTAATCCCAATAACCTTCCTGTACCTTTTCAGCATTTCGCGCTAACTGCTCAGGAACCGGTTGCAATAACTGAAGGATCCGAATGTCGTCATCCAGGCTTAACACATTAACCGGTGCCAGAACACGCAAATACAGGCCTTTATCAGTAATCGGTTCAATGGCGCTGTAGGCTTTTTGCGTTCTAATATGACGCATTACCGTACCACTGGGTACTTCGGGGAATAACGTTAGGTTATTTTCACTTGAGAATGCAATGACCTTGCCTTCCTGGTTAAATAAAGTGGCTTCTTCTATTTGCGTCTGCAATGTTAATTCACTGAGCACAGCCACTTGAGATGCCGATGGATCGGACAACGATAATGCAGCTGCTTTGGCTTTTTTTTGCAATTCTTCCAGTAAGTTTTCCAGCATGGTCTGGCCCAAGTGCAGACCGCTTTCAAGTGCGCGGTCAACCTTGACATCAAACCAGGATTCAATACTTTTCTCGAGAAACTGAACGGAAACCGTATAGACAAGGGCTCCCGGCAGGATAGCCATTAGAGAAAAGATCAATAACAGACGTGACGCCAGTCTTGAGCCGAACACGCCAGATTTAAGGCGTCGTATGAAGCGCCATAAAAGGTATCCGACTACGACGATAAAAAGCAGCACAAAAACAATGTTAATGATTAACAGCAGCTGGTAGCGTCGCTCAAAAAAGTCGGTGTTGGCGCCGGCAGTTGCCAGCAGAAACAGCATAATGGCTCCTAGTCCGGCGCCGACGATCAAGACATATTTCATTGTTCAATAGATAGCTGAAACGGTTGATCGGGCTTGGGCAGCGTCATTTGCCATTCCAAGCGGTCAGAACTCAGATTCCAGGCACTGGAACCAAGCGCCTCTACTTGAAAGGGTTTGGGCATACGTGTCAAATCAAGCCACAGCCTCAGTGTTGCGTTGTACTGAACGTTGGGTTTCAATTCATGATAAATTGTTAATGGATGGTCGCGCAGTCGCTGCAATGCAACAAGTGCGTCTTTGAGTGTCGAGTAATTTCTCGAGAAAGTATTATCGCTGAGAATATAGCGCCGTGTCAGTGCGTGATAACGCAGACCTACTCGTGTTTTTATGCGCGCAACTTCTTTATCGAACCAGTACCAGCGGGGCTCAACCAGCGTGAACTTGTTTACAAAATACAGTACTATGCCTTTTTCCAGGGCCTGTTCAAGTGTCGGGTTCAATTCAATTGTGGAATCGATATCGACAGAAAAACCGGCATCGACTGCGGTCAGCTTGAATGAGCGTACTTGAATGCTACCGTAGGGCTGAGCGCTTGCTGTGTCTAAACATACGGCGGATAGCAGGCTGATAAAAACCAGGTTGATGAATCTACGCCATTTCATGACAGCCTATAGTTTGTGCAGCAATGCATAAAAAAAACCATCATGCCGACTATCCGGCAGCAGTTGACCATCCTGGAGTTCAGGTTCGGAAAGAGATACAGGCTGTGCATCGGTATGTTGCTGTAAAAATTGTTGAATTAGCCATTTGTTTTCTTCCATAAATACGGAGCAGGTTACATAAAGCAACTTACCATTTCTAGCAAGAGTTTGCCATAAGGCATGTAGGATCATCTGTTGTTGCGAGGCTAATTTTTGCAGGTCGGTTTCACGGCGAAGCCATTTAATATCGGGATGGCGGCATACAACACCTGAAGCAGAGCAAGGTACATCGGCGAGAATACGGTCAAATAATTTTCCATCCCACCAGGTATCCGGATCGGATGCGTTTCCGCAAATGACCTGTGATGCATGCACCCTCAAGCGCTCAAGGTTTTGCTCGATTCGAGCAAGCCGGGCGTTATCTTGATCCAAGACCGTTAACGATATATCTGCCAGTTCCAGTAAATGCGTGCTTTTCCCGCCGGGTGCGGCGCAGGCGTCAAGCACGCGCATGCCATGACGAGCATCGAGCAATGGTGCCGCTAATTGTGCGCCTGCATCCTGTACGGAAACCATTCCCTCATTGAATCCGGGCAATGCGTCTACACTGAGCGGCTTTTCAAGCAGCAAAGCACCGTGCCAGATCCATGTGGATTTCATGCCATGCTCTGCGAGTAGCTGCTGATAGCGGGTTACACTGATTTTGCGCTGGTTGACACGTAAAGTCATTGCAGGACGTTTATTGCTCGTGTCCAAGATGGCGCGGTATTGTTGCGGATATTGCGTGCGTAATCTGTTGATCCACCATTGCGGATGCGAATAACGGCCAGTCTCTTTTACCTCAGCTTGTGTCAGCAGAGAAGATTTTTGCCGGAGAAAATTGCGCAGCACAGCATTGACCAAGCCTTGTATTTTTTTGTTTTGTGACAATTTACGCGAGGCAGAGACAGCCTGGTTGATGATTGTGTATGCCGGGGTTTTGCTGTAGATCAGCTGATAAAGACCTATCAGCAACAAACAATAGATATTTTTATCTTGTGGCTTTTTTGTAAGCAAGGTCGCCAGAATTTCGATCAATTGTCCGTAAAAACGCAGTACACCATAACTGCAGTCCTGGATGGCGCCTTTTTGCTGGCCAGACAACGTTGCATGCTTTTGCCAGCATTCATGAAGTACTTGGGTTAAGCTGCGGCCGCCCAAAACATTGTTAATAACAGCAACGGTGATTAGCTGTGTTTTAATCATGTGTCGTTGCAGTTGTTTCGATGGAATTAAAATGATCGCCAGCAACAATTTTAAAACCGGCTAGAAAGTCAGCTATAGTCAATTTTTTTCCGCCCGGTTTTTGAATGATCTCAAGCCGCAGCAAACCTGAGCCACAGGCAACAATAAGGCCACCCTGCTCTATTGCTATAATTTTTCCCGGTTGGTCGGGTTGTCCTGAAGTGATTTTTGCCTGCCAAATTTTGATTTGGTTTCCCTGAAAAGTTGTGAAGGTGCCTGGAGCCGGATTAAAGGCGCGAATTTTTCGTTCAATTTCTTCAGCTGATTGTTGCCAGTTAATACCCGCTTCATTTTTTTTGATTTTAGCTGCATAACAGGCTTGCGATTCTTCCTGTTTGATGGGAGTCAGTTTTTTCTGCTGTATTAAGGCGAGTGCGTTGACAATGGCATGTGCACCTAATGTACATAATTTGTCATGCAATGTCTGGGCCGTATCGTCAGGGGATATGGATATGCTTTCTTTTAACAGCATGTCGCCGGTATCCAGTCCGGCATCCATTTGCATAATAGTGATCCCCGTTTCTTTGTCTCCCGCCTGGATGGCTCGCTGAATAGGCGCCGCACCTCGCCATCGAGGAAGCAGGGATGCATGAATGTTGAGGCAGCCGCAATGTGGTATAGACAGTACAGGCTCGGGCAGAATCAATCCGTAAGCGGCAACAACCATGACGTCCGCGTTTGCCTGACTGATTGATGCATGCCACACTGGATCCCTCAGCGTGGGCGGTTGTAATATCGTCAATCCATGCGTTTCGGCGATTTGTTTGACGGCGCTGGCAGCCATTCTCATTCCTCTGCCAGCAGGCCGGTCTGGCTGGGTGAGTACCAGAACGATTTCGTAGCCTGCTGTGATCAGCGCATTAAGTGCGGTCGCAGCAAAAACCGGCGTTCCTGCAAAAATGATTTTCATGATACAGATTGTTTTTTTATATTTTTTTGCATCTAGGACCGAATACTATTCATAACTGGCGCGGACTGAGAAGAGGCTATTACATAGCGCTGCGTTGATTTTTTTTTAATTTTGTTAAAATTCGGGATTGCTTGAATTTTGACCAGTATTCGACGAAAACTTTGCCTTCGAGATGATCCATTTCATGCTGAATGCAAACAGCTAGCAGTCCTGTTGCATCGAGTGTGAAAGTCTTGCCTTCGGCATTCAGAGCTTTAACCGTAATTGATTCGGAACGTTTGACTTTACCAAAAATGCCGGGTACCGACAGACAACCTTCTTCGTATTCGAATGTGCCGTTACGCATCGTGATTTCCGGATTGATCAATACCTGTAACTGGTCATGAGCTTCAGAAACGTCAAGCACAATGATGCGTTCGTGGACATCCACCTGAGTTGCTGCTAGGCCGATGCCGGGGGCCGCGTACATTGTTTCGGCCATATCCCGAATCAGTGCGCGCGTACCGTCATTCACCTCGGTGACGGGCGCCGCTATGGTATGAAGTTTTTCATCGGGGTATTGTAAAATTTTCAGAATAGCCATAAAAAATTATCTATTTTAACAAATCAAACGGTTTATATAGACCGTATCATTGACAAGTAATTCTGTGCTCATTGAAATTCTTTTCTGTCTCCGAGGTTATTCATGCAAAAGCTTATAATATCGATCGTTCTGTGTCTCGGTCTGTTGACTGCTTTGTCTGCGAACGCCGTTGATAATAGCATGTTAAGAAGCGATGTACCGAGCCGGTACGAGGTTGTTAAAGGCGATACACTCTGGGATATTGCTGCACGATTTCTGAAGGAGCCGTGGCGCTGGTCCGAAATCTGGGGGCTTAATCGTGATCAATTAAAAAACCCACATAAAATTTATCCGGGCGATACGATAATTTTGCAAAAAACCTTGCAGGGAAATCGACTGCAACTCATTCAAGGCAAGGCAGATCATAGGACGGTAAAGCTATCACCGCAAATACGCATTGATCAGGCTAGATCTAAGGCCATCCCCAGTATTCCTGCTGCGGTTATTGAACCATTCTTAAGCCAGCCGCTTGTTGTGGAAAAAGACGGTCTGGCGCTGGCGCCGTATTTGCTGGGTACAAGTGATAATCGAGTTGTGCTGAGCACAGGTAATACAGTTTATGTTGCCAATATGCCTGACAACCTGGGTAAGGCATGGCAGATATTTCGATCCGGCAAGGCGTTAAAAGACCCTGACCAGAATAATCGGGTAATAGGATTTGAAGCGGAGTATCTAGGCAATGCCAGTGTTAAAGTGTTTGATGAAATCAGTACGGCAGTCATTACACATTCCACACAGGAAATTTTGAAAGGGGACAGACTGGTTCCTGCGCCCGGACTTATTTTTAATAACTATGCACCGCATGCGCCCGAAACTTTGATCAACGGTCGCATAATCTCAGTATATGGTGGAGTAACCGAAATCAGTAGGGGCTCGATTGTTACGCTGAACAAAGGTATGCTGGATGGTATGGAAATGGGGCATGTTCTCGCCGTGTATCGTAGAAGTCAAACCCGCCTGCCTGACGGGAAGATGGTTGAGTTGCCAGAAGAGCGGACCGGGCTGGTATTCGTTTTCAGGGTGTTTGATCAATTGTCTTATGCCCTCGTTGTTCGCAGCACGGGTACTATCAAGATTCTGGATGCGGTAAAGAATCCATAACCGCTATGGCGGTACTCGCGTAAAAGCTTTATATGGCTTTGCATCAAGCTTGACAGCCGATCTTTATTCCGGGAATACTAAAGCTATTGATCTTCAAATGGGCCGGGTACTTCGCTAACACCAAACACATGAGACATGCAACCGATATTGAATCTTGGCTGCAACTTTGCCTCATTCAAGGCGTTGGCGACGAATCTGTAAGAAGATTGTTAGTTGCTTTCGGTTCACCAGAAGCAGTTTTATCTGCTCCCACGACAGCGTTGGAGCGCGTGGTCAGAAAACCGATTGCCAAACATATTAAGAATGGCGCAGATCCAGATAAAGTTGCAACTGCACTAACCTGGCTGAAAGACACTGCAAACTCGATTATTACGTTAGCCGATCATGATTATCCCAAGCAATTGCTGAATATTACCGATCCTCCACCCTTACTCTATTTCAAGGGCAAGCGCGAGCTTTTGAAAAAATCTTCATTAGCGGTAGTAGGTAGCCGCAATGCGACACCACAGGGTTTGTCCAACGCAGAGGCCTTTGCTGAATCAATCAGTAATGCCGGAATCTGTATACTCAGCGGTATGGCTTTGGGTATCGATACCGCGGCGCACCGTGGTGGTCTGCGTGGTTCTGCGGCTAGTATCGCTGTTGTTGGTACTGGACTCGATATTGTTTATCCGGCAAGAAATCGTCCACTTGCGCATCAATTGGCGAAAGATGGTGCATTAATTTCGGAATTGCCGCTCGGTACTCCAGCTATCGGCAAAAACTTTCCTAGAAGAAACCGGATTATCAGTGGTATGAGTCAGGGCTGCTTGGTTGTTGAAGCAGCCATGCGCAGCGGTTCATTGATTACAGCGCAGCAGGCGCTAGAACAGGGGCGTGAAGTGCTGGCTATACCGGGCTCGATTCATTCTCCACTGTCAAAAGGGTGTCATGCGCTCATCAAACAAGGTGCAAAATTGGTCGAAAGTACTCAGGATATTTTGGATGAACTGAATTATCCTGCCATTGATCAAAAGCGGCAGGAGAATAATATTGTAAGTTCTGAATCGGCAGATGAAAATTCATGGCTGCTCAAATGTTTGGGACATGATGTAGCTGATGTGGATACATTATGTGTGCGTAGTGGCTTGACGGTTGAGTCTGTATCCGCCATGCTATTAACGCTTGAACTTGATGGCCAGATAGCCAGTCTTCCTGGCGGGTGTTATCAAAGGATTGTTAAGTAAGTGCCATAATAAAAAATAAGCACTCGGATTTTTATTTTATGTTGCAGTTTGGACAATTGATTTTTTTGTACTTAGTCTCGGATGCGCCGGATTTCTGAGTCGATGTGTTACTGTAAACATAGATTACTTTTTTAAATTATATAATGTTTGATATATTGTACTATTTATTTGAGAATTATTTTGATTCAGGCAGTTATCCTGACTCAGAAACGCTGACGCGCAGACTGGTATTGGCCGGTTTTGATGACGAAGAGATTCATCAGGCGTTAGATTGGCTTTCGGAACTGGCCCGTCAAGATACTGGCAATTATCCTGCTTCCCTGGCGGAAAATGACTCATTTCGTTGCTTTAGTACGATCGAGATGGAAAAAATTGATACAGAAGGACGTGGTTTTATTATCTTTCTGGAGCACGCGAAGATAATTAATCCATTGCAGCGTGAGTTGTTGATTGATCGTGTTATTGCCATGGACGAAGACTCATCGAGTCTGGATAAAATCAAATTGATTGTTTTGACAGAACTGTGGGTACAAAACCAGCTTTCAGATGATGCCGTGCTGGAAAAATTATTAATTGTGAGTGATTCGCACTATAGGCATTAAGTTTTTGCTTTTATGTTGCCAGTCATTTCATGTGAGAAATTTGTTTTTTCAGTAATGCATGAGTTCAGTATGATTATGGAAAGCGATCTGGTTTTCCGCGAAGGCCATAGCAGGTCTATGTGTGATGATAATGTAGTTATAAAAATGACTGATTCTTGCAATTTGAGGAGAAGTCATGAGTAAGTCACTGATTATTGCTGAGAAACCTTCTGTTGCTGCCGATATTACCCGTGCTTTGGGCGGTTTCACAAAGCATACGGATTATTTCGAAAGTGACGAATATGTTGTTTCCTCGGCCGTTGGTCATTTGCTGGAACTTGTTGTGCCTCAAGAATACGAGGTTAAGCGCGGTAAGTGGAGCTTTGCAAATCTGCCGGTTATTCCGCCGCATTTTGACTTGAATCCTATCGAGAAAACTGCTGCCCGGTTAAAGCTTCTAAGCAAACTGATCAAACGTAAGGATGTTGATACTATTATCAACGCTTGTGATGCGGGGCGAGAAGGTGAGCTGATATTTAACTATATCATTCGCCATGCCGATTGCAAGAAACCGATTAAGCGGCTCTGGTTGCAATCCATGACGCCGGATGCTATCCGGGGGGGATTTGCAAGTCTTTTGGAAAATTCCGAAGTGCAGTCTCTGGCGGAAGCAGCGGTCAGTCGTTCAGAATCTGACTGGCTGGTCGGCATTAATGGTACGCGCGCCATGACCGCTTTTAATTCCCAGGAAGGCGGTTTTCATAAAACAACAGTGGGTCGCGTGCAGACACCAACGCTGGCAATTCTTGTCGAGCGCGAAGAAAAAATCAAGAGATTCAAACCTAAAGACTATTGGGAAGTGCAAGGGGAGTTTGCCGCTGAGAATGGCAGTTATCTGGGTAAATGGTTTGATGAAACATTCAAGAAAGATAAAACAAATGCTGAGCTCAAGCCGGATCGTATTTGGGATCGGGAAGAGGCTGAATCTATTCGTGTCAAGTGTGAAGGAAAACCGGGTGTTGTCGGTGAGGAGAGCAAGCCATCCAAAGAAACCTGTCCGTTACTGTATGATCTGACCAGCCTGCAGCGAGATGCCAACAGTCGCTTTGGATTCTCGGCCAAGGCGACACTGGGGTTGGCGCAGGCACTGTATGAGAAGCATAAAGTGTTGACCTATCCTCGAACAGATTCGCGTGCCTTGCCGGAGGATTATGTTGCAACGGTAAAGGATACCATGGCTAATCTGGAAGACACCGCCTACGGCGAGTTCGCCAAACAAGTGTTGAACTCAAATTGGGTAAAACCCAATAAACGTATTTTTAACAATGCCAAGATTTCTGATCATTTTGCCATTATTCCCACTTTACTCAACCCAAAAAAACTCAATGAAGCTGAGGCCAAGCTTTATGATCTGGTAACTAAGCGTTTCATTGCGATATTTTATCCTGCGGCAGAATTTTTGATTACCACGCGTATTACCCGTGTTGAAAATGAACCATTTAAAACCGAAGGCAAGGTCATGGTTAGTCCGGGATGGCAGGCGGTGTATGGCAAGGCAGCGCAGGGTAATGCGGAAGACGGTGCATCGTTGATCGCGGTAAAGCCTGATGTACCTGTGACAACTACAGAAGTCAAGGTGATCGCCAATCAAACGCGTCCGCCCGCCAGATTCACTGAAGCGACGTTGCTGTCGGCCATGGAAGGCGCAGGCAAATTGGTGGAAGACGAAGAATTACGTGCGGCAATGAGTGAAAAAGGGTTGGGGACACCCGCAACGCGTGCTGCAATCATCGAAGGATTGGTTTCTGAAAATTATCTGTTTAGGGTCGGCCGTGAGTTGCATCCAACTGCAAAAGCATTTTCGTTGATTACGTTGTTGCGCGGCCTCAAAATTCCAGAACTGATTTCACCAGAATTGACAGGAAACTGGGAGTTTCAGTTGCGGCAAATCGAAAAAGGTGAGTTGAAACGTATTACCTTCATGGAAAAAATTGCGGAAATGACGCGACATATCGTCGAACAGGCAAAAACCCATCGTGGTGAAACGATTGAAGGTGATTTCGCTACGCTGAAATCGCCATGTCCCAAATGCGGGGGGATGGTAAAAGAGACTTATAAAAAATTTAAATGCCAGCAATGCGATTTTGCGGTCTGGAAGATATTGGCGGGGCGTCAGTTCGAAATTGAAGAAATGGAAACATTGATCACGCAAAAAGAAGTCGGCCCATTGCAGGGATTTCGCAGCAAAATGGGGCGATTATTTAATGCTAATATCAAATTGACAAACGATTTTGATATGAGGTTTGATTTTGGGAATGACGAAGAAGATCAGGCGCCTGTTGATTTCTCAAATCAAATGCCACTTGGGAAATGCCCCTTGTGCCAACATGCGGTATATGAACATGGTATTTACTATACATGTGAAAATGCAGTGGGCGCATCACGTTCTTGTAGTTTTAGAATGGGAAAGATTATTCTCGACCGGCCTATTGATCCTGAACAAGTGAAGAAACTGCTTGAGACTGGAAAAACGGACTTGCTTACAAAATTCATCTCCAAAAAAGGCAGGCCTTTTTCAGCGTATCTTGTCAGAAATTCTGACGGTAAAATTGGGTTTGAATTTGAACAGAAAAAAACCAAAACGGCTGCAAAGGAAGCAGATACTGAAACCGGGGCAAAAAAAACCAAGCGCACAACAGGATCAAGCAAAGAATCTTAGCTGTAGTAAAAAAGCTGTAATAAAATTGTAATGAATTGCATAAAAAACCCCGGCTTGTGAAAGCTGATATGCTCACGCGCCGGGTTTTTCGGATGGGTGTATTTTTATGTATAAAAGTTAATGATATATTTAATTACGCCGCCGGAAGCGACAATGATCATAATTAAGCCGCCGATGATCGCTGTTCCTTCAACTATGATGGAAAAAAAGGCGCGCCCAGTATTTTCAAATTCTTCTTCGCCTGAAATGTTTCTACGATTCTCCCTTCGGTTTTTAACCCATAGCTGCAACCAGATCGCGACTGGAATGGCCAGCAAGGAAAACATTAAAGCAATTTCTGCATCTTCCATGTAAAACATGTCAATCCTCTTAAATGTAATGTTGTTGTGACATTATTGTTTCTGCATTTGTTGTATTGTTTGCGCATGTTACGTTTTCATAACGCAGTATACAAATGCTAAAATCATTTATTTCCCAGGTTCAAGAAATTTAATCGTAAATTGTATAAAGCAATTCATCAATAGATTACCCTAAACAGGTAAGATTTTATAAATAATTATTGTAAATCGTTGTTGAGATGCAAAGCTTAGCATTTGAGGTAAGAAATATCATATGGATAGAATACAAGTTTCGTGGGCCTAAGAATTTTTTGCTGTTCTTTCTATAAAATATTCTTATTGCAAGATATGCGTTATTATCCATCTTTTTCCATTTATGAGTTGTCATGAATTGGCTTGATTTGCCAGTCATCAAAAAGGCACAAGGCATTATTCAGCTGCCGGGTTCCAAAAGTATTTCCAACCGAATTTTACTGCTTGCAGCACTGGCGCAAGGGGTTACGCATGTTCGTGATTTGCTTGCTTCGGATGATACGGGTTATATGCTCAAAGCGTTGGCCAAACTGGGTGTAGACATTACGCAAACTGGTGAAAACAGTTACCGGATAACCGGCACAGGTGGCCACTTTAAGGTGAAGGAAGCAGATTTATTTCTGGGTAATGCGGGTACGGCTTTTCGCCCTTTGGCGGCGGTGTTGGCTCTAATGGATGGGCACTACCAGATGTCTGGTGTGGCGCGAATGCATGAACGGCCTATTGGTGATTTGATCGATGCATTGCGAAAAATCGGTGCCGATATCGCCTATTTGGGTCATCAGGGATACCCGCCATTGCAGATTAATCCGGTTACATTGGATTGTGGAGATATCCGTTTGTCGGTGAAAGGTGATGTATCCAGTCAGTTCTTGACAGGATTACTGATGGCGCTTCCGGTCACCGGCAAAAAAGCAGTAATTGAGGTGACTGGTGTTTTAATCTCGCAACCCTATGTGGCATTGACGCTCGCGCAAATGCGGAAATTCGGTGTGGTTGTGGAGCATGTTGCATGGCAACAGTTTACTTTGCCGGCGCATCAGTATTATTGCAGTCCTGGTGATGTCAGGGTTGAAGGGGATGCGTCATCCGCGTCATATTTCCTCGCTGCTGGCGCTATTGGTGGTGGGCCGGTACGTGTGCAGGGAGTTGGCAGTGAAAGTGTGCAGGGAGATGTGCGATTTGCCGAGGCGTTGGGGAAAATGGGGGCGTGTGTTCGTATGGGTACGAATTGGATCGAGTCGAGCTGTCCGCATGCTGGAGCTGGGCGTCTTCCTTTGCAGGGGATAGATTTGGATTGTAATCATATACCGGATGCGGCAATGACGCTGGCGGTGGTTGCATTATTCGCAAACGGTGTGACAACGTTAAAAAATATTGCAAGTTGGCGGCTAAAGGAGACGGATAGGCTTGCAGCAATGGCTAAAGAACTTAAGAAGCTGGGAGCGGGTATTGAAGAAGGTAATGACTATATAAGAATTTCGCCGCCCCAAAATGGATTAACGCCCGGTGCGGCGATTGATACTTACGATGATCATCGTATGGCTATGTGTTTTTCTTTGGCGGCTTTTGGGGTGTCTGTGCGTATCAATGATCCCGGTTGCGTATCCAAAACTTTTCCTTATTATTTTGAACAGTTCAAACGAATTGCATGTTTTGAAAACTAAAACAGTAAAAATATGAGTTTAAACAGTATCCCGGTGATAGCGATTGATGGACCTTCGGCATCCGGAAAAGGCACTATAGCGCAGTTGGTAGCAAAGACACTCGGTTTTCATTATCTGGACAGTGGTGCATTGTACCGTCTGGTAGCTTTAAAGGCGCTGCAGACCAATGTCAACCCTAAGGATGAAAATAAGCTTGTGGAGATTGCTTTAAATCTGGATGTCTCTTTTGAAGAAGAGGAGATTTTTCTTGAGAATAATAGAGTTACTGAGGATATTCGTACTGAAGAATGCGGTATTATGGCTTCGCAACTGGCATCTTACCCACGGGTAAGAGAGGCGTTAATAACGCGTCAGCGTGCTTTTAGACAGTCCCCCGGTCTGGTTGCCGATGGGCGTGATATGGGATCGGTGATATTTCCGGATGCAATATTAAAAGTTTTTTTGACGGCAAGTTCTGAAGTGCGCGCAGAAAGGCGGTATAAGCAGTTGATAGAGAAAGGAATAAATGCTAATATACGCGATCTGCAAAAGGATATTCAAAAACGCGATGAACGCGATTCAAATCGTAGTGTTGCTCCTTTGCGGCAGAACACAGATGCGAGGTTGCTCGATACAACCTCGCTTTCTATTTTGCAGGCGCAAAATAGTGTGCTTGAATGGTACAGAGAATACTGTGCTAATGTGAGGGTTTGAAAATATACCGTATATTTGTTGCTTCAGGGGTTGTTTTGTTACTGATGAGCAGGTTCGGGATTTTTTCAAACAATTTTTTAACTAACCCACCCTTCTTATTAAAGAGAAGGAAAATATCAGGTATTTTTTATAATGACTACTGCTTCCACCGTAACCCAATCCTCAGAAAATTTTGCTGATCTGTTTGAAGAAAGCCTTGCGCGTCAGGAAATGCGCATCGGAGAAGTCATCACAGCTGAAGTTGTTCGTGTTGACTACAATATTGTTGTCGTTAATGCTGGTCTAAAATCGGAGAGTTATATTCCTGTTGAGGAATTTAAAAATGACAGGGGTGAGATCGAAGTAAAACCCGGTGATTTTGTCAGTGTTGCGATCGAAACGCTAGAGGATGGTTATGGAGAAACGCGATTATCGCGTGACAAGGCCAAGCGCCTGACTGCATGGCATGAGCTCGAAGAGGCTATGGAAAGCGGTAAAATTGTGACCGGTATGGTTAATGGCAAAGTGAAAGGCGGCTTGACAGCCATGATTAACGGTATACGTGCGTTTTTGCCAGGTTCGCTGGTGGATATCCGACCGGTGAAAGACACTACACCTTATGAAAATAAGGAGATGGAATTCAAGGTGATCAAGCTGGACCGCAAACGTAATAATGTTGTGGTTTCACGGCGTGCAGTGCTCGAAGAAACACAAGGAGCGGATCGTGAGTCATTGTTGGCCAGCCTGGAAGAAGGCTCGGTTGTTCAGGGTATCGTTAAGAATATTACCGATTATGGCGCGTTTGTTGACTTGGGGGGTATTGACGGTCTGTTGCATATTACGGATTTGGCGTGGCGGCGGGTCAAGCATCCATCTGAGGTGGTCAGTATCGGCGATGAAGTGACTGCAAAGGTGCTTAAGTTCGATCAGGAAAAGAATCGCGTATCACTTGGTATGAAGCAACTGACGGAAGACCCGTGGGTCGGTTTGTCGCGTCGTTATCCACCGCGTACGCGACTTTTTGGAAAAGTGACCAATCTGACGGATTATGGTGCTTTCATTGAAATAGAGCAGGGTATCGAGGGATTGGTGCATGTTTCTGAAATGGATTGGACGAACAAAAATGTTTATCCGTCGAAGGTGGTGCAGCTGGGTGATGAAGTCGAAGTAATGATACTAGAGATTGATGAGGAGCGTCGGCGCATTTCTCTAGGCATGAAGCAATGCCAAGTGAACCCATGGGAAGAGTTTGCCATGAATCACGAGAAAGGCGACAAGGTAAATGGCCAGATCAAATCCATTACTGATTTCGGTGTTTTTATTGGATTGCCCGGTAATATTGATGGATTGGTGCATTTGTCGGATTTGTCGTGGAATCTGCCTGGTGAAGAAGCGGTTTGCAATTACAAAAAAGGCGATGAGATTGAAGCGGTTATACTATCCATTGATGTGGAGCGTGAGCGGATATCATTGGGAATCAAACAGCTTGAAGATGACCCATTCAATAACTTTATCGCCGTACATGATAAAAACAGTATTGTCGGAGGCGCTGTAAAATCGATTGATGCTAAAGGTGCGGTAATCGCATTGACTGATGAGGTGGATGGTTATTTGCGTGCTTCAGAAATCTCGCGTGACCGCGTTGAAGATATTCGTACTCACTTAAAAGAAGGCGAAAAAGTAGAAGCTATGATTGTCAATGTTGACCGCAAGAATCGTGCCATTAATCTGTCAATTAAAGCGAAAGACAAATCGGATGAAACTAGTGCAATGCAAAAAATTAAAGCGCCAGCAAATGCGGGAACAACAAGTTTGGGTGCTTTACTAAAAGCTAAAATGGATAGTAAAAATACAGAGCAATAAGGAATATTCATGACGAAATCTGAATTGATTTCCCGGCTTGCGGCCCGTTTTCCGCAACTTGTGGCAAAAGATGCCGAGCTTTCTGTCAAAATGATTATAGATGCAATGGCAAGGAGTTTGGCTGAAGGTCAGCGAATTGAAATTCGTGGTTTTGGTAGTTTTGATCTGAATTACAGGCCGCCAAGAATTGGCCGGAATCCTAAATCTGGCGAGAAGGTGCATGTTCCAGCAAAGTATGTTCCACATTTTAAAGCAGGCAAGGAAATGAGGGAGCGCGTTGATTATAAAAACTAGCCTGAATTGGACGAATGATTTTAGTCCTTCAAAGAATGGGTGGTTTCATTAAAGGTTGGGCAGTGTATTGATTTTTAGTATAAACCGGATTGTTCGCCTGAAAAATAGTCATATTTCATATAGGCACGGTGACATAAACTTATTTATAAAAACTATTGAGGTCGAACTATCATGCAACTTATAACTTGGCTATTGCGATTAATTATATTTGTTGGGCTGGTTTGTTTTTCTATGATTAATTCTGAAAATATAACGCTGAATTATTATCATGACCGATCGCTAGAGTTACCTTTAAGTGTTGTTTTATTGTTTTTCTTTGGGCTTGGGGTTGTGCTGACACTGATTACTGCGCCAAGTAAAACAGCTGCTAAAAAATAGAGTGTGTATTGGTTTGCAACAAATAAGCCAGTCCCCAGCAGTTAAAGTGAGCGGCTAATTTTATCGGTTGGGCGCATTTGTGTTTTGTTCAAAACCGGCGCGGCCTGAACTAAATCAGTTGTGCAAATTTAATCGAGAACTTAAGTTTCCCGATTGAAAATCTAGATCGCGCTATGTATGTGAAAATTAAGAATCCCGGGGATTTCTGTAACACTATCTTGGCGTGTAATATTATTCATTGAAAGTGCGTTTCGGATTTTTCATGCGAAATGCACAGCTTTGTGACCACGTTTTCTAGTTCTACTTTGCCGTTGGTTGAAAATAATGCGCGGTAGCATGGCATTGATGCGGATATAGGTGGTACATGTGTTTGCATTGATGATTTTTTTAAATGTCCACAAATCCGTCGGTGATTTTAGGTCAAAAATTGCATTAATTTATTTCATTAAATTAAGCTTTTAGTTGTTGTCTCATAAATCATCTTAAGCGATAATATTCGTTTTGGCTAAATAGCCTAGTTTGCGTCGAGTGTTTTGCAAGCTGCTGTAGAGAAAGACATTTATCTGAAACGAAGAATTCAGGTTTTAAAAATTCATAAATATAAAAGGAATAAATTAAAGGGAGTGCGTATCAATGGATACATTCAAAGATTTTGAAGAGCCGGTATTTAAAAATATGACCAGCGCAATACGAGCGTTGGCCATGGATGCCGTGCAAAAGGCCAATTCCGGCCACCCCGGTATGCCAATGGGTATGGCGGAAATCGCTGAGGTATTGTGGATACATCATCTCCGGCATAATCCTAGAAATCCAGCATGGTTTGATCGTGATCGTTTCGTGCTGTCAAATGGGCATGGTTCCATGCTGATTTATGCCTTGCTTCATTTGACAGGTTATGATTTGCCGATGGAGGAAATTAAAAAATTCCGTCAAATGCACTCCAAAACACCAGGACATCCAGAATATGGCTATACCCCGGGTGTTGAGACAACAACGGGACCTCTAGGTCAGGGTATTACCAATGCTGTAGGCATGGCAATTGCTGAAAAGATATTGGCAGCTGAATTTAATCGCCCCGGATTCGATATTGTCAATCACTATACTTATGTGTTTCTGGGTGATGGCTGTCTGATGGAAGGTATCTCTCATGAGGCATGCTCTCTGGCAGGTACTCTGGGATTGGGTAAGCTGATATGTTTCTACGATGATAACGGCATATCCATTGATGGTCACGTAGAAGGTTGGTTTACAGATGATACACCTAAACGGTTTGAATCCTACGGTTGGCATGTGGTGCCTAATGTAAACGGACATGATCCAGTTGCAATAGAAGCGGCTATTGAAGCAGCTAAGCAAGTCAATGACAAGCCTACCATGATTTGTTGCAAAACTGTGATTGGTTTGGGGTCGCCGAATTTGGCTAATACGCATGCCGTGCATGGCGCAGCATTGGGTGAAGCGGAGATTGATGCGGCACGGCCTCATATCGGCTGGCACCACGCGCCTTTTGAGATACCAGATGACATCTATGCTGCGTGGGATGCGCGAGAGAAAGGCAAACAACTGGAAAATGAATGGGATCAAAAGCTTTCGGCATATGCCAGCAAATATCCGTCTGAAGCTGCTGAATTTAACCGTCGCATGGCAGGTGAATTGCCAGGTAACTGGGCAAATCATGTTGAAGCTGTGATTAATGAAGTGAATGGCAAAGCGGAAACTATTGCCAGTCGAAAAGCTTCGCAAAATGCTATTGAAGGACTGGCGCCAATCTTGCCTGAGCTTATTGGTGGGTCGGCGGATTTGGCTGGCTCCAATCTGACGTTATGGTCGGGGTCAAAAGGTGTGAGCCGTGAAACAGGTGGAAATTATATCTATTACGGTGTGCGTGAATTTGGCATGAGCGCTATCATGAATGGATTATCGTTGCATGGCGGATTGATTCCTTACGGCGCGACCTTTCTGATGTTTTCAGAATACGCACGTAATGCCTTGCGCATGGCTGCACTGATGAAAATTCGCAATTTGTTTGTCTTTACGCATGATTCCATCGGTCTTGGCGAGGATGGTCCGACGCATCAGCCTGTAGAGCAAACTGCAACATTACGTTTGATCCCAAATATGGATGTTTGGCGACCTTGCGATACCGTTGAATCAACGGTCGCATGGGCGCGTTCGATAGAGCGAACATCCGGTCCATCTACATTAATCTTCAGTAGGCAGAATTTGCCGTTTCAGAAACGCGATGCTGCAACGATCAAGCTGATTGATAAAGGTGGTTATATTCTGTCCGAAGCCGAGAACGGACAACCGCAAGTGGTTTTGATCGCGACAGGTTCTGAAATCGGTCTAGCCGTGCAGGCACAGACAGCGCTGGCAAAAGAAGGTATACGGGCAAGGGTTGTTTCCATGCCTTGTACGCAATTATTTGATCGTCAAGATAAGGCCTATCGGGAAAGCGTATTGCCGCGTAATGTAGTGCGTGTGGCGATTGAAGCCGGTGTGACCGATTATTGGCGTAAATACGTAGGATTGGAAGGCGAGGTTATCGGTATCGACACCTTTGGCGAATCGGCACCGGCTAATGTGCTATTCGAACATTTTGGATTTACTGTCGCAAATGTGGTTAAAACGGTTAAGCGTGTACTTTAACTGCATTTGAGCAGCGCTAGGTATAGCATACAAGATTTTTATTTAAGGAGTTTGAAGTATGACAATTAAGGTGGGTATTAATGGGTTTGGCCGTATTGGGCGTATGGTTTTCCGTTCAGCAGTACAGAATTTTCCTGATATTGAGGTGGTTGCAATAAACGATTTACTGGAACCGGATTATCTTGCTTATATGCTAAAACATGATTCCGTGCACGGTCGCTTCCAAGGTGAAGTATCGATTGAAGATAATACGCTGATTGTAAATGGCAAGCGTATACGCTTGACAGCCATTAAAGATCCTGCCGAATTGAAATGGAATGAAGTTGGCGCAGATGTGGTGGTAGAATCAACGGGTCTTTTCCTGACGCAGGAGACCTGCGAAAAACATCTGGTTGCTGGTGCAAAAAAAGTCATTATGTCAGCGCCTTCTAAGGATGATACGCGCATGTTCGTGTATGGCGTTAACGATAAAACTTATAATGGTGAAGCTATTGTTTCCAACGCTTCATGTACGACAAACTGTCTTGCACCAATTGCCAAGATACTGAATGATAAGTTCGGTATTAAGCGCGGTTTGATGACAACAGTCCATGCTGCTACGGCAACGCAAAAAACGGTTGATGGGCCTTCGAACAAAGACTGGCGTGGTGGCCGTGGCATTCTCGAAAATATTATCCCATCATCAACTGGTGCAGCCAAGGCGGTTGGCGTTGTTATTCCTGAATTGAATAAGAAATTGACCGGTATGGCATTTCGCGTCCCGACATCAGACGTGTCAGTGGTTGATTTGACTGTTGAATTGAAACAGGATGTATCCTATGACGAGATCTGTAAGGCCATGAAAGACGCCTCAGAAGGTGAAATGAAAGGCGTTTTGGGTTATACAGATCAAAAAGTGGTTTCTACCGATTTTCGTGGTGAGAGCTGTACATCGATTTTTGATGCTGAAGCGGGTATGGCACTAGATGGAAGCTTCGTCAAAGTTGTTGCTTGGTACGATAATGAATGGGGGTATTCAACCAAACTGCTGGAAATGGTACGTACTATAGCCAGCAAATAACTTAAGATGGTCTGACTTGGTGAAAGATAATAAGCAATCTATGGTAGTTGATGGATCTTGAGCCAAGTGTTAATTGCCATCTGTCAAAGAGTATTTGATCATTGAATCAATAATAAAGGGTAGCAAAGGCTATCCTTTATTCATTTTAAGATAAATCAGGAGTTTGCGGTGTCTGTAATCAAACTTGTAGACCTTGATCTCAAGGGAAAACGTGTTTTTATTCGTTCCGATCTAAATGTGCCTGTCAAAGATGGCAAAGTAACGTCGGATGCGCGTATTGCTGCTTCAATGGCAACGATTAATTTTTGTCTGAAAGCTGGCGGTAAAGTAATGGTGACGTCTCATTTAGGTCGCCCGGAAGAAGGAGAGTGGTCAGAAGAAAATTCACTGAAACCTGTTGCTGATGACATTGCTGCCCGGTTGAAAAAACCTGTCCGCTTAATAAAAGACTGGGTGGATGGTGGCTTCGAAGTGGCCGAAGGTGAGTTGGTTGTGCTGGAGAATTGTCGTATCAATAAAGGTGAGAAGAAAAATTTAGAAGAAACGGCAAGAAAATATGCAAGCTTATGTGATGTTTTCGTCATGGATGCATTTGGTACCGCGCATCGTGCGCAGGCATCAACGTATGGTATTGCACAGTATGCACCAATAGCTTGTGCCGGGATTTTATTGACTGAAGAATTGGATGCGTTAACAAAAGCTCTGCACGAACCGGCAAGACCGATGGTGGCAATCGTGGGTGGATCGAAAGTATCTACAAAGCTGACTGTGCTGGAATCATTATCCGAGAAGGTTGACCAACTGGTTGTGGGCGGTGGTATCGCAAACACATTTTTAAAAGCGACTGGAAAAAATATCGGGAAATCGTTGTGTGAGGATGATCTTGTTCCAACAGCAAAATTGCTCATAGATAAAATGAGCAAACGAAACGCATCCATTCCCATTGCAGTGGATGTGGTGGTGGGTAAAAAATTTGATGCCAACGAGCCGGCTATCTTAAAAGATGCGGGTTCTGTTGCAGATGATGAGATGATTTTTGATATCGGACCCAAAAGTGCGCAAGCACTCGCGGATATTATTATGAATGCGGGCACTGTGGTGTGGAATGGGCCTGTAGGCGTGTTCGAGTTTGATCAATTTGGCGCGGGCACAGAGAAAATTGCACGGGCTATCGCTGACACGAATGCATTTACATTAGCGGGTGGCGGCGATACGATAGCGGCAATTCAAAAATACAATATTTATGACAAAGTATCGTATATATCAACTGCCGGTGGTGCGTTCCTGGAATTTCTGGAAGGTAAAAAACTGCCGGCAGTTGAAATACTCGAACAACGCGCTAAATAATTTTTAAAAAAATAGTGTAATGATCCGCAGAACAAAAATTGTTGCTACCCTTGGTCCTGCAAGCTGTGCAAATCCGAAAGTACTTGAGCGCATGATACAAGCTGGTGTGGATGTGGTTCGGATCAATTTTTCACATGGAACGCGTGATCAACATCTGAAACATGCAGAAATGACGCGTTCAATCGCTCATTCTTTGGGCAGAACGGTAGGTGTGTTGGCTGATTTGCAAGGTCCAAAAATACGTATTGGTCAATTTGAGCAGAGCAGAATTAAACTGAAAGTCGGCGATCCGTTTATATTGGATGCTTCGTGCATTCTGGGTAATCAAGAAAGAGTCGGTTTAGATTATAAGGAATTACCTAATGATTTAGAAGCTGGCGCAACATTGTTGCTGGATGATGGGCGCATCGTTCTGAATGTGGCCAAAGTCAAGGATGATCAGATTTTTTGCGTAGTTGAACAAGGTGGTGTGCTGTCCAATAATAAAGGAATCAACCGCAAGGGTGGAGGGCTGGGCGCACCTGCGTTGACGACCAAGGATCTGGAGGACATTAAAGTAGCCGCCGAAATGAATGCCGATTATCTGGCGGTTTCCTTTGTTCGTTCAGGCGATGATATCAGAAATGCCCGTGAGATAATGGTTGCAGCGGGTGGAAAAAGCTTGATCATGGCGAAAATAGAGCGTTCAGAAGCGATTTTGGCTTTAGATGACATCATAGATGCATCTGATGCGATTATGGTTGCAAGAGGTGATCTTGCAGTCGAAGTCGGGGATGCTGCTGTACCTGCACTTCAAAAGAAAATGATCCGTGCGGCTCGTGGTAATAATAAAGTGGTTGTAACGGCAACACAAATGATGGAGTCAATGATAACCAGCCCGATTCCAACACGCGCGGAAGTTTCTGATGTGGCAAATGCAGTATTGGATGGGACGGATGCGGTAATGTTGTCGGCTGAATCGGCTGCGGGAGAATATCCTATAGAATCAGTAGCGGCAATGGCACGGGTATGCCAAGAAGCGGAAAAAGAATACCTTGTGAATATTGATAGGCGTCAGCCAGTCAAGCCGCCTTCTTCGATTGAAGAAGCAATTGCCAGAGCAACGATGTTTACTGCAACTGGATTGAAAATTAGAGCCATCGCTGCATTGACTCAAAGCGGTGAAACTGCCTTGCTCATGTCCAGAAGAAGCTCCAAGGTGCCCATCGTCGCGTTGAGTCCACATGAAAGCACGCGCCGGAAGGTAACATTATTCAGAGGCGTTTATCCAGTCGAGTTTGGTGAAGGACTTAATGATCCTGAATTGATTCTCGAGCTTGCGGAAAAGGAGCTGTTTAATAGAGGTATCGTGCGTAATGGGGATATTATGGTTATGACGATTGGCGAGCCTATCGGTAAAGCAGGGGGCACCAATACGATGAAAATAATAAAAGTAGGTGAAAGTATAATAAAAGAAGAAGACACGATCATGGAGAATGCATAGTGGCGGGATTTTTATGCATGCCGGACAGTTTTGTCGAATGCAAAATATTAAAAATTAATATACAGATTGAATCATTAACATATCTTTAAATCTTGTGAAGGAGAGATAAATGGCACTTGTATCATTAAGACAACTATTGGATCATGCGGCGGAGAACGATTATGGATTGCCCGCATTCAACGTAAATAACCTCGAGCAAATTCATGCCATTATGCAGGCGGCAGATGAATGCGATAGTCCAGTGATCATGCAGGGCTCTGCCGGTGCGAGAAAATATGCGGGCGAACCTTTTTTGCGCCATTTGATTGCGGCGGCAGTGGAAGCGTATCCGCATATTCCAATCGTGATGCATCAAGACCACGGTGCGTCTCCTTCCGTTTGCGTTAATGCAATCCGCAGTGGATTTTCAAGTGTCATGATGGACGGCTCTCTGGAAGCCGATGCGAAGACACCGGCATCCTACGAATATAACGTCAATGTAACGGCAGAAGTGGTAGGCATCGCACACTCAGTGGGCGTTTCCGTTGAAGGTGAATTGGGTTGTCTGGGCTCTTTGGAATCCGGCATGGGTGAAGCAGAAGACGGTCATGGCGCTGAAGGTAAACTCTCGCATGATCAACTATTGACTGATCCTGAAGAGGCTGCTGACTTTGTCAAGAAAACAGGTGTGGATGCGCTGGCAATTGCAATCGGTACTTCACATGGTGCCTACAAATTTACCCGTAAACCAACGGGTGATATTTTGGCAATCAGTCGTATCAAAGAAATTCATCAACGTATTCCCAATACTCATCTGGTCATGCATGGTTCGAGTTCTGTCCCGCAAGAATGGTTGGAGATTATCCGTAAATATGGTGGTGATATCAAAGAAACTTACGGCGTGCCAGTTGAAGAAATCCGTGAGGGCATTAAAAATGGTGTACGCAAGGTCAATATTGATACCGATATTCGTTTGGCGATGACAGGAGCAATTCGCCGCCATCTGGATCAGGATAAAAGCAATTTTGATCCCCGCAAATTTTTAAAGGAAGCGACCATTGCAGCCCAGGAGATTTGTAAAGCACGCTTCGAGGCATTTGGTTGTGCTGGACAGGCAAGCAGGATCAAGGCGATTCAATTGGATGATATGGCAGCCCGTTATGCAAAAGGTGAATTAGACCCTGTTGTGAAGTAACACAAAAAGACAGCTATAATAAAAAAACGATGAAATTCCCGCTTGCTTCATCGTTGAAGACGGGAATTCGTGATGATGAACGGAGAGCTAGGAATTTATGTGCCTTACTCTCCGTTTTGATGTTCGGGATCCGGTTTCTGCAAAAGCAAGGCGTAACCGCGCATTGCTTTGTTTCTATTTTCCGGAATTAGCTGGCAGGGACAATCCCTTTGTAATGTTTCTGAAAATTGAAGTAATTGCGTGATGTTACCAGACTTCAATTCTAGCTCTAGTTCGCAGATTGGCTCTGCAATATCCGCATTGAGTTGTTTGGTAATGATGTGGCCTTCATCAATACAAAACTCGAGTTTGAAGCCTTTCGTGGGTTCTAGTAGGTAAACTGATCTATCAAAATCAGTGGCGAAAATAGGCTGTAACGACTGACGAATCTTTTGATCAGAAAAAAAATACCTGAGTTTCTGATCGGACAGTTGTGAAAAATCAAGCCTGCCATCGGGAATCGGATACTCGAATTCGTGATGTTGATGCAAACCGTCATGAATTGCACCGCCACTCTTAATCGTCTGAGTCCAACGTTCACCAGTTCTGCGCAGTCTGAGTGCGATACGTTCTTTCTTCAATATAAAATCGGGTGTATCGTAGTAAATACTGTACAGGTTTTGCTGAACTGGGTTCGTGATGCTGAAGGTTTTTAAAAGCGGCAGTTGTTTAATCTGTGTTATAAATTGTTGTGGAAAACATAGTTTAAACTCAATTTCTTTGGGCACGACAGTATCACACGGATAGAGTATTAGTATGATTGTTTTAATGATCTGGTGATATGTAACCTTCTGGCTGCTCTGCACCTTGACCGAAAAAGTGAGCTTCCATTTGTTCGGCCAGATATTGACGCGCTTTGCCGTCGGAAAGATTGAGGCGATTTTCATTGATTAGCATGGTTTGCAGTTTGATCCATTCGTTCCAGGCATCTTTTGAAATGTTCTCAAAAATGCGTTTGCCTAATTCACCGGGGTAGGGTTGAAAATCCAACCCCTCAGCTTCATGTCCTAATTTGATGCAATGAATCGTTCTTGCCATTTGCTATAACCTTATGAAATTATAAAATCGCAATTATGGCGATTCGGTCAGTCTGAGTAAACATATGTCGATACAAGTTCGCTTCTGTCCCCTGTTGTCTTTATGCTTTAAGTGGTTTTATAAACACTTTGGATTTACGTTTATAGTTATACAAATCTTGTTTGAGTTTGGGTAGTTCAGTCAATGAGCCTTCTTGAAACCCATGTTCGATAAACCAGTGTGTGGCATGTGTGGTTAATACAAACAGCTTGTCGTGACCTTGTGAAAAAGTAATCTCTTCGGCTGATTTTAACAGCCGGTTGCCATAGCCAATATTACGATAAGCAGGATGAACAGCCAAACATGCTAGTTCACAAATCCGATCTTGGATAAACGGATACAGTGCTGCACAACCAATAATCATGCCGTCATGTTCGAATACAATGAAACGGTTAATTTCAATTTCCAGTAATTCGCGATTCCTTCTGACCAGTATGCCTTCAGTTTCAAGTGGCTCGATCAATTGTAAAATGCTGCCAACATCATCAATACGTGCTTTCCGGATTGATTCAAGCGATTCCCGGGAGACCATGGAGCCAATGCCGTAATGCGTAAATAATTCTTTTAAAATGGCGCCATCAGTATGGCGGCTGATCAGATGCGTGCGCATTACATTTTTTTCACAGGCTTTTATTGCACATGAAAGCAATTTTAGAATTTCTTCGGGGAAATCGGCTGTATTCTGGAGTATTAATTTACATTGTGCGACGGTCAATTCCCGAGGCAGTGTTGGTTTTTCGGTTTCATTGTGGTCATGAGAATCGAGTAAGAAAATTAGTTTTTCAACGTGCAAGGCACTGGCTACCTCAGTGGCAACATTTTCCAAAGTCAGGTTAAAAATTTCGCCTGTAGGCGAATAGCCCAGTGGTGCAATCAATACCACATCACCCTGATTCAAACGCGTTTCAATAGCGGAAATATTGACTTTACGTACTTTGCCTGTATGCATGAAATCCACACCATCAATAACGCCGAAAGGACAGGCGGTAATGAAGTTGCCACTAGCTACTTGTATGGCCGCATTAGCCATGGGAGAATTCGATAACCCCATGGATAAAAGCGCTTCAATTTCAAGATGCGTGCGCCCGACTGCTTCTTTTACAAGCGACAACGAAGCGGTATCAGTAATGTCAATACCCATTGCTGAATTGATGTTAAGTTGATGCTCGTTCAGGCGTTGAATAATCTGCGGGCGTGCACCGTGCACCAATACCAGCTTAATACCTAGGCTGGCCAGCAAATTTATATCGTGAATGAAACTGACAAAACTGTCATCTGTGACCATTTCGCCACTAAAGCCAATAACGAATATTTTTCCCCTGAATGTATGAATATAAGGGGCGGCTGAACGAAACCAGGCAACAAAATCTGCAGCAATTTTCATAGAATAACAGTTTTAAGACGATCAAATCGTAAATTGAAATGAGATAAAATTTGTGCCTGCCGAAGGCGGGTTGAGGCAGGGAAAATAACTCCTAAGCCATCTGTCCAGAAATTGGGGCCCACTTCTCACCCGCCCTGAATGATGACAATTTGCCAGAGACTCAAATTCATGTCTCGAAATAAATTTTAAAGTTTGTGACAGAATTATGTTCCAATGGTCTTTTGTCTAATTATGAATTATTATTCAATAAGTTGTGGAAAATTCTATTGTAAAAATGTTGGTTGAATCGGGCCTCCTTGTTTGGTTCTTAACGGGACACTACTGTCCCGCAAGATTAATTAAGCTGACTATAGATCTTTACGAGTTTTATTTAGAAGATCATTAAGTGATGCAGAATTTTCTAGAGGGCACATAAACCCATCTATCGCCTGATCAGAATCGTCTGTGCATGTAGCAATAACACTCATTGTCGCCTTGCCGTGCGTGTCCCAGCACTGCTGATTAGTTAAACCCGATGTTGGGCAGTTATCGTTAGGATTAACAGCCCCTTGCCCCATAACATAATCAGTCATGACATGATCTGGAGCTTGTTCGCGGTAGAAAAACTCGAAGTCGTTACCCTGGATACGGTTCATATTCTGGATGTGTAAATGCGATTCGCTCAGTAATGAAGTAACGCTAAACGAATTCTCCAAAAATGCAAGGATATTTACTGGATAATCTGAAAAATATCTAATTGCGGGGCCATCGGCAAGCAAAAACTCAACATCTTTAAGTACAGAATTTTTGGGAGCAATTATGGGCGAATGTTCGCGCACATTTACAAAGTTTTTTAGATACCCGTCTTCAAACAAAACGATATTGGGTGGCATTACACCAAGTTGTGGCGTTTCAGGTTGCAAAAACGTTGGCAAATCTACGCCTAAAGAAAAACCTTCAACCTTGAAATTTCTAAAAATGTTATGCCCGGACTGGTACCTATAGCCGTTTAAATCAATGCCGATATTGAATGCTCCGGGAAAATTCAGATTGGAACTATTCTGATCACTCACAATGGTTATGTTTTCATATTCAGCGGAAACGTTACGTTTTGAGTAGATGCCGTTCTGTCTGATATTCCACAGGGTATAATCGCTAACCTTGCCAACCACACCAGCAAACCCAATCCACAAACCAGCCGCACTTGCGTACACTTCATTATTAGCAGACACGCGCACAGGTGGCGCCCACTCGCTTGGTGTGTATTTTTTCCATTGGGATGGGTCATTTATATCTGCCCCGCGCACATTAGGCACCGTAGGCGTGGGATTTGCGAAACCCCACGGTCTGCCGTTATACATCACACCGGCAAATGCTGCATTTGCTGCAACGTTTCCGGTTACTATGTTGTCATTACCGACAAACCAGAATGCCGACCCTTCATAACCGTAGTCCTTAAATTTAAGCGTTCTTCCGGGCCCTGTTACGCCGCCGTATGTAGGTTCATGATTGCTAGTAAACGGCGTGCCGGCTTTGACTGCGAAATTGTTTATTATCTCGTTTTCGCGTTCATTCCCATCTTCAGTCATCAGGCTTGAACCCTGAAAATCAAACATAACGTTATTGTCAAACAATCCGAAATGCGTGTCGTGTATCGCTACACCCCATTTCTCGCCACGGTTGAACGAATTACCAACAAGTTTATATTGGTAGCCCGTATTGCCAGGATTTTCTGGCCCCATCAGGTGGTGCAGATGTAGCGAATAGCGCCCAACCTGGTTTGTGCCAATCTCAACGACATTACCTGATTCATCCAGGATGGTATTGTGCAATGGGTCGGCTCTGGTACGGCCTAAGTCCCGGAATTCAACGTATTGAACATCAACCTTTGCACGTTCAGTGAACATTACGTGTCCACGCGTACCATCAGGGTTCTCAGAACGAATAACGATGTTCCTTGTTAGATTTCCAATATGTGGCAATCCAACAATTACGCCATCACTATCACGGCCAGCGAGGTGATCATGTTGAATTGGTTGAGTAAGTGTTACCGTGTTGCCGTTTATCGCGGCAATCTCTACTTCTTCCAAATGCAATTCGACAGGAACTAAGGGTTCGCGCCAACTGTGCCAGGCTAAAGGAATCTGGCGTGTGTCAGGGATTACCAATTTGTCACCTACTGACCAGCCCGAAGGGCCTGATTCAAGGGTAAGGGTGTTTTGTCCTAATAAAGGTTCTTGGGATGCTCTTAACCAAGTCTGTGAGATCTCTCTGCCATGCATATTAACTTCACCAAGCACCACTAACCCGGTGCCATACTGCTTTGGATCGAAAACGCCAGTGATTGGATCTGGTTGCAAAGTGGCTAAAGGTCTATCAGAAATAATTATCTCTGCTTTTACATCAGAATCGATAGGACTTGATAAAGCTCCAATATCAAGCTTGCCTTCACGGTAAACAAAAATAGTGCCGACTTTAATCCTGGTATCGATTCCGGTATTGAATGTCAACGTCCCTTTGACGCCAAGCACTGCTAAAGGTGCATCATTAATACCGCTATACTGGACAGCATGTCCCTTCGCTACCATAACAACATCGTCTACTCCCGGTATCCTATTCTGCTGCCATGTGGAAGGGTCAAACCAGTCACCGCTATTGGCGCTTTGGATTGTTGGATTTGCTGCAAAGTCAGGGATATTGTCTGTGGGGGTTGAAATTTGTGCTAATAAGGTACCGCAAAAAAACAAAAGCAATGCAAATGAAATTATTGCAATTATTCTCTTATATACTTTGATCATCTTTGTTCCAATCTATAATTAATCGTAAATATTAGATTGAATATGGCTTGGATTTAGTGTCTAACTGCAGCTAGCTTGACCTTCTAACAGAAAACTATGTTTGTAAAAAAAAACAGGTAGGCAATTTTCAGATTAGTTGGTTTTATTTTGCAATCTGACACTAGAAAGTTGTAAAAGCTGACTCACATCTCTATATATAAACTATATAAAAAGGATGCGAGATTTGTCTCAAACAACCCAAGATCATATTCATATTTAATCATTCCTTTGATACACTCTGATCAATAACGAATTTATCGGCTGAAATCTAAAGGCTAAATAAAACTGTTTTATGATGGCTTTTTAATTTTTTTTCGCTGCTGTCTTATTAAGAGCCGAGCATGGAGTTTGATTCAACCAAGATTATTATCATAGAATTTTCTGAATCGGCCCGGTTTTTTCGGAGATTTTTTGGTTTGGGTCAGACTACAACAGCCGACTCTTCCTATTGGCAATAATAAGCCTTTTCAAATTCAGCTGGTGGAATATTTCCGATGGGCTTCAACAACCGGCGGTTGTTGAACCAGTCTCCATTCCAAGGTGGCGAATTCCGCTTCATCAATGTTGCGCCAAGGACCGCGATGTCGAATGACTTCTGTTTTGTATAATCCGTTAATCGTCTCAGCCAGCGCACTGTCATAAGAATCACCGACACTGCCAACAGAAGCTTCAATATTGGCTTCGGCCAAGCGTTCCGTGCAGCGAATTGACAAATATTGACTCCCTCACTATGGTGAATTAGCCCTTCGAAATCTCGCCGTGCCCACAATGCTTGCTCCAGTGCGTCGAGCACCAAGTCGGTTTATAATGACCGACTGACTCGCCAGCCAACGATAAATTGTGCAAAAACATCGATAATGAAAGCCACATAAACAAACCCTGTCCAAAGTAGCTACAAAAGTAATATCCGCTACCCACAGCTGATTAGGGCGCGTTGCTACGAATTGCCGATTAACCTTGTCTGTTGGCCAGCCAAGCAAATCATCTGCATTCGTCGTCCAACACTTCTTGCCAAGTCGGATACCTTGATTCCAAGCTTCTTCATCAACCGCTCGACGGTACAGCGGGCAACTTGAATGCCTTCACGTATCAACTGCCGCCATACTTTGTTGGCGCCATAGACTTTAAAGTTACTGTTCCATACTCGCTGTATCTCCCGTTCAATCGTTTTGTCTCGTTTGATGCGTTCGGGTAACCGGTCAGGATCCAGGATCACGTTCTCGCACTTTGTACTCATAGTAACTCGACGGAGCGATCTGAATTTGCCTGCAGATCGGCTCGACTCCGTACTGTTTCCTGTGTTGATCGATAAAAACAATTTTTTCGAACAATCGCATCTGATGCTTCGGCAAGGGATTCGATTAGAAGTAATACCTTAATGGTTTTCCTTAGTGAAGAATAATAGTATCTCTCATATGAATCACGTGATAGTTCAGTTAAACTGCCCCGCTTATCCAATAAAAATGAAGGAGCAATTCATATGAAGCCTTTTGTAATTTTATCAGTTTTTACGCTTGCAGTAATTTTTGGCCTGAGTGTTGTCGCAACAGCAGTGACTCCTCCTGCAGCCGAACAACCTAAGGTGCAGAAAAAAATCTGAATTAAGCGCCATTTGCTATCATAGTAATTTGCCGCAGAGCAAGTGCATCGTGAAACAAACGCTGATTATCTAGTTGAAGTTACGCTTTGCACTTTCTGGTAAATAACTACATCTGCAATTTAAGTTTTATTTCATAGGCTCTGGGCTAGCAGAGATTAATAATATTTGACGAATTGCCAAAGTTCCTGAGCCAGTTCATCCGGTTGTTTCTTCCAGCGCCATTCAGACTCTTTTAAATGTAGCTCAAAATTAACGGATACACCGTTAAATTTCGCAAGTCGTCGCTTAGTAAAACTCCAGAATAATTCAATGCCATTAATATAGCAGTGACCATCCCGGGTAAATTCATTGTCACTGTGGGATACCCGAAAATGCCTGGTATAGCCTACATCCCAAACCATCATTACCACGCCAGCCGTCACTATAAATAACACTCTCAATCGATACTTTACCCAATACAACTGCTTGTAAAGTCATTCGTTTACAGTCTGGCACTATTTCAGTGTTACCCTGCTATCTCGCTCAAATACCCCAAACACCGGTTGCTTCAATGCACCACGACCTCGTTTGAGTTTGCTGCGATACCCGCGTTGGCGTTTCGCTCCAAAGTAGCTTTCGTCAATTTCTACTTTACCAACCAATTTATCTTTTAACGCTGTTTGATGGCAAGTATATAACTTGCCTAAAAATTCCATGCCAGCGATTGATTGTGTTACGGTTTCTACCTAACAACAGCGCTACTTAGCGTTACTTTACTGGCAGGAATATCAATGCAAAAGCATTGAATTATTTTTTTAATGAAATAATCGCTTAATTTACTGTTCCTTGACATTTATCTAGAATAACAGATCGTCTCCGCTAGTCGAGAGCGATCAGGTTTTTTGTTGGAATTAAGCTTGAGAATCCATTAACTTTATTTTGAAAGTTAAGGGGGCGGTAGTGAGTAGAGAAAATCATTTTTTGGAAGTATTGCATTTTTCAAAACATAAAGTATAATAAGAATCATTCTCATTAAAGTTGAAGAAATTATTATGTACGATATAACTAATATGCAAGCTCATCTATTAGAGCATGTCAATTTACAAACGGCTGATATGGCAACGCAGAATCTGGCAATTGACAGTAGTTTGCTGTTTGGGCATGGCGATGTTGTTTATATCCAGCACAATGGGGGGTGTTACTTGTTGCGGCGGACGCGAAGTGGCAAGTTGATTCTGACCAAATAATCATTATTCATTGAATTGCCGCAGGGGTTGGCCCTTTCTCCTTTGACCTCGGCATTTTGGCAAGCCAGCCTGATCCTCCCCAGGCAAGCCAGCCTTTTTTATCGGATGATTTCAATTATGAAACGGATAAGCAGAAGGGTGTTTGATTTTTTGTCGCCGGTTTTTGCTGGTACAAACATATCGGCACCTGTCACGATAGTCCGCTTTGAACCTCTGGAAGCATTTTTTCGTAGTATTCAGGCATTCGTCGGTCAATCTGGCGCAGTTTTTTCGGTATCAAGAAATTTCTCTGTAACGTACGATCATTCTGGTATCGGCCAATTTTATGTGCCGTTGATTAAAGCGTCCACGCCTATTGCAGAGTCAATTAATACCAGTTTTGCAGGGCGCTCCGTATTGTGCGTAGGCGGACAAATGGATTTGTACCCAGCATATCGTCAAATTATCGAAGATGCTGATGGACGATTTTTGTATTTCCATGGTAAAAACGATATTTCATTAACTGGTTTGCGCAAATTGTTGGTGCAGACCGATCTGGTTATCTGCCCGATCGATTGCGTCAGACATGAAGCTTTCTGGATAACGAAACGATTCTGTGAACAATTTCGCAAGCCTTGTGTCATGCTCGATAAATCCAGGGTGACGACGTTTTACAATGGTGTGCGGATGCTGAAAAAATTACAATGATCAAAGATTGATTGCATTTGATGCAATTTTCAATTTTGTTTTTGCGCTTTACCGAGAGCTTGCAAACCAAAGTAGACGCCCAGAATTAACAGTTCGTTGAAGATTTTGGAGAAGTAGAAGTAAGCGAAAATTTTATGTTTAGGGCTATAAAACGGGTGGAGATTCTTATTGGTTGTGTATCGCTACAATATTTTTTATTTCCGGCCTGTGTCAACTGCCAACTACTTTGGAAGTTCCGGTTAATAACTCTAGGTCAATAACCCTAAGCGGTGATTGGAAACCAGCTTTTTTTAAGCTGGCTGACGTTTACTGACCGGAAGCCGAGAAATATTACGATGCAGTTTTGGCGCTTGTGCTGCTGCGTTTGGGTATTTGTGTACCATATTTTTGGCGGAATTTTTCCACGCGGCCAGCCGTATCGACGATTTTTTGTTTGCCGGTATAAAAGGGATGGCAGACCGAGCAGACTTCGATGTTTAATGACTTGCCCAGTGTCGAGCGCGTTTTAAACTCATTGCCGCAACTGCACGTGACGGTTATTTCCTGATAATCGGGATGTATTTCTGCTTTCATTGTTTTTGTACCCTTGTGTACTATAAGCCGATAAGATTGAAAAAATTAAGCCCGTTTGCTTCATTACGAAACCCTGCATTATCCCTTAATATTCATGCTGGTGCAACTTTTGCGTGGTATTTTTCTTATGGCTGTTACAGCTAAAGTGACTATCAAAATGATTGGGATTGTTGGAGGTAATGAAGCTATAAGTTACTGATGCAGACGTTGATGTGTGTGACCAAGTCGCTGAACACGATGAGTATTTTAGAATCACAAATGCGCGAGTATTCTGTCTAAAAAAATAAATTGTTGTATAATGCCTTGTTAAATTTAGAGTCTGTATTTCAATTTTTACCCACAAAAATTTGGAAAATTAGGAGCACTTTGAGATGCCGCAAGAGCTACAGAGTAAAAATGTAACGCCTTACGAACCGAAAGAGGGCGAAGATTATATGAGCCCAAAACAGCTTGATCATTTTCGTAAGATTTTGGAGGGTATGAAAATTGAATTGAGTCAGGATATCGATCGGGCTGTGCACACCATGCAAGATGAAGCAACTGTTTTCGCGGATCCTAATGACCGTGCGAGTCAGGAATCCGATATGACGCTTGAGTTGCGCAATCGCGATCGTGAACGCAAGCTGATAAAAAAAATCGATGAAATCATTGCCAAGATTGACTCCAAAGACTACGGTTATTGTGAAAGCTGCGGTATCGAGATTGGATTAAAGCGTCTCGAAGCCCGTCCTACGGCTACGCTATGTATTGATTGCAAGACCCTGGATGAAATAAGGGAAAGACAAATAGCAAAATAAATATCAACTTTGCGCTTCGGATTGTTTGAATATGATTTGGCGATATCTGAAGCGTGTTTTAGGCAGGAGCTGTATACTAAGCTCAATCGTATCAAGTCTTGATTAATTGCTGCAACGTTTCGGCATCGATCCAGTGTTTATCAACAAGCTGCGGATTGTCTGAGATTTGTGTGAAATTCTGTTCTGGTTCACCCAAGTCTGACAGTACGGCCAAAGCGCCATTAAAGTTTTGTTGACGGGTGTAGTTATTGACAGTGATTAATGTTGGCAAATCAGCCGCCAATGCCGCTAGCAGCCCGTTCTCAGAATCTTCGATTGCAATGCACTGAGATGGGGCCAGTTTTAATTTTTCCAAAACCCAAAAATAAATATCCGGTGCAGGTTTCTTCATAGGCACAATATCACCGGCGCCAATCACGTCAAATAAATCTATTGAATCCTTGCCCAACACCGATTGCAGCAGATAAGTGACATTTTCCGGTGTAGTCGTGGTCGCGATAGCAATTTTAATGTTTTTGCTGCGAAGTTCATGAATCAAACGTTTGACACCTGGACGCAAGGGAATGTCTCCCTGTTCCATGAGTTTCTTGAAGTGACGGGTTTTGGTTTTATGTAGACTGGCTATCCATTCATCCAGGTCGGTTCTGTTTAGCGCTTTTGGTGCGTGTTGTTCTATGTAAAACCGGATTCTTTCTTTTCCGCCGGTAATTTGTAATAACCTCCCGTATAAAGGAATATCCCAATGCCAGGAAAGGCCGAATTCCTGAAATGCGGCATTAAATGCAGGGCGGTGGCCATCTTGTTCGGTATCGGCTAGTGTGCCGTCAACATCAAATAAAACTGCTTTGAGTGGATTGTGTTTGTCGGTTGAATGCATAGTAAGAATTATAAATGAGCATAACTTGCGCGTTGCAAGCGGTCGGATATTGCGAGCCATGCCGGTAACTCCGGCGGCGTTTCCATTAGAATATAATTGTATGGTGCTTGATCATATCGGTGAAGCAGGGCATAAAGGTGCTGGCCATAATGTACAGGATCACGAGACATGCGAACATGCTGAATATTCGGAGCGCTAAGTTGCGACGAGTTGATTTCGGACCATGTTATTACAACCGTATGCAAATTTTGTGCAGCCAGCTTATTGGCTGTTTGAATGAGTTCCGGTAAATGAAAAAGCTGAAGCGGTGTTGTTGGTGCGTAGTGTGAGGGTAATGCACCGGGAACACGTGTGACAGGTGCTTTGCTTTTGTGAGAAATGACGGGCTTGTTCAAGACTAATTCAATAGCTGAAACAGGAATTCCGCCGGGTCTCAGTAAAAAAACCGTACCATGCTCAAAACTGATAATGGTGCTTTCAAGCCCAACTTTGCAGGAGCCGCCATCCAGTATCATGTCAATTTTGTTATTTAAAGTTGCACTGACATGTGCTGCAGTGGTCGGGCTGATTCTGCCATATAAATTTGCGGATGGTGCTGCTATCGCCTTGTTTGGCCCGATCATATTAAGCAGCTTCAACGCTACGGGATGTGCAGGCAACCGAATGCCGACAGTATCCTGGCCACCGGTTACGCAGTCAGGAATATGCGGGCTGCGTCTCAGGATCAATGTAAGCGGTCCGGGCCAGAAATGTCTGGCCAGCAGCCATGCGGCCTCGGGTATTTCCTGTGCCCAATAATCTAATTGTGTGATATGGCCAATATGTACAATTAAAGGATGATCTGTAGGGCGTTGTTTGATTTCATACACTTTTCGAACAGCGTCCGTATTGGTTGCATCCGCACCTAATCCATAGACTGTCTCGGTCGGAAATGCAACAATACCGCCCTCCTTCAATAACCGGGCTGCAGCAGCTACTTTCTCAAGTTGTTTCTGATCCAACTTTTCTTTGTCTAATACCATGACCATGGTTAATTATACGGTAATGTGATGTTCGATAGGCTTCTGGCCGTACCCTAAAATACTCTGTGCGTAATAAATCACATAATAACTGAACCAATTGACGGCATGGTATATCCAGGATTTTGATTGCCAGTTGGCGCGCGCAACTAGCAAAGAATGTTTTGCGATAGCCAGCGTCAAACTCGTTCTGAGTTGACTGGCAAATTCGCGGTTCCGTATTACCATGTTAGCTTCGCGTGCCAGCATCAAGCTGAACGGATCAATATTTGAAGAACCGACTGTTGCCCAGTATTGATCAATGACTGCAACTTTGGCGTGCAGATATCCTTGTGTATACTCATAAATTTTAATACCCGCATCAAGCAGGTTGCCGTACAGCGCGTGTGTTGCATAATGCTGCAGCCGGTATTCTACTTTTCCCTGTAAAAAAAGTATAACATTGACTCCGCGGCGAGCTGCTTTATTCAATGCCTCGCAGAAGTGCCGGCCAGGGAGAAAGTATGCGTTAGCGATGATAATTTCATTTTGTGCGGCGTCAATAGCGCTAAGATATTCTTTTTCAATATCGTGACGATGGCGGAAGTTGTCGCGTATCAGAAAACCGGCGAGTTGATCGCCTCGGCGTCTATCAACAGGCGAAAGCTTTACTGTGTTGACCCAGCGTTTCTTGAAATGCGCCCAGGCGACTATGCGCCATAAACGCTGCGTTGCCGTATAAATATCTTTTAGAAGGGGGCCTTCGATTGAAACAGCATAATCAAAGCGCGGTGCGTGCTCGAACGGTGGCGTGTAATCATCAATAATGTTGATGCCGCCCGTGAAAGCAATACGGGCATCTATGACTGCAAGCTTCCGGTGCATGCGCCGTAACCGATACCGGCGGAGCTTAAAGAAAAACACTTCACGCCGGTATATTAGTACTTTCACACCGGCGTCCAGCATATTTTGAACAAAACTGCCCGGTAATTTATACGAACCGAATCCGTCAATCAGCAAATGGACCGTTACGCCTCTTCGAGCTGCGCGTATCAGTGCAGATGATATTTTGCGTCCAGTGAAATCATTCGCAAAAATGTAAGTTTCAAGATAAATTTCATACAACGCAGAGTCTATCGATTGTTCCAGAGCTGGAAAAAATTCACTGCCATTATGAAGTAGCTGGATAGTGTTGCCATTGACATACGTTGCTTTGCTCATCTACGAATGACATTGGTCGATAATGCGGCATGGTCAGATGTTTTTGACCATGGATGGCCGTGGTGAACAGATGCGTTTTCAATATGAAAGCCGCGGACATAAATGCGGTCCAGACGCAGTATCGGCAATGCAGACGGAAAACTGCGCGCAGCTCTGCCATCTGTGAATTCGAAAACTTCTGTGAGGTCGAGTGCGTTTGCTACCGTTGGGCCGGTCATTTCTCGCCAGTCGTTAAAGTCTCCAGCTATGACCAATGGGGCATGTTCAGGGACAAGTCTTTTGATGCGTCTTTTCAAGGCTTTTAATTGCGCGTGTCTGCCTTTTTTGAACAGTCCCAAGTGAACACAAATGCAATGCAGGTTCTCCTGCCAGTGGGGTATACTGATTTCGCAGTGTAAAAGGCCACGACTTTCAAAACGATGGGCTGAAATATCTTCGTTCTCCCAGGAAACAATCGGATAGCGGCTCAAGATGGCATTTCCGTGGTGTCCTGATTCGTATACTGCATTTTTTCCGTATACCGATTCAGGCCATGTTGAATCGGCAAAAAACTCATGTTGACCTCCATTGGGCCAGTTTGTATAACGCGCTGCGTGCTTGGCATGGTGCCCCACGACTTCCTGGAGAAATACAATATCGGCATTAAGATCGCGCAGACAGTCTCTCTGTTTATGCACAATCAAGCGTTTATTAAAACTGGAGAATCCTTTATGGATGTTGTAGGTGGCAATATGTAATCTATTAAGCACGGTTGATCATAGAAAAAATTATTTGTCCGAATCTATACTGACAATTTTCTACTTAAAATGTTTGTCAGAATGTACACGTATACTAACCAGCTTGAAAGCGAGATTAAACAACCGATGAATGTTGTTTAATCGAAATCGGGTTTTTTGCATAGAGAAAACCGATAAAGAAGAAATCAAAAATTATTCTTTTGATCATATTTAATAGATAAATATGGGGAAATTGTACATTTTCAAGCCAATTAGTCAGTGAATGTTTTTGCGATTGTATACGTTATTGCGGTATCGTTGAAAGACTGGTTAAGGTTCATTGATGACAACAAAAATAGGGATGATAAAAACCGGTTTAACCATTACGATATAAATTTTCAGAAGAGAAAAAAATGATTACAGCAGAAAATATTAAAAATCATATCGAGGCTTCACTACCCTGTGAATTAGTCCGGGTTGAAGGTGACGATGGCTATCATTTTCAGGCGGTCATCGTTAGCTCCGAGTTCAGGGGAAAGCGAACGGTTCAGCAACACCAACTGGTCTATCAAGCGCTTGGCGATAAAATGAAACAAGAAATCCATGCATTATCAATGAAAACGTTCACCCCGGAGCAGTGGACAGAAACCAGCTGAGTATTGATCACAGTCACATAACCAGAGCCGACAGCTGTACTGCTGATAACAAGCAGAATCGGCCAATTCGGCTCTGGACAGGTTGTGAGATGATACACGCAGTTACATCTGTTCCAGCAATTTTCTGGCCTCATTGATTTCGGGAAATGCTGCATCTGATGCCGTTATTCGGCTCAGAATCTGGCGTGCTTCGTTTTGTTTGCCGGTTTTTGCCAAAGTATAGGCATAGTGATATTGGATCGTTGCATTTTCAGGTTGCTTGGATACCGCATTTTCCAACAGTTTGAGTGCGCGTTCCAGTTCTCCTTTTTGTGCGAGGATCCAACCAAATGTATCAACAACAGCCGGAGATTCTGGCGCCGTTTCATACGCTCTTTGTGCATATTCCAGCGCCCGCGGATCATTGTTCTGGTGATATAACCATGCCAGGTTATTCAACGATGTGATCTGATTTGGATTGTTCTGCAGGATAGCTTCATACTCTTTGGTCGCCTCGTTATATTGTTTTTTGGTGAGATAGGCATTGGCGAGATATAAACGTATTGCAGTGTCGTTCGGATTGCTTGATAACCATTGTGTTATATGCGCATGTGCTTTTTTCTCGTTACCGGTCAGGTTCAGCGCTGTATGCATTTTAATAACGAGCGCACTTGTTTGCCGAATGGAGAAAGCTTTTTCATAAGCTGCTACAGCCGTTTCAGGTTTTTTCTGCTGCATCAGCAGATCGCCCTCGAGTTCATACCCATTCGGTATATCGGCATGCTCTTTTTGTATTCTTTGAGCGATTGAAATAGCTCTATTTTCATCATTCTCCAGCATAGCCAGTCTGGCTTGTGCGACTTTCGCCTCGACATAACCGGGGTTGATAAATAACGCTTTTCTCAATGCCGAAGCTGCAGCATGATAATCTTTCATGACAGCATTGATTTCGGCAATCTTTAGCTGCGCGGCAGCAGAGTCAGGTAGTTGTGCCGCGAGCTTTTCATAGCTATCCAGCGCAGCGGCATTGTTGTTTTGCGCCAGTTGGATTTGACCCAATAATTCGAGCACGCGTGGGTCATTAGGGTTGGTTCCAAAAAGTTTACGGGTAAGCAGCAGTGCTTTTTCCTGCTCGCCTTGGTTTAAATAATGCGCGGCTAGACGCAATGCCGGTTCCAATGCGTTTGGATTTTTATTGCTAGACAATTCCAGCCACTGTGTTGCTTCATTGATATTGCCGTGTGATAAAGCCAGTGATGCCAATGCATTCATGGCTTGAATATTTTTGTCATCTTTTTGGAGAATGGCTTTAAATCTGTTTTGGGCCGCTTCCGGTTTCTGATCGTGTATGTCAAGCCGTGCGAGGTTTGAAATTGCCGGGAAAAAATTGGATTGAATCGCCAGCGCTTTGTTAAAACTCTCGCGGGCTTTGGCAAAATCTTGCTTACCCATATACGCAACGCCTTTCAGGTTATGAAAAAGCGGGTTCTGTGGATCGGATTTTTCCAGTTCGTTGATTTCAGCTAAGGCTTTATCGAATTCGTTTGCGCGAAAGTGCGCCAGAACCAACAGAATGCTGGCTCGTGGAGAATCCTTGTCTAGATCGGTAGCTAATTCGAGCTCGGCAATACCTTGTTCCCTGTCGCCCATCGCCAACCGAGTCATGCCAAGCGCGGTATGCAGCGCTGCATTATCCGGTGTGAGCTTGTTGGCTTTTTCATAAAATTCCGTAGCCTTAGTGAAATTACCTGCGCGCATGTAGGTTTCACCCGCCAGAGCAAGTAGTTGTGGATCCTGCTGCGCAACGGATAGCACAGGTTCCAGATACCCGATAGCCTGCTGGGCTTTGTTGTTTTTGAGCAGCGCGTTAATCATGAGCTTGCGCGCGTAAAGATTGCCGGGAATATTTTTCAGATATTGTTCAAGATATTGTTCTGCTTGTATAAATGAACCCAGCGACAGTTGAATTGCACCTGCCAAAAGCACGCTGGGCAAATGCTCGGGCGCTGCGCTGAGAACAGTTTGAATGGAATCCAAGGCTTTTGCATGCTCTCCTCGATTAAAATCCAGGAATGCCTGCATTTGATGCAGCATGATGTTGTCGGGCGCTATTTCCCGTGCTTGCGCTATGCTGTTTTCAGCATCATCGAATCGGCCAAGACCGATTTCAGTAGATGCTTTGTTGTAAAAAGCAATTGCATTATTAGGGGATAACTGTACGACCTTTTTGAAAGCCTCGAGTGCTTCTTCAAATTTATTTTGTGCGCGCAGCAAGTTTGCTTTGAAATCCCATGCGATCATACTCTCAGGGTTTTTTTCGACTGCCTGATTGGTGTATTGATTGGCAAGCGCAAGATCCTGCACACTAAGCGCATACTGTGCTAATCCAACCAACGCTTCCGGAGAGCCGGGGTTATCAGCAAGCAGCTGGTCAAAAATAATTTTGGCTTCTTGATTTCGTCTTAATGCCAGCAAGGTGTTTCCGTGTAGAACTTGTATTTCATTTGTGTTGATTTCCGGGTGTTGCTCGATTGTGTCCAGTAATTGCTGGAATTTACCCAAATCAAATAACACCTGATACAAGACGGGGAGCACACGTTGAGCGTCCATTCCCAATTCAAACGCGCGACTCAATTCTTTCTCGGCAGATAGTGGGTCATCATGTTGCTGATAAATGGTACCCAGTAAGAGGCGTGCCTCGGCGTTATTAGGTTCCTGCTGTATAGCATTCTTGAGTTGAATGACGGCGGCATTAACATCCCCTTTTTTCTGGTATTCAGTCGCCTCAGCAATCAGGGTTTCAGCATCTTTGGTTTCGCCGCATGCTGTTAAACCGAGTATAATCAACGCACAAATCAGAACGGATTTGATTTTGTGGAGCCAAAGTTTTTCTTGAAAACGAAAAAAGAAGTTATGCATGATTATTCTCCAATTTGAAATGATTGCCAGAAGTGACTGAGTGTTAAAAGCCTGCTAACTATTAATATTGACACTTGTGATTTGTCAAATGCTGATTTGTGTAAATTGTGAGTTTTTCAATGATACCCGGCGTGGTAAACAAAATTGTCAATGTTGACCGGGTTAACGGCTCTCGTCCACCAGAAACACTAAAAATCAACTGTGTACTTGCTTGCACGCTGTTTTACCGATGTGTTTTAGTAGGACAGGAACGAAATTAATATTTTGCTTTGGTTGATTTTTATAGTTATAACACACTAGAGCCCGGGTTTCTGATACGCATAAAAGCAGCAAATACAGCTCAGTTCGAGCTAATGCGAACGAATTATCGATGTATGTTCAAAAAAATGAATAATCTGACGCTATAGTACAGTATTTATCAGTCATTAAACTATTTATAGTATATAAATTGTTTTTTGGCATAGCAGACATGTTGAACTGGAGAAAAATTTATGGGTATTGTTGCTGTAGTTGGATTAGGTTATGTAGGTTTGCCCCTGGCTGTTGAATTTGGCAAGAAACGTAAGACTATCGGTTTCGATCTTTCCTGCGAAAAGATTCAGAATTATCGACAATATATCGATCCGACGGGCGAGGTTTCAACCGAAGAACTGCGGCAGGCTGATCAGCTTGTTTTTACTACCGAAGCAGGAGATTTGGCGCAGGCGGATTTTATCGTAGTAGCCGTGCCAACCCCCGTTGATCAGGCACATCAACCGGATTTCAGGCCATTGATCAGTGCAAGTGAAGCTGTTGGTAAAAATATGAAATCCGGCGCTACCATCATTTATGAGTCAACAGTCTATCCTGGCGCAACAGAGGAGGTATGTATTCCTGTTTTGGAAAAATTCTCCGGTTTGAAGTGGAAGCAGGATTTCCATGTCGGCTATTCTCCAGAACGTATCAATCCAGGGGATAAAGAACACACGTTAACAACGATTGTCAAAGTTGTTTCGGGAGATGATAAAAATTCACTGGAAAATATCGCGCAATTATATGAAAGTGTTGTGACGGCAGGTGTTTTTCGCGCGGCGAGCATCAAGGTTGCTGAAGCAGCCAAGGTGATTGAGAATACGCAGCGTGACCTGAATATCGCGTTGATGAATGAACTGGCAATGATTTTTGACAAACTCGACATCGATACGTTGGATATTTTGGAGGCTGCGGGGACAAAATGGAATTTTCTTCCGTTTCGTCCTGGTTTGGTTGGCGGTCATTGTATTGGTGTGGATCCATACTATTTAACACATAAGGCTGAAATGATCGGTTATATGCCCCAGGTGATTCTCGCCGGCCGCCGCATAAACGATAATATGGCGAAATATGTTGCGGAACAGACCATTAAGCAGATTATAAAAGCCGGTTTTAATGTGCGTGGAGCCAAGGTGAATGTGCTTGGTTTGACGTTCAAGGAAAATTGCCCCGATCTGAGAAATTCCAAGGTGATCGACATCATTCGTGAGCTACGGGATTATGGTGTCGAGATTCATGTTTGCGATCCGGTGACAGATCCAGAAGAAGCAATGGATGAATATGACGTCACACTTGAGACATGGGAGAGTCTGCCACGTGCTGAGGCCATGATTGTTGCCGTTTCCCATGTCGAGTTTTTAACGAAAACAATTCCCGATATCCAAGCTAAAATTTTAGAGAACGGTTGTTTTATCGATGTGAAATCAAAATTCAGTCAATCGGCGCTGCAAGCCGCTGGATTTCATGTCTGGCGGCTTTGATTCGGTTTTGCAAGGAATCACTGAAATGACGCATTATCAGGATATACAACAACATTTGTCTGAAAACCGGTATTGTTGGCTGATTACAGGTGTCGCCGGCTTTATTGGATCCAATCTGCTGGAAGCCTTATTAAAACTGAATCAGGAAGTAATCGGACTGGATAATTTTTCGACTGGATACCAGCATAATCTCGATCAGGTCGAAGCTATTGTTGGCAAAGATGTCTGGCGTAATTTCAGATTTATGCAGGGCGATATCCGTAATTTCGAGACATGCAAAGCCGCTTGTGAAAATGTGGATTTCGTTTTGCATCAGGCGGCTTTGGGTTCGGTGCCGCGTTCAATTAATGATCCGATTCTGACCAATGATAACAATGTATCCGGTTTCCTGAATGTGCTGGTTGCTGCGCGTGATGCTAAAGTCAAACGTTTTGTCTATGCGGCCTCGAGCTCAACTTATGGTGATCACCCCGGCTTGCCAAAAGTGGAGTCCGTTATCGGGCAACCGCTTTCGCCTTATGCGGTAACCAAATATGTCAATGAGCTATACGCCGATGTTTTTGCGCGTTGTTATAACACGGCGTCCATTGGCTTGCGTTATTTCAATGTGTTCGGGCCCCGGCAGGATCCCAATGGAGCTTATGCTGCTGTCATACCGCTGTGGGTATCGGCATTAATCAAAAACAAGCCACTCTTCATCAATGGCGATGGCGAGACCAGCAGAGATTTTTGTTATATCGACAATGTCGTGCAAGTTAATATATTGTCCGCACTTGCCTCAAATGAAGAGGCCATTAATCAGGTCTATAATGTCGCTGTCAGTGAGCGGACAAGCCTGAATCAGCTTTTCGCCATGATGCATGCATTGCTCGTGGATAAATTTCCGCATTTAAAAACGTTTCGGCCTGACTATGCTGATTTTCGTGCGGGTGATGTGCGTCACTCGCTGGCGGATATTACCAAGGCTCGGAACTTGCTGGGTTACGAGCCGACGCACGTGATTCAGCAAGGGCTGCAATCAGCAATGGACTGGTATGTAACCGATCTCGCTGAGAGGTCGGATGACGATTCATGCAATCGCCAAGCAGTATAGTACAAAGATGAAGAACCGTTTTGTTTAAGATTCTTGGGATTGTAGCGGGGTTCTTGATCCTGGGCATCCTGGGCAGTATTCTCGGTTTCTTAGTCGGCGGTATCATCGACCGGTTTAAATCAAATGGCACAGGCAGTGTGAATTTTTTTACAGCTGCACGGCGCCAGTCCGTGTTTCTGGAAACCGTATTTGTCCTAATGGGAAAACTGGCCAAGGTCGATGGCCGTATTTCCGAAAATGAGGTGGCGCACGTCGAGCAGTTCATGCGGCAGCTAGGCATGACGTCTGAGCATCGACTCAGGGCGATTGCATTGTTTAAGCGCGGTGCTACGCCTATGTTCGATATCAAACCCAAACTGGCCGAGTTCATGGCCGTGTGCGGCAGTTCGAGAAATCTCCGGCAGATGCTGCTGGTGTATCTGATAAGTGTGGGCCTTTCTGACGGGCAACTGAATGCGGCAGAATCACGCCTGTTAAAAGATATTGCCGGTCGTTTAGGTTATAGCAAAACGGCGTTCGATCGCCTGCTCGACATGGTCATTAACCAGACACGTTTTGCCGGCGGCCAGACTGCATTTTCTGTGGATGCGCTGCAAGACGCGTATAAAGCGTTAGGGGTGAGTCGGCACAATTCGGATCAGGAAATCAAACGCGCCTACCGAAAGCTGATGAGCCAGTATCATCCGGATAAACTGACGGGGCAGGGTCTGCCTGAAGAGATGATTTCGGTTGCAACCGAGCAGGCTAAGGAAATTCAGACAGCGTATGATCTGATCAAGAAACACCGGGCGCAAAACCGAACCACGGCCTGAGCGGCGAGATAAAACATGAAACCATTACTTTTTACCTTCCGTCGTTGTCCCTACGCTATTCGCGCCAGGATGGCCATTAAAGTCAGCGGTATCGATATAAATATGCAGGAAGTGGACCTTCGTGACAAGCCCGCAACGCTATTGGAATGTTCTCCAAAAGGAACCGTGCCTGTTGTGCGATTGGCTGATGGCAGTGTGATAGATGAAAGTCTTGATATTATGAAATGGGCACTGGCGGTTAACGACCCGAACCACTGGCTGGATTGTCCGGATGGCGTATCTGATGAAGTCGATAATTTGATCGCTCGCAACGACGGGTTGTTTAAAAAAGCACTCGATTATTACAAATATTCAGTACGCTATCCTGAACACCCCGCGCATTATTACCGTGAGCAGGCAGTGTTCTTTCTCGAGGAACTGGATGGGCGATTGAGTCAAAATAACTATTTGATGACTGACCGTCTGACGATAGCGGATGCGGCTATTTTTCCGTTTATCCGGCAGTTTGTTCACGTCGATAAAGACTGGTTTTATGCGTCGCAATATTCGCACCTGATTCGATGGTTAGATGCATGGTTATCATCGGAAATTTTTTTGGGTGTGATGAATAAGTAGGGTGCCTGTGGGTTTATGGAACATGCTTTAGCAAATCGCCTCGCGCGTCTGCCCCAGCCTGTATATCCGGACGATCTTCCCGTTGTTGCCAAGCGCGAAGTCATCAAGCAGGCGATCGCTGAAAATCAGGTTGTTATTATCTGCGGTGAAACAGGGTCGGGTAAAACCACGCAATTGCCCAAAATCTGTCTGGAGCTTGAACGTGGAGTGCGGGGCATCATTGGCCACACGCAACCGCGGCGTATTGCGGCAAGGTCAGTAGCAGCGCGTATTGCTACAGAGCTGGGTTCGCCGTTGGGGCAAGCCGTGGGTTACAAAGTTCGGTTCTTGGACAAAATTAGCACTGACAGTTATATCAAACTCATGACCGACGGTATCCTGCTTGCGGAAACGCAAAGTGATTCCAAACTGCTGGCATACGATACCCTTATTATCGATGAAGCGCACGAGCGCAGCCTAAATATCGATTTTCTGTTGGGTTATATTCACCGATTGTTGCCGTCAAGGCCTGATCTTAAACTGATTGTGACATCCGCCACCATTGATGCCGAACGGTTTTCCAGGCATTTTAATCATGCACCGGTGATCGAAGTATCCGGACGCACCTATCCGGTGGAAATCCGCTATCAGCCAATTGTGCCTGACGATGAAGATGTCGATATGCGGCAAAAGATTCTCAATGCTGTCGATGAAATCATGCAAACAAGTCAGTCGGGCGATCTTTTGGTTTTTTTACCGGGTGAACGCGAAATCCGTGAAACAGCCGAATCGTTGCGTAAACACCATTTCGACCGTCAGCAATCCGGTGTGTCCGGCGTGGAATTTTTGCCGTTGTTTGCGCGTTTGTCATTTAGCGAGCAGGAGCGCGTATTCAAGGCTGGTCAAGCGCGACGGATTATTCTCGCAACCAATGTGGCTGAAACATCGCTGACGGTCCCCGGTATCCGGTATGTGATCGACACCGGTTGGGCGCGCATTAATCGCTACAGTTACCGTAACAAAGTCGAACAGCTGCAGACCGAAAAGATTTCGCGCGCTTCGGCCAATCAGCGAGCGGGGCGTTGCGGACGCATTGCCAGCGGTGTCTGCTACCGGTTGTATTCGGAAGAAGACTATCGGGTCAGGCCGGAATTCACCGATCCGGAAATTCTGCGTTCGTCACTGGCGTCTGTGATATTACGCATGAAATCGCTCAAGATCGGCGACGTGGAAAACTTTCCGTTTCTGGAACCGCCGTCTGCGCGCATGATAGCGGACGGCTACCAGTTGCTGACCGAACTCGGCGGCGTTGATGAAAATAAGCGCCTGACCCGGCTGGGTTGGCAGTTGGCGAAATTTCCAATCGACCCCCGCATAGCGCGCATGGTGCTAGCGGCCAAACACGAAAACTGTCTGCACGAAGTGCTGATCATCGCTGCGGCACTCAGTCTACAGGATCCACGCGACAGACCATTCGAACATCAGGACGCGGCAGATCAGGCGCACCGGCGGTTTCTGGACGAGCGTTCCGATTTCATGGGTTATCTCAAGCTGTGGGAATATTTTGACAAACTGCTCAAGCACAAGAAATCCAACCGCAAACTGATCACGCAGTGTCGTGACCAGTTTCTGTCGTATCGCCGTTTGCGCGAATGGCGGGAAATTCATAACCAGCTTCACGTATTGGTGAAGGAATTCGGCTTCAGGCCAAACGAAGCACCGGCGACCTACGATGAAATTCATCGCGCCCTGCTTGCAGGATTACTTGGCAATATCGGCTTTAAGACGGAAAAGGAAGGCGAATACCTGGGCGCGCGCGGTATTAAGTTTTCGATCTTTCCGGGTTCCGCGCTTAAAAAAGGCACGGCAAAGGCCAAATGGGCGGTTTGCGCCGAACTGGTTGAAACCAGCAGGTTGTATGGACGCTGTGCCGCGCGTATCGATCCGGTATGGCTGGAAAAAATTGCGGGCAGTCTATGCAAACACGACTATTTTGACCCGCATTGGCAGAAAAATCGTGCCGAGGTCATTGCCTATGAGCGCGTCAGCTTGTATGGATTACCGATCGTAACCAAAAGGCCGGTGCATTACGGCCGGATTAATCCAATTGAGTCGCGCGAACTGTTTATTCGAGGCGCGCTGGTTGCCGGAGAGTATCACACCCGAGCGCCATTTTTTGCGCATAACCAGCGGCTTGTCAAAGAGATCGAAGAACTGGAACATAAAACCCGGCGGCAGGACGTATTGGTAGACGATGAAACGATTTTTGCATTTTACGATGAACGTATACCTCAGCGCATCTATAACGGCGCCGGATTTGAACACTGGCGCAAGCAGGCCGAGCGGGAAAATCCGAAGCTGTTGTATCTCGACCGCGAGCTACTGACCCGCCATTCGGGCAATGCGATCGAGGTGCAATTCCCGGGACAGCTGGTTTTATCCGACAGCAGCAGCTTTGTTCTCAGCTATCGTTTTGATCCGGGACATGTGCTCGACGGCGTTACCGTCACTGTTCCCTTGTCCGTGCTCAACCGGCTTGATGCCAGTCAGTTTGATTATCTTGTGCCTGGACTGATTCGCGAAAAAATCACTTGGTACCTGAAAGCGTTGCCCAAGCAAATACGCCGACTGTTGGTGCCGATACCCGAATCGGTAACTGAATTTCTGCAGTGGCAGTCTGTATCTGCGCCGATCGCCATGCTTCGCGACGCGTTGGCAAAATTTATCCTGCGCAAAACGACGCTGAACATTTCTCTCGATACTTGGGAAGACAAAGCCATGCCGCCGCACCTGTTGATGAATTTCAGAATCGTCGACGAAGCCGGAGAAGAGCTTGCCATGAGTCGCGATCTGGAAGCATTGCAGGAACAGTTCGGCGGCGCTGCACAGTCCACGTTCCGCCAGTTGAGCCTTGATGATGACAAGACCGATATCGAGCGCGCCGATGTCAAACGCTGGGATTTCGGCGATCTGCCCGAGGAAATCACGCTTACGCGCAATGGCCGCAGACTGACTGGCTATCCGGCGCTGGTCGATGAGAAAGACCATGCGGCGATTCGCTTGTTCGATACTCGTGTCGCAGCCGAGCAGGCCCTGCGCAAAGGCGTTTGCCGTCTGATGCAATTTGAATTTCGGGAGCGCATGAAACAGCTCGACAAAAGTATCCCCGGTTTTCGTCAAGCTGCGCTGCAGTTGACTACCTGCATCAATCCGGGCGAACTGAAACAGGACCTGATCAATACCATCGCCGACCGGGCCTTTATCGGCGAAGAGCCGCTTCCCAGAACACAGCAGGCTTATGCCGCGCAATTACCCAGAGCGAAAGAGCGCCTGCCGCAGGTGATCGAAAACTATACGCGGGTGCTGGGTGAAATCGCCGAAGCCTATCATGTGCTGATGCAGTATCGTTCGACGATCAAGCAGGTCAATTCCCGGATCGAAGCCGATCTCGACCAGCAATTCAACCACCTGATTTACCCCGGTTTCATCGGTGAGATTCCGTGGGAGCGGTTGAAACATTTTCCGCGCTATCTCAAAGGAATGCGCGTGCGTCTGGAAAAATCATTCCACAATTTGTTGCGTGATGAACAACATGCCTATGAAATCAAAGTATTATGGACACGCTGCCAACAGTGTCGTGAAAAGCATCAGAAACTGGGTATCGATGACCCGAATCTGACCGAGTTCCGCTGGCAAATCGAGGAACTCCGTGTGTCGCTGTTCGCGCAGGAACTGAAAACGCCACAGCCGGTTTCGGTGAAGCGGTTAGAGAGGTTGTGGGATAAGGTTAGGAAGTAGTTGAATCGTAAAATAGCTATGGTTGCCTCATTTGCATTGAAAAAAACACATTTCATTCGCTTGCGTGTAAAACACTAATTTTGGTTCGTGTTGATTCGGCGGTTCTTCACCCCGCAACTTAGATGGCGAGGAAATTAGCTGTCTCATATTCATTGATGCCGTAAAGGCTGGGGCGATTAATGGGCGCAGCCATTACCTGATTTTTTACCAGCCAAGCTAACCTAACACCTGGTCTTTTTTTGTTCCAGACTTACTGTTCATTTAAGTGTTGTCAATGCGCTGAATATTATTCAGCGCCTCTGGCCCATGCTTCTGCTTTATCGCGTTCGCTTAAATCAAAGTAGCAGACTTTGGCCAAAGTGAAAACTTTACAGAAATAGGCCATACCTTTTTCCCAGGTCTTATCACCAACAATAGCTAAACGTTCGATATCATTGAAATGCCGCACGCCGAATTTTGTATCCTCCCACGCGGCTCCTGCGGTCCAGCCATGAAAATCAATCAACTCTACAAGCATGTTCACCTTGCCATATCGTTTAATTTGCTGGTCAATTTCCGGTACAAACATGTCGTAATCCTCTTTTTCCAGCTTGCCTGTGATCGCAAGTTGAATAAACTTGCCTTCTTCACACAGTTCAATGCCCTTGAATGTAATCGCCATTGTCATATCCTCCCACTCAATATTTAATTTACACGATTCTTTCAGTAATGTGGAGGAAAACCGCACACGAAAAAGATTGTGAATAAGAAAATAAAATCAATAAAGTGATCGGTATTGTTGGATTGGGTGCTTGGCAGGCTGAAATAAGTTTTCGCACCTCAACGTAACACGGTGCTTATCAACAACTGTTCAGTGATGATGGCTTTATCGAGTGCTTGTGTCTTTCTTCAAGTATTTTTTGCTGCGGTCGAGTGAAATTGGGTGCGTTCAAGAGATGAAGGTTAACAGTTACACATAGACTGTGTCGTCGCCCGGCAATTTTATTGCCCAACGGTTTATTTCTCTGTTTGAACTAAGTGTTTATACTTGACATATTCCGGGTTCGTAGTAATGGAAATTGCATTTAATATGTTGCCTGAGCAAGCGCCAATTGAAAACGTTTAACGAGAATTATCCGCTTGAATAGATGAAATCAAAGACGCAATCGACAACTGGAAAATGTTATCTCTTCTGAAATTTTTAATCCTGATTGTTATTTTTTTTGCCGCCGGCAATGCAGTGGCTGTCAACAAGTCAGTTGAAGGTGCGCTGTTCGATCTCAGTATCGAAGATCTGATGCAGATTGAAGTGACCACGGTTTCGAGGCGTTCGCAGAAACTGAGCGAAGTGCCTTCGGCCGTATTTGTCATTACTCAGGAAGATATTCAGCGCTCCGGTGCGACTAGCATTCCCGATGCGCTGCGTATGGCGCCTGGCGTTCAGGTTGAACGCGTGTCTACCGACAAATGGGCGGTAAGTATCCGCGGGTTTAACGGCGTCTACGCGAATAAACTTCAGGTGCTTATGGACGGCCGCAGCGTCTACAATCCTATGTTTGCCGGTGTGCAATGGGAGCAGCAGGACACGCTACTGGAAGATATTGAGCGTATCGAAGTTATTCGCGGTCCGGCTGCAGCCGTATGGGGCGCAAACGCAGTCAACGGTGTGATCAATATCATTACCAAACAAGCGGCTGATACACAGGGTTCGTTGCTTACTGCAGGAGGTGGCAGCTTCGAACAGGGTTTTTTCGGCGCGCGCTATGGTGGGAAAATCAACGAAGCTACGCCCTTCCGATTTTATGCCAAAGGATTCACGCGCGATCGTCTGACATCAACAACAGGCGATAATATTCACAATCAGTGGCACTCAGCTAGAGGCGGCTTCCGTCTCGATCATACACGCGGTATAGATCAATTCACCCTGCAAGGCGACATTTTCTACAATGCGCACGGTGACACGGTGGACCGCAGTCAACTCAACCTGCCCGGAATACCACAGAATGGATCGCGTGGTCACAACGAAGGGGGGAATATCCGCTTACGCTGGGACCGCGTGTATTCCGAGCAATCCGCTATCATGCTGCAGATTTATTACGACCGTAATCGCTACCGGTTGGTGCCTATAGGAGACTCCGATGCAGAAAGCTTTGATGTCGATTTTCAGCATCGTTTGAATTTTTTGGAGAAACACAGTGTAACGTGGGGACTCAACTACCGGCTTTACCACAATACAGTGTTTGATTCCGTTATATCGCAATTCACGCCCCGCGAACAAACCAATCATCAGTTTGGTGCTTTTTTGCGAGACGAAATTTCACTGCTGCCCGAGCGCTTGATGCTGACTATAGGCACGCGACTGGATCATAATGATTTCAGCGGGCTTGAGGTGCAGCCCAATGCGCGTCTCATGTGGACGCCTAATTCTTCAAATTCTGTATGGATGTCTATTTCCCGTGCGGTACGCATACCTTCACGTGCTGAGCAGGATGTTACTGCTGTCGTTCAACAGATTCAGGGATTGCCTGGATTCCCCATTTTGCCGGTTCCCATTCTGGCTACAATAACAGGAACAAACAATTTTGGCTCGGAAAAACTGATCGCATACGAAGTCGGTTACCGCCATCAGATTACCCCGAGAGCTTCTGTCGATATTGCGGGGTTTGTCAACGACTATAGCCAGCTGCGTGACTTCAGTTTTGGCGCATTGTCAGCAGGAGTCGGCCTTCCGGGGCAGATTCGTATACCCGTAACGGCCAATAATAATGCGTCAGCATTGACTTATGGCTTGGAAGTTTCTGCCGACTGGAAACCATTGAATCAATGGCGCCTGCAAGCCAGCTACAGCTATCTGAATATGGACATTGATTCAAGTGAATTGGTCAAACAACTCGACCCGACAACGGGCGGTGCTGACAAAGTTGCTCCGCAGCATCGCTTGTCCTTCCGCTCGAATTACGATTTCTCTGAGAAATTGCAACTCAATCTCTGGCTGCGTTATGTTAGCAAAATCGCTTTCTATAACATACCGGACTATGTCACCATGGACGCCAGGTTTTCGTTCAAACCGGTAAAGCATGTTGAACTGTTCCTGATGGGGCAGAACCTGTTTAGTCAGAATCATCGCGAATTCGTATCCGATACCATTCCTACTCTGCCGGGCGTCATTCCACGGGGAATTTATGCGGGGGTGCAATGGCGGTTCTGACCGGGAATTCGATGGTGCGGTTAACCTGTGGCAGTATTCTAGTCCTATTCCTGGGAGTGGTGTTGGGTGCTCAGTTGCATGCATCAGAACTGATCACCGACCGCGCGGGAGAATATCGGGTAAAAGCTGCGTTTATCTATAATTTCATGGCTTTTACGCAATGGCCGGAGCTAACCGGTCAAACACTTAATCTTTGTATTTACGGAAAAGACCACTTCGGCGAGGAAATCGACGAGCTGGAAACCAAAACTATTAATCGTTTAGTCATTCATGTATCACGGTTAGCCAGTCTTGAAAAAGTCAATGGCTGCCAGGTGTTGTTTATTTCTCAATCGGAAGCCGGTCAAATCCCCGGTATTCTGGACAAGTTGCATGAACTTGCCATTCTGACCATTTCAGATAACCCGAATGCCGCCAGTAAAGGCATTATGATCAACATGAGTTTGATTGAAAACAAAATTAAATTTGAAATTAATCTCAAATCGGCACGATTGGCGAAGTTGAGTATTAGCGCGAGGCTGCTGCAGCTTGCAAGCAGGGTATATCAATGAAAAGTGTCTTTAAATTCAAGTGTAAATAATGATTAGATTGCGCTACCTACTTAAAAATGAGGGTATCCACCCATTGTATTTATCCGCTAAGAAGCTATGCTTTATTTCTCATAGAAAGATTTACCTGTGCCGGTCTTAGTTAGAATCACCGGCAACCTGGTCAATCACTACGATTACGGTGTTTTAATTACGTTTACCAAAATGGAGGTTTAACATGGCAACAACGATGGGAACGAGCAGTGCGGCGAGTGCTGACTACGACATGTCATTGTGGTACGACTCCAAGTACTACAAGCTGGGCATGGGGATAATGCTTGCGGTAGCGATATTTTGGATTTGGTACCAACGTACATTTGCGTATTCGCATGGTATGGACTCAATGGAGCCTGAATTTGACCGTGTATGGATGGGGTTGTGGCGAGTGCACATGACACTGATGCCGTTGTTTGCATTGGTGACCTGGGGTTGGATACTGAAGACCCGCGATACGAAAGAGCAATTGGATACTCTGGATCCTAAGCTGGAAGTTAAGCGTTACTTCTACTGGATGATGTGGCTGGGTGTTTATCTGTTTGGTGTTTACTGGGGCGGCAGCTTCTTCACCGAGCAAGATGCATCTTGGCATCAGGTGATTATTCGTGACACGAGCTTCACGCCGAGTCACGTGGTCGTGTTTTATGGATCATTCCCGATGTACATTGTGTGTGGTGTAGCGGCATACTTGTATGCGATGACACGTCTGCCACTGTATAGCCGTGGCACATCATTTCCGCTGGTAATGGCGATTGCTGGTCCGCTGATGATTCTGCCGAACGTTGGTTTGAACGAGTGGGGTCATGCGTTCTGGTTCATGGAAGAGCTGTTTAGCGCGCCGTTGCACTGGGGATTTGTGATTTTGGGCTGGGCTGGATTGTTCTCAGGTGGTATAGCTGCGCAGATTATTACGCGCTACTCTAACCTGACGGACGTTATCTGGAATGGTCAAAGCAAAGAAATCCTTAACAACCGGATTGTTCCGTAAAGTTGTAATTTTCAAAAAAGCCCCATGGTTACAACAAACCATGGGGCATAAAAAACAGCTCTTCGTGGATGCATGATCAACTACTGAAGGAGGTTTATATGATGAAAAAAATAAAAAAAATATGGACTCTGGGTATGATACTTTCCACATTTCTTTATAGTGGCTTCGTAGCAGCGCATGGAAAAGTTTCTCTGGAGAATGATGTTTGCGTACGTATGATGGCTGGCAGCATGGTGCATTTGAGCACTTATCAACCGCAGCACGACCCGCAAGCGGAATATTGCACCGAAATTCCGCATGAGGGCGAAACGTTCTGGGTGCTTGATCTAATCGATCATGCGTTACGCACTATGCCAGTCGATATTAAGGTGGTGCGTGGGAGTGGCGATTCCACGGGCGATACCGTGGCGTCCATGTATTCTACAAGCCATTCGGATGGCGTGATTAAAGGTGCATTTAATCTTGATAAAGGAAATTATACGCTTCTCGTGACAGGCGTTGGCATCCCTTCATTGCATTACGAATTTCCACTACAAATACAAACGACCAACTACACAAAACTGTTTATCTCAGTGGTGCCTTACATCCTGGCCTTTTTATTGATTGCTTTTATGACGGATAAATATTTAAAACGCCGTCAACTGTTGCACTGATTGCAAGCAACCTGTAACAAAGAGATCAGACTTTAATGTAAAAAACCTTTGGTTTTGTGCCAGAGGTTTTTTACATTGGTTTGTAAACGAAATGAAAAAAAGATAACTGCTAACCGTAATGTATAGTGCATGAGATAATTGTTTATACACAATGCATTATAATTATAAGCAGTAGTTGGCTATCGGATTTCACTGATTGACGATCAAATTGATGATGCTCGTTTTATCTAATGGCCTGCTTCTCCGAGTCTCTGTATTTCATCTAACCATTTTAATCGCTGTGCCTCGTTTTGGTTTTCTATCGAGCCGATCAGGCTAGTTTTGATCGGATTAATACCGCAAAATGCAAGAATGTTGCGTTCAAGTGTTTTGACACCGTGCGCAAAGAAAAACCACCGATAAATGAGAGCGGGCATACCCATGGTGACAATAATTCGTGCCGATTTTCCGGTCAGACGTTTTTTCGGCATTCGTCCTGATTTACTGTATTCAAATGCAAAGTCTGGTCGCAAAGCCTGTTCGAAAAATGCTTTAAGCAAAGCGGGCATGGTGCCAAGCCATAAGGGGTAAACGATGACCAGATGATTGGACCAGTGAATGGTATCCTGAGCCAGTTTGATCGGTTCCGAAAGCGTGCCGTTTTCAAAATCTTCTTTTGAGCGAAGCACAGGGAAATCCATTGATGCTACGTCGATAAGACGAACTTCATGTCCGTTGCTTTGCGCGCCTTTAATATATGCATTTGCCAGTGCATGACAAAAATGCTGCGCCGTTGCATCCGGGTGACCCTGGATTATGGATATTTGTCTGACCATAAATTCACCTTGTGATGTCCGTTACTCACTGATCATAGAGAAATTTTTTCTATGCTATCATCCTTTTGTAAATAAAAGTTAATATCCGACAAAATGCTGATTTGCTTTCGCAAAAAATGAAATCAAAGCTCTCCATCCGTTTAAAACACAATATCTATGTATTTAAATTTAAACATATAAACGGAGAAACTGTTTGATATTTCTCAATATAATTCTATAAATATGAAACAAACAACAAACACTGACTTGAATGTGCGCACAAATGCTGTAGCAGAATTTGCGGTTGAAGAGACGGGCTGGCGGTTTGATAACAGCTACGCGCGGTTACCTGAACCATTTTATGTTCGTATCGCACCTGTACCGGTAAATGCGCCGCGCTTGGTTATTCTGAACCAAGCACTGGCTAAGTCGCTAGGGTTGAACTTTAATATTTTGTCCGGTGAAGATGCCGCGCAGCTGTTTGCCGGAAACGTCCTGCCGCAGACAGCGGAACCGATCGCGCAGGCTTATGCCGGACACCAGTTCGGCAGTTTTACCATGCTGGGTGACGGGCGAGCGATTTTGATGGGCGAACATCTGACGCCATCAGGAGGGCGACTGGACGTCCAGTTCAAAGGTTCCGGGCAAACACCGTTTTCTAGGCGCGGAGATGGTCGTGCAGCCCTTGGGCCGATGCTGCGCGAATATATTATCAGTGAAGCGATGCATGCATTGGGAATACCAAGTACGCGCAGCCTGGCCGTTGTGACGACCGGTGAAACGGTGTTGCGGGAGACGCCGCTGCCTGGTGCGATTCTGACACGTGTGGCGGCAAGCCATATACGGGTGGGTACATTCGAATATGCAGCAAGACTTAAAGATGGCATGTATGTTAAAACATTGTCCGATTATGCCATCCAGCGGCATTATCCGGAATTGTTCGAGACTACCAATCCTTATCTGGCATTACTGCAACGTGTGATCGACCAGCAGGCATCGCTGGTAGCGCGATGGCTGCTGGTCGGATTTATTCATGGGGTAATGAATACCGATAATATGGCCATCAGTGGCGAGACCATCGATTACGGTCCGTGCGCCTTTATGGATGAATACGACCCCTATACCGTATTCAGCTCAATCGACTATCAGGGCCGTTACGGCTATCATAATCAGTCGCGCGCTGCGCAATGGAATCTTGCGCGATTTGCGGAGACACTGTTACCTTTGCTGGATCCGGTTCAGGAGAAAGCGTTAGCTCTGGCGGAAGAAGCTGTACATGCTTTTTCCGATATTTTTCAGCAGTACTGGCTGGCTGGCATGCGCAAGAAGCTGGGTTTATTGACCGAAGAAGCGGAAGATACCGAATTGATTGAAGCGCTGTTAATGTGTATGCACAAACGTCGTGCCGATTATACCAATACCTTTCGGGCGTTGACTGCAGAGCCCCTACCCGGTGATGATCTGTTTCAGGATTCTGCATTTGCTGCGTGGCATACGCAATGGCAGGCGCGTCTGGCACGCCAATCTGAATCCAAAACGTCCGCTTACAGTGTGATGCGAGTCCATAATCCCGCGATTTTGCCGCGCAACCATCGCGTCGAGGCGGCGTTGACCGCAGCTTCAGAGCATAACGATTATAAAGAAATGCAGCGGCTGCTTGAAGTTGTGACTGATCCTTATGCCGATACACCGGAGTATCGAAAATACCGTACGCCGCCATCCGCTGCAGAGCGCGTGCAGCAAACTTTTTGCGGTACCTGATAATATCACAGCGGTAGCGTACTAATTTCGCCGCATCGTCGGCTGATCGGCCAGTGCGATATTCAAACCCAGTTGTAACAATTCATCCCAGACCGTGCCGCTATTGGTTGCGGCGACGCCTTTGTTGATTCGGTCGATTTTCGCCGCATGGATCAAGCTTTGCTGAAGCCGCACGACTGGGATGCGCTTGGCTGCGGACAGCAGTGAATTTTGCCGGCTTCTCCAAATACGTGCTGATTTGAACAGCTGGTCCGGGGGTAATCCTCGATCCAGTCCTGCACGTAGTGCAATCAATTGACGGATTTGCTCGGCCAGTGTAGCAAGAATCAGCGGTGGAGCTGTAGCTTCACCTTGTAAACCAGACAGAATACGGGTGTAGCGAACGGGATCGAAAGCGGTCATGGACTCGGCTAGTTGGAAGAGATCGTAACGTGCGACATTCAGCACTGCATTTTTAACCTGTTCAAAAGTCAACTGGCCTGGTGGATAGAGCAAGGCTAACTTTTGTATTTCCTGATGCGCAGCCAGCAGGTTACCTTCAACATTGTCTGCGATGAAGTCGAGTGTTTCAGCGTCAGCAGATTGTTGCTGTTTGCCAAGGCGCTGCTTGATCCAAGCCGGTAGTTGCGCATGCCCGATTGTTTGGATCGGGATAACAGCGCCAGCATTCTCTATCGCCTTGAACCATTGTGTGGATTGACTCTGTTTATCAAGTTTTGGAAGTGTAATCAGTGTTACAGTGTCTTGCGGCAGTGATTTGCAAAAAGATTCAATTGCTTTTCCACCTTCTTTGCCCGGCTTGCCTGAAGGAATGCGCAGATCGATAAGTTTGCGATCGCCGAATAACGACGGACAGTTGCTGGTATTGAGAAGGTCCATCCAACGGAAGTGCTGGTCGACAGTAAATAAGGCATATTCACTGAAACCTTGCTGGCGTGCATGCTGCCGGATCAAATCGGCGGCTTCGATGACCAATAGCGGTTCATTGCCGGAAATTGCGTAAATCGGTGCAAGTTGTTGCGACAGTTGCCGATAGAGTTGCTCCGCATTAATACGCATGACGGATATTCATTGAATGGAAGCGGTTTCGGGTTTGAAGTTAGATTTTTGTACCGTCGACAGTCGCCATATAATCTGTTGAACGGCATCCGCTTGCATATCCTGGTACAGCATTTGTTCTTCGGCTTCTTTTGCCAGAATCTGGGCATCCAGGAATGGCAGTATCCGTAACAATGTAATGGTATTTTCTGGCACGATCTCATTGCCCTTGTTGTCAATCAGCCGCGTGGTTATTCTAAAAATCAATTCAAATTCACGCACACGCCCGCCGCCTGAAAGCGATAAAATTCTACGTTCATTATTTGCATTAAGCACCTGTAAAACGGCCTCGGCTTTATCGATGGAATCAACAATTTTTGTCGTTGTGGTGGCATCAACAGCGCGTCTTAAATCTGATCCGATGGTATGTCCTGGTGGTGCGGCGATGTATAATGTTTCAAATGGCAGCGATGAAATCTGCCCGCGAAGCTTGAAACCGCACGCAGCCAGAATGAGCAGTATCATCAATCCCGTCATACAACGCGTATAAAAAGGTATCGTTGGTTGAATTGTTGTCATGTGATTTAAGCCTTTGGGGAAGGCGATAAAAAAGGAATAGTGAAATTCTACCGCATTTGCATCTTATTGTACGTTAGTGCAGTATGCCAGATAGCGCATTTCTAATAGCCTGACACCTGAACGATTGGCCTGGGATATGTTCGACAGGAATGAAGTATGAATTCGGCAGCTGGAGTGTGTGTATGCCAGACACAGTGTTGTTTGAATTATATTTTGGTGCTCACGAACTATTCTATGTGTCTGCATTGATCAAGGAGGGATTATTATGAGTATGACGATCACCGAAAATACACGTGTACGTGAGCGTCGCGGAGCGGTGCCGTTTTTTTGTCCGTATCATTTGGGATTCAAACCGGGTAGGCGAATGAATGAACGGCGATCCGGGGCTGTGCGCTGGAATGCCGCTTATGTAGATCGTTACGCAAATCATATAATGTTTTGTGTGATCGCGATTCTGTTGTTGAGTGTCGGTGACGCGATTTTTACGTTAAAGATTCTGGCGCAGGGTGGTGAAGAATTAAACTGGTTTATGGCGATTCTGATCGATCAGAGCATCAACAAATTCGTTGCCGTTAAAATGGCGCTGACTGCACTGGCTTTAATCATGCTGGTGATTCACCATAATGTACGAATTGTTTATACAATACGGGTCAGACATGTAAAATATGCCATTCTGGTAGGCTACAGTGTCTTAATAGGCTATGAGCTGTATTTACTCAATCTAGCCGGCAGCCTGTAGGGCTGGCAGAAAATGTTTGAATGAACTATTTTTATTAAAACTGATTAATATTCAAGGAAAAGTATGGCGGAGAATGAACAAAAAGTTGTTATTGATGGTACTGAATATGCCTTGTCATCGCTGAGCCAGGAAGCCAAAGCTCAAATTACGAATTTACGTGTTGTTGAAAATGAAATCGCGCAATTAAAAGCCAGACTGGCGATTGCGACTACTGCAAAAATTGCGTATCAGCATGCATTAAAGAATGCATTGCCGGTCGATACGCACTGATTAGTCCGATAAAGGGTTTTCGGGGGAGAAAAAAGCAGCGACTCGTTGCAGATCGTCGAGCACCAACGTACCTGCGGTGAAATTGAGTCGCAGGTAGGCAAGCAGAAAATTATACTTGGCTTCCGCCAGATTGATCTGGCTATTGAAAAGCTGTTGTTGTGCATCCAGTAGATCCAAATTGATGCGAATTCCCCCTTGTATGCTTTTTTCGGTGGCGATCACCAGCAGTTTTGCGGATTTAACCGCCAATTCCAAAGATTTGATACGCTTGACGCTGCTTAAAGCCAGTTGATACTGTCTACGCAGTTCAACAAGCACATTATCGACAGCAGCATCCAGCTCGGCTTCAGCACGCGCGAAGTTTGCCTTTGCCTGATCAGTGGTGGCCATGACTCGGCCGCCAGCGTATAACGGCACGTTGACTTCCACCCCGATAGTAGCTAATTCAACATTCTGATTGGAAGTAACAAAAGAGGCGGATTTGTTTCTGCTCAGGCTGGCAACAAGATCCACTCGCGGCGTATGCCCGGCATAACTTCTGCGAATTTCTTCTTTACTTGATTGAAGCGCATGCCGTTGAGTGACGAGCACTGCATTACGGTCAAGTGCCAGCGCGCGCCAATCTTCAAAATCTGGCAAATGAACCATTTCTGCCTGAAAGAAATCGGATAAATGGTGCAATTGCGTTACTTCCAGGCCAATCATGGATTCCAGTCTTAATTGCGCCACTTCCATCTCGTCTTGGGCCTCTATCAGGACTGCTTCTGCCAGTGCGTGCCTGGATTGTGTTTCCAGCACGTCGGTTGTCGTGCCTTCCCCTTTGAGCAGCATTTGCTCGTTGACACGTTTGAGCTCCGTAAGAGAGTCGAGCTGCGACTGTGCAAGCCCTACTTGATGTTGTGCGAGTAGTGCTGCGAAATATGCTTCGGACAACCTGATGACCAGCTCCTGACTTTGTCCGGTAAAGCGGGCGCGACTGGAATTGGCTTGCGCCTTTCCCTGGCGATAGCCGGCGGCAGCTTCCATGTTTATTATGGGTTGGCGTAAAGATAATGCGCTAACCTGGCTGTGAAAATTAAGAGGAGTCTGAGGTTGCCCCGAAAATTGGCGTGTTCCTGTACTCTCACTGTCAGTATGCGTAATCGATAAATTTGGCAGCAGACCAGCACGGCCTATTTTCTCAGTCTGTTGTCCAGCCTCGTTCTCATGGACAGCCGCACGGAAGAGCGGGTCATTTTCCAATGCCGCCTCATAGGCGTCGAGCAGACTCAGCGCCTGTGCGGAACTGATCATGACGGCAAGTGAAAAAAACGACGATACTACAATGCGGAAATAAATGCGTGCGAAGGTCATCTATTCTTCACTCATGGATGCATGGAGACGGTCAAGAATAGGTTTGAACAGATAACTCATTAAAGAACGCTCGCCTGTTTTTACAAAAATTTCAACCGGCATGCCTGCGCGTACTTGATGATGCGCGAGCAACTGCATACCTTCCTGGGTGACACGGACTTTTAATTGGTAATAGGGTTCATCGGTGCGCTCATCGGTCAGCCTGTCCGCCGACACTTGCAGCACTTCACCTGGAATATTGGGTGTTTTGTTTTGGTTGAAGGCTGAAAAAATCAGATCGACATGAAGTCCCGGATGGACTTTGTCGATCAAGTGAACCGGTACCCGGCCGGTGATCATGAGCGGATCATCCCTTGGCACGATATCCATCAAACTGAATCCCGGTGAAATAACACCGCCTTCGGTAAAGACATTAATGCCGACAACCGTTCCATCAACAGGTGCTTTGACCAGGACATTGGACAGTTCGAACTCCTGTCCGATCAATTGATTGCTGAGTGCCTCCACTTCACGCTGAATGTCAGATAACTGCTGGCGTACTTCCTTTTGCTGTTCTTGAAAACGGTGTATCCGGCGTTGTTTCAATTCTGCAATCTGGCGCTGAATGCGCCCGATCTCACCGGTTTCGGCAGAAATTTCACCGTTTAGCTGCACATGGGTGCGTTCCAGATCGAGTACCCGGTTACGCGGTACAAAACCATCTTTGGCCAGATCGCGTAAATTGTCGAGCTGCTCTTTTAACAGTACCAGTTGCTGCTTTTTACTGGCCAGGGAAGATTGAAGACCCTGGAGTTGTATGGTCAGACCTGCAATATTTTCGTCAAGTGCGGCGATTTCATGCTGCATGGCAAGTTGTCGGGATTTGAACAGCTGAGTTTGCGTCACAATAGTGTTTCTGACGCGTGGATCGTTTTGAGCCGCCAGCAAATCCGCTGGAAATTCGATGGTGTTTTTTTCATCGCGTTCGGCTATCAGGCGTGCCTGCACTGCGCGTGCGGTGATGAGCTGTACACGGGTAATTTCCGCTTGTGCCTTGACTTGGATATCATTCATGCGCACCAGCGTCTGGCCGACCTCGACATGATCGCCTTCCTTGACGTAAATCTGGTCAATAATGCCGCCAGTACGGTGCTGGACTGCTTTACGATTGGTGTCTACCGTAACTGTGCCGCTTAAGGGTACTCCTTTATCCAGCGGCGCAAAGAACGCCCACAAAACAAAACTGCCCACGCCAGCCAGTACAATCCACCAACCGATTCTGGTATGAGTGGTTTCATCAGTTTTGACTTGATGCGCGCGGTCATCTTGTTCAATACTTGTGCCGGTACCGCTGTTTTCTGCCTGCAACTTCATAATTGTTCCTGTTTATTTCCGCGTCAGCATTTCAATGTTAATTCCTGTTACCCGGGTTCAGGTTTCCTGATCCACAACATTAACAGTTGTGAGCGGCTTTTGCTGCATTTCGGAGCCGGATGGCTGCTGTTTTTGCTGGGATGATTGTCCTTGTTGTTTTTGCTGCTGCTTTTTCAATTCCTCCAGGACGCGTTTTGTCGGACCAAACAACTTTGCCATTCCTTCATGCAATAACAACAGCTTATCCGTTACACTGATAATACTGGTTCGGTGAGTGATCAGAACGATGGTTTTGCCCCGTTTGCGCAAGTCGATCAATGCGCTCAGCAGTGCCTGTTCGCCTACGTCGTCAAGATTGGAATTAGGTTCGTCCAGTACGATCAGAGCAGGGTCGTCATACATGGCGCGCGCCAGGCCGAGGCGTTGCTTCTGGCCGCCTGCAAGTCCCGCGCCACCGTCTCCGAGTTTGGTGTCATAGCCTTCGGGCATATTCAGAATCATTTGATGTACTCCCGCGCGCTGAGCAGCCATAATCACTTTTTCCGGGTCGACTTCGCTAAAACGGGCGATATTTTCCGAAACGGTGCCGCTGAATAATTCGATATCCTGGGGCAGATAACCGATATTCGGTCCCAGCTCTTCCTTACTCCACTGGTAAACATCGGCGCCGTCCAGACGCACTTTGCCAGCCGCGGCCGGCCATACGCCCACCAGAAGCCGTGCCAATGTCGATTTACCGGAGCCGCTGGGCCCGATAATTCCTAACACTTCTCCAGCCGAAACGGACAGGCTCAGGCTTTTAATAACCGGCACACGCGACCCAGGCGGCGCGGTTGTGACATTCTCAACGGTAATGGCGCCCGTTGGTTTGGGAAGCGTCATGCCGGGCTTGCGGGCAGGGTTGAGCTCCAGCAGTTTCGTCAACCGCTCGTAAGCGCTGCGTGTGCTGCCAAACTGTTTCCATACGCTGATCAACAGCTGGACTGGCGCGATTGCTCTGCCCATTAAAATCGATGCGGCGATCATCATGCCGGGTGAGATTTGATTTTCCAGTACCAGCAGAGCGCCTAGTCCCAGCATCAATGATTGCAGCGCAACGGTGGAGGATTTGGAAATCGCAGCTACAATACCGGATTTCTCGCTGGCATCCGCCTGAAGATTGAGAAACCGGCTGTGCAGCTGATCCCAACGCGCCTGAAGATTAGGCAGCATGCCCATGGCTTCGATGACTTCGGCATTGCGCAGATTATTGGATGCCAAATTGGTTGAAGCGACAGCCATGGTGTTGGCTTCATCCAGCGGTTTACGGGATATTTTTTCATTGATATAGGCCAGAATAATCAATACCGTGGTCCCACACAGTGCAAAAATGCCCAGCCAGGGATGAAACATGAAAATGACAAAAATATAAATCGGAAACCAGGGCGCGTCGAAAAATGCAAATAAAGCATTTCCGGTCATGAATTGACGGATACTCGTTAAATCCTTCAAGGCCTGTCCGGCATTGCCCCCGCCTTGCTTCAGACTTTGCTCGAATGCCGCTGTATAAACCCGCTTGTTTAATTTCATGTCGAGCTTGGCGCCAACTCGAATTAAGACGAAACTGCGTACGTATTCGAGTGCGCCCAGAAAAATGTAGGCGCCGATCACGATTAAAGTCAGCATCAGTAATGTCATTTCATTCCGGCTGGTTAATACGCTATCGTAAAGCTGCAGCATATAAATGGCCGGCATGAGCATCAGGGCGTTAATCACAGCGCTGAAGACGCCGATGGTGTAGAAAGCTTTTTTGAAACTGGCTAGAACTTCCGTGATTTCATTCTGAGAGGCTTTAATAAGTGATTTCATTGATTATGAATTGTGTGTAATCAATAGCATGTTGCGTGAAATATAAGTATAAAGATTGCTAGGTTTAAATACGGTTTTGTTCGAGTGGCAAATCCGCTTTCGACAGAATAAACGAACCAGGCTGGAACCGGAGGTCCTGTTGTAGATTGATGCTGTCGAATACCAGATTTCGGTTCATGCGCTCTGCCATTGCTGCAGTCCAATGCCGGTAGCGTGGCAGCCAGTTCAATACGGAAATTGTCAATTGAAACAACCAGCGCGGTATCCTGATAAAACGGGGTTTTTTGTTCAGTGCTGAAAAAATGCGATTTATCATTTCCTGGTATGTCAATGTTTCACCACCTGTAAGATTATAGGTACGATTTTTTATATTTAAAGTGTTCAGCGCAAGTATACATGCTGTTGCAACATCTTTTGCGTGAATAGGCTGCCTTAAACCATCCGCCGGACCCAATAGCGGAAAAAAGCCGAAACGAATAATAAACCGGGCCATTTCTGAGATATTTTTATCGCTACCCAGGCCATAAATCAATGTGGGCCGCAAGATAATCCACTCAATGTCGTGTTCCTTAGCCCAGATTTCAATTGTTTCTTCTGCGTCAGCAAGCCGCTGTGCGATCGCTTGTTCACCCGAGTCGCTTGACGCTGTTTTACTGAAGCGGCTTGTCGAGGACAGAATCACGATTCTCTGGGCACCATGTGTTAGCAGCAATGAAAAATGTTCCGGTAAAGTCCAGATGGGCGCAACACAAATCCACAAGGCCGGACCGTATTTGTTTTGAACAGGTTTGGCACCGGCTTGATTCAGCTGTACCCAGTTTATCTGTTCACGATTTGATTCCATCGGTTTACGGGAAAAAGCGGTGATCTGCCATTGTTCGGTTACCAACTGTTGCAGAATGCATGATCCAACGAGGCTGGTTGCACCTAAAAGCCCGACATGGTTACGTTTCATGTTTGGGCCTTAAGAATTTCGCAAAATAATAAAGGGCAGAGTAGAGCACCGTAATAGAGAAACGCAGCCAGACACCGACAGCGACAAGATTCATTAGAATGCCCGGGTATTGCTGGCGAAAAAATTTCTTATAAAAATAAACCATGCCTTTATGCTTATGCCAGGCAACAAAGAAAGGTCGGGACTTGCTACATGCGCCCTGATAGTGGACGATCTTCGCATCCGGGACAAACATGATTTTCCAGCCATGTTGCCTGAATCGCATGCACCAGTCCAGATCTTCGCAATGCAGGAAATAATTTTCATCCCATTGGCCCACTTCCTGTATGGCATGACGCCGCACCAGCATCGCGGCGCCTGAAATAGCTTCCACTTCAACAGGTTGGTCAGGAAGTGGCTGTCTATGTAGGTGAAAATCGGGAAACAATCCGGGCCAGAATTTGCTCAGGTGATGTAAACCGGTTGCGCGTACAAAAGCACGCCACGGCGTGGGTATTTTGCGGCGCCCGCCACCCTGTTCTGTGCCGTCCGGATTAACCAGGTAGCCGCCAACCATGCCGATTTGCGGATCGGATTCGAGTACTTGCAGCATGCAGGTTAACGACTGCTTTTCCAGTTGGCAGTCAGGGTTCAGAAACAGAACATAGGGCGTGTCGGTCGCATCCAGACCGATGTTGCAGCCTGCGGAGAATCCCAGATTGGAAGAGTTGTGTATCACGTTCAGTCGGGGCTCGTTTTGGAATCGGCCGGCCAATGCCAGCAAACTTGTATCAGTGGACGCGTTATCAACGATCACAACCGAGTCTGCCGTTTGCATTATAGTCGCAACGCATTTTGCCAGAAAAGCGCCCGCATTATAGTTGACGATAACAATTGCAACCGGAGATTTTCCCGTGTTTTCATGATTGTCTGGGCTTGTTTGTTGCATGGTCATATGATAGAGCCCTTGACCGTGCAGGTTTTCTTATGCATTGACTGCTTGATCGATGGTGTCTCCGGCGTTTTGCTGATCCTGCAGGATTTCGCTGAGTTGTCGTTCAGCGACGGTAAATGAAAAATGTTCCTCGATATTGGCTTTGCCTGAACTGGATAAATGGGCCCATAATTGGGCATCATCGTAAGCCCGGATTATTTGTCTGGCAAATTCTTCGGGTTCGTCTGCGATCAGAATATCCTGGTCGTGTACGAGCTTCATGCCTTCTGCAGCCACGCTTGTGGCAACAACCGGTACGCCGTAAGTCATGCTGGTGTTGATCTTTCCTTTAACGCCAGCGCCATATCGGAGTGGGGCGATGGACAGCTTGATGCGGTCAAAAATAGGTTTTATATCAGATACAAAGCCTTTAACAATAATATGCGGCGAGGCGTAGGCCGCAATTTTATCGGGAAGATGAGAACCAACGATCAATAGTTTGATATCCGGTTTTAGAGCATGCAACGTCGGGAAAATCTCTTTTATAAAAAATTCCATGGCATCAACGTTCGGCAGATGCTCAAAGCCACCAATAAAAAGAATGTCTTTTCTTTCTTGATAACCGAAGACTATTTCCTGATTTTGATGAATATTGGATAACAGTGCTACCGGAACATCGGGCGCCACCTGTTTGAATAATTCGATCTCGACCGGGCTGACGAGTAAAGTCTTGTCAGCTTTACGCGCAGTAGTCAATTCCTGCTGTTTGCGCATTCTGGCTGTGGCCAGTAACAGTTTGTCCTGATTGATCTCGGCCTGCCGTTGTTCGCGCAAAAAATGAAGGTCGACGGTATCGAATAAAACCATCGCGTTCATGCAATGCTTGCGTGCGTCATCTATATATTTCTCTGCGATATTAACCCGGCTGAGCAAAACCACATCATAGAGATGTCCATGGGATATCAGATGCTCGGAAACAGACTCCAGGTAAGGCTGATAGAAACACTCAACACCGTTCATTTGCATTTGTCTGGTGTAGATATCGTGATAAACGAGTTCGTTTGCGGCGATAAAGCTGACCTTGTAACCTAATTTTTGAAAAACGGTTAACAGGTTGAACATGCGTAATGAACCGGAATCGTTATCAGGCTTGAGAATAAGTGCATCGATAATGAGCACACGTTTATTAACACTGCGCTCTTTTTCGAACTGGGGACTGTCACCGTTTGATCGGTGGAATTTGAGCGTGTCCTTCCAGCGATTAAAGAATTTTTTGTGATTGATGACCTGGTATTGTTTGGTGCCTTTTGAAACACTGGTGCCGGAAGTCACGCCTTCAAAATGGACGACGATAGCACCTGGCTGATAGTAGACTTTTTTTCCCGCTTTCCTGACTTGGAAGGCCATATCAGTGTCTTCGTAGTAAGCGGGCGTATAGTATTCATCAAAAGATCCGAGTTCGATCAAATCCTGTCGTCGAATCATCAGACAGGCGCCCGAGCAGTAATCGACGGCTCTGCAATAGGAGTATTCCGGCTTGTCTGGGTCATCGTAACGGCCATAGTTCCAGGCAGATGCATCCTGCCAGACAACGCCGCCGGCTTCCTGCAGCTTGCCATCGGGATAAATGAGTTTGGCGCCGACGAGTCCCGCATCGGGAAAGTGTATAAATGTATGTTTTAATGCATCCAGCCAGCCTTGGGTTACGATTGTGTCGTTGTTTAACAGGACGATATATCGGCCTTTCGCTGCTTTTACGCCCGTATTGCTTGAATAGATGAAACCCTTGTTTTCAGCGTTGCGAATAACGGTAACTCCTTCGACAGTGCCGAGTACATGCGAAGTGTCATCGTTGGATGCATCATCCACCACAATGATTTCAAATGTATTATTACCGCTGTTTTCGTGAATGGATTTGAGACAGGTGAACGTGTACAGTGACTTGTTGTAGACCGGTATGATAATGGATATTTCCGGGTCGGCGCTCACTTCAAAACGGAGCGGGTAGTAGTGGGAGGCGACGGAATAATGAATTTTCGGCAGATAAGTTTTTTGTGGCGGTGTAAATAGCTTTTTGGCAACACGTTTGGTCAGCGCATTTAAACCCTGTGTTTTAAGAATACTGATAGCAACTGGGAAATACTTTAATAGATAAATCACTGGGTGGTTTCAATGTATGGGTTAAAACATATAAAAAATGTTTGACTGTCAGTGTGTCTGCGACCGCACTCAGCTGGTTGGTTATTATAATTGAAATGAACCGGCTTCTTGTAAATTTATACTGCGGAATAAATGATTTGTAATTATTTTATCATGTCTTTTGCGGTGCCGATTGCTAACGTACAAGACCATGGCCATAGTAGTAATCGTCCAATACAATTGAGCGCAACAGCGCATGCTCAGACTGGGAAGGTTTTTCAATAAATTGTAAAAACAGTGTTTCCGCTATATGCGCTGGTATTTCAAAATCGTCCAGTAAATTGTTGCGGATGTCGATTGATTGGTGAATAAAATCCAGGATGCCGCGCCGGATCTCTGCGCGTGTTGACGCAGATTGTCGCTCTTCACTCGCCAGTGAACGGAACTCTGGAATAATCTCGCCGGTCTCGGATGTCCGGTAACGTACGACTTGAGCATCGTCTGCGCTTAGAAATTTTTCTATAGTAAAGCTTTTTCTGTATAGAACCGGTTCGGTCGCGCTCGCTTTGGCAAAATGATAATAGTAGCCTTGTGTGATGACCTGATGCGCCATGGCGATCGTCTCGGCGGCGTCGAGCGTCACCAGATAATAACCGTGAATTTTTTGTTGCAATAACCGGTTCAAGTATCCCTGAGTCGTAGCAGCATACCCAACGTCGACAATGGCGGTTTTGGCGTCTGCACGCAAACCCGTATCCTGTAAATAAGCCATTAGCGCAGGTCGTTCTTGTTCGGCTTGTTCTAAAATGCGTTTCTCGAGTGCCTGTAACAGCGGTTTCAGGTGGTCGATATTTCTGTTTTCAACAAAAACCGCTTTTTTTCTTGGCCAAATTTTGTGCCGCGCGAATGTTTCACATTCTTTATCAGTCAGGTTGATGCCGTACCGCTCAAAAATAAAATCCGGCATTGGATTGGGAGCATAGTCTGTACGGGCAATTTTGTATATATCATCGAGATTTGAAATCATTGGCACGGTGATAGCGCGGCGCGAGAGCACGAGATATTCAGATGGAACCGCATGCTTATCATCGGCCGTCCATAAATCGTAGGCTTTTTTGAGTATTTGACCCTCGCGTGCGACAAAATATAGGCATTGCATAGTGTCTTTTGTAGCCTTTTTGGCCAGCCACTGCACAAAAGACAGTACCAGGGGAGCGGCTATCGTAAATCCGACTGCCCAAGGGGTTGCGGGTACAAAATCGGCCGGATCAAAGCGTGGATAAAACAGTGGCTGGAAGTTTGCCTGTACGATTGTTCCAATTGTAAGCTGAGTATTCAGGTCGCTTTGGTAGTCCGGGCTGTAGGCTTGCTCGATAATCTTCTCAAAACGGGGAGTTGCGCGCGCAAGTTCGACTGGTCGCATGACATGCGTAACTCTGAATTTAAAATCCCCGGGTTTTTGCACATCGGATTGTTCGTTATCGCCAATGACCAGAACTTCATGCGGCGATACATGTTCGTCAATCAGTAGCTGACGGTAAAAATCGCCTGTATCCTTTCGTAATCCGTTTTCGGATGACAAATAAAACGCGTCCCATCCATTGATGCCGCAATGCGTCAGCAGGCTTTCGATGACGGGTTTGGGCAGATACATGTCGCTGGCAAGAATGACACGTTTGCCCAGGTTTTTGGCATGCTGAAATAAGGTGATTGCTTCCGGGCGCGGCGATACGATTGTGGATTCGACGGTCTCTTCAAGCGTACGTAGCTGTTCAATCGCATCAGCTGAAAGGTCCGACAAAGCTGACAATTCTCTGTAGATAGCATCCAGATCGACATCGCGCCCTGCAATCTGGCGTGCCTGGTTTTCCGCCATGGCGCGGAATTCAAGGTAACGTTCCCCGGCTGGTTTGTCGGCACGATCGGCGATAATTTTTTTGATATCTTCTGGATTCAATAACGGGCGTGTAATCAAAGTGTCGAAAATATCAAAAACAACAATGCGCACATCGGAGTGCCGTATTGTGGTCTCAATGATTTCCTGTTGATGCAGCATGTAACGGTCAATGCGCCAGCGGGACCAGCTCGGCGATTGCTTATCCTGCAGAATACAGGTGCTAAACCCGGATTGCCGGGCGGTCAGTGCAAATACGCGTTCTAGGCTATGGGCGAGCGTTGCATCGTTTTGTCCGGCTTCTTCAGGAAAATCTTCAATGTTGAAACCTGCATTGAATAAAGGTTGAAGCGCCTTGGATTGCGCCCAGAACATCGAACCAGCGGGGAAGTCGAAATAACCCGAAGGAATCGGCGTAATACCCAGTTTCTTGCATAACCGGTATCCCAGGACTTTATTGGAGAGCCAGGTATTCGCCCAATGCGGCAAAACGGTTGAGTTTTGCGGGTAAATCAAACCGGCATTCTTATCCCCGGTCAACAGTGAAAAAATCTTCTGGATTTGTAATGGACTGCCCAGTAACTGGTTCAGCAGGTATTCGCGCCAGCCATCGGCCTTACCATCGCTGTACAGTGATTTTTTGCTGTGAATATGCGCAATATACTCATATTGCTGCAGTTTCTCACCAAAAGTACAGAAAAACGGCGCGATATCGCGCCCGCGGTTCGGTACAACGGTGAGGGTCAGATCATTCAGTTGCGGTAAACGGGACAATGCCTGGTGGCATGTGCGCTTGTCAGTTTCGTTCGTGGTAGAAACAAACAAGTCATAAGGATAAGGCATATGTTTCAGGAACATGGCAAATTCCTTTGCCAAGTCTGCATAAAAGATATGCGCGTGGATGGCGATGCGCCCGGAAGGCGTCGCTGCCAGGGGCTCAACTTCAGAGACATCGGTTAAACCGGTTAGCGCTGTATGGGCATGAATCGGTAATGAATGGTTGGCGTAATTCTGTTCAATGCGCCAGAGTTCATAATGTTCAGTGCCGGCAAATAGACGGCCGGCCAGTTGATAAACAATCGACAGGACACGTTGCCGCAAACGAACGGGCAGGATTCTGTATATTTTTTTTCCGAATGGCAGAATTCTGCGGCGCAAACCATCCCACGCTTCGCGATACTGGCCGCGAAAAATCCGCGTTATAAACCTCAACGGCGCCGTCATTTTCCAAGAGGTCGACTGTGCGAGCTCGTTAATAACACTGGATAAATGGCTGTTATGCGATTGTAGGCTATTGATCGATTTTTGCAGCGATTGAATGAACTGCGCATTGGATTGTTTTTCATGTTCAAGTCGGTCGATATGCTGCTGCAGCGTGTGAATCTGGTTTGTGTTCAGAGCGGTTTTTTCTGCCAAATCGGTGGTTTTGTCATCCCAGTACTGAATTAAATCCTCCAGTTGTTCTCCACTAAACCGTGATTTCCATTTTTCATAGACTTTGCTGCGTGTTTGCCGCAAAAAAGACTTGTCCAGACCGCGTCCTAACCCGGAATCGCCATAGTTGCGATAGACGGCGCCGATATTGTCGATATGAACTATTTCGCAGCACAGTGCAATCTGAATCCAGAAGTCCCAGTCTTCAAAAACATCCAGATTTTCATCAAATCCGCATTGATCGGAGTCAACGAGCGATTTTTCAAACAACACGGCGTGAATCGGCATAAAATTTCTGCTCAAAAGCCTGTGCTGATCGTAGGGTTCGTTGAATTCGGTAACCTGATCAAGTACATCGTCCGTATAGTGTTCGACACGCACGCCAGCGTATGCGCACCGCGCGTTTCGCCGGCTTTGCAACGTGGCGACCAGATTGTTGATATGATCGGGATAGAAAAAATCATCATCATCCAGAAAAATCAGATATTTTCCTTTGGCTGTTTCCAGCCCCAGATTGGCGGCCCGGCTGCGGTGAAGCGGGGCATCATTGTGCGTCATGCGTAATGGGTGCCGTCCGCACCAAGGATCCAATTTTTTGTGTGCCGGGCCTTTAGCATTGACAAGGACAACTTCAATATTGGGATAGGTTTGCAATGCAACCGAATCCAGCGCGTCTGCCAGTGTAGGCCGGTCCATGCTGCGTATAATCACGCTAACAAGCGGCAGATCTTCCGTATCAATGGCTGACCCTGATTTTTGTTGCCGGGAATGCTCGGATCGATGCAGGTCGAGTGGGTCATTGGCCAATTCAGTGGCGCTGGTCAGAATATATGCCTCCGCTGCCGTAACTTCAGCGGGCAGTGTGTAGGTCCGGTAACGGTTGAGTGCTGCGATATCCAGATCGTAGCGCTGTTTTGCGTTTTGTGATGGGAAACAATGCATCGCCTCCATCTTGCGTTCAGCCAGATTGCTGATATCCAGCAGCAGATTGGGGCGTATTGGCTGACCGATTTCATACAGCGCCAAGTGCACTGGGTGGTCAGACCGGCGAACCGCTTCAATCGCAGCCATACTCAATGCGCGGTGATCCGGATGAACTTCATAGACAGACGGTGCGTATACCAGATCGGCTCTGACAGATAGTATGGCGGTCAGAATGTCGGTGATCAATTTCTCGCCATAATGGAGTTCGCGATCTGGATAATGCCAGAAAATGGGCTTGTCGTAGCCCAGTACGGCTGCGGCGGCAATGCTTTCCTGTTGCCGCTGATGAATATAGTTTGATTTTTCTGCTGGCTCTATGCCGTGGGCACCGTCGGTGACAATAATAACCTGTATGAAATCACGTCGTTCAGCATGCCGCATGATGGCGCCGCCGCAGCCGAATACCTCATCATCGGGGTGGGGTGCAAGAACCAGTATGCGACTACCGGAAATATTTCTGACGGCCTGAAAGGGAATAAGTGAATTTTCCAATGATGTAGTTGGGGTGGTGCGGTGGTGATTGTATTTAGTCAGTCTTTGGTGAATAGCCCTGCCACTGCCAATAATATACCAAATCCGGCTTCGGGTTGGGCGCGGATAAGCGTGCGTAGTAGGTTTTTTCGCGTAATCTTTTGAATAACGTTGTGCTGACCTCGGCCGTAGGGCCTTTGCCGAAGAAGCCAATTGCCGGCAAGAGTTGCGGCCTGGTCCCCAGTTCCAGCAGCCAGGCGTTTCTTAATTCGGCCGGGATGGAAAAAATTAGTTTTTCACTGTGACTTGAAAGCGATTCGGTGTCAGGTGCTGCTGCAAGAGGTAATCGTTGGTTGAGCCAGTGAACGAATTTGAAGCTTTTCTTATGTGCGAGGTTCTTTTGCTGATAGGCAGACCATCCCTGTGCGATGAGCTTGTCTTTTGCAGCAGCGTGTTCATAGTAGTGCAGGCAGCCTGCCGTCGGTTCCATATACAAACGATAACCGGATTTTTTCAGGCGATGCATAAGATCGCTGTCCTCCCAGTACATAAAAAAACATTCGTCAAACAGGCCGCCACTTTTTACGATGGCGTCCCGGCGGAGCAGCGCATGTCCGCCGGATAATGCCTCTACGGTTATGGGTGTATTGCAGGTCCAGTAACGCAAAGCTTTTTTACGAAAATCAAGCGATAAATAATCGGAGAGATAGGGGTGCAATCGGGATATGGCTTCTTTATAGAAGCCTGTAATCGATGGAAATGTGCTGGGTGGCATTAAATAACGGCAATCATCGTCCCAGTAAACGCGCGGCCCTACAGCGCCAGCATCAGGGTGTTTTTTTAAGTAATCCGAAAGCCGTGATAAAGCATTTGGCAATAGTCGTGTATCGGGATTGAGCAGCAGAATGAATTCACCGCTGGAACGGTTGAAAGCTTGATTGCAGGCGCGAGCGAAACCGACATTGTTTTGATTGGCAAGATAGGTAACCTCGCCAGGCAGGTGTGCTTTCATTAGGGCATGTTCTGACTCTGTCGTGCTGTTGTCAACGACGATAATTTCGGGTTTCTCGATATCTGTTTGATCGATTACGGATGCAACAGCGTTTATGGCCAGACGGGCAGTGTGGTAGTTGACGAGAATGACCGAGATCATTTATGAGCTTGATATGTGATTGAGCAGTAAAGTTGCATCAAACAATTGCGGCGGCCTGACAGATAATAAGTAAGTAAACCAGCGGAACGCTATAAACGGGTGAGCAACTATTGACTGTTTTCTGTTAGTCCGCGTGAATCAGGCCATACCGTATTGTAGAAACGCCGCGCAATGTGTTTTCCATATTTTCGTGCAGGGTTTTCCAGTATATTGTACATGATAGCGGACAGGCAAAGGGTACCCAGTATGGAGCAGGTCAGCAAAAGAAAGCCATCGAGTTGGAAATGGAGTCTTAGCAAAGGGGGTATTGCATTGTGGAACAAGTAAATACCGTAACTGAGATTACCCATGACGCTTGCCAGCAGTGTAAATAAAGCAATGTTGCCTGACGGACGAAACAGCACCACGCTCGCAATAAGAATCCACTGATAACCCAGCGCGCAAAGCAGATTAAACAGGCCGTAGGTCATGTCCGATACATTTTCTCCGTGTGCTACAAAGTTCTGGCCGAGCATGAATAGCAGGACTATGCCGGCAGCCCCGAATATAAGGCCCGACAATTTGCCGCAGTTTTTGCTGATTCGATACGCTAACGTGCCCAGTAGAAATTCGGGAAGAATAGTCGGCAAATGATGTGTCAGTACCAGCTTTGCATGCGAATCAACTGCTAGAAAATGATGTGCCGTCAGGCTGGTCAGAAGCGATAAACCGAACAGAAATGTGAGTATGTATGTTGTTTTGCGGGTTTTAAATAACACCAACAAAGCAATGAACAGATAAAACTCGATTTCTACGGGCAGCGACCAGAAAGCGGGGTTGTAATAAAAGGCGATCTCTTTGGAAACGGTGGTGTGAAGAAACAGAGCGTGCTGCAAAACAATGCCGGTATCCCATGTTTTATGGGGTAACAGGGCGTAAAAAAGAATTGCGACCAGAAAGAGCGGGTAAATTCTGAAAATGCGCCGGATGAAGAATGCCGCTACATTTTCCCTGGCGGGCGCAAGCAGTGTAGGTGCAAAGACAAATCCACTGATGACAAAGAAAAAATCAACGCCTGTATAGAAAAAACTTAACCAGCTGCGTTCCGTGCCTTGGGTGATCACGGCATAATGGCAAAGCATGACCATAATGGCGGCGACACCGCGCAGCAATTCAATCGATAGATCAATTTCCTGATTTGGACGGGCGGTGCTCATGGCCTAATGTGTTAAGGTATATAAGCCGGCAGTTGGCAGTTTATTCGTTGTCTAATGAAAATCGGTATCTCCACACATCAGCCACCAACGCAGTCGCTGTGCTTCGATTTTCTGTTTGTAGTCGGGCGTGACATATACGCCGGATACTTCCTGTGCGGTTTCGGGTTTTGGCAGCCATTCCAGAACTGCGGGCGTCATCCAGCTGAACAACTGCTTGCGGCCGGTGCGCTTGCTGATGCGCAATGCCGTGTTTAACAGAATGGATAGTTTATCAGGTGGTCCAAGTAAGTCCATGAGCTCCATGCCGCGATCGGCGCCATGGTCGCGTAATGTAAAAATACCCACTGGCTTTTTTTTCCATCGTCCGGAAACGACATAGGTCGTATAGGCGTAGCTTGGATGCTGATGATAACGCCAGTTAAAAAAATCGGCGTCTTTTTGGGGAGTCAGGCAGTTTGGCAATGCAGACTGCATGGTTTGCCAGAGCGTATCGACCGTTGTTGAGTCGTGCAGGTCCAGCGGTCTGGTCTTAACCCATACAGATAAATGCGGTAGTGCATGCTTTGCTGGCCAGACGGTTTCCAAGAAGGTGCCGGAGCGTGTGTACCAGCCTGTTTTTTCTCCCAGTCTTGCATGCCGGTGCGAAGGAAAACCGAAAGCAAAGCGAAAAGGTTTGTCTATTCCCGCCTGTTCGCGCAGGAAAGTATCGGCGGTATGCATAAATGGGCCTCTGCGCGTCAGAATGCCGCGCATTCTTGGCGCTACCATCACGTCGCAGATTTGCACAGCTTTGATGGTCGCGCCATTAAGACTGAATGTGCGGGGTATGCCGCCATAATAAGCAATAATATTGTCTTCGAGGTGCGCCAGCATGCCGGGTTTGTTTTGCCACGCATACTTCCATTGCCACAGACCATCCGGCATCGGCTGGCCAAAGGCGGATTCGAATAATGCGAGTAGTTCGTCCTGGTCTTGCCGGGTGGCCCAGCGGCATTGCCATTTTTTGTTACGCTGATCGTCAGTCATTGCGTCCATATTTTAAATGGTGTCAGATATTTCTGTCTGCTGGATGGATATCTTCTTCCCAACGGTGAGCGAGTCTAAAGTAACCCTGCAAACGGCCTTCCTGGTCTACTGGAAAGGTCGCGATAGCTTTTGCGGATTCGTAAATATGGATGCCGCGCTCGCACAACAAATGCACGCTGATAAAGTATTTGCCTTTTAGCAGGGGCAATTGGTCAATAGTCAGGCAAATGCTGCCAATACCGTCTGGCTGACGGACAGGTGAGACTTGATCTTCCCATGTGGCTGCGCTGGTGATAGTGCGGGCATCCATGCTGTGTATGGTGACGGCAACATTCGGACATGGCAGGTGCGGATCTGATATAAATGCGATTGAAACGGATAGAGTGGAACGGCCGCTGATTAGGGGCGTGTTTCTGTAATCCTTACCGTCGGCCAGTATTTTGATTGCATGCAAACGGGCGCGTCCGGGGGAAAATTGGACGGATTCTGTCGCCGGAGGCATTTGTTCGGTATGCGGCGTTATTTTGATGGCTCCGCCGTTTTGTGTTGCTGCGCTTTTATCTAGAAATGCCTGATAATCGGCGACAACTCTGGCGGCTTCATCATCTGCCATCATCTTTCCCTGGTCAATCCAGATGGCGCGGGAACAGAGCGATTCGACTTGGAACATGGAGTGAGAGCAAAACAAAATGGTTTTGCCCGCGTCTCGCAATTGCATGATGCGATTAAAGGATTTACGTGAAAACGCGCCATCTCCGACCGACAGTGCTTCATCGATGACCAGAATTTCAGGATCGACATTGATCGCAACTGAAAAGGCCAGGCGTACAAACATCCCGCTGGAATAGGTTTTGACAGGCTGGTCGATGAAATCGTGTATGCCCGAGAATTCGATTATATTGTCAATACGGGCTTCTATTTCTGACTGGTTGAGCCCTAAAATGGCGGCGTTCATATAAATGTTTTCGCGTCCGGTGAATTCCGGATTGAATCCGGCGCCCAGTTCCAGCAATGCTGCGATGCGGCCGTTAACAGTGATTTCGCCGCTGGTTGGGGTCAGTGTGCCGCAGACCAATTGCAGTAATGTGGATTTTCCGGAGCCGTTTTGACCGACAATACCGACAACTTCGCCATGCGATACAGTCAGATCGATATTCTGAAGCGCCCATAATTCGCGATAGAATTGCCGTTTGCCACGCCACAAAAACTGTTTAAGCCTGTCGCGCGGGTGATTGTATAGTTGATAACATTTGGACAGGCCGTTTGCCTGTATTGCGGCGGCAGTGTTTTCAAGTGCCGTTTGGTCGGGTGTGACCGCTGATTCGGATTTATAAGACATCGCTAAATCCTTTACGGGTTTTTTGAAACCACGTCAACCCGGCCCATGCGATCAAAAAGCCAGTGACATAGTAAATGCCCATTCCTGCCCAGTCCGGTAATTGTCCATAGATGATAACTGCGCGCGTCTGCTCAATAATAAAAGTCAACGGATTTAAAAACAGATAAGCCCGAACCGACTCCGGTAACGCGGAAGCGGGATAAAAAATGGGGCTCATGAATAACAGCATGGTTAGGACAAGGCCGATGAATTGGCCGATGTCGCGGACAAAAACGCCAACCGACGCGAGAAACCAGGAAATTCCCAATGTCAGCAGCGCAAATGGCAGTAATACAACAGGCAGTAACATGGCCGTCCAAAAGACAGGTTGTCCAATAATAAGCAAAAATACAAAAAGAATGAGATAGCTTATGCAGGTATGAAAAAGCGCGGCGCCAAGCGTGATCCAGGGCAGAATTTCCAGCGGGAAAATGATCCGTTTGACATAATTGGTATTATTCAAGATCAACGCTGGCGCGCGTGTCAAACACTCGGAAAACAGGTTAAACACGATCAGGCCCGCAAACAAGAGCATTGCAAATTCGAACCTATTGTCTGTGTCATTGGTGAGCGCCAGCCTTACTTTGAATACCACGCTGAAGACAAATGTATAAATGGCCAGCATTAATAATGGCGTCACAAAAGACCACAGCACGCCTAGAATCGAACCGCGGTAACGGCTGGCAATCTCGCGCTTGATCATTTGCAATGCAAGCTGGTAATGCCGTGTCAGGCACAAAAAGATATCTAGCACTCTATCCATAGGAAGTTGCCGGGTTTATTTAGTGAGCTTGTCAGTGACCATGGCAAGGCGTGCCGTGCAGGAAATAGCCGTTCTATTATCAAAAGACGGAGTACTAAAATGGTAATTTTTGTGGAATACAAGAGAAATATTTGGCAGTTAGGCAGTTAATCTGGAAAAAAGTAATTATCGCAGATTTGACAGGTTGTTGAAAAACACGTTATGGCGGCAACAAGATAGTTTTTTGATAGCTTGGCTATTGATATAGGGAGTTTGAGGGGATGGCAAGTTATTTGTTTTGTATTGTAAATACTGCACAAGGGATGAAACCGGTTGGGCGTGTTTGGAAAAGTGTTTAAACGTGTTTCGATGAGAAACGATTATATATCAGTGGCTTGTTTGGATTAACAGGTGATTTTTGGGTATGGTGCGTTTTGAAAATCGAGCAAATCACTCTCATTTTATAACATCACGGATGAAGGATTAAATGGATTGTATTGCGGTTTCTTTTTGTTTTATCAAGTAATCAGCGTGTTAGCATTCAAATGTAAATCGCTTTCTAATCTAATGAGTTTGCCAGGATACAATCTGCCGAAAATTGATGGGTTGTTGTAATGTTGCAACAACTTAAAACAATGAGTAGGGTATTTTACTTGCAAACTAGGCCGGTTTTGTGCAGAATTCAGCTTGACTCGGCTTTTGGGTTAATATTGGCTGTATAGTAAGCTTAATTTTACATGACTGTCGCAATGCAATAGCAAACAGTTAATTAATACAGAAAATATAGCTGATATAAATTCGAGGTCTGTAAGACGGATTAAAAAGATAAGTGAAAAGCTTGCAAGTGATTTACTATCGAAGTAATGTTTTTTAATTTTTTTATCAAGGGAGCTCCCATGGCTATATCTAGTGAAGACCAAACTAAACTTCTGAAAGGTGTTATAGGGCTTTTTGACGCTGCTGCTGGATCAGAGATTAACGCGCAGCTAGAGAATGCTGTCGATAACGGCTTATCAATTCCTGCATTGCTGAATATCCTGGCCAGTAAGACGGAATTTACGGAAGGTGTAATGGGTTCTGCAACCACTTCAGCAGAACAGGCTGCCGTATTAGCTGGTCACTTCGGCTTGACGGCGGATGGCGTTGAGGGAAGCCCCGCAACGCAAGCAATTAGCTATTTTGAAAGCGGTATTGATGGTGGTGCGGAAATCGGCACGCTGGTTTATCAGGCAGTCGTATTTCTGATGCGCGAAGATCTGCCGGCAGAATTTGCCGAAACGGCGCAGTTATTGGAAAATAAAGCAGCCGTGGCCGGAGCATATAATGCGGAAGAATCTAGTCCGAGCCTGGGTAGTGCGCTAATGGATGATCCGCTGATCACAGGCGCTGGACCTATCTCGCAAGACGACATTAACCAGGTTCTGGCAAATGCAGGCGTGGGCGTGCCTGACAGCTTTACCTTGACTTTTGATACCGATGTCGCAACAGCTAATAACTTTGTATCAGGTTTGGTCTTTACACCGGGTGGTAACGATCGTATCAATGCGCTGCAGGATGAAGATATTCTGACAGGTGCAGGTCCAAACCCAACTTTAACAGCAACCTTGGGTAATGCAAACGATAATGGCGCGACAATTATCACGCCAACACTCAATGGTATTGAAACGTTAAATGCGTCATTTACAGGCTCTGGCGGCGGCGCAGTTACAGCGCTGGATATGCAGGATTCCAGTGGTCTGATGTCTGTGAATATCAACCGTGTATCGCAAGCAGTGAATACCGCTGAGATCGGAAACATCGAAGATGCTACGGTTAACGACCTTTCGGTTAGAGACACCAATGCAAATGATGCTGGCGTCGTTGAATTTTCCTACAGCGCAGGCACCCTGGCTGGTGAAAATTCAGTGTCGCTGGAAGTGGATAATGTTCAGGTTGGCGCGCTGAATATCGGTCAAAATACATCCGGTATTGCGGCTAGAGGCGTAGGTACCCAAGGCTATGAAAACATTGCGTTGAACAGCACGGGTGCACCTAACTCAATCGGTACATTTAATATCCCAATGGATACCGGTACTGCTGGCGTACTGACGATTACAGGTGATACAGATTTGACTCTGGGTGCAGCAATTGATGCTGTGAACATTGCAAATAATGCCCTGATTGAAGTTGAAAACCTCCATGTGGCAGGCACAGGTGTTGCACTGGCAGGCAGCCGGATTGCAACAATTGACGCTTCTGCACTCGAAGGTAACTTCACTATCGTGTTGGATAACATTCTTGACGTCGGTAAAGCGGGTACATCGGGTGTTGACCAAGATGTGTCAGTAACCGGCGGTAATGGTGACGATACCTTCGTGTTGTACGATGTAGTGCAAACGGGTGACAGCATTGACGGTGGTGCAGGCGGTTCAGACACCTTGTTGTTCTACTCCGGTTCGGCTTTGAACAGCGTGGCAGCTAATATCGACAATGCCAGCATGTTCGGTGATGGTTCGATTGGAGACCTTGCGGCTGACTTCGTCAATCTGCCGGATGTGACCAGTGTAACTGTGCGTAATATCAGTTCGGATGTGGATGTCGCTAACTTTGGCGGTGATGGTGTGCTTGAAAATGCGGCAGACGCCCCTGTTAACTTTACATTGACGAATCTGACTCCTGATCAAGCTACAGGTATTACCATTCTGCACTCAACGACCGGTAACAATCAGATTCAGAATTCAACGATCAATGCTGCAGTTGCAAGCGATACAGCCGATGATACGCTGGGTGTGACGTTTAGCGACGGCACCAATACAGATCCTCGCTTCAATTTCTCAATCGTTACGACGATTCCTACTATCACATCAACCTTTGAGAATGTCACTTTGACAGACAGCGATACCGAATCAAATTCTGTAGAGTTGACCAATTTTGTGACACATACCGGAACGATCACCATTTCGGGTGGTGAAGCGGGCGACTTCTTCAACCTGGACGTGGATACCGCAGGTGCAGATGTGACTCAGATGGTGATCTGGTCACGGCAGGAATACAAGGTGTGATAAATGGTGGCACCAATGTTGCGGGACCAACTTTGGATAGTACAACTGCGGGTAACGGCCCAGTTCAGCAAGGTTTGCGTGGTCTGGATACCGATGGTACAGAGATTGATGTCACAACAGGTCATTATTACGATCTCAGTGGTGTGGCTACCCAGGTCAGACTGGCTGCTGCTACAATTGATGCCAGCGGTTCTGCTGCGGATGTAATTCTGCGTGTCAGCACCAATGCAGCATCTCCGGTTGGAGCGCAGGATATTTCTACGGGTACCGGTAACGATCATGTGATCTTTGATAATCTTAACGATACACGGGCTGGCTTGACCATTTCTGATACAGTCAATGCAGGCGATGGTGACGATACTCTGGTCATTGATGGTACTGGCGTGCGAATTTCTTGGGTGCATCTGAATGGACCAATGTCAGTAAATTTCGAAAACTTGCAAATAGTGGGTACAAGTGCAGCAGCCCTCTCAACATTGCTGGGTCAAAATGCTTACAACTTGACATTGACCAATGATCTGATTCAAGCTAATGGTAGCGGTATGTTGAATATCATCAACGATAATGACGCTAACAACGATCAATCAGGTGTTTCTACCGGAACATACTGGCTAAATACAGCCGGTACAGGAGTTGAATCCGGCGTGACGATTGATGCACGTTCGCTGAATGCTCAAAATCATTTCACCTACAACGGTGAAGAAGGTGCCATTATAGATCCAACGTTACCTCTAGGTACCGGCGTAGGCCAACTTCTGAATCCTGCAAATATAAGCGCTACTACTGCTGATAGATTCATATTCAGTGATGCTAATATTAATGGTGGTAATGTCATTGATGGTGGCGCATTGGATAATCTGTCCGACACCAACAGTATAGCGAATAATGACATTATGGAAGTGCGCAATACAGCAACGGTAACGGCAGGCGATATGCAGGGATTGTCCAATATCGGTATTATTGCCGGTGTGAACGATCAGGCAGTGGCACAAACGCTTGATCTCGAGTTGACTGATAGTGTGATTGACGCATTAGTTGATAGCTATCATGCGGCAACAGCAGCCCAAATAGAAACGGTAAATGTGCGCCTAAATAATGCCGGAGATATTGCAACTCCAGTTGCTGGTATGGGCCTGACTTTGGATGCATCTACCATAACATCTAAAGTTGCTGTAAATGTTTTACTTGATCAAGTGGCAGGCTTAGGTGCAACAGATAGTATTCAGTTGTCACCATCAGGTGGCGTAGTAACACTGGATACATTTGTAACAGCCGGTAATGCAGCTGCATTCGTCGGACCAGCTGATACATTAGTGCTGTCGTTATCTAAGTTTAACTGGATGCTGACGATATTGGGCTCATCGCTGGTACTGACACCAACGTTGACGGTACGAACATCCTGTTCGGTGGTGCTGGTGCAGTAGCTCTAGCAGCTACGGACCGCATCATTTTCGAAGATGATGGTGCTGACACCAACATCTATTTCGATGCTGACGGTAACGGAGCGGGCGCTCAAGTTCAGATCGCTTCAATCGTAGGTGGTACAGGCTTGGTAGCAGCTGATGTTGATATCGTAGCTTAATTTCTAAAGGGGGGCGCTCTTGCGCCTACGCGGAGAATCACAAGATTAACCGCAAACCTTGACAAAAAACCGCCCTTGGGAAACCGGGGCGGTTTTTTTACATCTAAATACAGCTAGTTTTTGTTGGATCATACTTCGGGTGAGTATCGGTGTAGCCGTTGTAATGCGATAAACTAACAAGAGTTACTATTGGATTTTGTCTTTTCTGAGAAATTTTGACAAAAAAAAGAATACTATGTACGCTTTAGCAGTGAGCAAACTGGATGAAGTAAAAGAGATTCTAAATACATTAAGAGTGGCTATGAGTCTGTCGTTCGGTATGCTTGTGATCGTGGTCAGTGGGATAATCAACCGGTTTGATCAGAATCGAGTAGATATGATCTTTTGGTTGGGATTTCTGTTCGCGGTATTTTTGTTGGTGGTTATTTTTCTATTGATCATCAAAATTTCTCAAAAGACAAAAGAGATAAAGGAATTGTAAGCATGAATTTGGGCTTGTTGGCGATTATCGGCATTGCTGTCTTGACAGCAGCAGTGTTGCTTTTCGCGGTTTATAAGTTATCGGAAGAATAGATTTTTTAAGTCTGTAATCCATCAGGGCAGATTGGGGTCAGCCATGCGTATCCCAAGACGTAAATGCTTTTCCATTTTTGTCAGCCGACATACTCGCATAATCCGCATAACCAGACACCGCCGGCAGTCTGCGCAAAACAAAATAGCCGATGGAGAACCTCATCCGGTTTTTTTATCGCCTGATATGCTATGCTTATCTGAAAATTTTAACCGAAAAAAATGAAATGGCACTGGTAAAAGAAGACATTGCGTTCATACAGGAAATGATTGCAAAAGCCATAGCTGAACGGCCGGAGACGAATCAGGCAAATGTTCGTTACGAACTCGAGCTGAGAGAGCGGATTGTCCGTGTTGAAGAGGAATTAAAACATCAACGTGAACTGATGCTTGAAGGTTTCAAGCAAATGGAAAAACGCTTTGAACAAATAGACAAGCGCTTCGAGCAGATGGAAAAACGCTTTGAACAGATCGATAAACGTTTTGAGCAAATCGATAAACGCTTTGAGCAGATCGACAGGCGTTTTGAGGTGATAACGTTGCGCATAGACCGGTTCATGGTCTGGTCATTTGCGACTACACTGACTGTTGGCGGGATAGTGATAGCCGCGATCAAATATTTGCCTTGAATCCGGTTTCTGATGAACAATCAAGAATCATGCAGCATAGCAGTAAGCATGCAGTTTGAAACACATACAAACTCTGATGCCAGATCCATGAGTTGCTTTTAAACAACGCCGTACTGTTGCCGGTATTGCGCGACAGCTTCAAGCTGGTGTGTATAGTCATTGTTTGACTGAAGAAAATCGATCAAATCATTTAAATTAATGATGCTGATGACAGGTAGGTTATACGCCTGCCTGACTTCCTGAACAGCTGAAAGCGCACCGGTACCGCGCTCCATCCGGTCAAGTGCGATAGTTACTCCACAAGGTGTTGCATGCGCACTTGAAATCAAATTGACAGATTCACGTACCGAGGTGCCGGCTGAAATAACATCGTCGACGATCAGGACGCGGCCTTTAAGCGGCGCGCCAATCTCTATGCCGCCTTCGCCATGATCTTTGGCTTCTTTACGGTTAAAACAGTACGGGTAGTTATAACCCATTTCTGCCAGCGCAATAGCAATTGCGCTGACTAGCGGAATGCCTTTATAGGCTGGGCCAAATAACATATCAAACGGAACTTCAGCAGTCAGAATAGCTTTCGCGTAAAATTGTCCCAATCGGCGCAAGGAATCACCATCGTTAAACAGACCCGCATTAAAAAAATAGGGAGACAGACGCCCGGCTTTGGTTTTATATTCTCCAAAGCATAGTACCTTGCGTTCAATTGCAAATTCAATAAAAGCTTGCCTGAAGTCGGTCATGATTCAATATAATTAAAAATGAAGATTATAACGCTGAATGTGAATGGCGTGCGCGCCGCCGCCAAAAAAGGGTTTTATCAGTGGCTGACGCAACAATCGGCTGACATCGTGTGTATACAGGAGCTCAAGGCGCAATTACCCGATTTAAGTGACGAAATACGTGCGCCGGAGGGTTATTACGGTTACTTTCATTGTGCGCAGAAAAAAGGGTATAGCGGCGTAGGGATCTATAGCCGCAGGGAACCGGATAATATTATCGAAGGCGTTGGGATCGATGAAATCGATCAGGAAGGCCGTTTTCTGCAGGCCGATTTCGGTCATTTAAGTGTCATTTCTCTTTACTTGCCATCCGGTTCGAGTGGCGATCACAGGCAAGCATCGAAGTTTTTCTTTTTGGACCGGTTTTATCCGTTTCTACAGGAACTGATCGATAGCGGGCGCAATATAATCCTATGCGGCGATTGGAATATTGCTCATAAGGAAATTGATTTGAAAAACTGGCGAGCCAATCAAAAAAATTCCGGTTTTCTGCCCGAGGAACGCGAATGGCTGACACGCGTTTTTGATGAGATCGGCTATGTAGATGTGTTTCGCAGGCTAAATCCGGAACCGGATCAATATACCTGGTGGTCGAATCGAGGTCAGGCGTGGGCCAATAATGTCGGCTGGCGCATCGATTATCAAATCGCTACGTCTGAAATTGCAGAAAACGCGACTGAAGCAAAAATTTATAAAGAATCGCGGTTTTCTGATCATGCACCGCTAATCATTCACTACGAAGCACTATAATGAAAGCCGCGGCAAAAGGCAGCTGGATCAATACGCTAAGTATCTATACACATCCGCGTGTGCTGGGTATGTTGTCGCTGGGTTTTTCTGCCGGGTTGCCGCTGTTGTTGATTCTCGGCACTTTGTCGTTCTGGTTGCGTGAAGCCGGTATTGATCGCACGACTATTGGTCACCTGAGTTGGGTCGGTTTGGCATACAGTTTTAAATGGTTGTGGTCACCTCTGGTTGATCGTATGCCGTTGCCGGGATTGACCCGCTTGCTGGGCCGGCGGCGCGCCTGGCTGTTGCTTTCGCAGATAGTGATTATGCTGGCACTGGTCGGTATGGCGATGACTGATCCTGTCATTAATCTGACGCACATGGTTTTTTTTGCGCTGGCGGTCGCATTTGCATCCGCGACGCAAGATATTGCGCTCGACGCTTATCGAATCGAAGCGGTCGCATTGGAATTGCAGGGTGCGATGGCTGCGACTTATCAGGCCGGCTACCGGGTAGCGATGATTCTGGCATCTGCTGGCGTTTTGTGGATTGCTGCGGCTGTGGACTCATCTGCTGCTAGTTATGACTATTTGCCTTGGCGTTTTGCCTATCTGGTTATGGCGTGTTGCATGAGCGTCGGTATAGTTACCACGTTGATTATTCGCGAACCAAATATACCGGTTAGCACGTTGTTGTCTGAAAACGAGCGCTACGCTCAACGAATTATCGACAACTGGCATTTGAATGACCGCTTGACGCGTATGCTGGTGTGGTTGTATGGCGCTTTAATCGCGCCCTTCAGGGATTTCATTGTGCGTCACGGTAAACAGGCCCTGGTGATTCTTGCACTGATAGCGTTATACCGCATTTCCGATGTCGTCATGGGGGTGATGAGTAATCCGTTTTATGTCGATATGGGTTATACCAAGGATGAGGTGGCGGCAGTATCTAAGGTTTACGGCGTGCTGATGACCATTCTGGGTGCGGCTGTGGGGGGATTGCTGATTGCGCGAATCGGTATCATGCGCACTTTGTTTATCGGTGCCGTACTGTCGGCAGCAACCAACCTGCTGTTTGTGTGGTTGGCGGGACGCGGTCACGATGTTAGCGGACTGGTGTTTACCATTTCTGCGGATAATCTGTCTGCCGGTATTGCATCCAGCGCATTTATCGCATACCTCTCGGGGCTGACCAATTCCGCCTATTCGGCTACGCAGTATGCATTGTTCAGTTCGGTCATGCTGTTGTTACCGAAATTTGTCGCGGGGTTCAGCGGTCAGTTTGTCGATGCTTATGGCTACGAGAGCTTTTTTATCGCTACGGCGTTGTTGGGTGTGCCTGTGTTGGTGCTGGTCAGGTTGGCCGGTAAGGCACGGTTTGAATCACCAGCAAAAGTATCGCCGGAAATGCCAGCATCGGAACACATAAATAAGCCTTAAAATTATCTACGGGGCTGGGGGAAAATCAATTGATGGGTGTTGTTGTTTTGGTTGTCAGCTTCCGCGCTCAAACCGGTAAAACGCCAACTTGCCCATCAGATTAGGCAGTAATTCAATTTGACGATCACCATTCATGACACGGCACTCGAGGATTTTGGCGTTGCATTCATGGCAGAGTGCTTCAAAGTCGCCAAGTGTGCACAGATGAATGTTGGGCGTGTCGTACCAGTGATAAGGTAGCGATTCCGAGACAGGCATATGTCCGCGAATAACCTGCATGCGGTTTTTCCAGTAGCCGAAATTGGGGAACGATACAATGCCTTCCCTGCCGACACGCAGCATTTCCTGGATAATTCCAGCGGTATGCTTCATGGCCTGCAAAGTTTGCGACAGAATGACATAATCGAATGAATCAGTGGCAAAGCTCGACAGACCGGATTCCAAATCATTCTGGATGACGTTAATGCCGTTTTGCAAACAGCCCACGACATTCTTGTCGTCAATTTCAACGCCATAGCCGAAAATTTTGCGTTCCTGATGCAAATATTTGAGCAGTGAACCGTCGCCGCAGCCCAGATCGAGAATTTTAGTACCCGGTTTGATCCAGTTGGCGATCGCGGCAAAATCGGGCCGCCATGCGGTTGTTGCGGAAGGTGTTGATGCGTTTCTAGCCATAGTATCAGTCAATTAGATATCGATATTTTTCATGTATGTCCGCACCAGTTGATGATAATAGGCGTCGTTCATTAAAAAAGAATCATGTCCGTGCGTTGATGTGATTTCACCGTAACTGACATTAATGTTGTTATCGAGCAGCGCTTTGACAATATCGCGCGACCGTTCCGGTGAAAAACGCCAGTCGGTGGTAAATGACAGCACCAGAAAGCTGGCTTGAGCAACTTTGAATGCGGCGCTCAGATCGCCGTTATAGGTATTGGCCGGATCGAAATAGTCCAGTGCCTTGGTCATTAGCAGATAACTGTTGGCGTCGAACAGATCGGTAAATTTGTCACCCTGGTAGCGTAGGTAAGATTCTATTTCGAATTCTACATCATAACCGAACGAAAACTTACCGTCTCTGAGTTCGCGTCCAAATTTGGATGCCATTGAATGATCCGAAAGATAGGTGATGTGTCCTAACATGCGTGCCAGGCGCAATCCGCGGCGGGGCAGGGTATTGTACGAGTAGTAGTCGCCACCATAAAAATCCTGGTCGGTCAGAATAGCCTGACGGGCGACATCGTTAAACGCGATGTTCTGGGCGGTGAGTTTTGCTGCGGCTGCAATAACTAGCGCATGGCGGACTTTGTCGGGATAGTCGAGCGTCCATTGCAACGCCTGCATGCCGCCCAGACTGCCGCCGACTACTGCAGCAAATTGCTGAATGCCAAGATGTTCAGCGAGTTGTGCCTGTGTCTCGACCCAGTCTTCTACAGTGATTATGGGAAAATTAGCGCCATAATGCTTACCTGTTCTGGCGTCAATACTCGCTGGGCCGGTGGAACCGTGGCAGCCACCTAGATTATTCATACCGATGACGAAGAATTTATCGGTATCGATAGGTTTGCCCGGCCCGACCATATTGTCCCACCATCCGGTGCTTTTTGGTTTGTCTTCGTATATGCCGGCCACATGATGGTTGCCGGAGAGTGCGTGACATACCAACACGGCGTTAGAATGGTCTGCGTTAAGTGAGCCATAGGTTTCATAGACCAGATTGTAACTGCCTATCACTGAACTGCTTTTTAATTTGAGCGGTTTGTCGATATGCACATACTGTGGCGTTACGATACCTACTGAGTTTGAATCGGGCATTTAAAAAAATAAAAAAAACAAAAAATTCAAAAAGGGACGGCCAGATAAGAATCGAACATTATATCGTCAAAAAATGTGACTAGCTATTCAGTCTGGTGAGAAGGTCGTGTATTTTTTCCGGCTGTATGGTTCGGATAATTTTATGTGCAAGCGGAGTAATGTCGGGCAGATTGCTTTTGAGAATTTCATTTTTAACCATCAATAGTTGCGCCGGATACATGGAAAATTGCGTCAATCCAATACCCAATAACAAGCGCGTAAACTGAATGTCTCCCGCCATTTCACCGCAGATCGATACAGGTTTTTTCACGCGGTTGGCCATTTGGATAACGCGCGAGACCAGCCATAATACCGCCGGATGAAATGGGTCGTACAGATGCGCAACAGCATCGTCGACCCGATCAACTGCCAGCATATACTGGATCAAATCATTAGTGCCTATCGATAAGAAATCCAGTTTTTGCAAAAAAATTTCCGGGATGAGTGCGGCTGCCGGAATTTCGATCATGCCGCCTATCTGAATATGTTCGTCGAAATCGATGCCGTCGTTGAGCAAGGTCTGTTTGGCGCGATCAATCAAGAGTAGAGTCTGAGAAACTTCGGTGGCGTTGGACAGCATTGGGATCAGGATCTTGATCTTTCCGTATAGGGAGGCGCGCAGAATTGCCCGCAGCTGCGTATGAAACATCTGCGGTTCGGACAGACTCAGCCGGATGGCGCGTAATCCTAATGCAGGATTCACTGTAGTCTGCGTAGTATGTTTTAGATTTTTGTCAGCACCAAGATCAAAGGTGCGGATTGTCACCGGTTTTCCATTCATCTCGGTGGCTACGGTGCGGTAGGCTTCGAACTGTTCTTCCTCACCGGGCAGAACGTCACGGTTCAGAAACAGGAACTCGCTCCGGAAAAGACCGATCCCGGTTGCGCCGTTTTCTTTGACTTGTTCGAGATCGCTGGGTAATTCGATATTGGCGAGTAATTCGATTTCAGTGCCGTCCAGGGTAACGGCTCTAATACTTTTGAGGCGTTTGAGCTTTTGTTTTTCCAGTTCCAGCTGGCTTTGCCGCAAACGGTATTCGTCCAGAACATATTTGTCAGGATTGACAATGATGACGCCCAGATTGCCATCGACAATCAGGCTGTCACCTTCCAGAATCAGCTGATGCGCATTGTGCAACGCGACCACAGAAGGTATATTTAAACTACGGGCGACAATGGCGGTATGCGATGTCAGGCTGCCCATGTCGGTTAAAAAAGCAATAAACTGGTGTGGTTTGTATTGCATGATATCCGCGGGACTTAAATCATGCGCCACCAGAATATGGTCACCCAGATGCTTGGATGGCGGCGGACGATAACCGGGATATCCGAGCAACGCTTTGAGTATCCGCTCAACGACTTGCTCGACGTCAGTTTTGCGTTCTCGTAAATATGCGTCGTCAATTGCTTCAAACTGCGCCAGTAATGCATCTTTTTGCTGGGTCAATGCCCACTCCGCATTACATTGTGTCTGTGCAATAATGTCGCGTGTTGCGTCGGTGAGAGTCGGGTCATCCAGAATCATGTGGTGCAATTCCAAAAATGCACTGAATTCTGCCAGTGCAGGACCGTCGGTGACGGACGCCTGAAGCACTTCAAACTCTGACCGCACGGTTGCAAAGGCCTGATCAAGCCGTTTGATTTCTTTGTTGATCTGGTTTTTGGGGATCAGGTAATGCATTACTTCAAGTGCGGCGGGAGCCGTTAAATGCGCATGTCCGACTGCGATGCCGCCGGATACGCCGATACCGTGCAGGATAAAACTCATTCCCCTTCTCCGAAATAATTCTCGACCAGTGCAACGAGTGCGTTCAAGGCCTCGGCCTCTTTATCGCCTGAAGTCTCAATTTGGATGCATGTGCCTTTACTGGCGGCCAGCGTCATTACGCCCATGATGCTTTTAGCATTGACGCGGCGATTGTTGCCGGTTATCCAGACCTCGCATGGATACTGACTGGCCAGTTTAGTCAGTTTTGCGGATGCTCGGGCATGTAGCCCCAGTTTGTTAATAATCTCGACTTCTTTAAGCTGCATAACAACTTCCTGCACAAATCTCAATAACCCCATTTTTGCCGCCATCCAGCGCCTTATTGACTACAGTGGCCAGCGTTTCATTTCGATAAGTCAACGCTCTTACCAGCATTGGCAGACTAAGGCCTGCGACACAGGCGACCTGATTGCGTTGCACCAACCGGGTTGCAATATTGCAGGGTGTCGCACCCAAAATATCGCAAAGAATCAGCACGCCATCACCTGCATCAAGCTGTTGTACCAGTGTACGCATGTTGATTAATACGTCGTCCGGGTCGTTCTCGACAAAAACACCCAGAGATTGAAGTTGCCCCGGCTTTTCGCCTAGAACATGACAGGCACAGCGAGCCAGATGCTCGCCAAGGTGTTCATGCGTTACTACAAGTATTCCGATCATTGCGTAGCTTATTCCTGATTTGGAAATGAAGAAATGTCTAGATTTTATCATTGGTTGTGATGCGCAGACTATTAACTGATATTGAAAATCGAGTGAAGCGACTGCTTGACAAAAAATTTTTGTAAGTGCGTTTCGGTATGACTGTAATTCCTCAAGCGAGTCAACAAGTAATAATCAATGTTGAGTCAAGTACTTTATGAAATCGAAATTTTGTCGATGAATAAGAATTATTTATCGTGATTTATAAACATCATCGTTTTGTTTTGACGAGACTGTGATTAATCGTCTAACTAATTTTCCCGGCGTGTAAATCTATGTTTGATCAATTTGGAAGCAATGGATTAAAAAAAGTCCTATTGGTTATGTTGTGTTTTGGAATTTTCGTTGATGCTTCAAAAGCAATAACTGAAACTTCTATACCAGAGGGCGCTCAAACTCAACCGCCAACGCGGATTATTTGGTCAAGAAATAGTCTTGAGACACGCGGGCTTAGAGAGGATCAGTTGGCTTCAATGTTATCCGCAGGGTATGTCTATTATTCATCGTACCTTGAAGCATTAGAGTCGTTGAGAAAGCATACCTGTATTGAAAATGGGGGTGCATGGTTATGCCACGAAAATCAAGAATGGCCATTTTTTCCCGGTTACGATGGATGGGTTTGGGGTTATAAATTTTGCAGAACATATGAGCCAAATTACTGTGGTTGGCAGGCAACATCCCGTCAAGGCGTCTGCCCAGCGAATACAACTGGATACCATATAAAAGATGATGATGGGATAAATCGTTATGGCTATATTGCCTGTTCAATACCTACAGACCCTGATGGCGAAAAAGATTTAGCTAAACCAGATGAATGCGGTGAAAGAACGCCTCATCCGGTTTACATTGCACTGGGCCGCAAAGAACTTACTATTCCAGTTTATAGTACCAACAATACCGTTTTCCCAATTAATTTCCAGCTGTTTTATCAGCATAATGATACAAAAAGATCAGGTGTAACCTGGCGGCACACATACTACAAGTTTATCGTGCTGGATGGACGGGAAGTCCCAACCAGTGCAAGAGTTTATCGTGGCAAAGGCGCTTTACTGTTTTACAAAGATCAAGCTACCGGAGAATGGCAAAGCGATAGCGATATAAACGATCTATTAACAGAGTTGTTAGATGAAAACAGTCAGTGGGCCGGTTGGCTTTATTATGATCGTTTCAATGACAGAGTAGAGCGTTATGATGCAAGCGGGAAACTTGTTTCAATCGAAGAGCGAAGCGGACAAACACATACGCTGAATTATGACGCTAATGGCAGACTCTTCAGTGTGGTTGATACCCTCGGGCAACGACTGCATTTCACATATGATGATAATGGTAATTTTGCCAGTTTGATTGATCCATCTGGCAACACTTTTCTTTTCAATTATGAAGGAAACGGGAATTTAATTAGTATTACCTATCCAGACAACAAAACCCGCACCTACCATTACAACGAATCAGCTTATACCAGCGGCGCCAATCTGTCGCATGCTTTGACCGGCATCACCGACGAGAATGGTGTCCGGTATGCGACATATACCTACGATACTTCGGGCCGTGCGATCGTAACCGAACACGCCGGTGGCGCTGATCGGCATGCATTGAACTATGTCAGCGGCAGCAGTACGGTGGTCACTGATCCACTAGGCAGTCAGTACACTTACAACTTTCAAACCATCTTAGGTGTGGCCAAAAGCGTCGGTCAATCGCAACCGGCAGGGTCGGGTTGCAGCGCGGCGTCTTCCGCGACAACTTACGATGTCAACGGCAATGTTGTCAGCCGTGCCGATTTTAACGGCAACAAGACGTGTTACGCCTACGATCTGAGCCGCAATCTCGAGATTGCACGGGTTGAAGGTTTATCTTCGGGTAGCAATTGCCCGGCTGACGTGGTGAACCATATTCCGGCATCGGGTACCAGCCAGCGCAAGATTCTGACTGGCTGGCATACGAATTTTCGCCTGCCGGTTCAAGTGATTGAAAATGGTCGTGAGACGACGATTACTTACGATACCTATGGTAACGTCACGCAGTTGAGCATTCGTGATTCCGCCTCAAATGAAACACGCACCTGGAATACCGCCTACACGTATCATTCTACGGTGCCGGGTGTGATTGTTCAACGCGTTGAGGACGGGCCGCGCACCGATGTTAGCGATACGACGACCATCGATTATTACGCGCCCGATGCAGCGTGTACCGGCGGTCATTTTGGTTGCCGCGGACAGGTGATGCGCATCACCAATGCATTAGGACATATCACCGACATTACCCGCTATAATGCGCACGGCCAACCGGAACAGATAGTTGATCCCAATAACCTGACGACAACACTGACTTATGACGCACGGCAACGGCTGATTTCGCGTGTCGTGGGTACGGAAACGACAACGTACCAGTACGACAATGCCGGTCAGTTGACTCAATTGATTCGCCCGGATGGCAGCAGCCTGACCTACACCTATGACGATGCACACCGGCTGACTGATATCACCGACAGTCTTGGCAATACGATACGCTATACCCTCGATGCCGCAGGCAACCGCACCAAAGAAGAAATCTTTGATGCCAGCAATACGCTCGCGCAATCGCGACAGCAGGAATTCGATGCGTTGAGCCGTCTGTGGAAAATGATCGGTGCGCAAAATCAGGTGACAGAACTCGCGTATGACGCCAACGGCAACCTGAAACAGACCATCGATCCATTATTGCATACCGCAACAAGGCAATTCGACGCGCTGGATCGCCTAATTCAGGCCAACGACCCGATGAGCGGCCAAACCCTGCAAACCCATGATGCACTGGATCAGATCACGCAGGTAACCGACCCTAAAGGTGTCGCCACCAGCTACACCACCAATGCATTTGGTGACATCACACAGGAAGTCTCACAAGACCGGGGTACAACCACCTACACCTATGACCTGGCGGGCAATCAACTGACCAAAACCGAAGCCCGAGGCGTAGTACAGACCACGGCGTATGACGCGTTAAATCGCCCCATCTCGCAATCGTACAGCACGGTATCAGGCATACCGCAAACCGGCACGATCACCTGGACGTATGATACCGGCAGCTATGGTATTGGACGCTTGGCCCAGATGAGCGACGAGTCGGGTAGCATGAGTTATACATATGACGTGCATGGGCGTTTGCTGAATAAAACCCAGACAACTCACCTGTATCGTGACCGTTTTATACATATGATTGATTACAATTATGACGCGAACGGGCGATTAACACGTATTACCTATCCATCGGGTACACAGATTGACTATGCCTATGGAACAGACGGCAGGCCCGTTGAACTGCGCATCAACGGCGAAATACTGATGCAAAACATCGTTTACCGGCCATTCGGAGAACCTGAAAGTTGGAACTGGGGGAACGGTCAAACCTACAGCCGCAGCTTCGACCTGGACGGTAGATTGACCCAACACCTGTTGGGTGCGGACACGCAAACGCTGACCTATGACGCGGCCAGCCGTATCGTCAATACGACGCATACCAATCCGGTCTACAACCTTACCTATGAATACGATGCAAACGACCGGCTGATACGACAGACGGACAGCACAACTACGCGGTTATGGGATTACGATGCCAACAGCAATCGCATATTGGAACAATCCGGTGCGGCTGTTTATCCGTATACCCTGGCTGCAAACAGCAACCGTTTGCTAAGCGTTGTAGGCCCTGTCGCTAAAACGTATAGCTATGACGCAGCGGGTAATGCATTATCCGACGGCATGCTGAGTTTTAGCTGGAATGCAGCCGGACGGATTTCAGGCGTTTCATCCGGTAGTGAAGCCGAAGTGTATTATGTATACAATGGCCATGGCGAGCGTACGTTGAAGTGGCGTTATCAAAATAGAGACGCCGCTGCGACTATATTTGTTTTTGATACGAATGGCAGGCTGATAGGGGATTACCGAAAATCCGATAATATAAGAATAAAAGCCTGGTATCTTAACCAGGAAACCGTCTGGGTTGGTGATATTCCAGTGGCCGTTATCAAACAGGCGTCACCAACCGATCCGATACAGTTCTACATGATCCACTCGGATCATCTGAATACACCAAGAGCTATCGTTGACTCGAGCGGTACTCCGGTATGGCTGTGGCGAAACCAGAACGCCTTCGGGGACAATGCACCCAACGAAGATCCGGATGGTGACAGCAATCTGTTCACCTACAACCTCCGGTTTGCCGGGCAGTATTTCGATGCCGAAACCAATCTGCATTATAATTATTTCAGGGATTACAGTCCGCAAATTGGCAGATATTGGTCATCTGATCCGATTGGACTGGCGGGGGGATTGAATACCTACGGGTATGCGCTGCAGAATCCATTAAGCTATATTGATCCAACGGGTGAAGTTGTTCCTCAGTTATTGTTATGGGGAGTCGGTGTAGCATTAACGCTAGGGGATATGATGGCTCCTATAAAACCCCATCCGGTCTATCCCGATGCCATAGAATCTGTTGTGACCCTACCGGGGCCTTTGGGTAAAATAGGAAGTTCGAAAAGGCTTTGTGAAGTATCTGGGAATGTTACAAAGAACATAAGCCAAAAACCAATTATTATTGGTGAGAATATGAGACGTGTGAAAGAGTACGCAAATAAGGTTGGAGGCCACGCCTATCGGCCTTGGAAAAATGTCCCGTTTGACTTCGATTTAAGCATGGAGAGGAATGGACGTTGGATAAAAGATCAAATGCGAAACGGGAAGGGGATTATTGATATTGGGCCTGATTTTCAAAGACGAGCAGCTACTGGCCGAAGTAGTCCGTTTTATGAAATGGAACGCCAATACTTAAAGGGGTACGATAATTACAACAGAGTTTTTGAGAGAGGCGGAAGTAACGGGGGAGTGCTTGACCTTGACTTCTAACAGTGATCGCAAAAATGAAATCCTTGGGAAAATTACTGCGTTATTGGTAAACCTTTATTCTTTAGGTTTTACAAAACCGCGAGTAACTCATGAAGAATGGGCGACAACGCTTACGTTGATGCTAACCAAAATCGCATTGGAGATTGAAATTGATTGGAGGGATTTTGATGTCTTTCTGCTTATCGTTAAGCTGGAAAATGGAGATCTACCTTCTGGATACTACGTTTCTAAAGGGCTTCCATGTCGGTATCATATTCAGAAAGTCATTAGTGATCGACATTGGATTGTTGATCGGGAGGCTTTGGTCGCGATTTCACCTGGAAAAAAACGGCGGAGACAAAATTACCAGCATTCTGAAGAGGTCATACTTGATCGGTTTCATGCATACAAAAAAGTTTTGGATTGTTGTGTAGAAAAACTGGTAAAAGAGGAGAACGCAATTTTTGCATCTTAATCCGCCAGAGTGAAGCGCGATGTAGAGATCATTCTGTTTTCACTTAATCCAGAAGGGTGACTGGTGCGAGGGATCCCAGTAAAGTGGCCCCGGTTTATTGGGGCACTCGAATGGGTATGCTATGTTAAGCGCTCCATCAGATAGCACAGGCAATCCTGGTGAATTACCTGAATGTTGCGTGTCAGCATCGATGGCATTACCGGTCGGCTGATTCTGAGGGCGTTACCATCCAGATGAAAATATCGATCGGATACTTCCTGATCCTGTTCGTCTGCAGTTCTCAAAACAAGCGCATTTTCATTTTTCTGCCAGCCAATCAGCGTATTAAACGGTAATTCCCGGAAGTTCAGATGATCAATATTGTCGATCAGGCGTAAATCCAATTCGTCTTCTTGGAATCCGACCGTTATGCCGGGTGCGACGCGTACCACGGCAACTGTATGAAATAATTCAATGTCATTTTTAGCTACTTCGTGGGCAGGTATTTCAGCCAGGTTCAGGCAGGCTGTCAGATATTCAATGGCGTGCGCTTCTCCTCGCGGATTGTCTGGCTGCCCGCACTCGAGTGTTACTGAAGGGGCCAGTTTGGAAAATGCAAGTGACAAAACGCCTTGCGGGCGTGTGAAATAAATAACCGTCCGGCCAAACAGTACCGCCAAGTGTAAGAAAGATGTTTCCAGCTTATTCACACAGGCATAATGCGGATTCAGGCCGGTATTATTGTGTACATCCACGCAAGCAAACAAACCGCGTTTTTCCATTGTTTCATAGACTTGTTGCGCCATGCGATATTCCGGCATGCTGTCAGTATTGCCCATTGATTGGCCGGTATCGAATTGCCAGATGCGATTGAAATCCGGTTGATGTTCCAGATGCCTTTGATGGTAGCGGGCCGCCTCAACATTGCCTACAAACAGCGACAGGGCACGGGGCAACTCCCTATTCTGATAACGATACAGGATGTCGCGAATTGCATTCCAGCCGACAGGTTCGTTCCCATGCAGTAGCACTGAAATGAAAATCGGCGGTGAACGCCGTCCGGGTAGCTGGAATAGAGTCGGCCCGTCCAGTTGCTTATACAGTTCATGAGACTTAAGACTTAGCAACCCTTCGGGTATGTCCTGCCGTATCGTCAACATTGTTTCTTCTCTGATGACACTCCTCGTGCTCCAATTGCTTTATAAAGACTGACTCAATGAATGTTTTGATGTAATTGCAGTATTGCTGGCAAAACAGCTTCTGCCGATAAAAGTCATATTTGTCAGGAAATCCTGTCAAACCGGTCAAGTAGAATAACACTTGCTAGCGTTAAATTGGCCACTCATGCACCGGTTTGCCGCTTTGCTGAAGTTTTGCATACGCTGCTGTCAGTGCCTGCATGTCGTACCGATGGCTGGCGGCATACCGCTGCTGCCAGTTGGTGCCGGTTTGTCCGCTTTTGACGCGTTGTTCAATAATAGCAAGATAATACCGAATATCCCGACTGTTGATATCAAGCTGTTCAAGACCGGAGCGCGCCAACGGAATGATTTGTTCCAACAAAAGCGCTCGTGCATTCACTTGCTTATCGCCGAACCAATGCAAATCCGCTGCCAGTCCGAGGCGGGCTGCCTGATAAAAATTATGCCGCGCATGGTTGAATATCAAATCAAATTCAGGTGGTTGCGGCTGGCCGATCAGGCTTTTTACAGCACCTGCAAACAATGCTGCATTTGCTACAATATCGACCACGCTGGGCCCGGCAGAGATAACACGGTGTTCAATCCGCAAATGCGGTTCACCCTGTTCGTCAAAGCCGACCAGCGGGCGGTTCCAACGCCAGATGGTACCGTTGTGCATTCGCAAATGCGCCAATTTTTCTGGTGGATCATCAAACAAAACCGGAAGAATCGCCGGGAAATGTTCAAAATTTTCCTGAAAACACTCCATCAACGAATCTTTGGCATACCCGGTACCAAAAAATACACGCTTCAAATCGCCTTCGACATCGATTCGTTGTCCATGTCCGCCAACGGATACGGCCTGTTCAAATAAAGGAATCCTAGTTTCCTCCCATAGGCGTTTACCGAATAGAAACGGAGCGTTTCCGGTTGCTGCAACCATAGGTCCGGATAAAATAATTGCCGCATTGTAATAACGTGTTGCCTGATTCAGCGGAACCTGCAAGTGCAACTGGAAAGAAGTTGCTGCCGCTTCAAGCATGACATCATCATGTTGCATGCGCAAAAGTTCGTCGCCTTTAATATTGATATGAAGAGGCCGGCCTTGCCTCAATCGAAGCACTTGTTCGTTCAGTGCGCGGTAACGCGGGGAATTGGACATATTCTGCAACGACAAATCTGTCTTCCTGACTGTCGGTAAAATACCGATAGCCACCATGTCAGAACCGAGCAATTGCGCTTGCCGGCGGCACAGACTGCAAATGTTGTCCAGATTGTGCTGCATATCACTGAATACGTTTCCACTCAGATGCTGCGGCAGACTGTTCAATTCAATGTTAAAACTGGCCAGCTCCGGAACAACCAACGGATGATTCAGCATTTTCAGAAACTGTTCATTGACGGGCGAGGGCAGGCTGTTTTCATCAATCAACCAGGCTTCGAGCTCATATCCGAACATTCTCTGCTCATGCGCGAATCTTCTTTGCGAAAACCACTGACTCATGATACTCGTTTCACGCTCAAGTTGTGCGTCAAACAGTTTCAGGTCTTCAAGATTGAAGTGATCCGACGGTATTTCGTTACCCATAAGTTACTCGTTTTTTTTGGAACCGTTGTTTATTGCATAACTACAGTAAGCCGTATCGTTTCTATTGACATTTTGATCGTTAAAGTTAACTGAAGGACACCTGTCCGTCATCATACAACTTTCGATGCAAATATGTCGAAACAAGCCATTACAATTCTTTTCGATCAATAATAGAAGCAGTTCGTCGCAATTTTCGACAACGCTATAAATGTACGACAAGTGTACCAAGCATGCAAACCGTATTGGCGGTTGCGCCTTTTGATAAATAGAACGATTATTTCTTGCAAAGCACGCTTTGCCAGCAGGTAGTCACTCCGACATTAATAGTAGAATACAAGAATTTATTAACTGGCCGGTTCTGCTTCCCATCGATAAGTTCTGCCCCAAAACGCAAAAAGCGATACACTTACCAGGAAACAGTAACGCAAAATTAACATTTAAACACTCAATGAAACGACTTCAAGATGATTTGGAAACCGAATGTAACCGTCGCAGCTATTGTTGAACAGGAAGGTAAGTTCTTACTGGTAGAAGAGACCGTATCGCCTGGTACTACCATGCTATTGAACCAGCCTGCGGGGCATTTGGAAGCGGGTGAGTCACTGGTTCAGGCGGTTGTAAGGGAGACGCTGGAAGAAACCGGTTATACGTTTTCGCCTGCATGGCTGATAGGCATATATCACTGGCATTCCAGTGAAAATGACACCACGTACCTGCGTTTCGCTTTTTCAGGCGATGTTACCGATTTTGATTCAGACTTTGTTCGTGAAGCTTGCATTGTAAATGTGGGTTGGTTTGATTTGCCGCAAATTGAAGCATCGACTATGCGTCATCGAAGCCCCCTTGTGAAACAATGTGTTCAGGATTTTCATGCCGGCAAGCGCTACCCAATCGAAATATTGACACATTACAACTGACTGACGTAATGAAAAAGAAACATGTGATTGTAGGCATGTCGGGTGGTGTCGATTCGTCGGTTGCGGCCTATTTGCTCAAGCAACAGGACTATGCCGTCACCGGCCTGTTCATGAAGAACTGGGAAGATGATGATACCGACACCTATTGTTCTTCGCGGCAGGATTTTCTGGACGCGGTTTCTGTGGCGGATATACTGGATATTCCCATTGAAACGGTCAATTTCTCAGACACATATAAAGACCGCGTTTTTTCCAATTTTCTGGCTGAATACAAAGCCGGGCGCACGCCCAATCCGGATGTGTTGTGCAACGCTGAGATCAAATTCAAGGCATTTCTCGACCATGCGCATAAATTAGGCGCCGATTATATAGCGACGGGACATTATGCCCAGGTAAAGCAATTCAATGACGCATTTCAATTACTCAAAGGGGAAGACGGAACCAAAGACCAAAGTTATTTCCTGTACCGTTTGAACCAAAAACAGCTTGCCAGGACTTTGTTCCCGATCGGCCATCTGTATAAACGCGAGGTGCGCAAAATTGCAAACGACCTGAAACTTCCCAATTCCGCCAAAAAAGACAGCACCGGCATCTGTTTTATTGGGGAGCGGCCATTTCGCGAATTTTTAAACCGTTATTTGCCACACCAGCCTGGTGAGATTCAGACGCCTGAAGGTGATGTCGTCGGCAGGCATCTTGGCTTGATGTACTACACCATCGGACAACGGCAAGGATTAGGCATTGGTGGTAAACAAGGTGGCACGGAAGAGCCCTGGTTCGTTTGTGGCAAAAACCTGGCCGAAAACATTTTGATCGTCGTTCAGGGCCATAATCATCCTAGTTTATTGCAGTCGTCTCTTACGGCAACGGACTTAACCTGGGTTAGCGACGAAAAACCCCACTGTGACTGGGTTTACGCAGCGAAAACCCGCTATCGCCAGAAAGATGCGCCTTGCACTATTGTCGGTTTCAGTGACGCATCCTGCCGGATTGACTTTGCGCAGGCCCAATGGGCGGTGACACCCGGGCAGTCTGTGGTGGTCTATGAAAGCAAAGTTTGTCTGGGCGGCGGCATTATTGCCAAATAAGTTTGCCGGATGATCGTGTTAGTTTTGAATATAAATTAAACAATATAATATTGAATGACTTATCGAGGTGTCGAATGTTGAAGCAATTAATGGTGCTGTGGATTTTGATTGTATGTGCAAATATGGCCAGCGCTGATGAGCAGAATTTTCTCGAGGAAATCGAAAGCAGCGCACGTGCTTGGTTGGGACTTAACGATGAGGGTCGCTACGCGGAAAGCTGGAGAAATTCATCTGCGCACTTTCAAAAAAAAATGACTGAAGCTGATTGGCTTAAGAAAGCCAACGAGATCAGAAAGCCGCTTGGCGCAATGGAAGCCAGATACATTGCGACCGCAGGTCAGGCGAAAAAACTGTCTGGATTACCTGAAGGCGAATATGTTGTGCTCCAGTTTTACACGACTTTCAAAGATCGGACGTTAGCATTAGAGACAGTCACGCTCGCAAAAGAAAAAGATGTTGTTTGGCGGGTTGCCGACTATGCAATCAAATAACACCATGCAATGCTGATATCTTTTCAAAAGGTGATTTGATAAAAGATTTTTAAAGGAGGTTCTTATGAAACGAAACATCAAGACCTGGGTAGCAACAGTATGTTTGTTTGGATCGCTGTTTGGCATCAATCCGGCTTCTGCCGCAACGACCAGCGAAATTGAAACAGTTTTCAATTGGGCTGAAAACAATTTTCCCGAGCTATTTCCGGAACATCGAACGACCCAGATGATTGATCCCTGGGCATTCAGATTTTATCCGTCAACCGGAATTTATACGGGCATCAAAAATGATGAAGTGTATGTGCTGGGTGGGCCATGGGGAACGGCAAGCCCGACATTTATCGCCACACTGCCCAATCTTCTGGGGCAAATACAAGGCGAAGGGGGTAACGGAAGTGTTCCAGCATGCAGTGAAACGTCAGATCTTCCGCAGGGTATGGTAGTCACCCAGAGCGGCAACGTAGTCAATATTACGACGAACGGTCAGTGTATTGTCATTGACAATCCGGAAAGCGCCGATTTTTGCGAAGCGCCCATTCCATTAAATCCGACCGGCATTTCAGTGTTAAGCACCGTTGAAGTGACTTCATTTCAAACAACGGGTATTACAATCGACTCGCCAGGCTTTCCAAACCCACTGGATTCTTTTATGCAAAATTCATCAAGCTGTATCATTGAAGCACCAGCGGAGATGGTCAATCTGGTAGTTAATAGCAATGTTTGTTATGATCTGACCAATCAACTATCACTTCTCCCAAGTGGTTTCGGTATAACAATAGATCCGCCAGTGACAGTGACAACAGTTTCCTCCAGCATCAGTCAGCAGGTATCGGATTGTTTTGCTTCCGATGCGGCGGTAATCAATAACCTGGTAACAGGGGAAACTTGGGTCAATACGAACGGCAGTTTTGTACCCGTTCCCAATACAAGTTCCAGTTTCTGATTTTATTGATTGTGCTGCACCTGGCAATATCCTATGGATTGGGTACTAGGTAGTATTGAATCCAGTGGTGGGTGTAAAACCATATTATCGCCAGGTTGCGGCATGTTAAAATCTGCGTCTTCATTGCTTTTGATCGATATGAGGATGTTATGCACTGCTCCCCCATTACTGCCCTGTCGCCATTGGATGGCAGATATCAAAAAAAAGTAGCGTCTTTGCAATCGTATTTCAGCGAATTTGCGCTAATACGCTTTCGTATTCAGGTTGAAGTGGCTTGGCTTAGGGCGTTGAGTAATGAACCGACGATCGCCGAAATACAACCGTTTTCGGATAAAACCCGTGAACAACTCGATCATCTAGTCGCAAAATTTTCGGTGTCAGACGCCGAGGCGGTAAAGAAGATTGAAGCAACAACCAATCACGATGTCAAGGCGGTGGAATACTGGTTGAAGCAGACACTGGCGAATAACAATGAAATAACCAGCGCGGCGGAATTTATTCATTTCGCCTGTACCTCCGAGGATATCAATAATCTGTCGCACGGCCTGATGCTGAAAAACAGCCTTGATCAGGTGATGCTGCCCGCACTGGATGCAATTATCAGCAAACTGGTCGAGCTGGCGCATAAACTGGCGGATTATCCTATGCTGGCACGAACGCATGGCCAGCCTGCGACACCGACGACGCTTGGCAAAGAAACTGCCAATTTCGTTTATCGCTTGCAACGCACAAAAAAGCAGCTATTGGAAGTGGCCATCCTAGGTAAAATCAATGGCGCAGTCGGAAATTACAATGCGCACCTGTCTGCTTACCCGGATCTGGACTGGGAACATTTCGCGCGTTCATTTGTAGAATCGCTCGGGTTGACATTCAACCCCTATACCACTCAGATTGAGCCGCACGACACGATTGCGGAACTGTTCGACGCCTATGCGCGCATTAACACGATTTTGCTGGATTTGAATCGCGATATTTGGGGATATATCTCGCTCGGCTACTTCAAGCAGAAAACGAAAGCAGATGAAGTCGGCTCCTCGACCATGCCGCATAAAGTCAATCCCATTGATTTTGAGAACGCGGAAGGCAATCTGGGTATTGCCAATGTATTGCTTAGACATTTGAGCGAGAAACTTCCAATTTCTCGCTGGCAACGGGATTTGACCGATTCAACTGTGCTGCGCAACATGGGTGTGGCATTGGGTCATACATTACTTGCCTACGATTCCTGTGCCAAAGGGCTGAATAAACTGGAGGCCAATCCGGACCAGCTGTCGCACGATCTGAACAATGCTTGGGAAGTGCTGGCCGAGCCGATCCAGACGGTTATGCGGCGCTATGCCATTGCGAATCCCTATGAACAATTGAAAGCGTTAACGCGTGGCAAGCATGGCATTACCCGGGAAGTCATTCATCAATTTATTCGCAATTTGCCGATTCCTGAAGCAGAAAAAAATCGATTACTCGCTATGACACCGCAAGATTACATTGGTTATGCCGGCAAACTGGCGCATAAAATAACAGCGAATTAATCGACCAATATTGTCAAACAGTTTTTCAGCTAGTCATTCGTTATTAACCGCGCCGATAAAATTTTTCACAAAAAACTTGAAATCCCGAGAATTGTCCCAATTACCTCCTGATAATCATTAGGAGGAGCGATGCAAAACTCACAGAATCCGCAAGATACACAGCCGAATGAGTCTGAGAATGCGTCAGATAATCAACATATTGATTCATCTGAAGCGGTTGATGAAACAATACAGGTTGCACATGTGACAGGGGAGAATGAAACGCCGTCAGAAGCGCAGCCTGATCTGGAGCAATTATTGAAGGCTGCTGAAATCAAGGCTGCCGAACATCATGATGCCTGGATGCGTGCGAAGGCGGAAACCGAGAATATCCGTAAGCGTGCACAGAACGATGTCGCCAATGCACATAAGTATGCGGTTGAGAATTTTTCTACTGAATTGCTGACTGTCATGGATAGCCTGGAAGCCGCATTGGCGGTTGATAACGCCAACGTTGAAAATTACAAAAACGGCATGGAGCTGACACAAAAACAATTGACCACGGTGTTTAACAAATTCAATATCGCTGTGATTGATCCGGTGGGTGAGAAATTCGATCCGCATCAGCATCAGGCGATGTGTACCGTCGATTCCGAGCAAGAGCCAAATACCGTGGTGCAGGTGATGCAAAAGGGCTACAAGCTGCATGACAGAGTGATTCGTCCTGCGCTCGTGATGGTTTCCAAGGCAAAAGATGCCTGATCCAGCTTGAAATTTAACAATACATCTCCATTTATCTGATTAATTCATAGACAGTTTTTTATAAGGATCTAAACATGGCAAAAATTATTGGTATCGATCTGGGTACGACCAATTCCTGTGTGGCGATTATGGAAAGCGGCAAACCCAAAGTGATAGAAAACTCGGAGGGAACCCGTACAACGCCGTCGATCGTTGCCTATACTGAAGACAACGAGATTCTGGTTGGCGCATCAGCCAAACGCCAGGCGGTTACAAATCCCCAAAATACTCTGTTTGCAGTAAAACGCCTGATTGGCCGCCGTTTTGACGAGGATATGGTGCAAAAAGATATCAAAATGGTGCCCTATAAAATCATCAAGGCCAGTAATAACGACGCCTGGGTTGAAGTGCGCGACAAAAAAATAGCGCCGCCGGAAGTTTCTGCGCAAGTATTGAAAAAGATGAAAAAAACGGCGGAAGATTACCTTGGCGAAACGGTGACCGAAGCGGTGATCACTGTTCCAGCGTATTTCAATGACTCTCAGCGCCAAGCCACCAAGGATGCTGGCAAAATTGCCGGTTTGGAAGTCAAACGGATTATTAATGAACCAACAGCCGCTGCATTGGCGTTTGGCCTGGATAAAAAAGAAGGAGACCGTAAAATCGCAGTATACGATCTTGGCGGCGGTACGTTCGACATCTCCATTATCGAAATTGCCGAAGTTGAAGGCGAACATCAGTTTGAAGTACTGGCGACCAACGGCGATACTTTCCTGGGCGGTGAAGATTTCGATTCACGTGTTATCGAATATCTGGTTAACGAGTTCAAAAAAGAGAACGGCATTGATCTGAAACAGGACATGCTGGCGCTGCAACGTTTGAAAGACGCTGCGGAAAAAACCAAAATTGAATTGTCTTCCAGCCAGCAAACCGAGGTGAATCTGCCGTATATCACAGCAGATGCAAGCGGACCTAAGCATATGGCGATCAAAATCACTCGCGCCAAGCTTGAAAGTCTGGTTGAAGAACTGATTGAGCGTACAGCGGAACCCTGCCGTATTGCGATGAAAGACGCAGGTGTGACGGCATCGGAAATTGATGATGTCATTTTAGTTGGCGGTCAAACCCGGATGCCGAAGGTTCAGGAAAAGGTCAAAGAGATTTTTGGCAAAGATCCCCGTAAGGACGTCAATCCGGATGAAGCAGTCGCAGTGGGTGCCGCAATTCAGGGCGGCGTGCTGCAAGGCGATGTCAAAGATGTCTTGCTGCTTGATGTGACGCCGCTGTCACTCGGTATTGAGACACTGGGTGGCGTCATGACCAAACTGATTCCTAAAAACACGACGATTCCGACCAAAGCGCAGCAAGTTTTTTCAACCGCGGAGGACAATCAGACGGCGGTCACCATTCATGTGTTGCAAGGTGAGCGTGAAATGGCTTCCGGCAACAAAAGCCTGGGTCAATTCAATTTGACGGATATACCACCGTCACCGCGTGGAATGCCGCAGATTGAGGTCGCATTTGATATTGATGCCAACGGAATCTTGCATGTATCAGCGAAAGACAAAGCGACTGGCAAGGAAAACAAAATCAAGATTCAGGCCAGCTCAGGGTTGTCGGAGGACGAAATCGACCGCATGGTTAAGGACGCCGAGGCGCATGCCGAAGAGGATCACAAAATTCTGGAACTGGTCTCCAGCCGTAATCAGTGTGACGCCATCATTCACTCCGTTAGAAAGTCATTAAAAGATCATGGCGATCAGCTGGATGATGACGAAAAATCAAAAATCGAAGCAGCGTTGAAGGATGCAGAAGAAGCATTGAAGTCGGACAATAAAGATGAGATCGATGCAAAAACCCAGGCTTTGACAGAGGCTTCGCATAAGCTGGCTGAAAAAATGTATCAAAACCAAGAGCAGCCATCCGGAGCGGGAGCAGGAGCATCCTCTTCAGAAAGCGGCGAGAAATCTGTAGAAGGCGAAGTTGTCGATGCAGAGTTTGAGGAAGTTAAGGATAAGAAATAAATTTTATTGATCGCCTGCCACAAGCGCAGAGACGAAAAAAGGACATAAAAAGTTCTTTTCCGTGCTCTGCGTTTTGGTATTTGTTTGTAAAATGTTGTGTATTCGAAAAGTTGGTATCAGAACTCAAATGACGGTGGTATAGAAACTAAACATGGCTAAGCGCGACTATTATGAAATTCTGGGCATCAACCGTGATGCTGACGACAGTACAATAAAGAAGGCCTATCGGAAATTGGCAATGAAGCATCACCCGGACCGTAATGCGGGCGATGCAAAATCGGAAGAATTATTCAAGGAAGCCAAGGAGGCTTACGAAATTTTATCCGACCCGAATAAACGCGCTGCCTATGATCAGTTCGGCCATGCGGGCGTTGATGCAAGCACAGCAGGCGCTGGAGCCGGCGGCGCACAAGGTTTTGCCGAAGCTTTTGGAGACATATTCGGCGATATTTTTGGCGGACGCGGCGGACGTTCGAGCGTGCACAGAGGCTCGGATTTACGTTACAGCCTGGAGATTTCTCTGGAAAACGCCGCCCACGGTACTGAAACCAAAATCCGTATTCCGACCATGGATACCTGTGACGCCTGTCATGGAGAAGGCAGCAAGCCGGGCAGCAAACCCCAAACCTGCCCGACCTGTCACGGCCATGGCCAGGTCAGAATGCAGCAGGGGTTTTTTTCGATTCAGCAGACCTGCCCCAAATGTCACGGCAACGGTAAAATTATCACTGATCCCTGCAATACCTGTCATGGTACCGGTCGCGTGAAACGGCATAAAACCCTGAACGTGAAAATACCGGCGGGTGTCGATGATGGCGACCGGATTCGTGTTGGCGGTGAAGGCGAAGCCGGCGTCAATGGCGGCCCGCCGGGCGATCTGTATGTCGTGATTCATCTGGCTTCACACCCGGTTTTTCAGCGCGATGGCGACCACCTGCATTGCGAGATTCCCATCAGTTTCACCACAGCGGCGTTGGGGGGTGAAATCGAAGTGCCGACGCTGGAAGGGCACGCGCGCATCAAAGTGCCTGCCGAAACGCAGACCGGCAAGATTTTCCGCTTGCGCGGCAAAGGCATTAAAGGTGTGCGAAGCCACGCCAAAGGAGACCTGCTTTGCCATGTAGTCGTTGAAACGCCTGTCAAACTGACTGCGCGTCAAAAAGAATTACTCGAAGAACTTGAAACAATCAGCCAGAAAGACAATTCCCGCCACAGTCCGCGCGCCAAATCATGGATGGATAAAGCGCGCGAATTCTTTTCTGACTGAACAGCTGCCGGAAAAGAATGAATAAACTGCCGCCCGGATTCAACACAGTCCGGTACGGCAGTTACATTCCATTGAACGACTCATGGGCTTCTGTCAATAAACGAAGCCGCCCAACAACCTGCCGGCAACGGTGCAAACTTTTTTCATGTGGGTGCGCAGAATGTTGCGATTACGAAATCAATGCTACTTTGTCGCGCTAATTTTGCTGGGCATCATCAGCCCATTGGGTCATAGTCAGACGCCAGTCGACAGCGTTGAACAGACTCTCACCCCAAACAGTGACGATGTTTTACCCACCGGTTCCGCTCGGGCACATCAGATACGTATTGGATTGACCTTGCAACAATACAAAGCCGGATTAAAACGCCTGGAAAGGGAGACCGAAACACGCTATGTCAATGCACTCGCTAACAATCAACAGCATTCGGAATACGAAGCCCAGCTGTATGCCATCCAGGACCGTTTGCAGCATATCGAGCAAGGCTACCGGGCGCATATTGAAGATTTACAAAATCGTATCGGGCAACTGGAATCCATCCGCGGCCAAGTATCCGGTCAACTACTGAATCAAACCCAACAGGCGCTGGCCGACGGCGATAACCAGCAAGCCGGACAATTGTTGCAGCAGATGGAAAGCCAGTCGGCTGTCTTCAATAACGTTACCGCAGAAACACACTACCAGCGCTGCCAGATTGCCAAGGATGCCTTGCATTTTCGCCACGCATTCACGTTGTGCCAGCGCGCCGTGCAATTGGCGCCCGAGCGAATGGACTACCTGTCAGCGCTGGCCGATCTGGCGCAGACGATGGGTGACTACAAAAAGGCAGCCGCGTATTATGAACGAGTGCTGGCCAGTACTCTTGAAACACATGGCGAAGATCATCCCGCCGTAGCGGCAAGCCGCAATAATCTGGGCACGATCTGGGATGCGCTGGGTGAATACAAGAAAGCCATTGGTTATTATGAACAGGCGCTGGCCAGCGACATCAAAACCCACGGCGAAGATCATCCCGATGTGGCGATTGACCGCAATAATCTGGGCATGGCCTGGTACGCATTGGATGAATATCAAAAGGCCATTGTCTATCTGGAGCAAGCGCTGGCCAGCGACATTAAAACCTACGGGCAAGACCATCTCCAGATTGCCACATACCACAATAACCTGGCCGGGGCGTGGCATGCGCTGGGCGACTATAAAAAATCCCATGGCCACCTGGAGCAGGCGCTGAAGATTTTTGAGAAAATCCTGGGAGAAAACCACCCGAATACAAAAGGTGTGCGCGCAAATTACCAGCAATTGCAGTTGGATATGCAGGGGCAGGAAAAGAAATCCGATACTCCAGAATAATGGAGTGTCAATCAACATCCCAAAATTACCAGTTTAGTGACCTCGTTGATTGATTAACTGTAGGACCCCGTTGATCCGTTGACTGCGTATGGAGTGACTCCTATAGTCTAAAAGACAACAACAGCTCCGGAAAAAAGCTATTGTGGAAATTATCTCACCCATTGGTTGAGATGGGTGAACGCAGAGAT
>JACKLV010000010.1 GCA_024235755.1 Burkholderiales bacterium | reverse complement strand
TGCTTGTCTGTATGAAATCACTGTTCGATATTATCGCCTGTCGCGTTTATTACTGATGCTGACACAAGCCAAGGCCGATGGCTCTTATCACAAACAACTGAAACTATTGGCGAAACTGCAGCTGCTGATCATCGATGACTGGGGACTCGAGCCATTAAAACCAGCACATCGTAACGATCTGTTGGAAATCATGGATGACCGCCATGGCGCCACATCCACAATGCTCATCAGTCAGTTGCCTACCGATCAATGGTATACCGGCATCGGTGACAACACACTTGCCGACTACAACTGAAAGGAGAATCTATGCGAAAACGAAATAGTTTATTGACTCAAGATGAACAAATAAAGTAAAAATACAAATCGTCATGCGTTGGAAAAATCTGTGTTCACATTCGCCCGGAATGACTGTTCAACTTCGCCGGAGTATGCAACAATCATAATTTAGCAAAATAGTCTTATTTTAAACAACTTATTCTATCGGCTCCCATTAGAAATTTTTCTAATGGGAAATCTAGGGTTAACGCAAAATTTACTTTTCTGCCACTAAAGGCCAGCCAATTAACAAGACCATAATGGTCACAACCGCAGTCAACATATTCATCGGTACCCCAACTTTCAGAAAATCAGAAAATCGATATCCTCCAGGGCCATAAACCATCAGATTAGTCTGATAACCCAAGGGCGTTGCAAAGCTCGCAGACGCAGCCATCATGATGGCCAAAACAAACGGTAAATTATTCAGACCCGCCTTTTCGGTGATTTCCAGTACGATGGGCAGCATCAGCAAAGCCGCAGCATTATTGGTAATCACTTCGGTTAGCAAAGAAACCGTCAAATAAGTCAGTATCAATAATAACCAGGGCGAACCACCACTCAAGTCAACAATATTCTCGGCAATAAATTCGGCGACGCCTGTTTTCTGCAGCGCCATACCGAGCGCAAAAGAAGCTGCAATCGTAATGATTACTGTCAAATCCAGGCTTTTCTCCGCCTGGGCCGCTGAGCAGCAACCTGTAATAATCATCAATCCCGCACCAATTAACGACGCGTTGAGCATGCTGACAATTTCAAAGCCCGCTGCAGCAATTATTCCCATTAATATGGTCCAGGCAAGATACGCGCGCTCATGCCGAGGTGATTCCGTATTCAAGTCGTTTATCAACAGAAAATCTTTGTTGTAGCGCTGACGGCTCACAAATGCCGGCCTCGCTTCAAGCAGCAGAGTATCGCCCGCTTGCAGTTTGATTGTACCTAGATTCCCCTTGATTCGTTCACCATTACGTGCCACCGCCAGCACAACCGCACCATACTGCGATCTAAAGCGTGTATCGCGAATGGCGTGACCGATTGCCCCGCAGTAGGGCGATACGACAGCTTCTACCAGCCGCCTTTCGCCTCGCTCTGCTTTCAATAATTGTGTTTCTTCTCCATCCATCGACGGTACAATTCCATTGATACGCAGCAAATCTGAGATGGCATCGGTATCCCCGGCAAAAACCAGTCTGTCGCCACCCTGCAGTGTTTCTTCGGATGAAACAGCAGTGATAACAGTGTCGTTACGGACAATTTCTACCAGATAAACACGTTGCAAATGCCTGAGCCCGGCTTTTACAATTGTTTTACCGACGAGTGGGCCATGATGCGCCACAGACACTTCCAGGGTAAATTCCCGCAAATTTGAAAAAACCTCATTTTGGGTACGATCTGGCAATAATCGCGAAAAAAACAACCACATCAATAAAAAACCAGAAAGCGCAACCGGCAGCCCGACAGCAGTTATCGAAAACAGTGAGAACCCGGCTTCACCGGTCAACATCTGATATTGACCATTGACAATTAAATTGGTGCTGGTGCCTATCAGGGTCAATGTACCGCCCAAAATGGCAGTGTAGCTCAAAGGAATCATCAATTTGGAAGGCGCGATACCGATTTTGCGCGACCAGGTATAAAGAGCCGGTATCATGGTTGCAACTACCGGCGTATTGTTGATAAAACCACTCAGCAGTGCCACTGGAAAAAAAATTCTGGAAATCGCTGCGCGCGTCGTAACCGGACGACCCAGCACACGATTGACCAACAAATCAATCGCACCCGATGCATGCATGCCAGCAGCCACGACGAACATGGCAGCCACCGTAATCAATCCGGAATTACTAAAACCAGCGAGCGCCTCTTCACTGGTTAAAATACCGGATACACTCAAAATCACCAGTGCCGCCATCATGACCAAATGCGGTCCAACACGTGTAAATATCAGCGTCAATAACGCCATCAAACATAATCCAAGCGCAAACCAACCTTGCCATTCCATCGCATTGAAACCCTGAAAAAGAATTCGACGCGTAATATACAGCAGCCATTAATATAATTGGAAATAATAAATAATGATTACCATATACATAATAGTTATTAGAATTTTGTAAACAAAGCGCATTGGTGGTAAAAATTTCCCTATATCGGCAAGACCTTAAAAGATCAGTGTAATTTAGACAAATTGTGGTATGCTTTTGCTTGTATAACAATAAAAAACAATTTTGAGATAGTTTTTACTACACTGCATGCAGCGCATGTTTGTTAACAGAGCTTTAGAAGGAAAATTTCATATTCATCCCTATAACGCTCAGTTTTCTTCTGTAAGAATGTGATATGAAAAATTTACTGGTTAGCCTGATGCTTTATGGATTGGCACTCGTACTTTATAACCACCTGCTAAATGAAAATTATGATGGGAATAACAGCATTCATCCTGCAGCAAACTGGAATTATAAGGAAAAGCTAGCGGCGTACGTCGATCGCGAACGACCGCTTCGTCAGCCCGTTTTACCCGATGAGCAGGAGCGCAGCACAAACCGTTAATAGTTATAGGTTTACATTGTACAAATAATCATATGTTGATTTCTAATCAGCATATCACGTGGCTGGCACCAACAAATCCTTTGTTACTTTGCACATGCGGCAACTCCTTTATTGTCGACAAAATTCAGTAATATAGCTTGCCTGAAAATTACTTAGTAGAGGCAAAAGACAGACCTGCCAAAATATCCTGACCCGAATCAACAATCTCTGTGGTACGTCCAGATCATTTATTCCCCCTTGTCACTCTTTTTTTCCTGACGCCACGTTCAATGCTAACACCGATTTTTTCAATGCCACGAATTATTCCCAATTTTGAAATACTGACTTTTACCCAGGGCGATTTAAATTTCTTTATGATGGTCTGCGCAATATGCTCAGCCAGTGCTTCGAGCAAGAAAAAATGATGTTTTGCAAGAATTTTGTGAATACTGTGAGCGATCTGCGCATAATCGACCGCATCTTCAATACAGTCTGTTTTGACTGCGCGTTTATTAGGCAAGGCGATTTCGAGATCTAACTGAATCGTCTGAGCGACCTTACGCTCCCAGGGATAAATACCGATCCGCGTTTTGGCTCGAAAATTACGTAAAAAAATAATATCCATGATCGAATAGAAAGTAAAACACATAGACACGATATAACAATCGTACCTTTCATTGAATTTTATATAATATATCCGTATGAGGACGTGCAATTTTTTGGAGTAACGCGAATTTGATGACACTAATGGCTTTTATTTTTGCCGCTTACCTGATCGGCTCCATTCCATTTGCGCTGATCTCCAGCTGGATTTTTCGATTACCTGATCCACGCACTTACGGCTCTAAAAACCCTGGCGCAACCAATGTGTTGCGCAGTGGCAAAAAAGCAGCCGCTATATTAACGCTAGTGGGTGATGCCGGTAAAGGCTGGCTGGCTATCGTTTTGGCGCAATCTCTGACTCACGGCTGGAACATCGGTAACGAAGCAGTCGCCGCCACCGCGCTTGCGGTTTTTTTGGGACACGTGTATCCAGTATTCTTGAGCTTTCAGGGCGGTAAGGGCGTGGCCACGGCCGTTGGCGTACTGCTTGGACTCAGTGCTTTATTGGGATTGCTCGCAATCGCTACTTGGTTAGCGGTTGCCTTCATTACCCGTTATTCATCGTTGTCGGCAATATCCGCGGCAACTCTCGCACCGGTTTATGGATACTTTATTTTCGGGTATTCACTTTATACACTTGCCGTGTTTTTGATGGCATCAATGTTAATCTGGCGACACCAAACCAACATCAAGAGCTTGATCGCCGGCAAGGAAAGCCGTATCGGTCAAAAAAACACATCTTCATAGCAAAAATTTTACAAACACCAAGCAATTTGATGATTATCTTAGTCTAACAAAGCCCTCTCACATCTATCTTTAGCACACCCTTTTTGTATATAACTTATGTCAAGTATTTTTTTCACAGCGTAATTATAAGCGCGACAGCAATAGCTGCCTGATTTCCGTATCATGCAATATGATGGGGTTGGTTTTCATACTGCTGCCCCGCGAGTTCGCCACAATCTTGTCCAATGCCGAAGCCTCGACGCCGTATTTTGACAAACAAGGCAAGTTCAATTCTTGCGTCCATTCCGTCAGCAGTTGTATCAGTGCCGTATGCGCCACTTTCTCATCATGGAATTGCTGTTGACAAAGTATCTCGGCCGCATAAGCATATTTTGCCAGCGCCTTATTGTCTGGTTCTCTGCTCTGCATACCTTTAATATTGACCTCTGTAGCCGAGGCTACTAATGTGCCGCATACTACGCCGTGTGGAATTGGATAAAAAGCACCCAGGGGTGATGCCAAGCCATGAACAGAACCTAGACCAACCTGCGCTAGAGTAATTCCGGACAGCAGTGCAGCATAGGCCATTTTTTCCCGGAACAATCTGGATCTTTCACTGGTTTGTACGCTGGCGTCACTACTTGACTGATACAATGGAATCAACGCATCGCGGACGGCCTGCAAACCGCTGAGCGCAAGCGCATCGGTAAAAGCGCTGGATTTTATCGACACATAGGATTCCAACAACTGCGTCAGGGCATCCATACCATTGGCTGCCACAACATCAGGCGGACAACTGCACAATAATTCTGGATCAACAATCGCGTATTCTGCAACCAATCTCTCATGACGAAAAGACTTTTTAAAACCGTGTTCACCCTGCACACTCAAGACAGCGTTTTTGGTTGCCTCGCTACCAGTCCCGGCAGTTGTCGGTACCGCGATCAACGGCACAGCTGGTCCTTCATACGGTAATTCCGGCCCGACACCCTCCAAATAGTCCATCACCGAGCGTTGCAGACATAACAAACCGGCTATAGCTTTTGCTGCATCCAGCGCACTGCCGCCGCCGATACCCACAACCACATCAAAACCATGACCTGCAAATGCTTTGACCGCTTCATCAACCAGATCCGGAGAAGGCTCACCTGTTACCTTACATTGTGTTAAACGGATTGCCCGACGGTTTAATGTTTCAACGAACGACTGCCAACCAGGCAGATTTTGATACGAATGCCCCCCGGTTACCAGCAACACACTTGTGCCGTAACTCGCGATGATATCCGGCAAACGCATTATCGACCCCGCACCGAATTCGATGCGAGGCAATCTCGCTATCGAAAATTCAAACATCAGCTGCTTACCGCCGGGTATAGCCCTTGATATACGATGCCCTGGCGCGGCGCGGCCATCCAGTCGATCACTGTTTCACGCCAAGTCAGATAATGCTGAGTTTCTTTGTGAGCTGCAGCGTCCTGTTGCGTTTTATAGGCCTCATACAATACGAACTGTGACGGCTTTTCTGCTGATTGCAGAATATCAAAGCGCAGATTACCCGGTTCTCGAAGTGAACCTTCATGATTTAAACGGCAAGCTTCTTTAAACGCCTCCACATGCTCCGGCTTGATCGAGACATGCACAATGGTCACATACATGAACATTTCTCCCTGTATCTGATTTACTTTACTAATAACCAAGCATACCATCAATTCTTGTCGTTGTTGGAAACCTTGCGCTATAGTAACAGTAACAAAGAAAAGAATAATTTATCACACCGCCTCCCCTAAACTGGGATGCGAACTGACAAAATGGCTATTATTCGAATTAAAAACCTGTTGTTGCGAACCTATATTGGTTTCAACAAGGAAGAAATCAACAAGCTGCAGGATGTTGTTATCAATGTGATGATTGAGGTGGATCTGAATCATGCCATTATGCATGATTCAGTCGAACACTCCTATGATTACAAAATTGTCACCAAGAATATCATTACACTGGTACAAGAACACAAATTTAAAATGCTAGAGAAATTAACACAATCCATTCTCGATGAAGTCATGAAAAACGAATTCGTGCGCTTTGCCAGGGTAGAAGTCGACAAACCGCATGCACTGCGTTTTGCCGAGTCGGTATCCATTGAGCTGGAGGCCAAACAAGACAAACCTACAAAAATCGATTAAACCATGACAAGTGATACAAATGAATGCATCATCGGTATCGGATCCAATATCAATCCCGAAATACATATTGAATCGGTACTTGCTATTTTGCACCGGGAAGTCATTGTCAAAGCTGTTTCCGCATGGGTTAAAACCTCACCGATCGGTATCACCAGTCAAAACGACTTTGTCAATGGTGCAGTCAAAGTACAAACCCCGTTATCCCGCGAGGCATTCAAAGCTTATTTAAAACAACTTGAGCACAGACTGGGCAGAAACCGTACGCTGTCTAAATTCGGCCCAAGAGTGATTGATCTAGACATTATCGTCTGGAATAACGAAATTGTTGATGAAGATTATTACACCAGAGATTTTGTCAGAAATTCCGTAAACGAATTGCGAACTGCTAACAACTGTTAATACTGATTAGCACAACACCTGAATAGATTTTAAATCGCAATTTTTCGTTTACCGTCATCATGAACAAAAATCAATCGTCACCATTCATATATTTCCTGTTTAATCATATTAATTTTTTAAAAAAATCAGATATTTTTATGCTTTTTTTTAATGAAAATAACGCGTATACTCTTAAAAGTCGTATCGATTCAAGTTGTGGAACAGTACCTTTGAGTGGACTTTTTCCTTGATATTCGATGACTGCTTGCATAGTGAATTTATGTAAGTGCAACTTCATTATTATTTAATTTTATTAAGGAAAATAACATGGCAACAGGTGTTGTAAAATGGTTTAACGACTCTAAAGGCTTTGGTTTTATTACCCCCGATGATGGTGGAGAAGATTTGTTTGCACACTTCTCAGCAATCCAAAGCGAAGGATTTAAATCACTCAGAGAAGCACAACGCGTCGCTTTCGAAGTAACGACCGGCCCTAAAGGAAAACAAGCATCTAATATCCGGCCTGCATAATACTTAAAAACGTGCACATATAATACAGAGCGCCCCGGTAAACCGGGGCGCTCTGTATTTGGAAGCAGCTCCAAGGCTGCTTGATTCTTCCCAAAACCCCTCTTTTTTTGCTCGATTTCGGTCTGATATCAAATTTGATGCACCGATCTACTTGCCAACTCTAAAGTTGGCCCTATGTTATACACCATGCAATAAATAAAGAATTAAACAAGGAGGGATTATGTCGGTCAGCGAAATATGTCATCGCGAAGTCATCGCCATGCAAAAGGATGAATGTGTGCTGGAAGCCGCCAGACTAATGCGCAAGCACCATGTCGGTGATGTAGTTATCGTTGCAAAACAAAAAGGTATTCAAAAACCTATTGGCATTGTAACTGACAGGGATCTTGTGGTTGAAGTTATGGCGACAGAGCTGGATCCGGCTGTTATCACCGTGGGTGATATTATGCAGCCCGGACTTGCTACGATTAAAGAAAACGCCGATATATTCGAGGTTATCCGGTATATGCGCCGCAAAGCAGTCAGGCGTATACCGGTAATCAGCGACAATGAACAATTAGTTGGTATTGTCACACTCGATGATCTGCTGCAATTGCTATCTCAAGAATTATCCGGTCTGGTAAAACTGGTTGAGCGTGAAATTGGCAAGGAAATACAACAGCGCCCTTAACGTCTTCATTTCATCCCAACCGGAATGTTGTATCCAGAACGGATGTCCAATACACTGGCCACCAATCTGTAAAGTTGATTGATCAATTATTTTATGTCATAGTCGGCTTTAATACTTAGCAGCAAAAACCACTGATTTAATATCTCTTTTTTTAAAACAAATCATCGTTTTCAAGGGGAATTTATGAAAAACCGGAATTACACAACATTAACAGTTGCCAGTATTGCAAGCTTGACGTTAACGTTAGCAGGTTGCGCTTCAAGTGGTGGTGGAAACAATACCCTCAGCGCAATCGATAGCGGTTTAACATCGGTTGAGCAGTCTGCACAGGCAGGGCGTCAGGCAATCGAAACTGGCACAACGGCTGCAACCGAAATGACAAACCAGGCCAACACGGCGATTGCATCCGGTGCTGCAGCAGCTACCGGGATGACTGGCATGGCAGGAACCAGTGCCGGGCAAGTTAGTCTGGTCAATATCCTTACGCAACAGCTTGGTATTTCACAACAACAGGCATTGGGCGGTGCCGGTGCCATTTTCCAGGCAGCTCAGGCAGGTATGAACCCCCAGGCTTTTTCCTCGCTATCTCAATCGGTTCCCGGCATCAATGAAATGCTCAATGCCGCTCCCGTTGTTTCTAGCCCCTTGGGTGGAATGGGCAGTGGCGTATCGTCAATGCTCGGCGGCGCTGGAAGTACTTTAAACAATGCCGCGTCACTTGCCGCTTCGTTTCAACAGCTGAATCTCTCGCCTGACATGGTGGGCCAGTTTATTCCCATTGTCACAAACTATGTGCAGAATACCAGCGGTCAGGTCACAGCAAACCTATTGCGTTCCGCATTAGGCGCACCGTAAAGATAACCATCTAACATTACAAAACCGCAATCCAATGAAGAAAACAGGCTGACCTGTTTTCTTCATTGGATACTTTATTTCAGGACGAATTCCACGCGGCTACTTTCACCTGCCTCTGTGTCCTGTTCGCTCACCACAAACAAACGTTCACCGGAAATCTCGCCTTTCTCCAGCAACCAGTTTTGTGCAGCCAAAGCTCTGTCTTGCGCCAGCTCTTGCATATCATCATCACTCACTTCTATGTGCGTCAGCAGCAATTGCTCCATCTCCGCATCGGGCAGGCTTTTCGTTAAACCCAAGAAGTTGGTTGGTTTTTCAAAATCCGATTCTTTATAAACGACTTCCAGATATTTACTGTATTCTTCCGGCGACGGTAATACACCCGCAAGTGAACCGCCGGCCATACCCTGCTTAGCTTCAGCCGCAAGTTTCTTTGCCTTGATCTTCCGCTCCAGAATAGCGCGCTTCAAGCCTTCACGGTCTTCAACCGGATCAACATGGCCGGCAATTTCAAGACGCAAGGCCGGCCGATCCTTGAGCACATCGGATAAGGCCTGCAGTCGGCTTTCCGCCTCAGAATCAATCACCGCAAAACCCGGAGGAAAACTGATTTCAGATAACTCTTCACCATCTCCGAGCAATGAACCCAGCAACGCAAACGGTGCTGTTACAGCGCGGGTGATGAGATTAACAAACGCATCCAGAATAATGCTGCCAAGACTGAATTGTGGATCGTCGATGGATCCTTTAATCGGTATATGAATGTCAATCTCGCCACGCCGGTTTTTGAGCAGAGCAATAGCCAATTCAAGCGGTAGCGATACCGCTTCTTCGCTATCAACGCGCTTCCCAAGCGTAAACTGATCCAGAAAAACATTATTGTCAGCGGTTAGCGTTCCCTTTTCGACATGGTAATGCACATCCACAGACAGTTTTCCCTTTTCGATAGCATACCCTACATATTTGCCTGAATAAGGACTGAACTGCGGCAAATCAATTTCTTTTGCCTTGGCGACAATATCAAGCAATAACTCCGAACCGAGCGGCTCAATATCGCCCTTTATCTGTAACGGTGCGGTACCGTCAATTTTGCCTTTTATATCAATAGACCCTGACCGCACTGCATGAATCGGGCCGATCTGGCCGGTCAACCCTGTCAGATTGGCGTGGTAGTTGGGTTTAATAAAGCGATCATAAAAATCAACATCACCGTGTTGCAGCAATATTTTTCCAATACGCAATGGCAGCGGCTTGCTTTCATCCTGTTTTTCAACCTCAGTCTGAATCTGTTCTTCTGACAATGCCTGTTTCTCTTCCTGCCGTACAATGTGCTTGAGATTCAATTCACCATTAGGCAGCAGCATCACGCGTGCATAGAAGTTACCCATTTTTATGGTATCTACATTGATATTGAGTGGATCACTGACAAAATCCAGTTTGTCGATATCCAAATTCTTCCAGCGAAACAAATCTCTGGCTCTGTTTTGATCGATGACATTGAAATTTCCCAACCGGCTCTGCCCATTGACAGCCACCTTAAGCGGTTCACCCTCAGCCTTGACGGTACCCTGAAAAGAAACATCGCCGCTGGTCAGCAAAACATTTAACACATCACCCGCCCATCCCTGTAAGGAAACCAGATCAACTGCCTGCAAATTCAAATTCAAATCCGCAGTTAGCGGCGACCAAGCCAAGCGGCCTTCGGTTTCGATCAAGCCCTCTTCATTAACCTGGCCCGTCAATTTCAGTGCAAGCGGTTTTACGCCACTGACATCGATATCCGTTACGGTCAGATCCAAAGGCTTCACCACCATGGGTACAACATCACTCAGTGTTAAATCCGCATAATATATGGCGGCATTGCTCAATCGGAACTGATCGATTTGCACAGTCCATGGCCCTGCTTTCCCTACGGCTTGCGCACTTTCATTTTCTTTTTCTATCGTTGCCTGTCTGGCCTGTTCAAGCCATACTTCATACGCCGGCTTTTTGCCGGGTAGCGGTATCGATACCGCAGCCTGCAGCGATTCAACAGGTAGCTTCTCCTCCTGATTGGCTTGCAGCCATGTCTGATAGGCTTGATCAGAGGGCTTTGTACGGGGTTTTGGAACGGAAAATACCTGTGCGGATTCGGAATTTTCCACTAATGCATATCCAGCGGCATCCGAATCCGAAGGTTGCAAAAAACGCACCAGATCAATGCCGCCATCGGCTTCGCGATGAATACGGCTGCTCAGGCCATCTATCGTTACATTTTTCAACACTATTGTTTGCGCAGCCAATTCAACCATACTACTCACAGCCACTTTCAATAACGAAACCGCCGCTTCGGGCTTATCCGCTTGTGATGAAACAGGCAACACTGCAATATCGTCCAAGCCCAGAATCACAGGAGAAGGCTTTCTGCCGGTAATATCAAACCGGTCCAGTTTGAGATGAAGCGCGCCCAGATTCAGCCGGTATGGTTCCTGTACTGCTTTATTTTCAATGGCGACCCTCCTGAGTTCTGTCTGACCTGTTAATGTCATCTCGGGCGAGCCATCACCGGATTGCGCAAAAGTCACGGTCAGATCGCTATCGAAATAACCGGATTTCAAGCCGATTCCGACGGGAAACGGCACATAATCATCAATACGCGTTATATCAATATCATTGACTTTGAGCGCCAATGTTGCTTCGCGTTTATCCGTAAAAGGGCGGAGCTTACCATCTAGTCTCAATGGCGCCCCGTTAACGCTGGCGCTAAAATGTGGTTTAATCCAATCATCCTTTACCTTGTCCAAGTTGGCGATAAATGGAACAGCGAAATTAATTTCGGCGATTTCCTGATGATTCTGTTTGAAACGATCCACCCATGTAATATGGCCGTTTCTCAATACCAAATTACTAATTGAAAACAATGCAGGTTTATCTTCTTCATCATCCGGCAGCTGTGAAAATTTTTCGATCAAATCTGAAAAATTAAATTGATTCTCATCCGCTCTAACCAAACGGACTTGCAGTGTATCCAGTGTCACTGTGCTGATTACAGGCGCGCGCTGGGTAATCGATTCCGAGCTGATATCAATATGTAGCGTTTTGAACGAAATAAAAGTTTCACCAGCATCAATACCGCCCTGTCGCTCACCAATGTGAAAACCGTGCACAAACAATTCCAGCGTGTAAGGTTTAATTTCAATCGCTTGCACGCTGACCGGTCGATCCAGAAGCGCCGTCAAGCGCAATTCTAGCTGGGATTTTGCGTATCCGGGTAGCCAGTAATAACCCAATACACCAAACAGCGCGACCAATGCCACAAAGACGACCAAACTTATCCCCAAGCGTTTCCAGATAATAACGCGTGCTTTTGGTGCACGAATCTGTGTTTGCGTCTGTGTCATGACAATATCCTTTTGCAGATCGATTATGTAACCTCTCGGGCATTACAAGGCTGTATAGATCACATTTATGCAGTGTAATGAATATAAAAAACCGGGGACAATCAAACGCATACCCAGATAATTTGAATATGCACCTGACAGTCAATCAATAATGCGACCCGTCTTGTATCCCAACCAGTTCGACATCAAAAATCAACGTGGCATTGGGTGGAATCACTCCACCGGCACCGCGCGCGCCATAGGCCATGGATGGCGGAATGATCAACGTACGTTGTCCGCCCACTTTCATACCTCTTACACCCTGATCCCAGCCTTTAATGACTCTGCCAGCTCCCAACATAAAAGAAAAAGGTCTCTTCCGGTCATACGAACTATCAAATTTTTTACCTTTATTTTCTGCTGCGCTTTCATCGTAAAGCCAACCCGTATAATGCACATTTACCGTGTTTCCAACTTCGGCTTCTTCTTTACCTTCTCCCACTTTCCGGTCAATTTTTTCAAACTGCGGCCCAGAATGCTCAGTCCGCTCCTGATAAGCGTACAGCGTTTGCGATAGCATAAACATCACCACAAATGCAACAAAAGCCACTGAATAGAATAACTTTTTCTCTTTTATCATAATTTTCCTCAAAAATTTATAAAACTTTGATTAAATTGTATACTCTCATGTATCATAACCCTAGCATGAATTTATTCGTTTTGACTATGCGTTGTAGCGAATCCTTTAGAATGGCTTTTTGACTACAGATATGCAACTTTCCGAAAAAAATCAAATTAACACAGACAGGCAAGCATTGCTTGGCGCCGAGGCGGCAGGGCTTTTACGTCTGCACCATTCACCGATAATCCGCAGTCTTTATTTGAGTGCTGGTTGCGTTGCACTCATGCTGGGCGGACTTGGGGTTATACTGCCCGTATTACCAACAACGCCTTTTGTGTTACTGGCAGCAGCCTGTTTTGCCAGGGGTTCCGAGCGTTTTCACACAAAATTGATGACCAATCGTTATACCGGACCGATTATTCTTCAGTGGCGCCTGCACCACAGCATCCCTCGCAAGGCTAAACGGTTGGCTTATATCATGACTGCCCTGTCATTTAGTGTTTCAATTCTTATTGTCCCTGAAATGTGGCAAAAAATAATGCTCGCGACCATTGCGTGCATATTGACCTTTTTCTTGTCACGCATCCCTGTACGATAACCCATAACCGAAATATTCTGCGTCATCTACACGCAATTCTGAAAATAAATGGCATTTCCATTTTTTAAAACGCGGAGATCGCCTACAATATAGCCTTTTTGGTTTTTAGTCTTACTTCACTGGTATGGAATTATCGCTGATTGCGTTAACGCCGTTTCTGGGCGCTGGTTTTGTGGCTGTCATTTCGCGTCTTGGACGTTTACATGCTGCCTGGGGAGCAGGTTTAGTCACTTTGATCGCATTACTGTTTCTGCTTCCATTCATCAACACCGCATTTTCAGGCCATGTAGTGGTGCAAAGCATACCGTGGATACCGCATTTAGGCATGGAGCTTGCTTTTCGCCTTGACGGACTAGGCTTATTATTTGTCCTACTCATCCTGTGCATCGGCCTGCTGATCATTCTCTACGCACGATATTACCTCTCCGAACGTGATGACATGGGGCGTTTTTACGCTTATCTGCTCATGTTTATGGGTTCCATGCTGGGAATTGCCACTTCGGAAAACATTATCCAGCTTCTAATTTTCTGGGAATTAACCAGCCTGTCTTCGTTTCTGTTAATCAGCTACTGGCAGATGCGACACGAATCCCGTAGCGGTGCGCGAATGGCTTTGGCGGTTACCGGCGGCGGCGGACTTGCGTTACTTGGCGGCTTTCTGCTTCTGGGTGAAATTGTCGGTAGTTATAACTTGTCGGATATTCTTGCCGCCGGTGAATTAATCCGTAACCATGATTTGTATCTGCCAATGCTGATTCTGGTGCTGTTGGGCGCATTTACCAAGTCAGCGCAATTTCCTTTTCACTTCTGGTTGCCTAATGCCATGGCAGCACCAACACCCGTCTCGGCCTATTTGCACTCCGCCACCATGGTCAAAGCAGGCGTTTTCCTGCTGGCACGGCTGTTTCCGGCATTATCAGGCACATCGGCATGGTTCTGGCTGGTTTGTTTTACCGGACTCGTCACACTCGTTGTCGCAGCCTATATTGCAATGTTCAAACATGATTTGAAAGGCTTACTTGCTTACTCAACAATCAGCCATCTGGGCCTGATTACTTTATTATTCGGCATCGGCACCCCCATGGCTGCGCTGGCAGGCGTTTTTCACATCATTAATCACGCAATCTTCAAAGCCTCTTTATTTATGGCCGCAGGAATCATCCACCATGAGACAGGAACTCGCGATATGCGGATACTACGCGGCTTGTGGAAATACATGCCTCACACCGCCCTACTGGCAATGGTTGCTGCCGCATCGATGGCTGGCGTGCCATTATTCAACGGCTTCTTATCGAAAGAAATGTTTTTTGCAGAAACCCTGTTTGTCGTCAATCAACCCTGGGGATGGCTGCTACCGATAATGGCCACGCTGGCCGGTATTTTCGCTGTGGCGTATTCACTGCGATTCATTCATAACGTATTTTTTGATGGCGAACCGACTGATTTACCCAAGCAACCGCACGAACCACCTCGCTGGATGAAAGTGCCGGTCGAAATTCTGGTAGCGTTATGCCTGCTGGTTGGTATCTTTCCGGCGTTCACCGTTGAACCCATCCTGGCTGTCGCCGCATCCAGTGTGCTACAGGGACCAGTACCGGATCATGATCTGGCAATCTGGCATGGATTTAACACTGCGTTATTTATGAGCCTGGCCGCACTGATCGGTGGAATCGGTCTCTATCTGATACGCAAACCGCTGTTCTCAATACAGGAGCGCATGGAAAGCCTGCTGGATTTCAGGGCGCTGTATGAATTTCTCCTGGAAAAACTGCTTGCTGTTGCCAGTGCGGTTACGCAATTTCTCAATACCCAATCTCTACAACGCATGCTGTTTATTTTCATGCTGTTCATTATGATGCTGGGAATATACGGTGCGTTAGCAACTGATTATGATTACAGCCTTACCGGCGAACGCGGCATACTGCCGATTGACGGTGTCAGTCTGCTGATAGCTACAGTGCTCGTTGTCGCCGCTGCAGCGACCGTTGTCATGCACCGTCAACGCCTAGTCTCGTTAGTATTACTGGGCACGGTGGGTTTGGGCGTATCGCTGATTTTTGTCAAATTCTCCGCACCCGATCTTGCCTTGACGCAATTGTCCGTTGAAGTGGTTACTATTGTACTCATGCTGTTAGCATTGTATTTTCTGCCACAACAATCACCGGATGAGTCTGGAACATGGTTGCGCAGCCGCGATGCTTTCATTGCAACGGCTGCAGGCGGCGGCGTTGCACTACTGGTATGGGCGGTATTAACCCGGCCTTATGAAAGCATTGCCGGTTATTTTCTCGACAACAGTTTACCGGGTGGTGGTGGCACCAATGTCGTCAATGTGATCCTGGTCGATTTCAGGGGATATGATACACTCGGAGAAATAACCGTTCTGGCTTTGGCCGGATTGGGCATTTATGCCATGCTGGAGCACCTGAAAATTGCCGGTGCCAGCCATGACAGCGAAGGGCGCGCCTGGGATGAAGATTTGCACCCAACTATCATGGCGTCTTTTACACGTCTGTTATTACCGCTTGCGCTACTGGTATCCCTGTTTATTCTGCTACGTGGACATAACCTGCCGGGTGGCGGCTTTATCGCCGGTCTGATTACTGCCGTTGCACTGGTAATGCAATATCTGGCCAATGGTGTAATCTGGACGCAGCAGCGTTTACCAATCAATATGCACAAGGTTATCGGCTACGGCCTGCTGATTGCCACGTGTACCGGGCTGGCTAGCTGGATTTTTGGTTACCCTTTTCTGACCTCGACATTCAGCCACATACATTGGCCGGTTATCGGCGAATTTGAGCTAGCTTCAGCCATGGCGTTTGATCTGGGCGTTTATCTGGTCGTTGTCGGCGCCACATTATTAATTTTAGTTTGTCTGGGTCTTGTGCATCATCAAAGCCATCAGATGAGACCCAGAAGGCGGATACGTTAATGGAACTGCTCATTGCTATAATCATCGGTGTATTGACAGCCTGTGGAGTTTATCTGTCGCTACGCGGACGAACATTTCCCGTCGTGCTGGGATTGACCTTTTTGTCATATGCCGTCAATCTGTTTTTGCTGATTATGGGTCGACTAACTATTGGCAGCCCGCCGATTATCAGTGACAACGCTGCAAATTACGCCGACCCGCTGCCACAGGCGCTGGTATTGACCGCTATTGTCATCAGTTTCGGCATGACTGCTTTTGTGATTATTTTATCGCTGAAATCTTTCCTGGAAATGGGTAATGACCAGGTCGACGGGAAACATAGGCCATGATGGACCATATCGTTATTTTTCCGGTCCTTTTACCGCTGCTGGCAGGCATCATACTACTCTTGTTGCCCAGACAACAACTGCTGTTAAGACGCGCAGCCAGCCTGGCAGCGGTCTTGGCCCAACTCGTAATTGCTTGCCTGCTTCTTAACACAGTCAATAGTGGAGATATTCTGGCGTATGCGCTGGGTAACTGGTCTCCGCCTTATGGTATTGTGCTGGTAGCTGACCGGTTGGCGGTCTGGATGCTCGTAGTAACCGCATTGGTTGCGGTTTGCGCATTACTGTACGCTCTGCGCGGCACAGATACTATGGGTGCACATTTTCATGCACTGTTTCAGTTACAGTTATTCGGTTTGAATGGCGCATTTTTAACCGGCGACCTGTTTAACCTGTTTGTATTCTTTGAAATTCTACTGCTGGCATCCTACAGTCTGTTGCTTCATGGAGGCGGCCGTTTAAAGACCAAAGCTGGATTACATTTTGTTGTTATCAATCTGGTTGGTTCAACGCTTTTTCTATTTGGCGTAGGCACATTGTATGGACTGCTCGGCACATTGAATATGGCCGACCTGGCTGTTAAAGTCGCTCACGCACCAGCTGAAGATAGTGCGCTCATTCATGTGGCAGGTCTGCTGTTATTCGCAGTTTTTGCACTGAAAGCAGCGCTGCTTCCGCTATATTTGTGGCTGCCAGCCGCCTACGCCTATACCACGGCAACCGTTGCCGCATTATTTGCCATTATGACCAAAGTCGGCGCATACAGTATTTTGCGCGTGTATACACTGATTTTTGGCTCACAGGCAGGCTCTGTAGCCAACTTGATCGAAGCTTGGCTGCTACCGCTGGCTTTATTGACCTTGATTGTTGGTGTGCTGGGAACACTGGCCAGCGCACGATTACGCCAACAGATCGCTTATCTCGTCATCGCTTCTATTGGCACGTTACTCACGGCTTTTGGCATGAATACAGAAGTCGGCATTGCCGCCGGGCTTTATTATCTGCCGCACTCAACTTTTGCGGCAGCAGCTTTATTTCTTCTTGCAGACTGTATTGCCAACCGGCGCGATGTCATGGAAGACCAGTTCGAACCAGGTCCCGTCATTCAACAGCAACGGTTACTGGGCGCACTGTTTTTCATATGTGCGGTATTGATTGCCGGCCTGCCGCCGCTATCCGGCTTCATCGGCAAATTTTTAATCCTGAACGCCGCTCTGTCACATTCAGCTCTGCCATGGATTATGGGCGTGGTGCTTATAACCAGCCTGTTTACCCTGATGGCACTGGCACGTGGTGGCAGCATGATGTTTTACCGGGCACAGGCTCCGCATATTTGCCGTATCGATCCCAATGCTGATGCCCCACGAAGCGGTTTGTCAGTAACCGCTGAATTGACACCCGTTTTTTGTCTGCTTGCACTGTGCATTGCACTGGTAATCTGGGCAGGAGCCATTACTGAATTTACCACTGTCACGGCCAGCCAGCTGCTGCAACCCGAACTGTATATTCAGTCGGTACTGAATCTAGAGGTCAAACCATAATGACACGCCTGTTGCCGCATCCGATTCTGACGCCGGTGCTCGCCGTGATCTGGCTGTTGCTCAACAACAGTTTTGATACCGGGCAAATTTTGCTGGGACTGATCTTTGGCTGGGCCATCCCGGTGCTTACTATACATTTCTGGCCGGAAGCAGTTTCCATTCGCAAACCGATTGTTCTGCTCCGTTATCTTGCGGTACTGTTGTTCGACATCATTGTGGCGAATTTCACGGTTGCAAGATTGATACTCGGCAATCCAGATAAACTTCAACCCATATTTGTCAAACTGCCGCTGGATTTGACTTCCGATCTGGCCATCAGTCTTCTGGCAAACAGCATCACTTTAACGCCAGGCACATTATCGGCAAAACTGTCGGACGATCAGGGTCACTTGCTGGTGCATGCACTGAACGAAACAGATCCGGACACACTTGTTGCGACCATCAAACAGCGTTATGAAAACCCGTTGAAGGAGATTTTTGAATCATGTTAGCGATTTCAATTCAAATAGCCCTTGCATTGGTAACCGCCGCCGTTGCGATGAGTTTTTGGCGATTGCTGCGCGGCCCGGACATCCCTAATCGTGTGTTGGCGCTGGACACACTGTATGTCAACACCATCGCGATACTGGTGCTGCTGGGCATTCATCTGGGCAGCGCACTTTTTTTTGAAGCGGCATTGCTGATCGCGCTGATGGGATTTATCGGCACCGTCGCGCTGTGCAAATATCTGCTGCGTGGCGACATAATCGAGTAGGGCTATGCTGGAATATTTTTTGTCTTTTCTAATTTTAACCGGCGCTATTTTCACATTTATCGGCTCCTTGGGGTTAGTCAGGCTCAAGGATTTGTACACACGCCTGCATGGACCGACCAAAGCAACCACACTCGGCGTAGGCAGCCTTTTAATTGCTTCCGCAATTTATTTCAGCATCTATGGCGAACACATCAGCCTTCATGAAATTTTAATCACATTCTTTTTGTTCATCACGGCGCCGGTCAGCGCGCATCTGTTGGCTAAAGCGGCCTTGCACCTGAACCTGTCTTCTTTGGCTGAAATACCGAAAGCGGAAGAAATCGATCAGGAAGAAATGCATGAAACAGTTCAGACTACTGTAACAGAAGCATCAGAGAAAAATGAACGCAGTAGTGATGATGATGCAAGTCCTGATAAAAAAGGCAAACCAGCAAAATCGGAAACGATCACTGAGGCGTCACGAACACCGGATCAAAAACAGCCATAGCTTGAATACGCGCACCAATCATGTCAGCATCCGGCTCTAAAAAAGTTATCTTTGCAGCGCTCATCGGTAATACGCTGATCGCAATTACCAAATTTATTGCTTCGGTTATTACAGGCAGTTCGGCAATGTTATCCGAAGCGATACATTCTCTGGTCGATACCGGAAACCAGGGATTATTACTCTATGGCATTAAACGCTCAAGCAAGCCTGCGGACAAAGATTATCCATTCGGTTATGGTAAAGAGATTTATTTCTGGAGCTTTATCGTCGCCATTTTAATTTTTGCTTTGGGTGCCGGTGTGTCGATTTACGAAGGTATCCGGCATATTATTTCTCCAGAACCGATAACAAATCCACTCGTGAATTATATCGTGCTGGGATTGGCGCTGATTTTTGAAGGCACAGCTTGGTACATGGCTTTCAATGAATTCAGTAAGGGCAAAGGAAAATGGAGTTACATCAAGGCAGTGCAACGCGCCAAGGACCCATCTATTTTTGTCGTACTGTTTGAAGACACCGCCGCATTATTGGGTCTGCTGGTTGCATTTCTTGGCATACTATTGACACAAACCACCGGTATTCTGTGGTTTGACGGGCTCGCATCCGTTATTATCGGCCTGATCCTGGCTGCAATTGCAATCTGGCTTGCGGTGGAAACAAAAGGATTGTTGATTGGCGAAAGCGCGAACAGCGAAGTCAATCAGGAAATTCACGCCATTGCCGAACAATACGCAGGGGTTGATCATATCAACGAAGTGCTCACGCTACATATGGGCCCGGGCTTTATTCTGGTTAACATCAGCATTGACTTTACTGACAATATTTCAGCGGCCGAGGTCGAGCGGACAATCGCTGCAATTGACCATGAAATCAAATCCAGAAACGCGCTGGTCAAACGGGTTTTTATCGAAGCCGAAAGACGCACGATACCTATCGAACGTATCACACAGGTCGCAAAAAAGGATACCGATTTTTTATAATTTCACCAGATGCTATTCGTCCGCTTTATGCACCTCGATACGGCGAATCAGCCCGTCAGACTCAAAATAAATACACTCACGCCCCTGTCTTCTGACGGGCTCATCTGCGGCAGCATCTGTTGCCGTCATAAGAAAATCGAATTCTACTCCGTCGGTTCCGATCGGACGGTAGTTCGACACTTCCCAATGCACATCGGGATAACGTGCAAAAAAACTCAGCATCATTTCATGTATGGCAACACTGCCCTTATACTCGCCAAAATACGCGGAATGATACGTGGCTTCTCCCAGAAACAGCGTTTCAATATGCCTCAGATCATGTTTATTCGATAATTCGATATAATTTTTTGCCAGTTCCATATTTTTTTGTACACTCATTTACCGCCCCCAATAAATAACTGTAATAATAAACAAACCTTAACCACTTCGCGCAGCGGATTCCTTGCGCATAAAAATCCATTCAGTATCAGTGCTCTCGGCTTCATTGAACTGATAACCGGCAACATCGAATTGTTTAATATCCGCAGGCCTAACCAATTGGTTCTGGATGATATACCGGCTCATCAAGCCACGTGCTTTTTTGGCAAAGAAACTGATTATTTTATACACACCATTTTTTTCATCCTTAAAAACCGGCGAAATAACTTTAGCATTCAATTGATCAGTTTTAATCGATTTAAAATATTCCTGTGATGCAAGATTGATCAGCGTATCCGTTCGCTGTTTGCGCAATTCCTCATTAATGGCGTTAGTCAGGATGTCTCCCCAGAATTCATAGAGGTTGTTACCGCGCTGATTCTTTAGCTGCGTACCCATTTCCAAACGATACGGCTGAATCAGGTCGAGCGGACGAAGCACGCCGTATAAACCGGAAAGAATTCTCAAATGATGCTGCGCAAAATCCACAACCTGCGCATCCAGTGTTTCTGCATCAAGCCCGGTATACACATCACCCTTAAATGCATACATTGCCTGTTTGGCATTATCCGGATTAAACGGACGCCTCCATTCATAATAGCGGTTGGAGTTCAACACGGCCAATTTCGGGCTGATCGACATCAGACGACCAATTTGATCAGGCTCCAGCGTTTTCAACTGATCGATCAACTCAGCAGAATCGTCAAGAAAATCCGGTATGGTAAATTTCTCAGTGCAAGCGGGCGCTTCAAAATCCAGTGTTTTAGCAGGCGAAATAACGATAATCATGCATTTTTATCCTGAAAATTTCTATCGAACAACATTTTCCGTTTAAGTATACTAAAATCCAGCTCTACAGTTAGCAAGGCGCAGCCACCATGACAGCATATTGTAAACGCGGCTTTCAGATTTTTTCTCAACAAAAATGAAAAAATATTCCAGGCGCGCCCTTTTGGGCATAATCGTTGGACTATTGGGTATATTGGTGTATCTGACGCCGCAAGGTTGGTTGCTTGAAGAAGAGTATGGATTGTATTGGCTTTTTCATTTGCGTGGCGCAACAACTCCGCCCGGTGAAGTTATTGTGATCGCCGCAGACAGGCCATCAGCCATCCAAATGGATCTGCCAGTATCTCCCCGATTCTGGCCATGGCCACGTGATTATCATGCACGTCTGATACAACATCTCGCTCAGGCTGGCGCCGCAATCATTGTACTCGACCTTATCTTCGATTCACCCGGCCCGGAACCAGAGCATGACCGCGCACTGTCGAAGCGATTGAAAAAGCCGGCAATGTAATCCTGGTCGAAAGATTATCGGCCGCACCGCCAGAAAATGCAGACGCCTTCAATTGCAAATAATCCAGCATAGACGAATAGCGCCGTTACCTGAAATAGCAGCCGCAACCCTGTCACATGTACCATTTCCTTTCCTCGCATGCCACGTATTAACGCCTACTGGGCTTTTAAACCCGGTATCGGAGACAGCCCCACCATGCCGATTGCAGCTTTGCAAGCCTTTACACTGTGGGCTTATGACGACTTTATAACATTACTCCGGGAAATAGAAAATTTCGATACCGCGGGTCTACCAACCAATCAGGAAGAAATAACTGATCTGGAATCACTGATACTCAATTTGCGCGAAAAATTTGTTAAGCACCCTGGAATCAAACAACAGCTGCTTTCAGAATTACGTAAAAATAACAGGTTTGATGACCACACAAAACATTTCATTCAAGTGCTGGCTAATCTGTATTCAAATCAGCCATATCATTACCTCAATTTTTATGGCCCGCCGCGCACCATACGGACTATTCCTTACCATCAAATACTACTACCGGCCGATACCGATGCAAACGCATCACAATCCTTACTCGAAGCAATAAAAGGCAAAGCTGTTTTTGTCGGACTTTCAGCAGCGACACAATCCGAGCAGGATATCGTCCGCGATTCGTATCACACCGTTTTTACCGAGCCTGAAGGACGGCAAATTGACGGTGTGGAAATTGCAGCCACCGCATTTGCCAATCTGCTCGAAAACAAATCCGTCAGCCCATTCCCGAACGCAGGCAGTCTGGTATTGTTGTTTATCATGGGTCTAACACTGGGTTTTATTTTCCCAATGTTATCCAACCGCAAACTGACCATCATCAGCATTATTTTGGCTACTGCTTATCTCGGCTCCGCATGGTTTGTTTTTTCAAGAGCAAGCATCTGGGTGCCTCTCATAACACCACTTTTCATCCTAATACCGGGCGCGGTATTTGGCTCTGTCCTGCTCAATTTTCTCGAAACCCGCAAAGATCGCAATCAGCTGCTGGAATTATTCGGACAATTTACGCCAGGGCGCGTTGTCGGCGACTTAACCCGACATATCGATACCTATTTACACAAAAATCAACTCGTTTTTGGTGCATGTCTGTTCACTGATGTCCAAGGATATGCAGCACTTGCAGAAAAAATGGACCCGTTACAGCTAAAACTGCTGATGGACGATTATTTCCATGCATTATCAAAACCGGTAAAACAAAACAATGGCGTAGTTTCAGAGATAATCGGCGATGCCATGCTTGCGATCTGGGAAGTTACATCCGCCAGCAAAAAGTTGCGTGAACAAGCTTGTGAGTCAGGCCTTGCCATTATCGACTGTGTCGACCGATTCAATCGGGACAGTACGCATCCGGCACTGCCAACACGTATCGGCATCCATTTTGGCGAATTGCTCGTCAGCAGATTCGGCTCCGGCTCCATAAATAATTATATTTACCGCGTGGTCGGCGATCTCGTTAACACAACCAGCCGCATCGAAAACGCAAACAAACCCCTTGGAACAAATCTGCTGGTCACCCATGAAGTTATAGAAGGCATAGACCGTTTCCTGACACGCCCATTGGGCAGCTTCCTGCTTGCCGGCAGGTCATCCCCAGTCTATTTATTCGAATTGATTACTCACAGGCAAACAGCGACTGATAAACAACGACTGCTTTGTGAAATGTCAGCGGATGCCCTGCAAGCTTATCAGCAGCAACAACTCACAGCAATCGAAAAACTGAAAAAGATTTCAAAGATTTTTCCAAATGACGGGCCCACGAAATTCTATTTGAATATTTGTTTGCATTCACCACCCGATCAGTGGAGCTCAGTCATAAAGCTTGCAAAAAATAATTGAGAACGACTCTACTTATCTGGGCATGTGATAATTCTCACACTTGAAATAAGCTTAACGCGATAGCATTCCATCGACTTGGCAACTTCTACGCACAACTACACAACAATGAACGTTTAAGATACTCGCCAGGTTTCATTTCGCAAGGCTGCCAGACTTAAACGATCGTGGCAATCTAAATGAATGTAACATTTGTTTAAATTTCTTTCTGTGATTCATATAGTCGATCTTTTTTGATCACGTTCAACTGAGTATTTAGATTTAACACTACAACAGGTTTTTATGATCGCAGAATCATATTATGTTAATCTTTTGGCTGCATTGCAGTTCATCTACGTAAAATATATTACGAGAAAAGCAAGAGGGCTATGAGCATACCAAAAACTGCAGTAATACGATCCAATCGTAGCCGGATAGTTTTACTGGTTTCCGCCATATTTGCCGTTGCATCTTTTATGCTAACGCGTCACACGATAGCAGCAGATGTCTGTTCTATAAGAGCGGCGCTGGTTGTTTCAGTACAGGGCGATGTCGAACTGCGCCGGGCTCAAACCACGTTATGGGAACCCGCCAAGCTGGATACGCCGCTTTGTGCGGGCGACTCGTTGAGAGTGCGCCGGCATGGACGCGCTTTAATACGGCTCAATAATGACAGCCTGATGCGGCTGGATCAACAATCCGCCATCACCATTCCACAAGCCGACGAGAATAATATCACTTCATTCGTCGACCTGCTCGAAGGCGCCATTCACATTATCACGCGCACACCGAGACCATTCAAAATCAGAACGCCTTTTTTGAATGCTGGCGTAGAAGGCACGGAATTTTCTGTGCGTGTTCAAGGCGATCATACACAGGTTGTCATTTTTGAAGGGCGTGTCTCCATAGAAAACGCGCTCGGCAGCCTGCTACTGATTGACCAGGAAGCCGCAATTGCCTACCGCAACCAACCCCCGCAAAAGGAAACGCTGGTCAAACCGCTTGATGCCGTGCAATGGGCGCTCTATTATCCGGCAATTATCGGCTATCATCGCGATCCGAATAATGCAAATTTTGATAATCTGCTCCATGAAGCGGAGCACCTGCTGTCCGTCGGACGAGTGGAAGAAGCCGGTAACATCATTGACGGTATTCTGGCTGACGATCCGGATAACAGTGGAGCCCTGGCGTTACAATCCATCATTGCCGTTGTTCAGAATGACAAGCAAACAGCACTCGAACTGGCCAAGCTGTCGGTCGAATACGATAATTTGTCGGCAGCGGCCAGACTTGCGCTGTCTTATGCCCAACAAGCATCGTTTGACATTGAAGCCGCACTGACCAGCGTCAAACAGGCCGTTGTGCTTGATCCACAAAATGCACTGATCTGGGCGCGGCTGGCTGAACTGCAAATGTCCGTCGGCGAACTCGAACAGGCCTTGACATCGGCGCAAAAAGCGGTCGATCTGAATCCGACTATTGCCAAAACGCAAACCGTACTGGGTTTTGCCTACTTATTGCAAATCAATACAGCCGATGCAAAATCCGTTTTTCATGAAGCAATACTGCTTGATCAAGCCGACCCCATGCCAAGACTGGGCCTGGGCCTGGCGCTCATCCGCGAAGGCCTGCTTGAAGCAGGCCGCATCGAACTCGAAATCGCCGCCAGCCTCGATCCCGGTAATTCACTCATCCGCAGCTACCTCGGCAAAGCGTATTTCGAGGAAAAACGTTATTCGACCGCCGAAACACAATTCGAACTCGCCAAGGAACGCGATCCGTTCGATCCCACCCCGTGGTTTTACGACGCCATCCAAAAACAAACACAGAACAGGCCGGTTGAAGCGCTACGGGATATTCAGAAATCCATCGAACTCAACGATAACCGCGCGGTGTATCGTTCCAGACTGCTGCTCGATCAAGACCAGGCCGGACGCAGCTCGAGCCTCGCCCGTATTTACGACAACCTGGGGTTTGAAAAACGCGCCATCATAGAAACCGCCAAATCATTGGCTTATGATCCATCGAACCATTCCGCGCACCGGTTTTTGTCGGATACCTACGCTAATACGCCACGACATGAAATTGCTCGTGTGAGTGAATTGCTGCAGGCACAACTATTGCAACCAATTAACGTTAACCCAGTTCAACCGCATCTGGCAGTGGCTGATCTAAACATTATTACTGGCACAGGCTCTTCTGCAGCGGGATTTAATGAATTCGCCCCTTTGATGGAACGTAATCGTTCACAATTTGTGGCCTCCGGCTTTGGTGGCAATAACAACACATTTGGTAACGAGATTGTATTTTCTAAGCTCTATGAACGCACCTCTGTCAGCTTAGGTCAGTTTCATTATCAAACTAATGGATATCGTCCAAACAATGGTCAGAATCAGGATATTCTCAATGCTTTTATACAACATGCTGTTACACCAAAATTGAATATTCAAGCAGAAATACGTACAAGAGAGATAGAACATGGAGAGATTGAAAGTCCTCGATTTTTTTCAGATACAAGAAGAAAAAAATTAAAAGAAGATTTGGCGCGTTTAGGAATGCGATATGCAATATCGCCAAGGCAAAATATCATTTTATCAGGTATGTACGCACACAATAATATAAAAGACACCTTGACATCTCCAGTACCAAATGCGCCTCCACCAAGTGAATCCTCAAGCAATCAGCGTTATCAAACTGAGGCACAACATCTATTTAGAAGCAAATTTTTTAATGTAATAACAGGAGGAGGCGCCTCAGAATTTGATTCCGACTTTTTTGCAACATTCTCTACTGACGAAACCACCACGGAACAAAAAAATATTTATAGTTATGCAAATATCAATTTTTTAAAAAATATAACAGCGACTGGCGGCATTAGCTACAACTCATACAAAGTCACCAATAATAGCATTGATAATTTTACAGCTGACTTGTTTAACACAAATATAAATATCAATAGGTTTAACCCTAAATTTGGTTTGCAATGGAATGTCATAGATGCTATTCGATTGCGGTTAGCATGGTTCGAGACCGTAAAAACCGATCTTATCGCACAACAAACATTAGAGCCTACTCAAGTGGCTGGTTTTAATCAATTTTTTGATGACCCCAATGGAACTAAAACAAGGCGCAAAGGTGTTGGAGTTGATGCACGTATCTCAAATTTTTTATACGGTGGTTTAGAAGCATCAGTACGCAACCTAAAAATACCTCAATTATTTCCTGATGGGGTTTTTGATCAACAAAAAGAACAAGTTTATCGATCATATCTTTATGGCATTTTTAATTCAAATTGGTCAATTACTGGTGAATTTCTATATGAGAAATTTACTCGTGACCAGGACTTTCTCATTGATTCCAACAGTAGTAGTCCTGATGCTATTTCTACCTTAAGTGCCCCGGTTAGATTAAATTATTTTAATCCAAATGGGCTGTTTGCCAGTCTAACAAATACCTTCGTAAGCCAGGAATTGGAAAGAAGTAGTTCATTACCTCAACCCACATTTAATCCAACAAATGAAAGAACAAATGGACAAAGTAGCTTTTTTTTGCTTGATGCTGTAGTTGGCTACAGATTGCCTTCTCGTAGAGGATTATTCAGTTTTGAAGCTAAAAATTTATTAAATGAAGATTTTTATTACAGAAATACAGAGTTCCAAAGATCTATTAATACAGCACCTATTTTTAGACCTACACGTACCTTTATGGCACGACTCACTTTAAATTTCTAAGGAGTTTAATATGAAAATGAAAAGACCTGTACTTATCACAACCGGCTCTATATTGGCCATATTTTCACTTATTTCAATATACATTGTTGGATTTTTATTGTCTACTGGCACAAACTTTCTTGGATTGAAGAATGAAATCAAACTTGGGAATGAACCTATTCCCGGATTGTCAGAAAAAGAAGAAATTACTATCAAACTTAAGAAGGGTACCAGCCACATTATAATTGCTAATGAAAATGGAGAAATGACATTAATATCACCTACAAAAGCGTTCCCATATGATAAAAAAGAGTTACATCAATCTCACAGTCAAGAGATAATAAATGGTTTAATGCAAATAATTACCGGCACTGAAGATGCAAACGCATCCCATTGTGCAGACAACCATCGGCAATGCAGTGGCACTTATATCGATGGAAGAGGCTTTTCTAGGCCATATTGCTGGTGTTTATAGATTCTACTCATAAAATAGATTTTTTAACCTGCATAAATCAAACTAGCGGAAAGTCCCATACTATCATTGGGCTTTATTAATGATAGTATGGGACTGAATCACTACCGGCTGGTGCCGGTAGGTTCGGGTATGGCTGGAAGCCGTTAGTCTTTATCTGAATGCTGTTCCAAGTACTGCATTATAATATCGTCAGTTATATTGCCACTCGTTGTACAGAAGTAACCTCGAGCCCAAAAACGTTGTCCCCAATACCGCCTTTTCAATTCAGGAAACTCCTGTTGAATCTTACGTGACGAACGTCCTTTTACCCTTTGCATGAAATAGCTTACTGATATATGTGGAGGTATCTCTACAAACATATGGATATGATTGGTTGACAGAACACCTCTGACAATTTTTACACCTAATTCATTGCAAACCTGCTTTACAATAGTTCGTATCCTTTCACGATATTGTGTTACGGGTTTATAAATCTCTACTTTACCCAATATCACACATTGTATAGAGTGACACTTTTTCAAGAAATAAGACAATCCTGGATGGCGTAAACTTATCCAGGCAACCTTGCTAAGCATAAATTAAACAAACGGATTCCGGATAACGATTTGGTTGTCTATCATTTGACCATTCTGCATATCTTCAGAATAAAGTGTTGTACAGTCAGCAGATAAAGCAGCCGCGATAATCAATGCATCATATACTGAGTAGCCATAATGTTGCGCTATTCGAAGCCCGTGAAAATGTACATCAACAGTCATCGGTACCACAGGACAAATCATACATATTTGGGACAGGAATTCTCGAATTTCTGCAAAAGACATTTTCAGTTTTCTACTGGCTACACTGGCGAATTCATTGAGTACCTGAACACTTATGATGCCATCTTTTGCGATAATATTTTCTGCCTGAGTTGATTTTGCTTCATCTTCAGATAAAAGATACAACACTATATTTGTATCCAGAAAAATTTTATGATCGTTCATGCAGTTCAATGCGATCAAATTTGAAGTCTTTCGGCAATCGTCCCCGGTACTTCCTTAAGCGCGCAAGAATTTCACGAACTTCCGGCGTTTTTATGATTTCAATATCGCGAGAACCCACGACATGAATTTCAATCTCGTCACCTTCCTTCAGATTAAGTACTTCAACAACCGTAGCAGGTATTCTGACAGCCAGACTGTTGCCCCATTTTGAAACTTGCATTTGATTACCACCTTTAATGATATACTTATTTAGCATTGTATATCTGGATACAACAGTTCACAAGATTATTATGAGGAATAAAAAAGTTACTCTTGAATCAAGGTAAACTTTACCCGGCAACCAACCCCAAAAAGCTCTGATCCAGCACGCCAACGATAGCATTGTCTTCTACCCCCAGATCATTGATCAAAATAACCGCCTCATTCACCACTAACCTGACCATCACGGCATCGGGCCAAAGTACTACGGTTTCAGTCACGTTGCTTAATACCTCGAAAATGTTAAAAAGCACCCCATCAATATGCTGGTATCGTCCAGTTCGCTGGCGTCAAAGTTTGATGCGGCGAGATAACCAATTATCACCTTTACTAGTCTAGAGCCTTCCTTTTTAACGCAAAACAAAGTACAGCACAACCGTAACCAATCGCCACCTCTCCAGTATGTGGTTTTTCTCACATCCCTCCATATCCAATCGCGTTAAGATTAAAACATTGTTTCTTAAAAAAACATTTACGCATTTCCATTATTGTTAAATTCATCATTTTCGGCAATAATCCAAAAACATCGCTTTCATAAGCAAATCAAATTGAAAATGCAGAAGCACAGGCAAAATCTATTTATGACACGGAGTCAGCAACGCAGGATGGCCGAATTCACGACTATTCCGGCGGCAATGCTGTTAATGCTGGTTCAGTTTGTTTTTATGCGTAATACCCATGCTGCAGAGGTTTGCGTGCTGACCACCGCACAGGTTGTCACGGCGCAAGGGACGGTTGAGTTGCGCCGGATGCAGCAGACGAACTGGCATCCGGTTGAAAAAGGTACCGAACTCTGTGCCGGAGACCAATTACGTACCCGCAAACATAGTAAAGCAACATTGCGGTTAATAAATGAAAGCAATCTGACGCTCGATCAAAATTCCACTCTGACATTTCCGGCAGTTCAGGAGAGCAAATCTATTTCATGGATGAATTTGATCAACGGTGCGATTCATATCATGACCCGCACGCCAAAACCATTCAGAGTCCATACGCCATTTATGAACGCAGGTGTCGAAGGCACTGAATTTTTTGTTCGTGTCGACGAACAATTCGCCCGCATTGTTGTATTTGAAGGCCGTGTCTCTGCAATCAACGCACATGGCGAAGTAACGCTCGAAGGACACGAACAAGCGATTGCATACAGCAACCAGCCGCCGCGCAAAGAAATTATTCTTAATCCGATTGATGCAGTTCAATGGGCACTGCACTACCCAACGATTATCGAATATTGGTTGGTTCACCACGATGTCAGGCAGGATTTTACTGTTCAAATTGCCGAATCGGCGCGCTTGCTCGCATTGGGCAGTATTGAGGAAGCCAAAACAATCATCACCCAGATACGCGCATCCGACCCTGATAACAGCAGTGCTTACGCATTAAGCGCAATCATCGCACTGACGCAAAACGATAAATCACTGGCACTTGAACATGCACAAAACGCGGTTAAATTGGCTCCGGAATCTGCGACTGCATGGCTGGCGTTGTCTTATGTGGAACAGGCACATTTTGATATTGAAGAAGCGCTGACCAGCGTACAGCAGGCGGCAAAACTCGATCCGCAAAATGCCTTGATCTGGGCACGGATGGCCGAGCTGCAGATGTCTGAAAACGAACTGGACCTAGCGCTGAATGCAGCTAACGAAGCGGTTCGTCTGAACCCCGCAATTGCCCGTACACAAACCGTTCTAGGGTTTGCGCATTTATCCAAAGTTAACACGAGAGCAGCAAAACGGCTTTTTTTCAAAGCCATTGAGCTGGATCAAACCGACCCGATGCCGCGACTTGGGCTGGGGTTGGCCTTGATTCGCGAAGGAGCGCTGGAAGCCGGACGCATCGAACTGGAAATCGCGGCCAGTCTCGATCCGGGCAGCTCCCTAATCCGTAGTTATCTCGGTAAGGCCTATTTTGAGGAGAAGCGTTACGCAACGGCCGAAACACAGTTTGAACTGGCCAAAGAACGCGACCCGAACGATCCGACACCTTGGTTTTACGACGCCATTCAGAAACAAACGCAGAATCAACCGATCGAAGCGCTGCATGCTATCCAAAAATCCATCGAATTGAATGACAACCGTGCCGTTTACCGCTCACGGCTACTACTCGATCAGGACGAGGCCGCACGCGGCTCCAGTCTGTCGAGAATCTACGACAATCTGGGTTTTGAGAAACGCGCCATTATGCAGACGGCGCAGTCCCTAAGCCTCGACCCTTCGAATCATTCAGCGCACCGCTTCCTGTCGGATATCTATGTCAACATCCCGCGTCATGAAATCGCGCGGGTAAGCGAATTGCTGCAAGCCCAGCTTCTGCAACCGATTAACACCAACCCGGTGCAGCCGCAACTTGCCGTCGCAGATCTGAATATCATTACCAGCACCGGCCCGACCGCGGTTGGTTTTAATGAATTCGCTCCCTTGATGGAACGCAATCGAACCCAATTAGTGGCTTCAGGCGTAGTTGGCAGTAATAGTACGCTTGGCAACGAAGTTGTCGCCTCGGGACTTTATGGCCGTGCTTCAATCAGTGTCGGACAATATCATTTCGAATCAAACGGTTTTCGCCCTAACAATGGCCAGAATCACGACATCTACAATGCTTTTATGCAGTTTGCCGTCACGCCCAGATTAAACGTGCAAACTGAAATTCGTCGACGCGAAACCAAACAAGGTGATTTATTGCTCGACTTTGATACTACGATTTTTAAAGAAAATCGTCGCAAATTGGATGAAGACATGGCACGAATAGGTGCCCGGTATAAACTATCGCCCAATCAAGATATCATTGTCTCGGGGAAATATATCGATCGACTTGAAGACCTGAATTACAAGTCATTTACGTTAAAAAACGCTGGTTTCCAAATTGAAGCACAACACCTTCTGCGCCACGAACGCTTCAATACCACAACCGGAGGAAGCTTTTACCGATTTAGCCGGGATCAAAAAATATTAGGAAATGATATTAATAGTGTTGATTTTATGAAACGTGGCAATGCCTACCAGTATACCAATTTCAATTTTTTCGAACGGTTAAGCCTGACGCTTGGCCTGAGTTACGACACATTCACCAGTACAATTTCAGGAAAAAGTAAAGATAAAATCAACCCGAAGTTCGGTGCGCAATGGAACGTGACTCAAAATACCCGGCTTCGTTTTGCCTGGTTTGAAGCTACCAAATCACATCTGATTGCGCAACAAACTTTGGAACCTACTCAAATAGCTGGTTTCAATCAGTTCTTCGACGATTTTAATAACACTCGAAGCCGCCGTATGGGTATTGGCATGGATACTCAATATCAAAACAAAATTTTCGCAGGTATCGAAGCTTCCTCACGGCGCTTGCATGTTCCTCAAGAAGGTAACGTTCTCTCTGTTGAGATATCGGAACAACAAAAAGAAAAGAATCTGCGCACTTATCTATACTGGTTACCGCACAAACACTGGGCTATCCGTAGCGAATTTAATTTTGATCGCTTTACTCGAGGTCAAAGCGAATCTGTTTCTGGCACCGACCCAACTAAGATAGAAACAATTGATATACCCACCAGTGTTGAATATTTTCACCCAAAAGGATTTTTTTCTAAATTTAGTGCGACCGTAGTCAGACAAAATTTGGTACGCAATAGCGACTTAATTAAAGCTGATGGCATGACTATTATTCGAAATCGCGATCCCAGCACAACCAATTCAGGTATCGACCTGTTTTTTTACTCGACTGGAGTATTGGCTACCGCTTGCCAAAGCGCCAAGGTTTGTTAAGTATGGAAATCCGTAATCTGCTGGATAAGGAATTTTTCTATCGTAATAATAACTTCGGACTATCGGAAATCATTGATTCACGATATCTACCGGATCGGACATTTTTGCAAGAGCAACTTTAAATTTTTAAATGGGGACTACAATGACAATGTGTAACGAAAACTACCAGAATCAGATAATACAAGGAACCATTACCGACGATTGTGAATTTAGAACTCTTTTGAGCCAGATAACCGGTACTGAAATAAACGGAAAACTACACATAGCACACATTATAACAAGCAAAGAATCAGTATTGCTTCAATCAAGCACGGGAAAATTGTAAGATATTGAACGGGAAGGAATACTGTTTGAGAAGAGACGGAAACAACGGATGTACTCTACTTGAAAATAGCAACCCCATTGATTATCTGCCACCCAATATTCCGTATAACCTAAGTACTCATAACAATATCTATTACTTTATGGCGCATGAGAATGGTAAATGCACGGTACGACCTGCATACAAGTCACCTATCGGCGGAGATAATCGTTGGATACCTGGAGAAATATTTCTCTCAGCTTAATAGACGAAACTAAAAGATACTTTATATTCAATGAATAAACATATTCAGCCGGTCTAGTACTGACTGAAGCCAATTCATTCATAAAAACTTTTTTTATTAAATTAGGAGGAATTATGTCAGAAGCATGTATTGTGATTAACATAAGCGGCATACAACATAGAATATGCCTAAAAAGTGAAACGGGTGGATATCGTTTATTCGATAATAACCAACCCATAGCTTTTCTATCATCAGCAGAACAACTCAAGCTAAACTTTTATCAAAACACAATTGCATACTTTATTGCTCGTGAAAACAACAAATGTACAATTCGCCTTGCGAACAAATCGCCCTTAGGCGGAGATAATGTTGTATCTTCGAGAAACAGGAAAATGTTGGTGGCGCAGGGATTAAGTATAAGGAAGTTTGGGACGAGCAAAAAGGGTGGATATCGTAATAATTACATATACCTGAAACAATAATACTATCCTGGAAGATATTACCAAATCTAAAGGATAAAATTATCCTCGCTTCAGATATTGTTCTACTGATTAATAATCAATCGCTTGCCCTGCTCAACGTAAAATTATAAACCAGATAATAACCGCCTCGTTCTACCAACGTTATATTGACATTGATCGGTCCCGTCGAATAATCCGCCACACCGGAATAATTCAGGCGCTTTTCGCCGAATAGTGAGAATGCACTGGCTGTGCGCGAAAAATCCAGTTCATCTATGGAATAAAATCTGCCGAAGCTGCGATAATGATCGAGCAATTGCTCCAATTGTTCATCTGTAATGGTTTGTCTTGCTTCCGGGGCCAAATGTCTGAGCAAAGGTTCTTTTTCCCAGGTGGAGATTTCCGCCAGAATCTGTGCTACGGCCGGTTCAGCCGACTGGCTGTAGTGCTTTTTTTCCCGATCCGTATAAAAATACAGCATGACCACTATCGTCAGCAGAACCGCTATAATAAAACGCAATGTATGTACTTGCATAATTCAGTATGATTAAAACGATAAAATCGGACAATAAGCGATTTTCACTCTTCCCATAATTCTCCTTGTATACCACTTCTGGGTAAAGGAAGTCCAAAATGACGGTAAGCGATCATTGTCGCCATACGGCCACGCGGCGTCCGTTTTAAAAATCCTTGTTGGATCAGATACGGTTCCAGCACATCTTCAATCGTGTCACGTTCCTCCCCGATGGCAGCGGCAAGATTATCCACACCGACGGGCCCGCCTTCAAATTTTTCCAAGACGGACAATAACAGTTTCCTGTCCATCATATCCAGACCGATAGCATCGACATCCAGCATGCCCAATGCTGCATCGGCAACCTGTTGCGTCACTTCGCCATTGGATTTGACTTCAGCGAAGTCACGCACACGGCGCAGCAGGCGATTGGCGATGCGCGGCGTGCCACGCGAGCGGCGTGCAATCTCCAAGGCACCGTCCGCTGTTATCTCGACGCCTAACAACCCTGCTGAACGCACTACAATTTTGCTTAACTCTTCCGCCGTATAAAATTCCAATCGTGAAACTATACCGAACCGGTCGCGCAACGGGTTCGTCAGCATGCCAGCCCGCGTGGTCGCACCGACAAGCGTAAATGGCGGCAGATCAAGCTTGACGGAACGTGCGGCTGGGCCTTCACCGATCATAATATCCAGCTGATAGTCTTCCAGCGCCGGATAGAGAATTTCTTCGACCATCGGTGACAAGCGGTGAATTTCATCAACAAACAGCACATCATGCGGTTCAAGATTTGTCAGCAAAGCTGCCAGATCGCCAGGACGCTCGAGTACGGGACCAGACGTATGACGTAGATTGACGCCCATCTCTCTGGCAATGATATGCGCCAGCGTGGTCTTGCCCAGCCCTGGCGGGCCGAATAACAAAACATGGTCCAGCGCCTCCCGACGGCGGCGTGCCGCTTCGATAAAAATGCTCAGCTGACTGCGGATTTTTTCCTGACCGACATATTCATCAAGCAGTTTCGGACGCAATGCGCGCTCCAGCACCTCTTCCTGTGAAGAAGCAGCAGCAGCGTTGATTAATCGATCCGTCTCAATCATGACAAGGGAAATTATTTTTCCTTAGACAATCGCTGTAATGCCAGGCGAATACCGTCGGTTACAGTTGTCTCCTGCGGTATGTGTTTGACTGCCCAGTCGGCCTCGCGCGCGTTATAGCCTAAAGACAGCAATGCATTGATAACGTCACGGTTATGATCTGTAGTTTCTGCCGCAGACGTTAAACCGGCTTCGGCAGCACCCAGTTTACCCCGCAATTCCAGCAATAACCGTTCGGCCGTTTTCTTACCGATACCGGGAATTTTCACCAGCCGCGCGCTATCGTCTGATTTAACGGCATGCTGTAAGTCTGTCACAGTCATACCGGATAATAGCGCCAATGCAGTTCTTGCGCCAACACCTGATATTTTTACCAGTTGACGAAAAGCTTCACGCTCCGTTTCAGTTGCAAAACCAAATAATAAATGCGCATCTTCCCGAACCATCAGATGCGTATACAATGTTACCGGCTCTCCCACCACCGGAAGATCAAAAAAAGTGCTCATCGGTACATCGACTTCATAACCGACACCCCCGACATTCAGCACGACTTGCGGTGGCTGTTTCGCCAGCAGAACACCCTGCAGTCTGCCGATCAAACCAGTCTTCCCCGTTTCATACGCAGGCCCAATGAAATTTTTCCTAATCCAACTCCACCGTGCGCGTGGCAGATCGCACAAGCGAGCGCATCGGCAGCATCTTTCCCTGGACTGCCTGAGAGGCTGAGTAACTGTATCACCATGGCCTGCACTTGATCCTTATGGGCATGCCCGTTTCCTACCACAGCCTGCTTGATTTGCAATGCAGTATATTCTGACACATCTAGATTATGCAGCACCGCCGCACAAATTGCGGCACCCCTCGCTTGCCCCAATAACAATGTCGACTTGGGATTAACATTAACAAACACTTGTTCCACAGCAACCTGGTCGGGACGGTATTCCAGAATAATTTCCCGTAAGTTATTCATTATCAGTTTTAGCCGTTCCGGCAAGGTACCCTCCAAAGTCTTGACGCATCCACTGTTGATATACGCAAGTTGATGCGCATTCTGATCGATAACGCCAAATCCAGTAATGCGTAACCCTGGGTCTATGCCTAGAATTCGAATAAGGTCACCTGTGTTTGAATTTATTCGTCAAGTACTGCCGTGGTATAAACAGCCTGTACATCATCCAGATTTTCCAGTGCATCAAGGAGCTTCTGCATTTTTGCTACCTCGTCGCCGGTTAATAAGGTTTCATTGGTCGGTTTCATTGTTACCTCTGCCAATTCTGCTGTAAAACCGGCCTTTTCCAACGCATCCTTTGCGGTAACAAATTCATAAGGTGCTGTAATAACTTCAATACTTCCGTCGTCATTGCTGATGATATCTTCGGCGCCAGCTTCCAGCGCTGCTTCCATCAATTTTTCTTCAGGGGTGCCTGGCGCGAATATGAGTTGTCCGCAATGCTTGAACAGAAAAGCAACCGATCCATCGGTACCCAGATTACCGCCAAATTTACTGAACGCGTGACGTACGTCGGCAACAGTCCGCATCCGGTTGTCCGTCATGCAGTCGACCATGACCGCAGCGCCGGAAATGCCGTAACCTTCATAGCGGATCTCTTCATAATTAACCCCCTCAAGATCGCCGCTGCCGCGTTTAATAGCACGCTCCACGTTATCTTTGGGCATATTCTGACCAAAAGCTTTGTCCATTGCTAAACGCAAGCGCGGATTACTGTTTGGATCCCCTCCACCGATACGAGCGGCAACGGTGATTTCTTTGATCAGGCGAGTAAAGATTTTTCCGCGCTTGGCATCCTGCGCAGCCTTTTTATGTTTAATATTCGCCCACTTACTGTGACCTGCCATTGATTTCTTCCTGTGTTTAAGATCAGCTTATCTTACCATTCAGCCCAGTTTGGATAAAGATAAATACTGTCGCAAATACAGCATGAAGTCTAGCACTCTATCGTATCGATAGAGTGCTAGACTGACCAAAAACAGTGCCGTCTACTCCACCGTTACCGCCTTCGCCAGATTTCTGGGTTTATCCACATCGGTACCCTTCACCAGAGCAACATGATAAGCCAGTAGTTGCAACGGAATCGTATGCAAAATCGGACTCAGAATTCCCGCGTGCTCAGCCAGACGAATTACATGAAGACTGTCATTTTCTTCAATGGCAGTGTCTGCATCCGCAAAAACATATAATTCACCACCGCGGGCATTTACTTCCTGTAAATTGGATTTCAGCTTGCCTAGCAATTGATCGTTCGGCGCAATGGCGACAACCGGCATATCTCTGTCAACCAAAGCCAGTGGGCCGTGTTTCAATTCCCCAGACGCATAGGCTTCGGCGTGAATATACGATATTTCCTTAAGCTTTAATGCACCCTCCATGGCAATCGGATAGTGTACGCCACGCCCAAGAAACAATGCATGACGTTTTTCCGAGAACCGCTGTGACCACTCCTGTACTTCAGGTTCTATCTGCAGCGATGCCTGCAGTGCAGCCGGTAAATGCCGCAACGCTGCAATCATTTCGCTTTCTTTTTCTGCCGATAATCTATTACGCATTTTTGCCAGCAAAACCGTTAGCAGCAATAACGATGCGAGCTGTGTAGTAAATGCTTTAGTCGAGGCAACACCAATCTCCGGTCCTGCGCGCGTCAAAAAACGCAGATCCGTTTGCCTGATCAACGCGCTTTCGGCGACATTGCAGATTGCCAGACTATACGGATGACCTAACCGCTTCGCATAATTCATCGCAGCCAGTGTATCTGCAGTTTCGCCGGATTGCGAAATTCCCACAACCAGTGTATGCGGGTCCGCAACCGGACTGCGATAACGGTATTCGCTGGCTATTTCAACCGTGCAGGGTAATCCCGCGACGGATTCCAACCAGTAGCGTGCCACGAGCCCAGCGTGATAACTGGTGCCGCAAGCGAGAATTAGCACACTATTTGTCTGTGAAAAAATTTTCTCAGCTGTACTGCCAAACAGGCCAGGAGAAATGGATTGAGCATTAAGGACCATTTCCAGTGTATTTGCGACGGCACTCGGCTGCTCAAAAATTTCTTTTTGCATGAAATGATCGAATGGTCCCATATCAATCGCATCGCTCGTTAGATCACTTTGATGTATGGGTCGCTCTACTTCATTGCCTATAAAACCGTTCGAACAGTCGAAAATATGGTACTGATCTTTGTAGAGTTCAGCAACGTCGCCTTCTTCGAGATAAACCATGTTGCGGGTGGTCTGCAGCAACGCGGAGGCATCAGAGGCGGCATAGATACCATCTTCACCCAACCCTAATAACAAAGGAGCACCGTTACGCGCAACCACAATCCGTTCGGGATTTGCTTCTTCCATTACTGCGATGGCATATGCGCCTTGCAACTCAGAAATCGACAAACAGACAGCTTTCAGCAAATCCGATGTAATTTTTAAATTGTACGCGATCAGATGTGCAATGACTTCAGTATCCGTATCCGACACGAACTCATAGCCTTCAGCTTGCAATTGCTTGCGCATCGATTCATGATTTTCAATAATGCCGTTATGGACAACAGCTATTTTGGATTCTTGTCCGGATAAATGAGGGTGCGCATTACGTTCGGAGGGTTCTCCATGCGTCGCCCATCGGGTATGTGCTATACCGGCCAGTCCGTATGTATGTTGCTCCTGAGCCTTTTTTTTCAGCTCAGCGACTCGTCCGGCTGTTCGCAACCTCTGCAACCCGTTATTGGTAATAACCAGACCTGCTGAGTCGTACCCTCTGTATTCCAGGCGCAGCAAGCCTTCAAGCAAGACTGGAACAATATTATTATTTGCAACAGCACTCACAATTCCGCACATACGATATTTTCCTGTACCGGTAGTTAATGTAGATTTGAAAAACAGTTATGTTTTTGACGGACGTTTCCATCCGGATACACTGATCTGCTTTGATCTGGATAATGTTAGTTCATTTTCAGGTGTATCTTTGGTTATCGTCGATCCCGCACCAATGGTAGAACCAACAGATATTTTTACAGGCGCAACGAGTTGTGTATCTGAACCGATGAAAACATTATCCTCGATAATCGTTTGATGTTTGTACGCGCCATCATAATTACAAGTAATCGTGCCCGCGCCGATATTGACATTTTCACCTATAGTGGTATCTCCTATATAGCTGAGGTGATTTACTTTGCTGCCGGATGCAATTCGGCTTTTTTTTACTTCTACGAAATTACCGATATGTACATTATCGATTAGCTGCGTTTCCGGCCGTATTCTTGAATAAGGTCCAATCCTGCAATTAGTTCCGATTTTTGCATTTTCAATATGGCTGAATGGCAGAATAGTTGTTTTATCAGAAACCGTAACATCTTTCAGTATACAGTTAGCTTTGATTTTTACATGATCGCCCAAAATAACAGTGCCCTCGAATATGCAATTGACGTCAATTTCGACATCAGCGCCACATCGTAATTCACCACGAATATCTATCCGTGACGGATCGAACAACATTACTCCTTTTTCAAGTAATTTATTTGCATAACTAAGCTGATAAATACGCTCTAGTTCAGCCAATTGTAGCCTGCTATTAACACCAAGAATTTCCCAATTATGTAAAGCTTGTGATGAAGTAACAGTCACATTTTGATCGACCGCCATTTTTACAATATCTGTCAAGTAATATTCCTGCTGCGCATTATTATTTTCCAGCTTCGGCAGCCAGGAATGCAAATATTCATTGGGAATGGCCATGATTCCCGTATTGATTTCACGTATGGATTGTTGGCTAGTGTCAGCATCTTTTTGCTCGACTATACTCTTAATTGAACCGGTATTTTGATCGCGAATAATGCGTCCGTAACCGGTGGGATCGTCGACAACAGCAGTCAAAATGCCGCATGCATCATTTTGAGTTGATTGGATGAGTTGCTCAAGTGAGGCCAAGCTTACTAAAGGTACATCACCGTATAAAATTAAAGTTAAGCCTTGTTGATCCAAATACGGCTGTGCCTGCAAGACTGCGTGTCCCGTACCTAATTGTGGCGCCTGGGTGACCCAAGTCAAACTTGCATCGTTTATAATTTCTTTCACACGTTCACCGCCATGGCCGATTACTACACATATTTGATCTGGCGATAATTTCTTGGCTAAGTCCAATACATGGGACAGCAAGGGTTTTCCAGCAAGCGTATGCAGCACCTTAGGTAAGGATGAATGCATGCGCTTACCCAAGCCCGCAGCTAAAATTATGATATTCAGTTTAGACGCCATCTTAAAGTACTCTCCTTTTAAAGCCGAGAATTATCAGAACCGACGGATTAGAATAGTGAAGTTGCTCCACAAATCTAGACTGCACCTGCTAAAGCGGGTTGTTATATATTATAAGAGATGAAATAAAGTTTTTACCTGGAATACTGTTTAAATTTTCAATTTCGCGTGTATTCAAGTAAAAAAAAAGGCGACTATATTGTCGCCTTACTGTAGATTGACAGATATTGTACTAATGTCTGCGTTTTCTTAATTTCTCAATTGCAGCCAGTTGTGCGACTGCTTCCATCAATTCTGCTTGTGCACGCGCATAATCCAGCTCTGAAGCGCGATCCTTCATGGCATCTTCAGCAGCACGTTTCGCGTCTATTGCTTTTGCTTCATCGAGATCATGGCTACGGATTGCAGTATCGGCGAGTATTGTAACCACATCCGGTTGCACTTCAAGCATCCCACCTGATACATACACCATTTCTTCTTCTTTTAACTGTGCTTTGATTCGCACCATTCCCGACTTGATTTTCGTCAATAACGGAGTATGACGTGGGTAAATGCCCAGTTCGCCCATAAGCGCAGGAGCAACCAAAAACTCTACAGGACCGGAATAAATCGATTCTTCAGCACTGACAATATCTAGATGAAAAACTGTACCCATTTGCTTTACTCGTTATTGAATGCTTTTGGCTTTTTCTACAGCCTCTTCGATTCCGCCGACCATGTAGAACGCCTGTTCTGGCAGATCATCATATTCACCGGTTACAATACCTTTAAAACCTTTAATCGTTTCTTTTAATGGTACATATTTACCCGGACTACCGGTAAAGACTTCGGCCACGTTAAATGGCTGCGATAAAAATCGTTGAATTTTACGCGCTCGGCTAACTGCCAGTTTATCTTCCGCTGACAATTCGTCCATACCAAGAATTGCGATAATGTCTCTTAATTCTTTATATCGCTGTAATGTCTGCTGTACTTCACGTGCGGTGTTATAGTGATCTTCACCAACAACCAGAGGATCCAATTGTCTTGAAGTCGAGTCCAGCGGATCCACAGCAGGATAAATACCCAACGATGCAATATCACGTGATAATACAACCGTTGCATCCAAGTGTCCAAAAGTTGTTGCCGGGGATGGATCGGTCAAGTCATCCGCAGGCACATACACAGCCTGAATTGAAGTAATTGATCCCGTTTTGGTTGATGTAATACGTTCCTGCAGACGTCCCATTTCCTCTGCAAGAGTCGGTTGATAACCCACAGCTGAAGGCATACGACCCAATAAGGCCGAAACCTCGGTGCCGGCTAATGTATAACGGTAAATATTATCAACGAAAAACAGTACGTCACGGCCCTCATCACGAAACGCTTCAGCCATTGTCAATCCGGTCAGCGCAACGCGCAATCTGTTCCCTGGCGGCTCATTCATCTGACCATAAACCAGTGCAACCTTATCAAGTACGTTCGAGTCCTTCATTTCATGATAGAAGTCATTACCTTCACGCGTACGTTCGCCGACTCCCGCAAACACAGAATAACCACTATGCTCAATGGCGATGTTGCGAATCAACTCCATCATATTGACCGTCTTTCCGACACCAGCACCGCCAAACAGACCGACTTTACCACCTTTAGCAAACGGACAAATCAAATCAATCACTTTAATGCCCGTCTCAAGTAATTCTGTTGATGCTGATAATTCATCAAACGCTGGTGCCTGGCGATGGATAGACATTGTTTGCTCAGACCCGATCTCACCCATTTCATCGATAGGTCGACCTAGTACATCCATAATTCGACCAAGCGTTTTAGGACCAACCGGCACATTTATTTCCGCTCCGGTATTTGTAACTGTCATGCCGCGTCGCAAACCGTCAGAAGAACCCAGTGCAATTGTGCGTACTACACCATCACCCAGTTGTTGCTGGACTTCCAAAGTCAGTTCAGAACCCTCCATAATCAATGCATCATTTACTTTAGGAATGGATTCACGATCAAATTCCACGTCAACCACCGCACCAATACACTGTACAATTTTTCCTTGACTCATTGTTTTATCCTAAATACTTTATATTTAAACAGCTGCTGCGCCGCTAACAATTTCCGACAACTCTTTGGTAATAGCCGCCTGCCGGGATTTGTTATACACAAGTGTTAACTCATCGATAACATTACCCGCATTATCAGAAGCCGCTTTCATCGCAACCATCCTCGCTGATTGCTCAGACGCCATATTTTCTGTAACCGCTTGATAAATCAAAGCCTCTACATAACGCACCATAATATCATCTATTACCGGTTTCGCTTCAGGTTCATAAATATAATCCCAGCCGGGATTTGAAGCATTTTTTTCACTTTCTGCGTCAGATTTCATTTTCTCGTCACTGAGCGGCAGCAGTTTCTCCATGACAGGTTCCTGCTTCATGGTATTTACAAAACGATTATAGAAAATATAGACGCGATCAAAGCGATCTTCAGTATAACCATCCAAAACGACTTTTACAGCTCCAATCAACTTTTCCATATCCGGCGTATCGCCCAGTCCGACAACCTGAGAAATTACATTGGCTTTGAGTCTGTTCATAAAACCTAGGCCTTTACTGCCAATACAACTAACTTCTACTTCTTCGCCTTCGGACTGCCATGTTTTTATTTCACCCAGAACACGCCTCAGTACGTTAGTATTCAATCCGCCACACAAGCCTTTATCAGAGGTTATTACGATGATGCCAACCCGTTTAACGGTATCCCGCTCAATCAAAAAAGGATGACGATACTCGGTATTTGCCCGGCTCATATGTGCTGCAACATTTCGTATTTTTTCACCATACGGTCTGGCTTTTTTCATACGATCTTGCGCTTTACGCATTTTAGATGCAGCAACCATTTCCATAGCTCGCGTAATTTTCTGCGTGTTCTTTACGCTTTTGATTTTGTTGCGTATTTCTCTGCTGCCTGACATTGCTTAATAGGTTCCGTTTTTCTTGAATTCTTCTATTGCAGCCACTAATAGCTTTTCTGTTTCCGCGTCAAGTTCTTTGGTACTTTCAATTTTTTCCAAAATTGATCCGTGCTGTCCGCGTATATAGCTTTTCAAAGCAGACTCAAACGCAAGCGCGCGATTTACTTCGACATCATCATAATAACCATTGTTAATTGCAAACAAGGTTAATGCCATTTCAGAAACACTTAGTGTGGCATACTGAGGCTGCTTCATCAGTTCAGTAGCCATTTTACCGCGATCAAGTTGTTTCCGGGTTGCTTCATCCAAATCAGACGCGAATTGTGCAAACGCAGCCAATTCACGGTATTGTGCGAGCGCAAGACGAATACCGCCACCCAGTTTTTTAATAACTTTTGTTTGTGCCGCACCACCTACACGCGAAACAGAAACCCCTGCGTTAATTGCAGGCCGAATGCCCGCATTGAACAAATCGGTCTCCAAAAAGATCTGGCCGTCAGTAATTGAAATAACATTGGTAGGTACAAAAGCGGTTACGTCACCAGCCTGTGTTTCAATAATCGGCAGGGCCGTTAATGAGCCTGTTTGTCCTTTTACAGCACCGTTTGTTTCTTTTTCAACATAGTCGACACTTACCCTTGCGGCTCTTTCCAATAATCGTGAGTGTAAGTAGAAGACATCGCCAGGATATGCCTCGCGTCCAGGCGGTCTTCTTAACAGCAACGAAATTTGTCGATATGCCCAAGCTTGTTTGGTCAAATCATCATAAACAATTAGTGCGTCACGCCCGGTATCTCGGAAGTATTCTCCCATCGTACAGCCGGAATAGGGTGCGATGAATTGCATAGCTGCCGACTCTGATGCCGTAGCAGCAACCACAATTGTATACTCCATAGCGCCATGTTCTTCGAGTTTACGAACCACATTTGCAATTGACGATGCTTTTTGGCCAATAGCTACATAAATGCAAAGCATGTTCTGGCCTTTTTGGTTAATGATCGCATCAATCGCTACGGCTGTTTTACCTGTTTGACGATCACCAATAATTAATTCGCGCTGACCTCGCCCAATTGGCACCATTGAATCCACTGATTTCAAGCCCGTTTGAACAGGCTGGTCCACGGACTTACGCCAGACAACGCCAGGGGCGATTTTTTCAATAGGTTCTGATTTTTCAGAAGTAATGGGACCCTTGCCATCAATCGGTTGTCCAAGCGCATTTACAACGCGCCCGAGCATACCTTCTCCTACGGGAACCTCCAGAATTCTTCCGGTACACTTAACCGTGTCCCCTTCAGAAATATGCTCATACGCTCCCATGATTACCGCACCAACCGAATCTCGCTCCAGATTAAGCGCCAAACCAAAGGTATTACCCGGGAACTCTAGCATCTCACCTTGCATAACGTCCGATAATCCGTGTATTCGAACGATACCGTCGGTTACCGAAACAATTGTTCCCTGCGTACGAACTTCTGCTGTTTCAGCAAGTCCTTCAATCCTATTTTTAATCAGTTCACTGATTTCGGATGGATTTAACTGCATTTCTTTTTAACTCCTAGCTTTTAAGGGCACTAGCCATTGCCTGTAGTTTACCGCGAATGGAAGCATCAAATATTTCATCGCCAACTTCAACTATAACACCGCCAATTAACTCCGGATTCACCTGGACTTTGGCATCGATTTTACGGTTGAATTTATGCTCGAGACTTGCAACCAATTTTTTTAACTGTCCACTGTTTATTTCAAAAGCAGAAACGATGATCGCTTCTAGCACACCTTCATGCTGCGATTTCAGATGTTCAAAAAGTTGACTGATTTGTGGCAAAACATTGACTCTATTATTTTCCGCCAGCATTAACAGAAAATTTCGCCCTTCCTGGTTAAACCTGGATTTACCGATTTCAAGCAACAATTCACCAAGCTGCTTTGCGGAAACCACCGGATTACCAATCAGTGCCTTGACTTGCTCATGTTGTGAGATAACTGTCGCATCTTGCAACATGGACGACCATTCTGTTAAATTATTTTTAGCAACCGCCAGCTTGTAGACTGCTTCAGCATAGGGCCGTGCAACCGTTACTGCTTCTGCCATTATTTTAAATCTTCCTCAATTGATGCAAGCAAATCTGCATGCGCTTTTGCATCGACCTCCTTGCGCAGAATTTTCGATGCACCCGCAATTGCCAGTTCAGCAGCGTGTTGTCTTAGCGCTTCTTTAGCACTAAAGATTTCGTGATCTATCTCTGCCTTAGCGCCGGCAATGATTCTTTCACCTTCCTGCTTGGCTACATTTTTAGATTCTTCAACGATTTCAGTTGCTCGCTTTTCAGCTTGTTGAATAATCTCAGTCGCCTGTTGCTTGGCATCTTTTAGAATTTCTGATGAACGCTGGCTAGCCAGCTCCAGTTCATGACGGCCACGTTCTCCAGCCGCGAGACCATCTGCAATCGTTTTTTGACGCTCTTCAATTGCTTTTAACAATGGTGGCCAGACAAACTTAACGGTAAACCAGATGAATGTTGAAAATGCAAGTGCCTGAGAAATTAATGTAAAGTTAATATTCATGACCAACCCATATTGGTTCTAAACAAAATTGATTTATTGAATAACTGCCAACAATGGATTACCAAATGCAAACAACATTGCCAAACCAACCGCGATAATAAAAGACGCATCAGTCAGACCGAGCAGCAGAAACACTTTACCTTGCAGTATCGGAATCATTTCAGGCTGGCGCGCTGCACCTTCCAGAAAACGGCTACACATCACGCCCACACCAATACAAGCACCAGCTGCTCCCAATCCAATCATCAGACCAATACCTATTCCGGTATATGCTTGAATCAATGCCAAATACTCTATATTCTCCATGCCTTTTCCTTTAGTTTTGATTAAAGATTCTGTAATAAAAAACTTTTAGTTAGTGAGACTCATGCGCCATCGAAATATAAACCACTGCAAGCATCATGAAAATAAATGCCTGCAAAGTTACAATCAAAATATGGAAGATTGCCCAGCCCGCACCGAGTATCGCACCAAAAAACGCGCCTGCCACACCTGTCGCTGCCCACATGCCAAGTAACAAGAAAATGATTTCCCCTGCGTAAATATTTCCGAATAAACGCAGTGAATGCGAGAGCGGCTTGGATACATATTCAATGAAATTAAAGAGTAAGTTCAAGATCCATAACAATGGATTCTTCCCGAAAGGTGTACAAAACAATTCGTACATCCATCCGCCGAGCCCCTTAACCTTTACACTGAAGAAAATCATTAAAAACCATATGGACAACGCCAGTGCAAATGTTGTATTGACATCTGTCGTAGGCACAATCTTCCAGTAATGCAAGCCAAATACATTTTCCGTGACCCATGCCGTGATATCGATTGGCATAATATCCATGGTGTTCATCAATAGCACCCAGATAAAAATTGTCAACGCGGTAGGCGCAACAAACACATGCCTGTTTCCATGGAACGTATTTTTTACTTCGTTGTCTATAAACTCAATCATTAATTCAACAAACGCCTGGCGCTTGCTCGGCACACCGGGTGTTGCCTTGCGCACAACGAGCCATACAGACCCGAGCCCCAGGATGCCAAGAAGTATTGATGTTACCAGAGTATCTATGTGCAATGCCCAGAATGCGCCTTCATTGACTTGCACGATCATGTGCGTCAAATGATGATCAATATATTTCGTTGGGGTAAGCTCTGTATCTGCTGCCATGCGCAACCTGTTATGTTATATGGTAAGGATTCTCAGTTTTAATTGACGTGATTTGTATTTTTATCGTCTGACACAAACAATGCCAGGCTGTGCGTAATCACCGTTAAAATAAAAGTGCCAATGAATGCAAATGCTTTTAGATCGTCATATGTCTTAAACACTATCCACAGCAAGCCAATAGTTAAAATAATTTTTACGGCTTCTGCTCTTAGCGCAGTTCTGATTGTCCCACCAGCTGTGTAGCCCTTATGGCGTGAAACAATTATTGCAAATGCCGTTGAGGAGATAATACTGACCATTCCTCCGAGAAACGCCGATACTGCATATTGCGAATCCATTAGCAGTGCCAATGCACCAGTCACGACAATTGTAATTAACAACTGCCAGCGCAGAACAATCACAAGCGGTTTAAGTGTTATCCAAGATGCCATCTGTCTATCCTGGAACGAGACCTTATAATCTTCTCTACGCTTAAAAAAAGCGGGATTCTATACTGATCTACAGTTTCAGTCAATGTAAAAATTATGAACAAAACAAGATTCAATCCGTTTCAACTGATTGAGTTTTTATGGCAATTTAACGACAATCTCCATGCCTTCAAACCCACATTTCACACAGCTTCCTGCTTTATTGTCTGAAATTGCAAAGCCGCCAGCTGCGTATATAAATGATTGGTTGCGATTAACTCAGCGTGCGTACCCAAAGCCTCCAGTCGACCTCGGTTAAGGACTGCAATCCGGTCGGCTGATTGCACAGTTGACAATCGATGCGCAATAACCAGCGTTGTGCGATTGACCATCAACCGCTTGAGAGCTTGCTGTACCCAAAACTCGCTTTGTGCATCCAGCGCACTGGTTGCTTCATCCAGCAGCAAAATAGGCGCATCGGCCAGTATTGCACGCGCTATTGCCAGTCTTTGTTTTTGACCGCCCGACAATCCATGCCCCAAATCACCGATTTTTGTCTGGTATCCCTGCGGTAGTTCCATGATAAATTCATGCGCATATGCAGCTTTGGCGGCTGTCTCGATGCGCTCTTGCGCTGCATTTGGTTCACCGTATTGCAGATTTTCAAATATTGTGCCGTAAAACAGCGCAGGATTTTGCGATACCAGTGCAAAACAACGCCGCAAGACAAAAAGATCAAGCTGTCGTATATCAATGCCTTCTAGCCTGATGCACCCGGTCTGGCAGTCAAAAAAACGAAGCAACAAATCAAACAGTGTTGATTTTCCAGCACCCGATGGTCCTACTAGCGCTAGCGTTTCACCTGCACGAATGCGTAGTGACAGCATGTCGATTGCCGGTGTTTTCTGGCGCGACGCATACGCAAAAGAAATCCGATCAATTTCGATATTGCCCGAAACCTTGGGAAGTAATTGTATTGTTTGCGGTGATGTAATTTCATTGCGTGCACGCAGCAACTCCATAGTTCGCTCTGCCGCGCCAGCCGCACGCTGCAATTCCCCGATAACTTCGGATATCGAGGCGACCGCCGAACCAACGATTACACTGTAAAAAACAAATGCGGCCAGCTCCCCGCCGCTGATACGGCCTTCGATTACATCGATACCACCAACCCAAAGCATGACACCAACAGCACCCAATACCAGTATTATCACCATTGTTACCAATAAGGCACGCTGTATAGTCCGATGCTTCGCAACGGAAAATGCTTCTTCGACATAATCGTGAAATTTACGCTGATCAATAGGCTGGTGGTTATAGGCCTGTACCGTTTTTATCTGGCCGAGAATCTCCCCGACATAGGCGCCGACAGCGGCCACTTTGTCCTGGCTTTTTCTCGATAAACCACGGACTCTGCGCCCAAAAATCAATATGGGCGCAACCACCAATGGGACGCAGACTATTACAATTGCTGTAAGTTTTGCGTTAGTGATAAACAACCAGATTATGCCGCCGACCATCATAATCAAATTGCGCAGTGCAAAAGAGATTGACGAGCCAATCACCGATTGCAGCAACGTCATATCCGCCGTCAAGCGTGACTGAATTTCCAGCCCACGGTTGTTTTCAAAGAAACCAGGATGCAAATGAATTAGATGATTGAATACCTTGCAGCGGATATCTGCAATAACGCGCTCACCGAGCCAGGTAACCCAATAATAACGGGTAAATGTACCCACAGCCAATGCGCAAACCAGACATAAAAAAACCAACACATACTGGCCCAATAAATCTTTTGACTGGGTTGCAAAACCCTGATCAATCAACAGTCGAATGCCCTGTCCAATTGACAATGTAATTGCCGCAGTAAACAGCAAAGCGGTCAGACTATATACAATTTGCCGTTTATATGGCGTGACAAAAGCGAACGCCATTTTAATTGCTTGCTGTCGGTGAGTATTTTTTGATGCAGCATTCATTATATTCGATACAAAATAACATCAATTGAACAGCAAAAAGGGAGCATATTGCTCCCTGGAAAAACCGGCAGCAAACGATTGCCACCTGCTTTCATTAGTTCGTCAATCTTTTCGCGCGGTGACTTCTACAAGATGATAACCAAATTGTGTTTTTACCGGCCCTTGTACTTCGCCGACCGGCGCACTGAATACCACCGTATCAAATTCCTGAACCATTTGCCCGGGACCAAATTCACCCAGTTCCCCTCCCTGTTTTCCCGAAGGACATAACGAATGTTTTTCAGCCAGGTCACCAAACTGCGCGCCATTCACTATTTCATCCTTCAGGTTGGTACATTCTTCCTCTGTTTTGACCAGAATATGTCTTGCACTCGCTCTTGGCATCGATCTCTCCTGTTGATTAATAAATTGATGATACAGTGCATTTAAACATATATTGTCTAGACAATAAAATCGAGTGCTTTTTACCAACACGCTGTTATCCACTTTCATGAAAGTGATAATTCATTGAAAAACCGGTCTTACCGCAATAACGGGAAACATCCAGATTACCTTTCTTACCAAACATCAATGGATTTCTGACCACGTCCTTTTCCAGAAGATAGGTGCCAAAAGCGCCTTCCTGAGCTATCACCTGGTTGCGGCAGGCATGAGCTACAGTGAGTGCAGCACGGGTCAGAATGCTTGTTTCACCCACATGGGCACCAATAACAAGCGGAACTTCCAATTCTCTAGCCGTATCCGCAACCTCTAATGCACGCAAAATACCACCCATCTTTGAAACGCGTAGATTGATAATCCAGCAACTGGCAGAATCGATCAGATTTTCAAAATGTGCGTCGTTTAAGAAGCTCTCATCCAGAATAACCGGCATTTCAAGTGCAGTGCTGATATTTCTGCAACCCGCATAATCATTGACTGACAACGGTTCCTCGATACCACAAAACGAATAATCCAGCGCTTGGATATATTCAATCACTTGTATTGCATCCGTTCCCCAGTTATTGGCATCCAGACGCACTGCCAACTGTACAGGCTGATTGCGCAACAAGGTGATATTTTCCTGATCTTGTACGAAGTCACCAGACAATTTGATCTTGAAATCAGTCAATCCCAATTGCAGATAACGTTGCAACTGAATTGTAAAAGCAGCCGGCTCTTCTGCACCGATTACTGCGCTATACTGAAAACTACCTGATAACTCTGGCAAGCCTAACAAACATTCTACTGACCGTCCTGCTTCGCGGGCCAGTAAATCCAGACATGCAAGCTCAACCGCGCACCAGGCTGCCGGATTTGCATTGATTTCCATCCGATTGCTTTCCACCCAAAGCCTTAAATCGTCCAGCTTCTGAATGGAATACATGGCAGTACTGATTTTTTCAAAAAACTGCAACGCGGAGACTGTCGTCTCTCCGGTCACATACAGCCTGGGACATCCTTCTCCATATGCGACAATACCGCTTGAAGAAATGGCTTTTACAATGACAGTTTCGGTAGTTTTGCGCCTAGCGGCAGCATGACTGAAAGACTGTTTGAACGGAATCTCCAGCCGTTCCATACTGATCTGTTCAAGCTGCATACCGGTCTATTTCGTAATTTTCAAAATCAAAACCGCAGTCATAAACAGACTGCAATTTTTGCAACTTAAACTGACTCTCGCGCTGACCCTGTTCGATACAGTACTTTTTATATGCATCAGCAGCCGCGCCCGAAACAAAGCGCACAATAGTTTGCCGCAAACGTCCGCTTTGGCGTTTGGCGGCAAACTCAATATTCTGATCGCTTAAATATTTTTCCAGTATTGCAGACGCATCAGTAAACGGCTCAGTTGCAATATAGAGTGTGTATTGCTGCAAATCAGGATTGCCTAGCATGATAAAAAAATGCGGCTCAATCTTCAGTCGTTGCATCATAGCGCAAACCGCATGAATCACCTGATTTTCGTAGAGCTTCTCACCGGTTAAATTAACGACGCCCTTACCCTTCTGCACAAACCGGATAGTCGGCGTATGGTTATACCAGCCTTCAACCTCGATAATATCATCAATGAAATACCGAAAAAGGCCGTTCTGGGTAGTCACGAATACATAATACTGCTTTCCAGTCTGCAGAGCTGATACGGTCAAAAATTCCCTGCTTTTATCCTCCCAGCGATCACGCTCCACAAACTCAAAAAAATTTTCATGAATTGCCAGGATACTCCTGTTTCCGACAGCATCGATTGTCAGCGAACCGCGGAATTCACTGCTCAAATAACCCATTTCAACAATTCGGGTCATACTGCTGAGCTGTTTTTGTAAACTCGGAATCAAAACCGAGCAATTACCGCCCGTCCAGGTCGTCACAACTTGAAGATTAGGCCAGATATCCGCAAAAACAATCTTTCCTTTTTTGTAATTCAAGGTTTTTAGCATTTCCGAGCGCTGCGGCCTAGCTACTAATCCATAGGTATTACCTATCGCAACTTCCTGAATTAAAGTATCCCATCGCGCATTGATTATCTCCACGATTTTAAGCAGCGTGGACGGATTGGCTGTCGCCATCATTGTAATGTTCTGTTCGGCCAGGGCGAAAACTGCGATCAAATGGTATTTCAACGCATAATCATCCAACTCGAGTACCTGCATTGGAATGACATAGCTGGCCGTCACGAATTGAGGCATACTGCGGTAAATCAAGCCGGACATGCTGCCGTAAGGCGTACCGGTAGGCAAATATCCCTCGATTGCCGGACTGACAACGGCCAGCAACTTACCTGCATACGCTCTCGGCAACGCCGAATAAATCGCATAAGCCGCACAGTGCTGACTGCGGCGGTATTGATCGAGCGTTTTTGGAAAAATCGGAATATATTTGGGTCTTCCGGTAGTACCGCTGGTTTGTGCATACAACACCGGCTGTCCGGCGTTCAGACAGGAGCTTCGAGTACCTTCTTGCCGCTCAATCAAACAGCGCAACGTTTCGTAAGTTTGCACGGGTAGTGCTTGCCGATAATCGTAATAGTTTTTGATTGCAGCAAATCCGTATGTTTTACCAAAATCGGTCTGTTTGTTGCGATCAAGTATTTTCTGCAACAGTTTTTCCTGTACCTGCTGTGGCCGGAAAGTTTGATTAATCAAAGGCCGCCAGTAGAAATGCCTGATCCAGAACATTTTCAAGCTGATCAGAAGCCGTGATAACAACATACCGACCACGTCCATTCTCTGCTCACCCTTGATCAAGGTCGCTGACAAACGGTGTTTTCATTTGCGCAATAAAGCTTATCGGGTAGTTCCGGTTAAGCAATCCCAATTCCTGAACCTCATGACTTTCAGGCAGATACCGGGTTCCAAACAACGTATCCCATATAATCAGGTTATTGCCGTAATTGGTATTCGATTCTGCGATTATCCGGGAATGATGCCATCGGTGTAGTTCGGGCCCGCTAATAATGTAATTCAAAGGACCCAGCTGTAATTTGACATTACAATGCTGAAAAAACCCGTTGACACTGTAAAAAATAAAATATAGCGCCAAAACTTCAGCAGAAACGCCCAACAAAATAAATGGAAATGCGTCAAAAAGAAATTGAATCGACTTTTCCAGAGGATGAAACCGACCGACATTCAGCCAGTATAACTTTTTAGGTGAATGATGGACGGCATGCAAACGCCACAGTGGTTGCGCCCATTCATGTGCAGCACGATGCAGCCAGTAACGAAAAAAATCGGCAACCAGCAGCATCAAAACAACCTGTGCAACAACCGACCATTCATGTGGCCAACCCAGATTAACGGTCAGTTCATTCTGGTTCAAGGCTGCCAGCAGCGTAACAGCGACAAAAAAAGAAAGCAGACGCGGCAGCAATACCTGCACCAACAGCATGAAAGTCAAATCATGGCCGATATCGGTGCAATCCGGATACCATTCATACCGAAACGGATATTGCCATTCTAAAAAAGCAATCGATACCGCACCTATCGCTACAGGAAGATACGTAGCCCATTGAATACTTTGCGTGCTGTTTAGCAGCAAATAATGCATGCCTACAACGATAATCATCACGGCCGGATATATCAGCGATTCGGCTGAAACATCTTTACTGCTCATCGGAATACCTTTAAGTGGTCAAAATTCAGGTAGCGCAGTAATAGCACAATCCCGTGCACACACAAATTGGAAGCTACGGCCTGATCATCGTTTAATTTTTGTAGCACATTGATTTTTAGATATTTTCATATATCCAATGAAGCTTAAACCGTGTAATCTGACTCGGTGGCCAGGTGTTCAAAATCTGATTTCAGCCATTTTTTCATCTGTTTTTGCTTTGTGGCGACAGCTCCATTCAGAACGAATTCGCGACTGTCTTTTCCCATGCTTATCTTTGAATTGGCAGCAATTGAACATTATTCCATCTCGACAAAACCTTCATAGCGTTGTTTCAATTCCGGCATAACTTGTTGTGCGGCATCATAACCGATGTCAAACAGCTGTTCACCACGCGTAAAATCGGCGAATGGAAACGCCGAGGTATCCGGGGTCAACAAAAAATCGCTTTCCGACATATGCAATTTGGCCAGTTCATGCGAACTGACTTCAAGAACACGGTTTAGCGTGGAAAAATAGCCGACACGCTTCATTTCGGTCTCTAATGTCTGTGCGTTATTTTTTCCGAATGTAGGGTGCAATTTGGTACCGACATCGACGGCGACGATATAATCCGCATGCTGTTTTCTCAGAACGGAGCTGGGCACGTTTATCAACACGCCGCCATCAACAAGGGCCAGGCCGTCACGCCAGATCGGTTTACCAAACACCGGATAATTAATGCTTTCCAGTACGCTGTTGACTGCCTCTCCATTTGTGCGAATGACCGCCTGGCCACTGATAAGATCTGCTGAAATAGTATGTACCGGTAACAACAATTGCTCGAGTCTGAGATCTTTCAGATATTTACGTAGCTTGTGCTCTATCAATCCGAACCGAAACAGCATCCACAAATAGAACTGACTTATTTTGGGTATGACGCTCATGACTCCGGACGGTTTCATTTCATTGTTAAACAAACTTAACAAATGTTTCGGGTTAAATCCTGCAGCAAGTCCCACGGCAATAATCGCGCCCGCGCTGGTACCCGCCACACGGTCAAAATAGAGTCCATGTTCTTCAAACGCCGAAATAACACCGATATGCGCCATGCCGTGCGCACCGCCGCCGCCCAGCGCCAGCCCCATATGAACGTCTCTGGCAATATGATAAAGGCGCGTCAGGTCTGCAGGCCGCATTTCATTGTTATAAGCGCTGTAGATACAGCGTACCGCCTCCAGGCTTGTCGGCATGATGTACAAAGAATTGTCGGCCAGATTGTAGGATTTTGGTTGAATCCAGACAGTCTGTACACGGCTCTTAAGCTCCAAATGCTGCTGGAGCAAATCTTCCACCAGTTCAGTAAATGCTTCCTTGACCGGTCTATTCTGTTCAATCAGCCACCAGATGCGCTCGCATTGCAGCAGGAGTTCCGCAGTTACCCGTCCACCATATAAATCGACGAATACATGATCGCAGCGTTTTGCGGCTGATACCAATTCCAGTAAAAATTGTGCTTTATCGGTCGACGGATATAATGCATGGATTGAAAAAATATTTTTATGTGCGGTTAATTCCCAGAAAGACAGCCGATCAGTAAAAATTTCTACTGTTTTATGCTTACAGGCAAAAAAACGTACAATCGAGGGTGCGATTAATGATGTCAATTCCGTTGTGCGAACCAGTCCGATAATATTGTGTTTATGGCGTACAATTTTTCGGGTCTGCGCACCTAGCAGCCATTTCCCGATGGTACGGCTGAGTTTAATGGAGAATTCCGGCATTGTTTTGATCAGTTGATAGAAATCCCGCTTGGAAATTTCCAAAACCGTGGTATCCATAACAGCCGTCGCCGTCGCTGCGCGGCGGCCGCCTATCAATAATGCCAGTTCACCAAAATGATCTCCCTGTTGCAGAATATTGACAACCTGTTCACTGCCATCTTCCCGGAGCATACTCAGACGAACCCGTCCGAATAAAATAATGAACATGCTTGTACCGATTTCACCCTGCCGGATCAGCTTTTCACCACTTTTGAACGCGCGGCGCGTTGCAGCAGCCAAAATTCTCTGTGTGTCATCGTTACTGAGCCCACCAAGTTCAATTGGCAAAACTGGATTATTGACGATCTGGTCTTTCACGGCATAGCCCTCGAACAATGGTTCAGGTATTTTTCCAGTTATTCAAGCAACGATCAAGTTCATGTATTAAGTTGTTAGGAAGTGCTACCGGTAAACAGTACAGGCCATCGCACACCTTCAACTCAAGTTCGCAGCGATTTTTCAATCAAATGCATATCACGCATCCGGCATACAGGGTTATAATTTTCCTGAATTGTCATTCAACATAATAAAACTGCAAAAAGAAATAATTATGTCCAAAAATACGTATTTTATTGGCTTGTTGATGTGGATAGGTTGTGTATTGTTCAGTAGCGCGCCGGTTCGCGCCATGACAGTTGAAGTTGATTGTACGGAACACACCGCGCCAGCCACTTTTATTCTCGACAACGGCGTTCTTTGTCTGCAGAAAATTATTATCAAAGAACAGACTGGCATGGTGTTTTATACCGCATCACTGGCGTGGTCAGACCCGGATAATCGGAATCAATTCAAGCTTTTGAGCACGGGGCTGGATAATTCGTCCGATCTTGATAGTCCGTCTTTTTCAACCACCAGCGGATTGCTTACTTTACCCAAAGTTGATGTGCCAGGTACATACGGTACAGAACGTTATGTGGTCAGCCTGGCTTTAATGGATGCAACAGAGCTTTCAATATTTGAGCTTTCTTCTATATCGGTGTATATCAATCCTGATTTTATTCCCAACGTCACTTGGAAACCTTACGGCATGCTCGAGAGGGAAGAACGCCATGCCGTTGACCTGCTGGGACGCTCGCTGCCCTACGCAAAACTGGCTGACGCAGTTTATGATTTTGACAACACAATGATCGATCAATGGATTCTGGTCGATACAAAAGACAACAATTCTGGAATGCAAGCGGGCGTTTATTATGATCCCGGTACCGATGAAGTAGTGCTCGCCTTCCGGGGAACAGAAACATGCGACTTCCCGTGTTCTCTCAGTGAACTTTCAGAACTAGCACTGGATACGGCTGCTGACACCCTGCTTACATTCGGACTTGTCGATACGCAGTTCGAAGATGCCATGGATTATGCACGGGATGTTGTCAGCCGTGCACAGAACAGAAAAATCATCGTAACCGGTCATTCGCTTGGCGGCGGGTTGGCGCAGGCGATAGGTTCCGCACTCGGACTGGAAACATTCGCTTTTAATTCCGCGCCTGTCCCGGATGACTTTTTTGACGATTATCCGCCTGCATTACCACCGGAGTCGCTCAATGAAATCATCCATGTACTCGGCGATATTCACGATCCGGTTTCCAACACCGATGAAACCGGCAAGTTTTATCGGAACGCCACGCACGTATCTTCACTGATACAGTTCGATTTCGACATGAAAGAGATCCTGCCGTCAGAATTACGTCAGTTGGATGAACTTCGATTCAACCGTCACAGTATCACCAGACTGGTCGATAATGCGTCCACACTTCTAATGCTTTATCAAGACGGTTGGTAATGCTGAGTATGAATGCCTAGCAATCAGTTTGCAGCCGAACAGCTGCTGATAACCGGCATATTGCTGATAACCGCCGCTTTGTTTTTGTGGGGTCGCTGGCGCCATGACATGGTTGCTATCGGTGCTTTGCTGGCCTGTGTAACGACTGGCCTAGTCAATTACTCAGATGCTTTTCTCGGATTCAGTCATCCCGCCGTAATTACCGTCGCGTGTATTCTGATTTTAAGCGCGGGACTGCAAAATTCGGGAGCCGTTGACTGGCTCACGCGATGGTTGTTGCCAGTGAAAGCAGGCCCGACATTATCGATGATTGCTTTAACCTGTCTGGCTGCAGTACTTTCCGGTTTTATGAACAACGTGGGCGCATTGGCGATTCTGATCCCCGTTGCATTACAGACGGCGTCCCGGCTGAACCTGCCACCCGGACAAATCTTGATGCCAGTTGCTTTCGGTTCGATTCTGGGCGGAATGACCACGTTAATCGGTACGCCACCCAATCTGATTGTTTCCGGCATTCGAGCTGAAACAACAGAACTTGGGTATTTCTCCATGTTTGATTTTACCCCCGTAGGGCTGACTGTTGCGCTGATTGGCGTACTGTTTATCACCCTGTTTGGCTGGCGGCTCGTCCCGATACGCAAGCAGGCCGGTTCCGAAGGATTCGATCTCAGCGCGTATTTGACAGAAGCGCGTGTCCCTGAAGACAGCAAAGCTGTCGGTATGCGGCTGCGAGAAATCGAAGCGGCATTAGATGCAGCAGACGCTCAGGTCGTCGGCTTGGTGCGTAACGACGTTCGCGTGACACCCGCAAGCTTGAGCCGAAAAATTTATGCTAACGATATCCTGATCATTGAAGCGGAAGCGGAACCGCTAGCCAACGCCTTGTCCAGTTTGGGTTTGGTGCTGGAGGAAGCAAAAACGGAAGAACAGCCATCAGAAGATGTCGATTCAGCGACAAAAAAAACCACAAAAAAGGCACCGCTAGATGATGAAATACAGGATAACGAAAAAGAAAAAAAACCCGTATCAAACGAACTCATTTTGGCAGAGTATGTCGTGCTGCCCGCTTCGCTGCTGGTAAACCGATCGCCCAGGACAATCGAGCTGCGCACGCACTACGGTGTAAACCTACTGGCATTGTCACGTACCGGAAGCCGTACCATGGCGCGTTTACGTACCATTCAATTCAGGGCTGGTGACGTATTATTGCTGCAGGGTCCGCCGGATGCGCTCGCCGAGTTTGCCGAAATTACGGGTTGTGTGCCGCTTGCTGAAAGAACCTTGCGTATTCCAGATAAACGCAAGGCTCTATTGAGCGGCCTGATCATGATGTCAGCGATTGGCATTATTGTTTCTGGAGTATTGCCGCCAGCCATTGCATTTTTGTACGGTGTGCTGGCGGTAACTGCTTTGCAGATTGTACCGTTGCGCAGTGCCTATCAAGTAATAGACTGGTCAGTTATCGTTTTACTGGCGGCACTGATTCCGGTAGCAAACGCAATGCAAAGCACCGGTGTGGCAGATTTAATTGCGCGGGGATTACTCGAAAGCGTGGCCCAGGGACATACAGTTATCGCATTGGGACTCATTTTGATCGTGACCATGACATTATCGGATGTGATGAACAATGCCGCCACAGCCGCGGTCATGTGCCCGATAGCGCTGGGCACCGCTAATCAGCTTGGCGTCAATCCCGATGCTTTTCTGATGGCTGTAGCAGTGGGCGCTTCTTGCGCGTTTCTGACACCGATCGGCCATCAAAACAATACATTGATCCTCGGACCCGGCGGTTTTCGCTTCGGCGATTACTGGCGGCTTGGACTGCCTTTGGAAATTCTGGTTGTCAGCGTGAGTATCCCGATGCTTATCTGGTTTTGGCCGCTATAATAAGCATACTGCATTTGTCAGTCATTTGATAAAAGGAAAGGAATGAGAATATTGATTTCATGGCTTCAATCAACAGAATAATTATCTTTTGGGTTTTATCGCTTGGCTGGCTGGTATTCGCTTATCATGCGGGAGGGATGATTCCCGACCAGCAATTATGGTTTGCATTGCTGGTGACGCTTCTATTCGGCATACCTTTGTACATGGCAGCGGCTTATTCAGTCACTATCCAACGCATTCACCGCGCCAATCAATTTCGCAATCTTGGCATTTTATACTGGTTTTTGAACAAGCGAATTTTACCCTATATCGGCTGGGCACTCTGGTCGGTCACATTTACATTTTTACTGGTATTTTATTTGGGTGTTACGCAAAAAATCGAATGGGTTGTCTTTTTTTTGACCGTGCCTGTGTTTACCTGCTTTTATGCTGTTTTAGCACCGCTTGCAGCCCGGGAATTCAAACCCTACATTGCATTGCACAAATCCCTGATCTGGTCGCGCTGGGCAACTGCGCTGGCAATGGCCGCGTTTTATGTACTCTATGTCAAGCTGGCAAGCGGATATCCATCATATGCCTCGTTAACCGAAGCAATCGCATCGCGTAGCCTTGGTATTGATGGTGCAAGCCAGAGCATTCTTATTCTGGAAGCCTCTCGTCTGCTGGGTTTTATCGAAGGATTGAAAGCTTACATCCTGGGCAATCTGCATTCATTGAACGACATTATTTTTCTGGTCGCAGTTTTTCTGGGTAGTGCCGTGCTTTTTTACAATATTGCACTTGCTATTTCCAGCTTTATGGTACCGCTATCCGAATATCGCCGTGTGCTTTCGCCATTACAGGACGTGGATGTTCCCGCGCGCATTCCGCCACGCTCGCTTGCTGTGGCTTCTGCACTAATGACTTTTTTCATGCTGTTTATTTACGTACCGTCAATTGTATATGTCGATGCCTGGCTACGTTCGACCCCCAGGATTGTTGAGTATCTGCAGGAGACTCAAGTAGCCGTTGCAGAAAAAATCGAATCGCTGGAAAAAATTGGCGATGATTATTACAAACCAGGCACCATCGCGCAAACCCGGCAGGCTTATCTTGAAGTAGTCCACGAACTTGAGTCATCGATTCATCAACTCAGAAAAACCACGGATCAGAGCTTTATGTTGATGGCGCAAAATGTAGACGACTATCTTGACTGGTATTACAGCCTGCCAGGAGAATATGAACGTATCGTAGCGTTGGCGACCGGCAAGCTGGAAAACTGGATGATTGAAAGACTTGAAGCCTACCTGATGCAGGGCAACGCATTTGGTCCTGTGCAACAGTCCATTGAAGACGCATTACGCAAAAATGAGCAACTACGTGCTGAATATCTGGAAAAAATCAACTCGATACTGACCGAAAACCAGATCAAACCAGAAACGCAACAACCTGAAATCATTCAGTATTCTCCATTGGATGCCATCAAGGAACCACCGAGCAACAGCGTAATCGTCAATCTGGAAAATCGTTTGCTGATTTCAGGCGGCATTGGTGCGGCTGGTGCAATTACCGGTGCGATCGCCGGAAAAGTCACCGGAAAAGTCATTGCCAAGGGTGCAATCAGTCTGGGCGCTAAGGCATTGGTTAAAGTCGCCGCCGGAAAAGCAGCCAGTGTGCTTGGAGGCGCAGCGGCTGGCGCTGCCAGCGGTGCTGCCATCGGTTCCGTTTTTCCAGGTATTGGTACTGCGATCGGAGCTACGATCGGTGGCATCATCGGCGGCATCTCCGTCGGCCTCGGTGTCGAGCACTTATTATTAAAACTGGAAGAACACTATTCCCGCGATGAATTTAAAAAACAGATCCTGGATGCCATCGACGAAGCAAGGCTGGAATTCGAGGAATCACTGGGTATGCCGGGCCATGATTCTGGCCTTAACCCACGTTGAAGCGATAAAAATAGTTAGCGAGGTACTATTTGTGCCGAGTAAAATCAGAGTAAAACAAATTAACAGCCTGCTAAAGGCTTCCTCGCACCATATTGACCATATCCACCAGCTTGGCAATATCAAGAATATGCAAATCATGTCCTTGGCGCAAAACAACTTTTTTCTTTGTTAAACTGCCAAGCTCGCGTGTTACCGCTTCACGGTGAGTGCTGACCAGATTAGCAATATCAAAATGTGTTGGTGCCGGTGAAATCACGGCAGTATTCGGTCCCGTCATATTTTTTCTGGCGATGCGCAATAACTCTGCTTGTATGCGATTATTGACTGCAAGCGTACTGAAATCGTACACACGGTCGGTCAGTCTGCGCACTTCGCTTGTCAAACGCTTTAAAATAGCTTCGGCAACACAACGATTTGAAAAAATAATCTCCATAAAATCGGTTGCTGTCATCGATGCCAGCAGCGTACTTGTTTTTGCAAGAACGGTCGCCGAACGCGACCGGCCGTCAATCGCTGTCAGCTCTCCAAACATTTCTCCTGCCGGTAAATCACATAGAATCACTTCATGGCCTGAAAGGGAATGATAAACAACGCGGATCTCTCCCCGCACGATAAAAAACACACTATTCGAACTATCATGAAAATGAATGATTTCCTCTTTTTCACGATACCAAGGCCAATGACAAACATTGGCGATTTCAATCAGGTCGGAAGAAGACAAAGCACTAAATTCCCGGATGGTTGAAAGCATAGCGCATGCCCGTTCAATAGAAATTTGCCGCAGGTTTGGCATTTATTTTATTACCTCCCGCAGAATAGCTGTAACAATTTAATCAAATACTTAAAGACTAACATAATTCATTATGTCAAGAATGGCTGCTTACAACTCGGAACTTTGATGTTATCAGGCAAACCAGCCTTTTTCTGCATTACTCGATTGAATATTAAAATTTACCGATTCTAATTCAAAACAAAATATCTTATTGAACCTGCCCGGATTCCTGTATTTCAGCCGTAGTATAGTTTTCATTGAAATCACCTGCCCAGGTTGCGTTAAAGGGTAAGGTGTTTTGCACATGTTGCGCCTGTCCCAAATACGCTTGCAGCAAAATATCCGTATCCGTAACAGGCACTGCAGTAGAGCGTGGATTGAGAATTAATTCGTTAAGTAAAGGCTCGTTGAGCTGTTGATGAGGACGCGCGTTGATTTGCGCTTTCAGCGCAGAACGTGTTTCTTTCATTAATCTGGCGAACAGCTTGTCATGATTGCGCTTGTCGTCTTCCAGCACAGGATAAGTCTGTATATACAACCGATTGTCACGCCAGCCAAGCAGACGGGGTTGATTAACCACGCGTACCGGCGTGCCGACGGCAACATCGTTAAATAAACCCACGATATCTTCCGGGTACATACGGATACACCCGAAACTACCGCGCAATCCTATACTTGGCGGTTTATTGGTGCCGTGAATCGCATAAGTCGGCCAAGCCAATCTTAACACATGCGTACCCATGGGGTTGTCCGGACCCGGCGGAACGGCAGCAGGCAGCGGATTACCGTTTCTGGCATATTCTTTATGAATCGATGGTGTCGGTCTCCAGACCGGATTTTCGTCTTTGACGGTAATCCGGGTTATACCTTCCGGAGTCTTCCATTGCAAACGCCCGATACCCACAGGGTGGGTAATGACCTTCTGCAACTCGCCGTCTTCAACTTTTGGAAAATAAAACAGCCGCATCGCTGCCAGGTTGATTACAACCCCTTCGCGCGGTCCCGCCGGCAAAACAAATTGAGTGGGAATGATGATCCGTGTACCCACCCCCGGCAACCAAGGATCAACATCCGGATTCGCGGCAACGATCTCTTCGTATCCCAGATTGAACCGTCTGGCTATATCTGAAAGCGTATCTTCATACCTGGCGGTAACGACCTGGATGCTGCCAACCACATCATCACGGAATGGATCAAAACTGAATTGATGGCTTGCCACTGGCATCGGTATTGTATTAGCGGCAGAAACAGGTTCATCTACCGATCTGGACAAAAACGACTGGCAGCCGTTCAGCAGCAAAATGCCAAACAACCACACGATGCCATACCAGCGGTTACGCATTAACCGTAAATTAATTTTAACCATTCTATTATCCGGGAATAACGCTCACCCCAAATTTACAGGGTTTCACATAACATCACAATAATGAAACACGCATACAGACAACATTTGTGAATATCTTTATACTAATTAACAACAAATAACTGCTTTTTTACAGTACGCAAAAACATAGTATGGCAAATATCGGTTTTATCGGTCTCGGCATCATGGGAAAACCCATGGCAGGGCACTTGCTCCGTAGTGAACATACCGTATTTCTTCACACACGCAGCGGCGTGCCGGATGACCTCATCGCCATTGGCGGCATTGCGTTTGCCACGCCGAGGGAAGTGGCGCAGCAAGCGGATATGATTATTACGATGTTGCCTGATACACCCGATGTAGAGGCTGTGCTGTTTGGCGAACACGGTATTGTTTCCGGATTGCAGGCTGATTCCGGGCAATTCGGAGCACGTCGCGTCGTTATCGACATGAGTACAATTTCTCCTCTGGCGACACGAGTATTTGCGTCAAAAATCAATGATATCGGGCATGATTACGCCGACGCACCTGTATCTGGCGGCGATATCGGCGCACAAAATGCTGCGTTAACCATTATGGTCGGTGCTGAAGAAGCGATCTTCGAACGCATCAAACCCGTGCTCGAATTAATGGGGAAACAAGTCACTCATATTGGCGAAATCGGTGCGGGGCAAGTTTGCAAAATTGCCAATCAAATTATTGTCTCCTTAACCATTGAAGCCGTGGGCGAAGCGCTTTTGTTTGTCTCCAAAGCAGGAGCAGATCCTCAAAAAGTACGACAGGCATTGATGGGTGGTTTTGCCGGATCTCGGGTACTGGAGGTTCACGGTGAACGGATGATTGAACGCCGTTTTCATCCAGGATTCAAAATTGAGTTGCAGCAAAAAGATCTTGACATCGTCCTCACCAGCGCTTCAGCACTCGGTATCGCGTTGCCCAATACAGCAACGGTTCACGAACTGTATAATGCCTGCATCGCGCATGGCGGCGCCAAATGGGATAATTCGGCCATTGTAACAATGCTCGAAAAGCTGGCAAATCATGAAATAACGAAAAAAACGGAATGACCTGTAATTTCAGTGCATCAAATATGCCTATCGATTTAATTAAACAACTGCGAACTTTTTTACCACAGGAATCCGTATTGCACGAAACGGAAGACCTTAGGCCCTATGAATGCGACGGCCTGTCCGCTTACCGGCAAACACCCATGATCGTCGTGCTGCCGCAAACGGAATCGCAAATCGCTCAGATTCTGCAACTGTGCCATGCCACGCAAACCCCGGTTGTCGCACGTGGTGCGGGCACAGGACTATCGGGCGGCGCATTGCCCCATGCCAAAGGCGTATTAATGTCTCTGGCAAAATTAAATCAAATTCTGGAAATTGATCCGCTTACGCGCACCGCAAGAGTGCAACCGGGTGTCAGAAATCTCGCTATCAGCGATGCAACCAGACCATATGGCCTCTATTACGCGCCCGACCCGTCATCGCAGATCGCCTGTTCAATCGGCGGTAATGTTGCGGAAAATTCCGGTGGCGTACATTGTCTAAAATACGGTTTGACCGTGCATAATATTCTCAAACTGCGCGTGCTCACTATCGATGGTGAAAGTCTGGAAATTGGGGGAGACAGCCTGGATAGTCCGGGTTTTGATCTGCTTGCATTAATGACCGGCAGTGAAGGCATGCTCGGAATCGTAACCGAGATTACAGTCAAGCTGATACCTGTCCCTGAAAAAGCACAGCTTGTCATGGCCACTTTCGAAGATATTCAAAAAGCAGGCCAGGCCGTAGCCAACGTCATTGCTGCCGGCATTATCCCGGCCGGCATGGAAATGATGGATAAAATTACAATCCATGCCGTCGAGGCATTTTTGCACGCCGGTTATGATTTAAATGCCGAAGCGATTCTTTTGTGTGAATCGGACGGCACTGCCGAAGAAGTTGCCGATGAAATCGAACGCATGCATTCCATTATGAAATCCAGTGGCGCGACCCGTATCACCACATCGCAGAACGAGGCGGAACGGCTGCGCCTATGGGCTGGCCGTAAGGCTGCATTCCCTGCTGCAGGCCGGGTTTCGCCGGACTACTATTGCATGGACGGTACTATCCCGAGAAAACATCTGGCAAATGTGCTAAAAGGCATTGAAACATTGTCGCAGGAGTACGGTTTACGCTGTATGAATGTATTTCACGCGGGTGACGGTAACCTGCATCCGCTGATTCTATACGATGCCAATACACCGGGCGAATTGGAAAAAACCGAGGAATTCGGTGGAAAGATTCTGGAAATGTGTATTCACGCCGGAGGCACGATCACCGGCGAACATGGTGTAGGCATGGAAAAAATCAATCAAATGTGTACCCAATTCGCGCCGAACGAACTGACCCTGTTTCACAGCGTCAAGGCGGCTTTTGATCCTCAGGGCTTGTTAAATCCTGGAAAAGCCGTACCAACGCTTCATCGTTGCGCGGAACTAGGTGCCATGCATGTACACAGCGGCTCGGAAAAATTTCCTGATCTGCCCCGCTTTTGAGTTTTACTACTTCATTTTTTTATGCAACAGGTCATTATCGATCAATTTTCAGCAACCGTACGCGCAGCAGCAGAAAACAGCCAGCCGTTGCACATACGGGGCGGCGGCAGCAAGTCTTTTTACGGCCATCCTCCTTCAGAACATGCCAAAATACTGGATGTTTCGCCGTATCAAGGTATTACAGAATATGAACCGACGGAACTGGTTATCACAGCCCGCGCCGGCACACCACTGGCTGAAATAGAATCATTGCTACGTCAAAATAGCCAGATGCTGGCATTCGAGCCCCCTTATTTTTCCGAAACAGCCACGCTCGGCGGATGCGTAGCCGCCGGGCTATCCGGCCCGCGCCGTGCATCGGCGGGGGCCGTGCGTGACTTCGTGCTCGGCGTACGTATCCTTGATGGCACCGGACACGATCTGCATTTTGGCGGCCAAGTGATGAAAAATGTTGCCGGTTACGATGTGTCCCGTCTGATGGTCGGCGCGATGGGCACTCTTGGCATACTGCTAGAAGTTTCACTGAAAGTGCTGCCGCTACCGACGGTTGAGCAGACTATTTGCTTGGAAATGGGTGAGACGGAAGCGATTGAATACATGAACCGCTGGGCCGGTAAACCATTGTCCGTTTCCGCAACCTGTCATGTCAATGAAAGGTTGTACATGCGCCTATCCGGTGCAGAATCAGCCGTACGCGCCGCACATACACAACTTGGCGGCGAAGCTTACCCGGCAGGCGATGCTTTCTGGAAATCGGTGCGCGAGCACTCACACGACTTTTTTAAACCGCCAGTACCGCTGTGGCGGCTGTCAGTTAAGTCCACAACACCTCCCTTATCCTTATCACAGACAAAACAATTGATTGAATGGAACGGTGCCCTACGCTGGCTCACCTGTCCTAAAGAGTCGCCTGTCGATACTATCCGTCAGGCAGCACAAAAAGCAGGCGGCCATGCCACACTTTTCCGCAGACATAATTGCGCTATTCCGGTATTTCAAGAGCTTAGTCCCGCACTGGCCGGCATTCACCAACGATTGAAACAGAAATTCGATCCTGCCGGTATACTGAACCCGGGCCGCCTTTATCCAGAATTTTAAAATTACAATTCACATGCAAACCAGACTCGCCGACTTTATTAAAGACTCTCCACAAGGAAAAGAAGCAGACGCTATTCTGCGCAGCTGCGTCCACTGCGGATTCTGTCTGGCCACCTGTCCAACTTACCAGCTGCTAGGGGACGAACTCGACAGTCCACGCGGACGCATTTATTTGATGAAGCAAATGCTCGAAGGCCAGCCTGTCAGCCAAAAAACCCAGTTGCACCTGGACCGCTGTCTGACCTGTCGCGCATGTGAAACCACCTGTCCATCCGGTGTGCGCTATGCCGAACTGGTCGATATCAGCCGCGATTTGCTTGAAAAACAAATTAGAAGATCCGCCGGAAAAAATATACTGCGTTACCTGCTACGCAAGATTTTGCCAAATCCGCTGTTGTTTAAACCCTTAATCAAAACCGGACAGATGATACGTCCGCTGTTACCTGCAAGTTTGAAACGTAAAGTTCCAATAACATGTGAGTCCGACAAGCAGTGGCCGGCAACGCGCCATAAACGTAAAATGATGGTGCTTGATGGCTGTGTACAGCCGACACTGTCGCCTAACATCAATCCAGCCACCGCCCGTGTTCTGGATGCGCTAAATATATCATTGATCCAGTCTGCGCAAGCAGGTTGTTGCGGGGCGCTCGCTTATCATTTGAATGCACAAACTGACGGTATGGAGGCCATGCGCAAAAATATTGACGCCTGGTGGCCTTTTATTACGCGTAATGAAATCGAAGCCATTGTCATGACCGCCAGCGGCTGCGGCGTTACTGTCAAAGAATACGGCCATATCCTGCGTCACGATCCAGCTTTTGCGGATAAAGCCGCACGCATCTCAGCCATTACCAAAGATATCAGCGAAATTCTGGCAACTGAACAAGCAGCTCTCGAACAGCTTTTAAGCAAGCGAAAATCCAGCGCTATGGCTACCAGACTTGCGTTTCATTCCCCTTGTACGCTTCAACACGGCCAACAAGTCCGCGATCAGGCTGAGCAAATTCTGCGAGCCGCCGGTTTTCAGCTTACCTATGTGCCCGATAACCATCTGTGCTGCGGTTCCGCCGGAACCTATTCCATACTGCAACCCGAGCTGTCACAACAATTACTTCACAACAAGGTGACCGCGCTTGAATCCGGCCAGCCGGAAAAAATTGCTACCGGTAATATCGGCTGTTTGCTGCATTTGCAAAGCGGCACCCCACTACCTGTCCGGCACTGGATTGAGCTGCTGGATGAGCAATTGTCCGGTCAATCTTAAATCGCAATTCAACATCTCAAATTTAGGCTGAATCTTCAAGAACGTATTAAAAAATAGCACGAGACGCGCTATTTTCTTCAAAACCAGCAGCTGCTATCAAAAAACAATTACAACCTATTTTTGATTTGAACCATTTTCAATCTCCTCAGAATATACAGAACATGAAACCAAGAATGTTTTTAGATTCTTTTCACAGTTGTTTACTACTTGGAGATTACCAAATTGAAAGAATACGCTATCACAAATTCAGTTATTAAAACGGGGCCGTCTGCAGTACCAATGGTTTCTTTAAATGGGATGGGCGGAACAGGTTAATCATTACTCAGCATACAATGTATGATTACTTCATATTGTCAGAAATATGAAGTAATCAACAACATAAATTTTCCTCTATTGTAGTATTTCTCACCGTTTTCAAACCCAAACCTTATCTGCTGAAAATCTTGTAGAGCAATGGTACATTTCTTTAGCAGACTGATAATTTCTTCAGTAGCTTGAATCCATAATCTAGATTTACCTGTAAATAGGTTTTTCATCACTGTTTGAATAACCACGCCGGATATCATTGGTTGAACCAGTCAAATTACAGATTGGATAAAAAGCAGCAGCAAGCAAAACAGTGTTTGGTTCAAAATGAATGCGCCTAAGCTTTATCCGAATACTGCCCAAAACCCGAGATTAGCGCGCTATTAATTCATATTAAGACAAGTCATATCAGATGGACACCCAGTGTATAATCCATAATGGATATTTTTAATGTTTTACAATGATCCGAAAATTTCTTCATCAAGTCTTCAAACGAAAAATTTCATCTCATACTGCTAATACGCAGCTAAGCATAATACCGCCCAGCAATCACGGAATAAACCGCAATCTGATCAGCCCGTGCGCACTAAAAGTCGCCCACGGGCTGCAAAAAGCCGGTTTCTCAGCATTCATTGTTGGCGGTGCTGTCAGAGACTTGCTGCTTGGACTCAAGCCCAAAGATTTCGACATCGCTACAAATGCAACGCCCGAACAAGCCCGTGGTTTGTTCAAACGTTCCCGAATTATTGGCCGACGCTTTCGTCTGGTGCATGTCATGTGCGGAAACGAAACGGTTGAGGTATCTACATTTCGCGGTCCATTGCCCGACGACAATGCTGTATCAGGAATAAAAAACTATACTGATCAACATGGAAGACTACTACGTGATAATGTCTTTGGCAGCCAGGAAGAAGATGCCGCACGGCGCGATTTCACTTTGAATGCACTTTTTTACGATCCTTTCAGCGAAGAAATTCACGATTACCTCGATGGTTATACCGATCTCAAAGCCAAAACGTTACGCATCATAGGTGACCCCGTAACCCGCTACCGGGAAGATCCAGTCCGTATGCTCAGAGCAGTACGACTTGCGGCCAAGCTCGAGATGCAGATTGATCCGCTTACTGCGGAACCCATCGGCGATCTGGCGCCGTTATTACAAAACGTCCCTCCAGCACGCTTGCTTGATGAAATGCTAAAATTGTTGCTATCTGGTCACGCACTCTCTTGTGTGGTCGACCTGCGTCAGCGCGGTCTGCACCATGGTCTGTTGCCAATGCTCGATGTCATTCTGGAACAACCGCTAGGAGAACGTTTTATCACGCTGGCTCTAAAAAATACTGACGAAAGAATTCAACAGGATAAGCACGTATCACCGGCTTTTTTATTTGCATCATTATTATGGCACGAAGTGCTGACTACCTGGAACAACTACAAAAATTCAGGTGAAAAGCTACTCACGGCATTATATCGAGCAATTGAGGATGTATTGTCCAGTCAACAAAAAAATATTGCTATCCCGCGCCGTTTCAGCGCCACCATTACAGAAATCTGGTTAATGCAACCGCGATTTGAATCTCTGGTTGGTCGCAAACCGCTCCGACTGATTTCTCACCCCCGTTTTCGGGCCGCTTACGATTTCATGCTGCTGCGCTCCGAAAGCGGAGAAATGAATCCGGAATTAGCAATATGGTGGAAAAGTTTTGTCGCAGCCGATCCGGATAATCGGGCGAAAATGATTCCCAAACCGTCTTCAACCAGAAAACGCAAAAAACGCACCCGACGTAAACCGGCTTCTGACACAGCTTCTGCGGATCAAATACCGGTTTCAGCTGACAAAGAAAAAGCCGTATCCTGATGATGCACCAAAACGATAGACAAAACAGTACTGCCTTTATTGCACTAGGCAGCAATCTTGATAACCCTCTCAAGCAGATAAAGACTGCTTGTCAGGAAATAGCCGCACTTCCGAAAACATCTCTGATACAACACTCTTCACTATATAAAAGCGCGCCCATCGCACCACAAGAGCAGCCTGACTATATCAATGCAGTCGCAAAAATAGATACCGGATTGACACCGGTCGAACTACTCAATGCCCTATTAGCCATTGAGCAGCGGCATGGTCGCGTGCGTGATTTCCGCAATGCGCCGCGTACTCTCGATCTAGATATTTTGCTCTACGGTGCCTTGCAATTAAACAGCAATGATTTGACGATACCGCATCCACGCATGATACAGCGCGCGTTCGTACTTTATCCATTAATGGAAATCGCACCAGATTGCTACATTCCAGGACATGGTAAAATCAATCAACTGATTGCCGCTTGTTCCGATCAAGTTATAACGCGGCTCGAAAAATAGTTTTTCTCGTCAATAAAAGCCCGATAATCAAACCACCCACATGAGAACTTCTATCAGTACTTTACTGAAAATGTATCAAAATGGTGAAAAATTCACTGTATTGACCTGTTACGATGCAATTTTTTCCAGATTACTCGACGTATGCGGTGTTGACGTTCTGCTGGTCGGTGATTCGCTGGGAAACGTCATTCAGGGAGAAGAAACAACACTGCCTGTTACGCTGGATCACATGATTTATCACACGCGCTGTGTTACACGCGGTGCCGAAAAAGCTTTTATTATGGCAGACATGCCCTTTGGTACCGCGCAGTTATCACCCGAACGCGCTTTTGAAAATGCATGCCAGATCATGGCGGTTGGTGCCCAGATGGTTAAAATAGAGGGCGGGCATGTTATGACAGACACAATCCAATTTTTAACACAACGTGGAATACCGGTATGTGCGCACATAGGTCTAACACCACAATCTATTCATTTATTGGGCGGCTATAAAATTCAGGGTAATACAGAAAATGCGGCAAACCGATTAATAAGCGAAGCAAAGGCACTTGAAAAATCAGGTGCTGCAATGTTACTGATGGAATTGGTACCCGCACCACTCGCAAGACAAATTACAGCAACGGTATCAATTCCCACAATCGGCATCGGAGCAGGTGCGGATTGCTCAGCACAAGTACTTGTACTACATGACATGCTGGGATTGTATCAGGGTAATAAAGCCAGATTTGTCAAAGATTTTATGGTTGAGTCTGATAGTATCCAGGACGCTGTTCGCAACTACGTCAAAGCGGTCAAAACAGGCCTATTTCCTGATAAAACACACGAATTCCAATAACAACCCCTTTCAAAATTGAAAATTGTAAAAACCATAACAGCGCTGCGCAGTACACTGAAAAATGTACAAAATATTGCTTTTGTACCCACTATGGGCAACCTGCATGAGGGACATCTGGCGCTGGTCAAAAGAGCAAAAAAAAACGCTGATTTTGTCGTCGTCAGCATTTTTGTTAATCCACTCCAGTTCTTACCCAGCGAAGATTTTAATCAATACCCGCGCTCTCTGGAAGCTGATTGTAAATTGTTACGCGATCTGGACGTGGACTTGGTCTTTACCCCCGAAGAAAAAGATCTTTTTCCTGTTCGACAAGAAATCATGCTGCAACTACCCGCGGTTGCCGATACTCTGGAAGGCAAATTCCGCCCGGGGTTTTTTCAAGGTGTTGCTACCATTGTTCTAAAATTTTTGAATATTATTCAACCAGATATGGCAGTCTTTGGAAAAAAGGACTACCAGCAGCTACATATTATTCGATTAATGGTGCAACAACTCAATTTTCCGATTAAAATTCTGGATACGGAAATTATTCGCGCAGTGGATGGCCTTGCACTAAGTTCCCGCAATCAGTATTTGAACGGAGCTGAACGCCAAGAAGCCTGCCATCTTTACCGGGTTTTAAACACTATCGTAAGTGAAATAACATCTGGTCAGCACGGTTTTTTACTATCAGAAAAAAAAGCGGTTGAGTATCTCTCAGAAAGAGGTTGGGGTGTTGACTATGTTTCGATTGTTAATCAGCAAACCCTGTTACCCGCTAGTACTGATGATCAAAAGCTCGCTGTTCTTGCAGCTGCTCGAATTGGAACAACCCGGTTGATCGACAACGTTGAATTTACTATTTGACAAAAAATTGTCATTTCGTAAAAAACTTTTCTTTAAACCAGTTCATCACCAGATATCGATTAATTTTAATTTCAGCTGAATTATGCAGTCATTTAATGCTTTCTGGTCGTCTTGCCTCGAACATTTTAAAAATGAATTGAATGCACAGCAGTTCAACACCTGGATCAAACCGTTACATCTGGAAGGAAACAATCACGAAAACGGAGCCGAGGTCGTCATCATTGCGCCCAACCGCTTTGTGCTGCAATGGGTTCAAGACAATTTCATAACCCATATTAAAATCATGGCGAAAGCCCATTTTGCAAGAGACATCCAGTTTCAGTTGAAAATAGCCGATCCGGCAAAGATTGAGAACAAACCCATCCGAACGGAAAAAAAAACGGTTGTTTCAGCACATCCTGAACGGCCCAAACCGGGTAAAAGAACGGCAAGCCAGCTCAATCCCCATTTTACTTTCGATAATTTCGTCACCGGAAAAGCCAACCAGTTGGCCCGGGCAGGCGCTATTCAAGTGGCCGAATCCCCCGGCATTGCCTATAACCCGCTCTTTATTTACGGCGGAGTCGGTCTCGGCAAAACCCATCTGATCCAGGCAATCGGTAATTTGATTCACGAAAACAATAAACAGGCGAAAATCCGCTATGTGCATGCGGAAAAATACGTCTCGGACGTTGTCAATGCCTATCAACATAAATCATTCGATCAATTTAAGCTCTATTATCATTCGCTGGATCTTTTACTCGTTGATGATGTACAGTTTTTCGGTGGTAAAAACCGCACCCAGGAAGAATTCTTTTATGCTTTCAATGCGCTTATTGAAGCGCACAAACAGGTGATCATAACTTGCGATTCTTACCCCAAGGAAATTTCCGGTCTGGAAGAACGGCTTGTTTCGCGTTTCGGCTGGGGTTTAACGGTAGCCATTGAGCCGCCGGAACTCGAAATGCGAGTGGCCATCCTAATTAAAAAAGCGGAACAAGAAGAATTACAACTCGATGAAAATGTTGCTTTTTTTATTGCAAAATACATCCGCTCGAATGTCCGGGAACTGGAAGGGGCATTAAAACGGGTCATGGCCTTTTCTCGTTTTGTCGAACAGGATATTACGCTCGATATCGCCAAAGAAGCTTTAAAAGATCTGCTCGCGGTGCAAAACCGGCAAATTTCAATTGAAAACATTCAAAAAACTGTTGCAGATTACTATAAAATAAAAGTTTCTGAGATGTATTCGAAAAAAAGATCGCGCATTGTGGCCAGACCGCGTCAAATGGCGATGGCTATTGCTAAAGAACTGACAACGCTCAGCTTACCCGATATCGGCGAAGCGTTCGGTGGTCGTGATCACACGACAGTACTTCATGGTCATCGTAAAATTAATGAATTACGTACATCCGATCCAGCAATTAACCGTGATTACAATACACTGATGCATATTCTCCGCGGTTGAAAAAAAGGAATAAATAATAAATTTACATGGTTGAAAACCAGGTTGATAACTTTTGAATAAATTGTGAATAACACGTCAACAAAATTATTTTTTTATGTTATCCACAAACAATTCACTGTATTACCCGCCTTTCATTCAACAGTTATTATTACCATAATAAATTGATTATTAATTAATAATTATGGATATCCACAGATCTTTCGGTACTTTATTAGCTATTACCAAATATTTATATCAATGATATTAATTAAAACAAACCGGGAAAATCTTATTAAACCTTTGCAACTGGTAACGGGTATTGTTGAAAAACGGCAGACGTTTCCTATTCTTTCGAATGTATTGATTCAAAATAACGAAGGTAAGATTCGTTTTCTGACGTCCGATTCGGAGATGCAAATTGAAACAACGACTACGATTGAAAATGGAAAAAGTCAGAACTTTTCACTGACCGTATCGGCAAAAAAAATGCAGGATATTCTCCGATCGCTTGATCCTGATGCCGAAGTTTCATTGATAAAAAAAGATGAAAAACTGCAGATTAAATCCGGTAAAAGCCTATTCAATCTGCAAATTTTGCCAGCCGAAGATTTCCCGATTATTACTGAGGAAAATCAATCGACTGAAACAATCTCTCTATCGCAAAGTACCATCAGAAACCTGTTGAGCAATGTCCAGTATGCTATTGCAGAGCAAGACATCCGCTATTTTTTAAATGGAGTTTTATTATCGGTAGACAACGGTGAATTGATTACTGTGGGAACAGATACACACCGGCTGGCTTTTGCTTCGACCCCTATTCAATTAAATGATGTCAATTTGTCAGTAATCTTACCGCGCAAAACAGTCATGGAACTGCTTAAGCTGCTCAAAGATGACGAAACACCTGTCAAGATCGAAATATTTCCCAAAAGAGTCATACTGGAATTTTCAAACATTGTATTGATTTCTAAAGTCATTGACGGAAAATACCCCAATTTCAGCCGCGCTATCCCGACTCAAAATGACAAAACTTTTGATCTTGACCGTTTGTCTTTTCTGCATATATTGCAGCGCGTATCCATCCTTTCAAATTCAAACGAATTACTGAAAGGCGTACGTCTGCTCATCGATAAAAGCAAACTCAGTGTCATTTGTAAGAATACTGAGCAGGAGGAAGCATTCGATGAAATGGCCATAACCTATGATGACGATGCTATAGACTACAGCCTGAATATTACTTATCTCACTGATCTCTTAAATTATGTATCCGTAGATACATTTCGTTTTGCGTTTTCCGACGCATCCTCCAGCGTTTTAATTACGATTCCGGGCCGGGACGATTTTAAGTATGTCATCATGCCCATGCGAATCTAATTCACTATTCCATTGATGTAACTTTAAAAAAGCACTTACATGAGTAAAGACAAAAACAGCTTGCCTGAAAGCAAAAATGACTATGGTTCGGACAGTATCAGAATATTGAAGGGACTGGATGCTGTACGTAAGCGTCCCGGTATGTATATCGGGGATACCAGTGATGGTACAGGTTTACATCATATGGTATTTGAGGTGGTAGATAATGCGATTGATGAAGCACTAGCAGGTTACTGCGATGAAATTACTGTAATCCTGCATCCAGACAATTCCGTCAGTGTACATGATAATGGCAGAGGGATTCCCACTGGCATCAAGCAGGATGACGAACAACAACGCTCGGCAGCAGAAATTGTCATGACTGAATTGCATGCCGGCGGAAAGTTTGATGATCAATCCTATAAAGTTTCAGGCGGTTTACATGGAGTCGGCGTATCCGTCGTCAATGCATTGTCGGAATGGCTGCGTTTGACAATACGTCGTGACGGCAGTATCCATGAAATGGAATTTCGTATGGGCGTGCCCGTTAAACCGCTGGAAATTGTTGGTGACGCTGAACGTCATGGTACTGAAGTGCATTTTTTAGCGAGCAAGGAAATTTTCGGCAATGTCGAATATCACTATGATATTTTCGCTAAGCGCCTACGGGAACTTTCCTTTCTCAATAACGGCATCAAAATACAGCTGATTGATCAACGTCAGGGAAAAGAAGAAATCTTTGCTTTCTCAGGCGGCATCAAAAATTTCGTCGAATATATCAACCGTACCAAAACTGTTTTGCATCCAAGTATTTTTTATACATCGGGATTAAAAGACAGCATTACCGTAGAAGTCGCAATGCAGTGGAGCGACAGCTATAGCGAGCAGGTGTTATGCTTTACTAACAATATTCCGCAAAAAGATGGTGGTTCGCATTTAACCGGTTTACGGGCCGCTATGACGCGGACGCTCAATAATTATATTGAGAAAAATGAGATGGCAAAAAAAGCCAAGGTTGAAACAACCGGTGACGATATGCGGGAAGGATTGTCTTGCGTGCTTTCGGTAAAACTGTTTGAACCGAAATTTTCATCTCAAACCAAAGAAAAACTGGTTTCCTCGGAAGTCAGGCCTGTTGTTGAAGAAATCGTGTCTCAAAAACTGTCAGAATTTCTTTTGGAAAATCCGGCTGATGCCAAACTGATTTGTAACAAAATACTGGAAGCTGCGAGAGCGCGCGAAGCGGCGCGCAAAGCGCGGGAATTGACCCGGCGTAAAGGTGTTCTCGATAATATGGGTTTACCCGGAAAATTGGCTGATTGCCAGGAGAAAAACCCGGAACTCTGTGAACTTTACTTGGTGGAGGGAGATTCTGCCGGTGGATCGGCAAAGCAGGGCCGGGACCGGAAATTTCAGGCGATCATGCCGCTTAAAGGTAAAATTCTGAACGTCGAGAAATCGCGGTTCGACAAACTGATATCTTCACAGGAAATTATTGCGCTGATAACGGCCCTAGGCACGGGAATTGGCAAGGATGAGTATAACCCGGACAAACTGCGCTACCATCGCATCATTATCATGACGGACGCTGATGTCGATGGCTCGCATATTCGTACTCTGCTATTGACATTCTTTTACCGCCAAATGCCAGAACTAATTGAACGAGGCCATATCTATATTGCGCAGCCACCGCTCTATAAAATCAAATATGGAAAAAAAGAACGCTATCTCAAAGACGACTATGAACTAAAGCAGTATATTTTGGGATTGGCTTTAACGGATGCGGAATTTTACGCTGAACCAGACAAGCCATCATTGACAGGTGAAACGTTGAAAAATTTTGCCACAGAATATTTATTAGCAGAGGCTGTGATAGAACGCATGAGCCGTTCAACGGACAGTACGGTTATGTATGCATTGTTGCATCAACCTGAAATTGATTTAAGTAACGAGGAAAATGCGAAAAATAGTGCAAAACACCTGAGTGAATATGTTCAGGACACCGAAATCAAAGCGGAATATGATGAAATGAACGAGCGTTATCGCCTTCGAATCGAGCGCTTGTCACATGGAAATGTGCAGGTCAGCTATTTGGATCAGGAATTCTTGCATAGTGGCGATTATGCTCAGATCAAAAAAACGTATGAACTGTTTGAGGGATTAATAAAGGCAGGCGCCTATATTCAGCGTAGTGAGAAAAAACAGTTTGTCAGCAGCTTTAAGCAGGCACTTGAATGGTTGCTCGAAGAAGCGAAAAAAGGCATTAATATCCAGCGTTATAAAGGTCTTGGTGAAATGAATCCATCGCAATTATGGGAAACGACGATGGATCCTGCAAACCGCAGACTGCTGCGTGCACAGATCGAAGACAGTATTTTGACGGATGAGATTTTTACAACATTGATGGGCGATGTGGTTGAGCCACGCAGAGCTTTTATCGAAAATAATGCGCTGCGTGCTACCAATATTGATGTTTGAAAAGGATTGATCGTTGTCATATATTGGCTCAATAACATACCAATTCGTTCTAAATGCAACGCAAGGCGGCAGGTTAATTGAGCCATAATATTGGTTGGTAGAATCATTGCAGGTGAATCACTTGTTTTGGAGTTTTTATACAATTTTAGTCATCCTTCAAGGGGCTTGTTTCCCGTGATACGCCTTTTAGTGTTTCAAATGTCTGTAGTCCGTCCATACCTAGCATGGACAGGACCAGTTGATAGAGACCGTCAGTTTGTATCTGCGGCGGGTGAGGAAAATCAGGTACGAATGCCGCAAACAGCCAGGCTGACATTGGTTGCAGGACAAAAGCCTACAGTAACCCGATTCCACAAATCCAGCCGATGAAAGGGCGCCAGCCAGCGACGAAAACACTCTTATGTTTGGCCTCAATGAGATTAACCTTATTTTAGGCTTCGCCCGCTGTCATGACGGCATTCATTATGATCGACAAGCTTGTTGATTATCGGGCTAATTATAGATTGTAAAAAATTCCAATGCCTAAGCATAGATTGTGTTATTTCTCACCATAACTAGTATTCAATCCCTATGATATTGTCATCCAGATTGGACGAGCAGTTTAAAAGCAGCTATGCTGACGTTTTTTTATTCGATACGGCTTGCTTGGCTGCCGTATTATCAGTCCGTATTTGCGCCCATAGCTCAGTTGGATAGAGTACCGCTCTCCGAAGGCGGGGGTCACACGTTCGAATCGTGTTGGGCGCGCCATTTATATCAGACTGTTCACATAGACATTGGCACATTTTGCGCGCTTGATTTGTTATTTATTTGAGATATTTAATTAATTCAGTTAGTTAAATTATTTATGTGTACAGCGATAAAAAGGCTTGCTGCGGTAACGATTTACGGCATTTTGCTATCAGGCTGTATTCCAACCGGTAAACCGGTGTCGCCATTTGCGATGACTAATGAATTGGTGGTTATTACTGTTGCGCATACAGATAATTTTTATATTGACTCCGAAGGACATTATTCTGGTATCACGTATGATTTAGTCAATGAGTTCGCAGCGGAAATCGGCTTGGAGATTCGATTTATTATCATGCTCGAGGTTGAATCCGCATTAGCTGCGCTGCATCGGCATCAGGCGCATTTGGCTATCGGTTTGGACATTCCCGAGCATCAAACTTCCCGCTTTATTTTAGGTCCGGTTTATTTACATACGCATCATCAAATTGCTTTTAACGCCAGCCGTTCTGAACCCAAAGACATCCAGCAGCTTGTTGGAAAGCATGTTAAAGTCCCGGCCGGTTCGACGCATGAGAATCAACTGCAGAGAATGAAGACGGAAATACCTGATTTAACATGGTCCGCTGTTCCGCAGTCGAGTGAAACATTATTAGCAAAACTGGATAAAGGAAAAATTGACTATACTGTCGCAGATTCGCTTCATATTAAAAAAGCCAACCATTTTTATCCTAAAGTTAGAGGTGCTTTTGAACTGGATGTGTCTGTCAGTCGCTGGATATTTCCCAAGTACACTGAAAAATTGCTAATTGACAGAGTCAGTGAGTTTTTTGAGAGAATTGAGCAAGAAGGCGTTCTGGGTCAATTACTGGATAGTTATAATGGACCTTACCATCAGCTTAGTCCCGGGGATATTTATTTTTTCAAAAACAAAATTCATTCACGGCTGCCGGAACTGAAACCGTATTTTTTTCAGGCAGCCCGTATAACCGGTATCGATTGGCGCCTGTTGGCTGCTTTAGCCTATCAGGAATCGCATTGGAATCCCAAAGCCAAATCACCTACCGGTGTCAGCGGTATTATGATGCTGACACGGGAAACCGCAAGAAGAATGGGTATTAAAAATCTAACAGATTCACGCCTGAACATTCTCGCAGGTGCGCGTTACTTGAAATTGCTGAAGGAAAAACTGCCGGAAAGTGTTTCAGAACCAGATCGTACCTGGATGGCGTTGGCTGCTTATAATCAGGGATATGGGCGGATTATCGATGCGCGAGCACTGGCTAAACGTTTCAACTTAAATCCGGATTTATGGATAGACTTAAAAAAAATGTTACCGTTACTGAACAAGCAGCACTATGCTGAAGAAATAAAATATGGTCACGCGCGAGGGGATGAAGCAGTAACGTTGACAAATTCGGTACGCGCCTACTATGAAATACTCAAGCGTGTCACACCATAAGATTCTTAAATTAGCTATTATCAAACGAAGCGATGTTTACAGGGATAATCCAGGCAACCGGAAAAATAATAAGAGTGAATACCACAGAGCACAGTGAAGTGCGTGGCATGAGTCTTGATATTTCTCCCGAATCTATGGATATGAGCGATGTTTCGATAGGAGACAGTATTGCTGTAAACGGGGTTTGCCTGACTGTAACAGCGTTGCCGGGTGCGTTGTTTACTGTGGACGTTTCGCCTGAAACATTAAGTTGTACTTGCGGTTTGAACAACGTTGATCAACCGGTAAATCTTGAAAAAGCCATGCGTTTGTCTGACCGGTTGGGAGGCCACCTTGTCAGTGGGCATGTCGATGCAATCGGAAATGTCACCCGGTTTGAATCTTCAGATAATGTTGGAAACAATTACCTGATGACGGTTCGTTCACCGAAACATTTGCTGCGTTATATCACTTGTAAAGGTTCGATTACAGTCAACGGCGTCAGTTTAACGGTTAATCAGATCGTGAATGATGAATTTTCCGTCAACTTAATACCGCATACTTTGTCCCACACAACTTTAAATACATTAAAACCAGGTACACAAGTTAATTTGGAAGTGGATATGTTGGCACGCTATGTCGAGAGCCTATTGGTTCATTCAGGAAACCGGGAAAATGAAAATCAGTACCGTTGAAGCAATTATTGCTGAATTAAAATCCGGCAGGATGGTTATCCTCGTCGACGAAGAAGATCGTGAAAATGAAGGCGATCTGGTTCTCGCCGCCGACTTTGTAACACCGGAAGCCATTAATTTTATGGCTACTTACGGTAGAGGACTTATTTGTCTGACATTAACAGAAGAACGCTGCCGACAGTTGAATCTGCCCTTAATGGTGTCTGCCAATCGTTCCCCGCATGGTACCAATTTTACTTTATCTATCGAAGCGGCAAGCGGCGTTACAACGGGTATTTCAGCAGCAGACCGCGCCACGACAATACGGGCGGCGGTCAAAGCGGATGCACAGGCTGAAGATATCGTGCAGCCGGGCCATATTTTTCCGTTAATGGCGCAGAAAGGCGGCGTTCTCGCACGGGCAGGACATACGGAAGCCGGCTGTGATCTGGCCAGAATGGCCGGTCTGACATCTGCGTCGGTCATCTGCGAGATTCTGAAGGCGGACGGCAGCATGGCAAGATTGCCCGATTTAATCGAATTTTCTGAAAAACATCAACTTAAAATCGGGACAATTGCAGACTTAATTCATTACCGCAGTCTCACGGAAAGCCTGATAACGCGGGTTGCTGAACGTACTATTGAAACAGTATACGGTCATTTTTTTCTGACCGCCTACCGTGATGAGACAGCTGGAATGATTCATCTTGCTCTGTCGAAAGGCGATATTGCACCCGATACCGAAACATTAGTGCGTGTGCATGAACCCTTATCCGTTATCGACCTGTTGGATATCCACGATACAACGCACTCCTGGAGTATTTACGAATCCATGCGTATGATTGCTGATGCCGAGTGCGGCGTGGTCGTGTTTTTACGCAGTGAGGAGAATAATGATAAGCTGGTCGAGCGCGTTCGACTACAGCAACCCGGTTTTTCGGATCGGAATAAGTCTGATTTACGTGATCATGGTATTGGCGCGCAGATTCTGAAAGATCTAAATGTTGGAAAAATGCGGTTATTGGCGACACCAAGGAAAATGCCCAGCGTGACGGGTTTTGGTCTTGAAGTGACGAGTTATGTTGACAGCTGAATCCGTTAACAGACAAATTCGCCGGCGCGTCTGGTGCAAGATATGATTCCTCCCGAATTAGAACATGTTAGACATCCAAAGGAGTAGCAATGGCTTATTATGACGATATTCTCGAGTATGAACCGGAACTTGATGGGGAAGGTTTGCGTGTCGGCGTTGTTATGAGCCGGTTCAATATAGACCTCGGTGAGGGATTGCTCGGTGCGTGTACAGCCGAATTAAAACAACTCGGCGTACAGGATGCTGATATTTTACTGGTAACGGTTCCGGGCGCGCTGGAAATACCGGCTACGTTATTGAAACTGGCTTATTCAAATCAGTTTGATGCTTTGATAGCGTTAGGAGCTGTCATTCGCGGTGAAACATATCATTTTGAAGTGGTTGCCAATGAATCCGCACGCGGTATTTTGCAGGTGCAGCTAGAAACGGAAATACCTGTTGCCAATGGGGTTTTGACAACGGATACCGAGGATCAGGCTATCGAACGTATGAGTCAGAAAGGGGCCGATGCAGCGAGGGCAGCAGTGGAAATGGGTAATTTATTGATCAAGCTGGATGAGTACAGTGTTGACTGAAATGCAGGCGTCCGTACAAAAAAAACCCGCAAAATGCAAAAGCCGCCGCCGTATCGCACGGGAATTCGTATTACAAGGAATTTATCAGTGGCGGTTAGCCGGCGGATCGGTTGGTTCCATTGAAGAACAATTACGACAGGTAAAGGGGTTTATTCGTGCTGATGAACAGTTCTTTACCAATCTGATCGAAGGTGTTTTGAATAATGTCAGCAGTCTTGAAGAAACGATACAGCCTTTTCTCGATAGATCGTTAGCGGAACTCAGTCCGGTTGAGTATGCAATTTTATTATTAAGCACCTATGAACTGACTCATTTTCTTGAAGTACCCTACCGCGCCATTATTAACGAAGCAATTGAACTGGCAAGGACTTATGGCGGTAGTGATGGATACAAATACGTCAATGGTGTATTGGATAAACTGGCGGTAAAACTACGCGCCGTTGAAATCGCATCAAAACTGTAGCGGATTGTAAATCCTGCAGCATTTTCAAATTGAGCTCAAGTGTCTGAATCAAAGCTATCTGAATTCGATATTATCGAGCGATATTTCAAACGGCCGGTAACGGGTGTGGATATTGGTATCGGTGACGATGCCGCAGTTATATCGCCAACGCCGAATATGCAATTGGCTGTATCTACCGATACCCTGGTTTCCGGAAAGCATTTTTTTGCGGATACAGATCCTTATAAGCTGGGATACAAGTCACTGGCAGTGAACCTGTCCGATATGGCGGCAATGGGAGCAAAGCCCCGGTGGGTAACGCTTTCATTGACATTGTCGGAGAATCTGGTTGAGTCGCACCCAACCTGGGTGAGTGAATTTGCAAACGGTTTTCTCGAATTGGCGCAGACTTACCAAATTGCCTTGATTGGCGGCGATACAACCTGTGGTGCACTGAATATTGGCGTGCAAATTATCGGTGAAATTGAAATAATGCGTTGTTTACGGCGTGACGGGGCAAAGCCGGGTGATGATATCTGGGTTTCAGGCCATCTCGGCGGCGCTGCTCTGGCGCTCAAACACCTTTTGCAGGAAATCAAGTTGACTCAGCATGAAATGGACGCTTGTCTGCGTGCGCTGCTTACGCCAACGGCGCGAGTTGAGCTCGGACAACGCCTGGTTGGTTTGGCGCACAGTGCTATCGATATTTCTGATGGATTACTGGCTGACCTTGGGCACATTTTAACCAGTTCGAAATGTGCCGCAGTGGTAACGCTGGAAGCTGTGCCGTGCTCAACTGTGATGAAGCAGTATATGCCGTCATCGCTGGCACTGGAATGCCTGCTTGCAGGAGGGGATGATTATGAACTTTGTTTCACCGCGCCTAAAAAAAACCGCAGTGAAATTGAACGCATTGCACAATTACTACAGGTTCCGCTTGTTATCATAGGAGAAATTAAACACGGAACCGGTTTGTCGGTGATCGATACGGAAGGTAAAGCAGTGACAATGGTAAAAAAAGGATATGACCACTTTGCTTCCTAAAACATACAGCAGCGCCAGCGAAAATGGTGCGGAATTACCGGTTAAACAGCCGGACATCGTATTTGTTTGCAAACATCCAGCCTATTTTATAGCCTTTTCAGGCGGTTTCGGATTAAGCCCGAAAGCGCCGGGTACAGTCGGCACTTTAATCGCTTTTCCAATATTCTGGATACTCGATCATTATTTCGATCCCATTCATTTGTTGCTGTTGATTGACCTGCTGTTTATTCTCGGCATCTGGGCTTGTGGCGTCACCGGTAAAGCGTTGGGCGTGCCTGATTATGGCGGGATAGTCTGGGATGAAACCGTCGCGTTTTTATTGGTGTTGTACTTTACCCCAGCAGGCCTGGCCTGGCAGTTGGCTGCATTTATGCTTTTCCGTTTTTTTGATATCGTCAAGCCACAGCCTATTCGCTATTATGACCGGCGTCTGAAGGGCGGTTTTGGCGTCATGTTTGACGATATGATCGCGGCATTTTTTACATTGTTGTGTTTGTCGGGATGGAAAGCCTGGGTATTATTTGAAAGTTTCTTTTAAGGAATATTGGTTGAAGCATGGGCGTTATCAGCGCGCAATCCAGTGATGATGAAAATGCTATTACGCAGTTGGCAGCCAGGGTCGGTAAATGTCTCCGGCAAAAAGATTTGCTTCTGGTCAGCGCGGAATCATGCACCGGTGGCTGGCTTGGTCAGGCCGTTACGGCAATAGCCGGAAGCTCTGCCTGGTATGAACGCGGGTTTATAACCTACAGCAATGACGCCAAAAATGAGTTACTGAATGTCAGCTTGGCCATACTCGAAAAGTACGGCGCCGTTTCAGAAGAAGCCGCACGAAGCATGGCGCTTGGTGCGCAGAAAAACAGTCATGCTCACGTGAGTGTTGCAATAACCGGAATTGCAGGACCTGCAGGTGGCAGCAAAACTAAACCGGTCGGCACCGTTTGTTTTGCATGGATGCTGAAAGATGGCGCTTTGACCAGTGAAACGTGCCATTTTAGCGGCGACCGGGAGTCTGTCCGGCGGCAGTCGGTGATTAAGGCGTTAAACGGAATATTGAGTTTATTAAGCCGCCATCCCTGAAAAAACAGGCATCCAGTTTTTCCGGTTCAACAGATAACAACAAAATACCGAACAAAAAAACGGAAAATCAGCTCAAAGTGTCCGCAGTCAGATTTTCTTGCAAAAGCAAGCTTGAATGCCGGACTCTCAGGCGCAGTGCGAAATTGATCAGACTGTTGGGTCCGCTGAGATCGAGTTTGCGCGAAATATTGACGCGGTGGTTTTCAATGGTTTTTTTGCTGACGAAAAGTTTCTGGGCAATCTGCGGTGTTGTGAATCCCTCGGATATGTTGAAAAGCACTTTGCGTTCCGCTTTGGTCAGCTGGGCTATTTTTTCAACCCCCGGTTCAGTCAGCGCATCCTGTTTTGTCTGGCGTGAACGCATTTGGATCAGCTTCTCTGCCCGTGCTTGTATGCTGTTGATCAGCTCTTCTTTGGTAAACGGCTTGGTGAGATAGTCGTCCGCGCCCATGTCCATTCCGGCGCGTGTATCGGCGCGCGTTGATTTTGCAGTCAGGAAGATGAAGGCGGTGGTGATTAATCGGGTTGACTGTTTTATTTGGCTATACACATCGTAGCCGTCTATTCCCGGCAGCATGATATCGCATACGATAATATCCGGCGCAGACTGCAAGGCCATTTTAACGCCTTCTTCACCGCTGGCAGCGCTGACGGTGCGAAAGCCGTAGTGTGCAATAATTTCCAGAATGTTTTCACGCAGCGCTTCTTCGTCTTCTATTACCAGAATCAGGATATCGTTCATGGATTCGTTTTCATGTGCATTGAATGGTTACCGTACAGCCTTTACCCACTTCGCTCTCACAGTTGATGTCCCCACCATGCAGTAAAATCAATCGTTTGGCAATCATCAGACCGAGGCCGGTGCCGGGAAAAATTCTTGCATTCGAAGCCCGGAAAAACGACTGAAATAAGAACGGCTGATCTTTTTCCGGAATGCCTATGCCGTGATCTTTTATCGTTATTTGGTACGTGTTTTCATGGAGCATAACAGTCAGTTCGGGGGGCGGCTTGCCTTCAGAGTATTTAAAAGCATTGGACACCACATTGCGTAAAACATTCCGCAACAGAATTTCATCGATGTCGATGACTTTGTCCGGCGCCTTGAACTGATAGTTGAGCCTCCTGTGCTGTCCGCCGGGCTCAACATTCGACTGGACGAAAGCATCCATAAACTGCTTGAAATGTTGTTTTTTCTTGGAAAGCTCTATCCTGCCTTCGTCCATCCGTCCGATATCCAGAATATTTTCCATGAGTTCCGTCATGCGGACGGTCTCTTCAGTCATGATTGCCTTGTGCTTCTGAAAGTAATCGACAAAGTAGGGTGCGAGAGTGGGATCTGCCGATTCCATTTTGAGATCCAGCAGGTCGATGCTGGAACGGATGGTAGCGAGCGGCGTGCGGAACTGATGCGATGCCAGATTGACAAACTGCGTTTTAAAGCGGTTCAATTCGCGCTCTTTTTCCATGGCCATTTGCAGCCGTTGCTCTGCTTTTTTGATCAGGGTAATGTCATTTTCAACAGCGACGTAATTGATTAATTTGCCCGAGTCGTCATAGACGGCGGCGATATTCAGATAAAGCCAGATCTTTTCGCCGTTTTTGGTGTAATTCAGAATTTCGCCCGAAAATGTACCCGTGGTTTGTAGCGAGCGAGCAATTTCTTGTATTGTTTCGGTGGAAGTTTCAGGACCCTGCAGAAAACTGGCGGGATTGCGCCCGATGACTTCTTCGGAACGGTACCCCAGAATGCGTTCAAAGCTATGATTGATCCAGATAATTTTTCTGTCGGGATCGGTTACCATCACAATGCCGTTGGTTTTTTCAGCAACATAGGCCATGCGCTGCAACTCGAGTTCATTTTGCTTTTTGGCGGTAATATCCATGCCGTGGCCGACCAGATACTCCGTATCGCCGTTTTCATTCAGAAGCGGATAAAGCGTAATCAAATGCGTTTGTTCCGTTCCATCCGGGCCGGGCGCTATTTCTTCAACCGTCACCGGACGTTTGTTAGCGATGCATTCTTTGATTACATCCTTGCCGCTTGCAGCAGCAGCGGGAATCCAGGATTCAAGATCGTTGTGTAATTTCCGATGATTGTCGCTCAACTGACTGCGGGTTTTTCTGCGGTTGATTGCGGCATGATTGGTATAAATATGCTGTCCCTGTTGATTGAACACAATCAATTCAGCGGGCAGCCGGTCCAACACGTGCTTGTACAAAAAATGTTCTTTACTGTTATTTTGTTCCAACTGCTTTTGCGCAGTGATATTGTGCAAAATGCCGTACAGACCGGAAAGATTACCCTGCGCGTCCAGTTCGGGATAAAGCGTGGTGGTATGCCATTTGATCCGGCCATCGCGCATCACAATCTTAAATGTTTCGGTGTATTCGGTGTGTGTCGTCTGCACCCGTTCCATGAGCGCATGCATTTTGCTTTTCTCGGCATCGCTGTAAAAACCGGTGTTTTGAAAAAGCGCTGAACAATCGAAATTTCTCTCCAATTCATAAAATTCATACAGGTAATCCGACCAGATCACGCTGTTGGTCGCAAACGTCAGCGACCAGTCTCCGATTCCCGCAATTTTACCCAGCAAATGCAGCCGTTTTTTATACGATGCCGGCGAATCGAAATCCGAAGGGTTAAAATGGGCTTTTTTCAGCATAACAGTACACGTGCAGTGAAGTTTTTCGGCAATATCCTTCCATTAAGTTTCAGGATATGAATGACTCATTGTATATTATATTATCCGAACAGGCTGTTAAAATAATGTCATATATCAATAGGTTCAATACGAAGACAGACGATGGAAAACTTCATCAAGGAATTTAAACACACGCTTTCTCCGCAATATTGCCAGCAACTGATCGCCAAATTTGAGCAAGATCCGCAAAAACAGCTTGGCCGCACCGGCGCGGGGGTCGATAAAGCCAAAAAAGACAGCATGGATCTTTATATCACCGCGCAACCCGGATGGCAGCAGGAGTGCCAGGCCATCGAACAGGCTATTGTCAATGCCATGGTGCAATACACGCGTTTGTTTCCGTTCTTGTTAACGGGCGCCGTTTCACCCGGCATCATCGATCCGCAAACCCGTAAAACCCGGCCGATACTGCACGACGATCTGAATAAAATTGACGATTCACTGCTGGCCGGATTGATTAATTCAATGTACCAGCTGGACGGGATCAATTTCCAGCACTACACGCAGGGACGGGGCGGTTACCATCACTGGCATTCGGAACATTATCCGCACCCCACGGACGCCAGCCAGCGCTCGTTGCGGCGGGTTCTGTTATGGCTGATTTATCTCAATGATGTCAGTGAAGGGGGCGAAACCGAATTTTTCTATCAGCAGGTAAAAATAAAACCGGTGCAGGGCAGTCTGATACTGGCGCCATGCACCTTTACTCATACTCACCGCGGCCACATTCCGATCTCGAATGACAAATACGTGCTGGCATCCTGGCTGATGTACAGACCCGCCTCGCAACTCTACGGACAACCCTCCGGGCAGTCGGCGGTTGGTAAAGAAGCCTGACTGAACGCATGATATCTGGAAATCCCGGTTTGGCAACCGGAGCAGACGGATGCAGTTACTGACGTGCGAAGATAATCGTTTTACACTTTATCCCCAATAAAAATAAAGGAATCCCGCCGAATGGCGCAACTGGAAAACATTGAAACCATCGAGAAGCGGTTATGGAGCGGCGCGGACAATCTGCGCGCCAACAGCAATTACGCCAGCAACGAATATTTTCTGCCGGTGATGGGGCTGATTTTTCTGCGGCATGCGTACAGCCGCTATCTGCAAGTCAAACCGGAAATCGAAGCCGCGTTGCCGAGCCGTGGCGGGCAGACGCGGCCTTTGACGAAGGAAGACTTTTCCAGCAAAAGCGCGATCTATCTCAAGCCAGAAGCACAGTTTGATTTTCTGGTGAATCTCAAGGACAGCGACGACCGGGCGCAGGCGGTGATTCACGCGATGGAAGCGATCGAAGCCGATTACGATACGCTGAAAGGCATCCTGCCCAAAAGCGAGTATCAGGAACTGGATAATGACGTGCTTGGCAGCCTGCTGCGCACGTTCAACGATCCGGTGTTGAAAAAAGCAACCGGCGATATCTTCGGGCGCATTTACGAATATTTCCTGACCCAGTTCGCCAACCAGAGCGCGCATGACGGCGGCGAGTTTTTTACCCCGGTATCCATCGTGCAGATGATCGTTAATGTCATCGAACCGGATCATGGCGCGGTTATCGATCCCGCCTGCGGATCGGGCGGCATGTTCGTGCAAAGCGCGCATTTTATCGAGAAGCTGCACAAAAACCCGCAGGAAGTCGCCACCTTTTACGGCCAGGAGAAAAACCCGACCACCATTCGCCTCGCCAAAATGAATCTGGCGGTACACGGCCTGGAAGGCAAAATCCAGAAAGGCATCACCTACTACGAAGACCATCATAACCTGTGTGGCAAGGCTGACTTCGTCATGGCCAACCCGCCGTTCAACGTCGACGATGTCGATGCCGAGAAAATCAAAAACGATCTGCGCCTGCCGTTCGGCCTGCCGAGCGTCAACAAGAAAGGCGCTGTTTCCAATGGCAACTATCTGTGGATTTCGTACTTCTACAGCTACCTGAATCCAACCGGGCGCGCCGGGTTTGTCATGTCGTCTCAGGCTTCAAGCGCGGGCGGTCAGGAAGCTGAGGTGCGGCGCAAGCTGGTGGAATCCGGCGCTGTCGATGTCATGATTGCGATCCGTTCAAACTTTTTTTATACGCGTTCGGTGCCGTGCGAACTGTGGTTTTTCAACCGCAACAAACCCGCGCAACTGAAGAACAAAGTGCTGATGCTCGATGCACGCAATGTTTTCCGCAAGGTCACGCGCAAGATTTATGACTTCTCACCCGAGCAACTCGTCAATCTCACCGCGATCATCTTGCTGCATCGCGGTGAGCAGCAGCGCTTTCTCGCACGGGTTGAACGCTATCTGCAAGCCACGCTCAATGATGCAACCGAAACCCTCGCACCCATCGAAAATTTTGTCAATGCGCTGGAAGACTTGACTGGCAAACTAGACACTATTGACGAACAAACCCGTCAGGCCATCGACCTGTTCAAAACCGACCGCAAAGCGTTTGACAACAGCATAACCGGTCAATCCAATGTCTGGGCTAAAGCGCCGCGTGATAACGCCGGATTATTGCAGGCCGCCAAAGACCTGGAACCGCTGGCAGAAACCAGCCGCGATTTACTGAAACAAATCGACCAGCTGTATAAATTCGCCGAGAAATATGCCAAGGACAGCAATGAACGCGGTCTGAACCGGCTGCTCAACGCACTCGACGACTTGCGCAAACAAGCAGTCGAACAGCTCAAGCAGGTGCGCTATACCTTCAAGCAAGCGCACTGGCTGCAGGAACGTTTCCCCGAAGCACAGTTGCGCGATGTCGAAGGGCTGGTCAAGCTCGTGAGTATCGACGAAATCAAGGCCAACGACTGGAGCCTCACGCCGGGGCGTTATGTCGGCGTCGCACCCGAACCGGAAGACGAAGATTTTGACTTTGAAGAAACGCTGCGCGATATTCATATCGAACTGAAAGGACTCAATGAAGAAGCCGTGATGCTGGCTGAACGGATTCAGAAGAATTTTGAGGAGTTGGGGGTGTGATGATATGACGTTGAGGGAAACCGAGTTTCAAGAATTGGTCGATTTTTATGATCATATTCGTGTACCTCTTAGTGGCATGGAACGAGAAAAGAGACAAGGGGAATATCGCTATTATGGTGCTCAAGGTGTAATAGATCACATAGATGATTATCTTTTTGATGGAGAATATGTACTTATAGCTGAAGACGGAGCAAATCTTGTTACAAGAAATGAACCGATAGCTCAAATTGTTAGAGGACAGTTTTGGGTCAATAACCATGCACACATAGTTAAAGCTAAAGATGGCGTCAGCACTAATAATTTTATAAATTGTTTAATAAATTCAAAGAATATATCTGGGTATGTCACAGGAGCTGCACAACCTAAGCTATCTCAGAAAAACTTGAAAGTAATAAAGTTTGATGTTCCTGCATATGATGTTCAGGTAAGAATTGACGATTTGATTTCTAAATACGACGATCTCATCGAAAACAACAAACGCCGGATTGCGTTACTGGAAGAATCCGCACGGCAACTCTACAAGGAATGGTTTGTCCGTTTCCGCTTCCCCGGCCATGAGCATGTCAAGATTGTTGATGGCGTACCGGAGGGGTGGAAGAAAGAAACTGCAAACAAGGTTATTGAGATTTTAAGCGGAGGTACACCAAAAACCTCTGTTGCAGATTATTGGGATGGTGATATAGGTTTTTTTACGCCAAAAGACGCTACCAATACCGTTTATGTTTCAAATACTGAAAAGACGATTACGAAGCTTGGCTTAGCTAAATGTGCGAGCAAGTTATATCCAAAAAACACGTTGTTCATAACTGCACGAGGCACAGTTGGCAAATTAAACTTGGCGCAACAACCAATGGCAATGAACCAATCTTGTTATGCGCTTGTTGGTAAAGACAGCATAAATCAGTTCTATCTTTATTTTGCGATGCAAGCAGGAATCCAGCAGGTAAAGAGTCGAGCGGTTGGCGCAGTATTTGACGCAATAATTAAAGACACATTTAAAGTAATTCCATTTGTTATTCCGCCAAAGACGCTTATTGAAGAATTTACAGATTTTGTTGAGCCAACTCTTAAACAAATCGATACTTTGATAGTGTCTGTTCAGCGCCTTGTACAGGCAAGGGATATACTCCTCCCCAAACTCATGAACGGAGAAATAGTCGTTTGAAGCAATGTTAAATCACATTGACAGACACGCTGGGTTGGATTACCTTAGGTAAGGCAAACAAAAAAGTAAGGAGAAAGTCATGACGTTGGCAACATTGACATCAAAAGGTCAGGTGACGATTCCGAAGGAAGTCAGGGAATCGTTAAATCTGCATGCGGGCGATAAAATTGAAATCGTTGTTACCGAGCAGGGTGAAGCGATTATCCGGCCGGTTTCCAAAAAAGTGGATGATGTGTTTTGCAAGCTGTACCAACCCGGCAGAGAAGCCGTCAGTGTCGAAGCCATGAATGATGCGATAAAAAAACATGTGAAAGATACTTTTCAATGAAGGGAGTCGATACAAATATACTGGTGCGTTTTCTGGTTGGTGACGACAAAGTGCAGACCGAAAAAGTTTATGCTATTTTCAAAAAGGCTGAGACCGATAGACAAAAATTGTTCGTGCCATTCATTGTCGTGGTTGAACTGATCTGGGTATTGCAATCGGTTTACCAGATACCCCGGTCTGATATCGTGGATTCAATCAATGCGCTGTTATCCATGTCCATTTTGAAAGTTGAGCATCATTTGATTTTGCAGCAATGGGTTGTTGCCGCGCAAACCAACAAGCATGACCTTGCCGATCTGTTGATTGCTTTTTGCGCTAAAGGTCAGGGCTGTGAATCGGTGATTACCTTCGATAAAAAGGCTACAACACTTGGTTTGTTTGAGTTAGCCTGACCATCCCGATGAGTCCGCTGAACGAAGATACGCTGGTACAACAAACCACCGCCGATTATCTTGAAACACAGCTTGGTTGGGACAGCGTGTTTGCGTACAACAACGAAACGTTCGGGGCTGAAAGCACGTTAGGACGGCAGTCGGACAAGGACGTTGTCTTGACCCGTTATCTGGGTGAAGCGTTGGTGAAACTGAACCCCGGTCTGCCCGATGCCGCGTATCAAGATGCCCTACGCCAGATGACGGAAGCACCGGTGTCGCAAAATACGCTGCAGATCAACCGCGAGCACTATGAACGCGTTAAAAGTGGCGTGCTGGTGCAATATCGCAACAATAAGGGCGAGCTGGAAAAGAAACGCCTGAAAGTGTTCGATTTTGAAACGCCGGAAAACAATCACTTCCTGTGCGTGCGTGAGCTATGGGTACGCGGCGACATCTACCGCCGCCGTGCGGACATTGTCGGCTTTGTCAACGGCCTGCCGCTGCTGTTTATCGAATGCAAGACGCTGCACAAGGACATCCGCCATGCGTTTGAGAAAAACCTGTGTGATTATAAAGACACTGTCCCGCATCTGTTTCACCACAACGCGCTGATTATCCTGGCCAATGGCGTGGATGCCAAAATCGGTTCAGTTTCCAGCCGCTTTGAGCATTTCAATGACTGGAAGCGGCTGGCCGAGGACGAACCCGGCGTGGTGGACATGGAAACCCTGCTCAAAGGCGTGTGCAACAAGCGACATTTTATCGACCTGTTTGAGAATTTCATTGTGTTTGACGAAAGCAAGGAAAAGATGGTCAAGATTGTGGCGCGCAATCACCAGTATCTCGGCGTGAACCGCGCCATTGATGCAGTACAACACAGAGAAGAACGTAACGGCAGGCTCGGTGTTTTCTGGCATACGCAGGGCTCGGGAAAGTCGTATTCGATGGTGTTCTTCACCCGCAAAATTCACCGGTGGCTGGGCAGCAATTTTACGTTCCTGATCTGCACCGACCGTGACGATCTCGACGGGCAAATCTACAAAACCTATGCCGGTTGCGGACTGGTCGATAATGACCGCGACCCGTGCCGCGCGGGATCGGGCGAACATCTGCAACAGTTGCTGAACCAGCACAAGGCGTATGTGTTTACGCTGGTACAGAAATTCAATCAGGATGTTAATCCGGACGATCCCTATTCAGACCGCAACGATGTGATCGTCATCACTGATGAAGCGCACCGCACGCAATATGGCCGCCTGTCGCTGAACCTACGCAATGCGCTGCCCAATGCCAGTTATATCGGTTTTACCGGCACGCCGTTGTTCAAGGACGACGAAATCACCCGGCGCGTATTTGGCGAGTATATCTCGACCTACGACTTTCAGCGCGCCGTGGAAGATAACGCCACCGTGCCGCTGTACTATGACGCGCGTGGTGAGAAACTCGGTATTGCCACCAGCGAACTGAACGAGCGCATTGCCGAGAAGCTTGAGGAAATCGAGATCAATGACATCGATGGCATCGATACCGCTACCCGGCTGGAAAACGAGCTCAAGCGCGATTACCACCTGATCACCGCGGAAAGCCGCTTGCAGCAGATCGCTGAAGATTTTGTCACGCATTACAGCACCCAGTGGGAAACCGGCAAAGCCATGCTGGTCTGCATCGACAAAGTCACCTGCGTGCGCATGCATGGACTGATTCTGGAACACTGGGACAAGCGCATTGCCGTGCTTGAGCAGCAGCTGGAAACCGTGGATGAACAGGCGGCGGCTGACTTGTCGCGCCAGATCGACTGGATGCGGGAGACGCGCATGGCAGTGGTGGTCAGCGAAGAACAGGGCGAAGTGGACAAGTTCCGCAAATGGGACTTGGATATCACGCCGCACCGCAGGTTGATCAAGGAAGGCTTTGAAACCGATGACGGCAAGCGCATCGATATTGAAACCGCGTTCAAGAAAGAGGACCATCCGTTCCGCGTGGCGATTGTCTGCGCAATGTGGCTGACCGGATTTGACGTACCTAGCCTCTCAACACTGTATCTCGACAAGCCGCTGAAGGCGCATACGCTGATGCAGGCCATCGCACGCGCTAATCGCGTGCATGAAGGTAAGAATAACGGCCTGATCGTCGATTACTGCGGCATTCTGAAGAATCTGCGCAAGGCGCTAGCAACCTTTGCAGGTCATCAGGGTTCGGGAATGGATGGTGGTGGCGACATTCCACCGGAAATTGATCCGGTGCGTCCTGAAGAGGAATTGCTGGCTGATCTTGAAGAAGCCATTGACGGCGTCAGAGCGTTTTTACAGGCGCAGGATTACAGGCTTGAAGATGTGCTGGAGAAAACAGGCTTTGACCGCAACCGCGCCATTGTCGACGCTAAGGAGGCCGTTAATCAGAACGATGAAACCCGCAAGCGCTTTGAGATTATCTGCCGCGAGGTGTTCAAGAAATTCAAGGCGTGCCTGACGATCAAGGACATTAACCATTACCGGCATGCCTACGATGCCATCAACATCATTTACAAAAGCCTGCAGGAAGACGTTGAAAAAGCGGATATCTCCAACATCATACGCGCACTGCACCGCATCATTGAAGAAAACATCGAACCGGTTGCTTCCGGTACTAAGCCCGGCATTGAGGAAGAAAGGCAGCTGTATGATATCAGCCGGATTAACTTTGAGCGCCTCAAGAAAGAATTCGAACGCGCCCGCGCCAAGAACACCATTGTTCACGATCTGAAAACCGTGATTGAAAAAAAGCTGTTCAGGATGATGCAACAGAATCCCACCCGAACCGATTTTCAGAAACATTTTGAGCAGATCATCGAAGCCTATAACCAGGAGAAAAACCGCGCCATGATCGAACAGACATTCGAAGTCATGATGCGTTTTGCTGAAACCCTGGATGAAGAAGACAAACGCGCTGCCCGCGAAGGTTTGGACGAAGAATCATTGGCTTTGTTCGACCTGTTGTTTAAGCCCGATTTATCCCGAAAGGACATTGACCGCCTGAAGCATGTGGCAACCGGTTTGTATCATACCCTCCATGCGCAACTGGCGCAGATTCAGGATTTCGCCGCCAAGCAAAGTACGCGTGATGAAGTCAAGATATTCATCAAGAATTATTTATGGGATGACCGCACCGGACTGCCGGAAAGCTTTCAAAATAATGAGATCGAGGAAAAGGCCGACGTAGTGTTTGCACATGTGCTGATACATGCGAAAAACAACCGCCAGGCATTTGAAGCTTATTGGTAAGCCGGGGAAAGATCGAAACAGATGCTGCTGGCTGTAAACCATTTGAGCTGCTTGTTCGACTTCTTACTCGCCGGTAAGCGGGTCAATTTACCACGAAATTGACCATTCCGCTTTTGAGATAGTCGATCACTGTGTTCTTCAAGTCTTTGAAGTGAATCGTAACCCGGTGTTCGTTACCTAACCCATTAATTGCGTCACTGTTCCAGATCAATGACCACTTCACGATTCATCCAGTCCCGGCCGATCAGCAGTTTGTACGTCATTTTACTGCGGTCGCGTAAATTCACATCAACCGTTTTGTTGATGTTGTTCCAGCCCAGGCGCAAAGGCACATTATAGCGGTATTCAACACCCTGTGAATTACGTACCTGGGTCACGGAACTGATACGCCTTGAAAGGGACCAGGTATCGCCTTCTTCATTCATGATGGTAAAACTAACCTGTTTTCCGACGTTGTCCATCATGGATTCTGCGGCGTCCTCAACCTCGATATCGATTGCGTGTATCGACGTGCTTTTTGCGCCGCTGTCAATGCGGGCGGAAAACCGTGCCTGACCTTCAATCCAAAAGTATTCTTCCGGACTGATTACTTTTTTGTGCGTATCAATTTGCTCCAATGCCGCGGACGGACCATCCAGGGCCTCTGCTGGCGCATTGATTCCCATTGCCAGCAGGAAAAATGTACAAAGAAAAAATTTATTCTTAAAAAACAGATTCATATTTCTCCTTTTAGAAACGTCAATAATTAACTGATGTGATTGATTAAATCTGAAAATAATACTGAATTGCTCATGATTGTTTTGATTTTTATTAGACAGTGGGATTATCCACACAGATTTTCAAGATTTCAAACGACATTCACGGCTGAAAAGCTTTTGTATCGTGTTACCCTGTTTCGTCGCTTTTTTTATGTAATTCCCTCAAACTTGGTCTAGACTAACCATAGCGCTTACTACAGCGGTCCATGTTTTAGCGATATTGTCGAGATTGTAACCGCCACCACCCAGAGCCAGCACGCGGCCGCCACAAAACTCGCTGGCAAGACGGCAAACGCTTGTTACGACATGTTTATGCACGTTTTCAGTGTAAGCCAGGTGCGTTATCGGATCGCCATTGATGCTGTCGGCGCCGCACTGTACCAATATAAACTCGGGTTTACTGGTGCGTATAAATGCCTCGGCGCGCGGCCAGGATTTCATAAATAATTCATCATTGGCACCGGGCGGCATCGGAATATTCAGTTTGGTGTCTTTGGCGTTGCCTTTTCCGGTCTCGGCGATATCGCCGGTTCCGGGATATAGAAAGTGACCGTCTTCGTGAAAATCTACAAAAATCAGATCGGGATCATTTTCGAAGCTGTAAAACACACCATCGCCATGATGCGCATCGATATCGATGTAGGCAATCCTGTTGATGTTGTGCTTGTGACGCAGATATTCAATGGCAATACCGCAATCATTGATGACACAAAATCCCGCTGCAGTATGGCGTCGTGCATGATGCAGGCCGGCAATCGGTATGAATGCGTTTGTATATTCATTGCTAACAAGCCGGTCAATCGCGTTACACACTGTCCCGGCAACCGTTAAGACTGCTTCATACATGCCGGCAAATGCCGGCGTATCGCCCAGATCAAGAAAGCCATTGCCTGACTTTGACATCGCTTTAACTTTTTCAATGTAATCATGTTCGTGAAACAGTTCGAGAATTGCTTGTGTGGTTGCAACAGGTTTCAGGATGTCAACATATCGATCAAGACTTTTTTCGTACAGTGCTTTACTGAAAGCGCTATGGCGCAACGGACCAAAAGGATGGTTGTCGCCGAACGCATAGCGGGCAAGCTCGTCACCAAGATAAACACAGCATGAGTTTTTTGTTTTCATCGTTAGTAATGCCAGATTATGGGCTTCTAAGGATAATAACAGAACACAATCCAACGATACTACACGCGCGCCGTAACCGATGACGAGCGCAATAAGGCGCTACAGATTATCGCCAGCGGGCATGGTAAAAGCGGTTATCCTTCCATTTATGACACTATTTTTCATGCGATGGCTTAATGCAATCAGGCCGTTCTGGTAACGGCTGATAAGCGCCATAACACAAAGACGCAAATGCTGGGAAGTATTCGCTTGCTTAGTGATATGGAATTTTGACAGCATCGCCATGACCCAACAAGAATTCGAAAAACGTCTCTAGGCTGCGGCCGCTGCCTTGCGAGGCACTATTGATGCCGGGGTATAGTTATAGTTCACGACATCAGTCGGGCAGTTGCTGCCTGAACGGGGCCAGCGAATCCAGCGTTATCAATAAACTACTCTGTTCTCTTTTCTTCATCAGTTAAGCCTGCTGTGGTGGAACGGATTGTTGCAGATATTGATGCGATTGTGTGCGTGGTCCAGTTTCCCGGCTGGCAGCATTCCACTTCCGGTGAGCGTGAAGTGCAGAAATCGTTACGCAAGGCTTTGTTGAAATATCAGTTGCATAAAGATCAGATGTTGTTTGATCGGGATTATGCTTATATCAAGGAACATTATTAAGCAGATTTGCTTTCATCGGGATAACCGATGCGTCATGTTGCACACTGAAAAACAATAAGAAATTTTCCTAACTTACTGTTTTATTTGGCGTCCCCAAGGGGATTCGAACCCCTGTTACCGCCGTGAAAGGGCGATGTCCTAGGCCTCTAGACGATGGGGACCTAGTGAATATTAGCGCTAGCTTTTAAAGAAACTGGTGGAGATAAGCGGGATCGAACCGCTGACCTCTTGCATGCCATGCAAGCGCTCTCCCAGCTGAGCTATACCCCCTGATCAAAGGAACAAGGATTATACTGATGCAAGTTGTCAAAGTAAAGCGATTCTATGTCTATGAATCCAGAAATTTATCCATCTGTGCGGTCATGCGCTTGAGTGTTTCTTCGCGTCCGAGCAGTTCAAGCACAGCGTCGATGGATGGTGTATGCACTTCGCCGGTAACCATTACGCGCAGCGGCATGGCGACTTTCGGAAACTTGACGCCCTGAGCTTTTACGGTGTCCTTGATTGCTTGATGAATCGATTCGCGATCCCAGTTTTCCAGTTGAATCAGTTTTTTCAACAGATCCGACAATATTGTTTTGCTTTCAATGGTGTAAAACTGTTGCCGTAATTCTTCGGAGGGTTCAAGCGGCCGGAAAAAGAACACGGCGGCGTCTGCCAGTTCTTCTACAGTGTTGACTCTCTCTTTCAGCAGATCGATAACCTTAGTTAAATCCGGGCCTTGATCCAGAATACAGTCGTCTCTCGACAGAAAAGGCCTGGCCAGCTCGGCCAGACGGTCGCTGTCCGTTTGTTTCAAGTACTGCTGGTTGAGCCAGTGCAGTTTCTCGGGGTTAAATTTGGCCGGGGATCGACTGATAGCTGTCAGATCAAACCACTCGACCAGCTGCTCGCGGCTGAAAATTTCTTCATCGCCGTGAGACCATCCCAGTCTTGCCAGGTAGTTAATCAGGGCCTCGGGCAGATAGCCGTCTTCACGGTATTGCGTTACGGACACTGCGCCGTGCCGCTTGGATAGCCGCTCGCCGTTTGCGCCCAGTATCATGGGCACATGCGCATATTCCGGTAACGGCGCATCCAGCGCTTTCAGAATATTGATTTGCCGGGGGGTGTTATTGACATGGTCGTCGCCCCGAATCACGTGAGTGATATTCATATCTAGATCGTCCAGTACCACGCTGAAGTTATAAGTGGGGACGCCATCGCTTCTGATCAGCACCAAATCGTCAAGTTCCTGATTAGCCACCGTGATTTTACCTTTGATCAGATCGTTAAATGTCACATGGCCTGCCAGGGGATTCTTAAAACGGATAACCGGCTTGACGCCCGCAGGCGGGGTTTGCTTTGAATCGCGCCAGCGCCCGTCGTATCTCGGTTTAAGACCCGCTGCGAGCTGTTGCTGGCGCATTGCTTCCAACTCTTCCTTGCTGGCATAACAATAATACGCCTGATCATTCTCCAGTAATTGTTGTGCAACTTCCTGATACCGTTGCAAACGTTCCATCTGATAAAACGGTCCTTCGTCATAGTCCAGGCCTAGCCAGTCCATGCCGTCGTGAATGGCTTGAATCGAGGCCTTGGTGGAGCGTTCAAGGTCAGTATCCTCAATGCGCAACACAAACCGGCCGCCGTGTTTGCGTGCGTAAGCCCAGGAAAACAGCGCAGTGCGCGCACCGCCGATATGAAGATAACCGGTCGGGCTAGGTGCGAATCGGGTTCGTACGATCATAAGTCATTTAAATATTCTATAGAGTAATGTGCCGTCATACTGTTTATTTATCTTGAGGTCATCCATAACGCATTTTACAATCCGGGTAACAAAGTACTGAGCACATTCCGTTGTTTGGTTTTATGATTTTGCAGATTTTGTATCATGACTGAAATACAGTCTATTTAAACTATGATTAGATTACCGCTAACCTTTTTTGTCCGGCAACTGTTCGTAAGCTGTAACCGGAAAACATTATCCTTTTTTATTGCATTCAACTTGTGCATTTTAGCACCTGTTGGCTACGCGCAATTAGAAGATACCATCGCCAGAATCAAACCGTCCGTTGTCGGCATCGGAACGTATCAAAAAATGAATTCTCCACCCATCACTTTTAAGGGTACAGGTTTTGTCGTTGGCGATGGTCTGCACGTTGTCACCAATGCGCATGTAATTCCCGAAGCGCTGGATCTGGATAAAATGGAAAAACATGTTGTCATCACCGGACAGGATAATAAACCAGAACTGCGGGATGCTACTATTATTTCCATAGACAGAGCGCATGATATCGCATTGTTGAAAATCAGCGGAGCTGCCATGCCTGTGATACGGTTAGGTGAATCGGAGACCGTCAGGGAAGGAAAAAAAATGGCTTACACCGGTTTCCCCATTGGCATGATTCTTGGCTTTTATCCGGTCACGCACCAGGCCATTATTTCATCGATCACACCGATCATCAGGCCTGCGCATAATTCGACACAGCTGGATGCAAAATTGATCAGACAATTGCAGTCCCCCTTCCTGGTATTCCAGCTTGACGGCGTGGCTTATCCGGGCAACAGCGGTAGTCCATTGTACGATCCAAACACTGGATTAGTCTACGGCATTATCAACATGGTGTATGTCAAAGGCAGTAAGGAAGCTGCGCTGTCGGCACCCAGCGGAATCAGCTACGCAATACCGGGGAAATATATTGTGAATTTACTCAAGCAGTTCAATGTCCCGAATCAGTAATAGATGCAGAAATAGTTTTTGATCTGAAATGCATGAAAGTAACTATCGTCACGTAATTTAGCATTGGATAATCCAGTCTCAATCTTGGTAGTTTGCGCCTTCTAAAATTGCCCATTGCCGCAAAAAAAGCGGATAATGTTCTCGAATGTGCCAGCGACCCCATGTTGCAAACACATGGATGACGCGGTACAGTGTAATCCACAATCAAGAAGGGATGCGAAATATGGCACTATCCAGTATTCCTTGCAAACAGGGTCTTTACGAACCCGCTTTTGAACATGACAGCTGCGGCATCGGTTTTGTCGTCAATATCAAAGGCAAAGCGTCTCATCAAATCGTCGAGCAGGCGCTGACCGTATTGCAGAATCTCGATCATCGCGGCGCGTGCGGTTGTGAAGAAAATACCGGCGACGGCGCTGGTATTCTGCTGCAAATTCCGCATGTGCATCTGCAGCGGGCTTGTGAAGGGCTTGGTTTTGAGCTGTCGGATCCGGGACAATACGGTGTCGGCATGGTTTTTCTGCCGCCTGACAGAGATCAACGCCACTATTGCGAAAAACGGCTGGAAGAAATCGTGCGTCAGGAAGGGTTGTCTTTACTCGGCTGGCGCAGCGTGCCGACCGACAACTTTCATCTGGGTGCGACCGCCCGATCGTACGAACCATTTGTACGCCAGATTTTTATAGGTCGGCATGCCGGACTGCAGGACGACCGGGCGTTCGAGCGCAAACTGTACGTCATCCGCCGTCTGGCCGAGAATGCAATCCGTTACGGAAATATCGACGGAGGACATTATTTTTACCTGCCTAGCCTGTCCAGCCGAACAATCGTCTATAAAGGCATGTTAACCCCACGGCAGGTTGTCACTTTTTATCCCGATTTATCCGATGTCGCAGTCGAATCGGCGCTCGGTCTAGTGCATTCGCGCTTCAGCACCAATACATTTCCAAGCTGGGAACGCGCTCACCCGTACCGCAGTATGATTCATAACGGCGAGTTTAACACTCTGCGCGGCAACGAAAACTGGATGCGCGCCCGCCAAGCCATGCTTGATTCCGGAATGTTCGGCAACGATCTGTCAAAACTGTTTCCGGTGATTCAGGAAGATGGCAGTGATTCAGCCAAGTTTGATAATTGCCTTGAGTTTCTTGCACTAAGCGGCTATACCCTGCCGCATGCGATGATGATGATGATTCCGGAACCGTGGGAAAATCACCCCAACATGCAAGCTGAGAAGCACGCCTTTTATGAATACCACAGCTGCCTGATGGAGCCATGGGACGGCCCGGCATCCATTGCCTTTACTGACGGAATCGGGGTTGGCGCCATGCTCGACCGTAACGGTTTGCGGCCGTCACGGTATTATGTCACTAATGATGATCTTGTCATTATGGCGTCCGAAGTGGGTGTGCTTGAGGTGCCGCCGGAGAGGATTCTGGAGAAAAGGCGTTTAAAACCGGGCCGGATGTTCTGGGTCGACACGCAAAAACAGCGAATTGTCAGCGACGACGAATTGAAGCTGACAATCGCCACGGCACATCCCTACCGCAAGTGGCTCAACGAAAACCTGCTGCATATCGATGATTTGCCGGAAAATTCCAGTTTGGAGCCAGTATACGATCATCGCGCAACACTTCAGCGGCAGCTGGCTTTCGGTTACAGTTTTGAAGATTTACGTCTGATTATCGGTCCGATGGCGGCAAACGGCGTTCCGCCGATTGGCTCAATGGGTACGGATACACCGCTGGCCGTGTTGTCCGATCAACCTCAGTTGCTGTACAACTACTTTAAGCAGCTTTTTGCTCAGGTTACCAACCCACCCATCGATCCGATTCGCGAGGCGCTGATTACCGCCACTACGCTGACTATAGGTTCTGAAGGTAATCTGTTGAATCCAGAGGAGCAAAACTGCCGCAGACTTCGGCTGCGAACACCGATCTTAGAAAACGCGGAACTGGAAAAACTGCGCCAGCTTAATCAACCCGGATTGCCCAGCGCAATTCTGCCAATCCTGTTCAAGGCGACCGGTAAAAAGGATGCACTCGAACAAGCCCTGAGCGCACTGTTTGACGCTGCAGAGCGCGCCATTGCCGCCGGTGCTGCCATTTTGATTCTGTCAGACAGGCAAATTGATTGTGATCATGCACCGATTCCGGCCCTGTTGGCTTCTGCCGCGCTGCACCATCATTTGATCCGTGCGGGACTGCGCACGCGGGTTGGCCTGGTGCTTGAGTCCGGAGAGCCGCGCGAAGTCCATCATTTTTGCCTGTTATTGGGTTACGGTGTGCAGGCGATCAATCCCTATATGGCGTATGAATCTCTGAACGATTTGATACACGAGGGCATGCTGCCAGGGATTCGGTATCACGATGCAGTGAAGCAATACAGCCAGGCGGCAGTCAAAGGGATTGTGAAAGTGATGTCGAAAATGGGTATTTCCACCGTTCAGTCCTATTGTGGCGCACAGATTTTTGAAGCGGTCGGGTTGAATCAGGAATTGATTGATCGTTACTTTACCTGGACGGCTTCACGGATTGGCGGCATCGGTCTGGACGAAATTACCCGGGAAGCGATACGACAGCATGCGCGGGCTTTTCCGGCGCTGTCAGGAGACCCGGCCACACTAAATGGCTACGGCCAGTACCAATACCGCAAGGATGGCGAGCTGCATCTGTTCAACCCCAAAACCATACACCTGCTGCAAAAAGCTTGCCGTAACGGAGACTCTGCAACTTTCAAAGCATACAGCACGCTGATCAATGACCAGTCACAACGGTTGGCAACCTTGCGCGGTTTGTTGGAACTGAAATATGCCGAGAATCCACTTCCACTCGAGGCAGTGGAGCCGGCGGAAAGCATTGTCAAGCGCTTTAAAAGCGGGGCTATGTCCTATGGCTCAATCAGTCAGGAAGCGCACGAGGCGCTGGCTATTGCAATGAACCGCATTGGTGCCAAAAGTAATACCGGGGAAGGGGGAGAAGATCCGGCCCGTTATATTCCTGATGCGAACGGCGATTCACGTAACAGCGCCATCAAACAGGTAGCGTCGGCCCGTTTCGGTGTCACCAGCTATTACCTTACACAGGCCAGAGAATTGCAAATCAAGATGGCGCAAGGCGCCAAACCCGGCGAAGGTGGTGAATTGCCCGGCCGCAAGGCTTATCCCTGGATTGCCAAAGTACGGCACTCAACGCCGGGAGTCGGGTTGATTTCGCCGCCGCCGCACCATGACATCTATTCAATTGAAGATCTGGCGCAGCTGATTCACGACCTGAAAAATGCCAATCATCGCGCCCGTATCAGTGTCAAACTGGTATCGGAAGCCGGTGTCGGCACTATTGCCGCTGGCGTCGCCAAAGGGCATGCGGATGTGGTATTGATCAGCGGTCATGACGGCGGTACTGGCGCTTCACCGCTGACCAGCATCAAACACGCCGGCTTGCCGTGGGAACTTGGGCTGGCGGAAACACACCAGACGCTTTTGCTGAATAATCTGCGCAGCCGCATAGTGGTTGAAACAGACGGTCAGCTAAAAACCGGGCGTGATGTGGTCATTGCCGCGTTGTTGGGCGCTGAAGAATTCGGTTTTGCGACTACCGCGCTGGTTGCTATGGGATGTATTATGATGCGGGTTTGTCATCTGGATACCTGTCCGGTCGGTGTGGCTACACAAAACCCCGCATTACGCAGGAATTTTGCCGGCGATCCCGATCATGTCGTTAATTTCATGCGTTTTATCGCTGAGGAAATGCGTGAACTGATGGCGCAAATGGGTTTTAGAACAGTCAATGAAATGATTGGCCGTGTCGATCGGCTGGAGTCCAGGCGGGCAAGCGATCATTGGAAAGCGAAGGGGCTGGATCTTTCACAGATACTGTATCGGCCACAGGTCGGACCTGAAGTGGGGCATTACTGCCAGATACCGCAAGACCACGGACTCGAGAACACGCTCGATAATCTGGCGTTGCTGGATCTCGCAGAACCGGCATTGGAGCGCCGTGAAAAGGTTAATGCCGGCCTAACCGTCCGTAATACCAATCGCGTGGTCGGCACGATGCTTGGCAGTGAAATCACGCGGCGATTTGGCCCGGACGGTTTGCCAGAAGACACGATCCATTTTCACTTTCAGGGCTCTGCCGGACAAAGTTTTGGCGCGTTTATACCCCCGGGCCTGACGCTGGAGCTGGAAGGAGACGCCAACGACTACTTTGGTAAGGGCCTGTCTGGCGGCAAACTGATTCTCTACCCGCCGTCGCAGTCTATATTCGTTCCGGAACAAAATATTATCGTTGGTAATGTAGCGTTTTACGGCGCTACGGGAGGGGAAGCTTACGTTCGCGGCATGGCAGGCGAACGTTTTTGCGTGCGTAATAGTGGCACGCAGGTCGTAATCGAAGGAGTCGGTGATCACGGTTGCGAATATATGACCAATGGCTGTGTGGTTGTTCTTGGTTCAACCGGTCGTAACTTCGCTGCAGGCATGTCGGGCGGAGTCGCATATGTTTATGACGAGCACGGTGCTTTTTACGATCTGTGCAATCCCGAAACGGTTGCGTTGGAGATGTTAAACGAGAAAGATGCCGAAACAGTGAAGCGGTTGATCGAACAGCATGCTGCTGCAACCCGTAGCGAACGCGCAGCAAATATTCTGTCAACCTGGAATGACCATGTGCGTAAATTTGTTAAAGTCATGCCGAAAGACTACCGGCGTATGCTGGATGCGATTGAACGTGCAGAGAATGAGGGAATGACTGGCGAAAAAGCGGTTATGGCGGCTTTCGAGGAAAATAAGAGCGATCTGGCGCGTATCAGCGGAAATTAGTAAGAACTGAATTTCGTCAATGCTGCTTAACAGCAGGAGGTGACAGCGAAATGGGCAAACCTACCGGATTTATAGAATATCAACGCGAACTGCCTGACAACCGGCCGCCACTGGAGCGAGTGTGTGACTGGCATGAATTTCATACACACCTTCCGGCGCAGAAACTTAAAACTCAGGCGGGCCGCTGCATGGACTGCGGCGTACCGTTTTGTCATACAGGCACCCTGATCAACGGCATGGCGTCAGGATGCCCGATCAACAACCTGATTCCGGAATGGAATGATTTGGTATACCGTGGCTTATGGAAACAGGCGCTGGAGCGTCTGCATAAAACGAATAATTTTCCCGAATTTACCGGCCGGGTATGCCCTGCCCCCTGCGAGGGTTCGTGTGTGCTGGGTATAATCGATCCGCCCGTTACCATCAAAAACATTGAACAGGCGATTGCCGACAAGGGCTTTGAAGAGGACTGGATAGTCCCGGAGCCGCCACCGCAGCGTACCGGAAAGAAAGTGGCCGTTGTCGGCTCGGGACCGTCAGGATTGGCATGCGCTGCTCAGTTGAATCGTGCAGGCCATGAGGTAACGGTTTATGAGCGCGCCGACCGGATCGGGGGTCTGCTCATGTACGGTATTCCGAATATGAAGCTCGATAAAAGGGTTGTGCAAAGGCGTGTCGATTTGTTGGCCCGTGAAGGTGTGCATTTCATGATCAATACCGAAATTGGCAAAACTCTCCCGGCTGCTGAGCTACGCGAAAAATTTGATGCTGTTGTGCTCTGTTGCGGTGCGACCCAGCCGCGAGACCTGCCTATCGAAGGGCGTAGTCTCAAGGGCATACACTTTGCAATTGAATTTCTTCATGCCAATACCAAGTACCTGTTAGATAATGATTTTAACTGCAGTGCGACAATTTCTGCCAAAGATAAACATGTGATTGTTATCGGTGGCGGCGACACCGGAACCGACTGCGTAGGCACGGCAATGCGGCATCAGTGTAAGAGCATTACCCAATTTGAAATCATGGCGCGGCCGCCGGATTCGCGCCAGCTAGACAATCCCTGGCCTGAATGGCCGAAAGTCTACCGGCTTGACTACGGCCAGGAAGAAGCGGCAGCCCGTTTCGGGGATGATCCACGCACCTACTTGATTATGACTGAACAGTTTGTTGGAAATGAAAACGGTCATGTTAAGACCCTGCAAACTGTTAACATCGAATGGACAAAGGATGAGAACGGCCGTTTTTTGCCCCAAAAAATCCCAGGTAGTGATAGAGAATGGCCGGCCGATCTGGTGTTGCTGGCTATGGGATTTCTAGGGCCGGAGGACACGATTCTCGACCAACTGGCAATCGAGCGTGATGCGCGCTCGAGTGTGAAAGCCGAGGAAGGCAAGTATGCGACCAATCTCGAAGGTGTTTTCGCTGCTGGCGACATACGCCGCGGCCAAAGCCTGGTAGTTTGGGCGATTCATGAGGGGCGCGGTGCGGCGCGTGAGTGTGACCGCTATCTGATGGGGACGACTGCCCTGCCCTGATGTTGTTTGGTTTGTGTTGTTTGTTGAGCACTGCCATATTGAAAAAAATTTCAGAACCCCTATTTCTTAGTAAAGATTCATTAATGATACAAGCTGTGTTCAATCAGTGTGACAAGAGGAGAATTTAGCATGGATTTACACAAACTTTATCCCTGGAATTGGTTTAAGCATGAAGAGCCTGAAAAAGCCAAACATGAGGTTATTCCGGTCAAGTCGGACAGCCAGTCTTTATCGCCGGTTTCGCATTTCAACAATCTGAATCAACTGCATAGGGAAATTGACCGCTTGTTTGGTGATGCCTTTCGTGGTTTTGGTTTGCCTGACCGCTCGCGTGCAGAATTTCTGAACCAGTTTTTTTCAGACGATTTAACACCGGCTTTCAAAGCTAGCATCAATATCTCAAGCGACGATAAGCAATATACCATTACGCTCGAGGTGCCCGGATTGTCACAGGATGATGTGTCGATTGAATTAAAAGACCGGGTGCTGGTAATCAAGGGAAGCAAGCAAGAAGAACAGGAAGACAAAGATAAGCACTACTACCGCAGGGAATGCCGTTACGGTGCATTTGAACGCGTGCTTGCGGTGCCTGACGATGCGAATGTCGACAACATTCAGGCCGACATGAATAAAGGACTGCTGACAATCAACATCCCGCGTACGGAAGCTGATAAATCAGACGTTAAGAAAATTTCAATTAAAAGTGTATAAGCAAGATTGCTACAATACGATAAATTGAAACTCCCAAACTGGATTGCCTTACGCATGCGCTTGCAAAAAAATGACCGGCAACCATTGTACTTCGAACAATGTCGATGATTGCCGGTTACAGAGGAAAATTAAACTGCTGCCGTTTTTAAGTTTTAGCTGGGCGAACCAGCAAAATGGACGCATCGACTTGAGTGATAAGCTGTTCCGCGACAGAGCCTATAAAAAACCGCTTTAATCCACGGCGATTGGCCGTTCCGACAACAACCAGATCCGCATCCCAATTCGCAACTGCGGCTGCAATGGTTTCAGTAATGCCAATCAAGCCAAAGCCCGATTCAGAAACCAGTAGCTGTGTTTTGATATTTGGTATGGTCACAGTGGATTTGGCCCGATCAATGATATCCTGCCCCACTTTTTTGTCAGCTTCGAGATCACCGCCCATCGTCAGAACGATTGCATGAACAATGCATAATTCCGCATTGTATGTTTTTGCTATATTTTCTGCTTCAACTAAAGCCTGTTGGGCGGTTTCGCTGCCATCAACTGCAACAACAATTTTCTTGTACACGAAAAACTCCTTGGCCTTTTGCTCCATATAAACATGCAAGTTACGCGTTCATGATACTTAAAATGCTGTGTGGTGTCATGTCTTAATCTTCCGATATTCTGACAAGCTTATTGAACCCGGCAATATCACATAGATAGAGCACTAGTAGCATCAACGACATGTAAAATAAGTAAACTCAGTTCAATAACTAGAATGAAGCCGATGGAGTTTCTGAATACAATTCGTTTTCATGGCAAGCTGCAACATATTCATTGCAAATGTAAATACGCTATAAATTTTGCGATGATCGAATGTTGTTGAGGTAAAAAACAAAACATATATTGCCGAATGTATATTCTCACGTAAAAATGAGTGTATTATTGGCAACGTACACATGTCGTGGTTTTATCTTTTTTAGAGGCACAGATCGCATGATGCCGATTTAAAAGGTATGGTTAAGCCAGTGTCTTAAAAAACTATGAGCGTTGATAGAGAGGCTGGTTTTGTTTCTCTTCTCTGTTGCTAAATGGCGCTGTTAAAATAGTGGATAGATGTGCCTGAACAAGCAACAATGGCGATTGAATGGAATACTTGCAATATTATCGTAAAACGGTTGCCGATCTTAGCCAGCACAACATCGTGTCAGTTAATACGACCGCCTAAGTATGCCAAATCCAAAAATACAAGTAATGCTGGTAGATGATCATGCCATGATGCGTCATGGTATTACATTACTTGTCAACATGGAATCCGATATGGAGGTGTGCGCCGAGGCTGGTGATGGCACCGAAGCCTTGACCCTGCTTAAAAAAAATGGACGAGTGGATATTGTTTTGCTCGATATAACTCTCAAAACGGTTCCAGGTTTCGAGGTCATTAAAAGTATGCATCTTCTGCTGCCTGCTTTACCTGTACTCTTTGTCTCCATGCATGATGAAGAGGTGTATGCTGAACGGGCCTTGCAGGTTGGCGGACGTGGTTACGTTTCGAAGCAGGAACCGGGTGCAGTGTTGATTACCGCAATACGTGAGGTATTAAAAGGAAATATTTATCTGAGTAAAAAAATGCATGCCAAACTGCTGAGAAAAATTTCAGCCGCGTATTCAGAGCCCGAGCAGTTGATTAACACGCTAACGCTCAGCGAGTTTGAAGTTTTTCATTTAATAGGGACTGGACATAGCAGTCAGGAAATTGCCAGATTACTTAATCGGAGTGTTAAGACAATTGAAACACATCGTTTTAATATTCGTACCAAATTGAATCTGAAAGATGGTGCAGATTTGATACGTTACGCTACGCAATGGAATCTAGCCGAATTAAGAAAGTCAATGTCATAAAACTATTCGATGCATCGTTTCTTGTGTCGGATTAATGAGTGAACCATTGTTTCTCCATCAGCTTTTTTGATCGTTGTTTTTCTGAAATACGAACACCGACTTTTTCCAACCGGCAGGCAAAAATCACCGTGCAGTCGGGTAAGTTCGAATTGCTTTCTTTATCTTACCGAGCTAAATCCACATAATAATCAATGTGAGTGACGAATTTCTAGACTCCAGTCTAGCGTTACTCAGCGTGCATTCAGATTTCTGGCCCGATTAATGGCTTGGTTGAATCAAACCGTTGGTGATTAAGTTAAATAATATGCGGCTTGTGCTGAGAACGACACTCAAGTACGCTTCACATAATAATATGTAATACGCCAATAACAAATGATTAATATGCCAACTTCAAAAGCGCAGGTTATGCTGGTAGATGGTCATGCCATGATGCGGCAAAGTATCGCGATACTTGTTAACCTGGAGTCTGATATGGAAGTATGTGCTGAGGCCAAAGATGGTCGTGAAGCGATAGCGGCATTGAATCAAAACAGACATGTGGATATTGTGTTGTTAGCCGTAACATTCAGAACAATATCGGGGTTTGAAATCATAAAGGATATTCAGTCTTTAAATCCCGCTTTGCCTGTGCTTTTTGTTTCCATGAACGACGAAGAGATCTATGCTGAACGAGCACTGCAATCTGGTGCTCGTGGTTACGTCATGAAGCAAGAGTCCGGCGAGATGCTGATTAGCGCCATTCGTGAGGTACTTAACGGCAATATTTTTTTAAGCAAGAAAATGTATGCCAAGCTATTGAATAAGATAACAATAAAGCGTATTGATACAGAACAATTGATCAATACGTTAACCCCAAGTGAATTTGAGGTAATGAATTTAATCGGACAAGGATATAGCAGTCAAGAAATTGCCAAGCTACTCGAGCGTAGCATTAAAACAATCGAAACACATCGTTTTAATATCCGAACTAAATTGAATTTGAAAGACAGCACCGACCTGATACGTTACGCCACGCGCTGGGTCAACGGACAACAATAGACTTGTTACCGGTTTGTATCCGGGGGATCAGTGTGTGCCCTCTTTTTGACATCTTCATTGGCACCTATTGTGTGATCATGGTTATGGCGTTCACTATTGAGTGGATGCGAATGAATCAGATTGCCGTGACGGTGAAAGTTGGCCTGCAGAGCGATTCTTTCACGGACATGTCTGACCATAACAGAAAAACAAAATATTGCGGCGCCGAACAATACTATTGTTGCACCTGAGGCAATATTAAAGAAATAGCTCAGAAACATACCGCCGGCTCCGATCATAACGCCTATGATGACGGAGTATAATTGCATTAAACCGAATCGGTCCGTCAGCATACGCGCTGTCATGGCTGGCATAATTAACGCGGCTGCAATCATTGTTACCCCAACAATGTTTATGGCAACAATAACCGATAAAGTGAGGATTAAAGCAAAAAGCAGTTGCAGCGCTTCTGTTTTGATACCGAAAACCTGTGCCGTTTCTTGATCAAATGTAGCAAAAAGCAGTGGCCTATAAGATAAAAACATAATGATGATTGTGGCCGCAGTGACCAACCCGATAATCATCAAATCGCTATCCGTTATACCCAGAATGTTGCCGAATAATGCTGCCTCGAGACTTTTGTTTAAATTACGCTGCTGGCTGATAACCGCCACACCAAGCGCAAAAATGGCGGTTGTTACGATACCGATAGCTGCATCTGATTTGATTTTTCTGTTTTTTGTCAATTGATTTATCAGTAATGCAGCAAACAGGCCCATAATTCCGGCGCCGATATAAAAATTGAAATTGAGTACAAATCCAATGACCGCACCTCCAAAAGCAGCATGAGACAAACCATGCCCGACATAACTCATACCGCGCAGTACAACATGCACTCCGACCAGTCCACATAAAGCGCCAACTAAAACTGCAGCTATTAGTCCATGCCGGAAAAATTCGTAATGTAACGGTTCCAGAAAGAACTGCATCAATGCGTCACGTATTGTGATTGAATTTCAATGGTGTGCTGTTGGCGATTAGATGATAGTCACCATGCTTAATAATGATAATGTCGCTGCCATAGGTTTTGGTAAGTATGTCGTTGGTAAAAATATCACGTGGTCGACCTTCTGCGACAATACCGTTGTTAAAGCAAATTACCCAGGGCAAATGAGAGGCGACAGCATTTAAATCATGGGTTGTCAGGATAATGGTCATGCCTTGGCTATTGATGTCGCCGAGCAGATGGAGAACTTCATGTTGCGTTTTAATATCCACGCCCGAAGTTGGTTCATCAAGTACTAAAAGCTTGGGGTCACTGATTAAAGCGCGCGCTAGAAATGCCCGCTGACGCTGTCCGCCTGAAGTGTGCGAGATATGCTGACGCAAGCAGCTATAAATTCCCAGTTTCTCAGCCAGGTCCTTAACGCGTTCACGCTCCTCTTTGCTCTGCCAGGGTAAAAAACGCCTGCCAGTATACAACCCCATCATAATGACATCTTCCACGGTAACCGGAAAGCTCCAGTCAACGCTTTCTAGTTGTGGAATGTAGCCGATTTTTTTGTTACTGACAGACTCGACCGGTCGGCCATTCAATAAGACCTGACCGCAAAATACGGTTTGCGCACCCAGAATCGTTTTAAGCAGGGTGGTTTTGCCGCAGCCAGTTGGACCAACGATGCCAACAAACTGTCCTGATTCGATTTGCAGTGATAAGCGTGTAAAAACGACATTATTTTCATAGCTGGTTGTAACATCGGTCAGTTGTATGGCAGGGCTCATCCTGCAAATCAATCATTCAGATTGCTGGTATCGACATGACTGGCGCAGGCTGCATCCCCGCCTAGCGCTTCAGCCATAATTGCGATGTTGTTGACCATCATACCGATAAAAGAATGATTGGGTGTTTCAGGTAATTCATCATCCGATAGCTCGTCTACAAATCTGGCACCAGATTCACGGGCGATCTGCTCCATAATTTTACTGGGAAAAACTTCCGATCCGAAAATAGCTGGAATTTTTTCACGTTTGATTTGTTCAATGATATGCACAATATCACGGGGACCGGGTTCGGTGAAACTTGCAGGCTGGATTGCTGCGATAATCTCCATTCCATAACGGGGCGCGAAATAGGCAAACGAGTCATGATAAGTTATCAGCTTGCGATTGCTCTCGGGAATGGTACCGATACATGCAAAAATTGCCCGGTCAAGTTGCGCCAATTTGGCAATATAATTTGATGCATTAGCCGCGTATAAATCTGCATGTTGAGGATCGTGTTCAGCGAGTTGATCGCGAATAATCTCTGCATACCTTATCGCTAGTGCGATATTTGGCCAGAGGTGTGGATTGGGGTAGCCATATTCTCTTGGAAAACTGAAATCATATTGCCATTCATCCTCGGGTAGTGTTTCATCTGCCAAGCGTACAATCGGCGTACCGGTCTTTTTTACCTTTTCAGCCAGTTTAATTGTCGGCAGCTCGAGACTCATACCATTGACGAATATAATATCTGCCTGCGCCAGTGTTTTCGCATCAGTCGGTACAGGCTCAAATGTATGCGAATCCGTCCCATTTGGAACAATACCGGTTACAGTAATCAGTGAACCGCCAATATTTTCCACAATATTCGTTATTGGCGGTACGGTCGTTGCGATATGGAGTGTCTTTTTTGCTTCTTTAGCAAATGCCGGATTTGTAATCAGTACGAATATTGCAAAAAGTATGAACAGTCTGCCCATAAATAGTAATAATTTTTGCATCAGAGTATTTAGTTTTTTTCAGTTGCGCGATGAATTCGCTGCCGTGCAGGAATCGGGGCTAACGGTCCTTGCGTATGACTATGAGTATGACTGTGGTTATGATCATGTTCACCGTGATGGTGATGATGGCTTGAACTGTAAGCGCCAGATTCCGGTTCGAATTGCGCCGTTTCTTCAACTACTGTGGCACCGAGCCCTTCCAACATTTCTTTCAGTACACTATCCTGGTGGATTCGCAAAAATCCATCCGCGACTTGAGTAACAGTATGTCGATTGCCAAGATGAAAAGCACAGCGCAGCAGGTCATGCGCGGAATTGCAAGTAATGCGATACGTGGGTTCCTTGGCAGATACTATTTCTACGACTTTGCCATCCTCGCTACTGAGCAAGTCGCGATTATTTAAAACTGTGCCCCGTTGCGTAAAAATGGCGACTTCCTCACCCGTTTCCAAAGTAGTTCGCAACCGGCTGTTCACACGTAACTCATATGGCAAGACCAGTCGCGCATAAATGGAATCGGCTTGTGAAACTTTCGTATTCAATATAAGCATTGATAGTCCTTATTTTTTAAATATGCTTACTTGGCTTGGGATAATAAACAGCACACATCAATTCTTTCTTTATCACCAAACAAACAGCTATAAATACTGGAAATGATTGTACATAACATGTTTCATTCAGTTGCTTTGGGAATAACGAGAACCGGAACTGAAGTCATTCTTAGAACCTTTTGAACAGTACTGCCGACAAACAAACTGCCTAGTGCGCCCCTGCCCTGGCCGGTCATAACAATCATATCAATCGCATTATTTTTTGCGTATGTGCAGATTTCAGCTGCAACGTCTTCGTCGCATACCACGACATCGGTTTTCACGTTGGTATCTGTAAAAAACTGATTAGCAATGGATTCGAGTTTTTCTTTTGTTTGTTCCAGAACCTTTTCTCGGTAACCCTGAATAGCATTCGGGTCCGGCATTTGTTTCAATAAATCCGGTGGCACATTGCCTGTTTGCAGAATACTTAGAAGCGTAATCTGATTTTCCTTCATTTTGGCTGCATAACTCAGTGCGCCAAACGACACATCGGAGAAATCTGTAGTAACCAACAGTTTTTTAGATTCCATTTCAGGCAAACCTCTTCAATTAATAGAAAACACAGATTGCTTTATCACCATTGTCGTTGTCTAAAATTTTGGACAGCAGCGATATTTGATTAAACCGCTCGTTTTTTCCGGAAATCCGGAAATTCTTGGCCAATAAAACATGCCGGCAAGCGGTTCGGTGCCACAGGTCTGTTATTAGTAGACTTCAACTCGCATAAAACTGTCAATACTTTCTGAACGCGCTTATAAAATTCAAAAAATCGGAATTTTTATCTTTTAAATTTTTGCATATAGATTTTTCAACTAAAAATCTATGCTTGGTATTTGTTGAAATGTGTTTCTAATGGATTTTCTTAGAAAAAAATAAAAGTTTCCCTGATTAAGAAATAAAACTCTCCCTGAGATGAAAACAAAACATTCCCTAATAGGCAGAGCATTATGTGCCGGCTTACTATCCTATTGCGCTAAGGTTTGTATTAGCTTCTAGGGAAAGTTCATAAAAAGCATAATCGAATTTGCATACTTAGCGACTGTTTAGGTTTATGCTGATCGAGTTTGTAATTTTTTCATAAAATCAATCAATTGGAATAATTTTCAGGCGCTTTATCAAACTTTCCAGAAAAAATTTTTTGCTTTTCTTTTAAATAATAAAAAGCTGCATAGCATTTATCGTCAAAAAAGTGGGAGATGCGTGAATGAAGTTTTCTTTTATCGGGCTGCATTGCAAGTCCATTATTAAAATGGGCGAATCCAAAAGCGGGTTGCTGTATCAGTACTCAAACGAAAAATCTAAACCGTGGGGATTTTTGCAGCTTTTATTTTTTGCCACGATCATTACGCTGGTCGGCTTAACCTTTGCTACTGATGTACGTGCGGACTTTTTTGATGACGGCGAATTCGTGGCTGATCCTGGTCATGATGAAACAGGCGGTGTCGGCAATAGAGAAGAACAGGACTGGTGGCTTCGGGGCAATAATTTCGAAACCAATCATGCCAAACTCGGTGATGTAAAAGTTGGTTTTGATAAATTCAAATTTCGAATGGAATATGATGATTACCGATGGCTGACAATTGGTGCCGGATATAGAGGATCAGGTGTGTGGGCGCAGAACGCTCAGAACAATTACCGGGATCGTTACAGTAATGATAATGCTCGTATCTATGTAAATGGGCAGATTCATCGTTTTATTAAATTTGAGTTTAATACCGAATGTTTTTGGTGTAATAACACGGATAAAGGCGACAGTCCAAAAATTCTCTTCACGGTGCTGGATGCAGTAGGCAAATTTGAATATAACCGCTACTTCAATGTCTGGGGCGGGCGCATGCTTGTTCCGACGGAACGGGGAGAACTGAGCGGTCCCTATTATCAGGCTACGCATGATCCTTTTAAAACCCCGTTTTTTTCCAGCGATTTTAGTACACATTTCGGCGCAGGCGGTGCCGGCCGTTATGGTCGTGACGACGGCGGTACATTCTGGGGAAGTCTGGAGCCCGGTTTTATCCCAGGGACCCTTGGTTACGCAGGAGGGGTTTATCGTGGGTTGAGTTCAAAGAATAATCTGGGTCCCAATCAAACAGATGACGTAATGTGGGCTGGCCGGTTAACCTACAATTTTTTGAATCCTGAGCAGAATCCTGGCTATTACACAAGTCAAACTTATTACGGACAGGCCGGAGATATTCTCGCGCTTGCATTTGGTTTTTCATATCAAAAAAATGGTGCTGGTTCACGGTTGCATAGTAGCGATTTTTTCGGTTGGGTAACAGATGCAGTATTCGAGAAAGTACTTCCTAATAATCTGGGTGTCCTTACATTCAATGGCGAGTATAAGAAATTTTATGCAAATTATGACAGAGCCGCATTTTTAGATGGAGACTGTTTCTGTATTTTTGACGGACAGTCATGGACAGTAACCGGATTGTATTTATTTCCTACCAAAATCGGAATTGGACAATTCCAGCCTTACGGCAGATTTACCAGCGTGCAGCCCGATAACAGCAGTAACCGTGAAGAAATTGAAGGGGGCATGAACTATATTATCGATGGTTTTAACGCCCGTATCTCAGCATATTATCAATACGGCGACTTGTTCACAAAAGGCCTGAATTATGCACCGGATGCTTTTGGAGAAAAAGTTAATGTCTTTAAATTATCGTTCCAGATACAGATCTAACTGGCTGGGCTGTTGAAATAAGTCTAAAGAAATACGTTTAAACCAGACGAAAAACAAATTCTACGTAAAAAAATAGAAAATGAATCTCGCTAATCTCGTTTAAGACAAGGGTGGAAAGTTTTTATCCGGTTTTGATGCAGAGATTGGCTGAGAGACAAAACGCATAAAAAATATCCATGTATTCTAATTTAAAAAAAATTACAGAAACAAGTGCTTCGGTTTCACCGCTAAACAATATCAATGGCAGTAATCCGTCAACAGCGGATGAATCAAGCGCAGCGGATCAAGCGCAACATGAGCCTGCGCAGCTGCCCTCTGATTTAAAGCCAGACGCGAGTATTTCATTGACCTTCGATAAAGAGGCGGGAAAGTGCCGTCTGGCGGCGCGCAAACATTTCGGGCAGTTGTATGTGCAAAAGCCATTTTATCCTGAGGGTCCAGATGTCTGTCATGTAGTTTTGGTTCATCCACCTGGAGGGATAGTCGGAGGAGACAGACTGGAGATAGCCAGCCATGTTGGGAAGGACGCCAGTGTGCAAGTAACAACACCGGGTGCGGCAAAATGGTATCGATCCAATGGCCGCACTTCGTTTCAAACCGTAACGCTTGATGTGAAAGCCGGCGGCGTGATGGAATGGCTGCCGCAGGAAACAATCTTTTTTGATGATGCACAAGTAGAACTTGTTCAAAATATCAGATTAGAAAAGAATTCAACCTTTATTGGGTGCGAGATCTTCTGCCTTGGCCGCACCGCTTTTGGCGAATCGTTCAACTCCGGGCGAATCAGGCAAAAAGTAACGATACAACGAGAAAATCAATTGCTCTGGTATGAGCAACTCAATTTGCTTGGCGGAAGTAAAGCGATGCGCAGTCCGCTCATTCTGGCAAATAAAACTGTTTGTGCAACACTGTTGGCCGCGAGTGATTCAGTTCAGTCCGCCGATTTAATTAATACACTGCGCAGCCAGGCGGCTGACGCCGATAATGGCGCCGGAATGCTGGGTGTCTCGCAAGTAAAATCAATAATTGTAGCGCGTTATTTGGGTAACTCAAGTGAAGTTGCACGTGGTGTGATGTTAAAACTCTGGGATGTTCTGCGTCCGGCGTTATTAGGGCGTGCAGCGGAAGTTCCCCGTATGTGGAATACCTGAGCAATACTTTTTTAATCAATTACAGATTGATTCTGTTGTTTCACACATTTATTAATAACTATTTGAAAGGAGGTAATCATGGATCTGACTCCACGAGAAAAAGACAAACTTCAAATCTTTACTGCCGGTCTGCTTGCTGAAAGACGCAAAGCGCGCGGGGTAAAGCTGAACTATCCCGAAGCAATCGCATTGATTACGTGTGCAGTTCTGGAAGGTGCGCGTGATGGACGCACGGTTGCAGAGCTCATGTCGGAGGGTGCGCGCGTTTTAACCCGTGCGGACGTTATGGAAGGTGTTCCTGAAATGATTCATGACATACAGGTTGAAGCAACTTTTCCGGATGGTACCAAGCTGGTGACAGTACATAATCCAATATCCTAATATTTAACAAAAGGAGTATACGACCATGATTCCAGGAGAAACCATCATAGAGTCAGGCGAAATAGAATTAAACGCCGGCCGAAAAACAAAAACAATTAAAGTTAAAAATGCAGGTGACCGACCGATCCAGGTTGGTTCGCATTTTCATTTCTTTGAAGCTAATTCAGCGCTTGACTTTGATCGACAGGAAGCCTATGGCATGCGATTGAATATTATGGCGGGAACCGCAATTCGTTTTGAACCAGGGCAAGAACGCACAATTGAGCTCGTTGACCTCGCAGGGAGCAGAATAGTCTATGGATTTAACCAAAAAGTTATGGGCTCGCTTGTTTAATCATACTGACGATAAACAACCACCACAGGACAAACAATCAAAGGGAGCAGAAAAAATGAGCTTTAAAATTTCGCGCCAGGCATACGCCGAAATGATGGGACCGACGACTGGAGACAGGGTTCGTTTGGCAGACACCGAATTGTTCATAGAAATTGAAAATGATTACACCATTTACGGTGAGGAAGTCAAATTCGGTGGCGGTAAAGTCATTCGCGACGGTATGGGACAATCACAGCGCAACCACGCTGATGTGATGGATACGGTTATTACCAATGCTGTCATTATTGATCATTGGGGTATAGTGAAAGCTGACGTTGGGCTTAAAAATGGCAGAATTGCGGCGATTGGCAAGGCGGGTAACCCCGATATACAACCCGGCGTTACGATGGCTATCGGTGCCGCTACAGAAATCATTGCCTGTGAGGGACAAATTCTTACGGCAGGCGCTTTAGATGTGCATATTCACTTTATTTGCCCACAGCAGGAAGAAGATGCCATGATGAATGGTATTACCACGATGCTGGGTGGTGGTACTGGCCCCGCAGTGGGTACACTGGCTACAACTTGTACGCCGGGTCCGTGGCATATACAGTCAATGCTGCGTGCTTCCGACGGAATGGTTATGAATACCGGATTTTTTGGCAAGGGCAATGTCAGCCTGCCAACACCGAATGAAGAACAGATTCTAGCAGGTGCTTGTGGTCTGAAGCTACACGAGGATTGGGGTACGACATATGCAGCGATCGATAATTGTTTATCAGTTGCGGACAAAATGGACATACAGGTAGCGATCCATACCGATACGATTAACGAAGGCGGTTATCTGGAAAATACAATCAAGGCAATGAAAGACAGAACGATTCATACGTTCCATACTGAGGGCGCGGGCGGCGGTCATGCACCGGATATTATGAAAGTCGTTGAATATGAAAATGTATTGCCTTCATCTACTAATCCAACGCGTCCATATACCCGCAATACACTGGATGAACATCTGGATATGCTGATGGTTTGCCACCATTTAAGTCCTTCCATTCCGGAAGACGTTGCTTTTGCAGAGTCCCGGATTCGCAAGGAAACCATCGCAGCCGAAGATATTTTGCACGATATTGGCGCCATTTCCATGATGGCTTCAGACTCGCAGGCCATGGGGCGAATTGGTGAAGTCGTGACCAGAACCTGGCAGACTGCACATAAAATGAAAGTGCAACGCGGTGCGCTTAAGGAAGATTCTGCCAGAAATGACAATTTCAGAGTCAAGCGCTATATTGCCAAATATACGATCAATCCGGCAATATGCCATGGCATTTCGCATGCAGTAGGATCGGTTGAAGTTGGAAAGTATGCCGATTTGGTACTTTGGAGACCGGCGCATTTTGGCGCCAAACCTTCAATGGTATTGAAAGGCGGTATGATAGCCGCTGCATTGATGGGCGATCCGAACGCATCAATTCCGACTCCACAACCCGTGCATTACCGGTATATGTTTGGTGCATATGGAACCGCGCTTAGGAACACTTGCTATACATTTGTATCTGAAGCTTCCTTGAATGCGGGATTGGCGGACCAGCTTAAAGCCGAAAAACCATTGATCGCTGTTAAAAACACACGCGGCCTGCGCAAACGGGACATGATTCATAATAGTGCAACACCGAAAATGGAGATTAATCCTGAAACCTATGAAGTACGGGCCGATGGGGAATTATTGACGTGTGAACCTGCGGATACACTGCCGATGGCTCAGCGTTACTTTTTATTCTAAAAGTAATTCCTTGATGTTTTCAGTAAAAGAAAGATTTCTAAATCTTTCTTTTACTGAGTCCTGGATCGAAGCGACATTCTAACCTTAAAAACAAACACTTAATATGTTCATGACCAAGTCGAGAATAATAGACAACCACAAGGCTTGTTAATGGGTTAGAAATTTTAAATCAGGCAAATACAATTTGCTATAGATAATCATCTAAACGCACACTTACACTCGAAAAAATGATAAGTGAAAGACACCCTACTGAGCTACTAAGCTTGTTGCACTTGGCAAGTCCATCGTTACCGATTGGAGCCTATACTTATTCGCAAGGACTGGAAGCAGCAATAGAAATCGGCAACGTTACAAACGCGGAATCTGCACACGCTTGGATTAAAGAATCCTTATCCATTTTTGCTGATTTTGAAGCGCCGATTTTTTGGCGCTTACTACGCGCATTTTCAAACAGAGATGAACCGGAGGTTACACACTGGACGCAATTATTTCTTGCAGCCCGTGATACCCATGAATTTCGAGCGGAAACCATTCAAATGGGTTATTCACTGAGTAGGCTGGTGCTTGATTTGAATATTGCAGACGAATCATTGCAATTAATGATGGCGCGTGAAACAGAAATCCCGCTACCGACCGCGTTTGCTTGTGCAGCCGTAGCATTAAAACTATCTCACGAGTCTGCCCTATTAGGCTTTTTGTTTTCGATGATAGAAAATCAGGTGCTTGTGTGCGTTAAATCCATACCGCTTGGACAAGTTTCCGGCCAGCGTCTGTTGCTTTCGCTTCATTCAGAAATACAAACGGCGGCTAAACACGCAAAGCAGCTCGAAGATAATGAACTATCCAATTGGGCGCCCGGTTTGTCGATATTGTCGATGATGCATGAGGTGCAGTACAGTCGAATTTATCGGTCTTGAATCAATAGTAAACTGGAATATATAGCATGACATATAAATCTAATCCGCTTCGTGTCGGTATCGGTGGGCCGGTTGGTTCTGGTAAAACCGCGCTATGTGAAGTATTGAGCAAAAAAATGCGTGACAACTACGAAATGGCGGTTATTACCAATGACATTTATACCAAAGAAGATCTTGAAATCTTACTGCGAGCCGAAGCGCTGCCTGCAGAGCGGTTAATTGGTGTTGAAACCGGTGGTTGTCCACATACCGCAATCCGAGAAGATGCGTCGATTAATCTTGAGGCGATCTCTCGTATCACACAAGAATTTCCCAATCTTGATCTGGTGCTGGTTGAATCCGGTGGAGACAACTTGGCGTCAACGTTCAGTCCCGAATTATCTGATCTGACCATTTACGTCATTGATGTTGCCGCGGGAGAAAAAATACCCAGAAAAGGAGGACCAGGTATTACGCGTTCCGCTTTGTTGGTTATAAACAAAATTGATTTAGCCCCGTATGTCGGAGCAGATCTGGATGTAATGGCACGCGATGCCAAACGGATGCGTGGTGACCGGCCTTTCGTTTTTACTAATATGCGTACAGGCCAAGGCGTACAAGAAGTTATTGATTTTATTGTCAAGCAAGGTCTTTTAGAAGAAGTTAAAGCGCATTAGCTTTGATGTGTTTTTGCTGAATAATCTTTTATCAATCATGGTGTTGTTAAATTAATCCCTGAACAAAAATTTTGGTTTAAAAAATTTTTAATCGAGAAATAATCCGGAGATAAAAAATGCAATGGGCAGTGAAACTAGACATGGCTTTGCCAAAACCACTTCGCGTAATACTACGAGGAGTGGGTCAAGTATTTTTTTGCGGTAATGCTGTTACAGGATTTGTTTTTTTAGTTGCACTATACATAGGAGGCATAACTGCAGGGTTGGCTGCCACCGTGGGAGTAGTTACCAGCACCATTACCGCTTATTTACTTGGTTTTTCAGATGATGATATTGATGCCGGGCTTTATGGTTTTAATGGCACCCTGGTCGGGCCCTGCTTGTTTTTGTTTCTTGAAAACACGCCTTTGTTATGGGTGTATGTCGTATTGGCCGCCATTTTATCAAGTGTGGTTCTTGCGGCTTTGATCAGAATTCTGACACCTTACAAAATACCGGCCTCAACTTCACCCTTTGTTTTGACTTGTTGGATGTTTATGGTTGCAGTGTATTCATTTGACAGTCTTTCACCTAGCGCAGTATTGCCACCACCGGGTTTGCCCGAAGCGGTTGCAAGTGCTGATCTGCCTGCCATTGCCTGGCTTTCATCCATGACGGATGAAACGGCTGAACTGTGGTATGTGGCGCTGTCGAAAGGAGTTGCAGAGGTCATGTTTGCGGACAATGTTCTGGTTGGAATTTTATTTTTGACCGGTATCGCGATTACTTCTTGGCGAGGCGCTTTTATGGCGCTTTGTGGAACATTTGTAGGTGTGTTGGTGCCCGTATTACTCGGGGCAAGTCAAAATTTAATAGAAATGGGACTATATGCGTTTAATCCGGTATTGACCATGATGGCGATTGGCTGGGTATTTCTCAAACCTTCGACCGGAACAGCTGTTTTGGCACTGCTAGCAGGTATTCTGACTGTCATTTGCCAAGCTGGTTTGGCTAATTTCCTGGCGCCAATCGGGTTGCCCACGTTGACATTTCCATTTGTACTGACGATGTGGATGTTCTTATTTGCTGCGTCTGTATCAAAACACTGGTCATCGGAATAATTCATGAAGGAATAATAATTCAAATGCAAAAGAAAAATTTAAACGTTGAAAAAAAACAAAAAGCACAACAAAGGCGTTTGTTACTTAAAATGACAACGGCATCCCTGCTCGGCATGGGTCTGCCGGTTTCGGGCACAGTAAACGCAATGTCCGGTATGGTTAAAATGCCGCCTATACCCGAGAATATATTAACCCCGGAAGCAGCCCTCGAACGTTTAATGAAAGGAAATGAACGCTATGTAACAAATCGTTCAACACCTTTGAATTTTAAAGATGAGCGTTTGGATTTAGTTAGAGGACAAAATCCCTTTGCGTGTATTTTGAGTTGCTCGGATTCCCGGGTGAGTCCGGAATTCTGTTTTGATGAACAGCGTGGAGACCTGTTTGTTGCCCGTGTTGCTGGTAATTACATTACAACAGATTTTATTGCAACCCTTGAATACGCTGCTGCAGTTTTGCATGTTCCACTAATCATGGTTCTGGGTCATGAAAGCTGTGGGGCTATCAAGGCGGCGATTGATGCAACCGATAATTACGAACAGTTTCCGGGGCATATACAGACAATTGCTACAGCATTAACTCCGGCGGTCAGATCTGTACGCAGAACCCCGGATTATGTCGCTAATGACCGTTATTTCGACATTGTTAAAAAAAATGTTGTTCTTAATGTTGAAGAATTAAGGAAACAGCCGCCGATTCTAAGTCGATTGGTCGATGGTAACAAACTTAAGATCGTCGGTGGTGTTTATCATTTAAAAACTGGTAGGGTTGAGTTGATTTCCTAACCATTAGGAAGTGTTAACAGTTCACAAAATGTTAACACCTTCAAATTTATAGCCGGAAAATTAGTACTTATTAACAATAATTTACCAACTGCCGGGCCATAAATGTCTACCCGCTATGTTTTTACAAAACATTTTGTAATTTTGTTGCTAACTGGGTTAGTTTTGCTGGGTGTTTTCATTACGCTATCATCCCCTGCCCTTTTGCAAACTTCCTTCAATATTTATTTCAACAGGGACTGGAACGAAGGATTTTTGCATCCGTTAACGGGCTGGGATCATATTATTGTGATGGTGGCTGTTGGTATCTGGGCGGCGCAGATACGCGGTCAGGCACTGTGGATACTGCCGGTTGTATTTGTCAGTGTCATGAGTCTTGGCGGCGTAGCTGGTGCCGCCAGCTATATTATTCTGGGTGCGGGTGCGGAAGCGATGATACTTTTATCGTGCTTCACGATCAGTGCATTGATCGTGCGTGGAATACGGTTCAGTGCGCCAGTCAATATCATCATTATTTCACTGTTTGCTTTTTTTCACGGCTACGTGCATGGACAGGAAATCTCCGCATCCGCCAGCCTGGCTTCATACACGGCTGGCTTTGTGTCTGCCACGTTATTGTTACATGGTGCAGGCATTCTGATTTCATGGCTGACCGTGCTGGCGATTACTTTTTTTATCAGCACCAGCATTAATGCCCAGGAAAAAGACCTGCCCGCTTACGCAGATACCGCCAAACCCGGTTCACAAATCAACAAACTGTCGCATGCCGTACTGGAGGAAGTACACGTTACCGGACGCGCGGACGAATTGACCGGCATCGCCGACAGCGCTTCGCAAGGCAAGGTGGGACAGGATCAGATTAAATACCGGCCGATGACCCGACCCGGCGAAGTGCTCGAAACGGTGCCCGGTTTGATTGCAACGCAACACAGTGGCGAAGGCAAGGCAAATCAATATTTTCTGCGTGGCTTCAATCTGGATCACGGCACCGACTTTCTGACCCAGATTGAAGGCGTGCCGGTCAATCAACTATCCCATTCGCATGGTCAGGGATGGACCGACACCAATTTTTTGATTCCTGAGCTTATCGAATCAATTGATTTCAGGAAAGGGAATTATTTTGCCGACACGGGCGATTTTTCCAGTGCCGGATCAGCCAATATCCGCTATTTCAACCGTTTGCCTGAGAATCTGTTCAGATTCACCGGCGGCAGTTTTGATTATTACCGTGGACTGGCGGCCGGATCGCATCAGCTATTGAAAGGCAACGTTTTATATGCCGGAGAAATCGTGCACAATGACGGCCCCTGGACTGTCGGCAACAACTATCTGAAATTCAATGGCCTGCTTCGATACAGCCGTGAATACGGCAATCAAAGCTGGCGCATTACAGCCATGGCGACACAGTCCGACTGGCGGGCGACCGATCAAATTCCAAGACGCGCGCTTAAGCAGGGTTCCGTTGGCCGGTTCGATGCGCTGGATCCGACCGATGGCGGAAATAGCCAGCGCTATAGTCTGACGGGTGAATGGCGCCTGCAGGGAGAAAACAGCATCACGTCTGTTATGGCGTATGGCGTTTATTCCAAGTTGAATCTGTATTCAAACTTTTCTTTTTTTCTGGATGACAATGAGACGACCAATCCGGCAGGATGCGCCGGGTTGCGCGGATTGCTGCCTGGAAACCGGGTTTCTTCCGGGCTGTTTCGAACTTGCGGCGATCAATTCGGCCAGCCGGACGACCGCTGGACGACCGGCTTTGCAGGCAGCCACACGCTGTTTCATAAAATTGGTGCATTCGATGCCGAAACGACGCTGGGTATACAGGTACGTAACGATAACATTCAAAATGCCCTGACAAAAACCCATGCGCAAAAGACGGTCGGCATAACCCGCCAGGATACCGTCTGGGTTACCAGTATTAGTCCCTATCTTGAAAACAGGATCCACTGGCAGAATTGGTTGCGCACAAGTCTGGGTGTACGTTTTGACGGCTTTCGTTTTGAAGTCAATCGCAGCAATATTCAACAAAACAATGGCACGCGTTACGATGGTCTGGTCAGCCCGAAATTGAGTATCGTGTTTGGCCCTTGGGCGGATACCGAGCTTTATCTAAACGGCGGTCTTGGTTTTCACAGTAACGACGCACGCGGAATCAATACCCGGATCGATCCGGCAAGCGGCGACGCTGTCGATCGCGCCCATCCGCTTGCGCGCACATACAGCGCTGAGACAGGCATTCGTTCAACCTGGATTCAGGGATTGCAAAGCACGCTGACTGTCTGGTGGATGGATCTCGAGTCCGAACTGGTTTTTGTGGGGGATGCGGGCACTACTGAAGCAAGCCGGCCCAGTCGGCGGTACGGACTTGAATTCACCAACTATTATCAGCCGGTGCACTGGTTGACATTTGATGCGGATTTCAGTTTTTCCCATTCGCGTTTTCGCGACACGGTTATCGGTGAAGGCGATCATGTTCCCAATGCTGTGGAGGCTGTGATTGCGACAGGCGCGACATTTCATGATGTTTTTGGCGGTTTCTACGGTGGGCCCCGGTTGCGGTATCTTGGGCCGCGCGCGTTGAATGAAGACAACTCCAGACGATCGGACGGCACCATTTTGTTGTCTGCTATGCTCGGGTATGAGATTAACAAATCACTGCGCATCCAGGCCGAAGTATTCAATATTCTTGACCGCAAGGATGATGCAATCACCTATTTTTATACGTCAAGATTGCCGGGAGAATCTCTCGCCGGTGTGGATGACTTCCATTTTCATCCCGTCGAACCAGTGAGCTTCCGAATCGGATTCGTCATCAATTATTGATCAACTGATAGTCAATACAAATTTTGTAGATAAATGAACGATGCCGCGTTCAGGCATATTTACTTCGGAAGGAAGATACTTGAAGCGTACTGACTAATAAAAGAGAGTGTACGCAAAGAACTTGATGCATGTACGGCAATAAGAAACCGATCTGCCGCAAGAGAAAGTGGCAGTTTATGACTGAAGATGCGCGGATAAAACGCAAACAACCTTACCCCGCAATATCAAATTAAAATTGCACTAGCTGTTTCTTATTTCCCGCGCATGAATAATTTGTCCAGATTAGCCAAACTCATTTCGTACCATGTCGGTCTACCGTGATTACATTGGTCAGCACGGTCAGTTGCTTCCATTTGGCGCAATAAGGCATTCATTTCGGCAATTGTCAGTGCCCTGTTGGCCCGAATTGCAGCATGACAGGCCATTGTGGCCAGGATTTCATTGCGTCCCGCTGTTAAAACCTGGTTGCTGCCATATTTCTTGGTTTCCTGTATTAAATCCAGAGTCAGTTTTGCGATATCTGCCTGTTGCAAAATTACGGGTACGGTACGCACAGCCAATGTTGTTGGCGCCAAAATAGCAAGTTCAAATCCAATTTGTTTAAATAGTGTCAAATTTTCTTCAACAAAAACAACATCTGCTCTATCTGCGTAGAAAGTTAAAGGAATCAATAATGACTGAGCAAACCAAGCGTGGTTGTCCATTGCCATCTTTAATTTTTCATAAAGAATTCGTTCATGTGCAGCATGCATATCGACAATGATTAAACCATTTTTATTCTGTGCGAGAATATATACTCCGTGCAATTGCCCCAGCGCGAAGCCAAGCGGTGGAAAATCCCGCCTTTCTTCAGTTGTGCTATCAATAATTTGTGCACCGGACATTCGGTTTATTTGTGTCTCAGTTTCAATGTTGGCTGAATTATTAAAATCTTCGTTATCATCACCAAATAGCGACTGATATAATGCTGCCGACTGCTCTATTTTTCCAAATTTTTGAGTATGTTGTTTAGGGTAATGGAAATGCGGCATTTGTTTAGAAACAGCATTATCCAGCAATTGAGGTTGCGCTTTTCTTGATGGTCTGGCTAAAGATTTTTGAACAGCATGAAAAACAAATTGATGCATTGCACGCGGATCGCGGAATTTTATTTCAGACTTTGTTGGGTGAACGTTGACGTCGACTTCTGCCGGGTCCGTTTCCAAAAACAGAACAAAAGCAGGATAACGATCCAAATGGAGCACATCCCGGTAAGCTTCCCTGATGGCATGTGCAATCATTTTGTTACGTACAAACCGATGATTTACAAAAAAATATTGTGTATCGCGTGAGGCACGTGAATAAGCAGGCAAAGCAACGATTCCGTGTAGCCGGATGTCAGCGGTTTGTTCGCTGATACATGCAACCGACTGTATAAATTCTTTGCCCAGTACAGCTTCGATTCGTTGTAAAAAATCGGTAATCGGATATTGATGGCGGAGTTTTCCATTATGCTGCAATGTAAATTCAATATCAGGGCGTACTAAAGCCATGCGTTTAAATATATCTTCACAGTGAGTGTACTCAGTTGCTTCGGTTTTGAGAAATTTTCTTCTTGCTGGAATATTTGAATAGAAATCACGCGCATCTACAATCGTACCTTGGGTTAATGCCGCTGGTCGTGGCTGGGTTATTGATCCGCTACTGGCTTGCACCTGCCATGCATGACGCTGAGCTACTGTATGACTCGTCAATGTTAAAGTTGAAATGGACGAAATGCTGGCAAGCGCTTCTCCACGGAATCCTAAGCTTGTAATCTTGTGTAAATCTTCGAGAGAGCTGATTTTACTCGTGCTATGGCGCATTAACGCCAAAACCAATTCATCTTTAGTAATGCCTACACCATTATCAGAAATGCGCATTTGCTTGATTCCGCCATGAAATAGCTGTATGTCAATCCGGGTTGCGTCGGCATCAATACTATTTTCAAGTATTTCTTTAAGTGCCGAAGCGGGGCGCTCGACAACTTCACCGGCTGCAATCTGATTGATTAAAAGTTCGGGTAAAGGCTTTATTGCCACCATAAAATTGTACAATTGCAAAACATAAACATTATAATGATCTTAAGGATTATTTAAATTTTTTAGTTGAAGATAATAAACAAATGACACAGGATGAACAAAAACGTGCCGTGGCGGCAGCCGCCATTGAGTATGCTCCGATAGGGAGCATAATTGGCGTCGGAACAGGATCAACAGCGAATTATTTTATTGACGAACTGGCAAAAATAAAACACAAAATCGACGGTGCAGTGGCTAGTTCCGATGCTACTGCAAAGCGGCTTATGTCACACGGTATAGAAGTGATTGATCTCAATAATGTGGACGATCTTCCTGTGTATATCGACGGAGCGGATGAGATAACCGAGCACCTTCATATGACTAAAGGGGGTGGTGGAGCACTCACGCGCGAAAAAATTGTCTCAGCTGTCGCTAAAAAGTTTATCTGTATTACAGATCAGACCAAGCTGGTTAAGATTTTGGGTAGTTTTCCGCTTCCCATCGAGGTCATCCCGATGGCGCGAAGTTATGTTGCCAGGGAGATTACATTACTGGGGGGGCAGCCAGCGTTGAGGCAAAACTTTATTACTGATAATGGAAATGTCATTTTGGATGTGCACGGTTTACAAATACTGAACCCTGTCGAAATGGAGACTAATCTAAATCAAATCACAGGTATTGTTACGAACGGTCTTTTTGCGTGTCGTTCTGCTGATATTCTACTACTCGGCACCGACGGAGGCGTCAAAACATTACGATCCTAGTAGATTACTGATAACGATGTTTCGTTTTTTTGTGCTCTTACTCAACAAAGGTTTTTCATGGTGAACAAAGAACATATTTCCAAACAATTTGATGCTGATCTTGAGGAAGCACGCACACGTGTTTTACAAATGGGAGGGTTTGTAGAAGAACAAATTGAGCGGGCTATAGAAGCATTAACAACTGGGAATGAAGAGTTGATTGACCAGGTTATCGAGTATGATCACCGCGTTAATGCAATGGAAGTCGCCATTGATGAAATTTGCAGTCAGATTATTGTTCGCAGGCAACCAACCGCGGTTGATTTGCGTATGATAGTCATGATTATCAAAACCATCACCGATTTGGAGCGTATCGGCGACGAAGCGCAGAAAATCGCGCGTATGGCAAGATTAATTTATTCAACTGACCGTTTGCAAACGCCTCGCTTTACTGAAATTAAACACGTTGCCAGTATTGCCATGGATATGGTTAAAAAAGCACTCGATTCATTTGCACGGTTAGATCCTAATTCTGCTGCTCATATTGTACGCCAGGACGAATACGTAGACGAGGAGTTTCGCTCCATTATGCGTCACTTGATTACTTTCATGATGGAAGATCCACGAAAGATATCTACCTCGATCGAAATTTTATTTATTGCCAAAGCTATAGAACGTATCGGTGATCATGCAAAAAACATGTCTGAGTATGTTGTTTACATGGTGAAAGGCAAGGACGTCCGTCATGTTTCAATAGAAGAAATGGAAAAAGAAATACAAAAATAAACAATCTGTGTGCCCCATTTTGTAATACGGCTGGTGTCAGCGATTCCAGCATGCGGCAACATCGCCACCCGCACCCTGTAATCCAGTGTTTGTCAGCGTCAATGTGCCACAAACATCACCGACCATTGATCCGACAGGCACAGCTTGCAAAGTAAATGTTGTGTTCGCGATAGCCTGAAGTGAAATCTGATATTGAATCGCACCTGTTCTAGGCGATTGTATTAAAGGTAAAACAATCGCATTTCCCGCCAGATCCTGATCATATCGATTGTTTTCAGTATAGAACTGTTCCATAAATTGTGCGTTTTCATAAAGAATTGCTTTAGCAACACTACGATTGGTATCCCTGACATAATTTTGATAGGAGGGTAGCGCTACTGCTGTGAGAATACCAACGATAGCAACAGCCACAAGCAACTCGACTAACGTAAAACCATGTGATCTACAATTTTTTCTCTTAAATTTCATATCTACTTCCCTGAATACCTTTTCATTGACATCAGAAAAAGACCATAAAACAAACGGTAACCTGTTTTATTTAAAAATCGCACGCAACATTCTATTGCTACCTTACGTACCTCTTGCGTTTCAGATGAACTTGTATGCTGATCTATTGAATAAGTTCACGCCAGGTAATCCGTCCGCGAAGGCCTGCCAATCCTTTGGTGGCAGGCGTCTTGATTAATGTGCCATCAGCTCTGGAAGAAACCAATACATCCTCGAGCGTTCCCCGAATTCTTGTTACACCACCTACTGAGAAGCCGATCTCAACTCCTGATGAAAGGCCATCATCAAAACCAATACGATTATTTCGATTAATATCGAATGCAGGAAATGACAACATTCCACCTGTCAAAAAATCTACAGTATTTACAAATCCCCTGCCACCAAAATCGCAGGGGGAAGCTGATGGGATAATTGTAGTAAATGTAAAAAGGCCGTCTTCCAGTCCCGGAATACCTGTTAATCGCTCACCACTTACCGGTAAATCGAAATACCAACCTTTTACTGATGCAGAATAGTCAACCGGATGCTGAGAAGCTGTCCGCACTGAAGCATCGGTGACTACTTGTTGCACTAAGTCTCCGACTGTTACAGTTGTAGTAGTATTGTAGTCCCACAGACCATAAATACTCTGGGTATTTGTATTTGTCGTATCACCTGTTTCAAGATACTTGCCTGTGCCAAAGAGAACTAATTGCCCGCCTTCGGGATGTAAGCTGATTACCGGCGGTGCAATAACCGGCTTATTGACCCCAGAAACAAAAAGCGGTAGACCACCAATTGCTACATTCCAGCTTGATGGAGAACTGGAGCTCACATCAAACTTCCACAAATTACCCTGAATGTCGCCTGCGTAAATAATATCAATCAACCCATTTCCATCCGAATCAAATGGGATTGGTGTCGACAAGCCATTATTAGGGCCTGTATCAGCGACAAGCTTGATATAATCCGTGCCAGCGGTCCAGTTACCATCTTCCCCTCCAGTCAGGAACAGTATATACAGTACCGCCTTGCCATTATCACTGTTATAGCCATTACCAACGATAACCGCCCATTTTCCATTTTCCATTTTTGCAATTTGTTTAGCTTGGCCGGTGAATGCATTAACTGGGGGGTAATTGTAGCTATAGCCCACATCCGCATCATCTGCATCCGAAAATTCCCAGAGGAGCAAATTTGCGGCGTTACCGGTTGTAAAAGCTGGCGCAGAGCCGGAAATACCTGAGGGATTGGTAATATCCAATGCAAAGTAACCTTTGCCGCCACCATTTAAGGCACCGACCAACACACTTTTCCAGGTTGGTGTTGAACCAGTGTATGCATCGGCAACCATCGGGGAGCCATCGACAAAATAACGATGATTGGCGTTATAATCTTTATCAGTAAGTCTGCTTAAATTGGCATAAACCATACTTGGAATATACGTTAAGATTTCCTTACCGGCATCAGCAGCTGAACAACTAGGAGTGACGCCTGGGATACATGCATTAAAGCCATGCAAAATACCATCATTTGAGCCTACGTATACAACCGGTAAACGATCTTTATACGTAGAATGGAACGCAGCATATCCAGGATGATCCACATCAGAATGACCAGCACGTGGTTTTCCTACATAAAAAGGCCCTGAATTCACTATATCACCGAGTTTGCTGGTCGTGCGAGTACGAAATTTATTAACAGTTGCCGCACTTGCACAATTAAATGTCCCGCCTGCAGCTTCGTTATTACTGCTTCCTCTCAGAAAAGCGACTCTTTCAAGCCCGCAGTTATCAGTTACACCCGCCGCGTTTTTATCCAACAGAACCTTTTGAGCAGATGTTAGATTTGCGTATTCGAATGCAACACCATCTGAACTGCCTTTTGTGATGACAACACGTGATGTGGGATTAATGGAGGCAGGTGTAAGTGAAACGGAGCCAGCTTCCCACTCTGTTGCACCTAGGTTACCGGCCGCATCAATCGGAATTGATAAAAGCTGTCCGCTCCAGTCGCCGCTATTAAATTTTGCTTGATAAATACGTCCGTTTGTCATCAGGGAATTAGAATTGGCTGCTACAGCAGATGCTGAACCTGTTCGCGCAATAATGGTAGATAATGTGTTTGATAGGGCACTGGCAAACACATTGGGATCTGCAGCACTGAAAAACTCCCCTCGACTATTGACAGCAGCGTGCCAAAGATCATCAATTTTTGCAGGTGTTTCGTCATTACCGGTTGGATCGGGCCATGTCTCCGAGCCTGTCGGTAACGCAGTTAACGCACCGCTAACACCCAAACCTACTGTAAACGTTACCATATGCTGCCAGAATGCCGGGTCTGAAGGGTTTGTCGGTACATTATTATCCAAGTCGGTGCGCAAATCATTTTTCCAGTAATACATTGCAATGTCAGCAAGTGTGTCACTGTAACCATCGGCAAATGGAAGTTCCGGCGTATAGGTATAAGTTGGCGGCGTAGCCGGCGATGAGTGGTTAGTGATGGTGGAGCCGGCTGTATTATCAACATTACCGACTCCTGGTGACGGATCGTCAGTGTCATGCCAATATCCATCCGTCATCAGAATATTATAATTCTGGCGACATTCATATTCTATACCACCGCTTGATCCAGGTGTTTCGCTCCATGGTCCTTTATCGTCATTACGTTGATAATATTTTCCTACATAATCAACCGAGTGTCGTAGCGGCGTACCTGCAGCACGAAGCGGATACTCATAAAGATTGTCGAAAAAACCTGTTTTGTCTGTACCGGTAAATTGTCTGACACCTTTGACAATGACTTTAGTGGATATGCCATCGATTGACTCAGAATCTTTGTTAATGGCTGCAAAACCCACACGCATGGTATTGCCCTGTTCGGCGAACGCTCTACCAATACCGGCACGCGCTAACAATATGCGAGAGCGATAATAGGTATACCAATTTGCAAAATTCTGAATCTCTTCATCAAAAGTACATGTAAATACGGCAGCACAATCAAGTCGATTAGCTCCACCGGAATATGTTGGTGTCGATGACTTGATTTCCACCTGAGTGTAGCTGTTTTCGGAATTTACGTTACCGCCATTGTACTGATAGTACACAGCAGGATAAAAGGTTTTGGAGCTACTTGAAGATAGACTGCCGTTATCTCTCAACCAACGAGCAGTTTCAGTATTGTTAACGGTAAGATTACGGCACCCCTTGCTGCTGATCATTGGGTTATGTGGCGCACATGTTGGATCAGCATTGCTCATCAGCGAGCCGTCATTATTGCTCCAGGGCAAGTAACTTACTGTTGGATCGTAGTATATCTTGTTAACATAACTGGAACGTAAAGAAGCAGTATATTTATTTGTTGGATCAAAATCTACTACATAGTTGGAATAATCGCTGCCGCCATAAACGTCACTCACACGAGGAAACATGTAACGTACGGATTGGATGATTAATTCCTGAGGCATGATTTCAAACTGCATTGATCCTGAATCATCCAAAGTGAACATGACATTAGGTGAGATATTTCCGCCTAAAAAGAGCGGGCCATTTGATAATGGCGGTAAAGCATAAATTGGTTTTACAATAACAGCCTGAAAACATACAACACCTGCAAATAATATCGAACGTATCAGATTATCATTCATGGTCACGACACCCTATGTAAATTTCTAGTTGCATAATGTTCATACGTAAGTTTTAAGGTCTGAAAATTTCTTGTAACTGTACTTCAGTTCCTTGTTTTGCTCCCAATGCACGTACGGTAATACGGTAGTAATAACGGACGCCATTACCTGGCGGCGTTTTTCTAATTCCTTCGATAATATATGTTGGCGCTGGCAAACCTACGGGCAGGGCCGGTGCTGTATAACTAATACCGTCCACATTAAATACAGTGCCCGTTACATAACTAATAGGGCAATCTGGGGTGCAATATGTAACCCAAGCCGGGGATCCCGGGTTTCCGATTTCTCCTGGCGCTGAGACTCCGGCTCCGTAATAACATAAGCCATTCGTGCAATTATTATCAAAATCGGTTACGCCATCTATGGGGTTAGGCGTATTTGTAGCCGGATCATTATCGCGGATATGTTGTTCGGCATAGCGCAGCGTCATTTCAGCAGCTTGAAGCGCCAGATTACGGTCACGCAGATTGCCACTCATGCGTTCTTCCATACCGGCCGTTCTCATTGCCGTTGTTCCAAACAATGTCAGTACAACTAAAAAAATCAGGCCTGTCGCGAATGTCGCACCGGTTTGTTTTTCTGGCAATAAATAAGTCGATATCATGGCAATATATTGATGCGGTTACGCAAATTAAATGTAGCGGTGAATGCACGTCTCAATCGTCCGTCTGCTGGAACAACAGCCATTGTACCGTTACAATCCCGGTAGTTATTTCCAACCGTTGCGGTGTTGGTTTTATCTGAGCGCACGAGCACACAAACCCGCGCTGTAACGACTTGATCCCAATCAGCCGGTGTGACGACATATTGGTTTGCCGATTGATCTCCAATGGTGTCAATACCGTAAAGAATTTGAAGATCTTCGACGTTATCGGCCAGGACGATACCGGAAGGAGCTGCGCCTGGAACAGGCGGGATAACATTGATTTCACCATCACATCTTAATTGTGCATTGGCCGTATCTACATTGAAGTGATTCTGAATAATACTGTCTGGTGCTGTTACGACTGTTACATTAGTACCTTCACAGTCGCTTTCACCAATGACGCCATCGTATTGCACCGTCAATGTATCAGGAATACCAGCACCACCGTCGACACCGTTAATCGGCACTCCAGAAAAGGCCACTTTAAATCCTGTAAAAGGGATATCGGCATGGCCGGCCTGCTTAATGCTGCGCCCGATAATCTCGAGTGCAAAACGGCCGCTTTCCTGAATACGGGCGTTATCTTCTTGTATACGGAATGTCTGGCTGCTGCTTACAAATACGGTACCAATAACCAGCAATATCACCAGACCAAGCGTTAACGCTATCATCATCTCAACCAGAGTAAAGCCACCTTGTCCGGAACTTTTAAAATGCGTCATGGTGAAAACCTCGTTAGGAAGCAGCGTGTTTCTGGCGAAACAGCGCCTTGGCACCCGCCGCCCCTGTCTTTTTCTGTCCACATAACTGTGATGACATATCCGTTGACCAAGTCACCAGATACCGTTCCGCGTCCATTTGGCAGCAGATTTGAATTGGCATCATTCCACTGAGCATGGTCATATACGGCCATTTGAGCTGCGTCACAGGCGGCTGCGATACAATCATTGCTGGTGGGAATATCAATTGTAAGGTCATCATACAAACCGCTTCGAACACCTGCGAGATTGGCACGCATGCGATCTGCGATGTCATGTGTTTGATGGATGGCAATTGAACGAAAATGCGCAGTACTGTTACTTTTCATTCCCGTTGTTATCAAACCAGCCATGCCAAGTAATCCAAGCGACAGAACCAGAACGGTGATCAAAACCTCCAACATGCTGAAACCGCCGGACTTGTGTATTTTTGCGTTTAAGCTATCGTGGTTTAACATGTAGCCGTTCCTTTCTCAGTGCGTACACGCCCCTGATTGTTCAGAATTAAAGCCCTGGAGTGAGCATTGCCACGACTGTCGCATAAAGAAAACGTACTATTAAATCCCATAGAAAAACCGTTAGCAGCAAATGTCACTCGTAAATCCCCGACACTGGTTTGAAGTGTGTTTCCACCTGTAAATGCAGCACCCACTTGAATGATTTCTTCACCCGCATCTACCGCGCCATTACCATCAGCATCCGCAAAAACAATCCACCCGTTAGACCAGACAGTACCGCCAGTGCAGGCAGTGCCATTAGTACTCGGACAAATTGTGGCAGGGCTGTTTCTTTTAATCGCTTCGCTTTTTGTTAACATAATCGACGATAAGAGACTGTTACTTTGTGCTGTTATTCTGCTTTCTTGCACAAAGTCCCGATAACTTGGGGCTGCCACCGACAGTAAAATACCTGCTACACTTAAGGTTACTAGCAGTTCTATAACTGTGAAACCTTTATCAATCGCTAAATTATTCACTTTTTACATTGACAACGATCATGAATTAATTTTTTGTTACGGTAGAAGTGAAGAACGACTTTAGATTTTTTTGTATTCCAGTTGCATACTGGCACTTACAGCGCTTATGCACGTGCCAGCGTTGATAACGCTCTCTGGATTAATTACTAACGCTCGCATGAATTTGTATCACTTTGCCTCTGCGGTAATAATGAAGGCATGGATATGAAACAAGATGTAATTATTGTAGGAGCAGGTATTATTGGTCTGGCAACTGCTGAGCATCTGCTCAGACTAGGTCTTAAGGTATTACTTCTAGAGCAGAGAAAAATAGGGCAAGAGTCTTCTTGGGCTGGGGGCGGTATACTATCACCACTGATGCCATGGCATTATTCAGAGGCTGTTACACGTTTAACACGATACAGTGCCAACTTGTTTTCCGAATGGTCATCAACACTGCATACACTCACAGGAATTGACCCAGAATACAGTCAATGCGGCATGATTATATTGCCGCCATATGATATTAAAACGGCATTACATTGGTGTTCAAAAAATGATATTAAAATAAATCAGTTGAAATTGTCCCAGTACATATCTTTTAAAAGAAACGAAACAATCAAGCAATGCGATAATACGCAGCGCGCAATTTTGTTGCCTGACATTGCTCAAATTCGCCCGCCGAAATTATTGCAGGCACTCCATCAACGTGTGATCCAACTTGGTGGAAAAATTATTGAAAACTGTACGGTTCAACACTTAATTGTCAAACAAAATAGCGTACAAACACTTCAAACATCATCTGGTCAATTCGCTGCAAATCACTATGTCATTACTGCAGGCGCATGGAGTGCAAAAATTTTAGGTCAATATACACTTCGATTTACTGTAAAGCCTATTTGCGGACAGATGTTATTGTTTAAATTTGAAAGTCCGCCGATACCAACCATTTTGATTCTAGGTGGTACATATCTTATTCCCCGTAAAGATGGTTATCTTCTGGTCGGGAGTACATCAGAAGATAAAGGGTTTAATAAACAGGTTACGATTTCCGCGCGAAGGCAACTCCTAAAAACTGCACTGACCATTCTGCCTCAGTTATATAAAATGCCAATCATTCGCCAATGGTCAGGACTTCGACCCGCATCTCCGCAAAATATCCCAACCATCGATCAACACCCAAATTTAACTAATTTATATATAAATAGCGGACATTTTCGATACGGAGTGACAATGGCACCAGCCAGCGCCGAAATCTTAACAAATATCATTAATGGCACTCCGCAACCATTTGACGTTAATTCTTATCGGTATTAATGACGTATTGGGTAACCCTGCCTGACTTGGTCAAGTCGAACCGGACACTTTGGCACTTCAATGCCGTTTTGAGTAATGAGATACGAGGCTTATTGGCCGAATTTGGTATTGTGATCGCCACATCGATTGGTCGATTGCGAAAAGCGTTGCCTGAGTTTTTAATTCTACTTTGTCAGATTACTCAAAAGCCACTTTTTGCCTGGCAGAAGACTTTTTAGCGCTGAGCCGTCGCCGGT
>JACKLV010000009.1 GCA_024235755.1 Burkholderiales bacterium | reverse complement strand
AAATCTCAAGTAAATCATTTGCCGGAACAAGAAAGAATAACGTTATAACGCAAATCTGAATTGCGCCGGGCGTCTACTTTACTGATCGCGTAGATTAAATTCCAGTCAAATATTTTAATCAACATGCAATAGTTACCACGATTATTGCATCTCAATCTATTTGAAAAACATGATCTTTGGAACTTCTACAAGACAATCCTCCTGACAGCCCTTTCGTAATGCCTGCCAGCCTTGCTTTGAAAGAAATGTAAAGGAACAGCAGCGGTGCACACCCCATCCGCACAATCAATCTACTGCACTGGCATTTTTTCGTAACTATGGGGAATAGCAGGAATATCATGAATTGCGCGATGATACAATGCTTGTCGCATTTTTTTCGTTAGCGCCATTTCCTCGAATTGGGTCAAAAAATAGGGATAAATCGATCTAGAATCCGTGTTTCTTGATCCCGCAAACAAAGAAATCTGCTTGCTCATGTAGTCTAGGTTTAAATGAAGCAATGACGCCGGAGCATCGACACGTTTACAGGTACGCAATTCACCAATCTGATCAAATCCTAGCATTCTCCTGTAAAAAGAAGCGTGGCGTGGATTTATCTCTATAAACGCATCCTCGACGTTGTGGATGTTATAAGCATAGATATATGCAAAATGGAACAATGTTGCAAAAAGTTCTTTGGATCCATATTCTGGAACTACGGCAAATTTAGATAACTCACAAATTTTTCTATTTTTTTCTCTGAAACCTGCCAATTCCTGACCATACAATTCATCTGCAAGCAGACCGCTACCTGAATCAATTTTCAATGTGATCGTTCCAATGGTATTTTCCTCACTGAATGCCGAAAATGTGATCTGATACGGGTTGTTATATGGATAAACTGTGGAGCCTTTCGTTAAATAACCACGTGAAGCATACATGTGTTTAATTAGCGTATTGGTTTTGATGCAACATTTTTGGGAATTGACCAGCTGAATTGTAAAACCATTACGGCTTAATAAAGAATTTTGGTCACTCTTGATATTGTATGTTTTGAGTGTTTGATTACGACGAACTGTAGCATTATTATGAATAGTGTAAATTGGTAATGAATTGCTGGTTTTCAACATTATATTTTTACCTATTTTATATTTAGTAAAAAAATTATGGATATAAATTTAATTAAACACATCTAATCTTATGGAAAATTGAAAACATGATTTTTATTTAATTAATTTTACCCACTTAGATGGACATAAATCCGGTGAATAGCGATTAAAAGCTGCTCTATTTTCTCTAGCTTATTATCAATAACTCATTTCATTCTTAATAAACTAAGCAAATTTCATGCCACTATTTATTCAATATTAATCAATTAGTTAATAATCCATTAGAAATAAGATTGTCGTCAAAAAATTGAAATAAATTAATAAAATAGTTAACTCATTGTTTATAAGTTATTATTTTTGTCTCCTTAAAGCGACAAACGAGTCTGGGATTGCCCAAAAATGATTTGTCTGACGATGTACTGATGTCGAGTATGCATGTTATCCATCAAAAAGAAGTTTCAGTACTAATACTGCACGGGAGAGGGCATCCGAATACAGAGGCGATCCCTCTCGAACAGTGCGGCATGATCAAGTATCCTATAGACTTGGGTTGCCCACCCCGACACTACAAAAAAACGGATGACAAACGGTGTAACCGTGATTTTCACCTTGCACCTATGAAACCGAAGAGCCATCATCGAGAATTCTGTCACAGAAATTATCGATATGCGTTTTCCTTTGCAAATACCATGCTTTATTTTTTCTTTTGACGATAACTTTTTAGGTCATGCAAACGACGATCTCACACCTGCCACACCCCGCTTTGCGCCGTCCAGGTCAACGGCACAGGACTTTGCACATTTCTTCGACAGAATTATGAGTAATACGGATTAGTAGCACAGACTCATCAATCCAAAACGCCCCGCAGGATAGACAGATAGTGCGTGTGACGTGCACGATAAAAGAAGCCTCCATTATTATCATTTAGTTTTTAGTTCGCGTGAATAATTGAAAAGCCATATGCTCAGCTTTCTGATGGCCTATAATTGCCCCCACACTTTAAATATTCAAAAGCTTCATATTGTTACGAATGAATTTGCAAAATATGGACACGCCATTATTGCACGTACTCATCCTAATTATCATAGCTAATGGCGCACCGATCGTACTAAGCCACCTCACTTCAAACAAAGTTGCCCACCCAATCGACTGCGGTTATATCTTTTTCGACCGAAACCGGCTGCTTGGCAACGCTAAAACTTGGCGCGGATTGATTGGTTCACTGTTGATAACCAGTCTGTTCGGGTTGTGGCTAGGTTATGAGTTCGAAACCGGATTTCTGATCGCAGCTGGCGCCATGAGCGGCGATCTGTTATCCAGTTTCATCAAACGCAGACTTAGCTTGCCGCCAAGCTCTATGGCGCCATTTCTAGATCAAATCCCCGAATCTCTGATACCTGCAATACTCGTCATGCAGACGTTTCAACTCATTGCGATTGATCTTGCATATCTCGTCGCAGTCTTTTTTGTACTAGAATATGTGTTATCGTTTTTGCTGCACAAGCTGGGAATAAGAAAAAGGCCCTATTAACAGTCAAATGAAAGAATCTGTTTTAAAGCAACCGTGTGCACACGACCCAACTTACCCGGATTCAGTTCTGCTGTTATAGAACTATACCTTAAGTGTCAATGACCGAAGCGGAACAATCATCTCCTGGATTCAATATTACAAATCGCCGGAACACGGCAATATGGCCACAACTTCCTATTAAGAGTGACATAAACTTATTAAAATCATGATCACGACACTTGCAGCCATTGGCATGGGTGGAGCTTTTGGAGCCATTTCACGTTATGGCGTCAATCTTGCGGCAACGCATTTAATCGGCCACGGCTTTCCGTGGGGGACACTGACCGTTAATGTTGCCGGCTCATTCGTCATGGGTATTATGATCGCCTTGTTTGCACATTTCTGGCAGCCACCGGAAGCGTTACGCCTGTTCCTTGTAACAGGATTCCTTGGCGGATTCACCACGTTCTCCACTTTCTCACTCGATATTGTGACACTTTTCGAACGCGGAGAATTTGTATCAGCATTTCTTTATGGTTCAGCTTCTGTATTGTTGTCCATCGGCGCGTTATTGACGGGCATGGCATTAATCCGCAGCTTTTCGTATTGACAATCAACACCAGCAACCACTTCGGCACTGGACGCGTTGACTTCCCCGAGCCTCAAATACGGCGATCCAAATCCACAGACATTCACTACGCAGTTATCAGGCTGTCATTCCGTTATGGCGTAACAACGCATCCATTTGCGGTTCACGCCCACGAAACGCCACGAATGACTCAAGCGCCGGGCGGCTACCACCCATAGCCAGAATTTCATCTCTGAAACGTGAGCCGGTATCCGCATCCATCACACCGGATGGATTATTTAACGCGTTTTCTTCGAACAGGCCGTAAGCGTCCGCCGACAACACTTCCGCCCATTTATAACTGTAATAACCAGCCGCATAACCGCCGCCGAAGATATGCGCAAAACTGTTAGGAAAGCGATTGTATGCAGGTGGAAAAATGACGGCCACCTCCTGACGCACTTCGTCGATCAATTGCAAAACGGATTTATCACCGTGAGGATCAAAATCATAATGCAGGTGCATATCGAAAAGTGCAAATTCTATCTGACGCACCATTTGCATGCCGCTCTGAAAATTCTTGGCAGCCAGCATTTTATCGAACAACGCCCGTGGCAGCGATTCTCCAGTGTCGATATGTCGCGTCATTTCTGTCAGCACGTCCCACTCCCAACAAAAATTTTCCATAAACTGACTGGGCAGTTCCACCGCATCCCATTCAACACCATTGATACCGGAAACACTCAAATCGTCCACCTGAGTTAACAAGTGATGCAAGCCATGACCAAATTCGTGAAACAGCACAATGACTTCATTATGCGTAAACAGCGCCGGCCTTTGCTGACCATTGATCGACACAGGACCTGAAAAATTGCAGGTCAGATACGCCACCGGTATCTGCACCACATGACCGCCCTGTTCGCAGTCAATACGCCGACGTGCAATAGCGCCATCCATCCAGGCTCCACCACGCTTGGTCTCACGCGCATATAAATCCACGTAAAACCGTCCTATCAAATCACCACTGGCGTCAAAAATGTCGAACAATTTGACATCGGAATGCCAGTATTGCACTGTCTGCCCAAGTTCTATTGAATCGGCAGGCACAATGGATATACGATACAATGCTTCAACCAGTTTAAACATGCCTGGCAAAACCTTGTCTTCTGGGAAATACTGCTTTACTTCCTGATCTGAAAAAGCATACCGAGCTTGACGCAATTTCTCACTGGCGTATGCAATATCCCAGGATTCAAGCTTGGGCAGATTCAGTGATTCAGTCGCGAACTGCTGCAGCTCTTGCAAATCTCTCTCGGCATAAGGCTTGGCCTTGGCTGCCAATTCCCCGAGAAAATCCAATACCTGGCGCGGCGTAGAAGCCATTTTAGCGGCCAGTGAAACTTCTGCGTAATTTTGGTAACCCAACAGCCTCGCTTCCTCTTCACGCAACTCAAGTATTCTGCTGATTAAAGGCATATTGTCCCAGGTCTTTTCGCCCGATTTACCATCGGGTTGATTGAATTCGCTGGCACGGGTATAAAATGCATGATACATTTTTTCACGCAAAGTGCGATTCTCTGCGTACTGTTGTATCGGCAAGTAGGACGGCATATGCAACGTAAACTTCCAACCTTTTTTGGATTCCTTTTCAGCCAACTGCCTGGCAGTATGCAAAACGTCTTCCGGTATCCCAGTAACTTCGTCGGAATTTTCAATCAAAAGCGAAAAGGCATTAGTCGCATCAAGCAGGTTATCATTGAATTTTGATGACAGTGCCGACAGATTCTCCTGAATTTTGAGAAAACGCTGCTTCTTTTCCGACGGCAATTCTGCTCCACCCAGACGAAAATCTCTAAGCTCATTTTCGACGATTTTTTTTCTTGCCGGACTAAGCATGTCGAACTCTGCACTTGCCCGTAATTGTTTAAATTTTTCGAATAACCGCTGATCTTGTGAAAGTTCGGCATAAAACTGGGTAATCAACGGCAGATTTTTATTATAAACCTCGCGCAACTCCGGTGTATTCATGACCGCGTTTAAGTGTGAAACCTGCCCCCAGGCACGCGACAACCGCTCATTGGCATCTACCATAGGCTGTACAAATGATTGCCAAGTAGGCGTTTGCGGATCATTGCGTATGCCGTCAATAATTGACTTGTTTTCACTGATTAACGCTTCAATGGCAGGCGTAATATGCGTTGTATTGATTTCCTCGAACCGGGGCAATCCCGAAAAATCGAGTAATGGATTCGATGGCGTATTCATATGCAGGAGATAATTTACGTTAAAGTTAAAGTTAAGGTTGAGATTGGTAAACAATATTACCATTGACCAAGGTATACCTGACTTTCCCAGGCACTTCCATACCTAAAAACGGTGTATTTTTGCCTTGACTCCGTAATGCGCTTACAGTCACTTTCCAGTAGCTCTCTGGATCGAAAATGCATAAATCCGCTGCTGCGCCGGGCGACAAATGCCCGGCATTGATACCCAGCACCGTTGCGGGCTTAGTCGTAATTGCGGCCAGCACTTCTATCAGCGGACGTTTCCTTTCCAGACCATATTTTAAAGTAAGCGACAGCAATAATTCCACACCCGTCGCGCCAATTTCCGCCTGACCGAATGGCAGCATTTTGGCATCCTCATCGACTGGCGCATGATCGGAACAAATTGCATCAATCGTCCCATCCTGCAAACCAAGCCGCAGTGCATCACGATCACTGATGCTTCTTAATGGCGGTATAACATGGCAATTGGCATCAAAATAGTCAATATCCATATCTGACAAATGCAGATGGTTGGCAGACACATCACAGGTAATCGAGACACCTTGCTGCTTAGCGGTACGCACCATCGCCAGTCCTTCGGCACTGGAAATCCTGCATAGATGGATATGCACGTCCACTACTTTTGCCAGCAAAATTATATTCGAAATAGCAACGGTTTCCGCGCACACCGGTATTGCCGGCAAGCCCAAACGGGTTGCAACCTCGCCATCATGTGCCACACCATCGTAGGCCAGATTCTTCTCCTGTGGGTTGAGCCACACACTGAAGCCGAATGTCGACGCATACTGCATCGCCTGCATCAGCACTCTCAAATTGGTCATCATGCCATCGGGTTGGCCAAAAACAATACATCCTGCATCATGCAGTTCGGCCATTTCGGTTAAACGCTCACCACGCAATCCCAAAGTTAATGCGCCTACTGGATAAACATGCGCCTGGTTGAGACTACGGGCACGGTGTTTGAGCATCTCCACCAGCCCAGGTTCGTCGAGCGGTGGATCGGTATCTGGCGGGCAGGCAAAACTCGTTACACCACCCGCTACAGCAGCATTCATTTCAGATTCCAAGGTCGCTTTGTACTCTAATCCCGGTTCGCGCAGTCGCACCGACGTATCTACCAAACCGGGACACACGATCAAATTACTGGCATCGATAATATGATCCGGTTCAAATGCAGCGGGTGCTTGCCCGACAGTTAAAATTTTATCGTCAGCGACAAAGACATCCCGAGTAGCGTCAGTACCTGTTTTGGGATCAATCAAACGGCCATTTTTGATGTGAATTTTCATCTGAACAATGTCCCCGAAATCCTTTGCGCTAGACAGGCTGGCCCGCCAGAATCGACATCACCGCCATACGGATGGCAATGCCAAATGTTACTTGCGGCAAAATCACCGACTGATTGCCATCAGCAACGGCCGAGTCAATTTCCACACCACGGTTCATCGGTCCCGGATGCATCACGATGGCATCCGGTTTGGCCATTGACAGTTTTTCAGGTGTCAATCCGTAGTTCTTGAAATATTCTTCAGAACTCGGCAGATATGCGCCCTGCATTCGTTCTTTTTGCAAGCGCAACATCATCAAGACGTCGATATCCTTCAATCCGCTTTTCATATCATGAAACACATGCACGCCGAGTCGCTCCACTCTGCTGGGCAACAGGGTTTTTGGTGCGACCACGCGCACTTCCGGCACGCCCAGTGTGGTCAGCGCATGAATCTGGGAACGCGCCACCCTTGAATGCAAAATATCGCCAACAATGGCAACGCGCAGATTGTGAAACTCGCGTTTAAAGCGTCGAATGGTAAACATATCGAGCAGTGCCTGTGTCGGATGTGCATGGCGGCCATCACCGGCATTAATGACGTGAATACCGGGGCGCACATGTTTTGCGATCAGGTGCGCCGCACCACTTTGTGCATGCCGTACCACAAACATATCAGCATCCATCGCAGCCAGATTATCTACGGTATCAAGCAAAGTCTCGCCTTTGGTTTGCGCGGAAACAGCAATATTCAGATTAAACACATCGGCAGACAGGCGCTTGGCTGCAATTTCAAAGGTGGTTCGCGTACGCGTACTGGGTTCAAAAAAAAGATTGAAGATAGACTTTCCGCGCAACAAGGGCACTTTTTTAACATCGCGCTCGGTCACACCGACAAATGTTTCTGCCGTATCCAATATCTGTAACAGAATTGCAGCGGGCAGCCCTTCTGTTGTCAGCAGATGCTGCAGTTTCCGGTGGCTGTCCAATTGCGGATTTCTATTGATCATGCCGGCAAGTCTTCCGCTCCGTTCACTACGTCCTTTTTATTTTCCAGACGCAGACTAAAACGTCCATGCGCATCCCGTTCAAAAACCAGCATATTTTCTTTTGGCAGACACAGTTCAGCCCCAATGTATTGTGCACAAATGGGTAATTCCCGATCACCGCGGTCGATCAAGGTTGCCAGTGTTATCGAAGCTGGCCTGCCGTAATCAAACAGTTCGTTAATGGCCGCACGTACCGTTCGTCCCGTCTGCAGCACATCATCCACCAGCAGAATACGCGCCCCATTGACATTAAACGGGATTTCAGAAGGCTTGGTCTGTGCATGTAAACCTATTCTATCGAAATCATCACGATAGAACGACACGCTCAGCAATCCCAGCGGTTCCAGGGATTTCTTTGCTGAAAGCGCCTGGTACAAGCGTTCCGCCAACCACGCGCCTCCGGTATGGATACCGACCAAAGCAGTATAATTGCTGATGTCCGCTTGAACCTGATCGACCAGTTGATCAAACAGTAACTCCGGGTTAGGCAATGAAATGTTGCGCATAATATTCATCAAAAAAAGACTGAAGTATATGCTGTGCCGCCACCTGATCCAAGTACTGTTTCTGTTTCTTGGCTGAAATACCAGCCTGGTGTAAAGCAGCACAGGCCGTTTTGGAGGTATAACGCTCATCCACGAGAAGCACGCGCATACTGAATCGTCCTGACAGACGTTGCGCAAAACGTTGGCTTAATCGCGTCATTTCATGGGCCGAACCATCCATGTGACAGGGTAACCCAACTACTAGAAATACCGGTTGCCAGTTTTCTATTAATGTACTAATCAATGAGAAACGTTGTTCGTTTTTTTCACTGTTTATAGTCGTCAACGGATGCGCCAGGCCCAGTGCGGTATCACCGATAGCCACACCGATGCGTTTCTGCCCAAAGTCAAAAGCAAGAACCGTACCCTGCTCCGATAAATTTGGTAATTGACCGGTCTTTAACAATTGAACGGATTGTTGCGCAGATGTATCAGTCATTTTGTGGATTTTCAATACACATTGAGCGATTCTTCAAGCATGGCCGACATCATTGGAAAGCCGGGTATAATCAACGCCCAGTAATTCCATTGCCGCTGGCAGTCTTTCTTCCGAAGGCAAATCAAAAATAACATGTAGTGATGCCGGTACCGACAACCAGGCATTTTGAGCCATTTCTTGCTCGAGCTGTCCGGCAGCCCATCCCGCATAACCCATAGCAACCAGCATCTGATCCGGCCCTTCAGCGTTGGCAATTGCTTTTAAGATATCCAATGAAGTTGTGAGTCCTAATTTTTCATTTATTGTCAGAGTTGACTGCCATTGCCCAACCGGCTGATGCAAGACAAAACCACAGTCAACCTGAACCGGTCCCCCGAATAGTACGGCAGATTCATCACGTAGCGAATCTTTGGTAGCGATACCCAGCTGTTTAAATAGGCTGGTCATTGACAAATCCATAGGTCGGTTGATGACCAGACCCAGCGCCCCGCGCTCATTATGTTCGCAAACGTAGGTGACCGTTTTGGAAAAAAAAGAATTCTCCATTGCAGGCATTGCTATCAAGAAATGATGCGTTAAATTGATATTTTCCATGCCGAATCCGTTTTTTCCACTCAATGACGCATGATCGGCCTATTTTGCCGCATGCCAGATGCAATCAAACCCAATAGGCAGTTTGAGTCATCACCTTGGAACTAAGTTTCATCGCAAATTTAACCGGCAAAGGCAATTCAGCGCCACCGTTAGATAACGCCATTGTTGCATGGCTGGCTTCATCAATTTGCATCTGCGCCACAATGGCACGGCTTTTAACATCATGCTGAGGCAGACGCTGTAGATGACCGGACAGATGTTCTCCCACCTGCTTTTCGGTCTCAGCCAGAAAACCCAAATTCCATTTGTCACCCATGACGCCCGCCAGCATTCCGATTGCAAATGAGCCGCCATACCATAACGGATTCAGCAAACTCTTCCGCCCTCCCAGCTCATCGATACGCCGCTCGGTCCAGGCCAGGTGTTCAGTTTCCTCACGCGCCGCTTTCATCAGCGTTTGCTGCACCGCCTGATTGCGTGCGGTCAAGCCCTGCCCTTGATACAGTGCTTGCGCACAAACTTCACCGACATGGTTGACACGCATCAGGGCAGCCGATAAATCCTTTTCGGAAACAGTTAAATCAGGCTCCGGTATATCGCTGCCAGGTACGGGCCTAGCCGTGTGCGCCGGTGTCAACAAAGTGCGCAGTGCGCTATCAAAACCAATAATTAATTTATCGATATTCATCATCGCTTACTCTTTGCAAAATAAAAAAACTTCGATGCACAGTATTGATTATTCCTGTTCCATACGTTGCATTTGGCGCGCCAGTAATGTAACCGGGTGAATGACTTCAATCTTGGAACCAATCATGCGTAATCCCGCTGCAATATGCATTGCGCAACCCACGTTCGAGGTGACAAGTAAGTCTGCACCACTTTGCATGATTGCCTGCATTTTGTCATCCAGCAACCCGGTTGCCAACTCAGGTTGCCTGATAAAATAAGTACCCGCAGCACCGCAACACTGGTCATTATCCGCCAAAACAACCATCTGTGCACCCGGAATTTTTTGTATGATTTGATAAGGATAAAGGTGATCCCGCAGTACATAGCGTAAACTGCACGGATCGTGGACAGCCACCTTTTTTTCCAGGGGTGCAATAACGAGTTGATCCCATCCTGATGCAGTTGACAGAAATTTGCTGATATCAAGCGACTCCGGGAATTCCGCTTTTTCGGCACCTAACCGCTGATTTGTTGCACACCGTTCTGTATACTCACATAATTGCGCGCCACAGCCCGATGCCGCGCTGATGACCGCAACCACATCGGGTGCTCTAAATACTTGCATGTTTTCACATCTTAACTGCGATGCTTTTTCAGCATCTCCTGCATGCTGATGCAGCGCGCCACAACAGGTTTGTTTGGATGGTACACGCACACTGTAACCAAACCGGGTCAACACAAAAATACAGGCATTCAGTGTCGCTGTATCGGTTAACCGCGCGACACACCCCAAAAACAATGCCACTGTGCCCCTTGATTCACCAATTGCAGGATAAAAATCCCGCCAGGTATGGACAGGTCGGTTCTTTTTCCAATTCGCTGTATAAGGAAAAACCACCGGCGGTAGTTGTGACAAAATACTTGGCCTACCAGACCGGTTTTTAAAACTATACTGCCATAACCTGCGTATTGCGGACAACAAACCACTTTTCTGAGATAAATAAAGCAACCAGCGCAAGCGGTCAAACCATACCGGCCGGATAGCCAATGTACTCAGCATACTTAACAGTCGTTGCTGACTGGGCTTTGTGGAGTATTCTGCGTTTCGATGGGTATCTGACACTTGAATCATTTTGCGTGCTCCATCTATAATCTGACCATAAGCCACATGATTCGGACAAGCAGCTTCACACGCCCTGCAAGTCAGACACCGATCGAGATGCAATTCAAATTTTTCGTTCATCGGAATGCGGCCAGTAACGACCCCATTGATAATCGCAATACGTCCGCGTGGTGAATCCGCCTCGGATTTCAATAAACGATAAGTCGGACAATGCGGCAAACACAAACCGCATGACACACAACGATTGGTCTGCTCAACCAGATCCTTGTTCACATCCTTCAATGATAAAGGATCTTTATCTGCCATTAAAAAACACCCTTATTCCAGCCATTACTCAAATGCCATCATTGCACAACTTAAACAGTTCAGAGAAAATCGATTTGCGTTGCCGCCACGGCGCCAAGAACGTTTTTCAACATTGAACTGTCAAAACCAGCAGCGACTTCAATACAGTGAATTCAAAATTCAAGTCAAATAAAATCCTTACCCGTATCAGCTGTGAAAACTAAAGACCGGTATCCAGATAACACAGAATCCCGCGGATTATTTGGAAACTTTACAGAAGGGATTGACAACACGCCGCCACCTCTAAACAATCTTTGCACATACCTGATTAAATTGATACGGCCTTATACTTCCGGAATAACGAAGAATAACTTTTCTCAATCGTATTACATATCCTGACATTCGTGACAGAATTAAGTTTTTAACAACACCATTATGAATGAATACACCGATCACTTTACCAGTCACCTAGGCGCTTTATTAATCTCAGGCATCATCGTCATTTGTTGCGTGGTAATGCACTATGAAGCTTTGCGGCTTTTAGGCCATGCTGTCGGCGCTCACTTCCATAAACGGATTGGCATGCTGATTGTGATGCTGGGCCTACTGGCTGCGCACGTCATTGAAATCATCCTATTTGCCTTGGGCTATATGGTCATGCAGCTGCTTCTGGGTTTAGGACATATTACAAACCTGGACAATGGCAGCTTTCTTGATTATATCTACTATTCATCGGTCGTCTATACAACGGTAGGCTTTGGTGATTTATTGCCAGTCGGAGCCGTACGTATGTTGAGCGCCGCAGAAGGATTGGTAGGGCTGGCCATGATAACCTGGTCCGCTTCCTTTACTTTTCTTGCTATGAAGCATTTCTGGCCGCATCCGTTGAATGAATCGAGTAACCGTTCCAGTGATTGAACGTATCTCATGATCCTATTGCACCGCACAGACTGAAACAGTCATAGCATTACTATTTGATCGCTACGTTTGCTACTCAAACACCCATCAACTGATTCGATAGGCTTTCCAGCATTACCGGCCGCGTTTGTTTACTTGAAAAACGCCGCCATTGTGCTGGAAAGCAAGTTGCATATCAATAATACATAGGACTATACATCGTCAGTCCGCCTGTCTTCTCAAAAAGGCTGGTATATCCATTGGGTCAACGCCTGATTGACGCATCGCGGCAACCGTAGCATCACTTCTTCTGCCTGTACGTAACACCGCAGGATCATCCGAAGTCATAAAGCCTTCGCGGTCATCGGTTCCAGTGCGTGAATGTACAACTGACAACGGTTTTTTGCCTTGATTATGGACGTTACCCAGGCCCGTTGCAACCATTGTTACACGCAAATCTTCATTCATGTTTTCGTCGATGACAGTACCAATAATGATGGTCGCGTCTTCAGCAGTCAGTTCTTTTATGGTTCCCATTACCTCGTGCACTTCACGCATTTTCAACGATGAATTTGCGGTAATATTAACCAAAACACCGCGAGCTCCAGCCAGCGATATATCTTCAAGTAACGGGCTTGCCACCGCCTGTTCAGCCGCGATACGAGCACGGTCAACGCCTGTAGAGAACGCTGAACCCATCATGGCCATGCCCATTTCAGACATCACCGTCTTCACATCAGCAAAATCGACGTTTACCAGACCCGGACAGTTTATAACCTCCGCAATACCTGCTACAGCACCATAAAGGACATCGTTGGCGGCTCTAAATGCATCCAGCATACTGATATCGTTACCCAGAACTGCCATCAGTTTATCATTGGGTATCACAATCAATGAATCGACATGTTGAGACAGTTCTTCCATACCCAATTGCGCCGCTTTCAGGCGCTTGCCTTCAAATGCAAACGGCTTGCTGACCACTGCGACTGTCAAAATGCCCATTTCTTTGGCTACCTGAGCCACGACCGGAGCAGCACCGGTACCCGTACCGCCGCCCATTCCGGCAGTTACAAACAACATATCGGAACCCTGAATCAATTCAGCAATACGGTCGCGATCCTCCATGGCCGCCTCGCGTCCGATCTCAGGATTGGCACCTGCACCCAGACCTCGAGTAATGCCGGATCCTAACTGCAGAATAATATCTGCTTTAGTGTTTTTTAAAGCCTGCGCGTCGGTATTCATACTGATGAATTCCACGCCCTTCATTTCATTATGGATCATATGATCGACTGCATTACATCCACAGCCGCCAACACCAATTACTTTAATGATCGCTTCCTGTGTTTCATTATTCATAATTTCAAACATAACACGCCCCTCCTTTTAGATCAGTAAGATAAAAATCCAAAAAAGCTTTCACATACAAAACTGTTGCGTTAAAAATTTCTTTGAAACCAATTTTTCATTCTGGTAAAAATCTGTTTTGCCGAACCGCCCTGCAGCCGCATATGCTGCTGCAGTTTAATGTGTTCAATCCCTGTCATAATGAGCCCTACACCGGTTGAATACCGCGGCGTATGTACGACATCCTGCAGGTTTCCCTTGTAATTGGGCACGCCCAGACGGACGGGCATATGAAAGATTTCTTCGCCCAATTCAACCATTCCGCGCAAGGAAGCGCTGCCGCCCGTAATCACAATCCCGGATGACAGCAGTTCCTCGAAACCGCTACGCCGCAACTCCGCCTGTACCATGGTATAAAGCTCTTCAGCCCGCGGCTCAATCACTTCGGCCAGCGTTTGCACGGAAAGCTGCCGCGACCCTCTGTTGCCAACATCTGGCACTTCAATCATTTCGCGCGTATCAGCCAGGCTTCTCAATGCGTAGCCGTAGCGGCATTTCAAATCCTCAGCGTTTTTGGTCGGCGTACGCAGCGCCATGGCTATATCATTGGTAATCTGATCTCCGGCAATCGGAATCACGGCGGTATGGCGAATGGCCCCGTTGGTAAATACGGCAATATCCGTTGTTCCACCGCCAATATCGACCAGACAAACACCCAGATCTTTTTCATCTTCAGAAAGCACGGCCATGGCCGAGGCAAGCGGCTGCAGAATCAAATCGCGCACTTCCAGTCCGCAGCGGTGAACGCATTTGACAATATTCTGGGCCGCCGAAACTGCTCCTGTAACGATATGCACTTTCACTTCAAGCCGGATGCCACTCATACCGACAGGTTCACGCACATCCTCCTGTCCATCGATAATAAATTCCTGATTCAGAATGTGCAGAATCTGCTGGTCAGCCGGTATATTCACGGCTTTTGCTGCCTCCATTACACGCTCAACATCCGTTTCAGTGACTTCCTTATCCTTGATTGGCACCATGCCGTCCGAATTGATTCCTTTAATATGGCTACCTGCGATTCCGGTAAAAACTTCATTGATTTTACAGTCCGCCATCAACTCAACTTCTTCCAGCGCACGCTGAATGGCATTGACAGTTGTCTCAATATTGGCGACCACACCTTTTTTCAAACCGCGGGATGGGTGGCTGCCTAAACCGATAATTTCGAAGCCGCCCTCCGGCAACAACTCTGCAACAATTGCCACAATTTTTGAGGTGCCAATATCGAGTCCGGCAATTAAATTTCTACTTTCCCTAGCTTTGCCCATCTAGTCACATCTCCCTGATCTCACGTTTCTTTTCTAGAAGTTTGCTTACCTTTCATTGGCTTCCCCGTTTCGGGCATATACACTGCGAATCCATTGGTATAACGCAAATCCACATAAGCAAGCGGTTTATCATCATTCAAAGGTGCAATGCTGTGGTGATAAACAGAAACATATCGCAGCAGCCGCTTTTCTACTTCATGCCTACCGAGCTCAAGAACCGTTCCCGTATTCAAATGTAGACGCCATGCATGCCGGGAAGATAAATTAATCTCTGCAATCGACTGCTGCAGTGGCGCAAGCGCTTGACTGAATTGCCTGTAACGCCGCGTAATTTCTTGTGAATTCACTTCCATTGGCGCAGTAAAAACGGGCATTTTCTCATCGAGCACGGTACGGAAAACTTCTCCGTATGTATTGACCAGCGCATGACTGCCCCAATGCGCCAACGGTTGATGCTCTTCCAGTCTGATATTCAATGCTAATGGCCAAGTCCGTTCAACCCTGGCATCCCTCACCCAGGGCAAGTGGATAAATGCATCACGTACTGCGATCAGATCGATCGACAAGAAATTGCCTTGTACATGTCGTTGCATAATTTTCTCAATCTGCTCACGGGTAATATAGTTGAGTTCGGCACGTTCATCCTGCATTCCCTGGATATACACAGTCTTCAATGGTAAAAAACGCGGTAAGCCATAGTGTTGAACCAGGGTATAAATAAGTGCCGCCGCTGCTGTCAATAAGAGCGTATTGGACACAAAATTTAGCGAACGGTGACTATCCCACATGCGACAAACTCAATATTCTTAAGACTAATTCTTTGAAATCAATACCAGCCGCCTTGGCTGCCATCGGCACCAGGCTGTGACTTGTCATCCCCGGCGAAGTATTCGCTTCCAGGAAATAAAACCGGCCGTCTTGGCTTAAAATCAGATCAATCCGCCCCCACCCCTCACAACCGAGCGTTTGATATGCCTGTAAAGCCTGCGCTTGTATCAGACTGATTTGCTCCTCCGGCAGTCCGCAAGGACAGAAATAACGGGTTGCGTCAGAAAGATACTTGGCTTCATAATCATACAACTCACCCGCAACTTCTATCCGCACCAATGGCAGCGCAGTATCACCTAATATTGCCGCTGTCAGTTCTGTGCCTGCGATATATTCCTCGGCAAGCACCAGTGCATCATGTTCTGCTGCCAAGTGATACGCAGCAGCCACATCTTCAACCCGATTAATTTTGCTCAAACCGATCGTCGATCCTTCACGCGCCGGCTTTACAATTAATGGCAGCCCCAGTGTTTGCGCCACTTTTTCAAAGTCGCTGTGTTCGGTCAACAGAATACTGCGCGGCGAATCGACACCGACCGCCTGCCACAGTAATTTTGTACGCCATTTATCCATCGCCAGCGCACTGGCCATCACTCCGCTGCCGGTGTAAGGTATGCGCATTAATTCCAGCGCACCCTGAACCGTGCCATCCTCACCAAAGCGCCCATGCAATGCAATATATGCTCTGTCAAACTGTTCATCCGCTAACGCAGCCAGCGGCCGTTCTCCCGTATCGAATGGATGAGCATCCACGCCGCACTGCCGTAACGCTTCGAGCACGGCCTGTCCACTTTGCAAAGAAATATCCCGTTCGGCGGAGCATCCGCCGAACAACACCGCCACTCTGCCGAAATCCTGCTCAGTCACTATGTATTTCTCCCCCAATCGCCTATAATTTGGACTTCCTGAGTCAATACCACGCCTGTTTCCTGTTCAACCCGTTCTTTCACCATCATGATCAATTCTTCGATATCGGCCGCCGTTGCATGCCCGATATTGAGAATAAAATTTGCGTGCTTGGTAGAAACAATCGCTCCGCCCATTTTCGCTCCTTTGAGTCCGCATGCTTCAATTAAGCGCGCAGCATGATCACCGGGCGGGTTTCTAAATACCGAACCTGCGTTCGGTTTATTCAATGGCTGACTATTCACTCGCAACGTCAGCAAACGTTTGATCTTTTCACGAGATACAGTTTCATCACCCGATTTCAGTCTGAAGTGGCCGCCTACAAACCATTCGGATTGATTATCAGATTCTGTGTTGGATTCGACGCTGCGGTAACCGATTGTGTATGAATCGGGCAAGCGCTCAAAAAACCCGCCGTTGCGGTTAATTACCCGTACCCGTTCAACCAATTCCCAGGTTTCGGAACCATAACACCCCGCATTCATTGCCAATGCACCACCGACTGTCCCCGGAATCCCGGCCAGAAATTCTGCACCAGCAAGCTGATGCCTGGCTGAAAATCTTGCCACCTTGGCGCAGGCCACACCCGCGCCTGCATAAATCAGCCCCCCGGATTTGTTGCTATCCAACAGTTGTAAATCGTTCAAGCGGGCATGAATCGCAATTACGGTACCTGGCAAACCGCCATCCCTGACCAGCAGATTACTGCCCAGTCCGACAAAATATACCGGTTCGTCAACAGGCAGCTTTTGCAAGAATGCGCTCAAATCTTCCAGATCGGTCGGCACAAAATAGCGGCGCGCCAAACCGCCTGCACGCCAGGCAGTGTGTCGACTCATCGGCTCATTAACCCGAATTTCGCCTTGCACGCCATATACATTCACCTCGCTGGCACCTGTCATGCGACAAGCTTTTCGTCTGTTCATCTGAAATACTGCGTACATCAGCTACGCTTCCTCAAAACTGTTTATACATTTATCACTCATTAATAATCATCAGCTTTTGTTGCTCTTTCACAATCTCAGGAGCGACTTTCGATATCGATCCTGCCCCCATCACCAGCACCAGATCACCATCTCGAACCACATCCATAATCGCTGCTGTCAACTCCTCCACTGTCGCGGCATAAATCGGTTCAACTTTCCCCTGAATACGCACTGATCTTGCCAGCGACTTGCTATCCGCTGCGACTATCGGTTCTTCGCCAGCTGAAAAAACTTCTGCTAGCAATAGCACATCGGCCTGAGAAAGCACTCTGACGAAATCTTCAAATAGATTACGGGTACGTGTATAACGATGTGGCTGAAACGCCAGAACAAGACGCCTACCAGGAAAGGCGCCACGGGCAGCATCTATGGTTGCAGCCAGCTCAGCTGGATGATGGCCATAATCATCCACAAGCGCAAAACTTCGCTGCCTGGACAAACGAATCTCGCCATAATGCTGAAAGCGCCGCTCAACACCCTTAAATACTGATAACGCCTTTATCATTGCCGCATCAGGCGCACCGACTTCATTTGCAACGGCAATTGCAGCCAGTGCATTCTGTACATTGTGCAAGCCCGGCAAATTCAATTGGACCGGCAGTCTGCGTGCCGAACCATTTACACCAATCAAAGCGGTAAAATGCATTTGCCCATGATGATGCTCAATATCCACAGCTCTAACCTGTGCATCCTCTGCAAATCCATAAGTAGTAATGGGTTTCGTAATATCCGGCAAGAGTGCACGCACATTGTCGTCATCGACACACAATACCGCCATACCGTAAAAAGGCAGATGGTGCATAAACTCAACAAAAGTCTGTTTCAGACGGTTAAAATCATACTCATACGTCTCCATATGATCTGCGTCTACGTTGGTCACAACCGCAAGAACGGGTTGCAAATATAAAAACGAGGCATCCGATTCGTCCGCTTCAACCACGATAAATTCACCGCTGCCAAGCTTTGCATGACAGCCGGCGGCTTTCAGTCTGCCGCCAATTACAAACGTGGGATCCATATCCGCCTCAGCCAAAATACTCGCCACCAAACTGGTCGTCGTGGTTTTACCATGCGTTCCAGCAATCGCTATACCCCGCCGCAATCGCAATAATTCAGCCAACATCAAGGCACGCGGCACGACTGGAATATTTTTTTCATGCGCCGCGGTCACTTCCGGATTACTCGACTTGACCGCTGTTGAAGTCACCACCACATCGGCGCCGACAATCTGCTCAGCCGCATGGCCTGTATAAACCGTCACACCCAAACTTCTGAGCCGTTGCGCCACCCAGTTATCGGATAAATCAGAGCCACTGATTTGATATTGCAGATTTAACAGCACTTCGGCGATACCACTCATACCCGAACCACAAATACCAACAAAATGAATATGCTTAACTTTATGTCTCATGACGACACCCCGCCTGCCTGTATACAAAGCTGAGCAACTTGCCGGGCAGCATCAGGCATAGCTTGTTTACGCGCCGCAACAGCCATCGCCAGCAATTTTTCACGCGTCAAATCACACAGTATCTTCATCAGATTATCCGGACTCAGATCGGTTTGCGGCAGTAAAACCGCCGCTTGATGTTCACTTAGGAAGCGTGCGTTACCGGTTTGATGATCATCCACCGCATAGGGATAGGGCACCAGTATGCTTGCCACACCCGCAGCTGCCAATTCAGCCACCGTCAGCGCACCCGCCCGGCACAACACCAGATCACAGTCAGCATAATGCGCAGCCATATCATCAATAAATTCTGTAAGCTGTGCTGCAACACCGAGATTGGTATAGTTGTTTTGCAGCGCACCCAGATTGTTTTCGCCTGCCTGATGAACAACCATCGGGCGTTGATTTTCGGGAATCAGCTTCAACGCCTGGGGTACAATTGTATTTAAGGCCTGCGCCCCCCGACTGCCGCCAACCACCAGTAATCTAAGCACCCCGCTGCGACCGGCGAAACGCTTCTCAGGGGATTCCAGTCGGGCAATTTCCGCACGTACCGGATTTCCAACAACGATTACTTTCGCCTGCTCTGTTTTTATTGCTTCAGGAAATCCCAGCAGCACCTTGTCAGCCAGCTTTGCCAGTACTTTATTGGTCAAACCCGGTACAGAATTTTGCTCGTGAATGACAAGCGGCTTGTTCAGTAAAGAAGCCATCAAGCCACCCGGAAATGCAGGATAACCACCCATACCCAACACCACATCGGGCTGCACCTTGCGCAAAATTTTCAAACTTTGCATCAGTGCCCGAAGCAATCGAATTGGCAAGGTCATCCATGTCGTCACATTCTTTCCCCTCAGGCCTGAAAAATCAATTGTTTCGATTTCACAGTCATGTTGTACAACCCAACGGTTTTCCATGCCTGTTTTGGTACCCAGCCAAACCACCCGCCAGCCGGCTGATTTAAGATAATCCGCAACCGCAAGACCGGGAAAAACATGCCCACCGGTACCTCCTGCCATAATCAAAATGGTTTGCGTCATCTTTCAATCCCGGCTCTGTATTGAATCCCTTCCGGTTCCTGCGTTGTCCCACGTAATCGCTGCCGGTTTTCCCAGTCGATCCGCATCAATATGGCCAGCGCAAAACATACCGCTGTAATACTGCTGCCACCAAAGCTCATCAAAGGCAACGTCAGCCCCTTGGTCGGCAAAACACCCATATTAACGCCCATGTTAATAATAGCCTGCATACCAATCCACAAGCCGATCCCCTGCGCCACAAGCGCGGCAAAATGACACTCCAGTCTGGCAGATTGACGACCAATCGCAAAAGCGCGCGCAACCAAAACCGCAAACAGCACAATCACAACCGCCACACCGGCAAAACCAAGCTCCTCTGCCAATACAGCCAGCAAAAAATCGGTGTGCGCTTCCGGCAGGTAAAATAATTTTTCCACACTGCCGCCCAAGCCTACGCCAAACCATTCACCTCTGCCAAAGGCAATTAATGCATGGCTAAGCTGATAGCCTTTACCGAGCGGATCGGCCCAAGGATCCATGAAGCCGATAATGCGTTCCAGCCGGTAACTGGCCCCATAAATCAGTATCAGCATACCTACCGCGGTTAACCCCAAAAGTCCTGCAAAAATTTTTATGCTGACCCCGCCCAAAAACAAAATACCGATGGTTAACGCCGCAATTACAACGGCAGCACCAAAGTCCGGCTGACGCAATAACAAAAACCCCACCATAACGACCATTATCAGCAACGGCAGAAAACCTTTGTTAAAGCGATTCATATTAGCTGCTCTGCGCACAACATAATCAGCCGTATAAATAATCATAAACAGCTTCATAATTTCAGAAGGCTGCAAATTCACCACATATAGAGAAATCCATCGCTGACTGCCATTGACTTCACGTCCGATGCCTGGCACCAGCACCAGCACCAGCAGCAATAGTCCGGCCAGCAACATAAAAATGGCATACTTCTGCCAGAAATGAACAGGTATCTGAAAAGCCACAGCGCCCAACAACAAGCCGAATATCAAATAAACTACATGGCGCACCAAATAATACCCGGATTGATCTGTGCCAAACTGCGCCTCTGCGATGGCTACAGACGCAGAATAAACCATTATCAAACCGATACTCAGTAAAAACAGAACAGACCAGATCAATGCCTGGTCAAACTCGGGCATTCTGTAAGACTGGGTAGGATTCGTCCGGTAAATCATCGTTAGTGCCTCTTTTCTCCGGAACCGTACATTTTTGCCTCAAGCGCCCTGACCGCCGCAACAAACACCTCTGCACGGTGCACATAGTTTCTAAACATATCAAGACTGGCGCATGCAGGCGACAGCAGCACTACATCATGCTTCTGTGCCAGCAAGAAACTTTTTTGCACGGCTTCCTCAATAGTTGCGGCCAACAGCACCGGAACCCCACTGTTATCAATTGCCTTAACTATTTTGTCTGCATCACGGCCGATCAAAACTACAGCACGCACCTGCGTTGCAACGGCATCCTTAAGCGTGGAAAAATCCTGACCCTTTCCATCACCGCCCGCTATTAAAATCACTTTCTGCTGCAAACCGTTGAGCGCGGCCACCGTTGCGCCGACATTGGTACTTTTTGAATCATCAATAAATGTCACTTCGCCAAAAACCGCTACTTTTTCCATCCGATGTGACAATCCCCTGAATTCGCGTAGTGCCGATACCAATGGATCAACAGGCACTTGCAGAGCACGACATAATGCCAGCGCAGCCAAGGCATTGGCGGCATTGTGCAAACCGTTTACGCCCAATTCGGAAGTTCTCATTAACAGCGCATCACCCTCGGTCAGCCAAACATCATCATGACTATGCACGATACCGAAATCCATTGGTGTTTCAGGCGCGTTTAACCCAAAAGTCAACTGCGATTTCTCCAATGCCGCCATTGCCATTGACCCCGCATCATCGCGGTTAAGCACCTGTATGCCGGCGCCATGTTCGCTGTGATTAAAAATTTTGGCTTTTGCTTTGGCGTAATCCTGCATGCTCGCATAACGATCCAAATGATCTTCGCTCAAATTCAGCACAGTCGCGGCATACGCATTGAAATGTGCGGTCAATTCCAATTGGAAGCTGGAGACTTCGAGTACCCATAATCGGGGTAGACCTCCACTGTCAAGCCGCCGCATCAATGCGTCAAGTACTGCAGGTCCGATATTTCCCGCCACTTCCACATCAAATCCAGCCTTTTTCAACATACCGCCGACCATTGCCGTTACCGTCGTTTTTCCATTTGTGCCCGTAATTGCGATAACTTTGGTGTCTGAAGCTCCAATTTGCTCCAACGCCCATTGAAATAACGTCATGTCTCCCACAACCGGCACACCACGTGCAATCGCTCGTTGAACATGTGGCTCTGCCATTGACACACCAGGACTCATGGCAATCAACTCAATGTCGTCAAAAAATCTATCCTCGAATGTCCCTTTACATACCTCAGCTTTCGGTTGCAATTCTTCCAAGGCTACTGTATTGGGTGGGTTCACGCGACTATCGGCCACACGCACACTGGCGCTCTGGCGTGTCAGCCATTTTGCAATCGACAGTCCTGTTTCACCCATACCTAGCACCAGCACATGTTTTCCTTTCAAATTCATCTCAGCTTCAATGTCGACAAGCCCACAAGCACCAGAATTATGGTAATGATCCAAAATCTGACGACGACCTGATTCTCCTTCCATCCCTGTAATTCAAAGTGGTGATGCAGTGGCGCCATTCGAAAAACACGTCGCCCCGTCAATTTAAAAGAAGCCACTTGCAACATGACAGAAAGCGCTTCCATTACAAACACGCCGCCCATAATAACTAACACGATTTCCTGACGAACAATCACGGTAATTACTCCAAGCGCCGCACCCAGTGAAAGAGCACCCACATCTCCCATGAAAACTTCCGCGGGATAAGTGTTAAACCAAAGAAAAGCCAACCCAGCGCCTGCAAGTGCACCGCAAAAGACCGATAATTCACCAGCATTCGGGATATATGGAATACCAAGGTAGTTTGCAAAAACCACATGACCAGCCACATAGGCAAATATTGCCAGTGCACCGCCAATCATAACCGTTGGCATAATCGCCAAACCATCCAATCCGTCTGTCAGATTAACTGCATTACTGGTGCCGACAATAACGAAATAAGTCAGCACGACAAAGCCTGCCATACCCAATGGAATCGCTACTTCCTTGAAGAAAGGAACAATCATAGCAGTCTGTTCGGGTAGTTCGGCTGTCATGGCCAAGTACATCGCCACCGTAAACGCGATAATCGACTGCCAAAAGAATTTTTTACCAGCTGACAAGCCCTTAGGGTTTCGATGAACAACCTTGCGATAGTCATCAATCCAACCAATGATGCCAAAACCCAGCGTGGTAAGAAGTACCACCCAGATATATCGATTGCTTAAATCAGCCCATAACAGAGTAGTCAACACAATCGCAACCAAAATTAGAGCGCCACCCATCGTTGGCGTACCCGCTTTGATCAAATGCGTTTGTGGCCCGTCATCACGTACCGATTGACCGATTTTATAAGCAGTGAGCTTACGGATCATGATGGGTCCAATCAGGAACGAAATAGCTAGCGCAGTCAGCGCCGCTAACATGGCGCGCAAGGTGATATAACTAAAAACATTAAATGCGCGAATATCCTGGGCCAACCATTGCGAGAATTCTAGCAGCATGGCAATTCCCCCAGTCGCACTATTTCAACTTGCATTATCATTGTTCGTCCGCATCGATTTTGTTTTACCTTACTTGCCCATTCAATTAATCAAACCACACTCCCTTTGCCTCTGGATACGGAAGCCTCCAACCCCTTGATTACCTGCTCCATATGCATAAAACGCGAACCCTTGATCAGCATTGTCACATCCGCATCCAGCAATCGCTCAGCGTAATTAAGTAACTGATCCATATCTACAAAATGCCGCGCATTTTGCCCAAACGCCTCACTCGCATATCTGCTTAGTTCACCGAGCGTCAAAAGCTCGTCCAATTTGGCGCACCGCGCTTCTTCACCGATAGTCCGGTGCAAATTGATCGACGGCTCACCCAATTCACCCATATCTCCGAGCACCAGGATTTTTTTACCTTTTGCAGACGATAAAACAGCAAGCGCCGCACGCACGGAATCGGGGTTGGCGTTATAGCTGTCATCAATCAGCACTGAGTCATTGCGTCCACGTTTTATCTGCAACCTTCCCCGCACTCCCTTGAAACACTGCAATCCCGCCGCAATCGTTTTTTTATCAATATCAACCGCCACCGCTGCAGCTGCCGCTGCCAGCGCGTTACGGATATTGTGCACGCCGGGCACCTGCAAATAGACATCTATTTCGCCATCCGGAAGATGCAAAAATAATTTACTGCCATAAACATCTGACTGATATTCCGCGAAAACCTGAGCCCGTTTACTCTGCAGATTCATTCCAAAATCGATCACTTGCCGCCCGCCAGCAAGTGTGCGCCATAACGATGCGTATTGATCATCCGCATTGATTACAGCAATTCCCCGCATACTAAGGCCGGCAAAAATTTCGCCTTTGGCTTGCGCAACTGCTTCAACCGATCCCAATCCCTCCAAATGAGCATGACCGGCATTGGTAATTACAGCCACATCGGGTTTTGCCAATTGCGTCAAATAAGCAATTTCGCCCATATGATTCATACCCATTTCAATTACAATGAACTGATGTGAGTCGCGCATACGCAGCAACATGAGCGGCATGCCGATATCGTTATTCAGATTACCTTCTGTAGCCAGAACGAATTGCATTGTCGGCAAATTCCGGGGCGCAACATTCACCCCCCCGGTATTTTGGTGCAATATCGTCGCGAGCATATCTTTCACAGTTGTTTTACCGTTACTTCCGGTGATTGCAATTAGCGGCATTGAAAACTGTGAACGCCAGTAAGCCGCCAATTGTCCCAGTCCAACCCGTGTATCGTTGACAAAAATAAACGGCATATCAGTAGATAGCGAGTCTGTCTCTGTCCTAGCGCCAACCATAGCTGCTACCGCACCATGATCATGTGCATCGCGTACAAACCGCCATCCCTCAAATCGCTCACCAGTCAAAGCAACAAAAAGATCGCCCTTCCGTAAGGTTCTGCTGTCCGTACTCACCCCTGTAAACTGGACATTTTCACCTTGCCAGCGTGCCTGCAAAACTTGAGCGGCTTTTTGTAACTGCATCATGCCCGCCCTCTTTTTTTCACCGACAAATCATGCAACACTTGCTGCACAACTGCCGCATCGTTCAATGGAAATCTCCGTCCTTTTCTCTCTTGATAAGTTTCATGCCCCTTGCCGGCGACCAGAACGACATCGCTTGCGGTAGCGCTGCTGATTGACTGATATATAGCCAACTCACGGTTTATCTCCACCTGATAATTTGTTTGGCTTGCACCCGCAATCATGTCATCTATAATTGCTTGGGGGTCTTCGTTGCGCGGATTATCACTGGTAAAAATCACCTCATCTGCATAGCGCGTCGCTACTTCGCCGATCAACTTGCGCTTGCCTTTATCTCTGTCACCGCCACACCCCATTACACAAAACAGGCGGCCTGTTTTTCGGGTCGTTTTTTTCAAAGCATAAGGTTGTCGCAGCATTTCGCGCAGAGTGCTCAGCACCTTTTCCAGCGCATCCGGCGTATGCGCGTAATCCACAATGATTACAGGCTGGCCATGACCCCCGAATTTTTCCATTCGCCCCGCAATAGGCTTCACTACTTGCAATGCATTTACCGCATCTGAAAAAGCCACACCGCTTGCTAGCAGAGCTGCAGTCACTGCCAATAAATTGACCGCATTGAATTTACCGACCAAATCAACTTTTAACTTTTCACGATCCCCCTGATATTCAATATCAAACGCAAGACCCTGCAGATCAAATTTCAGATTTGAACCGTAGACCGTGCTGCACTGCTGAGAAACCGTTTTGACAACATCTTTTTTGAAACTGTATCCGATAACCTGGATGGGCTGTCTGGCAAGTTGCTGTAACAACTCGATTCCCAGCACATCGTCCAGATTAAGTACTGCATACTTCAAATCCGGCCAGAAAAACATTCGCGCCTTAGTCGCCGCATAGGCGTCCATATCTTTGTGGTAATCCAAATGATCACGCGACAGATTTGTTAACACAGCAACAGACAATGTCGTACCATTAATTCTCCCTTGTTCTATTCCGTGAGAAGAAACCTCTATAGCTACATTTTCGGCGCCACACTTCAAGAAACGCGCCAGACACTTTTGTAGTAACACCGGATCGGGTGTTGTATTCGCCGTTGCTTCCAGTTTGCCAATAAAGCCATTACCCAACGTTCCAATTACAGCCGTTTTATTCTGTACAGCATTCATTGCCTGGGCGTACCAGTGACTACAAGATGTCTTGCCGTTTGTTCCAGTAAAACCAACCACCCGCAATTGACGGGATGGATGTCCGTACACCTGGTCAGCAATCAATCCGGCCTTTTCTCTTAGATTCGCAACGGGCAATGACGGCACTTGCCAGCGAGGATTCCAGGCAAACCCTCGCGCATCCCATATGACCGCGTTGGCACCTGCCGATATCGCCTGTGTGATCATATTGCGCGCATCGACTTTTTCGCCAGGAAAAGCGAGAAATGTATCACCGGGGCGAATGCACCGGCTATCCGTAACAAGATTTTTAACAGGCACGCCCAGCCTCTCCAGTTGATGAACGTCAAACGATTTATTCATAGCATCAACCATTGCCGGCATCACCCCCCATGCTCCTCCATTGACGCAACCGGAAACCATACCAAATTATTTGCCGTTGCATCGTGTTGCACGTTCAGGATACGAAGCGCTCCAGCCATCACCTGACTGAATACCGGCGCAGCCACTTCACCGCCAAAATATTTTCCTGCAGAAGGTTCATCCAACATTACAGCAATGATCAGGCGCGGCTTTGAAACAGGTGCATACCCAACAAATGAAGAAATATATCGGTTTTTTGCATACTTACCATCAACCAGCTTATGCGCGGTTCCCGTCTTACCGGCTACACGATACCCGTTTACCCGGGCAAGCGGCGCCGTACCTCCGGTTTGTGTAGCCATTTCGAGCATCTGACTAACCGCCAACGCTGTTTTACTGGAAATAACGCGCTGTCCCATTACCGGAAACTCCTGTTTCTCCAGCGTAACTGGCTTTAACTCGCCACCGGTCGTAAATATCGTGTAAGCACGTGCTAACTGCATTAAAGAGACTGAAATGCCATGACCAAATGACATGGTTGCCTGCTCGATCGTCCGCCACCGGTTATAGGGACGTAACAGACCATTTGCCTCTCCGGGATAGCCCGTACCGACAGGCATGCCAAAACCTACATTGTTATATATCTCCCACAATGTCTGGGACGGCAGGGACAAGGCTATTTTGACCATACCGACATTACTGGAAACCTGAATAATTTCCGAAACCGACAACACACCTTTGTCGCGCACATCACGAATAACTGATCGGCCGACTTTGAACGTTCCCGGGGAAGTCTGAAGCTGTGTATTTGGATTAACATGACCGGTTTCAATTGCCACAGCAACCGGAAACGGTTTCAGCGTCGAACCCGGTTCAAACGCATCAATCAGGACGCGGTTACGAATTCTTTCGCCACTAATACTTGAGCGAGAATTCGGGTTGTAAACCGGGAAATTTGTCAAAGCAAGTACTTCGCCAGTTTGCGCATCCAACACAACCATACTACCCGCTTTAGCCTTATGCATCGTTACAGCTTTTTTCAATTCACGATGCGCAACATGCTGAATCCGTCTATCCAACGACAAAACAACATCCTGCCCAGGTTTAGGCGCACGGATATTTTCCACATCTTCTATGATGCGTCCTTTATTATCCTTGATCACGCGACGACTACCCATCTCGCCCGCGAGCACGGCATTCCATCCCCGCTCTACACCTTCCTGGCCCTGGTCGTTGATATCCGTAAAACCAACAACGTGCGCCGCACCTTCTCCCTCGGGATAATACCGCTTAAACTCCGTTTCAAACGCAATACCGGGAATGCCTAATTCAAGGATTTGTTCGGCAATCTCCGGTACAACCTGCCGCTTAAGATAGACAAAACGGCTCTGCTGGCGATTTATCCGCCGCTCAATCTCGGTTTTGTCTATTGCAAGGATCTCAGACAATGCATTTAACTGCGCAGGCGTTATGGCGATCGTTTGCGGATCAGCATACACAGAAGCAACCGGCGAACTGATCGCCAATATTTCACCATTTCGATCAGTGATCATGCCCCGATCTGCACTCATTTCGACGATCCGGCTAAAACGCGCCTCGCCTTCCTGCTGCAAAAAATCATTCTGCATGCCTTGCAAATAAGCTGCTCGCATCAACAATCCAATCAATCCTAAAATCAGCAGGCCCAGGAGCACTCTTGCGCGCCCCGCGGGCATACTTACCTGCGCTGTTGCATTTTGATTAATAGGATTTAACATTATCGAGCACCACCCAACGCAATTCATCCACTTTTTTTGCCGAAATAATCTGGATAGAATTTACCGATGGAACCTCCATATTTAATTGCTCTTTTGCTGCATATTCAATCTGCCTGCGCGCGATTAACGTGCTTTGCTCCAATTGCAATTTCCCCCACTCTATTTGCATCTTGCGCGCTATTTTTCTCTCGTTCTCCCAGGCCATATTCAATTTGCGCGCTTCATGCTGTGCTGTCACTACCCCCAAAGCACATATCACTAACAATACAATTAGAATTAAATTTAATTTAAACATGCACACGTATCCGCTTCGCACAACACACGCTCAGCTACTCGCATCACCGCACTCCGGGATCGACTATTCACCGTAACTTCCTGTTGCTTTGGACGTATTGCCTTTCCAATCACTTTAAACTGTTGCCGGTTGAATCGTTGCAATTCTGTTCCGCGCAATGGTATGTTACGCGGCACCCTGTCAACCCCAGCAGACTCACGCATAAATCGTTTTACTATCCTGTCTTCCAGCGAGTGAAAACTGATCACAACCAGGCGCCCGCCAACTTTCAGCAGGCCCGTACTTTGCTGCAATACTAACGACAACTCCTCAAGCTCCTGATTGATAGCGATCCGTATCGCCTGAAAAGTGCGCGTCGCCGGACTCTGCTGGCCTTCCCGCCTACGCTCACGTGAGCGGACGGCCGCAATGACAATCTTGGCAAGTTGCAATGTGGTAACAATAGGCTGCCGCGCTCTTGCCACAATAATCGCTCTTGCAATCGACCGAGCATACCGTTCTTCGCCATATTCTTTAATCACCTTCTCTAATTCCGTTTCAGAAACTGTTTCAATCCATTGCGCGGCCGTTATTCCCCTGCTGACATCCATCCGCATATCCAGCGGACCATCCACGCGCAAACTGAAACCCCTATCAGCATCCAATTGTGGCGAGGACATCCCCAAATCTAGCAAGATCCCATCCACTTTTTGCACACCCATTTCACACAATATCTTTTGCATTTGCGAGAATGCAGCATGCCTGATTTCAAACTCAGCACCAGTGCCTACCGATTTCTCCCGCATCATTTTCCTGCCCACCGCTACTGCCGTCTGATCCCTGTCTATGGCAATCAGCCGGCCACTCTGACTCAAGCGCGACAAGATCAACCGGCTGTGACCACCTCTCCCATAAGTCCCATCCACATAGACTCCACCCGGTTTAATGGCCAATGCATCCACCGCCTCATGCAGCAGAACTGTAATATGCTCAGACAAATCATCACCGCCATATCACAAAGAGAATCCATCCAGCTCAGGCGGCATATCATCCTCACTAAAAGATAGCGCCTCCTCTATTTGCAAATCCCACTGCCGCTCATCCCATAATTCAAATTTTTCCCCTTGCCCAACCAGAACAACATCTTTAGACAAACCGGCATAACGGCGTAGCGGTTGCGAAATCAATATACGTCCGGCACTATCAATATCCACGTCACAAGCGCTACCAATCAACAATCGCTGCAAGCTACGCACCTTTGAATTAAAGCTGGACAATTCACTTAGTTTTTTCTCGATAGGCTCCCACGCTGGCTGAGGATAGACCAACAGGCACTTCGACGGATCGGCGGTCACGATCAAATGTCCGGAACATTTGGAAGTCAGCTCATTGCGATACCTTGCGGGTATCGCAATCCTGCCTTTTGCATCCAAACTGAGCTGCGTGACACCTCGAAACATGTCGCCCTCTGATTGTTACAAGAAATGTTAATTTGAACTACTTCTACCCACTATTAACCACTATTTCACAGTTATTCCCACTTTAATCAAAAAAATTCAACACGTCAAGAAAAAATAAAGATATTTTTATTTATATGACAAAGACTTAATGAAGGAAGGTTTTGAACACAAAGCTCCAAAGGAGATTTGATCTAAAAAATAGAAGGGTTAACTGAGTTTTTCTTACAGCAATCGATATTTACCCATGTCAAAAAAGCGCCGATCGTAATTTGACATCAACTTACAGTTAACAGATCCAGAATCGAGAAAAATAGACAAACGATTCTCTGGCATTTTCAAAATCGTCTGGGCAGTGACTTAAGAAAAAACATTGACTCAACCAGGCATCACATCAATTTTTATTTTGTTGTCACCGTTTGTCGCTTTCATTTCAATGTTGCCTGGATGGCAAATTTTTCGACAAGAATGTTCTTTCCATAATGTTGGCCACATTCAACAGCATTAAAAAAGGACGCAACCAAACTGAATGGAAATGAATGGACAGCCACATCACACCGAATCTGCAGCAGCTGCAATTACTGGCAAATGCCTATACTTTGAACAATAATCTAATAGAATGTTATATTCGCCAGAGCCCAATTGATAAGAATTAACCATTTTATTTGAAGATATATTTACTCACCATGCTATGGTATGATAAACGACTTTGTTAATTGCAAATAAGAAAGGGCAGAACGTGAAATCATCATGTGTTAAACAGGATTTATAGATTTTAGAAGTTGATTCTGACTCAAAAATCCATATCTTTTTTATGCGGAAGAACCCTGTTTATCTTGTCATTATAGTTTTGATTGTTACCTTACTAGGTAATAATCTTGGCATATCGTTCAAGGGAGAAGTCTTTACTCATGAGCTTGATCATATTCGTCAAGCACTCTCACCCAATCCGGAATTACACTTGCAAGCACACCAAAGCAATGTACCCACTGACGGTAAAGAGCTCGATGAAGCAACGCATTTATGCCTTCATGCGGCGGGACAATATCAACCCTTTTATTTCATTCACATATCCATACCCCCTTTACTGGTAAGCAATGAGAAGCTCACTGTATACATCCCTTTAGTTTTGCCCGACTCAGTGCTCGAATCACCATACCATCCTCCACGAAAAATTGTCTGATAGATTCTTGAAAAACATTTTCAGGTTTGTGAACGCACGGTAGCCAACTGAACGTCTGTAAATTCCATACAGTATTCACTGATTTTGGATCTTTACATAAATCCTTTGCATAACCTAAACCGTTTTCAACGATCTATACATCACCCAACAAAATTTAATAAATTGATACAAAATTAATTTTGTACCTTTTTATTCAAAATGCTTGCTCCATCTCACTGTAAGGAGAATCTCTCAGGGATTCATACATGAAGCTAAACGGATTACTAGTAAGTTTAATATTTCATCGCCATTCATTCGGATTATCAGCACTATTAGTATTCAGCTTAGGTTTTGCTGCTGCTTCCATAGCTGAAAACAAAGCACCGGTAGCTTTTAAGCCATATGACGAAAAAACAAGCGACGCTTATCAGCCTCCAACAGAAGAACAAAAGCTTACGTTACGCAATGCAGTACAATTAGCACTGGAACATAATCCAGAGCTAGCCGCATTTGCAAAAGAGGCTCTCGCATTACAAGGCCTGACACTGCAGGCAGGATTGTTACCTAACCCAGTCATTCAGTACGACGGCGAGGATGTCAGCTCCCGCTCACACGGTCCAGCTGCACGATTTGATTCGCTTCGCATAATTCAGCTGTTCGAAACTGGCGGAAAACGTTCTGCGCGCACGCGAGCCGCTTTGCTGGGACAGGAAAGCGCTGAGCAAGACTATGCAGCGAGGCGATTGGATTTAATTGCCCGGGTTGCCAACGTATATCTGGATGTGTTAGCGGGTCAGGAACGCTCGAAGCTCGCTCTAGCTGGTCAGGAACTTGCACAAAAGGTGGTTGATGCAGCGTCAAAACGTGTCATAGCAGGCAAAGCACCGCCGATCGAAGAAACACGAGCTCAAGTTGCGCTTGCAACTGCGAATATCGAAGTCGAGCAGGCCCAACGCAACCTGATTTCATTTCGTAGGCAACTCGCTCTACTGTGGGGAAATCCAACCCCTACTTTTACAAGCGCCTTGGGTGAATTGGAAACATTTGTAGTTATTCCTGAATTAAATGTTCTTGAAGCACGCTTACAACAAAACCCACTCGCACTTCGCAGTCTTAAAAATCTCGAGCAACAACAGGCATTACATACACTTGAAAAAGCGCGGCGTATACCTGATGTCACTCTAAATGTCGGTATCAGACGTTATGGATGGGACATTTCGAATGACACCACGGCGTTGGTCGGTCTTTCAATACCGTTACCGCTATTTGACCGAAATCAGGGTAATCTGATGGCCGCTCAGCAGCGTGTCAATCGCGCAGTGGATGATCAAGCTGCAATGGAGTTGCAACTGAGAACGTTGCTCACCCAGGCATATGAATCACTTATCGCAGCAGATACGCAAATCAGCACGCTGCGCGACGAAATTCTGCCCGGTGCACGAGAAACATTTAGGATGGCAAACCGTGGCTACGAATTAGGCAGATTCGGTTTTCTGGAATTGCTCGATGCCCAGCGCACTTTGTTTCAAAATCAAACACTTTATCTTCAGGCATTATCCAACTACCAGCGACTGATCAATGAAATAGAACGCCTAACTGCCGCACCCATGGAGCCTACTAATCAAAATCCACAAAAATAAATTTAAACAATGGCATACAGAAATCTTCTGATTTATTGAAGAATTAAGGAGCATAGCGTGAACGAAACCAATCTCAAACCGATTATCATCGTAATCGTTGTCGGCATCATACTCGGAACAGTTATCCTTAACACGGAAAAAACAACTGTTTCAGAGGAAGCCGATGCTGGCAGTGTTTCAAACGCATCAACGGAATCAAATCAAGAGGAAGTAACCGGTCCCAAAGGTGGCAGGATTTTTACCACCGATGATTTCAGCGTAGAAGTCACTATTTATGAAAGAGGCGTTGAACCACAATTTCGTGTTTATCTTTATGAAAAGAATAAGCTAATACCACCGGATGAAGCCAAAGTTGTTATTACTCTGTCTCGACTGGGTCGCTCGGCCCAATTATTTTCATTCAAACCGGTTGGCGATTATCTGCTCGGAGATGGAATTGTAGAAGAGCCCCATTCATTTGAAGCTGCAATAGCTGCAGAATGGAAAAATAAAGTGTATCACTGGAGCTACAGTCAAATTGAAACCCGCATTGAAATGAGCGATGAAACTTTGACCAAAATAGGAATCGAAGTTAAAACGGCAGGCCCAGCCGTCATTCGTCCCAAACTTCAATTGCCTGGTATTGTTACCTTTAACAAACTCAATATCGTTCCAGTTGTGCCGCGCGCTCCCGGCATTGCCATTGAAGTTCCTCGCGACCTAGGTGAAAAGGTTGAGAAAGGTGATGTTTTGGCGATTTTCCAGAGTCAGTTACTGGCTGATCTACGCAGTCAGTATCTCGCTGCAGATAAACGGCTTGCATTGGCAAAAGTAAATTATCAACGCGAAAAGCAACTCTGGGAAGAAAAAATTACTGCCAAGCAGGAGTATCTGACAACACAGCAATTACTCAGCGAAGCAGAAATTGCGCTTGATCTCGCCGCAGCAAGACTGCGGGCTATAGGTGAAGAGCCTGATGCGGTAAAACAACTCAAGAACCTGACACATTACGAAATTAGATCACCGATTGCAGGTTTAATCACAAGTAAAGTCATTGCCCGCGGTCAGGTTTTTAGAGAAGACGATCCAATCTTTACTGTCGTTGACACTTCCACCATGTACGCTGATTTGACCGTGTATCCGAAGGATCTGGCTACGGTAAAAATCGGCCAACAAGCTACTATCAAATCTACAGCGGCGAAAATAGAAGGTACCGGTGAAATTACATTTATTACTGCGATAGTTGATCCGCAAACCCGCACTGCAATGGCGCGTATTATTTTGGACAATCAGGGGGGATTGTGGCGCGATGGCATGTTTGTCAATGGTTTCATCAGTACCGAGGAAATAGAAGTGCCGGTGGCTGTCAGCATGGATGCACTGCAGACACTTTTTGACTGGACAGTCGTTTTTGGTCGCTATGACGATTATTTCGAAGCACGCCCGCTCAAATTAGGCCGTAATGATGGTGAAATAATCGAAGTGCTTGAAGGATTGCAAGCCGGCGAGCATTACGCCGCAGGCAACAGTTTTGCAATCAAGGCTGAGATAGGAAAGTCCGGTGCTGAGCATGACCATTAGCAGTGTGAATGACACACTATCGATAAAAACTCAGCCTGAATGACAGAGAATTCAATTTTTTAACCAGATAGCGAGACGGGACCTTGTTCGAGCGAATTTTACAATTATCCATAAATTATCGCGGCTTGGTCATGGTGGCTGTTTTTGCCATGGCTTTGCTGGGTATATACAGTTACCAGAAGATACCAATTGATGCAGTACCGGATATTACCAATGTTCAGGTACAAATCAATACCGAGGCTCCCGGTTACTCACCTCTGGAAGCAGAACAGCGGCTGACTTTTCCGATTGAAACGATCATGATGGGATTGCCGCATCTCGACTATACTCGCTCGCTGTCTCGCTATGGCTTGTCGCAGGTTACCGTTGTCTTTAAAGACGGCACCGATGTTTATTTTGCTCGCCAGCTAGTCAGTCAACGCATACAAGAAGTCAAAAACCGCCTGCCGGTTGGAATTGAACCTCGCATGGGCCCCATCTCAACAGGTCTGGGCGAAATCTTCATGTGGACCGTGGATGCACTAAAAGGGGCAAAAAAACCTGACGGTACCAACTATACAACAACCGATCTGCGGGAAATCCAAGACTGGATTATTCGCCCTCAGTTACTGACTGTCAAAGGCGTTACAGAAGTCAACTCTGTCGGAGGCTATGTCAAACAATTTCATGTAACGCCTTATCCCGAAAAGCTGATCTCATTGGGACTGACTCTTCAGGATGTTGTGACTGCGCTGGAACGCAATAATCTGAATATTGGCGCAGGGTATATCGAAAGAAGAGGCGAACAGTACCTTGTCAGAGTGCCCGGCCAGGTTACCAATCTGCCCGAGATCGGTGAAATTATACTGGGCAGCCGCCAGGGTATTCCGATTCTCATAAAAGATGTTGCCGACGTTCTTATCGGCAAGGAGTTACGCAATGGCGCCGCGACACAAAATGGCAAGGAAGTTGTTTTAGGAACGGTGCATATGTTGATCGGTGAAAACAGTCAAATCGTTTCAGAGGCTGCGGCTGCGAAGTTGGAAGAAATTAATCGCAATTTACCGCAGGGCATTGTAGCAACGCCGGTATACAACCGTACAACTTTAGTTGACAAAACCATTCAGACAGTTGCCTCCAACTTGACCGAAGGCGCAATTCTGGTCATTGTGGTGCTGTTCCTGTTTCTCGGCAATCTGCGCGCTGCACTAATCACTGCTCTGGTTATTCCACTCTCCATGTTGTTTACTTTAACCGGCATGGTTGCAAACAACGTCAGCGCCAATCTGATGAGCCTTGGCGCACTTGATTTTGGCATTATTGTTGACGGAGCCATCGTCATTATTGAAAACTGTATCCGGCATTTGGCACAAGAACAGGCCCGACTGGGACGGCGCCTGACACTTTCTGAACGACTGGAAATCGTTTTTTCGGGCAGTAAAGAAACACGGCGCGCACTGCTGTTTGGCCAGACCATTATCCTGATTGTCTATATACCGATTTTCGCGTTATCCGGGGTAGAAGGAAAAATGTTCCACCCAATGGCCTATACCGTTGTCACGGCGTTACTCGGCGCCATCATTTTATCGATTACATTCGTTCCTGCAGCAATTGCTCTGTTTCTAACAGGCGACATAAAGGACAAGGAAAGCCGGGTAGTTATTCGTTCCAAACAAATATATCTACCGATGCTATTGTGGGTCTTGCGCAACAAAGCGCTGACCATAACACTCGCAGTAACGATTATGATTCTTTCCGGATTGCTTGCCACCCGGCTTGGCAGTGAATTTGTTCCCAGTCTGAATGAAGGCGATATTGCATTGCATGCTATTCGTATTCCAGGAACAAGCCTTTCAACAGCGATCGAAATGCAGAATGATCTGGAGAATAAAATCAAATCGTTTGCCGAGGTTGAACGGGTTTTCTCAAAAATTGGAACACCCGAAATTGCGACTGACCCAATGCCGCCTAGCGTAGCTGACATTTTCATCATTTTGAAAGACCAGAACCTGTGGGATGGCCCATATAAAACCAAAGACGAACTTATTACTGCCATGGAAAAAGCAGTCTTCGATGTACCCGGCAATAATTACGAATTCACTCAACCCATACAAATGCGGTTTAACGAGCTGATTTCAGGCGTGCGTGCAGATGTTGCAGTGAAAATTTTCGGCGATGACATGGATGTCCTACATAGTGTCGGCGACAAGATTTTGGCGGTTATAGAGACGATCCCGGGAGCCGCTGATGCAAAAATTGAGCAGTTGACCGGCTTGCCCATGCTATCCATCAACATGGATCGCGCAAAAATGGCACGGTATGGTTTGAATGTATCGGATATTCAAAATATCGTCACTATCGCAGTTGGCGGCGTGCCTACCGGCCTTATTTACGAAGGCGACAGGCGCTTCAATCTTGTAGTACGTTTACCTGAACAATTACGCGGTGACATTGAAGCACTCAAACGATTACCCGTCGAACTGCCAGGCGCAGCGATGAACTTGCAGCCCGGGGTACCGCCATCTCTTGCATATCTGACACTCGGTGATGTTGTTGATTTCGAAATCATTGTCGGACCCAACCAAATCAGCCGTGAAAATGGTAAACGCAGGGTAGTTGTCAGCGCAAATGTTCGCGGAAGCGATCTGGGCACTTTTGTACATGAAGCACAAACCCGCATCGCTGAAAATGTAAATATCCCACCCGGTTACTGGATTGCCTGGGGAGGGCAGTACGAACAACTGGTTTCGGCTACAGAACGCTTGACAATCGTTGTCCCCATTGCACTCGGCTTGATTTTCATTTTGCTGTATTTAATGTTCGGAAATCTGAAGGACGGTCTCTTGGTTTTTACCGGTGTTCCATTCGCATTGTCTGGTGGCATCGTTGCACTCTGGCTACGTGATATTCCCTTGTCAATCTCTGCAGCTGTCGGTTTTATCGCCCTGTCGGGCATCGCTGTACTCAATGGTCTGGTTTTGTTAACATTCATTCGCAATCTACGCGAAGAGGGATACTCATTGGTAGATGCGGTCCAAACAGGAGCACTGACACGGCTGCGACCTGTATTGATGACCGGTTTGACGGATGCCATCGGTTTTGTCCCCATGGCGCTTGCTGTGAGTATTGGTGCGGAGGTGCAACGCCCGTTGGCAACTGTGGTGATAGGCGGCATTTTAACTTCAACCGCTTTGACTATGTTGGTGCTTCCAGTTTTATATCAACTTGCCTACAGGAAAAACGCACAATCGACTGACAAGAAAGTTGAAAAAATGAACAGGGATGAATAATGACTGTCGAATAAATTGACACTTTTAATTAATAATGTGTATTTTTATACTTTTCCAGATGCAACTTGTTGTATTATATACGATAAATATTTTATACTTAACTGGCTCGATATTTGCTTGTAATTAGATAGAGTAATAATGTAATTACTTTTGATGAATATTATCCACCAATGAGATCTATCAAGCATGACTAAAGAACGATCGCACATACAAACGGACACAGCATATCAAGTAGATAAGGCTCCCTTGAAAGTCTCACAAAAGCACAAGAGAAGAAAATTACTCAAGGGTGCGGTAGCGGTGCCAGTTGTTATGACACTATATAGTGGCGCTGCTTTGGCCCGTACCAGCAATATCACCGGTGAAGCAGACTCCATAGAAAATGCTGTTTTTAAAGACACCAGCAATGGTCCCCAGTTACTCTGCGTGTTTCCTGACCCGATGCAGACACAGATTCCAGGTGGTCCTTATGATCTGGGTCCGCTTCCACAGGCAACGCTCATACAAACGCCACCAATTGATCTCACTGCAAGTGCAGAAACTATTTTAACCAGTAAAATGCAACAGCTGGAAGAATGCCATGCCCGTGGAGGAATCATGATTTCGGCCGTTGCTTATACCTCGATCATGAGCAAAACGGGTATCAATATCAATCCGACTTGGTAACAACCGAACCTAAAACACATACTGCCAGATTCAGTACGCTTGTCACTGTTCAAGGCAAGGCGTTTTGCAGGAAATAGCATTCTGTTGCGAAAAGGCACAACGCAACTTTGAGCACCGACAAGCTCACCCATAGAGCGCTATCGTGGTGTTCTGCAATCTCGCTGCAGTGTTTGAAAAGGAAACTACCCCCGTAACCTACATTTTTATATGTAACACACGATAACGCTGTAACTACAATCTCATCAAGCACCTGAATTTGCTTTAGCAATAGACTGATGAGTGTTCCTTCGATTCAGTCAATGATAAACTTCAGCTTTTAAAATTGCTCAGTATTACCATGCGCTGGCAAGCCAATCATTTTCAAGCATTACTGATCGAAGACTGGGGTGAGGAATATACCGTATTTCAACCTGACTCCGGCAAAACGCATTTCTTTAACCTCATGAGCATGCAAATGCTCATTTTCCTTAATCAGAATCCTGCGACGCCGGAAGAAATCAGTGTTCATCTTGCTACACAATTTCATCAAGCGATGGACAATAGTTTTTTGATAAATATAGAAAAAACACTTCATCATTTTGATACACTGGGTTTAGTCAGCAAACTACATCAAAGTTCCCAGCATGGTGGTCAATCAGATTCCGTTTAGGGAATTCCACCTGCTATTGCTTAACCAGGGGCTCAGAGTCGCGATCGGCCCTTTTAATGTTTGTATTCATACCGCATACAAACCACTGGCCGAACAGCTTTATAAGCTATACTGCCATTACCGTATGGCGCAAGATGAAATTGCTGAATTTCATGTACGCATCGTAACCGAGCGCTCCTTCAAAAATCCATTCAAAAAGAATGTACGTTTTCTTCTGGACGGTCAATCTCCTTTTGGAAGTTTTCCACAGGAGCAGGCGCTAGCAGTATTGGAATGGGGCATTAACCTCGCCATTGCGGTTCGTGTGAATCATTTGCTGTTATTACATTCGGCTGTAGTCGAAAAAAACGGTCACGCAATTCTTTTCCCTGCCTGGCCTGGCAGTGGCAAAACAACCTTATGTACAGTTTTGTCCAACCGTGGATTTCGTTTGTTTTCAGATGAATTCGGCCTGATGGATCCAAGGCAGCGTCTTTTCCTGCCCATCCCTCGTTTAATGCCACTTAAAAACGAATCTATCGCCGTTATCCGTCGCTATCTCCCCGAGATCGTCATGGGTCAATCTATACCAAACACGCAAAAAGGCACGGTTGCGCATGTCTGCCCGCCGGAACAAAGTATTTTGCTGTCAAAACAAGCCGCAAAAGCCAGATGGATAATTTTTCCCAAATGGATTGCTGGCTCACAATCTAAGATTGAGGCTATTTCCGATTCCGAAGCGTTTATGCTGCTCGCAAGCAATGCGTTCAATTATGAAGCGCTTGGCGCAACAGGATTCCTGGCGGTTGCAGACCTGATTCACAGTTGCGATTGTTATAAACTCGTATATTCTGATTTTGACGATGTCATGGATATGCTGCATAAATTGATGAATGAAACTTGATCTCTCACAACATTCTCTGATGCTGGTGCAAGGATTAATCAATCCTGACTCACTCACCCACTATAGTGAATCGGACTGGGAACTGTTAATTCGGCTGGCAAGGCGTGTAAAGCTTCTTGGGCGACTAACATTACTCGTAAAAGAACACGGACTGTGGAACCAAGTACCGCCAAGAATCGCCAGCCAATTAACATCAGGTCTTGTTCAGGTCGAGAAACTGCAACAGCTTAATCGATGGGAACTAAACAGAATCTTATGGGCTCTGGATGAGTTTAATACTTCCATTATTGCGCTCAAAGGTATCGCTTACGGATTAGCAGAAATACCGTATGCAACGGGGCGATTATCCGTCGACCTAGATTTGCTGGTACCCAAAGCGGATCTTGCGGACATCGAGTCACTTCTTACGGTTAAAGGCTGGAGACACCGCACCCTGTCGGCCTATGATGAACGCTATTACCGTGTCTGGAGTCATGAAATCCCACCGCTAGTTCATGTCGAACGCGAAACTGAAGTGGATATTCATCATACATTGGCACCCTTGACCAGCCGGTTAAAAATTGACACAAGACTACTTTTTGAGGCGGCAATTCCTACCAAGGATAAAACTATCAAACTGTTAAGCCCGGTAGACATGGTCATTCACTGTGCAGTAAATCTGTTTCAGAATAACGAAATTGCTAACGATCTGCGAGACCTGTTGGATCTGCATGACTTACTGGTATTTTTTAGTGTGCAGGATGCCGATTTTTGGCTGCGATTAACCGATCGCGCCAATCAATTGCGATTAGCGCAGATCATGTTTTACGGTCTCCATTTCAGTCAGTTAATTTTCAAAACGCCTGTACCTGGGAAAATCTGTAACCGTTTGCGCCCGCGTCCAGGCAAATTGAAACTGTGGATAATGCACCGACTGATACCTTTAGCGTTATTTCCGCAACATCCTGACAAACCGACGCTATCCGCGTCAATGGCACGCTTCGTGTTATATCTTCGCAGCCATTTGATTCGTATGCCACTCTATATTTTGCTTCCACATCTAATCTATAAAACAATGCGTATGATACGATTGAAAAGTGGAAATAATCATTCTCACCCGCGATAAATCGTAGTGCTGTCACAGGCCTTGATGGATAGTTTAAGACGGCTCTCCGCAATCGCACTCAGATTAGCCATATTCCACTAATACTGCACATTTTTTGGTTATTTCGCGAAGCTGAGACGAACTTTCGTTCATTAAGTGGGCAAGCCCTTGAATCCTTTAGCAATGCGATAGTAGACACGTCTTAAAAAGACCTTATTGTTTCGAATCGTCCGATACTGAATTTCGCCAGGTCGAATCAACATTTGTTTCAAATTATCATCCGCACGGATATGCTCAATATCCTTCGGCCTCATACCAATCTGAATAATTGGCCGGTTTGTGGGTGGCTGTGACGGAAACCAGTAATTGTACATCGCACCAGTGTCACCAAACAGATTACGCGAACGAATATCGAGATCACCACGCGCATGATTATAAAAATACAAACTGCTTGCTACTGACCATTTACTCATCCCGACGACAATTGGTTCCATCCCGGTTTGCTGCCTAACCTCTTCAGTAATCTGTTCGACCATTTGCGTTGTTTCACGCCAGAAATAATGCTCTGTAAACAAATGATAAGGAACTCCGGGTATTCCCAAAACAAGATAATGCAAAGTTAACGCATAAATCAACAAACAAATCGTAATCGTATGCCCCCAGGCACGTTGCAACCAACGGGAAAACTGATTCAGGCCATCCGGCTGGACGAGCATCCATGCAATGGTCGGCAAAACGGCGAGCCAGACAGGCCCTGTCCAATGAAATTTCGGATGGTCAAAAGTACTGAAAACCAGAAACACTAAAAACGGCACACCGGTCATGATTTGCACGAATAAACGCTTTCTGTTTTGTATTCCGCTATGACTGATTTCCTGTTTGCAACTATTATTCTGAATCAATGCCAAAGTTACCGCAATAAAACCGATGGGCGTTAGCAAGATCATGATATAAATCAGCAAAAAATGCACCGAGAACTGATGACTGTTTGCTATATGTCGAGTCGATTGAAACGCAAAAGAGGCCCAATCATGCTGGAAATTCCAGATTAACACCGGCGAAAAAATAAACAAGGCAAGTATGAGCACCAAGTAAGGGTGTGGCCGCCCCATCCATCGACGCGCAACCGGATCGAGCAACACAAAAACCAGTGCAGCCAGCCCCAACAATCCCAGTGTATATTTAGAAAGTAAACCAAGACCAAATGCAATGCCCATACCCAGCCATGCCGACTGCTGATTTGCGACCAATGCACGTTCCATAAAATAAAGCGCCGCTATCCAAGCAGCCCCCAGCGGCGCATCCGGCGTCATCAAAAATCCGGATACAAAGCCCATCGGCAACACAGAAAACAACAATATCGTCCGCAGTGCAGTTGATTTATCGTATAGGTTTTTTGCATACGCATAAAGAAAACCCATTGCGATCAAACTACAAATAAAAGCGCCTGCGCGTACCCCGATCTCGTTATCACCGAAAACAGCCGTGCTCAGCCAGATCAGCCAAGCCACCATGGGCGGATGATCATAAAAACTCAAATCCATATGCTGAGCATATTGCCAGTAATAAGCCTCATCAGGAATGAGTTGCGCAAGCCCCAGATAAATCAACCGTAACAAAATACAAAATGCAACAACACCAATTGCAGCGACGCGCCAGCGCATATTTTGTGACGGTAGATGCAGTACGTTCGGAAAAACATAGAATGCGGAACCCAAGTAATTAATCAGCGCGGTAACAGCGATAGCCGGAAATATGGCCAAAGACGGCGGCACATACAGCGTATAGACAAACAACGCCAGCACACCGCCACGTAACAAAAGCGCAAGTGCGCCTACGATAAAAAAACGCGAAAACTGGTTCCATTGCAAACTGTATCCATCACTGGAACGAAATGACCAGGTTGCATTCATGATATAGTTCACGCCAACCGCAACAATAAAACTAATGATGTGAGCCAGCGCAAGCCCGGTTTCACGACTGATCATCCACTGAAACACAAGTACGTCGACTAGCACTCCAAGTAATCCGACCGCTGCAAAACGTCCGGCGGTGCCTGCCGATACTGATCCACCAACCAAAGTCATCAGGCGCTGCAAATAGACCAGTTGATGAGATAGTGAAAGTTTAGACGTACCATGCGCACGATCCCGGAAAAGGATCGGAATTTCTTTGATACGCAGGTTATCTCCATTGGCCATCAAAATTTCAAGTAAAATTTTGTAACCGCGAGCTCGTTCCGAAATGTTCGTGGCAAGTTCACGCCGGAATGCAAAAAAACCTGAAGTCGCATCACTGACATCACAAAAAGGACGGGCCAACCAACCACCGATACGGGACAACATATGTCTGTAAAAAGTCCATCCCAGGATCCCGCCACCGTCTATATAACGGCTACCTATCACTATATCATAGTGATCATGTAACAAAGGTTCGACCAAAGCGTTCAATTGCTCATGCGGATGGCTTAGATCGGCGTCCATAACAACAATAATATCGCTATGTGCTGCATCCGTTCCTGCCAGAACCGATGCCATCAAATCCGGATTACCTGACCTTTCAATCAGATGTACATTTGCATGTCTCTGCCAGGCCCGTATTTTATCGGGTGTACCGTCGTTGGAACTATCGTCGACAAAAATAACCTCAAAAGTATTGGACGGAATGTTTAATGCAAAAAGACGGGCTAGCAGTAAATCGATATTTTCGGACTCATTCAATGTTGGCACAACAATTGAAAACTGAATCATGCACATCCACTGAAAACAGATTTATTCTTTTTATTAATTAACATTTTAATTTCTTTGTTGCCTCTGATACTTGGCCACAGCGCGGTTATGATCTGCAAGATTAGTTGAAAATTTAGACTCGCCATTACCTTTTGCTACAAAATACAGTGAATCAGTAGTAGCGGGATTGACCGCGGCATAGATTGACGCAAGACCGGGCATTGCTATCGGCGTCGGTGGCAGACCAGCACGGGTATAGGTATTGTAATCATGATCTGTCTGCAAATCTTTTTTACGCAAATTACCGTCAAACTGGTTTCCTAAACCGTAAATTACAGTCGGGTCCGTTTGCAAACGCATACCTATACGTAACCGATTGACAAAAACGCCAGCAATTTCTGCCCGGTCGCTATCCATGCCGGTTTCTTTCTCGACAATAGATGCCAATATCAGTGCTTCATACGGTGACTCCAGCGGAAGTGATTCCATCCGTTTAACCCAAGCTGCTTGTATATGATTCTGCATGGTCTGATATGCGCGCCGCAGGACCTCTATATCAGTACTGTTTTTAACAATATAATACGTATCAGGAAAAAAAAGACCTTCTGCCGACTTTTCGGTGGCGCCGATTAACGCCAAGATTTCCTCTTCACTCATCCCGACGGTTATATTACGTATGTTCGGATGTTCATACAACGTCTCTCTGAATTGAGAAAAAGTCCAACCCTCAATAAATCTGACTTCATTCTGCCGGACATCCCCTTTAATCAGATATTCCAGCAAGGCGATCTGATTAAGTTCTCCGCTCAAGCGATAATCACCTGCCTTAACTGACGACTCATGTCCGAGCAAACGTGATAATAGAATAAAAGACCAACTATTTGGGAGAATACCCTCATCAGCCAGTTGTTTATTAATCTGCTTTAAGTTACTACCTGGTTCGATTGAAAATTCATAAGGCGCTACCGGCAATGAAATATTGCGGTGATAGTGATAATAAAGCCACCCTGTGACCAGGATGGCCATAAAAATGAATCCGAATAAAAATATAAAAAGGCGTTTTAGCGTCAGCATGCGCCGTACTAATCTAATTTACACTTTTCGGAATACTAACGTGCCATTGGTGCCACCAAAACCGAAAGAATTAGATAACGCAACGTTGATCTTCATATTCCGCGCTTGATTCGGCACGTAATCAAGATCACATTTCGGATCCTGATTATCCAGATTGATCGTCGGTGGCGATATCTGATGATACACCGCCAATGCAGAAAAAATAGCTTCAACCCCTCCTGCAGCACCCAGTAAATGCCCAGTCATGGACTTGGTCGAATTCACTGCCAGTTTCTTGGCATGATCACCAAAACAACGCTTTACCGCAATTGTCTCCGCTATATCACCCAAAGGCGTTGAAGTGCCATGCGCATTAACATAGTCAACCTCAGATGGATCCATGCAAGCGTTTTTGAGTGCGTTTTGCATACACCGTGCCGCTCCTTCACCGTCTTCACTCGGCGCAGTCATATGGTAAGCATCAGCACTCATACCAAACCCTGCCAGTTCCGCGTAGATAGTCGCACCCCTGCGTTTGGCATGCTCCAATTCTTCCAACACCAATACTCCAGCACCTTCTCCCAACACAAAGCCGTCGCGCGACAAATCCCAAGGCCGACTTGCTGCTTCAGGTTTATCATTACTCACCGACAGTGCTTTGGCAGCCGCAAATCCGCCAATTGCCAGTGGTGTAACACAGGATTCTGCTCCTCCGCAAATCATAATATCCGCATCATCATATTCAATCATCCGTGCGGAACTACCAATACTATGCGTAGCCGTGGTACATGCGGTTACAATGGCAAGATTTGGTCCTTTATAACCGTATTTAATGGATAAATTACCCGAAATCATGTTAATGATTGTACTGGGTATGAAGAAAGGAGATATTTTTCGCGGCCCACCCTTGTGATAGGCTTCATCAGTGCTTTCGATCATGGGCAAACCGCCAATACCCGATCCGATATTCACACCGATACGTTCGGCTTCCAGATTAGATATATCTTCAATACCCGCATCTATAATGGATTGTGTTGCAGCCGCGATACCATAGTGAATGAAAACATCCATACGGCGCGCCTCTTTGACAGGTAAATACTCACTGACATCAAAGCTTTTTACTTCACCCGCGATTTGTGAGGAAAAAGCTGATGCATCGAATCGTGTGATACGACCAGTGCCGGACTTGCCGGTTACGATATTTTCCCAAGCTTTTGAAATTGAATTACCAACGGGTGAAATAATACCCAACCCGGTTACAACCACCCTGCGTTTGGACAAAATAGCTCCGCTAAATTACTTTACTTGTAAGACGTGTAAATATTTTCTTAGCTGTTTGCGTTCTCATTGACGTAATCTATTGCTTCCTGAACGGTATTGATTTTTTCGGCCTGCTCGTCTGGAATTTCGCATTCAAATTCTTCTTCTAGCGCCATAACCAACTCCACTGTATCCAGAGAATCCGCTCCTAAATCGTTTACAAATGATGACTCATTCTTAACTTCCTCTTCTTTTACACCAAGTTGTTCAGCTACGATTTTTTTAATGCGCTGTTCTACGTTTTCCATTTAAATGCTTCCTTCTAAATAAGAAAAAGATTTTTGATATATTAACAAATTTTAAAATTCTGCAAAACAAGAAAATAGCTTACTCAGGTACTGCCAGCTAAAAAACCGTGCAGAGTTTCTTACAAAAAAACAATTACATGTAATGAGATGCAATTGCTCAGCTAATCCATGTACATACCACCATTCACATGCAAAGTTGATCCAGTAATATAACCGGCTGCAGAAGAAGCAAGAAAAGCAACCGCCGCTGCGACCTCTTCCGATTCTCCTAATCTACCAAGTGGAACATGCTGAACCAGGCTTTGCTGTTGTTCGTCACTGAGCGCCCGGGTCATATCGGTATCGATAAAACCTGGCGCCACACAGTTGACCGTAATATTTCGGCTACCCACTTCACGTGCCAACGATTTACTGAAACCGAACATACCGGCTTTGGCTGCTGCATAATTTGCCTGACCAATATTGCCAATGGTCCCCACCACTGAAGAAATATTAATAATACGCCCATAGCGCGCTTTCATCATGGCACGAAGCACCGCCCGACTTAACCGGAAAGCCGATTTGAGATTAGTTTCCATGATATCGTCCCATTCTTCGTCTTTCATACGAACCAGAAGATTATCGCGCGTAATGCCTGCATTGTTAATCAGAATTTCAATTTCACCAAATTTCTCACGGATAGTTCCAAGAGCGCTATTGATTTGATCTGCATCATTCACATTCAAAACAATTCCCGCCCCCCGGATTTCTTTATTTCTGAAATGCTGATCAATCGCTTCTGCGCCATTTCGTGTAGTCGCCGTACCAATTACAACCGCACCGTGCGTTCCTAGCTTCTCTGCGATTGCCTGCCCAATACCGCGACTGGCACCTGTGACTAACGCAACTTTATTTTTCAAATCATGCCTCCATAAAACTCACTCTGGCAAATCTTCACGCAGAATCCCACCATACTGATTATGAAAGAACAGCTTGCGCCTGACTAACTGCATCGCTACCTGAAAATGACAAATATTGCAGACTGCGATCGATACGTTTATTAAGTCCGGTTAACACATTCCCGGGGCCGCATTCAACAACATGCGTGACACCCTCGGCCGCAATTACTTTTATGGTATCGACCCAACGAACAGGACGATATAGCTGGCTCGTCAAAACTGCTTTGATGGTATCTGCATCATTATGCGTTTGCACATCCACGTTATGCAACACGGGAATATCAGGTGACCGCAGTGTAGTTTGCGCAAGCTGTTGTTGCATTCTTTCTGCAGCAGGTTTCATCAACCCACAATGCGACGGGATGCTCATCGGCAGCATCACAGCCCGTTTTGCACCTTTCTCTTTAGCCATTTCAATCCCCTTCTGAACTGCATCTTTATGTCCGGCAATGACAACTTGACCCGGCGAATTATAGTTGGCTGCTTCCAAAGATTCCTGGGAGTTCTGTGCAGTAACATCATGGCAAATCGCTTCAATAACCGAATCCTCCAAGCCCAGAATTGCCGCCATACCGCCAACTCCTTCGGGAACCGACCGCTGCATTTCCTGCGCCCGGAAACGTACTAATTCAAGTGCATCTGCAAAACCAAGCGCACCACCGGCTACCAATGCTGTGTATTCACCCAAACTGTGACCTGCCAGAAGCACAGGTCGACTACCGCCGAGTTCCAACCAACTCCGGTATACAGCCACGCCTGCGGTCAACATCAATGGTTGCGTATTCACCGTCAGATTCAAGTGATCAGCCGGGCCATCACAAACCATCGTCCAGAAATCCTGCCCCAGCACATCGGACGCTTCAACAAACGTTTCACGTATCGCCGGTAACTCCATATACCCATTCATCATTCCGACCGATTGCGAGCCCTGACCTGGAAAAACAAAAGCAAATTTCATTGACATTACCAGCGGAGTAACACCGCACCCCATGTAAAACCGCCGCCGACACCCTCCAACAGCACAAGCTGATCCTTACAAATACGCCCGTCTTTTACCGCTATATCCAATGCTAACGGAATGGATGCAGCCGATGTGTTGCCATGTTTATCGACGGTAACAACCACTTTATCCAAGGGTATGCCCAGTTTCTGTGCAGTTGAACGAATAATACGAATATTGGCCTGATGCGGAATCAACCAATCGATATCCGAAGGCGTTAGTTTGTTCTCCTTAACAGCTTCAAGCACCACATCTTCCAGAACTTTCACTGCAAATTTAAATACTGTACCGCCTTCCATATTAATATATGGATTACCCTGAACAACGCCACCTTCTATACTGCCAGGCACTGACAACACATCTTTATAGCTACCACTGGCATGTAAATGACTGGATAAAATACCAGGTTGCTCGCTTTGGGACAGCACAACTGCGCCGGCGCCATCACCAAACAGAACACAGGTACCTCGATCATTCCAATCAAGTATTTTGGAATAAATCTCGCTGCCGACCACCAATGCATTTCTGCACTTTCCCGAACTGACAAACTGGTCAGCGGTAGCGAGCGCATAAACAAAACCACTGCAAACTGCCTGAACATCGAAAGCCGGACAATTATCCGCACCCAACTTATTCTGCAAGATGCACGCCGTACTCGGAAAAATCATATCCGGTGTCGTCGTTGCCACAATAATCAGGTCAATATCTTTGCTGCTAATGTTTGCAGCTTTCATCGCTTCCTGACTGGCGAACAGGGCTAGATCACTTGCCTTCTGATTTTTATCCGCAATATGGCGCTGAGTTATTCCTGTGCGTGTTCGTATCCATTCATCACTTGTCTCCACCATTTTTTCCAAGTCATGATTAGTCAGAATCTTTTCGGGCAAATAGCTGCCAGTTCCTGTGATTCGCGAAAACATTATTTAACCATTATCTTAACAGTGATAGACCATTCAGGATTGCTGAGAGAGTTCAGCCACGCGTTCACTGATACGACGCAACATTCCACCGCGCACTTCGTCCGCCGCACGCTTAATTGCAGCAGTAAAAGCGATGATATCAGCAGAGCCATGACTTTTTATCACAATACCTTTGAGTCCAAGAAAACTTGCTCCATTGTACTGACGGTGATCAACCCGTCGTTTGAAAGCATTGATCGCTGGAATAGCAAATACACCCGCCAGTTTTGTCAAAAAATTACGTTTAAACTCCTCTCGCAAATAAGTCGCCAGCATCTGCGCCAACCCTTCGGATGTTTTCAGCGTGACATTCCCAACAAAACCATCACAGACGACAACATCGGTTGTCCCTTTATATATATCATCGCCTTCTACATTACCATAAAAATTAAGCCCGCTGCCACGCAGCAAATCAGCCGCCTGTTTAACGATTTCATTTCCTTTAATCTCTTCCTCGCCAATATTCAGCAACCCGACACTGGGCGCTGTTTTATTTTCAACGGAAGCCACCAGTGAAGCGCCCATCACACCAAACTGCAACAAATGCTCGGCCGTACAGTTTACATTGGCGCCCATATCCAGCACATATGTATGACCGGTTATGGTCGGCAAAATTACCGCCAAGGCCGGACGATCGATTCCTGGAATCGTCTTTAAGACGAAACGTGATGTAGCAAGCAACGCTCCGGTATTACCAGCACTGATACAAGCCTGCGCCTCTCCAGTTTTAACCAGATTGATTGCGACTCGCATCGATGAATCTTTTTTGTTACGCAATGCCAATGCTGGCGATTCATCCATGCCAACAACTTCACTAGCCGGATGAATTCGCATCCGCGGACCCGATTTAACGCGTTTCTCCTGCAGTTCCGCTTCTATAGCTTCCGGGACACCTACCAAAATGATATTAGCTTCAAGATCATGACGAAGAAAATCAATTGCCGAAGGCACCGTCACATGAGGGCCATGATCTCCTCCCATGCAATCTATCGCAACTGTGACGCTCAATTTCGTTGCCTTTTTGGCCAGCGGGATATCAACACTCGAAATAAAAAACAGAATTAGGTGATCGATTAATCGTCTGATTTGGTATTTACAACTTTTTTTCCACGATAATAGCCATTAGGACTGATATGGTGGCGCAAATGCACCTCCCCAGTGCTTGGTTCGATAGCGAGAGGAGGATTTTTTAACGCATCATGCGATCGATGCATACCTCGCTTTGATGGTGATTTTTTATTTTGTTGAACAGCCATATGCTTATAACTCCTTATTCAAGTACTATACCTTTTTCAGCGCTTTCAATGCTGCAAACGGACTTTCCGAATCTGTATTTTCTGCCGCCTTATACCGCTTTGAATTATAAATATCACACTCACCTTCTCTGTGGCGTGTAGAGATTGCCAGACTCAATATAATCTCTTCTTCAACCAAATCCTGCACATCCATATCCGAAACCGCCAATAATGCATCCACAGATTCATCTTCATCCGCCCGCACCAATTCAGCCTCAGTTTCAACCAATAGCAGCGACGTCTGTATCTCAAGTGCGTAAGGCAGCCTGCCTAAACAACGCTGACAGCAAAGGTATATTTCACCTTTCACCTGCAAAAACAGGTACGGTTTATTGTCCTGACCAATGGCCCCATTAATCCAGTAATCAACCGCGCCACTGTTTTCATGAAGAAAATCTTGTACACGCTCCAGATCAGCAAGCTGTATTTTACCATGACGCTTCCCTGCTTTGCGCACAAAATCAAGAGCATCAATTACAAATCGTACAGACATAAGGCGCGCATGTTATATTCTTTATCTTTCAGTGTCAAAAAATGTAAATGGATGTTTTAAACAAAGAAAAAATTGCCCGCACCATCGTACTGGGTTCCAGCTCCGTTTATCGTCAGGAATTATTGAAACGGTTACAAATTCCGTTTGAAACGGCCAGCCCCCAAATCGATGAGTCGGTGCTACCGGACGAAGCAGCTGAACAAACTGCCCGACGCTTAGCTGAATCCAAAGCCCGTGTTGTTGCCAAATTATACGAACAAGCACTGGTTATCGGCTCCGATCAGGTTGCCGTATTCAACGGCGTGCAGCTGGGCAAGCCACTGACTTACACGAATGCATTGAAGCAATTACAGCTGATGCGCGGCAATGAAGTCACCTTCTTTACCGCTTTGTGCCTGTTAAATAGCCATACAAATCAATTGCAGACTCGTGTTGTGCCCTATCATGTCAAATTTCGACAATTGAGCGATCGACAAATTAAAAGCTACCTGAGCAAAGAACAGCCCTATCACTGCGCGGGTAGCGCAAAATCAGAGGGACTTGGAATTACGCTAATGGAATACATGCGCGGCGACGATCCCAACGCACTAATTGGTCTACCGCTGATTGCACTCACAGAGATGCTCAGTAAAGAAGGCATTGAGATTATCTAAACAGCTCCCTGCTTAAAGCAATTAAAAACATAAGCTCGAATCAATAAAATGACATATTCCACGCATTTAGTCTGCACACAATACAGACTAAATCGCCGCAACCGGTCCAAATAAATTTAAAACCGGTAATCATCTTTTTAGGACTGCGCCGAATAGTCTAAAGCGCAAGAAGCGGCGGACAATGCGTGCAAATCGAGCATTGAGCCGAATCAGTGGTGAATTACAATTACGACAGCTATCTTATTGACTACTAATGTCCATGCTTAAAAAGAGAAACCAAAGACAGGAATTTTTAAAATTTCAGGCTAGAAACAAGCTCGCACATTTGAGTCCATTTCCAGATAAACTGAATAACTGGATACTTGGCAAGATTTAACAACTCCATATTCACTTGCAACGATCTGTCATAGCTTAACGAGCATGCACCAATCAAACACTATAATTTGTTTGTCACACTTATCCAATAATGGCTCCGCCAAAGGAGCCAATTCTTGAGAGATCTGTTGATTTTTCTGATTGTTTTTGGACTGCTGCCTTATGTATTCAAAAGGCCGCATTGGGGAATCTACCTTTGGTCGTGGATCGGCTATATGAATCCCCATCGACTCGGTTGGAGCTTTGCTTTTTATTTCCCTTTTGCACAAATTATCGGTTTGGTAACACTGATTTCCTTTTTTGCATCCTCAAAAAAGCTCAAATTTTTCTGGTCACCCACAATGGGCTGGCTCATTCTCTTCAATATCTGGATGCTTGTATCGACGATCTTCGCAATGTATCCGGAAGAAGCATGGCCACAATGGGAAAAAATCATAAAAATACAATTGGTCATCTTTTTAACTTTGTTTGCGCTAGTAGATCGGGAAAAAATACATATTTTTATCTGGATTATCGTCATATCCATCGGTTTTTACGGCGTTAAAGGCGGCATTTTTACACTCACCACAGGCGGCAGCTCTCATGTGCTAGGTCCACGTGGCGGCTTTATCGCCGGCAATACAGAAATCGGTCTAGCGCTCGTCATGATTCTGCCATTAGTTTGGTATTTGTACCTGCATACCCAGAATCGATGGTTACGATCCGGATTGATACTGTCCATGCTTCTCATCGCGGTTGGAATCCTCGGGACACAATCACGCGGTGCATTTCTGGCAATTTCAGCTGTCTCAGTATTCCTATGGCTCAAAAGCTCACGTAAAATGGCCATTTTTGTGGCATTGTTATTGCTATCCCCGTTTTTTTACATGGTCATGCCGCAATCCTGGCACGACCGCATGGCAACCATACAAGATTATGAACAAGACGGTTCCGCCATGTCTCGTTTGAAAGCATGGGAATTCGGTTACGCCATGGCCCTCGACCGGCCGTTTACCGGTGGCGGATTTGAGAGTCATTCTGTTGAGAATTATGAACGCTATGTTCCTCACCAGATAGAGCAGGGCGTTGCAACATTTCATGATTATCATAGTATTTACTTTGAAATTCTGGCCGAACATGGCTTTGTCGGATTGTTTATCTTTTTGATGTTATTTGTTCAATATTGGCGGACTGCAAACAAAATTATTAAAATCAGCAAAAATACCGATCAAAACAAATGGGCGCTTGATCTTGCTGCAATGTTGCAAGTCTCATTTATTGGATATGCTGTTGGCGGGGCTTTCCTGGGTTTGGCTTATTTCGATCTTTTCTACCACTACCTGGCCGTCTTAGTTATAACATTAAGAATCCTGGAAGAAAAAAATAATCCAATTCCTTTAACTGTGCCGGCAGCGAAAAAACATGAAGCGCATGTCTATTAATCTCGCTCCCGGCAGTAAAATTACACAAATCACGCTATGCGCAGACAGATTTTCATAAGCGGAGCGGAGTTGATCTGATGCAAGCGTTTAGTTCATTGTTTTTTCGATCAATATAACTGCATCTATAATAAGATATGTGTGGGATATACGGTGGCATTGCACTTCGTTCAGGCGCAAAACTGGATGCTTCGTTACTGAACCGAATGGGAAACATTACCGCTCATCGCGGCCCAGATGATGAAGGTACGTTTGTTTCCAATCATGTCGCTATTGGCATGCGACGCTTGTCGATCATCGATCTGTCGGGTGGACACCAACCGCTGTTTAATGAAAACAAGCGTATCGCAGCGGTATGTAACGGAGAAATTTATAACTTCCAAACACTCAGGGAACAACTGATCAACCAGGGGCATCGTTTCTCCACACACTCTGATTCGGAAGTTGTCATCCATCTCTATGAACAGTATGGCGAAACGTTTCTACATTATCTAAACGGCATGTATGCACTCGCGCTGTGGGATGCAGACAAAGAAGTGCTGATAATTGCCCGAGACAGACTTGGAATAAAACCCGTTTACTATTATCTGGATGACCATGCCCTTCTGTTCTCAACAGAAGCGAAAGCACTTTTTCAATTTCAAGGACTGAAACCTCGGCTGGATAATATTGCTGTGGGTTTATACCTGCAATTCGGCTATGTCCCGGCACCTCATTCGATTTTCGAAGGTATAAAAAAGCTACCGGTCGCTTCATATATCAAAGCAACACAAGGCAGTTTCACAATACAACAGTACTGGCAACCCGATTACAAGCAGCGGAGTTATTCTACCGATCAGTGGAAAAGCGCGATACGCGAACAACTGGAAAAGTCCGTCGCATCGCAGATGGTCAGCGACGTACCAATAGGCGCGTTTTTATCAGGCGGCATCGATTCCAGTTTGGTTGTAGGTCTGATGGCAAAGCATACTTCGCAACCCGTCAAAACTTATGCCATTGGTTTTGATACACAAGGCCCGGCACAAATTTACAACGAACTTCCCTATGCCAGGCAAGTTTCCGATTTATTCGGCACGGAACACCACGAAATTATCGTCAAACCCGACATCGTTCATTTGTTGCCCAAACTATTATGGCATATGGATGAACCAGTTGCGGACACCGCTTTTATTACAACCTACCTGGTTTCCGAATTCGCCAGAAAGGATGTGACGGTTATTCTCAGCGGCGTCGGCGGCGATGAGTTATTTGGCGGTTATCGGCGTTATCAAGGTGAATATTACAATCAGTTTTATCAAAGAATACCGTCATGGCTACGAAAAAACACAATCTTGCCACTGGCACGTTTATTTCCAAGTGATCGGCATTCAAAGTGGCTTAATTACAGCCGTCTGGCAAAAAGCTTTCTGTTGACGGCAGATATGTCTTTTGAAAAACGCTATCAGTCCTATATTGAAATCGCAAACGAACAGTTACGTAAGCAATTGCTGGTTAATGACATTGATTGGGATTCCCATAACATTGTTTCAGACGCTTTCCAGAACTGCGCCAGTATTCCTGCATTGCATCAATTGTTCGAGATTGACCGATTAACGCAGTTACCTGACGATCTTCTGATGCTGACAGACAAGATGACTATGGCAACCTCACTGGAATGCCGCGTGCCATTGCTGGATCATGAACTGGTAGAGCTGGCGTGCAGCATGCCGCCTGAACTTAAAATAAAAGGTGGCGAACTTAAATATATTTTAAAGACATGCTTATCCGATTTGCTCCCCAAAGAAATTCTTTATCGTAAAAAACGTGGCTTTGGCGCCCCTATGGGTGCATGGATAAAAAAAGAATTGTTACCGCTGCTACAAACGCTTTTAAGCCCCGAAGTCATCAACGCACGCGGTGTGTTTAATGCAATGACCGTGCAATGTTTAATAAAAGAACATCTCGACAGAAAGTCCGATCACACAGACATACTGATCGGTTTGCTGAATTTTGAAATCTGGTCAAGATTAATGCTTGATCAGACTCAACCAGAAGTTTTAGAAAACGAATTGAAGCAATTAATCCAATGAAGATTTTATACATTTGCCATCGCTTTCCGTATCCGCCGAAACGTGGCGGCAAAATCCGTCCGTTTAATATGATCAAGCACCTGTCTCAGCAAGGACACCAAGTATGGGTCGCATCCCTGGCGAGATCGCAACAGGAATACAATGAGTGCTCCGGTATAAAGGACTATTGCCATCAATATACTATCGGTCTAGTTAGTGACGCAGTGCAGTGGATTCGAATGATCATAAACCTTTTAACCCCTACGCCATCATCACTCGCCTTTTTTTTCAGCAGCACGTTAAAAAAGCAAATTAACACATGGTTAGCGGAAGAAGAATTTGACTTGATTTTTGTACATTGCTCATCGGTTGCCCAATACGTTGAAAACGTAAAACATATCCCAAAGATACTTGATTATGGCGACATGGATTCTGAAAAATGGCTGACTTACCGTAGCTTCAAACCTTTTCCGTTTAACTGGGGTTATTGGTTGGAAGGCACGAAAATGAAATTTTCCGAAAAAAGCTTGGCACGGAAATTTGATTTAACCACATGCACCACAAGAGCCGAGCTGGACACACTTGAAAGCTATGGCACGGCAATAAAAACCGACTGGTTTCCCAATGGCGTGGATGCTGACTTTTTTCAACCTGATGGCACTGCATACGATCCTCACAGCATTTCATTCATCGGTCGAATGGATTATTTTCCCAATCAGCAGTGCATGCTGCAGTTCTGTCACCACACCCTACCGCTCATCCAAGAAAAAATACCCGACACAAAGCTCTACATTGTTGGCGCCGAACCTTCCAAGAAAATAAAAGCATTAGAAAAAATAAACGGTGTAGTCGTTACCGGCAGCGTAAAAGATGTACGTCCTTATATTTTAAAGACTGCAGCAATGGTAGCTCCTTTAAATATAGCCCGTGGCACACAAAACAAAATTTTGGAGGCAATGGCAATGGGCGTTCCTGTCGTATCGAGCACGCTTGCAGCAGGTGGCATTGACGCGATAGACGGTGAACATTTTTTAACTGCCGACACACCGGCAGAATACGCGGAAAAACTGATCAATCTTATGGAATCAGCGCCGTTAAGAGAAAAGTATGCCAAAGCTGGTCGGGAAAGAATGCTGAGCAATCACGCCTGGCAAAGAAGTATGAAAAAAATGGAGTCTCTTATTTTGAACTGCGTAAGCCGCAATTCAGAAAAAACTCACAATTAAACAAACTGACAATTACTCAGTATAAAAGCTTCCAGAATTTGAAATTAAAAAAGTTAGGAGTTGGAATGGATATCAGTGTATTTGGTTTGGGTTATGTTGGCGCAGTATCTTTAGCGTGTCTTGCAAAAGAAGGTCACAATGTAACGGGAGTTGATATTGACAGCACCAAGCTGGCGCTGATTAAAGCCGGCAAGTCCCCAGTCATTGAAACCGGCATGCCGGAGCTCGTTCAAGAAGTCGTTGCCTCAGGCCGGATAAAACTGACCGAATCGACTCAGGAAGCCATATCACAGACGCAATTGTCATTTGTATGCGTCGGAACCCCCTCCCAGCCGAATGGCAATCAGGATCAAACGGCGGTTTTACGGTTAACTGAACAGTTAGGCGAAGCACTTAAATCAAAAAAAGATCATCACATCATCGTTTTTCGCTCGACACTGCTTCCAGGCACGGTAATAAACACTTTAATACCATTACTGGAAAAATTTTCAGGAAAAACAAATGGTGTTGATTTTGATGTTTGCTTTCAACCCGAGTTTTTGCGGGAGGGTTCTTCCATCAAAGATTACTATAAACCGCCATTTACGATCATCGGTCTTTCTTCCAAACAACCACAAGCAGTTTTTGAACAACTATTTTCAAATCTGCCAGCAGAAATCATCTACACTGATATTGCCACAGCGGAAACAATGAAATATTTCTGCAATATTTTTCATGCACTTAAAATCACATTCGCCAACGAAGTTGCCCGCTTGTGCGAATCAATAAAAGTCGATCCGCACGCCGTCATGGAGCTGATTTGCAAAGATAAACAACTGAACATTTCCAGCGCCTACATGAAACCTGGCTTTTCCTTTGGCGGCAGTTGCCTGCCCAAAGACCTCAGAGCAATCAACTATATTGCCAAACAGAACGATGTTGATATTCCCATGCTCAAAGCCGTTTTACCGTCGAATCGCGTGCATCTGGATTGCGCTTTACAGAAAATCACACAGTCGGGGTTGAAAAAAATTGGTTTCATCGGGCTCAGCTTTAAAACCGGAACGGACGATTTGCGCGAAAGCCCGCTTGTCGATTTAGCTGAAAAACTGATTGGAAAAGGATACACATTAAAAATTTATGATCCTGAGGTCAATATCTCTAAATTAATCGGCGCAAACAAACATTTCATCGAAACAAGCATCCCGCATATCGGATCATTGATGACAACCGATTATGATAATCTGTTATCCACAAGCGAAATTATCGTTGTTGGTATTTCAGATTCGGATCTGGTTACAACATTAATTAAATCTTCCCGTAAAGAACAAATTATCTTAGACTTAGTCAATATCAAAGAAAGAGATAAACTCAGCGCATCGTATATGGGAATATGCTGGAAATGATCAAAAAAAGATATTTTCTGCAACTTGGTTTGGTAACATTGGGTATTGTTATCAGTTGCGTCTATTTGCTCACTTTGATAACGCCCTCAGAGGAAGCAGCCAGAATCCGCAATTCACTCGTGCATCAGCCAGGAAAACTCGATGATTTCAGCTGGAGTCCATCAGCTTTTCCAGCTGATTTCAAGGTTGAAACCCAAACACCACCGCCCTACTTTCAGCAATTCATCGACGCCCTGCCTATTGATTCGTCAATGTCTCAAATGGATAAATTCCTGCTTGCAGCTCAGAAAATTCTGGATCGCGATCGCTCCGGCGGACCGATTCAATCCAATACGGTTGATGCGCTAAAGAAAATTCAGGATGAAGGCATCGGATGGTGCTCAGACTATACCCAGGTATTCAATGGTATCGCGCATGCACTAAATATTCCTGTCAGGGAATGGGGCATGTCTTTCGATCGATATAATGGAAACGGACATGCCTTTAACGAGATTTATGATCAGCAGTTGGGGAAATGGATCTTTATTGACACGTATAACGCTTTTTATGTGACCAACCGTAAAGGTGAACCGTTGTCCGTTTTAGAGTTTCGGCAATTACTCGGCACAGACCGAAGCCAGTTAGTTATCCAAAAAATAAGTCAAGCACGATTCGGCTTTCAGAATGACACGGTTGCATTGGATTATTATCAGCGCGGCATGCCACAGTTATTCTTGATCTGGGCCAATGACGTGTTTAGCTATGATGCCAACCCGCTTATTCAGTTCGCGGGCTCTTTTTCCAGAATGGCCGAGCAAATTACAGGCATCATTCTGGGCATCAATCAAGAGATCCGGCTATACCCCGATCCTGATAGCGTACAACAACAAAAGGATCTGCTATCACTTAAATACACTGTTATCTTTATCATTGTATTGAACGCTATCTTAGGTTCGTTCTTTTTACTAATCCTTTTCCGGATGTTCAATAATCGTGTAAGCCATGGATAAAGATATCAAAGTGCTACACGTGCTTGATCATTCTTTACCCCTGCACAGCGGCTATACTTTTCGCACCCGTGCGATTTTGTCAATTCAGCACCAGATGGGTATACAAACGGCGTTGATCACCAGTAGCAAACATTCTGAGAACAGTCATGGCATTGATGCCGTTGAAACTGTTGACGGATTGTCATTTTACCGAACATTCCCAACATTTCTGAGCAAGCTGCCTGTGCTCAATCAGCTTGATGTTGTACTGACATTAATCAGGCGAATTGAATCACTCATGCTTATTGAACAACCGGATATTATTCATGCCCATTCTCCGTGCCTTAACGGATTGGCGGCCTTACACATCGGAAAAAAATATAAAATTCCAGTCCTGTATGAGATGCGCGCATCATGGGAAGATGCCGCAGTCAGTCATGGCACATGCCAGGAAAATGATTTGCGTTACAAAATATCCAGGGCACTTGAAACTTATGTACTCAAACGTGCGGATCATGTTACGACCATCTGCGACGGATTGAAAGGAGACATTCAAATACGTGGCGTCTCTCCTGAGAAAATTACCGTCATACCCAATGCCGTCAATACAGATAAGTTTCACCCTATCCAAGAAAAAGATATGCTTTTATGTAGTCAACTGAATCTGGGTAGCAAAAAAGTACTTGGATTTATCGGTTCTTTCTATGAATATGAAGGGTTGGGATTACTATTAAAAGCGGTAGCCATCTTAAAAGATGAGTGCCCGGATTTTCACGTGTTACTGGTCGGCGGAGGACAAGCTGAAAATACATTAAAAGCTTTGGTTTCCCAACTCGGCATCTCCGATCGGGTCACTTTTACCGGCAGAGTCAACCATAGTGAGGTAATGAAATATTACAGCTTGATTGATTTGCTCATTTATCCCAGACTACCTATGCGGCTGACCGAATTGGTCACACCGCTGAAACCATTGGAAGCTATGGCAATGGGAAAACCATGTATCGCTTCCGATGTAGGTGGTCATCAGGAATTGATTGCCGACCATGAAGATGGTTTGTTGTTCAAGGCAGGCAATCTGGACAACCTGGTCACACTGTTAAAAACAGTATATATGCAGTCAGACTTTTCTTTTCTAATCAAAAACGGTCTCGAAAAAGTTAGACAAAAACGTAACTGGACAGTCAGCGTCGCACCTTATCAATCTATTTATCTTTCACTGGCCGAACAAAACCAAAGACTCAACCTCACGTAGTATATCCAGAAGTGAATAAACCACGCTCATTTGAAAAGCTTTGGCGAAAAAGATTCGAAAATTTTGCTGCGCAAGCAGAAGATGATGCAGGTATTGCTGGCTGGTCGCCAACTGGACTTGATGCACGTTTGCGTAAATTCAAGGAAATTTGGTACAGCAACGATCAATTCTCGAGTAAGAAAAAATGGCTCGATGCCGGTTGCGGCGCAGGAACCTACTCCAGGTTTATTGTAAAACAAGGTGGCGAAGTTGTTGGTCTGGATTATTCTTTACCTTCATTGCAGAAAGCCAGGTTGAAAGGAGAATCATCGATTGCATGGTGCGTAGCAGACATTAATAAGATACCGATTAAACCCGGTTATTTCGACGGCGCAATTTGTTTCGGCGTTATACAGGCCTTGAATGATTCAACCCATGCGGTTAACAGCTTGTCCAAAACAGTCAAGCCTGGCGGGCGCATTTGTTTAGATGCCCTAAACAGCCGGTGTTTACCCCATCTTTGGGAACAATTTAGCCGCCGGATTCAAAACAAACCTATGCATTTACGTTATGAAACCGTTGATAATCTGCGTAGATTAATGAAAAAGAATGGTTTAAATAACATTCAATTACATTGGCTACCCATATTACCGGCCCGCTGGTATCGCTTTCAGTGGATCATGGAAACGAACCCTGTCAGATGGTTCTTTCGTTATTTCCCGTTCATGGGGCAATTGTTCAGCCATTCGTTCATCTTAAGCGGACAACGTCAGCAGGATATACACAATGTCTAATTTTATAGCACGCATGAACACGTCCTTTATCAACACAGCTGCTTCATTATTGTCTCCCGGCGGGCATCGCGCACGTTTATCTATTGTGCTCTATCACAGAGTCCCAAAGGAACCTGATGAATTGCTGTTCGGCCAAGAAGATGCTGAGAGCTTTGAAGCGCAGATTCGCCACCTCTCCAATCATTTTAACGTACTCCCGCTGCATGAAGCCGTTCAAAGGCTACAAGAAAATACACTTCCGAGCCGGGCTGCCTGTATTACTTTTGATGATGGTTACGCCAACAATGCCGAAGTGGCATTACCCATTCTGCAAAAATATAATGTCGTGGCAACGTTCTTTATTGCCGCCGGCTTTATTAATGGCGGTATGATGTGGAATGACAAACTGATTGAATTACTGCGGCGCGCACCAAATTCTGTTCTCGATCTGAGCGAAATTGGTTTAGACAAATATGATATCAGCTCGCTCGCACAACGCCGGAAAACACTATTCACGCTGATTGATATATTCAAATACCTCCCGCATGAAGAGCGATTTGCACGGTTAGACCGATTATGTCAGTTGATACCCGTAACCCTGCCAGAACGTTTAATGATGACCGCCGAGCAGATCAAACAATTACACAACGCTGACATGGAAATAGGTGGACATACTGTCAATCATCCGATTCTGACGCGCCTGGATAGCGCGGCTGCCTATACTGAGATCGAATCAGGCAAAAAAATTCTGGAGAATATTATACAAGCACCTGTTCGTTATTTTGCGTACCCAAATGGCAAACCAGGGCGTGATTACATACCCGAGCACGTCGCCATGCTCAAAGAAATCGGTTTCGATGCCGCAGTATCAACCGCGTGGGGAGCAGCAACAAAAAACGCAGATATTTATCAACTTCCAAGATTTACACCTTGGAACATCCGCCGCAACCGTTTTGTATTACAAATGATGCAGAATATGCATAGAACCGTTCAAACCGTATCGTGATTCCGCTTGAAATACACCATGCAACCAACTGTTGTCGTCAACCATCATCGCCAAACTGCAATAGTCATCGCTAAGCACGGCAGCAAATATGAAATCATTAAACTAGGTAAAGGCAGACTCACGGTATCATCGTTATCAGCCGCCGAACTTGAATTACAAGGTTACAAGGCCTGCGAATATTCGCCCAGCCAAGCTGCGCATTCTTATCTTCAACATGGCGCAGGTGTCAGCAACAGAGCCAAAAAATACTTGGAGTATATTGCCCGCAACAAATTTTCAGATACACTAACACTGACATAATTCTATAAATAAACAGACGAATGCTGCATCATGCACTTCGTCAACTCAGTAGCCATAGGACAACGTTCCTACGAAAAGCCAGCCCTAGTTGATCGTGTAAAATTCAACGTGCTGGATATCAGCTATTGCTCAATACGAAGAAATAGCCTCGTTAGTTAAAAACCGGAAAGTTTATTCAATACAACCAATCGAACAACTAACTTAGTTATAGCTACATTTAACTCAATCGCTGAGCATATTATGAATGAATCAAACATGAGAATGGGATTTGTATGTTTGACTGCTCGTGCAATCTGCGCACAAAACGCCCTGTAAACATTCACGGCTTGAACAATTGAAGACTGCCAATCGAACTCAAAATAAATTGCATCATCACGCTATTTGGCTGGTTATAACGGTCGTTGTATGGACCCTTATTATTTCTGTTTCTCTATTCTGGCATTACCAAATTGCGAATAAACAGTCGATTGAATTGGCATCAAATGTTGCTCAAGCATATATTTATCGAGACATTGCACTCAGGCGCTGGGGCGCTGCTCACGGCGGTGTATATGTACCGGTTAATGAACAAGTCGAACCCAATCCGCTTCTTTCTCATATTCCGGAACGCGACATCGTCACGCCTTCAGGAAGGATACTTACGTTATTAAATCCTGTGCATATTCTCACTCAAGTTATGGAGGAGTATCGCGACTTTGCTATTCCTAAAGGAAAAGTAACTGCACTACCAGAAACATTGCTTAATCCACAAAAAAACATGCCCGACCAATGGGAATTAAGTGCCTTGTATGCATTTAAAAGTGGGGCAATTGAGAAAAAAGAGGTGGTGAAAATTAATGGCATTCCTCATTTCCGTTTAATGATTCCGTTGCTAGTTAACGCCGAGTGCCTGCAATGTCATACCAACCAAAGTTATCAAGTCGGTGATCTCAGTGGTGCGTTGGGTGTTGCAGTACCTATGACACCTTATTTAAAAGCGAAACAAAAATCTTTAACGCTTATCTATATCAGCTACGGTTTATTTTGGGCGATTGGTTTATTTTCCCTGATTTATTTTTTCAATCAAACCAAACGTCACGTACACCAGCAAGAACAAACACAAAAGAAACTGCTCCAGCTCAACCAGGAGTTGGAGCAGTTATCATTCAAAGATGCATTAACCGGTATCGCCAATAGGCGTTTATTCGATAATGCGTTGAATCGAGAATGGAAACAGGCTATGCGCGACCACACTCCGCTCTCGCTCATCATGATCGATGTCGACTTTTTTAAAGTGTATAACGACTGTTATGGTCATCAGCAAGGTGATGCATGTTTGAAAACAATAGCAAAAATCCTTTCAGAAGTAGCCAAACGACCCAAGGATATGATTGCCCGGTATGGCGGGGAAGAATTCGCACTTTTATTACCGGAAACAGAGTTAATCGATGCCACTCATTTGGCGGAAGAATGCCGTAAAAAGATTTTTGCATCAGGCATTAACTTTAGTCACTCCGAAATTGCAAACGTCGTTACACTGAGCGTAGGTGTATGCACAACGATCCCCAAGAAAGATGACTCTCCCGCTCAACTACTCGATACTGCAGATAAGGCACTGTATATTGCCAAGAAACTCGGACGGAATCGCGTGGCATATAGCCATATAAACCACTAAATTCTCCCCCCGATTTGTTTATCAGCGAATTGGAAAGACCCTAGTACTCAAGACAACTGAAAGCTACTTTTATGCCTTAGGAAGCTCAGAACCACAGCCAGTTTTCTCCGCTATTTTTCCTCATGCACATTACTTACTGCCCAGGATCAGTTTCAGATAAACAATTACCGGGCCAAGAATTGACAGCAATATCACATGAATAGCATACCAGTTGGTCAATACGTTACCAATTTCTAGAAGGAAGGTAATAGACGGACACAATCGTTGATAATTCACAGAGATCCATAAAAAAACCGCCTGAAAGGGCGGTTTTGCTTACCTCAATTAAACGAGGACAGTTGTTGGCTATTAACTTTAAATTAGTGGCCTGGTTTGCTTTTGCCACCATATGGGCGCGGATCCGCACCTTCTGCCAGACAGTTGCCGTTGCCGTCGATACCGAATTCACAATCCGTATCAACCATATTTGGATCGCCCATATCGGCGGAATCAAACATGCTACCACAACCTGATAAAACAAGCGCGAGTAAAGCTGCTAAAAAAACTGAAAATTTCATTGCTTCTCCTAATAATTATCGAATATTGATGTAATGGATAAATAATTTAAACTATCTGTTATTATTGTTAATATTACTTTTCTAATTAATAAAAAACAGCCAGCCTGGAGTATATACTGAAACAAACTAAACATACAAGTTGAACACAAGCCACATCGATGTGGACAATCATTCTTCTGTATTCGGCCACTGACACATATTGAACTCCACTCGTCTATTTTTAATGCATTTTTTTTAGTAAGCCAATGCCTGCATAGGCCATGATAATAGATAGGCATGGGTTCAACAAATTCAACAATGCATACGGAGCGTATTCGAGTGTCGCAACGCCCAACGTTGCAGCGTAAAAAGTGCCCGTAGTCGTCCACGGAATCAACGCGGTTGTCTGCGTTGCACCTTCCTCCACTGAACGGGATAATACGGCTCTGTCTATGCCTTTTTCCTCATAAAAGCCTTTGAACAACTGACTGTTCAGAATTATTGATATGTACGCTTCTCCCATGGCAAGGTTGCAAGCAAATCCCGCAGCAATCGTCGTCGCAATCAGCGTGCCGATGCGCCTGATATGCACGATGATATTTATCAACAAGACTCGCAGAAAACCGGCATGATGCAATATGCCGCCTAATGCCAGCGCCATAACAGACAACAATAGTGTCCAGGCCATGCTGTACATACCGCCCCGCCCAAGCAACATATCCAGATTTTCAATACCCGTTGTGCCATCGGAGTTCAACCAGAGCGCATTTAACACATCAATGCCATTTTTTCCCTGGTATACAATTGCAATCAGCATGGCGACTAAAATACTGATGGACATACTGACCTCCGGCGCATATCGTTTCAGGCTTAAACCAAACATGACCATCAGCGGCAGCAGCGTAATCAATGGATTTAGCTGGTAGACATTCCCTAATGCCAGCCTAATAGTGTCGCTCACTGTTTCAACATGCATACCGTTCAGCTGTAGCTGTGTATTGGAATATTGCAACCCGATCAGTATGAACAAACACAGCACAATCAGAAACGTTGGCACAGTAGTGTACAGCATGGAATAGATATGGCGGTACAGGCTGGTTTCCGCACTCATCGCCGCCAGATTGGTGGTATCAGAGATTGGCGATAATTTATCACCGAATGTCGCGCCCGAAATAATCATGCCAGCAACAATTGGCAGCGGTATGCCCATGGCATCACCAATGCCCATTAACACTACACCCAGCGTACCAACTGTACCCCATGACGTACCGGTTGCCACCGACATTAAACAACACAAAACCAATCCCACAGGCAAAAAAATCACCGGACTAAGCAGATCAATCCCGTAATAAAACAAACTGGCAATTGTCCCGCTTTGCATATAGCTTGCGATCACCATGCCAATTAACAAAAAAATATACAAAGCCGGCAATGCCTTATAAATACCGTGATTCATCATCTGCCGGATGACAAGAAAAGAGTGTCCAAGTAAGGCGGCTTGCATGGTTGCCCAGATCAGCGCAAGAAAAATGATGGCATGCAGACTGGCCTCGAATACAAACAATCCCAGTGAAATCATTAGAAACACACCTAAAAAGCAAATAATGGCATGAGCCAACGAGGGCAATTTTTTATCCGCCAAAGCCAATTCAAACTGTGTTTCAATTTCTGTTGTTTTTCCAGTTGTTTGTGTCATCTCATTAATTAATCCAACTCATCGAACGAGGCTACCTATTCGTTATAACCAGCTACTTGTACTCTTGTACTCTATCTGCGTGATATTGTCAGGCACAGTTTGAAGCTGGCGAAATCTTTTTTAAAACTTTCGTAAATATAGTCATTGCATTTTTTGTCAATTAACAGTTGTCAGTAGATTCGTTTTAATGGCAAGATTATATTTGTCTCAGGTCATAAATGATTATTTAAGTTACCCGGATTGTTTTAAGGTCAGAGCGATCATACGATCCCATCACATATGAACACAAAAAAACTTACAGAACACCCAATTATTTGGATTTTAGTCTTTCTGCTAATATTGACTAGGCCGGTTTTTGCCGGTCCCTATTGTGGCGAAGTTGATAATACGACTTTTGGACCGTTTGATTACACCGATCCAACAAAAAAAGAAGAGTTAAAAGTTGTTGAAACCCACCATTTCGACCGCAACGTAGAAAACCTGATCTCCGGCACAACAAGCTCAATTGGCGGTGACTTGAATTATACTTTAAGCGCTTTTCCCAATCACCACAGAGCATTGCACACATTGAGCAGGCTTGCTTTGAGGGATAAAACATCCAGACCCGAAGGCACCCGATATACCGTTTTATGCTATTTTGACAGAGCTGTCCGCTTTAAGCCAAACGATGCCGTAGTTCGCGTTATCTTCAGCAACCATCTTCTCAAAGAAAACAAATTGAACATGGCGCTGGAACAATTGCAAATTGCTGTCAATATAGAACCGGACAACCCTACTACCAACTATAACCTCGGGTTACTGTATTTAAAAAAGAAAAATTATGAAAAAGCCCTGTATCACGCTAAAAAAGCTTACGCTCAGAATTTTCCGCTGCCTGGACTCAAAAATAGACTGGCAGCGGTCGGCAAATGGAAAGAGTGATTTATACCAACTGTAAAATCAGCATTCCATCTTTTTCCATATACATCGGTTATCGCTTTCCCTGTCAATCTGCTCCAACTGGCATTCATGCCGTTCAAGCTCCTCCGCACTGGCCGAAATAACACGCAGACTCAGGCTGTCAACACCATAATCAATCTGACTACCTATCGGATTCGTACTATCCAGATCCATCATCAGACTTTCCTGTCCGCGCGTCATCGCAAGATAAACTTCGGCTAACAGCTCCGCATCTAGTAATGCGCCATGCAATGTTCTTTTGGAATTATCGATTTTATAGCGTTCACACAAAGCATCCAGATTATTACGCTTACCCGGATGCAAATCCTTTGCCAGTTTGAGCGTATCGGTGATTTGCGCACAATAAGTATCCAATGTAGACATTTTCTCGAGCCCCAGTTCGTGATTCAAGAAACCCACATCAAATGGTGCATTATGAATAATCAATTCCGCTTCATAGACAAAATCCAGGAAATCTCTGGCAATTTCCCTGAATTTCGGTTTGTCCTGCAAAAACGCACGGGTTAACCCGTGCACTTGTAATGCACCCTCATCACTCTCGCGTTCTGGATTGAGATAACGATGAAAATGGTTTCCGGTTAACTGCCGGTTGCTAATCTCGACTGCAGCAATCTCGACAATCCTATGCCCCAGTTTATATTCCAGACCGGTTGTTTCCGTATCGAGAACAATTTGCCGCATTGTCAAGAGGTACTCTCAGCTTCGATTAGAATTTTTTTGACGCCACGATTTGCCAGCATATCAGCGCGCTCGTTGCCTTCATGCCCGGCATGTCCGCGCACCCAAAGCCACTCAATATCATGTTTCTGTGACAACCGATCCAGCGTTCTCCATAAATCCTCGTTCTTGACCGGCTTTTTATTGGCAGTTCTCCAGTTGCGCGCCTTCCATGCCTGCATCCACTGGCCGATTCCATTATGCACATACTGTGAATCCGTGTATAAACGCACCCTACAGGCTCGTTTCAACGACTCCAAAGCCCTGATTGCGGCAAGCAATTCCATACGGTTATTGGTTGTGTGTTTTTCGCCGCCGAAAATTTCCTGTTCATGTACGCCATATTTCAACACTGCACCCCATCCACCTACACCCGGATTACCTTTACACGCCCCATCTGTGTATATATCAACGATTTTATCTTCTTTTGTCATAATTTTTGCCACAAAACAAAACTGCCATACTTTATACAACCGATGATGGGAGATATGCTTATTACAAATTATTTATGCTTGATGCGCTGCGTTGCCGCTGCAATCTTTTTCTTGCCAACCAAACTAGTTTTCCAGCCCGGCTTAATTACACGCATACCATACTTGTGCTTTACCGCATGTAAAAAATAAACGCCGCCTGAAATAGGCCACCAGCGATCTCCCGCATCTTCCATAAATCTGAATCGTTGACGCACATTATCTTGTTTGAAGGGTGGTGTATAACAGCACAACTTTCCGCCTTTCATTTCAAAATTGAACAGTTTTAGCCAATCTTTGAGTCGCGGCAATGCAATAAAATTTCCATTCCAAGGAAATTCTTCCCGGTTTGATACGAAATAGTGATGTACTCCCCATAAACTAAATGGGTTAAAGCCAGAAATTACCACATGTCCCTCTGGAATCAGCACTCGATATATTTCACGCAGAATTTGATGTGGATTTTCATTAAATTCAAGCACATGTGGAACAATCACCAAATCAATCGTATCGCCGGCTATAGGCAAATGGTCACAGGTTGCTCTCAGCGCATTATTACATTCGGCCCCCACGGTAAATCGCAGTGGCATGCGGTTTGTTCTCAGAAAGTCGTAGTGCGGCATACCCATTTGCATAGCGTGATAGCCAAAAATGTTGGCAACAGCGGAATCAAAATATTGAAATTCATGCTCAACAACATACTGTCCCAAAGGGGTTGCGAACCATTGCTGAGCGGTCAAAATGGACATGCCTGTAAAATATGAAAACGGTTATATGAATGGTCAGCGTATCTATTTTAAATTAAGCTATGCGGATTCTCGTTTAATTCTACACATTAAAAACAGACATGACGACATTGCGTATTTATCCGATACCCGCATTCAGAGACAATTATATCTGGATTATTCACAACACAACGTCCGCCACTGTGATTGACCCTGGAGACGCGCACCCGGTTCTGGACTATCTGCAATCCAATAAGCTACAACTCGAGTCTATCTTGATCACACATCATCATAGCGACCACACCGGCGGTAATGGGATGTTGTTGGACCGGTTTGACGTACCGGTATATGGCCCCATACATGAAACGATCCCTACAGTGACACATCCACTGCAAGGCGGGGATACTGTCCATCTGCCACCGCTTTCGCTTTCACTTGCAGTTATTGACGTACCGGGCCATACGAGTGGGCATATCGCCTATTTTGGATCGCTGCCAGGGCCTGAGAAAAAAAACATACTATTTTGCGGGGATACACTATTTGCCTGTGGTTGTGGACGTTTGTTTGAAGGAACACCACTGCAGATGTATCAATCATTACAAAAACTGACTGATCTGCCGGAAGACACACTTGTCTATTGTACGCATGAATATACGCTCAGTAATATCAGCTTTGCCCGTACGGTGGAGCCAAGTAACTCCGATCTTCAGCAATTTGAACATCACGCCAACCAGTTGCGTAATCGCAATCAAGCGACAATACCAACCAATATAGCGACGGAAAAAAATTGCAATCCGTTTCTACGCTGCAATCAGTCAGAAATAATAAAAATGGCCAGCCAATACGCAGGAAAAAAGCTGAGTGAACCGCTCGATATCTTTATCGCGTTGCGCGAATGGAAAAATAATTTTTAATAGATCTGCCCAAGAAGAACATGAAGAAAGTAAAACGGGCATCCGGCTGATTGACCGAATACCCGTTTTATTTGAAAGCATCAATCTTTTGACGATTGACCTTAGACCAGATTATCTGCGCGCTTATGGCTTAGCTGCACGTAAAACAGGATAACCCTGGATAAATACTTGGTCCTGTCCTGCGTTTTCTTGATGGCAGGCGGAACAGGCAGAAGTTTCTTGAATAGCGCCATGTCTTGCACCTTCAGGGAAACCAAAATAGGCCCAATTTCCCGGACGATCAGGATAACGTTTTTCGCTCTTGACCATTGCTGCAATACCGTTGAATTCACCCGGGAAATAACCGTTACCGCTTGGCGATTCCTTACCGCGAACACCGACCAACTCTTTCACGATCACTGTGTTTTCACGGAATTCACCGGTTTTCTTCCAATGCGCGAAACTACCCGGATCAATATAGGTGTGATGGAATTCCGGGAAAGCAGCGGCACCATCATTCATATCATTCGGTGTTACACTTGAACCAATAAAGACCCACTCACGATAATCTCTTGGTGTATACAGCTCGTTATCACTCGTAAATCGGCCGTACAATCTTTCTCCCGATGCCACTGCCTGAGTCGTAACGCTCAACATGCCAGCCATCAACAGTGGCGCAATACCGCACACTAAAGTTTTTTTAAACTTTGACATAAATAAAAGCCCTTTAAATGGTTAAAGAAAAACCTCGAAAACAACTTGAAAAGCTGCCTTCTTACATTATGTTAGACAGACACGCTATACTCGTCAAGTGGCAAACGAAATCAGCATGATATCGCCCAAACCTAACTGCACGGCTTTTCATTGATCTTCATCGAATGCTTTCGCAGTTGTTTTGCGAAAGTAACTTGACTTAATCTTCTCCAACACGCCTACAGCAAAAATAGCGTAGCCAAACTTAGAAAGATAAAAAAACCACCGCTATCGGTGACTGCAGTAATCATAACGCTCGAGCCCAAAGCAGGATCACGGCCAAGCTTTCTCAAAGTAAGCGGTATTAACACGCCCAGCAGCGCAGCCAGCAACAGATTCAAAAGCATGGCCAGCATCATCACAAGACCCAGCTCAACGTTTTGATAAATTGCAAATGTGAACAAACCAACCACGGCGCCCCATATGAGGCCATTTACGATACTGACCCCAATCTCCTTACCAATCAATTTCCAGGTGCTGCCGGTTTTAATTTGATCCAATGCAAGCGCACGCACGATCATGGTAATCGTCTGATTACCTGAGTTTCCGCCTATTCCCGCAATAATGGGCATAAGCGCTGCGAGTGCAACCAGTTTTTCTATTGAATCCTCAAACAAGCCAATCACGCGCGAAGCAACAAATGCCGTAACCAGGTTAATAGCCAGCCATACCCAACGGTTCCTCACGCTTCTCAGCACCGGCGCAAACAGATCTTCTTCTTCGCGCAAACCGGCAAGATTCAGCGCCTCGTTTTCCGCCTTGTCACGAATAAAATCAATCACCGCATTTACGGTCACACGCCCGAGCAGTTTTTTATCATGATCAATGATCGAGGCAGAAACCAGATCATAGCGCTCGAACGCATGTGCGGCGTCCTGTGCTTTATCGTCCGGATGCAGCGTAATCATTTCCTTGGTCATGACATCGGCGACCAACATTTCAGGATCGCTAACCAGTATCCGGTTAATCAGTAGCACGCCCTTCAAATGCTCTTCTCTGTCGACGACAAACAACTGATCCGTATGATCAGGCAGCTCATCCAGACGGCGCAAATAACGTAATACAACTTCCAGACGCACATCCTCACGCACCGTGATTACATCAAAGTCCATCAATGCGCCCACGGCATCTTCCGGGTATGACATGGCGGCACGCAGCTGCTCACGTTCTGCAATCGGCAGCGAACGGAAAACATCTTCCATGACATCCTGTGGCAAATCAGGCGCAAGATCAGCAATTTCATCAGCGTCCAATTGCTCGGTGGCCGCTACCAGCTCGTGCACACCCATGTCCGTAATCAGTGTTTCCCGCACTGCGTCCGATGCTTCCAACAGGACATCGCCGTCATACTCCGGTCTGACCAACCCCCAGATTAACAACCTGTCCTCCAACGGCAAGGATTCCAGGAGATCTGCGATATCCGCCGGATGCAGCTTGTCTACAAGCCGTTGGAGTTCTTCCAGATTCTCTTTCTGAATGGGCGATTCGTTCAATATACCGCTTGCTTCGTTCTGCAGATTGACAAATCCCTGCAGAAGCTTGTATTTATTCAATAAAGTAACGATTCGCCGCAACTGAATATGCAGTTTCTCGTTTTCTTCTTGATTCTTTTTATCAGTCATAGCGAGTTAGCCTATATTTTGCTGGCGTAAAAAAGCAAAGCGGTATTACAGACAATAATGGCATGCAAACATTCCATAATTTTTAGCGCTTATCCATCGGATATGCTCAGGGTATTTTTGCCGAATGCAGTCGGTTGAGTAAAACATTCCGTTTTTTCATCAAATGCTGAGAGTTCCGGTTCTTATCATAGAAACGCGGATTGGTCACCATAGCCGCTAAATAAGTCGCCTGATGCTTTGTCAGCGACGATGCCGACTGACCGAAATAATGCTGCGATGCTGCTTCTACACCAAATACGCCGTTACCCCATTCGATCATATTCAGATAAATTTCCAGAATGCGCTGCTTGGACATCACCGTTTCCAACATTACCGTAATCATGGCCTCCTGTAATTTACGCCAAATCGACTTCCGTTCGGAAAGAAAAAGATTTTTAGCCAGTTGCTGACTGATAGTCGATCCGCCAACGGTAATTTCACCTTGCGATAAATTTCGCTTCAACGCATTTCGAATCGATTCATAGTCAAAACCGTTATGCTCAAGAAACTTGCTGTCTTCAGCAACAACAATCGCCCGTTTCATCTCATAAGAAATTTTCCGGTAAGGCGCCCATGTATGGCGCAATATCGCAACAGGGTTATCCTGGCGCAGTATCTTCAGCTGTGATTGCATGAAAGCACTGCTCGTTGGATTATTATGTTTCCAGTAAAGCACATGACTGAGCAACCAAAGCTGATACAAAAATAACGAATAAATCATCAGCAAAAACAATCGCCAGAACCAACGCTTAAAAAACCCGGTAACGCTTGTTTTACTTCTCGCAGCAGTGCTGCTCACTTTTTTCTTTTTTTTCTTCATTGAAACGTTTCGTTAACTAACAAACAGAAGTAGACCACAAATTCTGGACAGCACCTTAGGAGTTATTTTTTCGAGCGTCAACCGACCCTGTCAGCACCTCACTCCTGAGTTTCAAGTGATTGGCATAATGCGCGAGGTTCTCCCATGCAGTTGACTGATTAAATGAATCAGTAGTGCGCCGCCCGATTACGGGAAAGGCAGGTAGTCCAGTTCATCGAGAATGAACGTCTACCTGAATAAGTCTTCTGGACTGGCTTTCGGTTTCATTCAATTGTTTTTCCTGCTCCGGCAGGTTGGCCAAGTCCCCGGCGATGTACAAACGTAGCGCCTGCCGTGATGAATAGCGGCAACGCCAATGCCGCAGCCAGATGGGTTTTGCCGGTGCCGGTACTGCTACCGGCGACCAGAATAAGATTATACAACTTCATCCTGTCAGTTTCTTGCTGAGTTTTGTTTATGCCATTCGATCGTATCCCGAAGCGTTTCCTGCAATGGCCGGGGTTTCCAACCCAGTTCATTGCGCGCCAGACTGGTGTCGTACCAGGCGTACCGCCCCCATAATTCGAGTATATCCCGCGTCACCGGAGAAGACTTACCTCTCAATTTACTCAGTAACTCAACCAGCACGACCAGGGGATACACGATCCAACTACGCAAGCTAAAAAAGCTTTTGGCAGGTTCGTTACCGACAACCTTGGCGACCTCATGGGCCAATTGATGGGGCGTCAGATTATCGCTGCTGAGCAGATACCGCTGGCCGGGCCTGCCATGTTTTGCCGCACGGATCACGCCATCAGCATAGTCGCGCACATCGAGAACGCCGAAACCGATCGGTGCAGTCAGGCAGAATTTCGGTTTGGTCATCGCCATGACGAGCCTGTTGGCGGGCGCACCAATCCAGTCGTGCGGCCCCAGTGTAAAAGAAGGACTAACCACAACAACTTCCGGCAGATTTAAACCGGTTTGTGACAATGCCATTTGTTCGGCATCGCGGCGTGATTCTGCGTAAGGCAAAGAAAATGCGTACTGTTCCCAATCGGCACTTTCATCCAATGTATCCGCCTCATGGTGCAAACCAACAGCCAGCGCACTGCTGCTGATCACCACACGGGAAACTCTCGCCCTGGCGGCCGCATCCAGCAGATTGCGGGTTCCTTGCACGTTCTCTTCGTGCAATGCTTTTCTTGCCGATGAGTCGCCGCCCAGCGTAATCTCAAAATGCAAATGCAACACTGTGTCCACACCGTTACAGGCAGCCTGTAGCGCCGCCGGGCTGTCAATATCGCCTGAAATAATCTCAACGTCCTGCTGTTTCAACGCTTTGACTTTCGGCAGGTCGTCATCGAGATCCGGCGGCAGTAATACGCGCGGCCGTATGCCGTTTGAATTCAGTTGCCGGATCACATGATGCCCAAGGAATCCGGCAGGTCCGGTTACAAGCACAATTTTCATATGGAACCTCCCAATTCAAAAGCCAAAAGGAAAAAGCTCTAAAATACAGCAGGTTTTACTACACTCTTAAACAGAAAATACGCTTGGGCCCGCTCAATGTCAAGACAATTGATTACCATCTCATGCGCATGACGGCGGATGGGGTGGATACAGCTGGATTGTGCGCAAACCGCCAGCCTTATAACTTGTCCCAAAAGAACGGAAACGTAGCGGCCACAAGGCCAATTGCGCCATAACCCGCCGCGAGCAGAACGCCATCGGCAACGCTGAGCCCAAGGGCAAACAAAAGTATCGGCAGCGCCAGTACCGCCGGCATCATCGGGATAAAACCGATCAGGATAATACACAGCGCCAGCACCATGCTGAGCAACGCAATGATTTTCTTCGAAAGACCGTTCCTGGCAAAAAATGTGAGGCGTTTTCCAACATACTTATCAATCGTTTCCGTATACGGTCTGATTTTATGGAAGCCCTTCTCAAACGTCGATTTCCGAATGGAGCGGCTTTTCAACCTCTGAGGCAGCCATGGACGGTCATACCCCAGAACAATCTGCATGCAGATCAAAAATATAAAAATGCCACACACCGCAGGAACGCCGGGAATGGCACCGGTTGGCAAAATAATAATCAGCGAGGGCGCCACAAGCATAGGACCAAAGCCGCGATACTCCAGCGTATCCATAATCTGGCCAAAACTGAGATCTTCGCCATTGGCCTTTTCGGAAAGAGCGGATAAAATTTCAGTCAATCCGGTTGCATTATGATCATTTCCCGTCCCGTTCTTCATAGATCTCCTTTACCACTGACGCGCCAAACACATACACAGACCGCACAAAAAACCCAAATACACGCACAATTTTATGAAAACAAAGAATAAAATAAAGATTGAATCCCTGGATCAGGACGGGCGTGGCGTCGCCCGAAAAGATGGCAAGGTAATTTTTATCGAGGGCGCTCTAACCGGTGAAACGGTAACGTATCAAACGTTCAAACGCAAGCAGTCATACGAAATGGCGCAGGTCGAACAGATCGAACAAGAATCACCGATGCGCGTCAAACCCAAATGCCAACATTATGGCGTTTGCGGCGGCTGTTCCATGCAGCATCTGGATGCGTCGACCCAGGTGGCGGTCAAGCAACGTATTCTGGAAGACAACCTCGCCCATATCGGCAAGGTCAAAGCGGATGTGATCCTACCGCCGATATACGGCAGCGCCTGGGGATACCGGCAACGCGCGCGTATTTCGGTGCGTTATGTGCAACGAAAAAACAGAACGCTGATCGGTTTCCACGAAAAACACAGCCGCTTTGTCGCCGACATGCAGCACTGCGAGATTTTGACCCCTAAAATAGCCAAACTGCTGCCCGCTCTTGCGGCGGCCTTTAACCGGCTGTCGATCCGCGACCGGCTGCCGCAGGTCGAGGTGGCATCAGGCGACGATGTCGACATTCTGGTGCTGCGCATCATGCAACCGTTAACGGAAACGGATCAGCAGGTGCTGCGCGATTTCGCCGACGCGCACCGGATTCAGTTCTGGCTGCAGCCCAAAGGCCCCGACAGCATTTATCCGTTCCACCCGCTAGATGCGCCCCGGTTATCGTACAGCCTGCCGGAATTTAATGTGGTCATGCCGTTCGCGCCCACCGAGTTTACCCAGGTCAACAGCGCGATGAACCGGATCATGGTCGGCCGCGCGTTGCGCCTGCTCAAACCGCAGCCGGGCGAGCGCATCGGCGATTTTTTCTGCGGCCTCGGCAACTTCACCCTGCCGATTGCGCGCAGCGGAGCGGTAGTAACAGGCTTGGAAGGCAGTGACGCGTTGATCAAACGCGCGCAACAAAACGCCGCGCTTAACGGTTTGTCCGCCAATACCCGCTTTGTTGCGATGAATCTGTTTGAAATGACGCCCGAGAGCTATGCACAGCTCGGCCGTTTCGACAAACTATTGATCGATCCACCGCGCGACGGCGCAGCCGCGCTGGTCAGGTCTCTGACAAACGATCATGCGCCCAGGCGCATCGTCTATGTATCGTGCAAACCTTCCACACTAGCGCGCGACGCGCAGGTACTGGTGCATAATCAGGGGTATCAACTGAAAGCAGCCGGCGTCATGAACATGTTCCCGCACACATCGCATCTGGAATCGATTGCGCTGTTCGAACGCCCGTAAAACGGTTTCAAATGCCCCCGGCCAATCGCGACCAGCCTGCACATCCGTTTACATGCCGCAGGCACGCTGCTGATCGGGGGTCAATGGTCTTTGTGCCGCTTCGGTCTGCGGGTCGATCAGATGCAATTGCTGGCGTTCTTTCAGGCTCAACGGGCAGAGTTTTTCAGCTTTTTCAACCAGTTCCTTGAGTGTTGCCGTAAATAGCCCTGTATCCCAGATACGCAACGTGCTGTCTGAGCTACCCGAAACGATGCGGCTGCCATCGGGCGAAAACGCAACACTATAGACGCTATCTTCATGGCTCTTGAACGGATCACCAATCGATTGACCTGTCTGTACATCCCAAATACGCAGCGTTTTGTCTGAACTTCCCGATACAATGCGGCTGCCATCGGACGAAAACGCAACACTATAGACACTATTCTCATGACCCTTGAGTGGCTCGCCAACCAGTTTTCCAGTCAGCGCATCCCAGATACGCAGCGTCTTGTCCGAACTTCCCGATACAATGCGGCTGCCGTTGGGCGAAAACGCAACACTCAAAACACGATTTTCATGGCCCTTGAGTGGTTCACCGATAGGCTTGCTGGTCTGCACATCCCAGATGCGTAGCGTTTTATCAGAACTCCCCGACACAATGCGGCTGCCGTCGGGCGAAAACGCCACACTATAAACACTACTTTCATGGCCCTTGAGTGGTTCATCAATCATTTGACCGGTTTGCACATCCCACAAGCGTAGCGTTTTGTCATCACTTCCCGAAACGATGCGACTGCCATCAGGCGAATACGCCACACTTGTAACTGCACGTATATGACCCCAATACGGGTTGACAACTAATTCGTATGTATTCATATCATACATATACATCTTACCATCATTACTCCCCGACACGATTTGGCCGCCGTCGGGCGAAAATGCTACACTCGAAACAGCATATTTATGGTGTTCCAGCGGTTCACCAATCGGTTTGTTTATTTGCACATCCCAAATACGAAAAGTTTTGTCTTGACTGCTTGATAGAATAAAGTTGCCACCGGGTAAAAATGCAGCACCTGTTACGCTTGATTCATGCCCTGTCAGGAGTTTTACTTCACGTCCTGTTAGCGGTGTTCCTATTTGTTTTCTGGTTCTCATATTCCAAATACGCACTGTCTCATCTACTCCAGCGGAAACGATTTGACTCCCATCCGGTGAAAAGACGACGCTGTTAACTGGTCCTTGATGACCTGTGAATTTTATTATTTCAGAAATATCTTTTCGACCATAACGCCAGACACGTACCGTATTATCATAACTACCTGTGGCAATCAGAGTATTGTCGACAGGTGAAAATGCAATGCTTGTAACCGCGTCCTCATGTCCCGTCAATGGTTCACCCACTGCTTCTCCTGTCTGAACATTCCACATGCGCACTGTTTTGTCCTCGCCGCCCGATACGATACGGCTGCCGTCATGAGAAAAGGCAACGCTTGTAACGGCACCCTGATGGCCTGTCAACGGTTCACCGATCTGTGCCCCTGTTTGGCTATCCCAGATACGTAGCTTCCCTGTTCCGCTACCAGACACAATACGGTCACCATCGGGCGAAAACGCGACGCTCAAAATCGGCCCTGTAGCTGACCCTATATGACTGTAACCAATTGGTTGGCCTGTCTGCTCGCCAGTTTGCACATCCCATAACCGAATTGTGCCGTCAAGACTAGCCGACGCCACGCGCCGATTATCGGGTGAAAACGCAATACTTGTCACACGATCATCATGGCTGGTTAACTCATGAATTTGCTTTCCCGTAGAAACATTCCACAAGCGTAAAATGATATATTCATCAACCGAAACCATGTAACTGCCATCAGGTGATACCGCAAAACTGGATATTGGACTCGGCTGCATCCATCGCCTAACTTCAATTGGTTGTGCCAATGCATTAAGAAAAGTAAATCCTGCCTCGTGCACATAACTGGGATCGTCTCTTCTACGACTTTCAGGCATAACCCGAAGCGCAATCAGCGCACCGGTACGGGCATTACCGCTATCGACAAAACTTTTGGCATAGCCTGTGGCCACTAATGCCGCGGCACGCGCCTGGCGTATTGTTTCGGCTTCCTGGCGTTTTGCCTGTTCAAGGTTTCTCAATGCCTCTCTGGCACTGTTCTGCGCCAGTTCGTAATTCATCCACGCCAACCCGATACTGATTGTCAAAACCACGGTAATCGCGCTCAGGATAGAAACAACGATCACGCCATTTTTGATCAGGCTCTCGCGGATGAACTGACGAATTGTTTCCCAGGCATCGCCGTAGCGGCTGGTCCAGACCGGGCCGATTTTTTTCCGCCTGATCCAGCGGCGCGCCTGCCAGGCATCGGATAGATGCATCCCCAAGCTGTTTTTCTCACGCCGCGCCAGATCCCGCCAGTGGCGGCCGTCTTCACGTTCTTCAACGAGCCAGCCGGTTTTAAACCGGCGCTCTTCGCCGCACAGCCGCCGCCAGCTGCGAATCAGCGCTTCGTGGCCGATATCGGTTTCCGGATCGTCACCGCCGCCCAACTGGATGAAACTGATTTCTTCGCTGGCTAGCGCCTTGAGTACACGGTCGAGCGATGCTTCAGCCTTCTGCTTGTCCCTTGTCATCTCAGTCAACAGTTCCGACAGCGCGCTGCACTTTTGCGGCCGCCGTGTCGCGCGACTCTGTTCGTCGAGATCGGTGATCGCTTTCATGATGCTTTCCAGCGTACTGAAGTCTTCCGGGTGCGCTTGCCTGAGTCCGGCGGCGATCTGTTCCGCCTTGAAATCGATCGAACCGGCGATACCGCCGATTCTCTGATAATCCTCCTCACGCAACCGGCGCTGCCCGGACTCGACCGGCGCCATTTCCCATAACCGCCGCAGCGTGTGCTGCAACGCGGGCAAATGGTCGGTCTGTTCGGTCACTTCGAGCAACAGCCGTTGCACCAATGTTTCATCGATCGCGCCACCGGCATCGAGCACGGGCTTGCGGATGATGTCCTGCATCTGGTCGCGCCGCGGCAACGGCACAAGATATTGCGACGCACTGACCGCATCGGCTAACCCATCGTATGCCGCGCAATTGCCGAAAAAATCGGAGCGCATGGTCAGGATGACATGCAGGCGGCCAGAAGATTGTGAAGCCGCGGTCAGCAGCAGTTCGACAAACGCACGGCTTTCTTCCGCCATGGCGGCTTTTTCCGCGCCCTGTGCTTCCTCGCCGTAACGGAACAATTCCTCGAACTGGTCGATCACCAGCACCAGGCGCGGCGCATCGGGCGCGAGCTGTTGGCCGATTTCCGCCAGACCATAAGCCGACTGGCGCAACAAGGCGTCATAGCGGAACGCGCGCGCTTCGGCCAGATTATCGGTAGCCGTTTCAACGGAAAAAGAAGAATGCGCTGTTTCACTCAGTGCGGCAGCCAGTCTGGCGATTGGCGCAGAGCCCGGTTTGGCGAGAATCGTCTGCCAGCCATCTTCGGCAAGCGGCGCCAGAATACCCGCGCGCACCAGCGACGATTTGCCCGAACCCGATGCGCCCACGACCGCAGTAAACCGGTTGTTGCGCACCTTGCGCAACAATGCCGCAATTTCGCGGTCGCGGCCATGAAACCAGTGGTGATCGGCGCTATCGAACGGCCGCAGGCCGACAAACGGGATCGGCGCATTGACTGCCGCCTTCTTTTGCGAATCCGTCATGTTTTTTCTTCCGCCTGAGTTGAGCGGGACGGCTGAACAAGCACGCCCAATGCATCGAACAGCGCACTGACTGCGTTCCGGTCAGCAGGCAGCGTATCGAGCTTCTCCAGCACAATCTTTTCACGGAAAAAACGGCGTTTTGCCTTTTCATCGCCACCAGGCAGACGCAGGCAGATAATCCGCCCCGCCGGAACAAGCCTGTCGAGCATTGCATCCAGATCGCCCCCACCGGCCTGACTCCAGGGTATCAATATCAACGCATGACCGCTCTGAAGCGCAGGCGCTGACTCAAGGTCAGAACCATCATCGCTGAAGCGCGGCCGCACGGCAAACCCACAGCGCTGCAACAGATTGGCTAGATCGGCAGCCAGATCGTCATCGTCTTCATGCGCCGACATAACGCAAATACGATCGAACGAAGCCGGACTGCCAGCGTTCAGAACATCGTTTGCGCTTGAAACCGGCTGAATCCGCTGGCGCAGCCATTGCGAGAGATCGGTTACTTCGCCGTGATGAATTTCTTCGTGTTGCTGCAATCCATCAAAACGCTGGATGACGTCAAACGGATTTCTCGGACTACCGGTGTGGCTAGGCAGCCAGCGCGGCACCCAGAGAATACGCGGCAATCCTGCCTGACGCGCCAGCCGCAGTTGCTGATCGACAATCGGTTCCGAACCGCCTTCAACGGTAATGCCACGGTTTTCACCGATCAGATGCACGGCGTATTCCGCTTCAATCAGCGCTTTATTCAGCATGGCCTCCAACGCATCGCTGGTTTCAGGCAAAGCGTTGTCTTCCGGCGCCACGGTAAAACCGGATGCTTTCAGATCATTCACCAGCCGCTGGCGGGCGTCTTTCAAATCACTGGCTGCCACAGCCACAAACACGGTTTTTCCTTGCCCGGATACAGGCGGCTTTAACGACGCCATCGGCTTTGCCGGGGCAATACCCAGCCGCTCAGTGATAAACTGCGCAATCTGCCTGACCAGATCGAAGTAGGCGTCCTGGTCTTTCAGGCCGCGCCAGTAAAACTCATGAATTTTTCCGGTGTCATCCGACGTGAAAAAACGAAAACCGATTCGCGCCTGATAACCCCGTATCAGCACCGGCAAAAGTTCCCGGTGCAAATCGCTTTTGTAAACCGGCACTATCCGATCACTGGCGTCGGCGTGCTGTTTTCCGAACCAGTCAATTTCTTCTTGGCACCATGCACTTTGCACCCAGTTTTCGGAAAAAACAGCAATCAGCATACTGGCCTGGGCCAGCGCTTGCTCTATTTTCGGCGTGAAGGCTTCGGCGGGTTCGATCTGATAGCGGTCGAGCCAGAGTTCCGCCTGCTTCGCACCGCAATTGATCAATTCAAATCGCAGCTGGTGCCAGAAAAAAGTCACCCAACCCTGCGTGGTTTCTTCAAACGGCGGCTTGAGATCATCGGCGCGCGCATAGCTGATAAAAACGGAATCGCCGCACAATGTGGAATTTGACGAAGGTATTTGCATATTGGTTTGGTTTGACCAGGGGAGTTTAACAATTAAAACCGTTGCTGTTGATGTCCATTTTGGGTTTCAACAAAGCAGCTTGGCACCACTTCAGGAACAACAGAAATAATTCACTATTGTTAAACATCCCGAACTCCTGATGAAAGAAATCGATGCTTATCATACTATCAGCCTGTTTTTATGGCCAGAAACTGGGCATGTATCTGATTGAGATACAGATACCTTACTCCGCGCCATTCACTTTCCGGTTATCAAACGCACCGAGATCAACCAGCGCGTAAAACTATCCCGGCAATCCAACAGTTTTTTCACACGCGGTCTGCTAATATCAGCCCCTGGCAGGCTTGGTAGAACAGGAGTAAAAATGAAAAAAATCTGCTTTTTTTCTATATTGCTGATGGCTCCCTTGCTATCCTGCCATCCTCAGGCTGTTACAGACATGCAAGACTCAGCCGTCTCCACGCCGGATGTCATCGCGCTCGATGCGAAATCACCCAAGCTCGACTATATCAGGGTAGTCGAAGCTGTTCTGATACAGCGCCCGCTGATCGATCTGGTTCCCGGAAAAATCACTTATGACGAAACCCAGACAGTACGCGTAGCGTCACCCATTTCCGGACGTGTCCTCGGAAAAATTGCAGAAATCGGCCAGCATATCAGCGCCGGCGACAGACTGGCAGAACTTGACAGCCCCGAACTTGGAAATGCTCAGGCCGCCTACGCAGAATCGCTGGCCGATCTCGAACTGGCAAGACGGGCGTTTGAACGTGTTCAGTCACTTTTTGAAAACGATATCGCGCCGAAAAAATCACTGGACGAAGCCGAAGACCAGCTGGTACGCGCACGCAGTGAAACGGAACGCATCCGGCTAAGACTCGCCAACCTGGGCGTGCACAATAACCTGATGGACAACCGTTTTGTCCTGCGTGCGCCACTGGCGGGCACCGTGACGGAACGCAATATCAATCCGGGCATGGAGGTCAAACCGAATCTGCAGTTACCGCTATTCGTCATTTCCGACTTGTCGCGCCTGTGGGTAATAATTGACATCTTTGAAAAGGATATCGGCATGGTGCGTACCGGCGCTCAAGTAGGCATCCGTGTTCCAGCTTATCCTGGAGAAAATTTTACTGCAACGATCGATTACATTCATCAGGTTGTGGACGAGGCTTCACGCACGGTAAAGGTGCGCTGTATTATACAGAATACGGACAGAAAACTGCTCCCGGCCATGTTTGCCAGCGCTGCGGTGCTGAGCAGTGCGGATGATCTGGTTGTTGCCGTGCCGCTCACCGCTTTGTTTACCGAAAACGAATCCGACTGGATATATATCGATACCGGTGATAATCATTTTCAAAAACGCCCTGTAACAGTCGGTCTGCGTATCCGCAATCAGGCCGTTATACTGGAAGGCCTGAATCCCGGCGAGCGTTTTGTCGCCGATGGCGCGTTGCTGCTGCGCGCCGAGCAAAAGCAGCATGTACAGACCAGATAAGGGCAGACGATGATTACCCGAATGATTGAGTTCTGCCTGCAGCAACGTGCGCTGGTGATTGGCGCGTTCGTAATACTGATCGCACTCGGCGTGCAATCGTTCGAGAAACTGCCAGTACAGGCTTTTCCCGATGTGCAGAACGTTTTTGTTCAGGTGGTCACCCAGTATCCCGGACAGGCACCGGAAGAGGTCGAGAAACTGATCAGCTTGCCAATCGAGCGGGCGATGAACGGTCTGCCGCATTTGATCAACATGCGATCCGTTTCGATTTTTGGCTTATCGGTTGTCACTCTGACCTTCGACGACAGCGCAGAAGACTATTTTTCCCGGCAGCAAGTACTGGAGCGGCTGCACGGCATTCATTTACCGTCAGATGTCGTGCCTTTGCTGGGCCCGCTGACTACCGGCACCGGCGAAATTTTCCGCTATTACCTGAACGCGCCCAAGCTGAGTCTGATCGAACAGCGCGCCATTCAGGACTGGGTGATCGAACCCATGTTGCGCAGTGTGCCGGGGGTTGCTGATGTAGTCGGTTTCGGTGGCGGTATCAAGCAGTATCAGATACAGATAGACCCCTACAAGCTGAGGAACTATACACTCACACTTACCGAGGTATATCAGGCAGTTACTGCCAGCAATGCCAATATCGGCGGAAGTTTTATCGAATACGGCAACGAAGCGCTGGTGGTTCGCGGTGTCGGTTTATTGCAAAGTATCGACGACATCAACCAGATCGTCATCACAAGCAGGAACGGGATCCCTGTCTTTATCAAAAATGTTGCTGACGTGATTGTCGGTCCCCAGATACTGAATGGCATCGTTGGCTACAATGCGCATGACGATATTGTGCAGGGCATTGTCCTGATGATAAAAGGCAAAAATGCAATCGAAGTACTGCGCGGCGTAAAAGAAAAAATCAACGATCTCAATCAGCACGGCCTGCCTGCCAATGTTTCCATCATACCGATCTACGACCGCACCGATCTGGTGCAGAAAACCATTCACACCGTCGAACGCAACATGACTGAGGGCATAGTGCTGATTCTTCTGGTGCTGCTGATATTTTTGCAGCGGATCTGGGTGTCACTGGCAATTATCATCGTCATTCCGTTATCCCTGTTGTTTGCGTTCATACTGGTTGATCTTGCCGGTGTTTCCGCCAATCTGATTTCTCTCGGCGCGATCGATTTCGGCATCATTGTCGATAGCGCCGTAGTCATGGTGGAAGCCATAATGGTCAAAATGACCCTGGAAATGCGTCAAAATGACAGCTTGCCACATATGCGCCAATCCCTGCTGATGACAGCCGGCGAAATGGCCAGGCCAATTTTGTTCTCCAAAGTCATTATCATTGTGGCGATGATTCCTATTTTCACGTTCCAACAGGTAGAAGGAAAAATCTTTTCGCCGATGGCTTTTACGATCAGTTTCGCTCTGCTGGGCGCGCTTATTATCAGCCTGACGCTGGTGCCCGCACTGTTGAGCTATTTCATCGGCAAATCTGCGCTCACGGAGCGCCACAATCCGCTGGTGCATTATTTACAGCGGCGCTACACGGCACTGCTGCAACCGGTATTGCGCCACCCAGTTAAGTTTATTTCCGCCGCGGTTCTTGCGCTGATTTTGTCGCTGGCGACCATCCCTAAAATCGGTACCGAATTCATGCCAAAACTGGATGAAGGCAATATCTGGCTCACTGTCACGATGCCGACTTCCATCTCGCTCGCCAAGGCCAAAGAACTTGAAAAAGCGATACGGCAGCAACTGCTGCAGTTCAGCGAAGCGGATTACGTTCTGACACAGCTTGGCCGTCCGGAAGACGGCACTGATCCGAAAGGATTCAATAATCTGGAGATCCTGATCGATCTAAAGCCGAAAAAAGCCTGGCGTTATGCGCACAAAGAAGAATTGATTGCGGCAATGAAAAACCGTCTCGAGGTATTTCCCGGTTTGCAGTTTAATTTTTCGCAGGTGATTCAGGATAATGTCGAAGAAGCAATTTCCGGTGTCAAAGGTGAAATTGCCATCAAGGTTTTTGGGCCCGATCTCAAAGTGCTCCAGGAAAAGGCAGACCAGATCACCCACCTGCTGCGCGCCATCAAAGGCGCTACGGATGTGGCGGCAGAACAGCAGGCCGGTCTGGCTCAAATGGTAATAGCCATCGACCGTAGCAAAATTGCCCGCTACGGCATTAATATAAGTGATGTGGAAGATATCATTGCCATGGCTGTCGGTGGAAAAGCGGCAACACAGATACTAGAAGGCGAACGTATCTTCGATGTCACGATACGTTTGACTGATTCGGCGCGTAATTCTATCGGCGCCATCGAGAATATCACGGTGCTGTCTTCCAACGGCAGTCATATCCCGCTGGCGGAACTGGCCGAAATTTCGGTCAATCAAGGCGCTTCCCGTATAACGCGCGAAAGTTCAATGCGCCGGATTGCCATCAAATGTAACCTGATCGAACGCGATCTGGGAGGGTTTGTCGCAGAAGCGCAAGCAATTGTTGCGCAACAGGTCGTGCTCCAACCGGGTTACCGTATTGTCTGGAGCGGTCAATTTGAGAATCAGCAGCGCGCAATGAAACGGCTCTCTTTTATCGTGCCGGTCAGCCTTGCAATGATTTTTCTGTTGCTGTTCTGGACATTTTTATCGTTGCGCAAATCATTCCTGGTGATTTCCGTCATCCCTTTCGCCATGATAGGCGGCTTTATTGCACTGCTGATCAGCGGCATACATCTGAGCATCTCGGCAGCAGTCGGATTCATCGTGTTATTCGGCATTGCTGTACAAAACGGCATTATTCTGGTTTCCCGAATCCATTTACTAAGACTTGAAGGAATGGCCATGAATGAGGCCATCTTACGGGGATCGGTCAGCCGTTTGCGCCCGATCATAATGACAGCGCTGATGGCCATGCTCGGTCTCATACCGGCAGCACTCTCAACCAGCGTGGGATCGGAAACAGCCAAGCCATTTGCCGTGGTCATTGTCGGCGGACTAGTCACAGCGACCATTATGGTTCTGTTCTTGCTGCCGGCACTCTATCGCTTTTTCGACAAACCCAGATAAACGAGGATATCTTGAAAGAAATTCGCGCCTATATTCAGCCTTTCATGCTCGCAAAGCTTACCCAGGCTTTGATGGAAATTCCGGATTTTCCCGGGATGAATGTTTCGGATTGTGCAGGATTCGGACAGGAGATACCAGTCAGCGCACGGGAGTACTCACCGTTTATGCCCAGAAAACGTATTGAAATCTTCGCATCCGATGAGATGGTCGAACAGATTTACAACACAATCATTACGGTTGCCAATACGCATCAGCCGGGAGCAGGCGAAGCTTACATTATGGCCATAGAAAAAAGCATCAGTATCAGAAGCAATGGCAACCCGAAGAACTGAGCGGCACGAACTGAAAAATTTCTGGTAATGCTGATCGTGTGTTACGAAGCCGCCATTGCAATCTCAACAGAGCCAAAGAATCAAATTCCTTATGAATTCATCACCATGATTGTCCAGTCCGGCTTGCAACGATATCACGCAACACCGTTGACAATGCCGATGAGAAACAGCGCGCAAACTGAATCGACTGACATGCTGTTCTTTGCGCTAAATCAATATGTTCGCCTGCATTAGGTTTTAAATAACAAAATATAACTGATAAAACAGTTTGTTGAAACGTCCATTCCGACAAGTTCGGTAATGAAGAGAACGTTTATCAGCAACACAATGAGGAAAGCAAAAAAATGGATCCACAGGAATCGAATACCGAATCATCCCGGCAGAATAATGGCGACAAGCTTAAAGATGAGACTGTTACCGAGAATTCGGCTTCAGCGGTTTTCAGGCAAAGTATCTGATACGCGATGTTCAAGCCGGCATCATTACCGGCGCAATGGCGATACCGCTTTCTGTGGGTATTGCGATCATGTCCGATTATCCGATTAAGGTTGCTTTGGTGACGGTTGTATTTGCCTGTTTTTGGGTTGGATCAACGCCTGGATTAGGCCCGGTAATTTTGTTGGCGCACCTGGTGTAGCAGCATGTCTGGCGCCTGTGCTTGCACTTGGCGCAAGCCAATTTTGGCATGGAAAAATATATGCCCAAGTTCTCGCTGGCTGTCGTCATGATTTTCACTGGCTGAAAAATGATTGCCGGCTTGTTTCATGTTGCGCTGCACGGTCGCTATGAACTGACACTCGCCACAATCTGTGCGCTGCTGGTGTACCGGCTCGGAATTTTTGAAGGCTTGCTCGTCGCAATGGCGTTACATGGCCTGATCAATTATATTGTGCTCAACAAGGCGCACGAAATTCAAAGCAGGGAAATTATCAAAAAATACCTCGAGCGTTTCTCCGGCAAAGGAGGAGCTGATTGATTAGCAGTATCCAGTCCGATTTTAATTTATGAATTATCCGGCGGCACGTATCCAAAGGAAGCATGGTATTGTTTGTCCCGCTTGCATTAGGTCATGCATTTTCCACGCATGCATACTGAAGAATTCTTTAAAATAAACCTGTCAACCCGGATACAATCCCTATCATGAATTTTGAATTCCCGGAATGGCATCGCCTGCATAAACAAAAAGACAAGGCCACACTAAGCAGCGCTGCCGACAAATCAGGCCTACCGCCCGGCTCATTAGTGCATATTGGTGAAAAGCACGCAACGTCCAGCCGCATTTCAGTCATTCAGTATAATGACCACGCCATCAACGAATGCGAGATAAAAACCATTGCCGAATTACAGCAATTGCACAGCGATGAATCTATCACCTGGGTGAACATTGACGGCCTGAGCAATGCCCGAATCATTGAGGATATTGGCGCGCAACTGAACATACATCCGCTGATTCTGGAAGATATTCTCAGCACACACCAGCGCCCCAAGCTGGAAGAATACGACGACTATCTCTATCTGGTAGTGAAGAGTATCAATGTGAACGACAACAATGCCCTGGAAATGCAATATGAACAAATCAGCATTCTCCTATTGACCAATTATGTCATCACATTCAAGGAAAAAGCCGAGGATATTTTCAGGCCTGTTCGGTACCGGCTGCAAAACAACAAGGATCGCCTGCGGCAAAACGGCAGCGATTATCTGACCTATGTACTGCTGGATACCATCGTTGACGAATATTTCGTGATTGAGGATCATCTGGATGAAATCATTGATCCTTTGGAAGACAGTCTGTTAACCAATCCCGATCAAAAAGCGCTGCAAATCATCCAGCATCTGCGACGTGAACTGATCACTATGAAACGCAGCATTTCCCCATTGCGCGAATTGCTGTCAACCATACAGCATACAGATACAGGACTCATTCATGAAAAAACGCTACGCTATTACGGCGACGTCCATGATCATGTCCTGCGCGTTACCGATTCAATGGATTCTTACCGCGAGCGAATCGCAGTCATTCAGGATGTCTATCTGTCCAGCATCAGTAACAAGATGAATGAAACCATGAAGATTCTGACCATTTTCGCGGCCATTTTCATCCCGCTGACATTCCTGGCCGGTATTTACGGTATGAATTTCGAGTATATGCCAGAGTTGAAATGGCGCTGGGCCTATCCGGTGCTATGGCTTGTTTTTATCACCATCAGCATCGGTCTGATTTTGTATTTCAAGAAGAAAAAATGGCTGTGACACATACCGTTCTGATTCGTCACAAATTTTTCCAGCATTTTCAGCGCAAGCCAATGGCTTCGAAAAATGAATCAGTCATATACTTTGGGTCTTGCACAAACCATCATTCAAATTGATGTTGTATGTTCATCGATTTAAATAAAATTTTGCAAGACCGACGCAGACGTTAATTGTCTCGCGTTTCAAATCTTTCTTGCAGTGTTTTAGGCCATCTTTTCTAACCTTCTTTAGGAATGCCAAACAAGCCAAAATTGACCCAATACGGATCATCTTCCCATCCACGAAAATCCAGTAAGCCAAAGGCATAGTTCATGCTATAGACATACAGTTGCATCTCTTGTGTGATCAAAACGATGCTCTCAGGCTTGAATGAAACGCTTGTTTCAAAAAATTCATAGCCGCCAATGAAATTACTTTCTTTGATATTGGTACTGTCGATATCCAGAATCGTCCAGGGAACCTTTCTAACCGTAATTACACCCGGATAGGGGCTTTGGATAAAGTAGGTATTTAATTGAATTTTCATTCTGACCCTTCCTGTCAGGCCGTACATCGGCTCAGCCAATGCGGCGTACCACCCCTTACCGTCCCATTTGATAAAATACCGATATTCTGAATGCGCGGGAATGAAGTCGTATCCGCTATATAAATTCACTTCCTCTTCATCACCCTGAAACCAGGTGTTCTGAGCATCCAACCAGGCCTGAAACGGGCCTTCTTCAGCCCACCCCCACGCTCGTTCCAGACTGGACTTTTTCTTATCGCCCACGAGCTCATCCACTTTCGGCAAATTTTTCAGTGTCTTCCGGTTCTGGGTTGTTAACACCTGGCGAAACAAGAGGTTGAATTCCATGACCGGCTTCCCATGAAACATATTCGACCTGAGACGGATTTCTTCTCTGAATCGCTGGCATGAATCCTTTGTTGATGCAATATATTCCGGTAAAACACCACGCTCTCTACCACTGCGATACTGTTCAAGTATTTTACTTTTTGATATATCTTTCTTCGCTATCTTCTCCTGGATATTTTTATCTATCCCAAGCGTTGCAAAATGTTTCTGTTGGGCAGCCTTCTCCATACGCGAATCAACAATGTAATTAAGCCTTTTTAATTTAGGCAGTTGCACTCTTTCTTGAAAATCTTTCAAGTATGCCTTAAGAATCACGCAATCATCTTTTGAATTCATTGACGTTTCTCCCTTCGTTCGTTTTGAAATGAATTTCATGCAATTTTTGTTACTGCCTGACACCAACTATAAGAAGCTGGTCGCCTGTTTCAATCAGACAAGGCTACGCAATGCGTTGCAGTAGGTTTCAGAAACATTGTTATTGGTGCACGCTGTAATGCCACCTTCGGCCACATTGTGACGCAGTGCACCGGTGATGTGCCAAATTTCATGTGCAATATGATTACAGTTGCCATTGGGATTAGGTTGATTTACAGCGATGAAAAACATCGAGGGCCCCGTATATTCAACATCGTAGTCGTTGCCACGATCATCCTGTCCGCCCAGAATCGTAGTTCCGCCACCGGTGCCCTGAACTTCATCGACAACCAGCAAGGGGATTCCTCTGGCGCCGGCAATAAGATCGCTTTCGCCAATTGTTTCCTGCGGTTCCGGCACGTCGCGCAGGCCGAGAGCACTTCCAGCAGGCCTTGGGTGCCTGCTTGCCGTTTCAATGGTCGCTGCATTGGGAATCAGCGTCCAGTTGAAGTCAAATTTAAGATTGAGGCAACAGTTGCGTAAAATGGCCTTCGCCCCATCGATAGCGGTGCGCAAATGCTGCATGGTTGTCCGGTTTGCACGGCGTGCAAAAAACACTGTCACCCACATATCGCGTATCCCACCGGCGCAATCCTCGCAGTTTCCATCGAAACAGCTGCGCTGCACTGGTGCGCCTGGTAAATTTTTTTGCTGAACCACGTGCGTTAATTCGTGCGCAAGCAGTTTATCGCCTTCCCGCGTGCCCGGTTTGTACTGACCTTCATTGAACACGATATCACGTCCCAGGGTATAGGCACGGGCATTGATAGTTCTCGCCATTCGTGCGGCGCGCTTATCCGTGTGAATGCGCACATCGTCGAAACGATGGCCCATGCGTGACTCGAAAAAACCACGCCGTTCAACGGACAGTTGATTGCCGGTACCTGGTTCAGGCTTCATGCTTGCGCTTATTTCCGGTGTTGCGTTGCCGGCCACGCTTGCGTTCGGCTTAAGCTGCAATTCTTCTTCGCATTCTTCACACATCCGCTGTACCGTATACCTGTTTTTCTGCGAATGAATTGTATCTGAACCGGCAACATAACCGCCTGACACAACACGGTCGGCTATACGGTCTGCTTCCTGTTCGTATCGATCATGAGGCTGACCGACTTGGGTTTTAGGCTGGATTCTCTGGTTCTTCAGGAATGATTGTATGGCTTCAGATTGACTAAGGCTGGATGGCAAGCCTGAACGCTTTACCGGTAATGGAACGTGCCTGGCTTGTTTACGTTGGCTATACAGCTGCATCATCAAATCACCTCACCCTGTTGATGATGATTGATACCGTTGTGGCATACCTTATTCGTTATGCTATCGGCTGCAGATACGCCAGCAACACCTGTTTGACAGCAAAAGAGCAAATTTGAAGAATGAAAAAGCGAGCCATTGACTGCCTCGCTTTTTGCAATCTGATCTCTCAAATCACACTTAAGGGTATTGAACCCCACATCAAGTCCGTTAAATGCCTGTAAGCTTCAGAACCAGAGTCTCCCCTGTGTACTAATTCTCACAAAACCCGTTCCCAATCTGCCTATACCAATAGGACTGGCGCGTGTCAGACCATGCTACTCCCACATAAAAAAATGTCAAGCCAATTTTCAGCCCATTTTCAATTTTTTCATTATCTCGTCGCTATTGCCCAGTTTGATCCAATTAGGCTGCGACAGAACGATGCGTGACAAGATTCATTTCAAGTTATTCGTTTTTGTAACCGAAGCTGGCGCGACCACGGCGAGACTGGCCTGTGGCATCATGTTATCCGCCACCAGCCATTGATTACTGATATTTGCATCGGGCTGCAAACCCACCGGCTGCGCTCTGACACCAACGGTACAGCTGGTCATATAGTTCTGCCGTACAATAAACATGCGGCCCATGGTACCGAATATTCGTATGCCTTCGATTTCAGTCTGGCGGCTGAATAAAAAACGCTGAATCGTGATGTGATTATTGATAATGGATAAATGGTTGCAGTTGCCGCAGAATATCCCGCCTCTGCGGTGCACCGTCACAGGCGGCAACAAAACATGAATAGTATTACCTTCAATGGCTACGCGTCCGGCCTGATAACGCTGATTCCCGCTTTGTTTGCGGTCGCTGACACCGATATGGATGCCTTCTTGCACACCTTCCAGCGTATTATTCAATATGCGCACGTCCTTTGCGGTGCGTCCGCCGCAAACGATGCCTTTATAGGCGACGGACGGATTCTGATTGCCTAAAGCGGTAAACCAGTTTTCAAAAGGAAGAAAGCCGGCGCGATAGACCGGATCGGTCAAAACTCTGGCAGCAATTGTTTTAGCGGTATTTAACAACACCTGATTGCTTGCGACTGCGTTGGCACCCAGTTCCTGTGTCAGGCTCGATTTCCAGACATTACCGGCGACCGGCGATTCAATCATGATACGGCGGTTATTGTTAACCGCGTCCATCTGAATATTTTTCTTTCCGGCTGCGCGCGTACTTTCAAAATTTCTGACTTCACCGTTATTGATCAACAAACGCCTCGCGCTTGCGGCAAAAAGCTTATCATTCAATTGAGTTTGCAGTGTCCAGCTGCGCGGCTTGGGCCGTGTCTTTATGTGATTGTCCCTAACCGTCAGCCGATCCATATTCAAAAACAGCATGCCGATCTGCAGGTGTCCCACATCGCAATAACAATCCTGCACATGCGCCGAACCGGTTTGTAAATCAGCATGGCCTACGGTTAAGCATGTAGCCCCTGGCCGGGTACCGGCGGCATTACGCAACGTCACCTGATTAAGATGCACCTGTGCGCAGTTGTGAAACGTCAGCGCGCCATTGAGTGTTTTCAATTCTCCTGTATTGCCTGCCGCACGGGCCTCGATATACACATCGCGCATCGTAACGCTGGCGCACGCTTCGAATCGCAACGCCGTTTCACCGTTACTGCTGATAATCCGCGTACCGGGACCTGCCCCGGATATTTTCAGGTGCCCCTTGCTTTGTATCCGCTTTTCCGCAGGCAACTGATAATCTCCCTCCCGAAAACACAATGAAGCATCCTGATTGCTGGCGATCTGGTCAAATACCGACTCCCAGCCCGGACGCGGAAAAACAGTATAGGTCGCACAACCGTCAACATCACGTTGACACAACAGATTTAACGCATCCTGAACGCTGCGTATTTCAGGCGCTTGCAGCGATTGGCATAGCGTGTCATTTTTTACGATTGGCAACGTCGCCGCCGCATGGCGGCACAACAACGCATCGAGAATTTGTCTGATGTTGCCCCGCGCATCCGTATTATCCGGAAAATCTGCGCCGAGCAACTGTTTTAACAGGCTGGCGATAGTCGGCTGATTGCCATCCCCGCAGTCAGGAACACGGTAACATACGTCTCCGGCCTGTAAATCTGTTAGAGGAGGAAAGCCAAAGCGCTGGCAGATCAAGTCTTCGTCAGGTGAAAAAACACCGCCGCTTACCGTACCCAGCAACAGATAGTGATGATGGATACCCATGGGTTCTTCAGCCGACAACAGCGTTTCACCCGCCACATTGACAGCCTGTCTCACCACCGCGTACCAAAAATCACCGGCCAGCATTTGCCAATCAGCAAGTTCGATGGCCAGCGTCATGACGTCATGGTTGATCGTTACCGTACTCCCTTCGGTTATATGACCGTGTGCATCAACGCTGGAACCAGTGGACAGTTCCACTCCCCGGTCTGCGCCACTTTGCAATACCCAGTCATTGCCGGATTTCTGGAATTCACAATATCCGTCCCAACGACGCACAGCAGTAAAACCCGACGGTACTGAATCCGGATAACCGTCGACCAGTTCACCGCGGACCGGTGTAAATCCTGTGGCCAGATGCCTGCCTAAATGTTTTTCACTGTCAAAGGTTTCAGGCGTCAGCGCATCCGGATCGGAATAACCGTCAAAAAATTCGTACACCCAGTTACTGGAACTGAAACCGGGCGGTTCATCGCCGATCACATGCTGTTCCGCGCCATTTTCCGAGGACCATTTCAGCGTCACACGCTGCGGCTGTCCGGAAACGTCGTATTGAACATGGTGCACTTCCACACGAAACAAGTAATTACCGAGCTTGTCCTGTAACGCAACCTCTTCGGCGCAAGGGTCGCAGGGATCGGGTTCAATACTGCCCTGGCGCACGGTCAATGTCAGTTTTGCCTCACCGACAGACGGATTATGTGCGGCATCTTCCGGCTCGACGCCGGTTCCGCACCATTTGACCTGCGCCATCGTTTGCGTACGCGTGCAGGTATCGGCACCATGCAGACCCGGATCGCGCAAATCCGTGTCTTCCAATGCAATAACGGTGCGCTCCCAAACATCGACATACAATCGATAGTCTCCAACCGGCAATGCCGGCGCACCGGGAAAATCCACCTGATGCGCATATTCGAATGCAATACTGTTTATATCCGACAGCGTTGCCGCCGGATCCGGGCGCACTTGCGCTATCAAACCGTCAACGTAGCAATATCCCCACTGCAGCGCGTAACTTTTACTGCCGTCCGGATTATCGGTGACATTCACCAACCCACGTTCCCTAGGCGTACCGCTGCCGATCACGTCGATCAAAACATCGGCCAATCTGTATTTATCGATATCCGACAGTTCATTCCAGTCAGCATCGGTCAGCATTCTGCCCATTTGCTGATATATACCGGAATAACGCTTTTTGGCATTAAAACTGTTTCTTGATATGTGTGTTTTCATAATCAAAATTCCGTAGGTAACAGAACAAAGCACCAGAACCAATTGCTATAAACAGCAGGGTTCTTCCGCTCATTCAGGGATAGCCAGCAAACGTGGATCGGAAATGACCAGCGCCCGTTTATCCAGAGGCAAATAATCGCTTAACTTTTCAACTACAGCATCCACAAGAAAGCTCAAATAATCACTGTGATAACCGCCCATCTCAGTGCCGTCTTCCGCACCGTGCGTGATCGCATTCGGCGTAGCGGGATGCAAAACGCCACAACTGCGATCACCGAAACGGGTTGAAAACATGACCGGCAAAGCGCGCGTGACATGAATCAGCCGCATGTCGCCCGCATCCTGATTTCGCGCAATCCGCGAATACCGCACGCAATGCCGTTCAGGCGGCGACAAATCGGGCAAGTGATGCCGGTGTATCAATCCCAGAAAAATACAGTCACTGGCAAAAAGATGTTCGCTGAGCGTGGAATCCAGTACTGTGCAATATTCCAGTTTTACCAAGCCGCGCGCCGCTTGAACCTGTCTGAGTAAACAGTCTTGCGCAGTAATGACGGCAGACACTTTATCGATACTGTGCACTTCGACCTTGCGTACGGCGCAGTGTTTTAATTCCACGCGCCCCGAATCCAATTCCAGCGTATTGAGCAAATTGACACCCTCAAAACGCCAGGTATGAAAATCGGGATCGCCCACACCGTCCTCAACCTGTCCAAGTTGAATCGTGCGGCGGATATTGACCGGTGCAAAATTGTCTTTGCCGAATGTCTTATTGCGGTAAGTGGTCTTATTATTCTCGGTAATCACGTCAACAAGCCTTAAGAACGCTTCACTCGGCTCGGCAGACCAGTTAACCGTTTGAGCTTGGTTCGGAAAGAATCCGGCGGGCGGCACCGTGTAAAGCAGGATCCGGTCCGGATGAAAATGACCGGTGCGCCAGTCTCCGCAGCGAAAATCGACAGTACGGCGCGACACATCCTCAAAACTGCCCGGATGGCATGGCGCACCATGAAAACTTGCCTGACGCCAGACGCGCGTATCACCATCGATTTTACTTTGCTGCGCAGCAGGGTTACTGGTGCTTGATTTAACCGCTCCCGAGGGACAACGGAAATCCGGCGTTACGGCAGGCAGATCCGGGTGACGCGCGGCAACCGAAGGGGGCGTCAAAGAAACCGTTTCTGTCAGGCCATAATGAATTTCCGGCAACAGCGGCACATCCAGCCGCGGTGTAACGGCAACGCGCTTCCAGCCTTCCTGCAGCACCACTTCCAGTTGCGCAACCGACTCGGCAATTTCTTCAATCACGCGCAACGTACCCTTGCCCTGCCGCCAGCGCACGGCGCTGGCAATTTCATCACGGCGGCCTTTTGCAAACGGCGAAACCAGTTGCACATCGAGCAAATCCGCAAAATACGGCAACAGCCAATCCTGGCAGGCAAGCGCGCCAACCTGTGGATTGTCCGGAAAATGATCGGCCAGCAACTGTTCAAGCGTCGCGTGCAGCTGATTGAGTAACACTGCATTACCGGTGAAATATTTTTTTAGATCACCGCTGCCGCCGTACTGCCGATTGTCACGATTACGATATACCGCCGGTATTATCCGGTATAGCGTTTCTGCATGATTTTTATCAGCCATAATCTGTCCTATAAATCGAAAGCCTGCGCCGTTATATCGATAACAGACGCTTCACTGTCGATGTACGCCGTCTGATAGTCGAACACCGATATGCGTTTGATTGCGCCATCAACACCCCGGGTGATTAATTTGGGCGTCACCGGGTGGCCCTCGGTATCGGAAAATCCGCCGGAACCGATGACGCATTGACTGTTCGCAACGCCCGTTACGCCCTCAACCACCTTAAATACAGCGCTGAGATAGAACGACCGTCCCAGTTTCGAATTTTTCAGGGAAAAGGCTGCAATTAATGCCTGCAACACCCGTTCTTTTACTAGATTCTGATCAAATTCATCGGTTTTAACGCGGATTGCAATTTCGATATCGAGAATGACCGGCTCAAATGGCACCACCTGAATAGCGACGCCAGGCAAGGCATGACTGCGCAGATACGCACGCACCGCCTCACCCAGCCCACCCAGTTTGCCACCCCCAGCCGGTACAATCGCGACCTCAATCTGTTTATTGCGCACTGACGGTTTTTGAAAAGCGCGTGCCTGCCACACGCCGCTGTAACGCGCGGCGAGGTGCGAAAAATCGGCAAGCGATACCGCGCGCTCAAGCGCCAGAATACTGGCGGAGGCATTGTCTCGCATCGATTCGACTGCTTCCATGTCGTTACCTCCGCTTGACAGTATCGGCTGGCATACTGCTTCAACAAGCGGGTCCGGCTTGACCACTTTCTTTAAACTGTTCGCAGCCAGATTTCCGGACAATCCCCCGCCAACACGGTGTACGATGCGAATATTGTTACTGCCGGTGGGCAAACGGCGGCCATGAACGCCATCACCGAATTCGATCTGTAACGTACCGTCTTCTTTCATCCGCACGACATAATGGGGGTCTTCCGGCTCGGAGTCATTCAACGTCGAAACCTGCCGCCAGGTCCGGTTATCGACCTGAATCGTAATGGCGGAACGCACGCCGTTTGCAAATTTCGCATCGGCGACGAAGCTGACATGCTGAACGTCGAAATCAAACTGCTGATTCAATTGTGTGGCATCACCGGAACCCAGAATTTTTTCTTTGCGGGTTTCTCCATGGCCGGACTGCACCACATTACCGTAAATTTTCGTGTGATAACGGGTATAGTCGTCCGTGGTGCCGCTGCCGGTTAACTCGCTGCCGGGAATCGCCGGCGCCACCTTGATCCGCTGGTTGAATACGTCGACATCCTTGACCGTCACCGTCATGGCACTGGTCTTTCCCTGAACAATCAACGCTCTGCCTACGGACAGCAATTCCGGAAATTTTGCCAGCTCCAACGGCAAAAAACTGTGACTGTCTGAACGGTATTGCAACCCGGTTAGAAAAACCGGCGTCTCATTAACGGCATTATTCAAAGGCCGCAATTCCATATCGAATTCACCGAACAGCGTAGCCCCATCCACAGAAGACACGCCCGCGAGTTCAAGCTGGTAATCATGTTCACGCTCTATGAGCGCAGTCACAGCCGCCGCATGCATGCCGGTCTGCGTCTGCACAACAATCCAGTCGCTGGTTGCGAGTCCGCCGGGATCACCTTCAAGCGTCATGTCCTGCGGTTTACTTGTCAGTACGGCTGCAATGGTACCGGCAGCGGCTGAAGCACTGTCTTTTGGAATGAAATATACCCGGTCATAGTAATCGCCGTTTTTATAAGTATAAACAGGCTGTCCGTCCTGATTATGTATGGAATAGCTGTTAATCTTCTGCAGGTTTTTATCGAACAGGCCCCACTGCTCCCGATAATCGACCAACGGCAAAATCACACGGCGTACGGTGCTGCCACCCACATTCATGTCCCGCGCATCCGAGTAAGCGGTCAGATACAGCGCAGTGCCCGTAGCGGGCGCCGAACGCGATAAACGGACCCGGTTACCCTGAATTTCCTTGACAACCGCTGCAACCCAGGTCGAATCTGATTTCCAGGCAACTACAGCATTGTCGCTCAGACCGTGATCGGGTTTCAGTATCACAACATTATCACCGCTGATTTTCGGCGCTTGCTTGAAGTCAGGCTTGAGCAAAAGCCGCACCTGATGCCTTTTGCAAATCTGCGGAAAACCGGCCGGTCTATTTTCGCCCTGCAATTTTATTTGCTGATTGGAAACTTCGGTCACTTTGACCGCCAACCCTCTGGTTCGCTTCCCCTTATCAACCAGCAATACACCCAAGGCACCAACGGACACGTCTTCAACCGGTGCATTCAGTGGAAAAACAGCGGAACGGCTATGATCGTTGTACACAAAATCGATTTGCGATTTGTTCCATTCAAGGGTTCGAATCTCATTCATCTGGCTATCGATGTCCAGATCGCTCAACGTCTCAAAAACAGATGGCTTGCTGCCGTCCTCGGGCGCGTTCTTGAATGCAAAACCGGCTGCAAGCGTTCCTGATTTGCCGCTCTTGGCAACTATCACAATAGGCGTCTGTGCCGAAGCCGGTGGCGCCGGATGATAATCGAGCATTTCCACAAGACGGCGCACATGCTGCCACTGCGTCGCGGTACGAATAAATGTCTCGTTGGCGTACGCATTGAGATACTCGCCCAGCACATGCGCAGCTCTTGCATAACTGCGCATGATTTCCCACGCATAATCGCGACGTTCGGCATAATACTGCTGCCGCCAACGCGCCTGACGCTGCTCGGCCGTTTCACTGACCGGTTGCACAATCGCGGTTTCCAACGATTGCCACTGCAATTTACTGCTTTCGGTAAAGACATCCTGCTGCGCTTGCCGCAATGTTTCCAGAAAGGTAACCGCATTGCCATCCACATAACGAAACCGACGCAGACCGGAGCGGTTCCAACGCGTTAAATCCTTTTTGTCGGTGAGCCAGTTCATCCGCGTTGGCCTCCATGCAGTATTACGCGCAATATTCCCAACGCCGGTTGCTGCGCGTCGTTATTGCAGGTAGCGATTTCCAGTCCATCCAGCCGGATACGGCCTGCATCGGCCTGATTCGGATAACGCCGGCCGACACGTTTGAACCGGTTGAGGCAAACCGCCTCCACGCCATCCAAATTCATAACCGTTTCGATCATATCGCCGGCATGCACATCTTCACCGAAAGCCAGTCGCCCCGGTGCAAAAAAACCGTTCAATTCCGTACCCAAGGCCTGGGTAATATCGCGGTGGATTTCAGATTGAAAATAATTCCCGGCCACACGCACGGAAAGCGAAATATTGATGCCGACAAACTGCGCATCCTGCAAAAACACTTCCTGCGCAGCCATTCTGTAGGCGTCAAGATAGGGGCGTAGAATGATGCGCGGCGTGGGCTCTGCCGCCCAATCAACATCGTCGAGCGCATAGCGGCGATTAAATTGATCCACCGCCACCTGTAACTGTGTAAGGGGATGAGAACCGCCCACTGCATCCGCAGTCAATGGGCTGTCGAGTGTCATATTCTCTAACATCACCACAGCGGCATATAGCGTGCTCCAGGACCCTGTCCAGCGGCTGTAAGCGTGCGCGCGCAATACCAGCGGATGATCTTCCAGCCGTTCGGCGTAATCATTCTCGGTCACCATTCTTTTTTGCGTATGAATGGCGCGCGGTCCGAGTATGCGCGCCTTTTCCATTACATGCGGATATAGCGTCCAATAGCTTTCCAGGGCTTCATGACGCACGCGCCGCACAAAATCCGGCGCGTTATCAAGAAACTGTTGTACCGCACTTAGTGCAGCTGCTGCAGCGCTTAAAGGATTGTCAATGAATGCCCGCAGACCGGATTGCTGCGCCGCCGATAATTCGTCGACAACATCCTGATAGTCGGCCAGGTATCGCTGCAATGGCAAATGAAATGCCTGCAAACGCGATCTTCTGGTTGTTTCATCCTCGCCCGCGGCTCCGTCACCGTCGGGAATTTTTGCCTCTGCCGCTGCCTGACTGACTGCATCGTAGCCGATCATCGCCAGTAACCGGCGCACCGATTCCGGCCGTCGCGCCGTCTCGAGAAATGCCTCAGCATGAACCCGGTCAAGCATATCGGACAGTTGATCCAACACTACCGACAGTGTTTCTACAATGACTACTTCCATGTCGGCAGGCGTCCAGCGCCGCCGTTCCGGGAAACGCGCCGCCAGTTCCTCAAGCATAAACAACCGAAAGCCGTCGTAATCACGCACCAGCCAGTCAAAGTCATCACCGACAACCGGCAGCGGTTCAGGCAACTTCACCTGACGATAGCCGCAATCGCTGCAAGCATCATTGAAAAATAGCTCGGATGACGGTTGTTCAGCCACTTACTTGCTCCCTCCGACAACAAACTCGAGCTGTTCGCCTTGATTCAGCGTCGCCAGCGTATAGGCTATGGTGATGTAGAGTTTTTCACCGTCTCCCGTTACATTTACCTCCAGGCTTGCCGGTGCAACTTCTCCAGCAAGCGCGTCACTGAGCGAAGCGGACAGGCGTTTTTTGGTCACTTCCCACAGCGCCTGACTGTTGGGCTCGAATACCAGTGCACGAACACCGATACCGAATTCCGGCCGGTACCAGCGTTCTCCCGTGTCGGTAAACAACACTTGTTCGATCTGCTCGCGCACATGGCGCTGACGGTTACTCGCAACCGCACCGTTTTCACCGATCTGCAGTGGAAATTTCATATAATCGGGATTATTCAGTCGGGTCGCCATCGTCAATCTCTCTCTGTATTTTTTCGTTCTGATTTCATCCGGTTACTGCGCCTTGGTTTTCGTTGTTAACACCACCGGCGTAAGCGGCGGCACCGGAGGTCCCGACGGCGATCCCGGTGCTGTGCAGACATGCGTATGCGCATTGAACAAAGACAAAAAAGTCTGCGCCTTAATCAGCGGCTCCCCCCCCTGACCCGCCACGTCCACCGTCGTGCCTTTGATAACGATTTGAACACCCTCGACTGTAATGCCGCTGGCAGCCATCTGTATAGTGTTGCCGTTACTGTCCCTGATTTCAGTACCGCTGCTGTCCATTGTCAAACGATTGCCGTTGGCATCTTCCAGCGTTACGGTATTGTTCTGAGCATCGAGTGTCATGGCATTGCCTGCCGCGTCCGTCGTGTTGACGGTACCTTGCGGATCAATGGTCATTTCGGTGCCCGACGGATGCGCCAGGCGGAACTGTTCCTCACCACTGGCATCGTCAAACTGGAGCACATGTCCAGAGGGGGTGCGAATGATACGCGTTGTCGGCTCATCCAATGCCGCTTCCTGCGGCGTATCGCTTTCCTGCTGCCAGAAAACGCCGACCCAGATGGGGTGATCCACGTTGCCCTCCTCAAACTCGACCCAGACCTGGGCATCCACTTCCGGAATCATAAACAACCCCTGATTGGCCAACCCCCCAAACGGCAGACAAGGCAACGCCCAGCCGGTATCCTGATCGCCCAGCACCGAAGGCACCCTCACTTTCAGGCGGCCGCGTTTTTCTGGGTCCTGATTATCCACTACAAAACCGCGATATTTACCATAGTAGCGTTGCTGGGATTGTTGCGCGATTTGATGAATCAGTTGTTCCATTTATACCACTCCCGCCAGCGGATTATTCGATTCGCTTAAATCATCGCCATAGGCATTACGCAGCAGGCGGAAAGATACTTTGTAGCCGTTGACATCAAAACGATGCGTCGCCGCATCGACATAATAGGTACCGCTGTAACGTTCCCCGACACCGTCGACACCCACTGGTTCGCCAATGTGCAATACATGGCCGTATAGACTGCCGTCGAGCTCGCCGTCCACATTAATTCTCATCGACTGTTCGTTTACCATTTGCTGGGCGATAGCTTCCATCTGCGTTGCATCGCTGACACCCTGCCGTTGCGGACGCCAGACAAAATCGTTTAACCCGGCACCGGTACTATCAGCCCATTCGTTACCGAGCCTGCGCAGATTCGGCGTCACTTCGACCGCAGGCTCCTCGGTACCGACTTCCGCCGCCACCTGGTATGCCACTCTGTCCGGTTTATGTCCGTCGTCCTGAATATTAAAGCTGATGCAATTGGTATCCGGCCCGGCATATACCAGGATTGTCGGCTGCGTCTCGGTATCGAGCCGCATATCGCCGAAATACAACCTGCCTTCATGAAAAATAATTTCGTAACCGTTTGCCTGCGCGCGGCGCTGCAGAAATCTAATGTCCGTCGTGTTCTGCAGCAAATCCTGAATTGTCTGGCCTTCACCGGTTTCACCCAGTATACCGAGATCGTTGCGGGCGGCTATTTCGGCGGCAATTGCACCATCCGTGGTTGGAGCATCCTCTCCCCAGCGCTGCACAATATGCTCGCGATCCAGCAGCAGCGAATGATCCTGGCAAGAGACTGTAACCCGCGCGCTGCCGCGTTCGGGTGGATATTCGGCACGGACATCCTTGATGTATCCACGCATCACTTCTTCTGTTTCATCGCCGAAAACAGCTTCAATCTTGACGGGCACCCACGGTTTGAAACGGTCGTCATCCTGCACGGTCCAAAGCCCATCTTCCAGGCGGCGGGCTTCAAACACCAGCGTTGCGGTTGTCGCACGGCTGCGGTCTGCATCCACCACCACTTCAACCAGCGCCGGATACATGTCGTCGATTTCCTCATTGTCCAGTTCGACGACACATTCAGCCGGTTGCAGTTTTTTCTCGCTGAGCAGATCCAGAAGTCCCATTTTCGTTCCTGTTAGTCGTGACTTTTTCTTTATTCCTTCAATTTAGGAATCAACAATATCGATCCCTGCATGACTTCATCGAGCATATCGCCCGCAAATGAAAACGTCGGGTTGGCGTCGGCAATGCGCCACCACAAGCGATCATCGTTATAATAATGACGCGCCAGCAGATCGAGCCGGTTGCCGGTCTGGATTTCATGCTCAATCACGCCGATTGCGGAACCCATTTCACGCGCACGCAATCCCGGAAAGGTATCGCTTCCGTCATCTTGCGTTTGAAACAACGCCGTGTTTTTGTACCGCGATTTTTTTAATAACATGGCTTCTACCTACTTTGTTAGTGTGCAACGCTAAAATGACGCACCGAAAGATGCTGAAAACGACACCGACACGCCACTGGCCAGATTGACTGCCGCTCCAGCAGCCTGGCGTATTTTTTCCACCTGATAAAACGGGTTATTGCTCTCAATTACCTGGAAGCTGAGCGTCACATTCGCCCGGTACGGTATCAACGTCGGCAAATGCGCCACTTCCTCCACCTGGACGCTGGTTAAAAATACCGGCAACACATGCGTACCCCATACCAGCAGCAATACCGACGGATGTTCATCGCGCTGAAAAGCCTTATTGCCGCCCAGACCCAGACTGGACAACATTTGCACGCCACCGGGCCCCTGTGTTTTCGGCTCGACCATGCTGCGCAGCGTGTCCAGTTCCGGTTCGATACCGAACGCAACGGCAGGCCCATGCCCCGGCGACGACGGATCGCTCATGCGGTCGGTTGCATCAATCAGAATCTGCATACTGAACTGTTCAGGTTCTATTGTGACGCCTTGCGCCACGCGCGGCGTTTCAGTAGGCAATGCAAAATCATAACCGCCGCGCGTTCCCGGCGCGTTTCCGGTTACTATGCTGATTGAACGCGTGCGCGAGAGGGTCTGAGGATTAAATTCAAATTGCAGTACCAACGGCGGTATTGACAGTCCGTATTCAACCAAAATACCACGCGTTAAGTTAATCAGTGCCACGACTCTTCTCCATCTGTTTACTGTGTTTGTCAACTACCGAAGACACTTCGGCACTTTGACCGAATCGCCCTTGTCGCTCCGGTTGAACGGACGCATGTAATTGCGCATGAATGGATTGAGCGATGCGCCGGGCGATCACCTGATTTGTTTCGCCGTTGAAAACATTGATACGCGGCACCATCAGTGTTTTGCATTCAAGCGACTGCGTCACCGGCATACGCGCAAGCTGCCGCACCACATCCCGCGCAATTGCATCCGCCCGCTTCTCAAAACCCGATGGCAACTTAAGATTCAACTGTTCAATCGATAAAATAACCGTATTCATCTCAAGCGTTCTCCACTCCACAGACAGCCTGTGGCAGGTGATTTGCCAGAGGACCAAGGTCGTTTTTATTCAGTTGAGGACGGTCTTTGGCAAGCTCGCGGTAAACAGCAATCGCAGCGTGTACCAGTGAGATTGGCTGCTTTTCTTCGGCAGCAAGATATGCTGCGTGCAAACCGGCATTGCGGATATTGCCGCCCGTCAGATTAACCGCTTGCGCCAGAAAATCGATATCCAGATCGTCGGCGCGCGGGGCGCGGGGCGGCAGCATACGCTGCCACAACTGCGCACGCGCTTTGCGATCCGGCCTGGGAAATTCCACAACAATCTGAAATCTGCGCGAGAAAGCTTTATCAATCTGGTTACGCAGGTTAGTTGTCAGAATACACGGACCTTGATGATCTTCGATACGCGCCAGCAGATAGCTCACCTCCATATTTGCGTAGCGATCGCGCGCTTCTTTGATTTCACCACGCTTACTCATCAGCGCATCGACTTCGTCGAATTGCAACACCATTTCTCTGCCATGCGCTGCATCAAACAACCTGCCGATGTTTTTTTCCGTTTCCCCGATATATTTGCTAACCAGACGCGCCAGATCGACGCGATACAGCGGCCAATCCATTTCATTGGCAATTACGGTTGCCGCAAATGTCTTGCCGGTGCCCGACGAGCCGCTGAAAAGCGCCACCGGACCGCCCAGCGCATAGCCGCCCCACCGGTCAACGACTGTCTCGCGATGGCGCAGCCACATCAGGTATTCACGCAGCATGCGCTCCCGGTCGGGTGGCAGAACCAGATCGTCCCATGCCGCCCGTTGACGCACCGGATAAGCACCGGGTGGTATTTCTTCAGCTTCCGGCAAATCCATCAAACGGGTCAATGCTTTTCTTCCAGGGCGTAACGGCGCAAACGCGCTGTCCTGATCTGCTTCGATTAAATTGAGCTGTTGCAATTCTCCGCCAGCCGCGGTCATCTGCCGGACATGATAAAGTTCGTTGTAATCAAGCGCCAGCAACTGTTGCAACAGTGCGACTGTTACAAACGGTTGCGGACTCGCAGGTTGCAATTCCTGATACAACCAGCCGGTTTTCGGCTGCGCTTCGCTTGCTAAGATACAGGCCAGCACATCAATGCCAAGCGGCGACAACTGATTGACCGACAATTTCGTCCATGGGTTGTGTATGGATTGCCGTAGCCGGTCAACCTGGAATTGTAGCTGTTCCAGCCGTTTTAACATGTCATCCTGCGGCTGCCGCCCGGAACGCGACAACAGCAAACAATGCGCAAGCAACTCGACACGTTCCCATTCGGGCTGCAAATTCATGGGCGAGATGCTCTCTTGAATGTTTTCAACAGCAGCTTTCATCATTATGTCGTCCTGTACAGGCTGATCAATAACGGATTACTGCGAATTTCGACGGCCGGCCGCCCTTCGATCACGACCACATTTCGAGCGGCATATAACAAACCCTGTGCGGCATTTTCACCGACTGGAATAGCGACAGGTAACGGCAACGGCAGCGTTTCGGGAAACAAACCCGGGATTGGCGCCGGAATTTGCATCGAATCAATGGTATCGTTAAACGGGCTGACAATCTGCGGCGCACCGGCCTGCCGCCAGCCGTCTGAATCCCATATTTCCCAGATCAGACTGACAGGCTCACCGCTGTCACCGGCAATCCATAAATCCGGCGAAAAACTCGCGAATTCCGGGCTGTCCACATCAAAACTCAATGTATGCACGCAGCTATCCTGATAAATCCAACAAATCTGAGGCGCCCATTGCGGATTGGCAATGTTGACGCGCTGCAACGGCACGCGCGGCCCGGATACACTACCGGAAAAACCGGCGTAGCGTTGCGCCGGATCGCCGAATACCTGATGACCGAGACTGCCGACCAGCGGCGGTTCGATTCTGAGCTGAGATGGAATAACCGGCATCAACGCCAACTCATAAATCACCGACGGTCTGTATACCGTATCGCTTTGCGTGGACCAAATCTGGTTGATCTGTTCATCCGTAACCGGCGTGAAAACGACCTGTAGTCTTACACTGACACTACCGATGTTGACTGCTGACAGTACCGGTTGCTGGTGAAAAATGCGCATGACTTCGCCAAGCATGCGTAAATCGTTTTCACCTGCGGGAATATCGTCCTCATCAATGCCGAATGAGGTAATCAGACAGAACATTCGCATTCGCCAGAATTCATCGGGCCGAACCGCCGATTGTATGCCTGCAGGCTCAAAGCGGTAAAAAAACAGGTTAATACGGTGCTGGTCATCGTCCTCAGCAACTTCTGCGGGCGCTGCGATACTGACGGTAATATTGTTGGTCGCCGCATTGACACCGTTACGAACAAAATCGCCAATTGCAGCGCAAATGATGGACAAGGACGATTCCGGCAGCGGCATAATTACAAACTCCGTAAATAACGACGACTGCTCTGATCGTCAGGCCGCGCACCGCTCGGCTTGGCTTTTGTTTGTTTTGGCCCCTCGACAATAACGTTGACCACACCGATTTTTACTTGAGGATACTGCACCGCATAGCTTCCCATTGCAGGCCTTGGTTCATTTTTTTCACCTCGCATTGCCTGTTTAACAGCAAGCGTTTGTTGCACAATGTCTTTTTGCTGTGGCAAGGCCGTATCCAAATCAGTTTGTACATGCTCTGACTGGGCGGTTTGCGCATCGTCGTCACTGACCGGTATTGCCGGGGGCCTTACGCCGGTCACATCGTCATTTTTATTTGCAGCCGCTTCCAAATCATCTGGCCCGCCTTGAATTGACGGATTAAGCTGAACCGTTCCAGATTTTTTAACCCTATCATGCCTGGTTTTCCGCAGCCCGTGTGGTTCTAGTCCGCTAAAGTCATTCGCTCGAGTTTTCGGCAAAAACGATGGCGGATCACTTTGTATGCCGTTTTCCCACTTGCGCACGATACCATCTCCGATGTAATTTTTTGCTGGCGTTTCAGTTTGCTGCACGGATTCACCGACTGCTGACTGTATATTGACCGATTGCGATTCAGTAAAGCCGCCAGTCTGCGTCGATGGTTCAACCATCGAGTTGTCCTGTGTCCGGTACGCAACCATGGACAGTTCATCGGACAAGCCATGCACTTTCGATCTGTCTGCGAATGGATGCATATTAACTTTCTCGTCCCGATGGTTGCTTGCGTAAGCATCATCCGTTTTTGCAGAAAAATTGACATCCGTATTCGGGCGGGCAGTTTTTGATACCGTATCATATTCGGCAGCGAGCAGCGGCGGTGCGGTTTGACGAGCCGCCATCGCGCCGACTTCCGTTATCGGTTGTGCATCCGATTCCGGCGTTTGTTCAATTGAAGATATGCCTCTACGGCTATCCTGAATGATGTTCTGGAAAAAACTACCCATGCAATCCTCCATGGGCCAAATGCCGATGATCGGCCATTCCACGGCCATGATCGATCAACTGCAAGTAATGCTGCCGGCGCGTGCTTGGCAGTGAAAGTATATCCCGCTCGCTCCAATGATAATGCATCGCAATGCTATGAACTTCTTGGAACAGGGTGTCTGCAGACAGTTCAAAACAACCATAAGGCGTGACGGTCAAACGATTCTGAGCATGACAGTTCGGGCAGTCAGCTGATAGTTCTGTTGCAATTTCCGGCGACATAGCTTCAGCCGCTGCTTCTATCCGCTCAATGTCTTCCACTGTAAGCTGTTCAGGCTCGACAGCTTCGAACTGCCGCCTACACCCTTTTCTCTTAACCAGCCGTGTTATCAGCCGCCGCATGGCCTGCTGATGATCCACAATTTCGGCAATAGCCAACTGATCGTTTCCCGTCGGTACACACACAATCACTTGACCCAGACTGACTGCTATTTCCCAGCTCGGATAGTGTTCACCAGCCGGTTTTACCGGCAACTCGGAATGTCTAAAGGACACGTCAAATTTTTCTGCGCATTGACGGCAAGCTGCAGTCAACCAAACAGGCCTGTCATCGATGTACACGGACAACTGGCGCATCAGGAACTGCCGGTCGCCAACGCTCAGCGCATTTACTATTTCCCGGGTTGCGGACTGCCCCCCGATACTGGCCAGTATTTGAGACAACACATGCGTTACCCGCTCCGCATGACTGGATACATAACCTTGCTTCGGAACAGACGGCTCACAGAGTATACGTTCAAGCTCTCCCGTCATTTCGCGGAATTCGAAATCGCGCCTGCGCTCGCCGTTTACCATGAGCCCACCCGGTAGCTGCATCATGCTTCTTGATCCTGAATCGCCCAAGCCTAAGTCTCGGTTGGTTCCGTCACACTGGTATCACGTTCCCAGCCATTATGCTGGAGTGTCAGCATCTGAATGCCCACGGTGTTCATTGTGCCCGCATCGAATTCGGGCAATGCCTGAAATTCCGAAACCCAGGCGCCATATACCCGGTACGATATCGCCAGCGCACCTTGAAGATTCAGTACATTCAGAACAATATCCTTTCGATAGTTCACCAGGGACATTGCCGCATTACCCTGAATATTGTTCACCAGATTCGCCCAGTTCTCGAAAACCGGGTCGTGTGTCAATCCCTGCTCCAGGGTGATCGGTTCGTAACTTGTACCGCCGGGCATGACGCGCTCGTGCGCCACATCGCCGGCAGAGCGCCATTTGACCGCTTCAGTCGATTTCTTCAATACGCTCATTTTTCTGAGACCAGCAACAGGTGCGCCGTCAATTACCACCTGAAACATAAATGTACGATAGGGATCGTAGCGGTGCGCGTTAGCCGGGAACATTGGTGCAGCCATAAAAATCTCCTTTTAACAATTTCCGATTCTCGGTAGCCTATTCATATTTACCGCGCTCTTGGTCAGAGGTTTCGGTTCGGTAATGTTCAGCAATTGAGTGTCACAAACATCAAACATCTGCCAACTGCTTCAATACTTACTGCTCGCCGACTTTCTGCTGTATTCGGACAATTACAAACTCGGCGGGCTTGAGCGGTGCAAAACCCACGATCACAATGACCTGGCCCCGGTCGATGTCTCCTTGGGTCATGGTGTCGCCTAATCCGCATCGTACGAAATACGCATCTTTGGCTGTCGCTCCCTGAAACGCGCCGGCCCGGAATAGCCCGTCCATAAACGAACCGATATTAGCTCGCAACGCTCCCCACAATGGATGGTCATTCGGCTCGAACACTGCCCACTGAATGCCGTTGTAAATGCTCTGCTCGATATAAATCGCTGTGCGTCTGACAGGCACATAGCGCCATTCTGGATCGGCGCGCGTGGCCAGCGTTCTGGCGCCCCAAAATACCGGACCGAACCCTGGGCGGTTACGGATACAGTTCACACCTGCGGGATTCAATCCATCCTGCTCCAAATCCTCCACGTTATACTGCAATCCGCTGACATTGATTCGAGTCTCGACACCTGCCGGCGCTTTCCAAACACCCCGCTTACTGTCGATTTTGGCCCACATCGCAGCGGCAATCGCCGACGGCGGAATGTTCATCGTCTTGCTGGCGGTTGGATTGGAATCCACGTGATACAGCGGATTGCTTACCGCTACCCAAGGATAGTACAGTACCGAGTAAGTCGACGTCGGCAAACTCAGCGAGGTCACGTCATTTCCCGTTTCGAGCTCCGTATCGGCGGGAGGGTCGACAATCACCACGCGGCTCATTGTTGCTTCACAATGTGTAATCGTATTGGTAATAAAATCGTTACTACTGCCATCGTCAGGCCATTGCTGCCCTGGCAGCACCATAATCGACACATCACGAAACTTGCGCAACACATTGTTATAAAAATTCAAATAATCATCGGCTACCGGCCCGGACTCAGAACCACCGACCAATGTGCTGAAGTTAGTAAAATCACCATCTGCATTTTGGGTGTTAGCAACGGGCAGCGCGGTCACGCCATCCTCGACCGCCACCCTGATCAGGTTGGAACTGGCATTAATGACTTTCTCGACAAAATTATCGTCAGTCGGATTCATGCTGAGTCCACGAAATACTTCAGAAGCGATGGCCACAAAATCTCCGGCGACCTCAGTACCGACATGCAGATCAAAACGGGTACCGTCAACGGCAACGGCAACGCGCAACGCCTCACCCCAGTCGCCTTCGCTGGAAGCTGTGACTGTCATGACATCTGCGGGCGTACTGTCTTGCAAGACAACCGAAGCGGCCACCGGCGCAGGATTGCTGTCTAGAACACGGCATATATAAGCCGCCTTGCCGCCATTCTGATAAAACGCACGAACGGCCAGCGCCATATGGTCATCCTCATCCTGCACACCGGAAGACTGAGCGTAATCGCCAAACTGAGAAATATATTCTTCCCATGTGCCGATCAGTGTAGGCGTATTCGCCGGTCCTCTGAAAGGCGTGCCGACAAATGCAGCCGTTGACGTTGATACCCCCTCTATTGCTCGGGAACCACTGGGTATTTCTTCAATGTAAACACCCGGATGCAAATAACTAGGCATTATCCTCTCCCACAGAAAATGAAATGATTGTGCTTTAAACACCGGAAGCGTATCGGTTCTCCGTCAAAGTCAATGCCCTACGTACACCCATTTAAAACCAATACTGCCGAATTAATTCATGCAAAAACCATGCCGAAATCGAGTGGAATTAAGCTACTGTTTTATAGGCGCAAAAAATACCCTATACAGCATCATCCGGGAAGTTTTTCACCCGGTTATTTACTCAAGAACAATCAAGACATGAAAGCTGCTATTTTAAATAGATTTTTACAGCCCATTCCGACCGGGTAAAACATGACCCAGTCGGTCTTTTTTGTGACTGTGTACGTGTATTCGAAGAATTTTCAAGAAAAAAATCAGAGACGAGAGAAAAGAGGAAACGTGCAAAATAAACAATTACACGTCATAGCAACTAAATAAATAATTTAAGCACCATTCCTAAGGCTATGATAATAGCCATCCAGGCAAACCCCTGCTGCAGCTTCGTGGCAGAAAAAAATGCCGAGAGTTTAAAGCCAATTATCATTCCAGCAAGCGCGCCAAGACCGAATGGAATAGCCACAGACCAGTTCATGGTACCCAGCAAAACGGCAGACCCAGCACCGACAGCCGAGACCAGCGCAATAACTGCAAGCGATGTCGCCAGTATCGATTGCATCTGCAAATAGGTGACTTTCTTGAGCGCAGGCACAATGACAAAACCGCCGCCTACCCCCAACAAACCGGACAAAAAACCTGCCACTGTGCCCGACAAAGCCAGCACACGCGCACAAGGCCAAGTCCAGATCAAACGACCATTTGAGTTTTCAGACAAACAGGGTATATCCGGTGACGGATGATGTTGCATCACTTCAGCCTGAATGTCACGATCGTCCTGACGACTCTGTCGCAGCATTTTTATTGCCACGTAGGACAGCAACAAGGCAAACAACAGAACCAGCGGTTCATGCGGCAATTGTTGCGAGAACCAGAGACCGACCGGCGCAGCCAGTGAACCAGCCAGCGCAATGAGTCCGGCAGCACGGTAGCGCAGTTTTTTTTGTCTCAGCCCCATTAACGCGCCTACGGTAGCCGAAAGACAGACAGCCATCAGCGCAATGGGAACAGCTTCAAACATATCCATGTGCAATCCGAACACCAGCAGCGGCACCGCCAGAATCGCGCCGCCCGCACCCGTTAACCCCAGCACGGTACCGGTAATCGAACCCAGCAGACAACCGATGAGTAGCGTCTCCATATTTGCTCAGTGTTTTTTACGTGGATTTGCGAGCCATTCCTTGCCCTTTAGCATGCCATTCCAATAGAGCCACGGAAATACCGTAGTTTTGAAGAACCAGTACAATTTCCTCGGCACAGACGGTTTTAACGGAAAAGTCGGCATTAATTTACCACCAAATCCAAATTCAGCCAGAACGACCTTGCCTTTTTCAACAGTCAGCGGACACGCCCCGTAACCATCATACACCAGCGGCAATTCTTCATCCTCCTTACTTGCCAGTAGGTTTTCAGCAACGACAACAATTTGTTTTCTGACTGCCGCGGCGGTTTTCGCATTCGGCGATGCGCAGGCATCACCAAGCGCAAAAATATTGTCATAATCGGGATGCTGCAGGGTCTTTTCGTTCACTTTGCAGAATCCAGACACATCCGCTAGCGGACTGTTGCGCAAAAAATCCGGGGCTACCTGCGGTGGCGTAACATGCAGCATGTCAAACTGTTTTTCTTCGGTGCGCACATTGCCATCTGCATCTTTGATTTCAAAATAAGCCGTTTTACTGCGGCCATCCACTCTGACCAGATTTGAATTGAAATTAAGCTTTGCTTGATACCGCTCGACATAATCCATCAACGACGGCACAAAATCCGCCACGCCAAACAATACTGCACCAGCCGTATGAAACTCGACCTCAATATCATCCAGACATCCATTATTCAACCAGTGATCGCTCGCCAGATACATGGCCTTTTGAGGTGCGCCAGCACATTTGATCGGCATCGGCGGTTGCGTAAACAGGGCTTTTCCTTGTTTGAATTCCCGCACTAATGACCAGGTATAAGGCGCCAGATCGAAACGATAATTAGATGTCACACCATTTTCCCCCAGCGTCTCCTCGACACCCGCAATTTTCTCCCACGCCAGACGAATTCCCGGGCAAACAATAAGCTGACGGTAACCGATTTTACGCCCATCAGCAAGCACTACCAGATTATTATCCGGATCGAATGCGGATGCCTCCGCATGTATCCATTCCGCTTGCTCAGGCATTACATCAGCCATTCTGCGCACCGTCTGTTCCGCAGCATAAGCCCCGCCACCAACCAGCGTCCAGGCAGGCTGGTAATAATGCTTATCACTCGCTTCAATAACTGCAATACGTAAAGCAGGCCGTCGTTTGAGCAAGCTGGCTGTCACACCGATTCCTGCAGAACCGCCGCCGACCACCACCACATCGAATGCATTTCCCCAGTTGCAAGCATCGACAGTCGCTCGATGCAACCTGGCCGCTTCATCTTCGGGCTTCGACATCGCGTGCAGCGCCGTCGCCCGCCTGCCCGAGCCGCAGAATGCCAAAATTGGTCCCGGCAACTCAGCGATCAGTTTGCGAAACGCCTTGCCACGCTCTTCAGGTATATCGCCCAACCGTACCGGCAAATACGCAAAAGTCATTCCCAAGGCTTTGGCTTGTTGCTCCAATTGTTCACTGGTCGGTTGATGTTCGCCTCCCTCGAAATCAGGCCGGTTACAGATTATTGACTTATAGCCGGACTCGGCAATTTCCGTCAAATCGTCTATGCTGATCTGACCGGTGATCGACAATTTTTCATCCAGCCGGGTTATTTCCACACCCATACATTCTCTCCTGCTAAAAGTTCGCACTTATAATGTTGCATCTATAGCAATCAATATTATTTACAAAACAATAATTTATAATATTTTACCGGTATGACACTATTCATTTTCTGAATGCTGGCCGCAATACAGATCAAACAATGTCCGCATGATGCGCATAGCTTCCATGCTTGCCAAGCTATAGTAAATATATTTTCCCTGCCGCTCCGTCGCCACCAAGCCCTCTTCGCGCAATACCGTCAACTGTTGAGAAAGCGTTGGTTGATGGATATCCAACAAAGCTTCCAGCTCTCCCACATTTCTTGCACCTTGGCTAAGCTGGCACAAGATGAGCAGACGGTCTTCATTTGCAAGCGCCTTCAGAATTGCGCATGCCTGCGACGCCGATTTACGTACCGCCCCGACATCAGGCAACCCTAAATCTGTTTTCATTGACTCACTATTCATTGATTGTCCACGGCATTGCAACACACTTATATCGCATTACCCAATTGAAACCGGTTTCGAGTGTCATATACACACCTAACACACACCTGACCGCATTAATGTTATCAAAGCTCATTATTACAGAATATGATTTAATAAAATATTGAATTATGATATATATTTTGATATATTGTTGTCAAGTGCTTTAAACATAAATCATCCTGTTAAATAATGGAGCTAAAAATGTCACCTAATATCAATCCGTTCTTTGAAACTGTAACCGGCACAATCAGCTATGTCGTGTACGATGAAATAACTGGCAGCTGCGCGATAATTGATCCGGTTCTCGATTATGATCCGAAATCCGGGTGTATTCGCACGACATTCACTGATAAACTGATTGAATTTATTCAGCACCAGCAACTCCACGTGGAGTGGATTCTTGAGACGCATGCACATGCCGACCATTTATCATCCGCGTATTACATAAAAAAGAAGCTGGGCGGCAAAATCGCTATTGGCGATCATATCCCTACGGTGCAGGCGACCTTTAAAAAAGTCTTCAATCTGGGTGACGAATTTGAGCCGGACGGGCATCACTTCGATCATTTATTAGCCAGTGATGAAACGTTTCAGATCGGAAAATTAACCGCCAAAACACTATTCGTGCCGGGACACACACCAGCAGACATTGCCTATCAAATCGATGATGCAATTTTTGTAGGCGATACGCTTTTTATGCCGGATGTCGGTACAGCGCGCGCCGATTTTCCCGGCGGCGACACGCAGGCCTTGTATCGCTCAATCAAGAAAATACTGGACTTCCCCGCGCAAACCCGACTGTTCATGTGCCACGATTACCCGCCGAATGGCCGCAACCCTGCCTGGGAAACGACCGTTGCTCTACAACGCGCAGAAAATATCCATGTTCATGACGGCATTGATGAACAAGCATTTATAACAATGCGCAGCCAAAGAGATGCAACACTTGAAGCACCCGTATTGCTATTGCCTTCAATCCAAATCAATATCCGGGCCGGAGAATTACCACCACCTGAAGATAATGGGATATCCTATTTCAAGATACCCATAAAAACATCATGACCGGATGCGCTATCAAGATTCACATTGAGGAGACTATCTCATGCCATACCCTGAAATATCGAGACGAAAATTTTTGCAATACACTGCTCTGGGCACGCTGGCTTCTACCATGCCTGGCTTAAGCTGGGCGGAAAACAGAATAATGAATCAAGATCCCGACAAAAATTTCAAGCCCGATGTCGAACTAGAGCTGTATGCACAAAATGCGGAAGTACCGATCCTGCCTGGCGCTCACACGCACGTATTCCAATATACCGGCAAATTGCTCAAAGGACCAGCCGGCACCCTCAAAACATTACCCGGCTACCTGGGGCCGATTCTCAATTTTGAACGCGGCCAGAAAATCCGGATTTTCTTTTATAACCAAATATCCGAACCCGTCATCACCCACTGGCATGGACTGCATGTACCTCAGAAAATGGATGGCCATCCCATGTATGAAATTTTAAATGGAGAACGGTATGTTTACGAATTTGAGGTTGATAATCCGGCCGCAACCTACTGGTATCACTCGCATACCCATGAAATGACGGCAACACAGGTTTACCAGGGACTCGCGGGTCTGATTACCGTTCGCGACGCAGCGGAACAAAAACTTGAACTGCCCGCTGATGAATACGAAATTCCACTGGTCATACAAGACAGGACTTTTACCAACGGCAACCAACTACATTATCTACACGGCCGGCATCGGCGCATGATGGGATTTCTGGGCGACACCATACTGGTCAATGGGCAAGTTAATCACAGCATTCCTGTAAAAACCAGAGCGTATCGCTTGCGTCTGTTAAACGGCTCGAACTCCAGAATTTACAAACTCGGTTGGGACGATGGCACGCCACTGACAGTCATTGGTACCGACGGCGGCCTGCTCGAGAAACCTGAAACCTTCCCCTATGTCATGCTAGCACCTGCCGAACGAGTCGAATTATGGATGGATTTCAGCGGTCGCAAGCCCGGTTCGGAACTGACAATGCAGAGTCTGACATACAAAGGTGGCGGCGCGCACATGGGCGGAATGGGTCGAATGGGGGGAATGAGCGGCGGGATACCTCAAGGCAAATCATTCTCAATTGTAAAGTTCAATATTACTGAGCAAGTCGGTGACTCGCCTTCTTTACCAGAAAAACTGGTCTCAATACGGCGTTTAAGCACACAAGATTTAACCAGCCCCGCAAAAACTGTACCGATTGAAATCGGTATGCGTCATATGCTGTTCCAGCTTAATGACCAGACTTTCAGGATGTATGATCATCAGGAGATTGAAAGAATTCCGGTCAACTCAATTCAGAAAATTCGTATTTTTCATGAAGGACGCATGGGTGGTGACAGACATGGCGGCGGCATGGGCGGCCGGCGTGGCATGGGAATGATGGGCATGATGCTGTCGCTTCCGCATCCGATTCATCTGCATGGTCAACAATTCCAAATAGTGTCGCGCAAGCAAAATGAATCAAACAGTGCCTACGACACCATAAAGCAAGGCTTTATCGATAAGGGGTGGAAAGACACCATACTGGTTATGCCGGGTGAAGACATCGAAATCATTAAACCGTTCGAAGACTATACCGGCCTGTTCCTCTATCATTGTCATAATCTGGAACATGAAGACCTTGGCATGATGCGCAACTTTGAAGTCTATTAAGCTGGCGCCAATGAATTCAAGGCTCTAATCATTACATCACATGACTCTATCCCGGCGTCGATTTCTCGGGTTAACAGGCGCAACCACACTGATTGCTGCTTGTTCTCCCAATGCGCTTTCTAATCAATCGCCATGGCACGCACTAGCCGGTCAAGCGACTTCAGGTCTGAAAGATCTGTCAGCTCTGGCCGGGCAAAGACCGGCCATGCTGGGTTATCCGATTAACATGAATTTTCCACCCGTTGCATTTTTTAAATGGCGTGAAAAATTAAGTGCAACCGGACTGAACCAATTTGGCTTTAATAATGTTGGCGATCCCTTCAAACATAGTCATTTCGCATTTAATACGCATGATTTAGAGAAAGAACTCATTGAACGGTTTGGTGTTGTTTACGGCTTCGCGCGTAAAAAAACCTGGGGGTTTTTATCCAACAGCGGGACTGACAGCAATATGCACGGCATTTACATTGGCCGCACGCTACTGCAGAGCCGCACCGGGATCGCGCCCAAAATTTACTTTACCCGGGAAGCGCACTATTCGATTCAGATTTTAAGCAACCTGATGCACCTTGACCAGGTTATTGTCGACACGAAAGCAGACGGCAGTCTGGACACCAACGATCTCGAGCAAAAACTGAGCGCTTATTCCAATCACCCCGCGTTGATTGTTGCGACAGTCGGCACGACCTTCAAAGGCGCTATCGATTCAATCGATGGCATACAGAGCAAGCTGAAAGGACGTGAATTTTATCTGCATCTCGATGCTGCACTGTTTGGCGGTTATCTTCCACACACACCATTCGCAGATGAACTGTTGCATATTCGCCCATCCGACCAATCTGCACGTTATCACTCCATAGCCGTGTCGTGCCATAAATTTTTCGGTTTCCCCTCACCTGCCGGACTGTTTATGACAACACAGTCTATTTTCGAGGAATTCGAAACGCAATTCGCCAAGATTCACGATCCCCAATATATCCTGCAAGTACCCGGCACCATCACTTGCTCTCGTGATTCGGTAAAACCGGCAGAGTTTCATTTTTTCAGCTCAGACACGGACTTCTCCCGACAGGCGGCCGACGCCCAGAGCATGTTAGACAATGCCGCATATCTGTTCAAGGAGATGCAGACGCACTTTAATCATCTCGAACCGGCACGTACGGATCAACGTTCGCCGATTGTCTATTTCAGAAAACCGCCGGATGCAATCGTCGATCGTTATACGCTGGCTGTAATGCAGTCTGGTCATCATAATGGTACAGCGGCGCATGCACACGTGGTTATCATGCCTCATGTCAGTAAAAAAATACTGGATCGCTTTCTGGAGGATCTTGCCAGTATCTGAATCACACTTTTTAAAATACGAAAATTTAAAAAAGTGCGAATACCAGATTATTCAACCATTCTGCTAAGTGACTTGGACTTCGGCGGATGACGCAAATCGGTCTTATGAAATTTTATCAACAGCAAAATAGTGTAGTCGTTATAGAAAGTTTCTGCCAAATAAGGTGCTGATGAAAATACAAACCGGCCAGATGGATGTTCAAAGATATTCAAATAAAAATTCGAGTATCCAGTTTGATTCTGAGATTTATAGAAAGATAGCTCCGGCGTTGATATCGGAATCAGAGTACTATTGATCGGCGGAATGCCAAAAAATGTTTCATCGAATTCCGTCCCAAGCGCGTTCACCACAATATGTATGCGAAACTGGGCATTTTCAGGACTTTCCAACAAATAACCCTGATTGCCGAGCCACCCACTGACAATGTCGCCGACAAATGCGTTGTCTGCACTCAATCCTGCTGTACTGACAGTCACCTTTGCACCCTGCGGTATCGGTAGGTCATCATGTGTCTGACGAGTTAAACTCTTAGCAATCGCTTCGCTATGCAATAATTGCTCGACCGGTGTTCTGGAGGAATGCGTTGATTTTTGTGTTGTTGAACAAGCGGAAATCAACAATAATGAGAATATGACTGAAACAATCAATGCCTTTCTGACAATCTGTACCATAACACCTTGACTCCTATGTCTTGTTATTCATTCACAACCATTCAGTTCAATTGGTTGTTTCATTGTTGAGAGGACTAAAGCTTTTATAAAAAATAATACCGGCCTGCTTTAATTTTGACGCATTATAGAAAGATTAACGAATTAAAAACGCGCTTGATGAAATTCGGTCCACCAATCAATTGGCGGTGTTAACCCAATCAGTGTCAAAATAACCTTATCAGGTTGTATGTGAAAAATATCACATTCATCCTTGCGCTGCATATTTATAATGTTTATTGCACAGGAAAAAAATACGTATTACCATCTTCATATGTTAAAAGAGTCTGCTGACAGGTCAGCATGGTTAACAGCATTCTCTACCGATAAAAAAATTTATAAGTGCGCTTGCTGAAAATTCAATCGATAACGTATTACACAAGCATTCGCTGCTTTAGTACGAAAAAATACGCTGAGCTGGCGTCTTCAAAACGAACGAAACAAAAAAACATGTAAGAAACTGAATTCACATTCTAAAAACCCATCCAACTAAGGAGCTTTTATGTCAAATATCGCAGGTAAAGCGTACGCCATGAATGTTATCACACCGATCCGTTGGTACATGGCCTGGATTAACAAGCTCATTTTTAAGATCGCGTTAAGCAATCCTTCAACGTTGAAAGGATTGATCACTTTATCGCTTATCCATTATGCACGTTGGGTGATTATTCCGCGAGACAACTTTCCACGGCTTGACCCAAGTCAACCCAAAGAAGAACTGAATTACTCCTACATGCTTTTTTTCAGTAATTTTAACGGCAGTTGGGACCAATATGTCGACTCATTCACCTTTGCCATTCCTTCCGGGCTTGATCTATTTTGGAAATGGAACGTTCGTTACCCCAAGTCTGTTCCACTGACACCGTTTCATGACTATATCCGTCACAATCAGATCGACACGGCGCATTATTATAATGCGTACCCTATGGCGGCTTCGAACGATGTGAAATCCGCGCAGAAAATCAAAAAAGCATTGATCAATTTTAATGCCATCTCCGCTGACAAAGCGCCCGAAGAATTTTTCGATGATTACAACAAGCTGCTCAACGACCTGCAACATCACTTCGGCGACATGAAACCCACACCGATCGTCAGCTTGTCGGCAGATGCCGTCAGAAAACGTTATCTGCAAATTCCGGAATAATTCACCTGATTAAAAGGAAATTCACATGGCAACTAAAAGTGGAAACGCGACAGCATTGACGGTACTGTCTCCAATCAAAAACGGTTCGCTGGACGAAGTGTCTTTTTCCGATATCACACGCGAACGGTGTCTGCGCCTGCCCATTCATGAAAAAAGCCCTTTATCCAAAGTACCCAATACCTATCTGGCGCGGCTGTTTATTCTTGACGATGTGTATTACGAATCACTACCCGCAAATGACAGAGTATTCAATTTCTCGGATATCACTTCACTTTTCTCGGATTCAGCCCGAAAAAAAGCGCTGCCGCGCAAAGACCATTTAAAATCCAAATACCTCGTTTTTTCGAGTAATTTTTATGGCGGCCTTGACGAATACCTTGCAGGCATGTGGGATAACTGGTCGTATGTAGACCATGAAAGCATTCAGCGTGATGTTCGGCACATTTGGGAGCATTGTGTTGCATTCGACCGGGTGACCGACAGCGCCAGTTTTATTCACTATATCAAACGCTGTCAGCTGGATGCCAGCCTGTTCTTCAACGGTTCGACCGACGATTCTTTGCAAGAACAGCTTAAATCACTTTATTTAAAACAGGAATTTACCCGATTCGCTGTCGAGCACCAGGGACAAGGTGCAGCTGAAATACAACAGGCATTTAAGGCTTTCATTGAACGCGTACAACCGGAAAACCTAGTCACACCGACCTGGCCGCCCGGAAAATCGACACCCTGACCGTTTTGGCCAGTCGGGCTTTTTAAGCCGTCAACTCTCGATTCGTCAATCACTAACCTTAAAAAGAGCGATCTAACATGACACAAAAACTCGATTTAACAGACATTCAGGGTAATATTATCAAAGCATACGGCAGATACAACTTCCAGAAGGCACGTTACCTTTTTCTGCGTATTGATGACGGCGACAAGGGCCGCAAATTTGTCGGCGCAATTACTACCAAGGTAACATCAGCCGTACCTTGGGGCAAACAAGACGCAGAGGGAACATCCACCGTACCGCAAGCCACCACCAACATTGCTTTTACTTTTGACGGTCTGCAGGCTTTAGAAATCCCCACTGCTTCCCAGAAAGGATTTCCGGAAGATTTCATCATGGGCATGTCCAAACGCAAAGACATTCTGGGTGACGACGGCCCCAGCGACCCCGCAAACTGGGACAAAATTTGGAAAGAGAAAGTGCATGTCTGGATCTCGATTAACGGTCAATCGATAGATGCAGTCAAAAAGCGCTATGAGTGGATTCAGGAACAAATCGAAGCCTCCAAGGGCGGCGTGGTGCTGTTAACCGGACACCGCGGCGATAAAGGCGAAGACAACCTGCCCTATCAGGATGCCAGCGTATTGTACGATGCCACCGGCATGCCCACTCCCAAAGAACATTTCGGCTATACCGACGGCATCGGCGACCCTGTTTTTGAAGGGCAGACCAATTTAGCAGCGCGTGTTTTGGGCCGGGGCAAATTAATGCGTGACGGTACCTGGCAACCACTCGCAACCGGGGAGTTTCTGCTTGGACACGTTGATGAAGCGATGGAATACCCCAAAACCGCGCCATCGCCCTGGTTACTAGCGCACAACGGCACTTACATGGTCTATCGCAAACTGCATGAAAATGTGGGAACATTCAACCGCTTTCTCGATGAACAAAGCGGGATTTTCAATGGCAGCAAAGAAATGCTGGCGGCTAAATTCGCCGGTCGCTGGCGCGACAACGGAGCGCCGATCGTACATGCGCCGGATGATGCCAGCAAGACCGAATGGGATAAACGTTATGCTGCAGCAGATGAGTCTGGCAAAAGAAAAATGTTGACAGATTTTACCTACAATGAAGACATTCACGGTACTAAATGCCCCTACAGTGCTCACCTGCGCCGTATCAATCCGCGCGGATCGCTGGAATTCGGCGTTAAGGATGCTTACGATACACCTGGGGCTTTGGTGAACCGTCGCAGGATATTAAGGCGAGGATTGCCGTACGGAGAAGTCAAAGATGCCACGCGCGATGACGGCAACCACGGCATCATTTTCATGGCACTGAACGCAGATATTCAGCGACAGTTTGAGTTTGTCCAGCAGCAATGGATCAACTATGCCAACGATTTTAAGGAAGGCAACGACAAGGAAGTATTGCTGGGCAATCATGATGCAAACGACCCAGGCAAGGTTGTCTTTTCTGCCGAGCCGGGTTCCGGCAAACCGCCGCACTTTGTCAGCAATATCCCGCGTCTGGTCGAAACGCGCGGCGGCGACTATTTTTTTATACCGAGTATCACGGCCCTTAAAATGATCGCTGGCGGTATTGTCGATCCAACTTGACCACACAACCAGGATAGCAAGTTCCGGCCGATGCCGGTTATGAACATCATGTTGTGAATACTGAACGCACAATCACTGGAACTTTAACTATGGCAAACGCTAAAACAATCAACGAAAAACTGACCGCGTGGGCGCTTAAGCATCTCGACGGGATTTTCACAATATTGCGGGTAATCAAACCCACTGTGGTATTTAAAGGGAATGCAGTAGTGACCCGTTTCGACGATGTTACGGAAGTGTTAAACCGCGACTGGATATTCCAGGTACCGTATGCGGAAAAAATGCACAAAGTCACTAATGGCAGCAATTTTTTTCTGGGTATGCAAAACACCGAGCAATATACACGCGATGTTTCCAATATGCGGATTGCTGCCCGCCGCGAAGACATCGATACAATTGTAAAACCGTTTGTCGACAAAACAAGCGAGGAAATTCTAAAAAACACAACCGGCAGAATGGATGTTGTCCAGCAACTAACGCGTGTTGTACCCACACGACTGATCGGCGAATACTTTGGCACGCCGGGTTGGAATGAAACGGAATTCACAGATGCGGCGACAATCATGTTCCAGTATCTGTTTTATCCCGACGATCCAGAAGTCGAGGAAAAAGCACTCAAAGCTGCTGAACAGACACGTAGCTACCTTGATCAAGCCATCGCGGAAAGAAAAGCCAACCCCGTCGACAAAGACGATGTGCTGGGTCGTTGCCTGAAATTGCAGCAGGCGGGCATGCCCGGCATGAGCGATATCGACATCCGGAACAATCTGATTGGCCTGATTATCGGCGCGATTCCAACCACATCGAAATGCGCCGCCGTCACCTTAAATCATTTGTTTGACAATCCGGAATTACTCGTTGAAGCGCAGCAAGCCGCACGCGCCGACGAAGACGAAAAGCTGGCTCAATACGTTCTCGAGAGCTTGCGTCTGAATCCGTTTGCCGCCGGCATTCAACGCGTCTGCGCCGAAGACTATGTTGTCGCGAAAGGCACGCTGAGATCGACGACTATACCCAAAGGCACACGCGTGCTGGCCGCCACTCAATCGGCCATGAAAGACGGACGCAAAATCAAAAAACCCAAAGAATTCCGCTTGGACCGTCCCGCTTACAGTTATATGCACTTTGGCTTTGGCCTGCACACCTGCTTTGGTCAATATATCAACATGACCCAGATTCCAGGTATCGTCAAAGCTGTTCTGAAACAGAATACGCTGCGCCGCGCAGCTGACATGGTCGTTGAAGAACCGTTCCCGGTCAGTCTTGAAATCGAATACGACAATTAAAGCCCAGGGCCTATTCTTATTGATTAATTGCACAAATGAGCGTAATGAAAAGCGATGCCAAACGATAAAAAACCGGTCAAGGTTCTGTCATTTTCACCCAGCGCCGATGGCGAGCTAAACCGCTGGATACTGTTTTATTACGGTGTTGATTTCAAGGAAAACCGGCACACCCTGCCTTTCTTCTTCCTGTTCAATAAACTGCAAGGTGGAAAAAGCCTTATTCTGTGCCGCGATGGAGACATCAAACTGACCAGCGTACATGCAGTGATCAAACATTTTGATGCACAGACCGCACCCGAATTCAAACTGATTCCGGAAACACTGGCCGATCAAATGGAAACCAGTTGGAAACGCTACAATTCAGAATTGGGTGGCGCTGTTGTCAAATGGGCCTACACCAACCTGCTGCCTTATAAAATCGTTATGATCCGGCCGCTGACGCTGGGCAGCCCGTGGATCGAACGTTTTTTTGTCAAACACTGGTACAACATTCCCAAACAATTAATATGGAAATCACAGCAACTGAGCAAAGCGACCGCCGATGAATCGCTGAAAACGATCAAGACAGTCTTCGAAGAAGTCGATCACCTGCTCGCGGATGGAAGAACCTATCTTTACGGTGAACGACTGACGCTAGCCGATCTGGCATTTGCTGTCAGCGGCGCTCCACTGGTACTTCCAGCTAATTATGGCGGTGATCAATTCGGGCAGGGTCCCATCCCGACCTTGGAAGAATTTCCCCTAGAGTTACAAGCAATCATTCGCGCGATGCGGCAAACACCAGCAGGCGAATTTATTTTGCGTCTTTATGCGCAGGACCGTTACCGGAGTGTCCGTGACAATCCCTGAACGCTTATGGTGCATGTAGAGAACCTTCAGTTTCTCCGAAATTGTTACATACCGAAAAAATGATACACTCCACTTGTTCATTGACTGAAATGAACATTTGCAGGCTAATAACACGACCATCTTGAAGAAATGAAGTAACATCCAAATTTTAGGTTTAATGAAAAAGTAGGGAAACCGGTTCCAATGGGATGGATTGCACATACTGCTGGCAGTCTGCTGGCAAACTACCTAACAAAGCCACTCAAAAAAACAACGCATATTGCGCCGATCAGCCAGGAAGCGCTACGCGCGTCACTGCAACCGGGAGATGTGCTACTCGTCGATGGCGACACGCGCTTGAGTATCCCCATCAAATATCTGACGCAATCCACTTGGTCACATGCAGCCATCTATATCGGTGAGAACGCCCTACCGGCGCGCGAATCCTGGCAAATGCCACTGGTATTGGTCGAGGCTGATCTGAAATACGGCGTCCATGCTATTACGCTGGCACACTATGCGCATTTAAATACGCGAATCTGCCGACCTGTGGGTTTGAATCCAGAAGACTGCAAACGTGTGGTTGATTTTGTCGTCAAACGTATCGGCTATCATTATGACCTGAAAAATATTTTCGATCTCGCCCGTTATTTGTTTCCGTTTGCACCGGTACCGACAAGATTGCGCCGCCGCTTGCTGGCACTCGGCAGCGGAGACCCCACGCGCGCGATCTGCTCGACCCTGATCGCTCAAGCATTTCAGTCAGTGTCATATCCCATCTTACCGGAAATCAAACGCGAATGGCTGGGCGACCCGAACTGTGCTCACTGCTATAACGAAATTTACCATATCCGCCACCACAGCCTGTACACCCCACGTGATTTCGACCTTTCTCCGTTTTTCGATATTATCAAGCCGACCATTCTCAATGGATTTGATTACCGTTCAATTCACTGGAAATAAATTCACGAAGAGTCGCAGCAGCTTATTATTCAATCCTCTTCAGGGACTATAGGTTATCATTCAGTTCCAACGCGCCTGCCACGCTCCACGTCAAATACCGTTACGCGGCTTGCACTGTTGCCCCAGGCATTTCTGATATACGATACGAGGCTTGCGATTTCTTCATCCTGCAGAATTTGTTGAAACGGGGGCATACCGTATGGTTGCGGATTTTTTGTGGTCGTGGCGGGGTAACCGCCTTCCAGGATGCTGCGAATGGAATTGAGCGGCGACGCCATAATCACGCTGCGATTTCGTGCCAGCGGTGGATAAATTCCAGGCACCCCCTCACCGAACGAGCCATGGCATTCCTGGCAGTAGATTTGATATAGCCTTTCTCCTTTCACCAGCTCATGATAGGCACTGATAGGAACTGGTGGCGTTGTATCGGCTGCATAATCTGATTTGCTATCCGATATCGATTGCAGATATACGGCCATTGCCCGCAGATCATCCTCAGATAAGTATTGAAGGCTTTGCCTGATGATTGCGGCCATCGGCCCCGACGCCACCGCACGTTCTGAAATCCCGATTGACAGTAATTCGACGATTTCATCAATAGTCCAGTCACGACTGCCGGCTTCGAGATGCGAAGTCAATGATGGCGCATACCAGTTCATACCCATAATCTGTCCGCCTGCCAAATCGTTTTCCGCCCCACCCAGCAAGCTGCGGTCAGTGTGACAGGCATTGCAGTGTCCCAGCCCCTGTACCAGATAAGCGCCCCGGTTCCATTGTTCTGTTCTGGTTGGATCGGGAACATATTCACCCGACTTGAAATACAAGGCACGCCAGATATACAGCAACGGCCTAAAATTATAGGGGAAGCGAATATCGTGCAGCGGATTTGTTTGACTTACCGCCGGTAGTGATTGCAGATACGCAAAAATCGCCCCAGCATCCTGTCGCGTCACCTTGGTATATTCGGTATAAGGAAATGCAGGATACAGCAATTGGCCATCCGGCGATCTGCCCTCGTGCAATGCCTGCCAGAAATCCGCCTCGGACCAGTTACCGATCCCGGTATCTTTATCGGGTGTGATATTGGGCGTAACAAAAATACCAAACGAGGTGACTAAACGGCGCCCACCTGCAAACGGCAGTCCGCCACGGGCAGTATGGCATCCCATACAGTTGCCTGCGCGTGTCAGATATGCACCGCGCTGTTGCTGGGGGTCGAGTCCTGCTGGATTGAATAAATCGGCTGCATTACCGGATACAGCATTGTCTACAGTCAGGAGTATCAGCACAACGCAAGCAATCAAAAGTATCGTCAACTTTTTTAACTTACTCGGCACATCTACGCTAACACTCATAGCCCAGGTCCATCCATGACAATGCTGCCGCATCGATTAGCCAGTTCAGGCGTCAATGTTTCCGCCGGTTCAGGTTTGACTGAAACGGCCTGTATCGCCAGCCATTTTGCCACTGCATTCACTTCTTCGTCCGTCAGTTTTTTGGCAATCTCTGACATACAATCGGATACCAGTCCACGAGCCAGACCGCCATTGCGCCAACTGCCAAACTGTGCCGTCAAATAGGCACGAGGTAACCCCAGCAATCCGGGAATATACGATGTTTTACCCATCAATGCAGTGCCATGACAATTACTGCAGGCCGGAATACCCCGATCTTCATCGCCTGAAAAAATAAGCCATTCAGCCAATTGGACCTCACTGGATTGCATGATATGCCGTTCAGGCTGATAATCCGATGGTTCTTGTTCTGAGAAGAAACGCGCTATATCCATCAGATAGGCATCAGACATATTCTCCAGAAGAATAGCCATCGGCTGATAATGGCGCCGCCCGTCTCTGAAGTTGCGCAATTGATTGTAAAGATAACCCCACGGCTTGCCGCCAATGCGCGGATAATACACATGCTGCCCAACAGTGTCCGCTTCGCCATGACAGATCGCACAGGCTTTGACTCGCTCCGCCATAGTATCCGGCACGACATTGGAAGCATTGACTTCGAAAACAACCCAAAGCATCACTATCAAAACAAACTGTATTATAAAAAGATCGCGGCTTTTCACAGTTACCGTAGCGTAAATGAATTGAATATGAACAACCCCACTCCGTTTTATTCTAATCTTTGATAGTAGCAGCGTTCGCAACAAACCGGCCTAATCAGCCTCTCTACTGAATGATTCAATCAATGCGTTACAAAACAAACCATGCTAATTAGATGCTTCGATACGCTCGCACTCAATCACTGCTCAAACTTGTTGGTAATAGGATGCCGCCAAGTCGTGCCAAAATCACACTGCGTGACACGGATACCGGGTGGTGATTGGCGGCGCTTGTACTCGTTAACCTTGATCAAGTGGATGACGCGGTGGACATCCGCTTCGGTGAAACCTTTCTCAATAATTTCCACCGGCGACAGATTATTTTCGACATACGCTTCCATCACAGCATCCAGTACTTCATACGGCGGCAAGCTATCCTGGTCGGTCTGGTTATAGCGTAATTCCGCAGACGGCGCACGTTCGATAATACGTCGGGGAATAATTTCGTCAATCTGATTGCGGTATTTACATAACTGATAAACCATACTCTTACTGATATCCTTCAATACTGCAAAACCACCGACCATGTCACCGTATAAGGTACAATAGCCGACGGCTATCTCGGATTTATTGCCCGTTGTCAGAACGATATAACCACTCTGGTTCGATAAGGCCATCAACAGCGTACCGCGTATACGCGCTTGCAGATTCTCTGGCACTGTACTCACATAATTGTTTTCCGGTGACAGCTGAAAATCATTTTCCAGCGTCAATAAAAAATGATCGAGCAACGGTTTGATCAAGCTTTGACTGTGTTTGACACCCAATGTTCTTGCCATTGTTCCGGCGTCCTCGAGGCTGGAACTTGAGGTGTATTGCGTGGGCATCATGACTGTCTGCACCCGTTCGGTGCCCAGCGCGTCCACTGCAACCGCCAGCGTTAACGCCGAGTCGACACCACCTGACAAACCGATCAGCACACCGGGAAAATTGTTCTTTTCGATATAATCCTTTACCCCCACGCACAAAGCCTGATATATACTGGCAACCGTTGATAAATGGGGTTCGATATATCCATTTACTGGCGTCTGACTCTCGATTTCAACCAGACCCACTTCTTCCTTGAATTCGGCGAATTGGTGCGTCAATACACCTTGTCTGTCCATGACAAAAGACGCACCATCAAACACCAGTTCATCCTGCCCGCCCACCAGATTTGCATGAATGATGCTGATACCGGTTTTTTTGATAAATTGCTGGGTTAGCTGGTAACGGGAAACTTGTTTATCAATATGGTATGCGGAAGCACTCAGCACCAGCAAATGATCGACATCCGCGTCAAACAAGGTTGTATCGTCATGTATATGCGCCTGCCAGAAGTCTGCGCAAATCAGGATGCCGAATTTCTCGCCAGCCACTTCAAAGCGGCAAGGCTCCACACCTTTGTCAAAATAATAGTTTTCGTTAAAAAAGGGCGCCCGATTCAGAATATGCTTATGATGATACGCAATAACTTCCCCGTCCCGGATCACGGAAGCCGAGTTATAGAGCTTGCCATTTCGAAAATCCGGATGACCAACGACCAGTATAATTCCGGAGATTTTTTTTACCAGATCATTCAAGGCATCAGCGCAATGCTCATAAAATGTCTCGCGCAATAATAAATCAACCGGCGGGTAACCGGATAAAGCAAGCTCCGGTGTTACAACCAATTCCGCACCGGCATTTTTCGCCTGCTCTACCGCGTCAATAATTTTTGCGGCATTACCGGCGATATCGCCGACGGTAAAATTGAGTTGTGCTATGGCAATCTTCATGTCTAGGCGGATTCATCTGTACTGTCTAAAAAGGCAATGCAGCATCCGGCATTACACGCAGGATATTGTCACGAAAATCCTGCTGGATGCGTTCCAGCGCCGCCTCGTTCTCGGCCTCAAATCGCAAAACAATCACCGGAGTCGTATTGGATGCGCGCGCAAGTCCAAATCCATCGACATACTCAACCCGCAATCCGTCGATGGTAATAACCTGCTGCGCATTTTCAAAACGCGCATCCCGTTGCAATGCGGCTATCAAGGCATGATTTTCACCTTCCTGTACTCTGATTTGTAACTCCGGTGTATTGATCGAATCGGGAAGACTGTTCAACACGTAATCCATGTTTTCCGCATGACTCAGCAATTCCAGCAGGCGTGCACCGGCGTACAACCCGTCATCGAAACCATACCACCGCTCTTTGATAAAGAAGTGTCCGCTCATTTCACCCGCCAGCAGCGCATTGGTTTCTTTTAACTTGGCTTTAATAAACGAATGTCCTGTTTTCCACATAATGGGCACGCCGCCATGCTGTTCGATCCACGGTGCCAGATTTCGCGTGCATTTGACATCAAAAATAATCTGCCCCCCGGGATTTCTGGACAATACATCCGCAGCAAACAACATGAGCTGACGATCCGGATAAATAATATTGCCGTCTTTAGTGACAACACCAAGGCGGTCACCATCACCGTCAAAGGCCAATCCAATTTCAGCATCCGTCGTGGCAAGTGCATGAATTACATCGCGCAGGTTGTCAGGCATCGACGGATCGGGGTGATGATTGGGAAAAGCGCCATCGACATCGCAAAACAGCTCATACACATCGCAACCGAGTTGCCGGTAAAGCGCGGGAGCAAAAGCGCCTGTCACACCGTTGCCACAATCCACAACTATTTTCATCGGACGATCGAGTCTTACATCGTTGACAACGCGCTGAATATAATCATCCCCGATATCGCGTTGAGCGTAATTGCCATCGCCATGCGCAAGATTCTGGCTATCTATACGCAAACGCAATGCCTGTATCGATTCCGCCGCCAGTGTCTCACCACCCAGCACGATTTTAAAACCGTTGTATTCGGGCGGATTATGACTACCAGTCACCATTACGCCGGAAAAGTTGCAGTGTTCAAATGCAGCGTAATAAAGCATAGGTGTCGCCACCATGCCAACATCGAGCACACCCACACCACTCTTGCGAATACCCCGTATCAATGCTTCAGAAAGTGACGGTCCAGACAACCGTCCATCCCGGCCTACCGCAATCGATGTCAACTGACGCGCACGCGCCTCAGACCCAATGGCATGACCAATTGCTTCAACATGCGTAACAGTCAGGCTCTGATCAACAATGCCCCGAATATCATAAGCCTTGAATATCTCACGTGGAACAGATTGCTTTACATCATTCATATCGCTCAATGTTTTGTATGGTTCGGCGTAGAAAAAACGTGTCAGTGATGCCCGGCAAGCGCTCCGCCTTTGAGGGTATAGTGTGTCCCGCAATAAGGACACAAAGCCTCGCCTGTTTTTTCTATAGGCAAATAAACTCGTGGGTGTGTATTCCAGAGTTGCATCTCCGGGGTCGGGCAGTGTAACGGCAAATCGTCAACCGTAATTTCAATTTCTCTGTTTTTATTATCCATTTGTTGATTCATAACAATATGCTCCAATACAACTTAACCAACTAGAGTAAGCCAATCACTATGATCGGCGTTCTTACCCTTGACACAATCGAAAAACAAGGTTTGTAACTGCGTGGTAACCGGCCCGCGCTTGCCGCAGCCGATGGTCCGGTTGTCCAGCTCACAAATAGGCGTGACCTCAGCAGCTGTCCCGGTAAAAAACGCTTCATCGGCACAGTAAACTTCATCACGTGTAATTCGCTTCTCCATGACAGGTATCCCTAACCCCAGCGCAAGCTCAATGACTGATGCGCGGGTAATACCCTCAAGACAGGATGTCAAATCAGGCGTATAAATCGTCCCTTGTTTGACAATGAAAATGTTTTCACCCGACCCTTCAGCAACATAACCTTCCGAATCAAGCAATAGCGCTTCGTTGTAGCCGCATAATGCCACTTCCTGGTGAGCGAGTATAGAATTGGCATAGGTTGTTACCGATTTAGCACGACACATATTGATATTGACATGATGCCGGGTAAACGACGACGTCTTGACACGAATTCCGGTTTCCAGACTGTCGGCGCCCAAATATGTACCCCACGACCAGGCAGCAATGGCAATGTGGACTGATAGTGTCGTCGCTGAAAGACCCATGGCTTCGGAACCGTAAAACACGATCGGACGGATATAACCTGAGGTCAAATTATTCTGTTTGACAACATCGCATTGCGCTTGCATGATCGTCGCCTTATCGTACGGCATTTTCATCATAAAAATATGCGCCGAATTAAAAAGCCGGTCTGTATGTTCTCTTAACCGGAATATAGCCGGCCCTTGCGCTGTTTCATAGGCGCGCAACCCTTCAAATACCCCCATTCCATAGTGAAGCGTATGAGTCAGCACATGCGTATTGGCTTCCCGCCAGGGAACCATTTCGCCATCGTACCAGATAACGCCTTCACGATCAGCCATTGACATCCAGAAACTCCCGAAAAAAAGACCCGTTAAAAAACGTATTCTAACTGATTTTTCACGCCGCGTTGAATGCTCTCTGTCTAAAAAACCATACAGGGTACCGAAGAAAATCAATCCGCAATTAGTACGCAATCCATATGATGTTGCCAGCTCCACAGAATATACCTAAACCTGGCCACTATATATTACGGCTGTCGTAAGCCCAGTTCAGCAGAGCTTGCCTTTGCCTGCGGCGGCAGCCCAGATCGCCTTTCAAACAATGTTTCCTGATTTGCGCGGCATGCCGCTTTATTGCTTTCCACCGTTTAATCTGGCGCATATCGTCTGAACATCTACGCCCCATATAGTAACGGCAATACCACTGGAACCACCCTCGTGGATCATCCGCATAAATCCACCCTTTTTCGCGCCAGATGGTCAGCGACTGCGATGCATTGACGCCAAAAAAATTCAGTTCAGGTACATGCCGTTCATGGCACAAACGCGCACTTTCGAACCAATCGGCAGGAAACTCATCCCGGCAGTCCGTCATATATTTGCCGCCGAACACACCCATGTTCAGCATCTGTTTGGGTGTCAGGTCAGGTTTGAATTCGGGGTGAAAATGCTGCCCCTCCGGTTCCGTCAGATAATAGGCAAACTGCTGTTGCATCAAATCATTGATGACAATCTTACGTTTTTTCATGACATGCCGATTTTCATGACAGTCCATTTATAAACAGGAACTTCGGTCAACGCAAACAAAGTTAGTGAATCGTCGGTCCTGCATCGCGAAAAATAGCATCGATCGCCAATGCATCAAAATGATATTCTCGATTACAGATATCATCATGGACGATAACTTCACCACGTTCGCGCAAAATAGCATTCACCTCTTCACGTCCCAGTGATTGCAGCATTTCACAGATTTTTGCGGTATTTTCCTGGCATCCATAACTGATTGGCTGGGCATCAAAAATACGTATGGTTTCTTCAAAAAACAGACGCTGTAGTATTTCTTCAGCGGTACACGCAAACAAGCCTCCTTCGTAAGCGGTTGCCGCCAGCGTCTCTATTCGCGCCCAACCATCAGGATCGCGTTCATCGGTCAAAGGCATTTTTTGCAGCATGATCCCCAAAACAGCGGCATTCGATGTTGTCAAAAACAAGCGTGACGACAACTGCTCGGATTGTCTAAAATAATGCTCGAAGATTTCACCTATGGTGCCGCCGTCCAGCGGAACGATACTCTGGTAGGCTTCCCGCATGCAATCTTTATCCAGTGTCAGCACCAATCGACCATGACCTAGCAAATCCGGTACCGGTTGCGCTGTAATTTTCGGCGCATATTTTGCCACCCCCCGCAAATGCAGACTTTCGTCACAATCAATAACCAACATCGACACCGGCCCGTTACCCTGTAGCTGTACGGTCAATCGCCCAGGTTGTTTGAGCTGATCGCTGAGCAATAGTGTAACCGCGCTCATTTCACCTAGCAATTGCATTACAGGCGCCGGATATTGTCGATCTTTCACCATTTGTCGCCAGACACTGTCAAGATGCACGACAGCGCCGCGAATATCCAAATCTTCCAGTAAAAAACGTTGTACATAATTATTCATTGAATACTCAAACCTTTCTTTTTTTGTATTGCAACCCATGCTTGCCCCAAAGCGATGGCGCTATCGTCGGGAGGCACATTTCGAGCCGTGAAAATGGACAATTCGCTGTCTTCTAGTCTGTTTATCAATCCCTGCAGCAAAACCCTATTATGAAAGCAGCCTCCTCCCGTGACAAGCCGTGTTATACCATATTGCTGAGCAGCCTGCCTCACCCACTCGGCCAGTCCTGCGCATAATGTCGCATGAAACTGTGCCGCAGCCTTGGCAATACCCCCTGTACCAGCCTGATTATTCATCAAGTCCGAAAGTAATGGCAAAAAATCCAATGTGTTATCGCCGGTAATCTGATAACCGTTTTCCAGTGCATCTTCCGGGCCATTTTGTTCAGCGAGCTGTTGTAAAGCAACCGCCGCCTGAGCCTCATGCGATTGAATCAGATTCACGCCCAGCAATCCGGCCGCCGCGTCGAATAACCGCCCCATGCTGGACGTTCGCGGGCAATTAACATCCATTTGCAGCATAGCGGCAACTGCTGGGGCTGCCGGCTGCTTTGAAAAGCGCTGTTCGACTTCATTACTGCGTCCTGTTCTGGCCAGCACAGCCGCTGCCATGCGCCAAGGTTCCTGCGCCGCGCGGTCTCCTCCCGGCAACGCCAGCGGCGCTAGGTGACCGATACGCTGAAAAGCGGCGCCACCCACATACAACAACTCACCACCCCACGCTGACATATCCGAACCCATTCCAACACCATCCAGTGCCAGCCCCAGCACCGGTTCTGTAATCTGATGCTCGACGCATACTGCGGCGATATGTGCATGATGATGCTGCACAGCGATGACGGGTAGACATCGCTGTGCAGCAAAGCTGCGAGCAAACGCGGTACTGTAGAAATCAGGATGTAAGTCGTGCGCCGTTATCGCAGGCTCGATTTTGAACTGCCGGCACATTTGTACAACGACAGCATCTAATGTTTCCCTGGCCTCAGCACTGCTCAAATCTCCAATCACGGGTGAAAGGTAAGCCTGTCTTTCACGGGTCAGGCAAACGGTATTTTTCAGCCATGCGCCACAGGCCAGCACCGGCGGTCCGCTGACCGGCAGATCGACAATGGTAATAGCTGCGGTATCAATATCAGCCACTAGCACGCTATCCAGATTGCAAAGAATGCACGTTTTTTACTTGAGTTATCGCAGCCTGCCGACATTCGTTTCTGATCCAATTAATCCACTCCGGTATCCCGGTACCCTGGGTAGCTGATACCTGAATGATATGCAACGATGGATTGACTCGATGTGCATATTCGATTGTACGATTCACATCGAATGACAGATAGGGCAGCAAATCACATTTATTCAACAACATCAGATCCGCTGCACGAAACATGTCAGGATATTTAAGCGGTTTATCCTCCCCTTCGGTCACCGACAGAATCACCACCTTGTGCGCCTCGCCAAGATCAAAACCGGCCGGGCATACCAAATTGCCGACATTTTCAATGAACAGTATACTGTTTTCCTGCAAAGTGAGCTGCTGCATCGCATGCCCGATCATATGCGCATCGAGATGGCAGCCTTTTCCGGTATTGATTTGCAACGCGGACACACCGGTTGCGCGAATACGCGCGGCATCCTGGTCGGTCTGCTGGTCGCCTTCAATGACCGCAATCGGCAAAGCATTCTGCAAAGCCCTGATAGTCTCAACCAACAGCGTGGTTTTGCCGGAACCAGGGCTCGACACAAGATTTAACATCAAAATACCATGTTCCGCCAGAAATTGACGGTTGCTTTGCGCGTAACGGTCATTTTGAGCCAGAATAGCCCGCTCGATTTTGACCCTGCGCGATACGTTCATATCAGACGCACAATGTACATGCATATGCGCATGCGCGTCCTCTGGATGGTCATGATCGTGGTGATGCAAAATTTTACCATCCACATGAACCTGATCCGTTCCACACCCACATGTCGCGCACATTTTTCACTCCTATTCCTATTCCACTTCCATTTCCGTAATCCGCATCTCATTGCCCCGGATAATATCTATTGCATAACTGCCGCAATTTGGGCAAGCATCATAAAGTGTAGTGACGGCTATCTCACTACTACACCGCTCGCACCGGCCACGACCGGCTATATCTATGATTTCAAGCACCGCCTGCTGCGCGACAGTTCCGTCGACAACGACGGAAAAACCGAACCGCAAAGCGTCCTTCTCCACGCATGATAGTCGGCCGACTTCCATCCAAATCTTTTTTACCCGTGTGAAGCCTTGCTCGGCAGCGGCATCTTCGATTATCTGCAGCATACTTTCGGCCAGCGACAATTCATGCATTTCTCATCCCAGCTCTGATCGCCAATATAGCTAACCAGCAGAACACCGCATCGGCGCACGGAACTGCAACCTGATTGATCATTTTCTATTTGCCTTGTCATGTGCGATTAAACACATAGCCATATTTCTAACCCATTTACCATGTAAGAAAGATTTATCGGTTTACATGCAGACATGCATCAATGAGAAAATGAAAAATGGATAATAAAGTAATTATTATATTTATTTTTTTGCTATTGATCTCGACGAATGCCAATGCTTTCTACTTCAATACAGACCGTCAGAAAAAGATTATTGGCCCACTTTTGACTAAAGCGAGTCAAATAAACGAAATTCAAAATTTTAGCAACGCTTTTGGCGCCGCTCCAAATAAACCCAGTGATATAACTGACTACCTGAACGGCAACAGTAATGAAATGCTCCCTGTCATCGGTATTGATAAGCTGCTGTTTGATTCCGATACTGGCATGTTCCACCACGATGTCAGTTTGATCGTTGATGCTATCAAACAATCCGTAGCGACCAAAACAGAAATATTGTTTTTAATAGATGAACCTCTATGGACAGTTAGAAAATCCTGCTTAAAGAATAAGCACGATGCCTGTTATGATATTGAAAACAGATACGCCGCCACTTTGTCCACAATGCGAGTAGTTGGTCAATTGCTCAGGAAACATTTTCCAGGCTCAGGCGTCTTGCATATAGAGTCTTGGGCGGAGCTGGTTTTTCAAAAAAATGAATTTCCAAATGAGAAAGTCATTATGTTGGATGAAGCGGAATACTTAGGCTTCGATTGTTACGGCAATTTTTACTCTTGCGGATCAGAGGAATATGGATACTATTCCCACTTGGAGTACGGCTCATTAGTTTGGGACACCATGCAGGACCTGGAACTCGCAAACCCAATCGGACGCAAAATGTTCATCGTGGCCGGAGCATTTTTAGCGGAAAATTATTTCAGCCATCCTGAAGAAATCACTCATCTAGTATTAATTTATACGCGGCTGCTGGATAATGTCGAGATGATTGGCGGGCTCGGGATATTTTTATGGGGTGATTTCGAAGAAAATGACACCATGTTTTACGGTGCCAGAAGCAATGAAAAAGTTAGAGATTTTATCAATTCAACATTTAAAAGCAGAAAATAGTCACTATCGGTTTCAGCCCTTTGCTGCAAAAAGCAGTTCATAAAATCCACCCTACTCAGCCAATTGAAGCAATTTTACAGGTGCAAATACCGTCGGTCAATAAACTGAATCGCTGCTTCCAGATTAATCGCGGCCTTTTTGCTCAGCCTGTCTCCCAAGGCAAAATCATAGCCGCGAATCCGCAATAAGAAAGCCGCGGGTGGTTCGCGCTGATAAACCAGCCTGTAAACATACAACAAAGCAGCCGGCGTTATTGCATGACTGGTATAGCTGTCATCCTTTTGCGCAAAAATGGCCGAAAACTCAAAAGGCTCCACACAGCGCATATCCGCATCGACAAAAATTATCTCGTCCTGATCCTGCAGATCGGTCACATGTTCGACCAGCAATTGCATATCGATGCGGCAGCTGACGGCTTTGCAATCAGACAAAATGGTTTTTTCCACACATAACGGCCCCAGTGCATCATCACCCCGCCCCGGGTTACCATAGCCAAAAAAAAGCAGATGTTTCACTGTTTGAGAATATAAAAACCGTTTGTTAGTATGTCGTTTTCCCCACATTAATTACAACGATGCAACAACTGCTGGTTACACTCGGAATTATTCTGTTGATTATCGGACTGGCCTGGCCATTGTTGTCCAAGCTGCCATTCGGCCGCCTGCCGGGAGATATTTATATTGAGAAGGAAAATTTCTCATTTTATTTCCCCTTGACAACCGGTTTGCTGATCTCGATCATCCTGTCTGTGTTGCTGTGGTTCTGGATGCGGAAATAAGTCGCCCGTAAACAACACCAAAATACCCATTTATAATAGCTCCATTACAAAATCGATATGTTGCCCTGATATACCTGATATCTCCATAATCTGTCAATCAACATCCCTAACAGGTACAATATTTAGTTGTTGAGTGCGTTGTTACGATGCTTGAATCGATAGAAATCATTACCGGTTTCGAGGATATCATAGTGATGCGTGATACGATCGAGTAAGGCGGTGGTCATTTTGCAATGGTGCTCAATCCGCCCGCTGAAAATAAAAAAGAAGGCTCTAGACTAGCAGAGACGATCTGTTGTTCTAGATAAATTTTAAGAAACAGTAAGCTAAGTGATTATTAAATCAAAAAAATAATTCAATGCTTTTGTATT
>JACKLV010000008.1 GCA_024235755.1 Burkholderiales bacterium | reverse complement strand
CGTAAAGGTAAAACCTCGGTGAGTCCCCCGGCATAGCTAGGAGCTTGTCTCACCGAGTTAACCACCAACGGACCCCCCAGATGATTCTTCAGGCACCACACTAGACTTTGCTCTTGTAACTCTGGTAGGTTGATTCATGAAACCATCTTCAATGGCGCCAATCGAATCAGGATTAAATACCCAGCGCTTCCCAGAGAAAATCAAATGAAACGGCTTGCCTCCCTTCCTGCGCAGCCTGTTCCCTTTCCTGAGCTTCATACATGCGCAGCAAGCCTTTAACTCGCTCCAGACCGGCGGATGTTTTAATCGCTTGCCGCGGCGTTTTGCCGTCAAGCTTGGGAATAGGTTCATCAACCCAGTTGGCATACGTACGATGATAAGCCTGCTCGATCAGCTGTGTATGGATTTCAGGTGAAATTTCCGGTTTAGCGGGCGTCTGCTTGTTTTTTTCTGTTTCTTGCATGGACTTCATGGCGCCAATGGGATCTGTTATTTCACGCGAAATATACGCCACAGCATTGCCTGCAATCGCTTCAAACCATGGACGACCCTTGTCGGCATAGCTTTGGGCTTTATAAAACACTGAAATTCTGTCGGGATTTTTTTCAATATTGATGGATGCCAGTGAGCGGGTTTGTCCATCTTCGCAATCGACCAAACGGCTCCAGCCTGTTTCAGGGCTGCCATCCACATCGTTTTGCGTTTCCAGTGCTTTAGCCAGCGCTTTCCAGTCGTTGACAGTGTAATAATCCGTTATCAGCAACATAGATTCGCCAGAGAGCACATCTCTTATGGCAGGCATTGGCATGGGCGCATAAAACTGTTCAAGCCAGCTACGTAAGATGATTGTACTTATTAATTCCTGTAAACCTTTTCGTTTTCGGCCAAACTGTTTTTTGACGGCATTAAGACGTTCAACAACGTCCCGGGCCTTTAACTGTGAAAAAGGATAAGTCGCACCCGATAGTTCATAATGGCCGTTGTATTCCATCACCCGGAAACCAACACACTTGCCAAGCAGCTCAGGAGTGCTGCCGGCGTTTTCAAGTACAACTACCGGTTTCGCTTTCGAATCCAGCACATCGCATAATGTCATTTGCTGTCCGGGCATGACGTCGGTTACTTCATACAAACGCAAGGGGCGCTCGGCTAGCTGGACTATCCAATTGCGTTGATCAACGGTAAATAGCGGCCCACCGGGCCCAAGTAGATAATCGGAAACACGCCTGTGCTGATCTTTGACTGTGATATATCCTTCGGCGAGTAACCACTCTGTTGCATTAATATGAATACCCTGCCAAGTTTGCTGATCGAGCGCTGATAAGGCGTTATAATCGTCTTCGGATAAATTATCAAACAATATTGTCTCGAGCGCAGTTTTGACAGCTTTACGATGCTTGTCTGTCAACCAGTCCAGCGCACGCGGAATGGCGCCATCATAACTTTTTCGTTCCTGCGCTACTTCCCCAGTGTCGAAGTTTGCACAGCATTTTTTATACTTTTTGCCACTCCCGCAGGGACAAGGGTCGTTTCTTCCAACTTTTTGAGACATTTGATATTTATTTTTTTCATTTCGGTTAATGACAAATCGATTGTAGTTGATTGTTCATTCCGCTGTCGACCATTAACAATGACTTCGTCTATCCCTGCACTGGTCTGGTAACAGGTTTGATCGCCATCGTCGCCGAATTCAAGCATTCATAAATAATTCTTAGCTGCTTGTTCAATTCAAGTGAATTCATTAGCAAACAGGAATAAATATTGTTTATCTAAAAAAAGAAAACCGGCCTTCCGTTATAGTATGAACAACTTCAATTTGCGAACAAGCCTGGCACTCGATCATGTTTCATCACAAAGATTCACTTGAAGCATTAAATCAGCACCTCCCGCTCAAACAAAAAATTATCAGTGCACATCGTGTCATCATGGAGAAGTTTGACTTCATCGCACGCATCGCCATAACTCTGTACGACCCCGAAACCCGCATTTTGAAAACCTATATTGATAGCAGCGGAGGTGACCAGCCACTGAAACACTATGAAGCTTTGCTGGAGAATGCCGGATCGCTCAAGGAAATTCTGGATAAAGGGCAACCGCGCGTAGTCAACAATCTTGTTACTTTTGACCACGGAAAGCATGAACATACCCGGCGTGTTGGCCGCCAGGGATATGCCGCAAGTTACACCATGCCGATGTTCCATAGCGGCCGTTTTTTCGGTTTTTTATTTTTCAATTCATATAAGCCGGATGTGTTTGATGAAAAAACGCTCAAAGATCTGGATATATTTGGTCATCTGGTTTCATTGATTGTGATTAATGAATTGAGCATGTTCAACGTCATGGACGCAGCACTCAAAACCACAAGCGACATCACCCACATGCGCGATCCTGAAACAGGCAGCCATCTAGACCGCATGTCACGGTACAGCAGACTTATCGCTCAAGCACTCGCAGAAAAATATGAGCTGGATGATACGTATATAGAACATATTTTCATGTTTTCGCCGCTGCACGATGTCGGCAAAATTGCCATTCCGGATACGATCTTGCTGAAACCCGGACCATTGGACGAAAAAGAACGAAAAATCATGAATAATCACACTTCCATTGGCAGAGCCATGATCGATGGGATTGTTGCAAATTTTGGACTCGACTGCATTGAACAAATCGATGTGCTCAAGAATATCGCAGAATTCCATCATGAAGCGATGAATGGCAGTGGCTATCCCAGCGGCAAAAAAGGCGTGGAAATTCCGCTTGAAGCACGCATTGTGGCTGTTGCTGACATATTTGATGCATTAACATCCATACGCCCATATAAAAAAGCCTGGAGTAACGATGAAGCATTCAATCTGCTCAAACAACTCGCCGGCGAAAAGCTAGACAGCGATTGTGTCAATGCGTTGATAAATAACAGGGTGGAAATAGAACGGATACAGCAGCAGTTTCAGGAGAATTTTTATGGCTGACATCAACCCGTGTTTCGGCAATATTTAGCATGCTAGCTGCCACAAAACCGGAGCCACAGCCATTATCAATGATTTGCTTGGACTGTGGAAACATGGCCGGATTTTGAAATACACGATGATCGATCGTTACAACAAGTGGAAACCATTGCAAGGATTGAGCATCATCTGGATGCGTTTTATGCACTGCTGGCGTACGACATCTACACACTGATTTTTAACGAGTACCGGATAAATTAAGCTATACAGATATACACGATCTAAAGCATATTATTTTTTGGAGGCGATTACTTATGAAACAAACCATTGCAATTTTTGCTGTGCTGATACTGGCACAGACTTCCGTCAGTGCCGGCACCCTTGTCAACGGCAACTGGACCCCTACACACTGCGGTGCAGAACCGGAAACCCCCACAATTGATAAAACCAATATCGATAATTTCAATCGCAGCGTTGATGCGATAAATGCCTGGCAGGATCGCGCTTTGGAATACCATGCTTGCATGGTTAAAGAAGCCAATGCCGATAATGAACGCATTACCAGCACGGCCAATCAAGCACAGGCCCGGTTGCAGGCTGAAATCAATCGGGTTAACGCTGAAGCGGACAAAGTCAGAAATGGACTGACAAAGTGATATACTGCAACTCTGGCTTTTTTGCATGTTTTTTACCTGTTCAGAAGTGACTTAGCCTATTTTGAACAAACTGTAAGCTTGTCAATGTAATGGCAAGGTATGCCTTCAAGCAATACCTTCAATTGCCAAAGTGCCAAAGGTTCAATGCAGCCCAAAGGCGCTGACAAACTCGCTCACAGGGAGCTACTCCTATGTCCTACAGTCGCATAACAGTACTTGAATAGGAAACAGCCCTTTCATACGTACTGTGTTTTACTGCATAACGCCACGGTAGCACTCACCAACAATACTAAATGGACAGTACTGGCGAACAATCAATTAAGTTATCATTGGAAGCAGCGAGAGTGGTGCTCATCATTATCTAGTCGACAGAGTATCCGCCTGGGCTATGGTCAACTAAACACGCACACGTTTGAAAACCAATCCACAATCACCCCATTTCAATGAAGGCGTCTCGCGACGCGAAGTCTGGTCGTGGGCGATGTTCGATTTTGCCAATTCGGGCTATACCACTGTCGTGATTACCGCAATTTTTAATGCGTATTTTGTCGCGGTCATTGCAAACAATGAAGACTGGGGCACATTTGCGTGGACTGCGGCGCTCGCCGTTTCATACCTGCTCGTTATATTGACTGCGCCCGCACTAGGCGCTTATGCCGATGCATACGCGGTAAAAAAACCGTTATTGCTTGCCACGACGGCAGGCTGTGTGGTTTTTACCGCTTTGCTGTGTCTTGCCGAACCGGGGGATTTATGGCTGGCCGTCACATTAATTATTCTGACCAATTTCTTTTTTGGCAGTGGTGAAAACCTGATTGCCGCGTTCCTGCCGGAATTGGCAAAAAACGAATCGATTGGCAAAGTATCCGGCTGGGGCTGGGGATTGGGTTATCTGGGCGGGCTGTTTACATTGGGGTGTTGTCTCGCGTACGTCACCTGGGCACAAGCGCACGGTCACGAAACCAGTCAATACATTCCCGTCACGATGGTGATCACAGCCGTTATTTTTGCCATTGCCAGCCTGCCGACATTTATCTATCTCAAGGAACGCGCACAACCGCAACCGCATCGGTATGGACATCATATCGTTTACGAATCTTTTTCGCGGCTAAGAGATACGCTGGATCATGTACGCCATTACCAGGATTTAATGCGTTTTCTGATTTGCCTGGTGTTTTATCAGGCCGGTATTCAGACCGTCATTGCGCTGGCTGCCATTTACGCGCAGCAGGCCATGGGATTCGATACACAAGAAACGCTACTGCTGGTGTTGCTGGTCAACATTACCGCAGCACTGGGCGCATTCGCTTTCGGCCATATTCAGGACAAACTCGGTCATTTGCTGACCATCGCATTGACACTCGTCGGTTGGATTATCATGATACTCATGGCATGGTTTGCCGAAGACCGCGCGATGTTCTGGGCTGCTGCAAATCTTGCCGGACTGTGCCTTGGCGCTTCCCAGTCCGCCGGACGCGCGTTAGTGGGCTTGTTCAGCCCGGTCTCCCGTCGAGCCGAATTCTTCGGACTCTGGGGTCTTGCGGTCAAACTGTCTTCCATTTTGGGCCCCCTCACCTATGGCTGGGTCAGCTGGGTTTCTCAGGGCGATCACCGGCTCGCAATGCTGATTACCGGCAGTTATTTCATTATCGGCTTGTTGATTCTGACCCGCGTTAACGTGATCCGCGGGCAACAAGCGGCAAAACACGACCCTAAAACCGTCAGAACCTGAAAATGCTTTTTTTACTGGAAAGCAGGCTTTTCAATGGTTTGTCACGCAACAAGCCACTTTTTCTTGATGTATAAGGCCGGTTAAGGGATTTAGCAGAATGATTCAACAAAAAACTCTCCCGGTCAGTGAGATTTTTTCAATCAGTCAACTTCTTTTATGCCACCTTGGTTTTTGGGTAATCATCATCTTGCTGGTCAGCGTTGTCAGATGGCAACCGGACAATACCGGCGTTATTACTTGCGGTTTGTCCGATTTTAAAGATCGAAATTGCACCTTCGAGCTCCACTGCTTGTTGTCTGAGCGTATCCGCAGCTGCAGCGGATTCTTCAACCAGGGCTGCATTTTGTTGCGTTACCTGATCCATTTGCGCTACAGCCTGGTTCACTTGTTCGATACCCGAATTCTGTTCGCGTGACGCTTCGGCAATTTCCGTCATAACATGAGTGACGCGATTGATAGAATTGGCTATCTCTTTCATGGTTGTACCCATTTGATTGATTAACACCGCACCCTCATCGACATTCTTAATTGAACCATCGATTAGACTCTTAATATCTTTTGCGGCAGTAGCGCTTCTTTGAGCCAAATTACGTACTTCAGAAGCGACGACCGCAAAACCCCGGCCGTGTTCGCCAGCACGCGCAGCTTCAACAGCGGCATTTAACGCAAGAATATTGGTTTGAAAAGCGATTTCATTAATCACATTGATAATATTCGCGATTTGACTGGAGCTATCACTTATCGAAGACATTTTTGCAATGGCATTTTGCATCATCGCATCGCCCTGCTGCGTTATTTGGCCGGAACTCACGGCAAGATGACAAGCCTGCCGCGCATTATCCGTGTTGTGATTGACCGTTGATGTAAGTTCTTCCATGCTGGCAGATGTCTCTTCCAGAGAAGACGCCTGTTCCTCAGTACGCTGGGACAAATCCCAATTACCAGCCGCAATATCCTGGGCTGCATGGCGCACAGACAACGCATTGGAATGAACATCCGCTACCGTTGCTCTTAAATTGATCCCCGTTTGCCTAAGCGCATTAGTCAGTTCACTAAACTCATCATGACGATTTGACAACGAAATTCGCTCGCCAAGATTACCGGCAGCCAGCGTATTGGCAATATTAATCGCTTGCCTTAGGGGAGAAATTGTATTTTTTATCAGATAACCGGTCATTAACGCGATTAACGCAATACCGCCTATTTTCAGACCAATTAGCGTACCGCTCAACCCCGAAGGTACAGTGCCTTGCGTTATTCCCCACCAGGCCATGCCATCGGTGATCAACAACAATAATGCAGAGATCGCTGCAAACAGGGCAATGCGTTTACTGACTGTCATTTTGAAACACGACATGATTTTACTGACAACATCAGTGCGAACAATTTTACCCTTTTGAACTTTGATGTTTTTTGCCTTACCTTCCAATAATTGACGATAAATAGGCGCCGTTTTTTCAACCACCCCTTGTGGCGGTTTGGTACGTACCGATAAATAGCCAGTGATCTTGCCGTTATCCATCAAAGGCGTCGCATTACCGAGCACCCAGTAAAAGTCACCATTTTTCCGGCGATTTTTGACCAAACCAGTCCAGGGCAAACCCGCTTTCAGTGTTTTCCATAAGTCTTCAAAAGCTTCTGGCGGCATATCGGGGTGACGAACGATATTGTGCGCTTTTCCGATGAGCTCTTCTTTTGTGAATCCGCTCACTTCGATAAATGTCGGATTAACATAGGTTAGGCGACCTTTGGTATCAGTGGTCGACAAAATCAACGTATCATCATCAATCGGGTATTCGATATCGGTAATCGGTAAATTGACTCTCATTTTTCCTCTGCTTATCTCTGGCAATGTACAAACTAATCAAAATCCTTTACCTGCAAATATATAAAATTATCTTAAGGCAAAGTAAACTTCTATTATTTTTTGCTCGCCACTATATACGATTGTTTGTACTGACTAAGTATCAATTAACGATTAAAATGACCTTCTGTTTTTAAAAGATCTTGGCGAACAGATATCATCGACCATTTTTTCAGAACAGCAACAAACGAAGAAAAATAATTATCAGGAGTGAAACAATGTATTATTTGAAAATCAGGCAATTATCTATTCTTATTGTTTTATTTGCAGTGATCAATACTGCGTGGGCGGAGCAAGTAGTCGTCAAACGCGACCGTATTTTTATTGCTGATGGCGGTTTAATCGTTAAAGATTTGCATACCGGCGCGCTTAATCAGTGCTCAGCGCCGCCATTGCTCGATCCTGCCGGCAACGATGTAACCGGCTTGCTTGGCACCGCAACCGATGTTGTGATCAAACATCACTACGCCATTGTCACGATTCATCCACTCGATAGCGAAGGCAATCCTTTTGTCGATACTGTAACGGTTGATATATCCAACTGTTTTGAAATTAAAACAGTCACTGTGGACAAATGTATTTCAACTGTCGATATCGAACGTGGACTGCTCATTATTCCGTGCGTTGAATATAACGGATCGTACCTGACCGTGCATATGGATCGCCGTGGAAACTCGGATAACTGGAGAGTCGGTTTCTCCGGAAACAATGCGGAAATGAAACATTACCATCGATATGACGACGATGATTACTCTCGCCGTTATGATGATGACGACGACGATTGATTTTTCACCGGCTTAGCCTGCAACGCAACCACCGGAATCAATCAATGCTGATCGCGCCACCAATATTGTTGATTGCGCGATCAGTTATCGCTTAATACTCTACCCATTACTCTATCCATTTGAAAGATTCTGTTCATTCAAGTCAGCATCATTCACAATCTGTACCAGCTCCAGAAGACTCGTAGCGCCCGACTTGTGCATAATATGGCTTCTGTGAATTTCAACGGTTCGATGACTAATACCCAGACTGGTTGCGATTTCCTTATTGGAAAGTCCCTGAACGACCAGCACTATGACTTCCTTTTCACGTTCGGTTAATTTTGATAGGAAATTTTTCGCTTTACGGTGATGTTTGTCCGTCAGTTGTTGTTTTTCGCATTCGGAAAACGCAGAACGAATGCCTGCAGCCAGCTTGGCGCGGGTAACCGGTTTGGTCAGGAAATCCAGTGCGCCGGCTTTTATCGCTTTGACGCTTTGAGGAATAGTGCCGTATCCAGTCAGAAAAATTACCGGCAACACACCTCCACGGTTGTTAAGTATCTCCTGAAGCTGCAGGCCATTCATACCAGGCATATTGATATCGGCAACAATACAGCCTTTACTGTCCGGATCATATTGCTTGAGAAAAGCTTCAGCACTGTCGAATACCTGTACGGAAATACCTTCCTGTTCGATCATCAGCATCAGGGAATGGCAAACCGCGGCATCGTCATCGATAATAAAAACGGTATAATTGCCGGCAGTCATGATGCGTAAGGCAACGTAAAATAAAATCGCGCCCCTTGCCGGAAATCGGGATCAATCCAGAGCTGTCCGCCGTTGGCTTCGATCAACGCCCTGCTGATCGACAGACCCACACCAAATCCTGTGGGTTTCGTGGTAAAAAAAGGATCAAATATACGACTGATTGTATGCTGGTCTATACCCGGACCATTATCCTTGATTGTTACAATCGCCATATTTTCCCCTAGCAATGTTTTTACAGTAATGGCGATTTCTGAACTCACAGTATTTGCCTCCCGCATGGCCTCCACCGCATTTCTGATCAAATTCACCAGCACTCTTTGTATCTGAATTTTGTTCGCCTTCACCGGAGGAAGGTCCGGCATCAGATCCAGCACAAGATGAAACGCTCCATAACCGTCACTATGCACTTGCAGCAAAGCATCTTCCACAACACGGTTCAAACTCAGCGCTTCTGTCCGCACCTCGCGGCTTTGTAGGAAACCGATTAACTCATAAAGCTTCTCTCCGGCTTGCTGCGCCTGCTGGACACACCCGTCGAGCGCTTCTTTCGCTCTATCGCAATCAATCGGCGTCACACCTAAGGCGTGTTGCGCAACTTCACTGTAAGCGGAAATAGCCGTCAACGGCGAATTGATCTCATGTGCAATCGCGGATGCGGTGATGATGGCAACCTGCTGGCTGAATAATGCTTCGGTCTCATTTCGCTGTTGCTGAAGCGTTTGTTCAAGCAATTTACGTTCCGTAATATCACGTGCAATACCGACTATACGTTTTGCCTTACCACTTTCAAACTGAGCCTGTCCCAAAATCGCAATCCAGCATTCAGTATGCTCGGGCGGTTGCGCAATTCGAAACTCCCCACGACATCTGCCATGTGCCGGCAAGTCAATCGTTTCATCGAATATTGCCCGGCACTTCGCGCGATCATCGGGGTGGATCAAACCGAAGAATTTTTCCAACACCATGATTTCTCCGGCCTTGTTTCCCAAAAGCGCGCACATGCGTTCATCACAATAGACTCGATCGTTCATACAATCGATATCAAATATACCCGCACCGGCAGCCTGCTGAATCAACCGTAAACGTTCTTCACTTGCCTGCAACGCCAATTCCGCCTGACGCCGCCGGTCCAGGGCATGGACAGTCACCAGTATAAAAACCTGAGATTCTACCGTGATGGGATTCAGGCTGACTCGGACGCCCAGTTCCTGGCCGCTGCGCTTCAAGAGTGTCAGCTCACAGGCATTGCCCATAAACCGCTTGCAGGGCTCGACAAGATATATTTTGCGGTACTGCCGATGGTGTTCGCGGTAGCGTTCGGGCAGAAGCATTTCAATCTCTCTGCCGTGCAGCTCATCCAGAGAATATTCAAACACACTTTGCGCCGTATAGTTGGCCAGTACGATACGCCCCGCCGCATCCACCAGCAACATGGCTTCAAACGCGGCATCAAATAACGCGCGAAAACTGATTCCGTCCAGAGGATCATGCGAAGAATATTCGGAACTTGGTGGATGATTCGTCATATATGCCTTAAAAATACCAACAGACATACCATTGTGTTCTACCTGTTTATACGCTGGATTAATCGAACCATATAAGGGTAAACACGTACGTGTCAATACGTATTTTCTTTTATCTCCATTTTGCTAGACTCATTACGCAAGCTAATAAAAATAAAAAAATCCGGTCATATTTTCTTATTGAATGTCAACAAAACAGATTAAAAGAAAATCAATCCACTCGAAATTTAGGAGAATTGGATAATATGGCAGAAATCAAGCCTCAAAATCCTGGCAGTAAGTCAACTGCCAAACCGGTTGCAAAACGCTCCCGGAGATCCAAAACCCAGGCTGGCGATTTTCCGCCGGATTCCGAATCCCGAATCAGAGAGGCAGCCTATTTTAAAGCACTCAGTCGCGGCTTTACGCCCGGATACGAACTGGACGACTGGCTGGCGGCAGAAAAGGAGGTGAGCCAATGAACGATATTTCAGAAGATGCACTGACAACGAACTTACCTGGAAATCACTTACAACAGCAAAATTACATCATTCCCCCGATAACGCTGATCCTAACCGAAGATGGCACGATAGTAGAATCCAACAAAAAAGGGAAAAAACTATTGGATTATTCCTCCGGAAAGTCAGGCAAAAAACATATCTCAAAACTAGTACCGCTGCTCGCAGAAGTTCACTTACTGGACAAAGGAAATGAACGCGTCAATCCCTATTTACGCTTTCTATCCCGCATTGGTTACCATTTCAAGCTAACCGGCCTGAGAGGCAGAAAATTTGCAGGCGAATTGTTTTTCAGCGACATTACCTTTCATAACCGGCATTTGATCATGATTATGATTTTTCCCTCGCGGTATGAAAGCCGGCATTAGGCTTGCACTGATTCTAAAAATTCTTAAACATTGCATTATGTTTGGATTCTGTCTGCGGCAATTAAGTGAAACCGGTTCTTATAGCCTGCAAATATATACCAGAGGAGAATTTACATGAGGCTGAGACGGCTGTTAATTCCAGCACAATTGAATTATTTTTTCATATCACTTATGACTCAATCGGCATTTGCCGCCACCGCTTGTGGCGTGAATTGCCAAATCAATTTCACCACAACTCAGGATGTCGCTGAAGTAATCAATGATTTTTTGGACAACGATCAGGAATCGGTGACAATTATCCGGAATGATGAAACCGGTGTTTTTACGGTGACGCTACCCGATGGCAGAATTTTCAGCTTGATGGCCATCGGATTAACCGTGAGAAATCAGAACATGATGCAGCAAAGACAAATGACGCAAACCGATGAAGGCCACTTGCAGTTGCGCACTCGTTCCGGCTTGAGCGTACAGCTGCGCAACGCATTCTATCAGGAGGATGAAGCCGTTGGCGCTATACTGCGCGCAGGCTGGGCAAATATGGAGTGGTTCAGGAACCGCTTTGAAATTGAATCCCGGGCGGGCGACCGCATGTGTCTGGAACCGGCTATGGACCTTACACCCGGATAGCCTTCTGACAGCGCCGCCATTTCCACCGGCAACGATGGCCGGCTATTGATCAGATACCGGGATGGAATCCAACAGCACTTGCAAGCGTGTGTTCATGACATGACGCAACTGCGCGACCAGATTCGCAGTCAATTGCAGCAGCAATTACAGGTTCACACGGATGGCACTGTTTCAGTACCGATTGATGGTGTACAGCAACGCTTCCGGCTGGAAGCCACGTTGCGCTGGAGAGGCATACTGGATCAACCGGGCTTTTTTAGCGAGCAAAACAGGCTTTTCTTTCGCTACAGAGATGGCTGGGAACAGGAAGTCGTTGCGTTGCAATAATTGACTCCTCTCTATATTTCAGTATTACCTCACCCGTCTATTACTATTCAATATCCAGTAATCGCGAAGGAATATAACAAACTAAAAAACATTACCTTGATATATCCCTCCAAGATAATTCTTTTTGAAGAAGGAATGGAATATATGAAAGTGACTATAATTCCGCGCATGTGGGCATTCTTGTTATTGGCAATCGCCGCTTGTTCAAATGTATATGCTGTCTCGATAACCTTTGACGATTTTGCAGATGGTACTGCAAATGTTAATCAGCATAGCGTCACAATAACGGCGGCGAGGTCGACAACGATATCTTGTTATTAAAGTATTACGCCTCTAGACCAAATTTGTATTTGTTACATGATGTTGACGACGGCGAAAAAACAATCGATATCGTTTTCGACAAGACCATGGACTGGGTGAAGTTTTATTTCATTTATAATGGTGTCAATCAAGGAATAGGCGTTCCCGTTGCTAAAGCGTACGATATCGCAGGTAATCGATTAGATGGCGCAATCGCCCCCCCGATTCTTCTAAGTGATATTACAAAAATGGGTGACCCCAAAGGATTTGTCAGGCTGGATTCCAAAACTTCGATCAAGAAAATCACCATTGAGTTAAAAGCGGATAACTACGTCGCCACAATGGATAGTCTGACATCGTCGGTTCCGGAACCATCGACTATAACACTATTCCTGCCACCGTTTTTTTATTTAGTATTTCTGTCGATATACCGCAAATTCAAGACAAAAATATAAAAACTTATAACTTTTAAGCAAAAAATAATGCCAATGCGTACCGGAATTGCTGCCGAAGCATAGAAACTTTTCCATAATCTGGCTGGGCGCCGCCTTCAGATCCGCAATCGGCTTTAAGATACAAACCTCGGTTTATTTCTATCTGAATGCAGGGCAATGGATTATTGCCATAGCGCCGGGTAATATAACCGCCAGCAAATGGCTGGTCTATTGTCACCTGGTCTTCACGCAATTCAAAAACCCGGCGCATGATTGCAGCCAATCGCTGCACCATTTCAGCGCTGCAACTGCCGCCGTACCGGCTGCCCAGGCAAATGGCCGGACGTGCGGAACCTTGATCAGGACCTATTACAGGGCCGACTGCCTCCATAGAGTGGCAATCCAGCATCAATTCGAGATCCTGACGGCTTTGAAGAACGGCTTGAATATTCCGGTGATAAGAATAGTAATATTTTCTTAACAACGTATGTACCAACGATTGATCGTGCCACACATCGTCACGGTAAATCTCAACTCCGTGACAGCTGAGGCGTTTAATTACGCCATCGGGGTTGGCTGGTGGAAGATCATCCGGCGCCCGATTCAAATCCACATAAACACGAGCAATTGGCGTATCGACTACTGCTGCAACTTCCTCCCTAAGACCATAAATTTCACGGGTGCAGATATCACTATCTGCCAGCATGGCCTGCTCTGAAATCACGATATGGCGTGTCAGTTCGGAAGGAGCCCGGTCACCGCCATGCGGTATAGAGAGTAAAACGGGAAACGGCGTCATGACACCGATTTTTCCGGATTCGAAACACCGGCGGCGCTGCCGTCCCTACGAATTTCCGCTACACCCTGGAACAGCGTGCTGGTCTGACACTTGAGGACTGCGTGCACAGCACCCAGATAAAAAGAATATGGCTCGCGCAAATCCATTTTATAGCCCACCGACTGCAAATAATTCAACACTTCCGCCGGAAAACGATCCGCTTCTATACTCAGTGTTCCGCCAACGGAGCAGTGAAATCTTGGATAAGTCATGGCCTGACTGATTGGCATGCCGCCATCCACTATGTGAAACAGGAACTGACTCATGGTGGAAAAAATCCGTTCACTACCCGGACTGCCTGCAACCATCCATAATTTGTCTCTATGAAAACAGATAATCGGCGCAACCGAACTCCAAGGTATTGCATTCGGACGCAAGTAATATGGATGCGACGGATCATTAAACTCAAGCGAGCTCATATAGTTGTTATATAAAAAACCAAGGCCGGATGCAGCCGTTTTGGAGCCATATACCAGTTCTATCGACTGAGTGATACCGATTGCGTTGCCTTGATTGTCCATCACCGATAGATGCGTAGTGTCGTATTGACTGGGATAAATATCCTGCGATGGTAAAGTGGCGTCGATCACGTCGCAAATCGATGCGGACAGCCTCTTGGCATAATTACTGCTCAGCAGTTTTTTATCATCGGGTAATTGTGGATAAACATTGGGATCAAACGGGCGCTCCTTATGGTTAAGCAACGCCTTTCTAAAAGCTTCGGCGATAAAATGAAACGATTTCGGATCGCGTTCCATTAGCAAATGCGGTGGTAGATATTTTAAAATTTGTAACATCAGCAGCAATGTTCTGCCAGCTGAAGGCGGCGGAGACGTAAACACTTTTATGCTGCGGTAATTTCTGCGCAACGGCTTGCGCTCCACAGGCCACGGAATATGCGCCAGGTCTTCCGCTCTAAGAAATCCGTCATGCTCGCGCATATCCTGATCAATTTGTTCAGCCACGCTGCCGGTATAAAACGCCTTGACGCCATGCCAGGCAATTTTCTCAAGCAACCTGGCCAGATCGGGTTGCTTGAACAGGTCGCCAGTCTCATAGGGTTGCTCGCCATCTTTGAGAAAATACTGCGCACCGGACTGTCCGGGTATTTTCAAAAAATTTTTCAGTTCGCGTTTCAGTAGATTATGTTGCAATTGTGTAATCTGGTAGCCATCCGAAGCCAGTTGAATGGCCGGCTGCAGTATTTCAGACCAATCCAACGAACCATAGCGAAAATGTAAATAACCCAGAACAGCCGGAGTACTAGGGACGGTTGTCGCACGGTGCCCTTTGATTAACTGATGATTTCCGGCAATCTGATCCAGATGCGCCAATGAAGGCACCCGGCTTGAACCGTCGATGGCAATAGTTTTATTCTGAAAATGCATAATCGCGTGCGACTGCCCGCCCAGTCCACTGGCTTGCGGTTCGCATACTCCGAGCGCAAATGCAGCGGCACAGGCGGCATCGATTGCATTACCGCCCTTGCGCAGCATTTCTACCCCGGCTTGGGTCGCTTGCGGAAAAGCAGTCGACACCATGCCGTCTGACGCCACTGCACACTTACCGTCTTCTGACGGTGCAAAACGCCCCTCAATAATACTCAGATCCATTAAGCGAAATTTCTTCCAATTTTGTAAATCAGATAAGCCAGCAACACGCTGCGGTCAATCATGCTGTCACGCACAACATACTTGTCTCTCGAACCATAACCGCCGGTACGTGGACCCATACCGTCAACCGCAGCAACTCCGGGCGAGACATTGGCCAGCAAGGAAGCGATGCCGGTTTCTTCCTGTACAACACGTACTTCAACCACCTTGGCGATTTTTGCGATCTGATCGTAGAACTGCACGGTTTTATCATTCTGTAGGAACGGTTTTCTTTGCGCACCCTTTGTAATATGGACACGGATGGCATCCTGCATTTTGGGCGCAAAAATACGCATTACCTGGACATCCAGCTTTTTACTTTGTTCTGGATTCTGAAAATGCAGCACAAAAGACAGCGCAGCATGATAAGCCGGCAGATCAGCGTTGCTGCGCGTCTCTAGCCCGGTCAATGTTACATAAACTCCCTGTTCTACAGAGTTCAATTTTTTCAACTGGGTAATTTTCTGAGCACAATACAGAATCGGATCATGCTCATCCGAAAAATACTGACTGGATGTCCTGCCTAGCTTACGATTGATCTCGACGTTAAAGCAGGTGGAACCCAAACTTGCAGTCACAATATCGCCGCCAAGCCCGGATCCGCTCAATCCCAGCACATAATTGGATTTGGAAGACAATTCATGCATTATCTTACGCGATGCCACGCCGCCCTTTGAATCATCTGTTATAAACAGTAGGCCGATCTTGACGCGCTTGAGCGCGCGCGTATAGCGCAATGCCTTTAACGCACCGAGTAAAACGGCGACCCCTCCTTTTCCTCTGGCCACTCCCGTTCCATAAATACGTCCGCGTTCCTCGGAAAAAGGAATATAGTCTTCATAATCCACAGGATTATCAAGGTTGCCGACAATCAACACGTCATTGGTTTCCCCAGCATGGTTGGTAAAATAAAGGATATTACCGAACTCGGACATTGAGAACACCTGCCTGTCGAAACCGGACCCGGATAACTGGCTTGAAACCCACCGGCCCAGTGTATTGACGCCTTCCACATTTTCAATAAAAGAATTGATATCCACCATTTTAGACAGATAGTCTTCCATCGTATCGATATTGCTGCGCAAATAACTTCTGAGCCTGATTCGCAAGGGGTCTTTCTTCGGAGTCTCCACAGGGTGCTCGTGGTCTGATGTAACGTCCTCAAACTCTTTACCGAAATAACGTTCAACCGCAACATCTAGCATGCGGTTTATTAAGGATTCGTATGTATAGCCCGCTGTTTTTGCCGCACACACGTAGGTTCCCGTTAAACCGAGACTGGCCATGGAATTCAGTTCAAGAATATACAGATTGCCATCCTGATCCATGCGAAAATCAACGCGGCAGAAATCGAAAATCCCAAGTACCTTAAAAGTTTCCAGGGTCAGTCTGCGTAATTCGTTGGCAAGTTTGTCGTCGATTTGCGCCGGGCAAATTTTGTTTTTGGGTTTTCTCAGTTTATCTTCCAGGCTTTGGATGCCAAATGGGTCGCCTTCCAAATCGATTTCCACAATCGGAAAAATATCGGGATTCTGATTACCCAGCACCCCCACTGCAAATTCTCTGCCCGGAATGAATTGTTCGACCAAAACAGGTTGCTTGAACTGATCAATCAGGCCGGAAATCGCCGTTCTTAGTGAATTCATGTCGTGAATCACCTGGATGCCAAGCGAAACCGCTTCCATCTTGGGTTTAGTAATGACAGGAAACGGCAGATCGCCCTGAATTTGATCGGCATTGTGAAACACCCAGTAAGGCGCCGTCGGCAGACCTGCGGCCTGAATCATGACTTTTGTGGTCACCTTGTCCAGCGCAATTCCGTGACCGGCGGGACTCGAACCGACATAGGGAATACCAAGCATTTCCAACAACGAAGGAATATGCGTATAACGGCTGACCCCTTGGATGCCATAGGCCATATTAAACACCATGCCCGGTTGATCCCCCTGCACCACGCGCGGCATGAATTCCTGCAGCTGCTCAATCACATGAATATTGCCGTCAATAATGCGCACATTATGCCCACCCTGTTCCAAAGCCGCAGCCACACGTTCAACCGTGGCCGGGTTATAGGTCTCCTGGTTCTGCGAGCCGAAAACGTTGATCACGCCCTCGCCTTCGTTTTTTTTGCGTTTATTGAAAATAACTGCAACTTTCATCGCACTTTCTCCACGGTTAATCAATTATTCATGGCTGTCATCGAGTCATTACGCATCGCAAGCAAATAGATATATTGAGATTAGCATAAATACCAGCTTTTGAAATCCGCAGGCAGGATGCCCGAAAGAGAAAACATCGTATGCATTGCAGGGTAACTGCCAAAGATACCGGTAACTTAAAAAAACCCAATAATTCCTTGTTATTTGCCATATCACGCTTTGTTGACATCTTTCATAATGCCAGGCAATCAATTTTGGAGCGATGAAATGTCAGATACAACAGCGGAAAAGAAAAGCGGTAAAAAAGGACTGATCATCATAATACTGGTCTCGATAATAGCTATTGGTGCTGGCGCTGGTGGCGCATGGTTTTTTATGCAAGGACAACAGGAAGATGAGTACGAACCAGCCCGTCCCAAAAAAATACCAACCACATTTAAAGAACTTGACATCTTTACGGTTAATTTACAACCCGAAGACAGAAACCAGTATCTCCAGCTTGGATTAACGGTAAAAATCCGCGACACCGATGTTTCTCAAGAGATTGACCGGCAAATGCCCGAAATCCGCAACCGGATTTTGCTGTTGTTAACCAGTAAAGCCTCAAACGATATTTCCACACTCGCCGGCAAAAAACAATTGGGTGAGGAACTAACCGAAGAAATTAAAAAATCACTGGATTCGGAAACGTTACGTGAAGAGGTGATGGACGTTTTATTCACTTCATTTGTTATTCAGTAAAACCAAATGGCGGAAGATTTTCTCTCACAGGACGAAGTCGATGCTCTGCTCAGAAGTGCAACGGGCGAGCAGGACGAAGAAAAGCAGGAAAATGATGAGTCCGGCGTCAGGACATACAATCTTGCAACGCAAGAGCGTATTGTCCGTGGACGCATGCCCACCTTTGAGATTATTAATGAACGTTTTGCACGTTTGCTGCGCATCGGGCTTTTTAATTTCATTCGCAGAACGGTGGACATTGCGGTCGGACCTGTCAAAGTAATCAAATTCAGTGAATTTGTACGTAACCTCGTGGTACCGACCAATCTGAACATTATTCATGTCAAACCGCTGCGTGGGTCGGCCTTGATGGTTTTCGAACCGGATCTGGTGTTCCTGATTATTGACAATCTGTTTGGTGGCGATGGCCGCTACCATACACGCGTCGAGGGACGCGACTTTACCGAAACGGAGCAGCGCATTATTAAACGGCTGCTCAATGTGGTTTTCGAAGAATATGAAAAGTCCTGGAAGCCGGTTTATCCGGTTCAGTTTGAGTATATCCGCTCCGAAATGAATCCCCAATTTGCTTCGGTTGCTACACCCAACGAGGTCGTCGTGTGCGTTTCTTTTGATCTTGATCTCAGTGGCAATAGCGGAGAGTTTCATGTCTGTATTCCCTATTCGATGGTCGAACCGATCCGTGACCTACTTTATAGCGCATTACAAGGTGAACAAATGGATATTGACAAACGATGGGTAAGATCGCTGTCCAAACAAATACAGGGAGCGGAAGTTGAATTGGTTGCAAACCTGGGTCAGACCCGAATGACATTTGAGCAAATTCTCGGAATGCAGGTCGGTGACGTTGTGCCGATCGACATCCCGGAATCCGTAATCGCAGAAGTTGACAACGTTCCGGTTATGGAATGCCGTTACGGCATCATCAACGGACAATACGCGCTCAAAGTCAATTCCATGATTTCCCAGAAAGAAGCAGATTAACCACCGGAGAACCAAATGACAGAGACCACAACGGAACAAAACGAACTGGACAGCTGGGCAGAGGCGATGGCTGAGCAGGAAGCAGCCACACAAAACTTGGATAATACTGCCGCCGCCGGAACGGCGCCTGAGCAAGAAGCAAGTACCAGCATGGATTCCAAATCGGCTAAAAATACAGCTGGCGATGATAATGAAAACGATGCTTTTCCAGGTGCACAGAGTGCCAATGCTACAGTTTTCAAAGAGTTTTCCAATGAGGGCGTATTAACTAGCACGTCAAATGATATCGACCTGATTCTCGATATTCCGGTTCAGCTGACAGTGGAGCTTGGCCGCACCAAAATCGCGATCAAGAATTTACTGCAGCTGGCGCAAGGATCGGTTGTTGAATTAGACGGACTCGCGGGCGAACCGATGGATGTTCTCGTTAACGGATGCCTGATCGCCCAGGGAGAAGTTGTGGTCGTGAACGACAAATTCGGTATCCGACTCACCGACATCATTACGCCTAGTGAAAGAATTCGCAAACTCAATCGATAACTCGATCATCTGTCATGTTGAAACATTTCTGCCTATTTCTGCTACTCACCTGTCCACTAGCGGTTTTCGCTGAAGCGGAACCAAGAAACCCGATTCAACCGGAATCTGTTATCGCAGCCGAAAGCATTACGAAGATGATTACTGGCTTGCTGCTGGTACTGGCGATTATTTTGATTGTGGCATGGTTGCTTAAGCGTTTTGCCAATATTCCGGCAACCGCCACAGGTCACATAAAAATCGTCGCCGCAGCCAGCATCGGTCAGCGGGAACGCGTGGTGATAGTCGAAATCGGAGAAACACATCTGGTACTCGGTGTTACACCCGGCCAAATCAACACACTTCACAGCATGGAAAAAACGTCATTGCATGCAACCGGCCAGGTAACGGAGAAATCAGGCGAACAGTTCTCAGAAGTATTAAAAAACAGTATCAGTGACAACAAACCTTAACTTAAAAGATTTTTGCTACTGATTTTCAGTTTAATCACTTAAATTATTGAACCAGAATGCGACATTATCTGCAAACACTTCTAAAACTGGTCATCCTTTTCTCAGGCTGTTTTGCCGCGCCGGCTTTGGCACAGCAATCCGGCTTCCCGGCATTTACCAGCACACCTGCACCCGATGGCGGTTCGACTTACACGCTCAGCCTGCAGGCATTGATACTGCTCACATCGCTGACGTTTATTCCGGCAGTTGTGCTCATGATGTCAAGTTTTACACGCATTATTATCGTCCTTTCATTGCTACGGATGGCACTGGGTACGCAATCTTCCCCACCCAATCAGGTATTGATCGGAATCGCTCTGTTCCTGTCATTTTTCATTATGTCTCCCGTGATCGATCGTGTGTATAACGAAGCGTATTTGCCATTTTCGGAAGACAAAATCGATATCATGGAAGCAGCCGATATAGCCAGCGGTCCACTGCGCACTTTTATGCTGCATCAGACCCGGGAAAGCGATCTGGCGCTGTTCGTACAAATTACCGATCATGACGATCTTGAATCCCCGGACCAAGTACCGCTCAAGATACTGGTGCCGGCTTATATCACCAGCGAACTAAAAACAGCGTTTCAGATCGGCTTTATTATCTTTATTCCGTTTCTCATCATAGACATGGTCGTTGCCAGCGTACTGATGTCCATGGGTATGATGATGCTATCGCCGATGATTATCTCTCTGCCGTTCAAGCTTATGCTATTTGTTCTGGTGGACGGCTGGCATCTATTGATTGGATCGCTGACACAAAGTTTTTTCACCTGACCGATAAAAGGAAAAATCATGACGCCAGAAAATGCGATGACCATTGGCCGGCAAGCACTTGAAATCACTTTCATGATCTCCGCCCCGTTGTTATTGACCGCGCTGATTACGGGTTTGATTGTCAGTATCTTTCAGGCTGCAACGCAAATCAATGAAATGACATTGTCTTTCATACCAAAACTGCTGGTCATGTTTCTAGTGATGGCTATTGCTGGGCCCTGGATGCTCAGCGTCATGACCGATTACATGCATCGCTTATTCACCAGCATCCCCTGGCTAGCCGTCAGTTAATCGATTGCAACGACGTCCGCCCATTAAATGCAAAACACACAAAAGCTGACACATGATCAGCATCACCAGCGCTGAACTGAATGCCGTCATGGCGGCATTCATATGGCCGCTGTTCCGGATTCTTGCCTTAATCGCCAGTGCGCCCATACTTGGCAATCCCAGTGTGCCAGTCAGAGTCAAAATAGGACTCGCCGTACTGATTACGATATTGGTTGCACCGACTATCGAGCAATCCTTCCCGTCAGTGGATCCCTTTTCAGGCACCGGATTATTGATTTTGATTCAGCAAATGATTATTGGCGCTGCAATCGGGCTTGTCATGCGTATCGTCTTTGTCGCCGTCGAAATGGCGGGTGAACTCATAGGACTGCAAATGGGGCTCGCTTTTGCCATTTTTTTTGACCCTCAAAGTTCAGGACAGGTGGCCTTGATAGGGCGATTCTTAGGTATTATTGCAAGTCTGGCGTTTCTGGCCATTGACGGCCACTTACTCATGATTGCCCTGATCGCGCAAAGCTTTAATGCGCTACCGATCGGTACTGATGGTATTTCTACACTCTCGTTCAACCTGCTGGCTGAATGGGGCGGAGAAATTTTCAAATCAGGTCTTCAACTTGCCCTACCGGTACTGACTGCGTTACTGATTACCAACCTGGCACTAGGCATTCTGACCCGCGCGGCACCACAGCTGAACATTTTTGCAGTGGGCTTCCCGATTACACTATCGATCGGCTTTCTGATGCTCGCGCTGAGCATCATTTTTTATACGCCAGTACTTGAATCGCTAATTCACAGCGGATTCGAATTCATGTCAAGCCTGGTCAACCTGCCTGGCATCGCTCTACCCTGACTTTTACGCAAAATACAGCCAATCCATAGAATTCGACGGACTTCATTGATTATTCACCAAACTAGAAATAGGCTTTAATTCGTCGCTTATCCAAAAAGTCATTTTTCTAAAAAATGATAAAATGCTGTTATTTAATAGCATACCAAATGAGCGGGTTATAAAAAACCAGAAAAAGACAAGGCTGTTTAAGATCGGTCTCTAACCCAAAATGTTTATCGACAGCTAAACAAGGGTTATGCGGTATTTATCAGGTGCAGCAAAACATGACATTCAAATCCCGGTTAATTCAATCATTGCGAAAAAAATCATCGGCGGACGAAACTTCCGGCGCAACCATTGCTGATGCAGCCGATAGTGATCTGTATTTTCTGGATTTACCAGAACACTCGCCCCAACAATCCGACACGTTGCACTCATATCAATCGGCGACAAACGATGATATGACGCTGGCCGATATCGAACACCGACTCAGACATGAGCATCATGGGCGCCTAAACGCGGAAGACCACGCCATCAAAGCTGCGCAAAAAAGACTGGAAATTGAAACAAAAGCCAGAGTGGCCGCTGAGGCAAGGGCTAGAGCTGAAGCGAAAGCACGCGCTGCCGCGGAAGAACGGCTAAAAGCCGAAACAGAGGCAACCGAAGAAGCCCGGGCATGCGCACAGGCTGAAATGTTAGCTTTGAATGAAGCCAGAGCAAACAGACAAAAGGAAATCCAGGCACGGCAACTCGCCGAAGAAAAAACTAAAGCCGAAAAAGAATTGGCTGTGATTTTGCATACCCGGCTTAGGTCAGAATCTGCAATCGTCGAAGAAGCCCGTGAACGGGTCCGCCAGGCGGCAGCCGCACTCGACAAAACGGACGCGCAATTACGCGCTGAAAAAAAAGCAGCAGAAACCGCTAGGAACAGCTCAGAAAAAGCAGAAGAAGCACGTCAAACCGCACTGGCCGTAATCGAAGCCGAGAACCGGGCCAAGGAAATTGCGGAAGCAAAAATCCGCGAAAGCGAAAAGCGGCTTGCATTGGCCAGAGCAAATGCCGATGCCGAACAAAAAGAGCTGGCGGAGATACAACAGCGTGTACGCATGGAAGCCGAAATTCAGCAACAGATTGCCAAACGTCTAGAAACGGAAACCAATGCCAAGCAAGCAGCTGAAGCCCGATTACGGATAGAATCCGATGCTACACGCGTTGCGCAGGAAAAAGAACGGGAAGAATCTCAAGCGGCCGAAGCCGCGCAACAACGCGCGCTAAAAGATAAGGAAGCGGCGCAGGCTGCACGAAAGAAAAAAGAAACCGAGGCAGCCGCAGCGATAATTTCTGAGTCAATAGTGCAGAAAGAATCGGAAACTGCTGAAGCCATTCAAGCACGAACCCAATTCGAATCCCAGGCGCTGGAAGAACAAAATCAGCGCTTACGGTTCGAACTGGAAGCAAAGGCCGCAGCCGAAGCCAAACTGAACCTCGAACGCGAAGCGCGCGCAGCCGCAGAACAGAACAAGGCAGCAGAAACTGAAGCAGCGCTAATCGCTCAGGCACGCCTTGAAGCTTGCAAGCAGGCTACCGCTGAAGCACAGGCCCGTATACAAGCTGACATCGCCGCCAAAGAGGCGGCCGAAAAAAAAGCAGCAGCTGAAAAACATGCCCGGGAAATTGCGCAAGCCAGAGCCAGCGCAGACCTTAGAGCTGCCGAAGAAGCCAACGCCAGAACTGAGGCCGAGCAACGCCTGCTTGCGGATGCCGAACTGCGCATTCAGGCTATGGCGGAAGCAAAACGCGCGGCGGCAGAACGTTTGGAAACCGAACAGAAAATCACCAGTCTCGCCGTTACCCGGGCGCAAGCAAAAATTGACGCTACCAACAAAGCCAACGCCCGGCTGGAAGCGGAAACCAAAGCAACGGAAGCAGCCGTAGCCAAGGCCAGAGCCGAATCCGCTACGCTGGCCATTATCAGCAAAAGAGTTGAACTGGAAGAGAAAGCGCGCGACGAAGCCACACAACGCGAAATTGTCGAGCGCATGGCTAACGAAGCGATAATCGCGCGGACAGAAGAAAACAAAAAGGCGACAGTAGCGGCCACAGCAAGAATTCGCGCCGCACTGGCTACAACCACGCACCCCAAAGATCAATCGTCAATTCCACTGCTGTCACCGGATGCCGCCATTCAATCAATCCGCGCAACACCTGATCAAGGAAAACCAGGCGTTGTATCTGTGTCGACTGAAAAAGATTCGATATCGTCCGCCATACTTGCAACAACCCGTTCTCCCCGAAACCCCTGACACACTGCTACAATGACAATGTCTTAAGCGGGTTGGGCCAGCTATATTCAACACATAACAACACAGCCATTCACCCTCCGCTATCAATAATTACCTGAAACAGGAGGTCTGTTATGGCAAAAACCCTCGCCTGCCGTATAGTCATTTACGTCATTACATTATCCAGTCTGATCACGGCAAACGCCGTCGGTTTGCAACCCGCATTTGCCGCTGCTGAGACAACTACAACCCGTGACGACCAGACGGAAATAACGCTTTCACTCTATCAGCATGACCTCGCGCTGATTAAGGATACCCGCCAGATCATGCTGCGACATGGAGTCAATCATCTGGTGTGGCAGGAAATTGCTGCCAAAATCAAACCACAGACCGCCTGGATAAGTCATTTAATACAACCAGGACAACTACAGACTGTCGCGCAGTACTTTAACCTAAACTTGCTGACACCCCAGCAATTACTGGAAAGCCATACTGGCAAGCCGGTCACTGTCATTCGTTCAAATCCGACTACCGGTGAGGAACACCGAGAAACGGCTACAGTGCTGACAACCAACGGCGGCATCATCCTTAAATTTTCTGACCGTATTGAGACCGGTATGCCCGGGCGTCTGGCATTTTCTGAAATTCCCGATGACTTGCGCACCAAACCGGCAATGACAGCCGTCTTGGATAATCGCATAACACAGCAAGATAAACCACAGCCATTGCAGCTAACTTACTTAAGCCATGGGCTTTCGTGGCAGGCTGATTATATATTAGAACTCGATCAACAGGAACAACTGGCCAGTCTGACAGGTATGGCCACGCTCACCAATCTGAGCGGCATCGATTATCACCAGGCCAAAGTTCAATTGATTGCCGGCGAAATCAATCAGGTACGACCCGCCAGCCGCCCCGCAGCGAAACAGTTTAACCGGGAACTTGAAGTCATGAGCGCGGCGGCTGTCAATATCGACAGCACACCACATTTTGAACTGCACCGCTACCCGCTTCCGGTTAAAACCACGTTACGCGACAATCAAAGCCAGCAAATCGCCTTTATGTCCGCGCACGCAATCCCAGTCGAAAAACAGTTTATTTTGACAGGACAAAGCCATTATTACGCAGGCCATTATCGCTATGCCGAACAAAAGCAGTCAGTGGACGTTTTTATTAATTTCCGCAACAGCGGCGGCGAACTCGGCGTACCGTTACCGGCCGGCATCCTACGCGCCTACAAGCAAGATCAACATAGCGATTTGCATTTTATCGGCGAAGACACATTCAACCACACACCCGGGAATGCGGTGGTACGGCTAAAGTTGGGACAGGCGTTCGATATTACAGCAGAGAAGAAGCAGGTCGACTTTAAAAAGCTTCCGTCGCCTGACCCGGATACCCGGCAATTCGAAACGGCACATCAGATCACGTTCAGTAACGCAAAAAAGGAAACCGTCACGGTAATCGTCCGCGAGCCCGTACCCGGCGACTGGCGTATGCTGTCCGAATCGCATCCGCACCTGAAGACAACCGCTAACACGGTTGAATGGCGCATTGAATTACCCGCCAAGGGTGATGCCGTATTAACATTCCGTATTCAGACGACACTATAGTGTCATAGCGACTCAGTTTCAAAGAGTACAACCAGGTCGACGCTACTCTATTTTATTCTCCCAGCGTCATTTCCAATTCCAGCCAACTTTCTTCCAAGTCGGCGATTTTCTGCTCGAGCGTATCGTGCACGACACTGAGCTGATCGATTTCCGTGCGCGAGCGCTGCGCATAAATTGCAGGATCGGCCAGTTGCCGGCGCGCTTCGGCGAGTTCTTTCTGGGCGGCATCGATGGCCGCTTCCAGCTTCGATTGTTTGGCAAGCAGTGCTTTTTTATTGAGCTTCGCAGGTGGCTTCTGTTTTACCTTTTCGAGAGTTGGGCGCGCCTGCACCGCCGCTTCAGCGCGTCTAGCATCGATCCATTGCTTGTAGTCATCCAGGTCGCCGTCAAACAACTGCACCCGGCCATCCGCAACCAACCATAATTCATCCGCAATCGCTCGTACCAGACTGCGATCATGCGAAACCAATACCACAGCACCGGTATATGCCTCCAAAGCCAGTGTCAACGCATCGCGCATATCCAGATCCAGATGATTGGTCGGTTCGTCCAGCAGCAACAGATGCGGCTTCTTCCAGGCCAGCAACGCAAGCGCCAAGCGGCTTTTTTCGCCTCCTGAAAATGTACCTACCGGTCGGTCTTCAGCGTCTCCGCCCATGCCGAAGCGCCCCAAAAAACTGCGTAAGGTCAATTCAGTATGTTCGGGTGCAAGCCGCATAAGATGCTCCAGTGGCGTGGCACCGGCATCCAGCAGGTCGAGTTGATGCTGCGCGAAATAACCGATGCGCAGGTTCGGTGCCCATTCCACTAAACCGGCGGTAGGCGTAATATCGCCGGTCAACAACTTGATCAGTGTAGATTTTCCGGCGCCATTCGGCCCCAGCAACGCGATGCGTGCCCCCGCCTGCAGCACCAGTTGTACTTTTTCAAATAGCGGACCGTCCGCATAGCCGAAGCTCATTTGATTGACTCGCATCAGTACATCGGGACTGCGTTCGGGCGCGTCGATCTGCAGTTCAAAACGGCCGTTCTCCATATGCACGGGCGCAATGCGGGTCAGTCGCTCCAGCGCTTTGATGCGGCTTTGCGCCTGCTTTGCCTTGGTTGCCTTGGCACGAAAACGGCGCACGAAGTCCTCCATATGCGCAATCTGTTTTTGCTGTTGTTGATACGCCTGCGCCTGCTGCTGCAAGCGCTCCGTGCGTGCGCGCTCGAAATCATCGAAATTACCGGTATAACTCTCGATGCGCCGTTGATGGATATGCGCGATACGGTTGACACAGGCGTTGAGAAACTCACGGTCGTGCGACACCACAATGATACTGCCCGGATAACGTGCCAAATACTGTTCCAGCCAGAGTATAGCTTCCAGGTCCAAATGGTTGGTCGGTTCGTCAAGCAACAGCAAGTCGGCACGATGCATCAACGCACGCGCCAGATTCAAGCGCATGCGCCAACCGCCGGAAAACCGGTTTACAGAATATTGTAATGCGTCGTTGGTAAAACCGAGACCGTTGAGCAATTGCGCCGCACGCGCCTGAGCACCGTAACCGTCAATTTCCTCAAACCGGTGTTGCGCCTCGAACCAGGCCGCATCGTGTTGCGCCTGCGCCAGAATCCGTTCAAGTCGTCGCAGCTCGGCGTCGCCATCAAGCACAAAATCCAGGGCGGATTGCTCTGAATCGACAATTTCCTGCTCGACAAACGCAATAGTCTTGCCTGCCTGCAGAACGATTTCTCCGGTATCCGGTTTGATTACGTTGCGGATCAGGCGGAACAGCGTCGATTTGCCGCTGCCGTTGCTGCCCACCAGCCCGACACGCTGTCCCGCAAAAACCTGCAGGTCGCAATCCTGCAGCAAAGGCGAGCCGCCTTGAAGATATGTCAGCGATTGTATTGTCAGCATGAAATCAAACTATCAAAAATTGCATAGTTTAACCGTTCGCGCTAGCGAGTAAAAATCGAATGCCGGCAATTTTCAGTCAAGACAACACAGATAAAAAAAATCCTGTCCGTTCTGTCATACAGCCGTCACATAAATGCAAACTATAAAATGATAAACAACAGCCATTTAACCCGTTTACTTCATTTATCGGTTGAAAATTTCCGCGCCTGCAGACAGCGAAACGGAAAAATTTTTATACAAAAAATGCTTGACATTTAAAAATCATCCACATTTTTTAATCAAGGTTTTTATCTTTAACGCAAACCCGCATAAACAGTAGGATTTAAAATAACTAATTGATTTTAAATCAATAAAAATCGTATAAAAATTAATCGAATTAAAAAAAAACGTTATGTAAAGGGATGTTAAATGCAAAATGTACATCCTGTCCACAGAGTTATCCACAGGTTTTGTGGACAAACTATTCAATAAAATTCATAACTGGATTTTCGGTTTATTTATGAGCAAATCGACTTTAACCACGCCTGAAAATCCGGATGACCGCGCATCGTATCGAGGTCGGAATCATGATATCTGGGTTTATGCTATAGTTTCTTACAAGCAGGTTAATACCATCATTTTTCAGGAGGATCAGGCGATGACTGAATATCGGGACATGCGCGAGGCGATCGTCGATCAGGCCGTCGCTATCGCGGAGCGTTCATGCTGGGAAGCTGTACGATTATTTGACGTAGCGGCTGAACTGGACATTACGCTCGACGATATCCGTCCCTATTTTCGTGAAAAGGAAGATATCATCGACGCCTGGTTCGACCGCGCCGACGGCGTCATGCTCAAAGTTGCCGAACAGGACGATTTTCTAATGCTGCCGCCGCGCGATCGCCTGCATCGCCTGATCATGGCCTGGCTTGATGCGCTGGCCGCTCACCGTATGGTGACGCGCCAGATGATCGGCTCCAAGCTCGAACCGGGACATATTCATATCCAGATTCCGGCGATTATGCGCATCAGCCGCACCGTGCAGTGGATGCGCGAAGCAGCGCAACGCGACGCGACGTTTCTGCGCCGCGCACTCGAGGAAACCGCCCTGACCACGCTGTATCTTGCGACCTTTACTCATTGGATGTTCGACGAATCGACCAACGCGCAGCGTACGCGCATGTTTCTGGCGCAGCAATTGCAAATGGCGGAAATACTCGATCAAGCGGTATACGGTTTCTGGCAGAAAAAAAATCAATCTTCACCCCAACCCACAGCGCCCAGAAAACCCGAACTGCTTGCGGAAACGACCGGCGGTTTGCACACCGTCCGCACCGCATCCGAATCACCCATGAAAAATGCAGCAACCGAAAGTCCGCGGCAACCCGGCTAATCCACTAACCCACTAATCCATGGATCCGTTTACACATGCATTGAGCGGAGCGTTGCTGGCACGCGCCGCAGCCACTACCCAATCGCATCAAACGGCGCTAGCAACAAAAACCATCGGTCTGCCGGTGCGCCTACAGGTTGCCGCGGGATTTGCAGCAGCGGCATTTCCCGATATCGATTTCGCGCTGCGCCTGTTCGACACGCTGACTTATCTGAACTGGCACCAGGGGCCAACGCATTCGTTGGTATTATTGCCATTCTGGGCCTGGCTGCTGGCACTGCTATTTGCATGGCTGACCGGCCGGACTGGTTCGCAGCGATATGGATGGCGGCTGTTTTATCTGCCTGTATGTCTGGGGCTGGCGATCCATATAGCTGGTGATTTCATTACTTCGTACGGCCTGATGCTGTTTGCACCGCTTTCAACCGAACGCTATGCGCTGCCACTGGCATTTGTAATCGACCCATGGTTTACTTTAATCATTCTCATCGGTCTGATCGCCGCATGGCGTTGGCCGCGCCGGAGAACTGCTGCGGCCGCAGCTCTGTGTATCCTAGCCGGTTACGTTGTCTTTTTGTCGATGCTGCGCACACAAGCACTTGAGATTGCGCAACATTTCGCCAGCAGCATACCGGATGCGCGCATCAGCGCGTTGCCACAGCCATTATCGCCGTACCATTGGAAGGTCATTGTCGAAGATAGCGGCCGTTACCATGTCGCGCTAATTGATCTCGGTGCAGATAAAACACGCCAGAACGAACCCGCAAACCGTTGGCTGCTGTTAACAATGAACGCTGCATATCGTCCTGTTACCGACATACACTGGCAATTGCTCAAGCAATTTGGTGACGATATCGGACAATCCCAAACGATCCACACCGCCTGGCAGCATCCCGCATTTAAGCCTTTCCGTGTGTTTGCACGGTATCCGCTGCTCGAACGCATCGATCAGACAGACAATATGCTTTGCTACTGGTTTTACGACATGCGTTTCAAATTCCCTGAACTGCCGCCTTCGTTTCAGTTCGGACTATGCCGCCCAAACGATGCTTCGGACTGGCGAATGGTTCGGCACCGGGGGCTTTTTTACATTGACTGAAGCATTCTGCGCAGTCACTGCGAGTACTCTATCCATAGGATAGAGTACTCGCTATTCGTCAAACTCAGGCACTGACGACTCGGATGCAAGCAGTCTGCCGTACTGGATAAAAATTTCCTCTAAAAACAGACGTGGGTTGACAGGATGCCGCGATAACGGCTGGCGCGCGTTTAAAAACTGCAAATATCCCAGACATGCCTGCAAATTAATCTGCTGACACACTGACTGTATCCTCGCTTGCAGATCCGGATGATAGCGCACACGCTTGTCAGCAAGAAAGCCCGTCAAATCGTAACACCATTTTTGCAGCCAATCGATGGTCACGGTCAGTTCCTGTTTTTGCATCGCCCCGGCCAACGCCAGCGGATCGAAACGGGCGCGCGTACTCACGGCTTCGATAAATTGTTGATGCTGCTCGATCGCGTCCAGTAGCGACAGCGCCGTAAAGGGTGAAAATCCAGACAATGCCAGCAACTTATGCGCGTACTGCTGTTTATCCCGCTGTTGCGCATCTATCTGTCTTCCGGTCTCGGTTCGTTGCGGCCAGCGCTGCAACATCCATTCAATCGCCATTTCAATATCAGGCGCGGGCATCGCAATCTGCAGACAGCGGCTGCGAATAGTCGGCAGCAGACGTTGCGACTGATGCGAAACCAGAATAAACAGCGTATTTTCAGGCGGTTCTTCCAATTTTTTTAATAACGCATTTGATGCTGCGGTGTTCATCGTTTCTGCTGGATAAATCAGCACAATTTTATAGCCCGCCTGATGGCCTGTGAGATACACAAAATCATTTAGTCCACGAATCTGGTCAACGGTAATCTGCTGCCCGGTCCGCTGTTTCGCCGGTTGGTCACTGGAGGACACTGCAGAAGCTTCCGTTGAACGATAGGCATCGGAGGTCTGGCTAATCAGAATTACGGCCAACGCATCGGGCACAATCAGCGCAAAATTGGGATGTGAGTGCTGTTCAAACCAGTTGCAACCGACACATTGTCCGCACGCAAATGAACGCGTGTCCGGAGTGGCGCATAACAGCGATTTGGCCAGCATATGTGCAAACAGGTATTTCCCAATACCTGGCCTGCCCTTGAGCAACAACGCATGGCTGCGCAATGTTCCGTCGCGCATCAGCCTCTCCCACATGTTCTGTTGCCAGGCCGGTAACAGATCCATTACCTTGATCACCGAGAATCTGTTAAAAATGTTTCAACCATACTGGTCACTTCCGCCCTAACGGCACTAACAGATTGACGCGCATCTATGATATGGATACGTCGCGGGTGCTGGCGCGCACGCGCCAGATATGCATCACGCACACGCTGAAAGAAATCCTGCTGCTCCCGTTCAAACCGGTCAGGCGTTTTTATAGTGCTGATACGTTGCAGGCCGACTTCGACCGGCACATCAAAAAACAATGTTAAATCCGGTTGCAGGCCGTCCTGCACCCACTGTTCGAGTAATGTTAATTTATCCCAGTTCAGCCCCCTGCCGCCGCCCTGATATGCAAAACTGGCGTCGGTAAAGCGATCGGAGATCACCCAAGTACCGTTTTGTAACGCCGGTGTAATGACTTTATCGATATGTTCGCGCCGCGCCGCGAACATGAGCAACGCTTCGGTTTCCCTATGCATGGCGTTTGACTGATCGAGCAATAAAGCACGCAGCCGTTCGCCCAGTGGCGTACCGCCTGGCTCACGGGTCACTACCAGTGTCTGTCCTTTCTGTTGCAACAATGCGGTCAGGTATTCAAGCTGTGTCGATTTGCCTGCACCGTCTATGCCTTCAAGGGTAATAAATTTACCAGAATTCATAACCGCTATTGTAGAGCATCGTCCAGGTAATCAGGTATGATTCGATCAAACATGTTTGATCACTCAATCATTAATTTGAACAATCCTATGGAAATTGATGCTGACGGATGCCTTCGTTATGACGATCGTGTTCGCTTTATTGCTTCGCCCAATTGCGACGAACGTCCTAACGATACTAAAATCACCTTGCTGGTCATCCACAGCATCAGCCTGCCGCCTGGGGAATTCGGCGGCAACGGCGTCGTTGAACTATTTACCAACCGACTAGATCCAGAATCGCATCCGTACTACGCCACAATCACCGGACTCAAAGTATCCTGCCATTTTTTTATCCGCCGCGACGGCAGCGTCATCCAGTTCGTACCCTGCCACCGTCGCGCCTGGCATGCAGGAAAATCAAACTGGCAGGGAAAAGAACACTGCAACGATTTTTCCATCGGCATCGAATTGGAAGGCAGCGACAGTAAACCGTTTACCAGAACACAATACCAGACACTGGTTTTGCTGACCCAGTGCCTGTGTAAACACTATCCCATTAAAGATATCGCCGGACATGCTGATATTTCACCGGGGCGGAAAACAGATCCGGGGCCGTATTTTGATTGGAAGAGTTATAGAAAACGGGTAATTCATGCTTGAACGGCAACTGCAAAAACAACTAGCCTACCGATTTAAAATTTCGCCGGCAGCATCACGTTATTTAGCAGTGCAAGACTGCAACCGCAATATTTGATCTCAAAAAATGAGCCCTATTCAGAGAATGCCGTGCCTTATGATCGGAACAACTGCCAGATGCAAATCAAACTGCGCCCGAAATTATCGGTCAACGCCGGCCGTCATACCATACCGGCAGCTTCTTCTTGTTTTGCAGGGATTTGCGTGGACTCAGAAGCACCTGAAAAAACTGACTGGCCATTTCGCGGCCTGAATATAATCGCAACTTACGCGCTGATGTAACTAACGGAAAACGTTTCAGAATGGTAAATTTAAGGCGGCGCTTACGGCCCCATTGCTTCAACAGACGGCTCAGATCGATTTCATCGGCAGCATACAGATCCTGGTTAAACCCGCCAACATCCCGAAAAGCATCTGCACGGCAAACCACCAGTGCTCCGGAAGCCCAACGAAACGTAACCGAGATTACGGTCCAGACTTTCAATATTAGCGTTCCCCACCAGGGAGAATCGGGCATGCGCATAACACTGCCACAACCTACATATCGCCCTGAATCTATCATTTTCAGAATATCCGCAATCATATCCTGGTTCAGCAAGCTATCTGCATCAACAAACAAAAACCAGTCTCCACCTGCGGATGCAGCACCCGCGTTACGCGCCCGACCGATTTGATTGATTGGTTCAAAAACCACCCGAGCACCAGCGTTTCTTGCCAGTTTTGCAGTATCATCCGTGGAATTATTATCAACTACGATTATTTCGTATTTAAAACCGGGCCGCTGATTAGCGGCCAGCGACTTAGAAACCGAATCAAGGCACTGAAGAATCAAGCGCGCTTCATTAAAAGCAGGAATAATAATAGAAAGATACATAAACAAATGGCTGTAATTGATCCCATCGCCAAGTCAGTAAATTTTTTGGTTAGGAAATCAATGCTCGGAATAGAAATGTCCGCCGGGATTTTACCGTAATCTTTGTGTTACGGGAATGACATCAGTTTAATTGACAAAAATGTTTTGATTTTTTATGACACATTATTGCTTACAGAAAAATTATCTTTATATAATATCGGATGGACGTGCAGTCATACACGCAAGGCAGCATTAAAATAATCTCCATTCACTTCCTTGCTAACCTGTCTGATTTTATCTTTTATCTGTATTAAAACAATTTCATCACGGCATGCAAATCGGCGCATATCAACTTAAAAACAAGCTCATTGTTGCACCTATGGCTGGCGTTACTGACCGCCCTTTCCGTCAATTATGCAAAAAAATGGGTGCGGGTATGGCAGTTTCGGAAATGGTGACCAGCAATTCGTTGCTATGGGGATCACAAAAAACGAAGCGGCGCGCAAATCACGATGGTGAGGTGTCTCCCATCTCGGTACAGATCGCGGGGGCGGATCCTGAAATGCTGGCTGCTGCTGCACGATATAATGTCGAACACGGCGCACAGATCATTGATATCAACATGGGGTGTCCTGCTAAAAAAATCTGTAATGTCATGGCCGGATCGGCGCTGATGAAAAATGAAAAACTGGTTGAAACAATTCTCAGTTCCGTCGTCAATGCTGTAAAAATTCCAGTCACGCTTAAAATCAGAACAGGCTGGGATCAACAAAACAAAAACGCATTGACCGTTGCCAAGATTGCCGAAAATTCCGGTATTCAAGTTCTGGCTATTCACGGCCGCACCCGCGCATGCGCATACCGGGGTAATGCGGAATACGACACCATCGCTGCCGTAAAAGCAAGCGTAAATATACCGGTTATTGCTAATGGCGATATTTCAACGCCCGAAAAAGCGCGTCAGGTACTCGAGTATACTCAGGCTGACGCCATTATGATCGGCCGTGCGGCACAGGGTAGACCCTGGATATTTAGAGAAATTGATCATTATTTAAATACGGGCACATATTTATCGCCACCAAAGGTAAGCGAAATCCATCATGTGCTTATGCAGCATTTATATGATCTCTATGATTTTTATGGTGAATATGCAGGTGTTCGTATCGCGCGCAAGCATATTGCATGGTATACGAAGGGCCTGGCTGGTTCGGCCAGTTTTCGCCAAAAAATGAATCAACTGCAAACTTGCGAAGAACAGCTTTTTGAAACGGATAGCTTCTTTACACAATTAGCTGGCTACAATCAATATTTGCATTACCTCAAAGAAGAAAAGGCAGCCGTGGGATGAACACCATTAACGAAAATGAAATTGCATGCTGTATACGAAAGTCAATCGATAAATATCTCAACGATCTGGATGGCGAAAAACCCTGCCCTGTCTATGATATGGTAATTCTAAGCGTGGAAAAACCATTGATTGAAGTTATCTTACAGTACACCCACGGCAATCAGACGCAGGCCGCCGAGATTCTCGGAATCAACCGCAATACACTGCGCCAAAAAATAAAGCGATATCAAATTAAATAAGGTAAACAATGGCTATCAAACAAGCACTGATCAGTGTTTCAGATAAAACGGGGGTCGTCGATCTGGCACGCGCACTGCATCAATCCGGTATAACTATTCTATCCACAGGTGGAACTGCGGGATTATTGCAGGAAAACGATATTCCAGTGATAGAAATCAGCGACTACACCGGTTTCCCGGAAATGCTCGACGGACGCGTTAAAACCCTGCACCCCAAAGTACATGCCGGCATACTGGCTCGGGCTGATTTGCCGGATCACGTATCAACTATGAAACAAGCAGGTTTTACAGATATCGAGCTGGTGGTGGTTAATCTCTACCCGTTTACCCAGACGATAGCCCGAACTGATTGCACTCTTGTCAATGCGATCGAGAATATCGATATTGGCGGTCCTACCATGGTTCGCGCTGCAGCGAAAAACTACCAGAAAGTGACGGTTATTACAGATCCTGCCGATTATCCATCTCTGATTGATGAGTTAGTATCGAGCAATAATGCTGTCAGCGCCGCCAGCCGATTTAAATTTGCTCAAAAAGCATTTTCGCACACGGCGGCATATGACAGTGCAATCAGCAATTACCTGACAGCAATCGATGACGAGGGTCACCACAATGATTTTCCAGCCACACTGAATCTAAACTTCGACAGAATACAATTCATGCGGTACGGTGAAAACCCACATCAGAAAGCTGCATTCTATCGGGATTTGCAACCCGTCCCTGGCGGACTTGCTGGCTATCACCAACTACAGGGAAAAGCATTGTCATTCAATAACATTGCCGACACCGATGCAGCATGGGAATGCGTTAAATCTTTTGAAGAACCGGCTTGCGTCATCGTAAAGCATGCCAACCCCTGTGGCGTCGCCGTTGCAAATGACGTCCTGACCGCATATCAACGCGCATTTGCTACCGATCCGACTTCTGCGTTTGGCGGCATTATTGCATTTAACCGGACGCTCGACGTGCAAACCGCCTCAGCAATCTTAAATCAGTTTGTCGAAGTCATTATCGCACCCGATGTAACTGAGGACGCGCGAATCATTTGTGCACAAAAAGGTAATATCCGTGTTTTGACACTTGAATTGCAGCAGGCAAGTCACCAATACGACCTGAAACGTATCGGAGGCGGCCTCCTGGTGCAATCACCGGACAACTTTCACCTGTCCAGAAACGAACTCAAAGTGGTGACCCGGAATAAACCGTCCGAGCAGCAAATGTGCGATTTACTATTTGCCTGGCGTGTTGCCAAATACGTCAAATCCAATGCCATCGTCTTTTGTCACGACAACCAGACTGTCGGCATCGGCGCAGGCCAGATGAGCCGTATTGACAGTGCAAGAATCGCTTCTATCAAAGCCCGGGAAGCAGGATTGAACTTATCCGGCTCGGTTGTCGCTTCAGACGCATTCTTCCCATTCCGGGACGGTCTCGATGTAGTCGTCCAGGCCGGCGCACGCGCCGTCATCCAACCGGGTGGCAGCATTCGTGATGATGAAGTTATCGCCGCAGCAGATGAACAAGATATAGCAATGGTCTTCACGGGCGTAAGGCATTTCAGGCACTAAACAGATTAAAGTTTACAGATACATATGAAATTACTGATCATCGGAAGTGGCGGCAGAGAACATGCACTTGCTTGGAAACTCATTCAATCGCCGCGCGTTGAAAAAGTTTTTGTAGCTCCAGGAAATGCAGGAACGGCACATGAGCATGGACTCGAAAATATCGCAATCACAGCAATTCCAGCCCTGATTGATTTTGCACAGAGCCAAAAAGTCGCGTTTACTGTTGTTGGTCCCGAGTTACCCTTGGCCGATGGCATTGTCGATGCTTTTCTTGATGCGGGATTAAAGATTTTTGGCCCAAGCCGCCAGGCGGCGCAATTGGAGATCTCAAAAAGTTTTGCTAAAAACTTTATGCAACGCCACAATATCCCAACTGCTGCCTATAGCACTTTTACAAACGCACAAGCTGCACATGAATATATTGAGCAGCAAGGCGCGCCTATCGTGATTAAGGCCGCTGGCCTGGCCGCCGGTAAAGGCGTTATTGTTGCGCCTTCATTAGAAAAAGCACATTCCGCAGTTGATCAGATTCTGATAACAAAACTGTTTGGTGAAGCGGGTGCAGAAGTTATTATCGAAGAATTCCTCCAGGGCACCGAAGTTAGCTTTATTGTAATGTGTGACGGCCATCATATTTTACCGTTGGCCACCAGTCAGGATCACAAACGCCTGTTTGATGGTGACACAGGCCCCAATACTGGCGGTATGGGCGCTTATTCGCCCACGCCCTTTATATCCCCTGGCCTGCACGCACAAATTTTACGCGAAGTGATTTATCCTGTAGTCCAGGGTATGACGCAAGAAGGCGTTTCATACACTGGATTCCTATACGCCGGCCTGATGATCACTCCGAACAATCAGGTTAAAGTTCTGGAATTTAACTGCCGCATGGGCGATCCTGAAACACAACCGATACTGATGCGTTTAAAAAGCGACCTTGCTTCATTGATAGAGCATGCGCTCAATGGCACACTGGATCAGGCTGAAACTGACTGGGACAGACGTGTCGCTTTGGGGATTGTTATGGCAGCCGGCGGCTATCCTGAAAACCCCCAGAAAGGCGACTCCATTACAGGGTTATCTGATTTGATGACTAAGCAGAATACTACAAATGATTTTCATATTTTTCATTCCGGTACAGCATTGAATAGTCATGATCAGCAGCAATTTATAACTGCCGGAGGACGCGTGTTGTGTGTAACGGCACTGGGCGATAACCTCAAACTTGCTCAGCAGCGCGCTTATGAACTTACCAAACAAATTCGCTACAACAATTCCTACATGCGTCACGATATCGGCCATAACGGTATTGAATTTCTACATAAACCGTAAGACTCCGTTGAATCGAAACAATAATTGAACTTCAACAAGCGATCGCGTGAATCAATATGCTCAGTCGCTTCCAAATACCCTTATACAATTGCGGATTCAGTGACAATATCGCAAGGGTACAAGGGTATATAAACTAGCACACCTCCATGAGAACATGATGTTCTGCACGGTGAATTGGCTGAAACCCTAGTTTCTGATACAAACGGTAAGCCCCTTGGTTGGCATGCAGCACCCGTAAACGCAGTGGCAAACCCAGCTTACGCGCCCGGAAAATCAATTGCAGAATGACCTCCGTACCAATACCATGATTCTGATACTGAGGATCGATTTGAATTTCGTCCAGCCACAAGTAATCGCCCTGTTGTTCAATAATAAACATGCCAATCGGTTTTTCCTGCTTCAAGATAACATCTATTTTTTTCGTTTCCCATGATTTCAAAAACAAACCGAGCTCTTCATCATCATCCCAATAACCAAATTCCTTGATGATCAATTCACGGTAAACGGTATCATGCAGATCCAGCAACCAATAATAGTCAGTCTGTTCAGCGGGCCTAATCCGAATGGTCATCGGTAAAATCGTCGTTCCTTAGGTAATATGGTTCGTTAAATTCATAGCATACGACCAAACAGTTAACACTTACGTGCCGAAAACTGTTAAATTTCTGTCAATCGGCAGAAAACAATCAACCGCGATAATACGCTTCAGACCTACGGTCTTTTTAAAAACTCGCTTATTTTAAACGTTTTTAGCATATGCTTAAAAGGAGCCTGCACGATGCTATCCAGTCGGACTGAGCATAAACCACAAACCGGTTTTATTGATAAAATTCGCAAAAACATCGGTTTTGGCAAAATTGAACAGCTGAAACTCGAAGTCAACGAACCGCCAGAGCACCGAGGCAACCGGCTTTGTGTGTGTGTCAGTGATATTCATTTAACCGATGGCACAGTGGGTTTCCAGAATTTAAGCAATGCATCCTGGAATTCTTTCTTCGACACCATCAAACAACGTTGTATTCGCTACCATATCGACGAACTTGTTTTTGTACTCGATGGAGATATTGTCGACATGATTCGCAGCAGCAAATGGGCAGCTCACGAACCCCCAGTTTATCCGTGGGAACGCGATAGAAAAGAAGAGTTCTCCGCCATTCTCAATAGCATCATTAAAGATATCGTCGAAAACAAGCACTCCTATTTCTTTCACTGGCTGCGAGAACTGGAAAACAAGCTCAGACAAGAAAGTCAACTCAGCGCTATTCGCGCAAAAGTTGTGTTGACAATTGGCAATCACGATAAAGAATTGCTATGCGTTCCCGAGACATTACGTTATTTTTATGAAAAGGCGCTGGGACGCCCTGTAATAAATATTCCAGATGAGGAACGCAGAATGATTGGCCGCATGTATGGCGATGAATCCATGTTTCTTGATCCGCATCTGGCACCGTATTTGCCTTTTTATTATGGCGACACCGGTTTCAGATTTTTCACAACGCACGGGCACTGGCGCGATGAAGCAAATTGCAGCCGCATCAGGGCGCAAGACAATAAACCGGCTTGGAAAACTGCCAACGGCTGGCAAATTGAAACCTGGCAACAGTTAAAATTCTCACCATTTTTCGAGCCCTGCTTTGGAGACTCGGTTGCTGCAGGCGTGTTATCGACTTTTATTTACAAAACCAAAAAGAGACTGGATGATGCCAATTGTCATGACCCGCGCCTCGACAGCATTCTCGATGAGCTGGATCTTTACCGTCCGACTTACCTTGCTGTGAACAGAATATTGGAGGAAGTCGATAGAATGCGCGCGCAGCAAAAAGATCAAAAAATGATCAATATTATCGAAGACACACTGTATGAATGCATCATTGACTGGCTCAGTTGGGATTTCACCTATCAGTCCTCGCCACCGATTCGACGCAAAGGACTCAAATTTGCCAAACGCACGCTGGAAATCATGAAATCAATCGGTCATCGCCTGGAAATAAAGTCAATCGCTGGTTTGATGCGAATTCTGGCATTTCTTGACAGTTTGCAAAAGCCAACTGTCAAATTATCGACATTGAAAAAATTTCCCAGCTTTTTGCCGGAATACCGTCACTATAATTTCCAGATCCATGGTGAAGGTCACACTCACCAGCCTTTACAGGAAGAACCCGATCTCGGCCTGGACCGCCCGACAACTTATATCAACTTTGGCACATGGCGCGATCAAGTCATTCCCAGGAAAAAAAATGGTTACCGCAGGCGAGGCGTATTACGGGCTTTATTTATACTGGACATCATTAACTACAATGAAAAAACCAAAATCTCCATGCCGCGTACCTTCGATTATTTTGTCGAAGACATTGTCCATTGGAGCGACACTAAAGACGCATTGGATCGAACCGGCCCCACAGAACCGAGAATTTAGACAATATAGTTTTTGATCAACATTGAAAATCCATCACTTAACGTTATGAAACTCAAAACGGCCGGATGTTGACGCCAGCTAAATTTTGAATGTTAATGCTAAATGCTTTGTTTGAAAGAAATTTTTTTAGTTTTTACGGACTTTTAATTGTTTATCCAAACAGGAGAAATACACAGCAGCATCGGGTGAAGTCTGGCTACGCTGTGCCTGCCAGAGCATTTCCGCAAGGCATTCCATGACCTGATGCGCCGCATCGTGTTCATTACCGGTCTGTTGCTGTAACTGAATAAAACGCTCACTAATACCGATGGGCTGGTTGATAGAAAGCTGCTCTTTTATGGCAACATGCATACTCAAGTGCAAAAACGGATTGGTTTCACCCATTTCAGGCGAATAATCCTTGTCGCGATAGCGTTCTTCATCTTCCAGCATACGGTGATATTCTGGATGGAGCAGTATCACTTCTAACGCGATTTGTTCTATCCCAGTCAACGGTTCTTGTTGCCGGTATTTACGCCAGGTATCAAAGAAAAGCTGACGTGCCTGGTCTCTCGTTGGTTTGAACATGTCAATGCAATCTGTTTAAGCAAGCAATTTCTGTCAATTCACTGAAGCCTTTCAACCTGTTTTCTCCTTGTACTCGCATAAATGGCTAATTACACAGTGGCCGCATTCAGGTTTTCTAGCCTTACAGACATATCGTCCATGTAAAATCAACCAGTGATGCGCGTCATGCATAAATACTTTGGGTACGACTTTAAGCAATTTTAACTCTACCTCCAGTACATTTTTACCGCGCGCAAGTCCTGTCCTGTTTGCAACACGGAAAATGTGTGTATCCACTGCAATAGTCAGCTCGCCAAACGCCGTGTTTAAAACGACATTTGCGGTTTTCCGGCCGACGCCGGGTAATTTCTCCAACTGCTCACGCGTCCGGGGCACTTCACCGTCATATTCATCGACCAGTATCTGGCAAGTAGCAAGAATATTTTTTGCTTTTGTTTTGTACAATCCGATACTTCTAATCCTATCCAATAACTTTTCTTCACCCAACATGAGCAGTTTCTGTGGTGTATCCGCCAGGGCAAACAGCTTCCGGGTTGCCAGATTGACGCTTTTATCAGTTGCCTGCGCGGAAAGTATCACCGCAATCAATAACTCGAACGGTGAACAATACTCCAGTTCCGTTGTGGGATGTGGATTGGCAGACTTCAGGCATGCGAAGATTTCATGACGCTTGGCTGCATTCATAGTGTAGTCGATCGCGACTTTGAGCTTTTATCATTTGCCTGTGCGCGTATGACGGCGGCTCGCTTTAACGCGGCCTGCACGGCTGCCTGTTTACGTATTTTATCGGCAACCATTTGATTGCCCATTGTATCCGTATCGGGCTTAGTCGGCGTATCCGGTATTTGCATTTTATTCTGACCGAGTCTTTGCAACCGTAATTGATACCGCATACGCGCTCTGTCGGCTTGACTGTCGCATACACTTTGCTCTGGCTTTTCGGCATCAGCCTGGGATGCAACGGGTACCATACGAATACAATCCATCGGGCAAGGCGACAGGCATAATTCACAGCCGGTGCACTCAGAAGAAATGACAGTATGCATTTGTTTGGCCGCACCCACGATTGCATCAACCGGACAGGAACGGATACAAAAAGTGCACCCGATGCAGAGGTTTTCATCAATCACCGCAACCGACCTGGGTTTGGGAAAACCATGCTCAGTATTTAACGGTTTGGCATCAATATTTAAAAGCGCCGCTATTTTATCAATTACAGCCGAATCGCCCGGTGGACACTGATTAATATCCGCTTGTCCCGCAACAATGGCTGCTGCATACGGCTCACAACCGGCGAATCCACATTGACGACATTGTACCTGCGGCAAAACGGCGTCAATTTCCTTAATAAGTTGTTTACTGAACTTCAAATAACACCCTTTTTATAATTTATGCAGGATCGGTCGTGAAAACACCACAGGCTAAAAATGTAACAGTGCGGAATTATACCGTGACAAAGTGTTACATTGGCAGATTGCCGAAATACGGTCGCATGCTGCTAGTACTCTACCCGTGTAATATTGTCAGCTGTTTCTGCCTTTCGCATCGGCTTGTTTACCGACTCGAAAACGTGTTTAAACAGCGGCCTGTTAACTGCAATTTAATATGCAGACACGTTTTTTTAAACAAGGGCTTTATATCATGCTTCTTTAAGTTATATCCGTAATCTATTCGTTGATACACTTAGCTCTTATTTAATTCACTTGGTTAATTGAGGTGTTCTGCTATGTCGAATGAAAACATTATTCTGCCCCACTTATCATGCCCTTTTCCAGAAAAAATTAGCCCTTTTGCCGATAAAGTGCATCATCATACGCTTGAGTGGGTCAGGCATTTCAGACTGGTAGCAAATGAAAAAGCATTTAAACGCCTGCAATTATCCAAATTCGGCCGACTTGCAGCACGCGCCTATCCCAATGCGGCACAGGACAGACTTGAAATCATTTCAGACTGGAACACCTGGCTTTTTGTGATTGATGACCAATGTGACGAAAGCGGTTTAGGTAAACATCCTGATCGTCTATCGGCGTTACATAGCCGATGCATTGAAATTCTTTCCGGTTATTCGACCAAACCTAACGACATTCCACTGATTCATGCCTTGCACGACATTTATTGCCGTCTGCAACCGTTATCTTCAAAATCGTGGATGCTGCGGTTTGCCAAAAGCGCCGCTGAATACTTTGAAGCAACATTCTGGGAAGCTCAGAACCGCTATCTTAACCGATGGCCAGACACAGACAGCTACATGCTGATGCGCCCTTTCAGTGGCGGACTGCTGACCGATATAGAACTGATAGAAATCGCCGAAAATATCGATATACCCTGTACGGCACGCGCACATCCATGTTTGATGAAACTTGCCAGCCTGACTAACAATGTTGTGTGCTGGTCCAATGATATTATTTCTTTAAAGAAAGAAAAAGCGCATGGCGATATGCACAACCTGGTCCTAGTAATGCAACACGAACTGAATATCAGCTTGCAAGAAGCGGTCAATATGGTTAAAAATCTCGTAGATGATCAGATTCGACAATTCCAAGCACTTGAAAAAGAATTACCCAGATTCACTGATGTGCCCGATCAAGTCGTAAAAAAATATATTGCGGTTCTGCGTTCATGGATGCGTGGTAATCTGGACTGGGCCTACGAATCAAAACGCTACGAAGCCGAGCAAAATACTGATCAAGATGTTGCTGAAAGAGTGCATGCGCTTTGCAATGGATAAGAATGGCAACAAATACAGCGGATAAAAAGCTCTTAAATATTGTCTATTGTTTTGAAACATCACTCATAGTGAATTCAATAGTTATTATTGATTTGACAGAGCTATATGCCAACACCTTTCTCTTTCAGCAACATCATTCCAACCGGTTTAACCGGTTCTAATGCCGTTGACGCACTTATACAGGGCTTCCGCTGGGCAGATCACAAAATTTCTTACAGTTTTCCTGAAAGAAATGCAGTATGGTCTATAGATCCTTTCACCGGCTATGCTCCCGGTGACGAGCCTTGGAGCGCTTCCTACACGCCACTTACATCATCAAATCGATCCGATTTTGATGTAGCACTGCAACAATGGGCAGCTGCTGCCGATATCGAGTTCGAATTGATAAACGAGACGCGAAATACTGTCGGAGACATCCGCATTGCTTACACTGAAGTGCCGGCATTAGATTCTGCAGAAGCATGGGCCTACTTGCCTGCCCACGGAGTCTGGGGCGGTGACATCTGGATCAACAAATCAAGCGCGAGCGCAAATCGTGAATGGAATCCCGGTAATTTTTCATTTTTGACAATTCTCCATGAAATAGGACACGCGCTGGGACTGACTCATCCCTTTGACGATCCCACTTTTCCAGCTACGGAGAACACCATGTCATCCACAATCATGAGCTATGCTGCAATACCGGATGATCAAAATTCAATCTTCGATTATTATCCTACCACGCCGATGCCACTCGATATCCTGGCCATCCAGCATATTTACGGCGCGAATAGAGGCTACCATACTGGTGACGATATTTTACGCTACACCGATGATGAAATTTATCACGAAACCGTTCTCGATGCTGGCGGTACGGATACAATCAGTTACACAGGAGACCAAGCTGCTTATATTCAATTGCACGAAGGCAGCGGTTCATATATCGGTAACACCGTTCATGCCATCAGCGAAACTGAAAATATCTCGGTCCCAAATATCTGGATCGCGTACGACACTATTATAGAAAATGCCAGTGGCGGCACAAATGACGACGAAATTTACGGCAATCAATTTGATAACATCTTATCCGGGAATGACGGAAGTGATATCCTGGTAGGCATGGAAGGTAACGATGTATTCCTGGGCGGTTCAGGTATTGACAAAGTATTGTTCACAGGAGAATTGGCGGAATATATACTAAACAAAACTACCGAAGGATACTTGATAACACATCAGGCTGGAGCAGATGGCAGTGACATACTTAGAGAGATTGAACGGCTGAAATTCGATGATGTCGGATTGGCACTCGATATTGATGGCAACGCAGGACAGATTGCCAAACTGCTGGGTGTAACATTCGGCGACGATGCGGTGAATAATTTGGATCTTATGGGTGTCGGCCTGTCATTAATAGACAACGGCTCCAGCGATGCAGAACTTGCGCATACAGCGCTGAACGCTTTGAGCGTCCATGATCACAATGATCTTGTTACACTGCTCTGGCATAATCTGTACGGTCTAGATCCTACCCCGGATGAAAAACAACCTTATATAGAATTACTCGATAACAAACAGCTTTCTACAACTGACCTGACGCTATTGGCCGCAAATACGCCGTTGAATGAAGTGAACATCGGTCTCATTAATTTGGCGCAATCCGGCATAGAATACAGTTTATAAACAGATTCAAACGATCAATATCTGGCCATTGTTCGATTTGTTACATTGAATCATCCTGGCCGATAAATACGCCCTGACGAATCAATGCCGAAATATCCATCATAAAAGCAACACTGCAATGAACAAATACACCCATCCAAATATTCCGACTCTTTAAACTCATATACCCCAACACCACACCGGCAATGATGGCGGCTATAGTCTCAGGCATAGGCTTACCGAAATGAATCATGCAATAGGGCACCGTCATAAAGAAAATTGCATAAAATCCAAACCGGTGTTTGGTTCCATGCAGAATAAAACCCCGAAAGAAAAACTCCAGAGCCACAAACTGCATAAAATAAAAGATTTCCCAAATAAAAAACTTGGGAAACAAACTGTCACCTGGCGCAACTTTATAAAATGGATACATCTTTAAAAAACTATCAGTTGCCGAAAAATAGATGACCAATGGCACCATGACAATTAGCATCCCTATATAGAGTCGATAGTATTTCAAAGCACCCTGAAAACTCGTTCCGTAATCGGAAAATTTGTCCCTGAATACCCATTTGATACAAGCCGCCGGTAACACACAGTAGAAAAAGATAATGACTGACGCCCAGTAAAGCGCCCTATACAAGTCGGCATCAGGATGAATAGTCATTGCACGATGTAATTTTAAGGCCGAATCGTCGAGACCCCAGTCCCGCAAAACCGAAACCAGATATCTGAAATCACCAAAATAATGAGTACAGGTCAGCACCAGCGCAGTCATTAAACAAACCAGCACAACCTTATAATCGATGCGCTTAATATTGTATTTTAATAACTTGTATGAATTATTTTCTGTGAGAACAACTGTTCTATAAAACGAAAATAGAAACCGCTTCATGAATTATTCCGAGTGGTGTACAGGCACTTTTATTCGTTTTGACTATTTCCTTAGCATGAGTCATCAGATAATCTTTATTCAATTGAAGCAACCGATGCTAATAATCCGGTGTATCCAACGGTTAAAAGATACAACTGTGTTTTTATGATAGCTACTTCTATCGATGCTTATTTTCTGCGTCAGTACTCAATCATCGAAATCTGAAGATATGACATATGTATAAAGCATACTCATGCCGGTTTGATATTTGAAGCCAGTTGAGATGGAAAGGTAATTCGAAACGTAGTCCCACGCCCTACTTCGCTTTCGACACTGATCATCCAGCCATAATGATTACAGATACGTTTTACAATAGGCAGCCCTATTCCAAGCCCTTCGACATGGGTCGTACCACGAAAAAACCGTTCGAACAACAATGGCAGGAATGCAGAGTCAATACCTATCCCGGTATCAGTGATCGTCAAATTTCCGTGACTGTAATCGACGTGAATATAGCCTTTCTCTGTATACTGGATTGCGTTGCGCAGTAAATTCGTTAATGCTGTATGCAACGCTTGGCGATTTAATAGAAAAATCACATCCGGTGCAATATTGACTATAAATTTTAATTTTTTCCGATGAATCAACGGATATAAAGGCTCAACAGCATCGTTCACGCATTCTGCAATCGCTACAGGCTCCATCACCCCCAGCGCCTGTTCACGCGCAAGAAACAGCAAGGCCTGCAGTTGCTCACCCATCCTGGTTGTGGCCGATTCAATCCGTTTAATTCTCATACGCACCTTGTCGGGAAGGCCCGGTTCAGCGTCCAATAATTCGCAACTGGTGAGGATAGTCGTAATCGGCGTCCTCAATTCATGACTAATATTGGCAGTAAATTCTTGTTCTCTCTGCAACATACGGCGTATTCTGTTCTGGTAGTCATCTAGCGCGGATGCAAGCTGCGCCACTTCCTTATCCATGTCTGTCTGCATCAAAGGCGCGCCTTGGACATCACCTGGCGCAAGCAGCTTTACACGCTCAGCCAGATCCGTAACCTGCTTGACCAGTATTCCCGCCAATACATAACCAACAACGAAGGCAATTGCAACAACCGCTATCCAGGACAGCAAAATCAGCAATCGCAACTCACTTAACCGCTGATTATGTAATGCAATGCGGTATGCAACCAGAAATTTGACATCATCAATAGTTTGAACCAAAACGTGAATATCTTCGAAATCGTAGTAAATACGATGATATCCAGTATTCAATCCACGAAAATAAGATGGAATCTGTAGTTCATCATCAATGTTTCGTATGACATAGCTCTTTAAATGTGAACCAATTTGAGAATAAAAATCAGAGTGTTTACGGTATCGATGCACTAGATGGTCCATCTCCATTTTGATCACCTGTCTGATGTGCGCTTCTTCGATATTATCTGAAGCAACATACAGAATGACCCCCAATGCACCCACAGTAATAATACAGAAATTTGCCAGCGCATTTGCAACGCGCAAGCGTAAACCATGTTCAATCCTGAGCTTTAGCACGAGAACCTAGGCAATAACCAATACCGTGAACTGTTTCTATCGGATCATAACCGCCTGCGCGCAGCAAGGCGCGCCGCAAGACGTGCATATGACTGCGCAACGTATCGCTGGTCTCTTGTACGTCTTCCCATGCTTCTGATTCCAGCTCTTTGCGGCTGAAAACACGACCAGGCTCGCTCATCATTAATGCTAACAAACGAATGCATTTCGGTGGCAGTTTAACTTCTTTGTTTTCAAAGCATATCGAAAATGTCTTTGGATCATATGACAGATTATCGACCTCCAACCTGCGGTTGGCCATGCGCCCAGAATGACGCTTATGCAGTGCGATCAAGCGCGCCTCAACTTCTTTTAGCGCAAATGGCTTAACCAAATAGTCATCAGCGCCATGTTCAAAACCGACCAATTTGTCTTCAAGCGTATCGCGCGCCGTCAGCATGAGTATCGGCGTATCAATCTGTGATTCCTGTCTCAATTTCTGGCACAGGGCAGTTCCACTCATCCCCGGCAAACCCAAATCAAGCAAAATCGCATCAAATTGCTGCGTAATCGCCAAGTGGTAGCCTAGCGCACCATCTGCGGCGGCATCTACGTTATGACCCCGAGATTCAAGAAAATCATATAGATTGGCGGCAATGGCCAAATCATCCTCAATAATCAAAATATGCACAATGTTACCCTTCTACTACTATCAGCAGGCAGTCCTGCTTTATCCATTCTAAGACGCGGCATGGAACCTGCGGCTCATTGAATGAACAGCTTCCACTAATGCCGCGGCATGTTCGGGCGATGTAAATTGAGAAATACCATGCCCCAAGTTAAACACATGACCACTGCCGTTGCCGAAACTCGTTAATATTTTTTCAACTTCTTTGACGATCACTTGCGGCGATGAAAACAACACCGAAGGATCGAGATTGCCCTGCAGAGCAACTTGTTCACCAACTTGACGACGCGCCTCACCGATATCAATCGTCCAGTCAAGGCCAATTGCGTCACAACCAATATCCGCAATTGTTTTCAACCACAATCCACCACCCTTGGTAAAAACAATGTTCGGTATTCTCTCACCATTACATTCCCGTCTGAGGTTGGCTACAATTTGACGCATATATTCAAGCGAAAATTCCCGATACGCGGTATGCGACAACACTCCACCCCAGGTATCGAAAATCATCACTGCCTGAGCACCTGAATCAATCTGAGCATTTAAATATGCGGTTACTGCTTGCGTATTTTTTTCCAGTATCTGGTGCAATAACTCAGGTCTGTTATACAGCATTGTCTTAATTTCGCGAAAATCTGTTCCACCACGCCCCTCGACCATATAACAGGCCAACGTAAAAGGACTACCGGAAAAACCGATTAACGGCACCCGGCCATTTAGCGCCTTACGTATCTGTGCAACTGCATCCATTACATATCGTAAATCCTCTCCGGGGTCAGGTACTTTTAAAGCGCTGATACTTTTTTCGTCGCGTAGCGGCCGCTCAAACATCGGCCCTTCACCTTGAGCAAAATACAATCCTAATCCCATTGCATCCGGTATAGTCAGAATATCTGAGAAAAGAATCGCCGCATCTAATGGAAACCTGTCAAGCGGCTGCAGAGTGACCTCTGTAGCCAGTGCCGGCGTTTTGCATAAAGTAAGAAAATCACCAGCTCGGGCGCGCGTTTCATTATATTCAGGCAGATAACGTCCTGCCTGGCGCATCATCCAAATGGGTGTATATTCTATGGGTTGCTTTAGTAAAGCACGTAAAAACGTATGATTAGAAGTGGTCATGAATCAGTCTACACGATATATTCTTGTTGTTTTAAAAGCACCATTCAGCATAGCGCTGTAAGTTAATCCATACAGGGGCCGTTGAAGTTGGCTATTGATTGACTTTGGCAATTAAGTCCACACAGCAAGCCCAAACCTACTACCCTTTTACTGAATGGTCAGCGATCTAGAGGTTTTATGATACCAGTGTATAACGACTACGTACATTAGCAAATTAGCAATTTGGCTGTCACCCATATGGATTACATCTATCATGACATCGTTGAACCAATCTTTCGTTCTATATTAAAAATGCAAAACAATAGAATTAAACCGATTTAGTATTCAGTTAGTCTAAAATTAACTCGACGTCTAGCCCGATTTTTCACTAACACAGATATAGGCTTTACCATTTGAAACAATTAAATTTGCATGAGTAATTTTGATCAACAACTGGAACTACCGAATTCCAAACGTTTGTCAGGCTTATTTTACGCACAGGTTGCGTGTTTAGCCGTGGCAGGTAGTATTGCCACCATTATACTAAGTGGATGGATAATACCTACCGTCGCAACATGGCTGCCAGATGGTTGGTGGCTGATGAAACAAAATACTGCATTATCCATTTTAATTAGCGCATTGGCCATCCTGCTGATCCGAAATAATGCAAATATTCTGGTTATCCGCCTGTGCGGAGTTGCCGTTATTTTTATCGCAACACTGGCGTTGTATGGTTATTTAAGCGGACAGACCAATATTTTCGAAACAATCCTACCGCAAAATCATTATGCAGAATTTTCTGGCGGAGTACCTGTTCATAGCATTATATTTTTTTATTTGCTTGGCGCTTCTTTTGTCGTTGTAAAAACTGAAAACGACCAAAAACACAGTAACAATCCACGTGATTTTCTGACCTTGCTGTTGATTGGCATGGTACTCGTGATTTTTTCGGGCTACCTCTTCTCGGCCGCAAGCCTTTATAGCCACTCCACAGAAACGCTAATTTCTTATCACACATTTATTAGTATGTGTCTGCTGACTTTTGCAAACTTCGTTCGCGGTGTTGATCACGGAATTTTTTCGCTATTTCTTGGCTCAGGTATTGGCAGCTATACAGCCAGAGTTGCATTACCCTGGGCGATCATAGGCCCGTTTGCGGTCATTAGCGCTATTAATTACTTTCTGGATCCAAGGGGGGCTTCGCAAGAAATTCAAATCGCCTTGTCGGCCACATTACTATCGTTGATGTTCTTTTTTATAATTTTATGGCTTTCCAACAAAGTCAGTCATCTGGAAAACGACTTACGGACACTGGCACTGACAGACGAGATGACCGGTCTCTATAATCTTCGAGCCTTTTCAATTTTAGGCAAGCACGCTTTTTCAGAAAGTCTGCGTAACGACACCGCACTAATATTGCTTTATTTTGATCTCGATGGTTTGAAAAAAATCAATGACACGTTAGGCCATCAAATCGGATCAGAAATGATCATGGAATTCGCCAATCTTTTGAAAGCAAATTTTCGCCGTAATGAAACTATAGCACGCATTGGCGGTGATGAATTCGTAGTTCTCAGCAAGAATCGGGAAATAGAAACGGCAGCTAAACGACTCGCTGAAGCCATCAGCATGGCCAACACGCGTAGTAATAAAAGCTACCGTATCAGCTATAGTGAAGGCAAGATCATCGGTAAAGCTAAAGATTTCGAATCACTGGATGATCTTTTAACACAAGCGGATTCGCTTATGTATGAAAACAAAAAAAAGAAAAAACTCACATCACCTTAATCCGGCTGGCTGCCATCTTTTAAGTCTGTTTTTATGCTTATTAGGTACAATCTATCGATTACAGATCAAGGTAATCGATATTATCTTTGACAAACTCTATTTCATCGATAATCTCTACAATCCTGCTATCCGGTATCAAACCATCCGCAACATCATCAATATCTTCAACAAAGCATTCCGTGTTCATTGCAGCTTACCTCCGCAATAGTCGACTCAATTGAAATGATATTAAATCGCAATTTCATTGAGATACAAAGCAAAGACACATTATGCTTTACCCCATAATTCTGAGAATACAAAAACAAGCCGAGCTCAGCATTAGATAAAAAGGATTTAGGCCCCTTATTTCATAAGATTTATATAATAAGTTGCTGCCGTTACACCGGAATTCATTCAGTCACTAAAATTGAAAGAATGACAGGTTATGGAGTTGGACGGTTACTATTTTTTACTGAAACCGGACAAAAAAGGTAAGCCGCCTGATAATGAGTGGCTGGAACGGCTTACACAAAAAAAGAGAAGTAATGTAATAAAAAACAATATCGTTGTTAATGGAGTAACTTCTCCATAATAAATCATTTTTCACGACACACCTATTAGGGAAACACTTGTTTTTCTATCAGGGAAACCATTAGACTCTGTCCGAATGAGGTAAACAGGACTCCGCCAGAACTGCAAACATCGGAAACCTCTTCAGATAAAAATCTGATCATATGATGGATCTGCTTAACTAGTTATGCTTCTTAACAAAGCTTTGAATGTTATAAAGCATCTTCAAAAATGCTTGTATTTACCGGTGCCTTTTTATCGAAGTTGAATCTTGCTTTATCAATTTGCTCTCTATTCTTTTCTGAATTTGTATATACCTCGCGTCCCGCTTGTTCTTGGGCAATTTTTTTATGATAAGCAGCTTTGGCATAATTCATTTCCGCAGCTTTTTCATAATTGTCAATTCTCCACAAGATACGATTTTTGGCATTGCGGGCATTTCTACCAAACTTACTGAAACGGGATCTGTTATTGATTATCCTTTTTTGCTCTTCAGCCTTGGCTTGCATTGACCTGGCAAGGTTCTCATGATGTTCAGTTAGCGCGGCATGATTTAGATTTCCTATGCCGTTTCCTGCAGAAGTTTGCGGATTTATCTGTGCGCAAGCTGAAATCAAAATAAAAATCGCAAAAACTGCAAAATATTTAACTGCTATGGTTTTTAAAGCTCTCATTGGTCATTCTCCAAGCGTTCAAAACGAACACCATACTAGCCAATTCAAAGCAGTTTTAATATTGGGAAAACTATTGTTTTATCGTAAGCAAAACCATTAGGTGGTTTGCCCGGAGAAATACATAGACAACTGATTAGCAACTACACCGCCATTACCTCTCCTCTGAAATCCAGCGTGTGGCGTAGCGAATCAAGTCAGCACTGTCTTTCAAATTCAATTTGGTGCGTATATTAAAACGATGGGTTTCTATTGTCTTAATGCTGCGTTTTAATAAATTGGCAATTTCTTGACTGCTATGTCCCGATCCGATTAAATGCAGCACCTCAAACTCGCTGGGAGTGAGCTTTGTGATGGGTGATTCTGGTTCAACTTTACCTGCCACAATCCGGTTGAGCAGTTTCTCATGCAGCTTTTTGCTCAAATAAATTTTACCTTGAAGCACTTCACGTATGGCATTGACCAATACTTCACCGGGCTCTTGTTTCATGACGTAGCCGCGCGCACCAGCGCGTAGAGCGCGCTCGGCATAAATGGTTTCGTCATGCATAGAGACAAAAAGTACAGGCAATTCAGGATAATGACTGTGGATATTTTTAATGACTTCGAAGCCCGAAATAGTTTTAAGTGTGACATCCAACAATACAATGTCAACATGTTGATTGTTCCTAAGAATGGCCAGCGTTTCTTCGCCATCTCCGGCCTGTGCAAATACTTCCAGATCAGGCTCCATGTTGATGAGCATCGCCATGCCATGACGCATCATCGGATGATCATCAACCAGTAAAATCTGTGCTTTTGAATCCGACATACTTAAACCATTCCCATTTCAAGACGTACTTCGGTGCCACCTTCCGTTCGCGACAAAACATTCAGTTTCGCACCCAATTGCTTGGCACGATATTGCATGATCTTAATACCCATGCCTGAGGTTTTCTTATCATTTGTATCCAAGGAAAAACCACAACCGTCATCACTGATGGATAAAACCAGTTTATCATCCTCCTTAGCAAGAGATATTGTCAAATGCTGTGCGCCACCATGACGGATTGCGTTATTTGTAGCCTCCTGCGCAACTCTATAAAAATTAAGCGCCAGATTTTGGTCGTCAATCTGTATCTTGTTGTCACAGATAAAATTACAGTTTATTGAATAGGTACTGGCAATTCTTGATGCAAGTTTTTCAAGCGCAGCGACAACACCATTGGCTTCCAGCTCAAATGGCAGCAACCCCTGCGCCAGTTGCTTGATTTGCACGACCGCGGTCTGTACCTGTGCAGCAATCGATGCAGCAATAGCTGCCATCGAGTCACTACCCAAAACTGCGATCTTCTTCTCCAGCGCTCTGGCCTGATAACTGATGGCCGCGATCTGCTGTCCCAAATTATCATGCAGTTCCTGCCCGATAGTATGTGCTTGTTCCTCAGCAACAAACACCAGCGCCTGCTCCAACCGTTTACGGTCCAGCCAGCTTTCCAGATCGCTGGCGATCGCATCTATCAGCTTTTGCTCTTCTTGGATAAAAAGCGGCCTGTCTTCCGGGTATTCAACGCTGATATAACCACAAGACTTGCTACCCAAACTGATATTTGACCGCAAAACATGTCCAACGGAATCACGGTGATTGTAGCAATCGTCGCATACCCGTTCCTGATCTGCTCTGGAGAGATGAAATTTTGCCTGCCGTGCATCATATTTTCCTGAAATAAAACGCTTGCCGTCGAGTTCGATAACAGCTGATGCTAATTCTGGAAACTGCAACGCAGGAATCAAATAATCAAAAATATTCTGGCAGACTTTGTCCATCGAAAGTTCAGTACTGACTCCCCGTCGTATTTCATACAAACAGGTAATCTCTTTTAACCGTTCACGCAACAATTCATCGACCTGTTTGCGTTCAAGCCAGTTCGCCAAATCGACTGTAATGGTATCAATAAGCTTCTGTTCTTCAACTTCCAGGAAAGCTTTGTCATCAGGATAATAAACGCTCAGTTGGCCGCAGGGTTGCCCGTTTACGATGATTTTCGATACCAAAGTATTATCTTGAAGCCCGGTGTATGTAGCAGAAACAAACCGTTTACCATCAATTTCGACTGAGGCGGAAGCTGTCTCCGGAAATTGCATGCCCGGAATCAGATGTTTGAAAATTTGTTGGCATATCTCATCAACCGATAATTCCGTGCCAATTCCGCGCCGAATTTCATAAAGACACGTGATCTCTTTCAGGCGTTCACGTAATTCAAGCTCTTTTAGACTCAATTCATATGAAAACCGTTCGGCTTTTTTTTTGGCAATCTGAGCCCTCCGCTCTGAATTAATCAGTTTGCGGATAAACCAATTAAGCAACAATACCTCGGCAATGATTAACAAGCCGAGATACAACATAATTATTTTGAGCTTTTCAGTGACAGGCTTGAACAATTCCGCCTCATCCAGTTTGAGAATCATGCCCAGACCAATCGCACCCAAAGGCGCATATGCTTCAATAACCGATACGTTCCGATAATCGGTGACTGCAATGACACCGCTTTTGCCACTAAGTGCATAATCCATGGGTAGCACACCGCCTTCCGCCACACGTGTTAGATATCTAAACTGTACACCATCAATCTGACTGATCAGGCACGCCATTTTCTGTTCATTCTTTTGAGGAGGCGCACATAGCATGAATGTACCGCTTTCCCCGATTGATCTGATCTCACTAAAACTGCGCGTCAATTGAGGTAAAGTCGTTTCTGTCTGGATACTACCAATAGGCTGACCAACCTGGTTGAACACTGTTGCGCGCGTGTGCAGAACAAATTCACCGTCCCAGATTAATGTGGCATCAACCATTTCTCCCAATGGCAAAGCCTGTGCCTGTTTCTCGGAAAAACGCCCTGCTCTAACCAACTGGTTGCCATGCATATCATAAATCACTGTTGCAGAAAAACCGGATTGAATCAATGAATCAATATTACTTTCCAGATCACCACGCGCTGCATGGTTGTCAGAATGAATTTTCAGTTGCTGTATCGACTGAACCAAAAAAGGACGGCTAGCCAGCGCACGTGTATCCGCCAGGCCTTTTTCGATCTGACTTTCCAGCAAATGTGCTTTGCCTTGCAACGCCACATCCAGTCCTCTGCCAAGTGACGACTCGATTTGTTGACGCATCACACTGTAAACAGCAATGCCTGTAACCAAAGTGAGTCCCATTAACAGCAAACCACCAATCAATACTATCTTGTCGTTTTCTTGGTTCAAAAACATATTGTTATTTTTATTGCGTTTCCCCATCAAGTTTATCCAATAAACAGTCCGATGCCCTATGCCGCAATCTGGACACGATGATCTATTTAAAAAGCGCGTTGTGTTTATAAAAAAATTTCACACATCAGACAACGAAGTGATTACAGCAAACATACAAATGAAATATACCAGCGCTCTATTCATAGAATAAAGCGCTAGCAGTCAATTGATAGACATGACTAATCCAATAGTGTTTTTATAGCATGCTTCCATCCGGCATAAAGTTTATGCCTTTCATTTTCAGTCATCTGTGGTTTGTAGCGGCGGTCACAAACCCAGTTTCTGGAAATATCATCGAATCCGCCAAATAATCCACAGTACAGTCCTGCCAAAGCAGCCGCGCCCCAGGCAGTGCTTTCCATAACTTGGGGAACTTCAACCGTTCGCTCTAACATATCTGCAAGAAACTGACACACAAAGTCGTTACCAGCCATACCGCCGTCAATACGTAATACTTCGCTGGAACGCGCATGATCAAACTCGGATTCCATGGCGTCAATTAAATCGCGGCTTTGATAACCCTGCGCTTCCAAAGCAGCCCGGACGATATGTGCACTTTTGCTTTCACGACTGATTCCTGTAATCAGCGCACGTGCATCCGGCTTCCAATACGGCGCACCAAGTCCCGTAAAAGCAGGAACGAAATATACTTCATTACTGTCAGGAACTGAACGGGCTACTGCTTCGCTTTGTCGTGCATCGGTCAACAAACCTAGGTTGTCCCGCAACCACTGTATTGCAGCACCGGCCGTAAAAATGGAACCCTCAAGTGCATAACAAATATCGCTGCCAATACGGTAACCAATGGTTGTTAGCAGCCTGTTCTTAGAGATTGTATGACTGCGTCCGGTATTCATTAATGCAAAACAACCGGTACCATAAGTCGCTTTGATCATGCCAGGTTCAAAACATCCCTGCCCGACCAAAGCAGCGTGCTGATCACCGGCCATACCGCCAATAGTATATGCAGCGCCTAGCTGGTCGGCTTTTGTTTCACCGAAACATGCAACATTGTCGCTAACATTCGGGAGAATACTGGCTGGAATATTGAATAGTCGCAACAATTCAGCATCCCACTGCTGAGTGGAAATGTTAAACAACAGGGTGCGCGATGCATTAGTAATATCAGTCGTATGCGCTTTACCCTGCGTCAGCTTCCACAACAAAAACGTATCCACAGTGCCGAAAGCAAGTTCGCCTTTTTCCGCCCGCGTACGAACGCCATCGATGTGATCAAGCATCCAGGCAATTTTGGTGGCCGAAAAATATGGATCGACAAGCAACCCGGTTTTCTCTGTAATCAACGGTTCATGCCCAGATTTTTTTATTTCTAAGCATCTGTCTGCGGTTCTGCGATCCTGCCAGACGATCGCATTATAGACAGGCTCTCCCGTCTCTCGATCCCAAATCACGCTGGTTTCACGTTGATTGGTAATCCCAATACCAGCTATTTTAATATTATTTTTTTGCGCGTCCGCAATCACACCCCTGCAGGCCCATAAGGTATCTTCCCAGATCTCTACAGGATATTGTTCCACCCATCCTTTTCGGGGATACAACAACTTCAGTTCTTTTTGCCTGGCAGCAAGAATTTCACCCTGCGCTGAAAACAATATAGCACGGGTACTAGTGGTACCCTGATCGATAGCAAGCAGTGCGCTACTGCATGTAGCATTCATGATTGTTTGATTTTAACGCTGTTACTGTTTATGTACCTTAAGCCAAAAAAATCAATCTGATTTGTTATCCACATCTGACATCAAGAACTTGACCAGCAAAGCAATACCAAACGGTAATGCGCTTAACCCGGTTATCATGTAATGCTCTGCGGTAAACTGGTCGCCTTCATCCATTAAGATATATCCGAAAAACACCGTCACTGGCGCCAATATAGCAAGTATCTGTATCAATAAAAAAAAACGTTTCATCACTTTCAATCCCTGTATTCGCCAATTAATAGATGATCACTGCACCTATTCTGCGCAATTAGGATGCCACCATCAAGACCAATGCACAAAATTTTATTGAGCTGTCACCACAAAATGCTTACCACATTCCCCTTTGTCAATAAAGTGAATGAAAGGACAAAGCGGTGCAAACATTCTATAATAATCACTAAGATGATTGAAACAATGCTTGTTATAACCAATTTTCCAGACAAAAAAAGCGCTCTAACGTTTGCGCAAGCATTGATAGACAAGCGACTTGCAGCCTGCGTAAATATAATGAACGGGTGTACATCTGTTTATCGCTGGCAAAACAACACCGAAATTGCTGATGAAATTCCAATTTTTATTAAAACCCAGCCAGCACATTACCAACAGGTGGAAGAACTTATTGTAGCGATGCATCCCTATGAACTACCCGAGGTGATAACTGTCCCTATTACCGGTGGTTTATCTGATTATTTGCAATGGATTATCGAAGAAACAACCTAACATAACATTAATATATATGCGTCTATTTCCGATCCTGATTTTGTTATTTTCTCTGACTAGCCCGAACGCGGTTGCGCAGGAGAGTGGTTCATTCGGCAGTCTGTTTTCGAAACTACAAGAACTCGGCATCAATCTTGGACAAAGCAATCAGCAGGAACTACTTCCTCCGGATGAAGCATTCCGTATGACATTGGAAGTACGCGATGCCAATACACTGATTGCTAAGCTAGCGCCTGCTAAAAATTATTATGTTTATCGCGATAAGATTGCTTTTGAACCGCAATCGACTGATACGCTGATTGAAAAAGTATCCCTGCCCAAGGGAAAAATGAAAGAAGACCTGACATTTGGTTATGTCGAAGTCTATTACGAACCGGTACAAGCTGTCATTTCTTTAAAGCGCCCGGAAAAATCAGCGGCAGAATCGTTGTTGCTGACCGCAACATACCAAGGCTGCAACGAACCGGTGGGTGTTTGCTATGCCCCCATTAAAAAGGAATTCGACATAGCTCTGCCTGCTATGCAGGCAGTTAATGCAGTCGCGAATGCAGTCAGTGGACAGGCCTCCGCCGCACCTTACGACCCGGCCGCGGATCTGTTTCAAATGCCCGCACAATCGTCACAGCACATACCCGTTATAGAAACAGAAGCTTACAAAATTGATCGCATGTTTGAAACCGGTAGTTTCTGGTTGATACTAAGCGGCTTTTTCGGCATAGGCCTACTACTTGCCTTTACCCCATGCGTTTTTCCGATGTTTCCCATTTTATCCAGCATAATTGCACAAAAAGGTAAACACCTCACCCGACGCAGAGGATTTGTTTTGGCATTGGCTTATGTGCTGGGCATGGCGATTACCTATGCAATTGCCGGCGTCATGGCGGGTCTATCCGGTTCAATGCTGTCTGCAGCCCTACAAAATGTCTGGGTGTTGAGCACCTTTGCATTGATTTTTGTGCTGCTCTCCTTTTCAATGTTTGGCTTTTACGAACTACAATTACCCGGCAGCCTGCAAGGCAAATTATCTGAAGGGGCCGGGCAACTGAAAGGAGGACATTTAACTAGTGTTTTCGGCATGGGCGCATTATCGGCTTTAATTGTCGGTCCGTGTGTTGCTGCTCCGCTAGCTGGTGCGCTGTTATATATCAGTCAAACGCGCGACGTTGTGCTGGGCGGTTCTGCTCTTTTTGTGATGGCACTGGGTATGGGTGTGCCATTGCTGTTGCTGGGCACTTCTGCGGGTGCATTGCTGCCCAAAGCGGGGCCATGGATGGAATCGATTAAACAGTTTTTTGGCGTGCTTCTGCTTGCTGTTGCGATTTGGTTGATTTCTCCCGTCATCAACGAAGTCACGCACATGCTATTATGGGCTACACTGCTGATAATCTCAGCAATTTATCTACACGCGATTGATCCTTTGCCTCCGCGCTCGTCCGGATCTCGAAAATTTCTCAAGGGTGTCGGCGTCATCTCGTTGCTGGTTGGTGTTGCATTACTGATTGGAGTATTGTCAGGCAGCCGTGATGTACTTCAGCCATTATCCAAATTCAATATCGCCACTTCCACGACCATTGGCGATAATTCATTCGGCAGTTCAGGCGACCATATTCCATTCCAGCGCGTCAAAACCATTGAAGAATTGGACGAACATATTCGCCTGGCCAGTGAAAACAATCAGTATGTCATGGTTGATTTTTACGCTGACTGGTGCATTTCCTGCAAGGAAATGGAACGATTTACGTTATCTGATGCTAAAGTGAAAGCTAAACTGAACAATGTTAAGCTGCTGCAAGTCGACGTCACCCATGGAACTGCGGATGATGCTGCACTACTAAAACGGTTTAGTCTGTTTGGCCCACCCGGCATTCTTTTTATTGACCGGCACGGCAAGGAAATTCCGGATATCAGGATCATAGGATTTCTTAACAAAGACGATTTTCTGACTGTATTAAATGCCGTGTTAATCTAAAAGCCGCCACAATCCAGCAAAACAGCATACGCTGCTTAAATGCCGTACAGACTACAAGGAATGTATTGATGCCAAAATTAAGCCAAATCATTTTATTCTGCGCCGCCGCTATTGTCGCCATGTCTGCTGGCGTCTGGCTTCGAGCGCATTTTATGGACGGTCCTCAGCCACCACTGTCCGATGCAATGAGTAAACAAGGCGCTGAGGCCATATTATCGGCAAACCTGCCAGACCTTAACGGGGTGTCTCAGCCTGTATCGCAATGGAAAGGCGATGTAATTATTGCTAATTTCTGGGCTACCTGGTGCACGCCCTGCCGTGAAGAAATTCCTGAATTTATTGAAATGCAACAGGAATACCAGGATCAAGGACTCACTTTTATCGGTATTGCCATTGATCAGAAAGAAAAAGTCGTTGCATACAGCAGAGAATTTGGAATCAACTACCCGGTATTAATTGGCGGTTTGAGCGCCATGTCTTTGGCAGAAGCTGCGGGCAACGAGATGTCTGTATTGCCCTATACGGTCATTTTCGACAGACAGGGAAATATCTCAGATACTTTTTTAGGCCGTGTCCATAAAAAAACACTGGAAAAATCGATTATGCCGCTGTTGCAACAGGGTCAGGCGAAGTCCGGGCAACTTACACAACCCAGTCTATAGCTTCAGCGTGCATGTTGCTTGCTGATGCCGTCCTGTTACTTCATTTACTGTACGTACTGTTTGTTGTTGGCAGCCTCCCCGTAATCTGGGTTGGCGCTTATTTTAAAAAAAAATTCGTCAGAAATTTTTGGTTTCGTTATTTACATCTAGCAGCGATCCTGTTTGTCGTCGCAGAGTCCTTACTTGGCATAGTTTGTCCACTTACCGCACTTGAAAATGCTTTGCGACAAGTCGAAACAGAGGACAGCTTTATTCAATACTGGGTGCACCAAATCCTATTTTATCATTTTCCAGAATATGTTTTCACCCTTATCTATATAGCATTCGCGTGCCTTGTTGCGCTAACATTCAAGTGGGTGCCACCCAAGCATGATTGAAACTCAATTAAACTGACATTCTACCCAATCAGTTAGAGCTTCCTGTTTTTTCTGCGAGCGAAAACAACATTTCCTCAAAAGGACGGTCGAAAGTTTCCTCGTCAAACGCTGTATCACCGTCTGAAAACGGTGCATCCTGTGTAACCAGATTTCTAAAATCAAAATTTTTCGCATCGGCTAGATGTGATAACTGCACATTTTGCAGCGATCTGAACATGGTCTCAAGCCTGCCTGGAAAGCGCTTATCCCATTGTTGCAACATCTCTTTGATTATTTGCCTTTGAAGATTGGGCTGCGATCCACATAAATTACACGGAATAATCGGAAAAGCAGCACTTTCCGCGTACACCGCAACATCTTTTTCCTTGCAGTAAGCCAACGGCCGTATTACGATATGGCGACCGTCATCGCTCACCAGTTTGGGCGGCATAGCTTTGAGTTTGCCACCATAAAACATGTTCAAAAATAGCGTCTCCAGAATATCGTCCCGGTGGTGGCCCAAAGCAATTTTGGTCGCTCCCAGTTCGCTTGCAACACGATACAAAACACCACGGCGCAAACGGGAACACAAGCTGCATGTTGTTTTTCCTTCGGGTAATACACGCTTGACAACACTATACGTATCCTGCTCGACAATTCGAAACGGAATATCTATTTTGCTAAGATATTCAGGCAATACTTCTGCAGGAAACCCGGGTTGCTTTTGATCCAGATTGACTGCAATCAACTCAAACTCCATCGGCGCATGCGCCTGTAAATTCAATAGAATATCAAGAAGAACATAGCTGTCTTTACCACCGGACAAGCAGACCATGACTCGATCCCCTGCCTGAATCATATTAAAATCGGCTATAGCTGTGCCTACTAGGCGTCTTAGTCGTTTATGCAGTTTATTGGTTTGATAACGTGTTTTTCTAGGTAACATAGATCATAAAAAAAGCTTTGGCACAGAGCAGTATATTGGACAAAATAACCGGAACAATTTAGCATTGGAACATTCTAATGAAATGCGGATTAAGCGGATCTAGATGGTTAAATTATCAGTGCGTAATGGATAAACACTTGCCGATTATAACACTCGTCATTTTATTTCTGTATTCATACGGAACGCATGCACAAACAGATGATATGCCTGCTGCAGAGAGTATCGGCAGGCCCGGTGAAATCAGTCAGGTATCACGCAACATCAAATTGACACTTCTGGAATACATGTTCTTGCCGAATGAAATATGGGTAACTCAAGGCGAAACAATAAACTTCGTAGTAAAAAACACTGGAAACCGTGATCATGAATTGCTTATCGGTACGCATGAAGATCTGAAAAAAGCCGCTAAAATAAGACGCAAACACCCTGACAAATTAGAAACCGAACCAGGACTGATTCAGTTGGCGCCAGGTGAACAGAAACAATTGATCTGGCATTTTGACAAAGAAGGGATAATTGAGTTTGCTTGTCCCTTACCCGGTCATTTCAAGGGTATGCGTGGAACAATTTATGTGGAGAGAAAATGAAAAAACAGTTATATACTTTACTGACCGGATTAACTCTAGTAATCGGCACGCTGAGCATTGCGTTGCCGGCATTTGCAACAACGACCGTCGAAGTTTATAAAAGCCCAACCTGCGGTTGCTGTTCCAAGTGGGTCGACCACATGCGAGATCATGGCTTTACCGTAATTACCAAAGACGTCGGTAACAAGGAAATACGCCAGAAAGTCGGTATGTCTGAGACACTCGGTTCTTGCCATACTGCGTTAGTCAATGGTTACGTAATGGAAGGTCATATTCCTGCACCGGACATTATTCGCTTTCTCAAGGAAAGACCGGATGCTTTGGGACTAGCCGTGCCTGACATGCCGCACGGTTCTCCCGGCATGGAGGGACAGCGTGTCGACCCTTATAACGTTTTAAAAGTTAACGCGCCCGGTGATACTCGCAGAGATACAGAGATTTACCAGCGTTATGACCCATATGCCAAGAAAACTGCATCACCTGCTCCGGCTTCTCCTGCACCAAGTGCCGATACTGAAGGATTCTCTTCTATTATGCGACTAAAAAACTAAACTCACTTAACATGTCTACTCGCATTTTATTATTGATTGTCGTGGGCTTAATACTCGCAGGTTGTGATGAAGCCGGACAACAGGAGACACGTTCACTTAAAGAAATTCTAAATTTGAATTCAGAGCGTGTGGTTAGAAACTTTGACCCCGACCAAATTAAACGTGGAGAAAGCGTCTTTCAAGCAAACTGTGAAAACTGTCATGGCAAAAATGCCTCTGGCACGACAGATTGGCGAACACCTACTGCAGATGGCAAATTTCCGCCGCCGCCGCTAAACGGTACCGCACATGCATGGCACCACTCGACAGCCGTATTGAAAAAAACCATTTTAAAAGGCGGGCCACCCGAATTCAGTACAATGCCTGCCTGGGAAAACATACTGACCGAACAGCAGGTGGACGATGTCATTGTGTGGATCAAATCTCTATGGCCGGATGAAATTTATACCACCTGGTATCATAATTTTGAAGATAAGTAGCCGTACATACAATCAATGATTCATTTCTAAGCCACCACTCAAAATCCATAAGAAAAAACAGACCGCAAAAAATTGTTTCCAGGTCTGGCCTGATAAATAACATATCCAGGCTATTACACTGTATTGATTATGCAAACAGTATCCGGCTCTGAGTTATCACACAGCACGGCCAGGGCAGTACGAGGGTCTGTTTTTTTTCTTACGGATGATCCCGGTATCGAGCCCGACCCACTCGATTACTACGAATTTTATGATGACGGCATTCTGGTATTGGATGACGATGGTCATATATTGGATGCAGGGGACTATAATCAAATAGTAGCAAAATACCGGTTGTCGGTGAGTGAAATTACTGATTTCAGAGGCCGGTTTATTCTGCCCGGTTTTATCGATACTCATATTCACTATCCGCAGGCTGAAATAATAGCCGCTTATGGTGAACAGCTGGTACATTGGTTGGAAAAATATGCATATCCGGCTGAATCTCGTTATGCTGATATAGTGTATGCGCGCGCAGTCAGTCGTTTTTTCCTCAGCGAGCTGTTGCGTAACGGCGTTACAACCGCACTAATCTTCGGTTCCGCACATAAAGCTTCGATTGACGCTCTATTCACCGAAGCTGACAAACTTAATTTGCGCATCATCGCTGGAAAAGTAATGATGGACCGGAATGCGCCGGATAACCTGCTAGATACACCGGAAACAGCTAAAGCGGACAACGAAGCACTTATCGCAGCTTGGCATAAAAAGAATCGCATTCAATATGCCATCACCCCCCGTTTCGCTATCACCTCAAGCACGGAGCAATTGGCAATTGCGGGACAGTTGTATCATGCGCATGATGCTCTTTATCTGCAAACGCATGTTGCTGAAAATCTGAATGAAATATCGCTCGCTAAAAAACTTTATCCAACTGCAAAAAGCTACTTACATGTTTATGCCAACTTTGGTCTCGTCGGACCAAGATCCATATTCGCGCACGGCATACATTTAACCGAGGATGAATTCGATTTGCTTGCAGAAAAGAAAGCTGCACTGTCCTTCTGTCCGACTTCAAACTTATTTCTCGGCAGTGGACTGTTTAACTTCAACAAAGCCCATCAAAAAAACATTCTGCTTGGACTAGGTAGTGATGTGGGTGCGGGCACGAGTTTTTCTATGTTTCAAACTATGAATGAAGCATATAAAGTCGTTCAATTGCATCAAACAATTAATCAGCAATCTGGAAACAAAGCCCTTTTGACACCTTTTAAGGCATTCTATCTAGCCACACTCGGTGCAGCGCGTGCGCTATATTTAGACAATAAGCTAGGCTCCTTTCTGCCCGGCAAAGAGGGCGACTTCATCGTTCTGAATCCGGAAGCAACACCGATATTAAAGTTTCGCATGCTGAACACGCAATCGCTGGCTGAACGACTGTTTGTTTTAATGATGCTTGCAGATGACCGCAGTATAGAGTCTGTTTATATAATGGGACGTCGCTGGCATGAAGGCAATATATAAAGCAATCAAATTTGGAATAGCCACCAGTCAATTCACCACTCTGAAATAAAACGAATTGACTCGCTCATCGCGTTGGTTATTCCCCCTCCCGAACAAGCCGTGATTTTTCACAAGTTGTTGTGTATCATTAAATGGGCAGGTATAGAGATTGATTTGCCGGTATCATATGCAGGATGTACTCTGATTGATTATAAATTCCTGAAGGCATCATTTGAATAATAAAAGCTGCAAACCAGTATAAGGAAAACCTATGGGCGCAATCTTTTTTTATATTTTTGTTTATTTCATTGGTTATTACGGATCGGCAATTTTTAATATGTTCACAGTCCGTCCACTCATCACCAACCGTTTTATGGCTGCGTTGGTTCCCGTCGTCGCAGTGGCTATCGCACACGGCTATATGATCGTAACCAAGCCACCACCTGCATCACAGGATATCACCGTTGAATCCGCCATGTTCACCTATGTCGTTATGCCGGTAATTATTGTCTCGCTCGGTGCGGTATATTTTATGTGGAACTCCCGCCGGTCCGAAGAGGAAGAAACTAATGACACTAATCAGGAAGCAGAAGAAGACGCTGATTTGAATACGGAAAATACCGAATCAGAAGAAGTTGCAGTGTCTAGTGAGACAAACAGCGCAGAGAGTGAACAATCAGATGATGATAAAAAGGATAAAACACCATAACCCATACTGACGACAAGGTAGATCAGAATTTAAAAGGCCTTATCTTTTTCAAAGATAAGGCCTTTTAAATATATCGAATTTATACTAATGAATAGCAGCAGATTGCTTTTCTGGTTCGCAAATCAGATTTGCACAATAGGTTTCATGAATGCCGTCAAGAAAACCCCATAATGCGTCACACGCTTCACGCGTAGCAGCCAGAACTTCTTCCTGTTTTTCAGGGGTATCGGCAAAACGTTCGATGATCTCCCACTCAGCTTGAGAATGATGCACATCTGCCTCTTGGTGGACTGAAAAGAAGGCATAATCCTTCGGATCAGTCATTCCGTAAAATTTCGCCAAACCATCAATCTTGACTGCAGCGATATCGGGCACTTGTGATTCAAAGGCATGCAAGGCTGCCAGACCGGCATAAAATGGTTTGTTCAAACAGATATCCCTAAATGTGGAAACCAGCTTTTCCGTATTTGGCAACGCTTTGGCATTTGCAAGGCTTTTATCATCTGCACCCAACGCGAATGCAAATGTTTTCCAAAGAGCCGGATGATTGCTTTCACCATGCTCTTCATCAATCAAATTTTGTAATACTTCCTGGCGCACACTGATATCGCCGGAATTTGTTTCTGTACTGAAATGTGGCGTATTGAAATGAACCGCACTTAAATACGTTGGTTCAGCCAAAACATTGTAGAAATATTGCTCGGCATAATGACGTAATTGTTCTTTAGTCAATTTTCCTTCTGTCCAGGCTACATAAAAAGGATGTTTGAGCAAATGTCTGGCACTAATGGCATCGCTGACTTTTTGTTTAAAAAGATTGTGGGTTGTCATATTGATTTTTCCTTTTTCATTAAACAAATTTTTATCTGTTTCGATCCTACGATATGCTTTATTCTAGGTGCATATCATCGCTAAATAATACCATCAAGTCAAATTTAGCTGACTCTAAAAGTTTTTAAATGGCTTGCTAGATATCGGCTTGCGGCAACCATATTGCGTAGCGCCGGTCTGACTTCATCCCAGCTACGCGTTTTCAATCCACAATCCGGGTTGACCCATAACCGCTCAACTGGAATCCGCTGCGCGGCTTTTTTCATCAAATCGATTATGGAATCCACTGAAGGTATGTTCGGTGAATGAATATCGTATACGCCGGGCCCAATTTCATTAGGATAATGAAATTGATCAAACGCATTTAACAATTCCATATCAGAGCGAGAGTTCTCAATGGTAATTACATCAGCATCCATAGCGGCAATTGCCTCAATGATGTCGTTAAATTCAGAATAACACATGTGCGTATGTATCTGGGTAGTATCCTGAACACCGTTAGCAGCAATACGAAAAGCCCGAACAGCCCACTCAAGATAAGTCTTCCATTGCGATTTCCGTAACGGCAGGCCTTCTCTAAGAGCAGCCTCATCAATCTGAATAATACGAATCCCGGCTTTTTCGAGTGCATGTACCTCATCACGCACTGCTAAAGCCAATTGCATGCAGGTTTGCACTTTGGGTTGATCATCACGTACGAATGACCAGTTCAGCATTGTGACAGGCCCCGTCAACATTCCCTTAACGGGCTTGCGGGTCAGTGATTGCGCATATCTTATCCATTCGGTGCTGATTGGATGCGTATGCGCCACATCACCGTAAATAATCGGTGGTTTAACGCACCGTGAACCGTAGGACTGCACCCATCCGAACTGAGTAAAAGTATACCCTGCCAACTGCTCGCCAAAATATTCCACCATATCATTACGTTCTGGTTCGCCATGCACAAGAACATCAAGCTCCAATACCTCCTGCTCACGTATGCATGTCTCTATTTCCTTTTGCATCAATTGACGATAGGCTTGTTGTGACAATCTGGAATTTCGCAAATCCAGCCGCGCCTGACGAATTGTTTGCGTCTGAGGGAACGAGCCAATTGTTGTTGTCGGAAAAAGGGGTAACGAAATTTTTTCGCGTTGTTTTGCTGCACGTTCTATATAAGAAGACTTGCGCACGCCCATTGCATCACTGATATTTTGGACGCGCAATTTGACCGCAGGCTGGCACACACGATTTGACTGAGCGCGACTGTTAAGTGCATTCGAATTTTTTTCTAGTTGAAACGAAACGCTGCTTCTGCCATGATTCAGCGCCTTAGCCAAAACATCGATTTCGTTTAATTTCTGTATTGCAAACGCCAACCAGGAACAAATTTCTTCATCCAGTGTTTGCTCGCTGCTTAGATCGACCGGCACATGTAACAGTGAACACGATGGCGCAAGCCACAAACGGTCCTGTAGCACCCTATGAATGGGTTCGAGCCACTCCAGTAATGTATTCAAGTGCGCCTTCCAAATGTTCCGTCCATTGATAACACCCAAAGACAAAACCTTATGGCTCGGCAGCCAGTCAATGACGCTGGTCACCTCATCTCTGGCCGACACCGCATCCAGATGCAATCCGTCCACAGGTAATTCGCACGCCAGCTGCAAATTGTTTTGCAGTTGACCGAAATATGTCGTCAGCATTAACTTAACCGGCAAGGTTTGTAACTGATAATAAGCTTTTCTCAAAGCATGCTGCCAGTCCTGCTCAAGTTCCATGGTCAGTATCGGTTCATCAACTTGTACCCATTCGCAGCCTGCCAGCTTAAGTGCGTTCAATAATTGCGCATATACACTGATTAAGTCGTCAAGCAGCTCCAGTTTATGGGTATCATCTTTTGACTTGCCCAACCAAAGATAAGTTACCGGTCCCAGAATAACCGGTTTTACGCGAAACCCATGTCTGCGTGCATCAGCGATTTGCTGGAGCAATGGATCTGCATGCAATGAGAATCGCGTCTTTTTATCCAACTCAGGTACGATATAATGATAATTCGTATCAAACCACTTCGTCATTTCGCTAGCATTGACTCTGCAACTGTCTGCATCGTCCGCTGCCGCCCGGCCTCTAGCCGCGCGAAAATAATGATCCAGTTTCGCACCCGACAGTACCCGCATACGTTCCGGTACGTTTCCCAACAGAAAACTAGTATCCAGAACATGGTCATACAATGAAAAATCCCCGACTGGAACCCAGTCCAACTTCGATTGATCGCGCCAGTGCCGCGAACGCAGCTCTCTCGCCGTTTTAAGCAAATCTTCTTGTGAAATCGCTTTTTTCCAGTAACTTTCCAATGCAAATTTCAATTCGCGTTTTCTCCCAATACGCGGGAATCCAAGATTATGTGTTGTTACCATAGATTTTTCACCCTTTTAATTCTCATAATGACCGGGTGATTTTACAAACAAAAAATGATGCATAATAATGATGATTTTCATATATTCTATTAGGTTTTCTAATAAATGATTGAACACAGTCACCTCAGAATCATCCAGGCACTACATACAAATGGCACGCTGACTGAAGCGGCGAATACATTGTGTCTGAGTCAACCAGCGCTCTCTCACCAAATCAGTTATCTTGAAAAAAAACTGGGTGTTGCGCTCTGGCAAAAGGAAGGGCGCAATTTACGTCTGACCCAGGCAGGTATGCTGCTTCTGAATGTAGCCAATCAGGTGCTCCCCGTTTTATCGCAAGCTGAGCAGACACTCAAGGCCTATAGTGAAGGACGTTGCGGCATTTTACGTATCGGTGTTGAATGCTATCCCTGCTTTGAGTGGCTGAATGCCGTGATCGGACAATTTATGCAGCAGATGCCCGATATCGACATTGATATTGTGCACAAATTTCAATTCTCGGGACTGGAAGGATTGTTAAATCATCATATTGATTTATTGATTACACCGGACCTGATCAGAAAAGAAAAAATTCATTACGAAATCTTGGCCGAATACCAGCTTATGTTGCTGGTTTCATCTGATCATCCATTTGCTGCGGACAGACCGCTCACACCGAAAGACCTAAGCAGTGAAACGCTCATCACATTCCCTGTTTCAATTGAGCGACTGGATATTCTAACGCGCTTTTTGGCACCGGCTCATCATGCACCGGCTCATATCAAACATATCGAATCGCTTGAAATTATGTTGCAAATGACAGCGTTAAACCGTGGCGTATGCGTTTTACCGGAATGGCTGGCAGATCTGAAAATGAATCACTTGAAACTAAAAAAAATACCAATTGGCAGGAAAGGTCTTGCGCAACGGTTGTACTTAGCCATGAGAGAACGGGACAGATCCATACCATACATCAGGAAATTTATGGAAGTCGGTCAAAAAGCGGCCAGCAAAACACTCAGAGAATAATATGCTTGACCTTATCCAAACAATTGTACGTATAGTAAACTCTGGCCTTTTAACCGGAAATATTTATGGATGAACAATCAAGCCTGTTAGCGCTATTTACCAGCAGTTTTCTCGCTGCAACACTACTGCCCGGGGGATCTGAAGCTGTTTTGGTTGGTGTTCTGGTTGCCTATCCCGACCTGATCTGGCATGCATTGATTCTGGCCACAATCGGCAATACGCTGGGTGGTATGAGTTCATATTTGATCGGACGGCTACTGCCCGATAAACAAGCTTTGATAAAAAAAACGGGAGGCAGTTCACGCGGCTTGGATTGGGTTCATAGCCATGGCGCCCCCATTCTCTTGCTGTCATGGGCGCCTGTCATTGGCGACGCCTTATGTGTTGCAGCCGGCTGGTTAAGAATCAACTGGTTATGGGCCATGCTGTTTATGGCAATCGGCAAATTCGCCCGTTATTGGATCGTTGCTTCTGCGGCCAACACTGTGGCCGCATCGTTCAGTTAGCAAATGCAGCTTTATCGTTAACTGTCTTCAAATAACTTTTTCAGTTCACCATTCTGATACATTTCTGTAAGAATATCGGAACCACCTATGAATTCGCCATTTACATAAAGCTGGGGAATAGTTGGCCAGTCTGAGTAATCTTTGATGCCTTGTCGTATTTCCGGATCCTGTAACACATCGACAGTAAAGAGATTTTTGACACCGCAAGCATTGAGAATGTTGACGGCATTGGCTGAAAAGCCACACTGCGGCTGTTCGGGCGTTCCCTTCATATACAAAACGACAGGATGGTTTTTTACTTGTTGCTCAATAGTATCTTCTACATTCATCTTTGATATGCTCCTTATTATTTTCAGACATCACAGAAAAGATTTCTGTCACATAGTTTGATTAATGATGATAGCAGTTTACAGGAACGGTCAATCCGGTATTTTTACCATTAAACCGATTTAACAACTCCATAACTGCCGCCACACACACGTTCAATACCGGCCAAATCCGTAAGCGAATAAATATTCCTGTACCCGCTCGCCTGCAACAACTGCTGAGAGATTGAAGCCTGATCATATCCATGTTCCAACAACAATTTTCCACCGTCAACCAGATACATCGGTGCGGCGGCAATAATATGACGGATGCAGGCTAATCCATTGTCATGCGTTGATAACGCCAAATCAGGCTCAAAACGCAAATCTCCGAGCAACAAATGCGGATCATTCTTGGCAACATAGGGTGGATTGGATACGATCAGATCAAACACTGCCCCGGTTGCAAATGCCTCAAACCAGTTACCCTGTATGATTTGGATATTGTTGACTGAAAGCTTACGAGCATTCCATTTGGCAATATCAATTGCGTCAATCGATACATCCACAGCGGTAACATATGCGGCCGGCCTGTGTCTGGCTATGGTAATGCCCACCGCCCCGCTACCGGTACCAAGATCAAGAATCCTGAATGGCCTGGATTGTGGAATGTTGGCAAGCGCCGTTTCTACCAGTAATTCGGTTTCCGGCCGTGGAATCAACACGGCGGGTGAGACTTTAAAAACGAGATCGTAAAATTCCCTCTCTCCCGTCAGATAAGCGACGGGGACACCCTGTTCACGTTGCGAAACCAGTTTCATGAACTGCCCGGCAGTTTCGGTAGATAGTCTGGCCTCCGCATGCGTGATTAAATATGCATGACTAACCTGCATCACATGCTGCAGCAGCAGTCGGGCGTCTATCCGCTCGATTTTTCGGTAAGACCAATCCAGCATCTGCTGAATAGTCGCTGAAAAATCGGTTACTGTAGTCTGATTACACAAAAGTTGATTCAACACATCTGTTCGGGCGGAAGCAGCAGAAAGAACGACGGTTACTCTTCCATTGAAGCGGCCAGCTGTTCCGCCTGATGTTCTGCCATTAATGCCGAGCATATTTCGTCCAGATCGCCATCCATAATCTGATCCATTTTGTACAATGTCAGGTTAATACGATGATCAGTCACGCGCCCCTGTGGAAAATTGTAGGTGCGTATGCGTTCAGAACGCTCCCCCGTGCCCACCAGCGATTTACGCGTCGCTGCTTGTTCAGCCTGTTGCGCCTGCATTTGTTTGGCATGAATTCGTGCCGCCAGCACACTCATGGCCTGGGCTTTGTTTTTATGCTGCGAGCGGGCGTCCTGGCACTCTACAACAATCCCGGTGGGCAGATGTGTAATCCTGACTGCCGAATCGGTTTTATTGATATGTTGCCCTCCAGCGCCTGAGGCACGAAATGTATCGATACGCAATTCAGCCGGATTGAGTTCCACTTCACTGATTTCATCGGCTTCTGGAATAACGGCGACGGTACATGTCGAGGTATGGACACGACCTTGCGTCTCGGTAGCGGGCACACGTTGAACACGATGTCCACCTGATTCAAACTTCAACCTTGAATAAGCGCCCTGACCTATGATTTTAGCGATGATTTCTTTGTAACCACCAACATCCGATGGACTTTGCGAAATAATTTCAACCTGCCAATTCTGCCTTTCAGCATAACGCGAATACATGCGGAACAAATTACCGGCAAAAAGTGCGGATTCGTCACCGCCTGTTCCTGCGCGTATTTCTAGAAAAATATTCCGGTCATCGTTAGGATCTTTGGGCAGTAACTGCTTTTGCAATTCGGTTTCAATTTTTGCAAGTTTGTCTCTGCCCGACAACATTTCAGCTTCTGCAAATTCACGCATTTCAGGATCGCCCGCCATCTCGCGGGCAGTTTTAATGTCCTGTTCGGTTTGCTGATACGCGTGATACAAATCCACAACCGGAATGATTTCAGCATGCTCACGCGTTAATTTGCGGAAATTATCAAGATCCGCAGTAATGGTCTCGCTGCTCAACAATTGATTGAGCTCTTCCAGACGCACACTCAAGCGATCTAGTCTGTTGGTGAGGGTAGCTTTCATTGCGGTCGGTGCAGTTGATAAAGCCGGTTAACCAGTTCAACCAGTTGTTCACGTTCCGCTGCAGTAGCATGGTTCAGGGAACTTGAAGGAATATGCAAAAACTTATTCATCAAACCTTGGCTTAATGACTCCATTACCTTTAGCGGATCTTCGCCTTTGGCAAGCAGTTTGCTGGCGCGCTCCAGCTCATGCCGGCGGTAGCGTTCCCCTTGATCGCGCAGCGCACGGATGGTCGGAACCAGTTCACGTGTCGCCAGCCAGCGCATGAAATCAATGACATTATTGTCAATAATCGCTTCAGCTTGAGCAACCGCGCTTTGTCGAGCATCCAGGCCTTCCTTGACGATTTCTGATAGATCATCAACATAATAAAGAAAAACATCATCCAATTCAGACACTTCAGACTCAACGTCCCGCGGCACGGCCAAATCTACAATAAAAATCGGCCGGTGTTTGCGGGCTTTAATCGCCCGCTCAACCATGCCCTTGCCCAGTATCGGCAACGGACTGGCTGTGCAAGTTATAACAATATCGTGCAATGCCAGTTGCTCGGGCAAATCTGCCAATGTAATCGCTCTGGCATTAAATCGTTTGGATAGTGCCTGCGCACGCTCAACGGTTCGATTGGCAACAGTTATGTTTTTAGGATTACGCGATGCAAAATGGCTGGCGCATAAATCGATCATTTCACCGGCCCCGATAAACAACACACGCTGCTCGCTGATTTCGCCAAAAATACGCTCAGCTAACCGCGCAGCCGCCGCAGCCATTGATACGGAATTCGCGCCAATCTCGGTCGAAGTGCGTACTTCCTTGGCAACATAAAACGTGCGTTGAAATAATTTATGCAGCAGCATTCCCAACGTACCTGCGTTTTCAGCAGACTTAACAGCGCTTTTTAACTGTCCCAGAATCTGCGGCTCGCCCAGAACCATTGAATCAAGACCGCTGGCAACGCGAAACGCATGTTTAACAGCATGCTCACGTAATAATTTATACAGGTAAGGTTCCAACTCATGCGCCGATAATTGATGAAAATCCGCCAGCCAGTTCATGGCTTCTTCTGGTTGGTCCGTACTGCAATAAACTTCTGTTCGATTACAGGTTGAGACAATCGCCGCTTCTTTGATCCGGTTACGTCCCACCAGATCGTGCAGGGCATCCTCCATGGAATTTTCAGGGAATGTGACCTGTTCACGCACGTCCAGCGGCGCAGTATTATGGTTTATACCAAAGGCAAATAGCTGCATGAAAATTTAAATAAAGTATAAGCAATTGGCAATGGATAAAAAACTGCTCATTATAATAGTAAGCGTATTCAAATACTATCTGTATGACACATTTACCCATTCCAACTGATGAATATATTCATTATTACACTCTGACAAAACTGTGTTAAGGCTGATCTATATAACAGCATTGGTACTTCCCCCTATACAATTCTTCACCGCCATTGGGCACAGCCAATCTGATTCTAACGCCGTGAATGATTAACTGTGCAATGTACTATTTTGAAGGTATACTTCGGCTGCTAACGATGAACTGAGCAAAATCAATGCTTTGTACATCATATTTTAATTTATTGATTTTGAACCGTTATAGCACTGGTAATTTAAGTGAAACTAAAAATTTGGTCACGGAGAATTTATGAAAAAAAATTTAGCTTATGTACTTTTACTTCTAGCGCTGAGTATCCCCTTAACTGTTTTTGCTGACACGGAAGAAGAAGTTTCTGATGCTGTTGAAACCGAAGTACAACCGGATGAAACAAGCGAACTGGAAAGCGGAAACGGATGGAAAACAGTGCTCATAGCTGAATTAGGCAAGTCCGGAAAAAAAGTGCATATGGTACTTGTTGAGCAAAGACGCCATACTGACAAAACCGTTTACAGTAACGCAATCTCCCGGCTCTGCCAGGGTGAAGACGAATTCTGCAGAGTCCGTTTCTGGAGCGATGCGCGCTACATACCTGAACGTGCCGCGCTGACCGCAGCGCAAAACAAACAATTGAAAGCCGACTATCTGTTCAATAAAACAGCGGGCATCCGGGAATTGCGCTGGTCTTGCGGCGTGGATCCTAACAGCCAGAACTGTTTGCCTTAGCAATTCGTTGCAACATACTTTCAAAGTAATGATATAAACGAAATAAGCTGCTGAAGAAGCGGAGTTTATATATAAAGTTCAGTGTCTTGAACCCGTTTCTGTCATTATAAAGGCGAAGCGACAGTTTTTATCAGTACTCAGAATTTTGCAAGCACTTAAAAACGGCTGTATATAAAATAAAAATCATATCTATAGCCGTTTTTAATTTCAATCACTCAATATTTCAGCTCACCTTTCAATCACACCTTCTGCAAGCTGCCACACAGTAACTAATCGTCTGTTAGAGCTATCCGCTTATATATGTAAAGCGCGATCATTTACATCTAGCGCCGCTTCGTGCAGCACTTCGGATAACGAAGGATGCGCATGCACAATACAGGCAATATCTTCACTGCTGGCAGAAAACCCCATAGCCATCACCGCTTCGGAAATCAGCTCGGAGACATGCGGACCAATCATATGAACTCCCAGAACCCGGTCAGTTTCAGCATCTGCAAGAACTTTTACAAACCCGGTTGGCGCATTCATTGCACGCGCCCGCCCGTTGGCAATGAACGGGAATTGGCCGACATTGTATGAAATACCCGCTTTCTTAAGTTCCTGTTCATTCTTGCCCACCCAGGCAATTTCTGGTGCGGTATAAATAACCCAAGGAATAACATTAAAGTTGACCGGCTGCGTATTAAGCTGATGGCCCTTTTCCTTAACCGCAATTGCTTCTGCGACGGCAACGCCTTCTTCTGAAGCTTTATGCGCCAGCATGGGTCCGCGCACCACGTCACCGACCGCAAAAACGTTGGTCAAATTAGTCCGGCAGTAATCGTCAACGAAGACAAAACCACGTTCATCCAGATCGAGGCCATTTTCGTCAACGCCCAAATCCGCCGTATTTGGAACTCTTCCGATGGCAACAATTAACTTGTCAACATCGAGTTTCTGTTTGTTACCGTCGGCATCCTGATATTGAACTGTCACAGATTTCTTACCGGTTTTGATTGATGATATTTCTACACCCGTTTGAATCACCAAACCCGGTTCCTTGGAAAAGATTTTCTTGGCCTCTTTTGCAATTTGCTCATCGGCAGCCATCAGAAAATCCGGCATTGCTTCCAAAATTGTCACTTCAGAGCCCAAACGGCGCCAAACGCTACCCATTTCCAAACCGATCACACCCGCGCCAACGACACCCAAGCGTTTAGGTGTATCTGTCAACGCCAACGCGCCGGTATTATCGAGTATTGTTTCATTGTCAATGTCCACCATGGGCAATTGGCGCGGAACTGAGCCTGTGGCCACAATGACATATTTAGCCCGGATCGTTTGAATATTATCGCCATCCTTGACTTCGACGCACCAGGCATCGTCTGTATCAGCACGTTTGAGCAGTTTCCCGGTCCCAAGCACTGATTGAACCTTGTTTTTCTTGAATAACGACGCGATGCCTGTTGTGAACGTTGTGACAATTTTATCTTTTCTGGCTATCATTGCCGGCACATCCACCGTAGCGCCTTCTATTTGAATACCATGCGCCGAGATTTTGTGTTTGACCTGAAAGTATTGCTCGGACGATTCGAGTAACGCCTTGGATGGAATGCAGCCAACATTGAGACAAGTGCCGCCTAAGCTTGCACGCCCGCGTTCATTTTTCCATGCATCAATACATACCGTATTCAAGCCGAGTTGCGCACAGCGTATGGCTGCCACATATCCCCCCGGTCCTCCACCAATCACTGCAACGTCTACTATATCTGACATATTCTCTCTTTTATCATAAAAATAAATTTCGTTATTTTACTAGAGTTTGAAGTATGGCGAGACAATAAACACTTCATTACCCTATATCGTAAAGTTGCAGATATCTGTTGCCGCACATACAAAAAGACTCGCTTGAATATCCTTCAACTCACGGTAAAATAGCAAACATTTTATCCACTGTGGCTTATATGTCTCTATACAGTCAATGTGGTTCCAGATACCATCTGTCCACATCCGCCACAAGTTATACCTTGATGTTATGTTTGAAATCGTATCTAATCTGGGCCGATGGGCGCAACTGACTGCCAACTTGATTTTGTTCGGCAGCTGCTTTTTTCTTGCGATTACCTGGCAAAAAAAATCTGTTCTGGAAATTTCCTCTTCATGGCTGGCCCGGCTTGAAAAAGGGTTTATTTGGCTGGCGGGACTGGTTGTCATCGGGCTTGTCGTCGTTCTGGCTTCAACCACTGGAAAAGCGACAGGCGACGTATCCAACGCGCTAGATCCGGCTGCATGGCTGCAATTTATCCAGCAAACTCAAGTCGGATTCATTGCGCTGATCCGGGTCATTCTGGCTGTCATATTGTTTACCGTGATCTTTGGGCTGCTGCGCAAAACCCGGACTCGCTGGCATTATGCCATTTGCGCACTGATTGCATCTTTGCCTTTGATAGCCGGTACATTTGTCAGTCATTCAAGTGCAGACGAAATGTCATTTGTCTCAATCGCGCCATTTGCGTTACATATACTGCTGGCCGGGATGTGGTTTGGTGCATTGCCAGCGTTTATGTTGATTATCCTAAGCAGCAACAGAGAATTTGACAAAGTCACCCGCATACTAAATGCCGCTTTCTTGGAAAAATTTTCCACAATGGCATTACCGGTTATGTTGCTATTGATCGTAACAGGATTAATTGTGACCGACCGTATGATTGAAAATGACTATCATACGCTGGTATCCAGCCCTTACGGATGGCTGTTGAATCTGAAACTGTTTATCTTGGCACTTATCCTGGCCATTGCTTACCAAGCACGGAACGTATGGCTGCCATTGTTTTCTGAAGTCGATATTAATGACCAAATCAAGCAAGGCATCGCCCATCTCAGAAAATGGATACGTTTTGAATTAATACTGGCTTTGGTGTTAATGTTCGTTGCCACCATTCTCGCCAACACGTTGCCTGCCAAGCACACAGTTATTGAGCACTGGCCGTTCCCGTTTCGTTTTGCATTTGATACTGCTTCGGAAGAATCCTTGGATGAAGTATTTTTCTGGTCCGGTACTGCGCTGTTTATTATCGCGTTATGTCTGGCCTGGATTGGAATGCACTTACGCTGGAACTGGAAGAAGAAATTTCTCCTGCCTGGCGCACTGGCCATATCCGCAACGGCCATAGCGCTGCCGCCGATTACCATCGAAGCCTATCCTGAGACCTACATGAAACCGTTGATCCCGCTTGACGCCATATCAATATCGCATGGCTCACATCTGTTTGCAGAGCATTGCGCGAATTGTCATGGTCCTCAGGGTAAGGGTAACGGAGAACTTGCGCAGTCACTGCCCTATACGCCGACCGATCTTCTGACAGAACCGCATACAGTCAGACATACTGTCGGCAATTTTTATCACTGGATAGCGCATGGCATTCCTGGAAACGGGATGCCCGGTTTTGCCAATACCTTAACTGATGAAGATATCTGGGATGTGGTTAATTTTTTGCATGCTTTGTCGCGTGGATTTGACGCACGCCTGCTCGGCTCCATGATTATTCCGGAAACACCTGCTATTGCTGCACCTGTTTTTTACTACGCTACCAATGACGGCAGCAGCGGGGATCTGAAGGATTTTCGCTATAACAAAAATATCATTCTGGTTTTATTTTCCTGGCCACAGTCACATCAACGCCTGATTCAGTTAAAACATGCTTATGAACAAATAGCACAGGATCATAACACTGAAATACTTGCAATTCCGATGCATAAGCTCGATCAACAGGCATTACAGGATGTAACCGATATCGTTCCTTTTCCGGTGATCACAGAAGGCTCGTCGGAAATCTTCGATACCTACCAGCTTTACCGCCGAGTCAGAACAGTTCCTGATTTAAACGGCCCCGGTATGACTCCGGTACATATGGAATTCATGATTGATCGTTTTGGTTATTTACGTGCACGCTGGAATGCGCAATTTGAAGGTTTTGGCTGGCAAAACATTAATGCTGTGACACAACAGCTTGAACTGCTCAATCAAGAAGACGAAATCATGTCGCCACCTGATGATCATGCGCATTAACACACCAGTCTTTGACGCTATGTTATATCTAGGAAGAGTTATCCATATAACTGGCGTCTCAGGCCGCGGCGAGTCAGAATAATCGCACTGATTTCTTCAATTGAAATATGCGTCGTATCGAGATACGGAATATTACATTCATGAAACAACGATTCCTGCCACCGAATCTCTTTTTCACACTGCACTAGTGATGCATACTGACTGTTTGGACGGCGTTCACTGCGGATGGAATGCAATTGTGCAACATTCAGCGTCAGTCCGAACAGTTTATTTTTAACGTTCACCAATACCGGCGGCAGCGCTTTGGTATGCATATCATCCGGTGTCAACGGATAATTTGCTGCAGCAATCCCATACTGCAATCCCAAATACAGACAGGTGGGTGTTTTTCCAGAACGTGAAATACCGACTAAAATAATATCGGCCTCAGCGAATTGCTTGGGACTGACGCCATCATCATGCGCAAGCACATAATTAATCGCTGCTATCCGTTTGAAATATGACAAGTGATGCTGCAACCCATGAGAACGGCCTGCCATGCGCGCAAACGGCTGGTGCAGTTCTTCCTCGATAGGACATATAAAAGTTTCAAAAAAATCAAAGATTCTGCAATTCGATTGTTTAATGACCTCAAGCACTTCCGGATTCAGCAATGTGCTGAACACCAAAGGCCTGTTGCCTTCCCGATCAGCGACCTGATTGATTTGCACCGATACAACTTTGGCTTTCTCGATATCATCGAGAAAAGGAACACTGATGATTTCCCATTGAATACCATCAAATTGCGTCAGTAAGCTATGGCCCAGCGTTTCTGCAGTAATACCGGTACGGTCGGATAAGTAGAAAACAGTCCGCTGGTGCTTAGTCATGGCGGGTTTTAGCCAGTTCAAGCCATGTCTGTATCACGGAATCGGGATTGAGTGACAGACTGCTGATGCCCTGTTCACAAAGCCAATGTGCGAAATCGGGATAATCCGAAGGACCTTGCCCGCAAATACCGATGTATTTATTCTGTTTGCGACAGGCATCTATTGCCATTTTAAGCAATTTCTTGACGGCAGGATTGCGCTCGTCAAACAAATGTGAAACAAGTGCGGAATCCCGGTCGATACCGAGTGCCAGCTGTGTCATATCATTGGAACCAATTGAATAACCATCAAAATAGTGCAGAAAATCCTCCGCCAGCAATGCATTGGACGGTATCTCGCACATCATGATCAACCGCAAGTCATTTGTTCCGCGTTCAAGGCCCTGTGAGGCCAACAGCGCCGTGATCTGTTTGGCCTCATCTAGCGTGCGGCAAAACGGTATCATGATCTCTACGTTCGTCAGGCCCATTTCATCGCGCACTTTGCGCAACGCCTTGCACTCCAGCTCAAAGCACGCTCTAAAGTCATCTGAAAAATAGCGGGAAGCGCCACGAAAACCAATCATGGGATTTTCTTCATGCGGCTCATACCGGTCACCCCCGATCAGATTCGCATATTCATTTGATTTGAAATCAGAAGTACGCACAATCACCTTACGGGGATAAAAAGCAGCAGCTAACGTTGCAATCCCTTCGACTAATTTTTCAACATAAAAATCAATTGGGGTTTCATAACCGGCTGTGCGCTCCACGATTTCATTTTTTAAGTTATCGGGAAGCTGGTCGAATTCCAGCAATGCCCTGGGATGAATACCGATCGTATTACTGATAATGAACTCCAGCCGGGCAAGGCCGACACCCTGATTGGGAATACGGGAAAATGAAAACGCATACGACGGATTACCCACATTTACCATAATCTGAACCGGCAATTCGGGCAATTCCCCTGTATTTAAACAGTTATGCTCATATTTCAGCGTTCCTTCATACACATAACCTGTATCGCCTTCAGCGCAGGAAACTGTGACTGTCGTTCCATTCTGGATGCTGGATGTTGCATCGCCACAACCGACAACCGCCGGTATGCCCATCTCTCTGGCGATAATCGCCGCATGACAGGTACGCCCGCCGCGATTGGTGACAATGGCAGCTGCACGCTTCATTATCGGTTCCCAATCCGGATCCGTCATGTCGGTCACCAGCACATCGCCCGGCTGCACTTCGTGCATTTGATCAATACTCATGATCTGACGTGCAGTGCCCTGACCTATTTTCTGACCGATTGCACGTCCCTCAGCCAAAACCGAACCTTTTTCGAGCAACTGGAAACGCTCCATAGCCGGTTTGTCGCGGCTTTCGACAGTTTCAGGCCGAGCCTGAACGATATACAACTGCCCATCCCTGCCATCCAGCGCCCACTCTATATCCATCGGACGCCCGTAATGTTGTTCAATAATCAACCCCTGATGCGCCAGTGCTGCTATCTGACTGTCGGATAAAGCAAAACGCATGCGCCGTTCTTGCTCCACTTCTCGCGTCAATGTTGCAGTATCACCGGCATGCTGTTGATCAGCATACACCATCTCAATGGCCTTGGTGCCTAAACGGCGAGAAAGTATCGCGGGACGACCGGCTTGCAGGCCTTTTTTGTAAACATAAAATTCATCCGGATTAACGGTGCCCTGAACAATCGTTTCTCCAAGACCGTATGCGGCGGTGATAAAAACAGCATCGCGAAAACCCGATTCGGTGTCCAGTGTAAACATGACGCCGCTGGCGCCCAGATCGCTGCGCACCATTTTCTGGATGCCTGCCGACAAATATACTTTGTCGTGCGGAAAATGCTGATGAACCCGGTACGCAATAGCGCGGTCGTTATACAATGATGCAAATACGATTTTGATTGCCTCGAAAAGCTGATCCAACCCGCTTACATTCAATAATGTTTCCTGTTGTCCTGCAAAAGAAGCATCCGCAAGGTCCTCGGCAGTGGCAGAGGAGCGAACCGCAAATGACACATTGTCAGCGTCTGCCGTATTGGCAACCAACTTTTCGTAAGCAAGCGTCACATCCTTCAGAATGCTATCCGGTAAAGTTGCCTGATAAATCCACGCACGTATCGTCTTGCCCGCAGCAGTCAGCGCATTGATGTCATCGACATCCAGCGTATCCAGTACACCGTTTATACGATCGACAAGCTGGTTAGCGGCCAGAAATTCCCGATATGCAGTTGTTGTGGTAGCAAAACCCGGCGGCACGTTAACTCCTGCCTGTGCAAGGTGACGAATCATTTCTCCAAGTGACGCATTCTTACCGCCTACGCGCGCCACATCGTTCATCGTCAGCTGATCAAACCATACGACATATTCAGTCATAGTCTGTATAACTCCTGTGAAATACTTCCTGATTATGATAGTAAGCGGATGACAAAGTACACGACAAAGTACGCATGCATTTTATGCACCCCAAAAGGCTTTGATATCAGAAATGACTGATTGTTGCGTATTACACGCCAACAATCAATGGCTCGATACTAACGCCGGAGACCGGTAATTGCGGATTATGCTGCACCAGCACGTTTTGCAGATTCAGACCGTTTCTGCTTCAAGCAATGATCCGCCTGTATTGCCCGATACATCGACCCATAAATATGGCAAACCCAGCTCACTCAACCACTCTGATCCCTGCTCTTCCTTGAGCATACCGATCGTTGATGCACTGCCAGCGACCACGCAATACTCACCCACAATACTGACTGCTGCCATATGCCTTACCGGCCAGCCTGTTTTTGGATTGAGTACATGTCCGTAACGCATGCCGTTGATAGTAATGCATCGCTCGTAATCGCCGCTACTCGCCACTGCACCGGCTCTGAGCAGTAGTGTTATCAGCGCGGTATCGGGATGGCGCGGATGCCGGATCGCGATCCGCCAGGGGCTGTCATCAGGGTGAGAACCGATAATCTTAATGTCCCCGCCCAGATTCACAACGCCATGCCGGATACCCGCATCGGAACACAGTGCAGCAGCTCGGTCTACGGCGTATTCCTTGACTACACCACCAAAATCGATTTCCATGCCGGGCACGCCAAATGATAAAAAGGGGCGCTTCCATACTAATTGATTCCAGCCGATTTTTTCTTTGATCCGATCAATTTCTTCATTCGTCGGTAATTGGCTGGATTTGAAATTCCAAGCCTGACGTAATATACCCGAGGTAATATCAAACAATCCGTCACTTTGCTGATAACAGGTTGCTGCATAATCCAGTAGACCAGCCGTTTCTTCGTCTACGGTTATATTGCCGGCAATTGCGGCAACGCGATTGATCTCTGACAAAAAACTGTCGGCACGATAGCGTGAATATAGCGCTTCCAGCCGGTTTACATCTGTTATGGCCATTTCGGCAGCATCGCGGCCTCTTTTTTCACTTTTAGCATATAACTGAATCGAACACGGCGACCCCATAGCCTTAAAGTCGAATTGATAATATTTCAAATGCGCCATGCTTGAAGAAACCGAAAGGTCGTCAAAATGCAGGATTACGCATTATAACAAGTGCAAAAACTGGTTCAGAACCGATAACTCCATGACGCTGTCAACGCGCCTTTGCGATCTAACTGAAATCCATTGACGTCCGTATGAACCGGTTGCAGCCACTCAAAACCAAGGTGGTGGCCGGCAAATCGCCCACCGGGTATCACCGCACTCACACCCAATCCGATATTCCAGAATTGACCGCCGTAATTTTTTGGAAAATCCATCGGGCCGATACGTGCGTTAAACATGTCAAAATCACCGTGTATATGATCCTGCAACGTATAGACGCCACGAACCGAAGCTGTCAACCAGCGTGTCAAATCGTATCCACCCCAGGATGTCGCCTGAAACAAATCGCCCAAACGGTAGCCGGATTCGTTGCGGTTCTCCATGCGCTTCACGCCGCTGACCTGCGCACCCCATGACCAGCGATTATAATCACCTGTGTAGGTCAAGCTGGGAACAAAATCCCAAGTACCGCTACCAAGCTGCATGCCGAAGTGTATCGCGCCACCGTCGATTCTGAAAACACGCCGGAGTTGCAAGTCGGTTTTCCCGGTTGGCGCGCTTACCCCCAAGCCGGCATGCAATCGATGTCCAGGTTTTTCGTACAACTTGATCAACGATGCAATCAACGTATCGCCAATCACTCCAGTCGAATGACCGCCGAAATGCTGATGTTCTCCCGGTTCAGCAGGCGGCCTGCCATTAAGTTCCCGCAAATTCATCTCCATATCCATAAAGCGCGGCATCAGCATCAGATTCAGCCAGCGGGTCGGTGCGTACATAAGATCGAGCATATGCATGCGCATGTCCATATCCGAAGGCGAGAATCGGCATAAAATCTCAGTGCTACAACCCTGATTGACAATGGTCGAATCGCTGACAGCATCGGCGCCATGCAGCATATTTCCGGCCATACGGCTGTACATAAAACGGTAACCCAGCATAAATTCACCCGCATCATCCAGCATATGTGCAAACATAAGCCCAGCCGGCTGAAGATGATGATTATTTCCAGATTTATGGCTTTTATCGGAATGTGAAGAATGATGCGCATGGCTCCCTGAACCAGAATAACGCAAGCTTTCGGTATTAAGAATTAGCGCAGCATTCGCAACGTAATAATCAAAATCCGCAAAGCTGTTACCGCCGCCCCCGCCCAACTTTAGCGAACTGGCGCGGGTGTAATATTCGAACCCCGCTTCCAGCGAAATACCTCTGGCAAACTGTTTTCGCAGGGTCACACCACCACTCAACGCGCCAAAACCAGCCAGACGGTGATCGCTGGAAAAATCATTCGGCAGTTTTCCAGCATCAAAAGGAATTGTTTTGGCCTGCACGTGCGACACGTTGACAATATTGCCTTCACTATCCAGTAAATTAAAATTTTCATCTCTGACATATTCAATTTCGGGATTATTGCTGTCAACCCAGATTTCCCTACCCAAATTATCGACCGCCTGGGTCGAAAAATTTTGCTGTGTAATCAAATAGGGATTATAGAAATCTGCCGCGTCCTGAGAGTAGTAACGTATTCGCGGCGTCAAAGTCCAACCGCCCGGCAGCGGCTGAATCCAGTTTGCACTGAATGTGTTGGTATTAATTCCCCAGTCGTCGGTGGAGAACCGGTAGTTCAAATGCAGTGCAGCATCCAGCGGATTGATATGCTGGATATATTTGGTGCTGAACGCAAATTGATTGCGCTGATTAGGACGTTGTTCCAGCAGAGCCCGCACATCTCCTAGTACAGGCGTTGTTTGTCCGTTGTTTAACTCATCCGGATCGACGAAAATAACCGTAACCGCTTTATACGGGTTTTCCAGATAACCATTACTGTTGGTATAGCCCAGATTGGCGTCAATCAGTGCATGTTTGGTCAGCACTTGCGTCACTCCCAGATTTGCAGCCCAGTCCTGACGTTCACCTTGCAGAATTTCTGCGCCATCTTCGCGTCGTTGAATCTGCCTGTCGAATGCCGTCTTGGTCAGATAGGGCGCAGCATCATGATCGAGAATAGCGCTGATACTGCTGCTGGTATAACCGGCGCCGAATTTAACACTGGTCAATTTCTGGTTGAAATCCAGCCGCCCTCCCAGATTGCCGAAACTGGAACGATAGTCCCTTTCCAGTGAAAAGCCGGCGCTGGCATTGATTTCCGCTTCATCCCATTCGTAGCCCAACCTGAAATTGGCCTGGTTCCGCGTCTCAGGTGATGCGGACGAGAGTACCAATACGGAGCGAGTGTCCCGTTCTCCTGTATCACTTCGAATAGGATTTAAGTCGCGATCCAGTAGCACAGTATCTGGATTAAGAAGCGGAGATGCACCTGAAACAGCCACACCGGTAGGCGTATTTTCTAAAATAAGACTATAAGGATTAGCCGCCAGCGGTGTCGTGGTAATCGGCGTTGCACCCGACCAGATATCTTGCGTGTAACTGAATGAAAATTTGGCGCGATCTGTCAGTGTAAATAAACCGCTGCCATGCAGGACATCCGCACGTATCGGGTTCTGACTGTTTGGCAGGCCATATAGATTGCGTTTGCCTTCTTGATAGCGGCTGAATTGAAAATCAATATGATTCCCGTCTGCAGCCTGTGCAGATGACAGCAACAGGCCCGGCAGTACGATCGCTGCAGAAGTCAGCGCCTGAAGTGTTTTACTGGAACCGGGGATCGTTACTGCAGTTTTTCTCTGCTGCTTGGTCGCAACTGTTTTGCTGGCAGAAACCGAAGAGAGATTACGATACGAGCGGGTCTTTGGTTTATTTTTCTTTTTGGCCATTTAAATCGGAAAGGCTCAGTAGCACCCGCAACCTCCACCGCCATCGGCGGAATGGGTACTGGCAGCAGCTTCCCGACTTGAATAATTATGCAATTGAATATGATTTTGTAATGGATACGGATCAATGGCCATTTGGTGTTTTGCCAGATGACCGCGTTCCCACACGGGCACATGCGCACAACCGACCATTGCCGTAGCGAATAGAACAATAAATAAAACTATAAATAACTGTTTCAATTTCATGTTTAAATGCCGTCAGGGCTGATGGCGCAAAAGCTGCTCAACGATAATGCGCAACTTGTCCGTTTCGCCCGGTCGAAAACCACGATGAATGTAGCGCACCACACCTTCACGATCAATCAGATAGGAAGAAGGCATTGCGATGACGTCGAAATTCTTAGCGCACTGCCTGGTCGGATCGGCCACGATAGCGAACTCAGCGTCATACTTGTCCAAAAACACATTTGCATCCACTATTTTTTCATCCAGATTGACGCCGATGATTCGCAGCCCTTGCTTTCCATACTCCTGTTGCAGCTGATTCATGAACGGAAAGGATTGAACGCACGGCGGGCACCAGGAAGCCCAGAAATCCAGGTAAACGACCTCGCCTTTTAAGGCCTGCAAGCTTTCAACAGGCTGACCATCAAGCGTCGTCAATTCACATACAGGCGCCGGCTTATTCGCCAACTTTGCAGCTGTCGCTGTTGTTGCAACAATGGCAAAACAAAGCAGACAAGCGACATACTGAATTACCGCATTGTGCGCAAATTTTTTATACTTTTTTTTCATCACTGATAACACCAATTGGCATTGGTCTGTCAGCCGTGCAGCACTCACCGACCATCTGCCATTTATGCATATCAATTAAACTGAGACACCGATATTTCAGTTCCGGTATGAATACCGTCAACCGTATTGCAATGCCATTCAGCATCAACAGAGCGCGCCCCCGCATCCGTTTTGTTGATAATCATAAAGTAAACACCAGGGCCGCCATGCAAAGTCACATAAGGGCTGTAATCGGCATCACCGGAAACGGTATCAGTGATACTGACTGCTTTGTTGCCTTTGAAAAGCTGCAGATTGACTAATAGTCCGGATTCCGGCGGCGAATTATCTCGCACACGAGCAATAAGATTTTCTGCCGGTCCGTTGCCATCGTCAAAACAAGTAACCAATACCACAGCGGTAAATGTTCTGGATATACCGGCAGCATCCATTGTTGCACCACCGCCATGCGCGCTGCTGCTTGCCGCATAGCTCAGTAAACATAAAGTTATGAATAAACTGATTGAAAATTTTGATAAAAATCGATACTGCATAGCCTTCTCCATCTATTGCCGCTTATTCAATGCAGATTAACTGGCATATTCAACTATTTAGCGGCATGCTTTTATACTGATGTTTCATTATCCTTATCAGTTGTATGATTAGCAATGCGACAAAATGTCGCACCTATTGTATCTTACTGAATATAAAAATAATCCTGCAGGCCATCAATCACTACTCGACTGTATGACTGCAGGATTATTTTCTTGGATGCTGATCAATTCGGATAAATGGTCAGGCTTAAGGCTGTGGCCAGACTTGTTGTCCGTTCAATTGAATCGGCATATCGCGATTGATTTGTGCTGCGGAAGGTTTCACTTCTACCGCTACACCGTTACCGCAGTTTTCAGGCAACGGATTTGTTGCCAGATTGCGATTGATGGTAAAAGTTGCTGGTCCCGGATCCGTACCGGCATCAACAGCAAAATGCAAATCGCGATCATATGGCGTGCCTAAACCAGCGTGCGTCCACAACTCTACCGTACGCGATAGGATGAACCGATATTATTATGTGTCCAGAGATCAACAACACCCTCTCCGAATCCATCCACACCGGTCAGTTCACAAATATTGGCGATTGACACACTGACTTTAACACTTTGTGCACAAGATGTCGGTTCAATTCTGGCTGCGGTAAGTCTCAATAGGTATCAGCGCATTTAAATGGTTCGGCATACCGGCTCCGCCTCCAGCCCAGAACCCAACGACGTTTCCATTAGAGTCAGTTATTTCATCTGAAGCTTGGAATACCGAGCGATCAAAAAGCAACTGGATGCGTTATTTCCATAATTGGTCATAAAATCAGTGATTGACCCGTTGTGTTGCGCACCGTCCACCAGAATCGTGGAGTCAGTACCATTTGGAAAAACCACGGAAGTACCAATCGTATGCGTTGTTTCATCACAGGAATGAGTAATCATAACGTGATTAATGGCACGCTCGCCTTCCGTCGCGGTCGGAATATTCAAACGGGTATGCGCAAACGTATTCTGCGCCGCCCCTGCTATCATCACGCCGGCAACAAGACCGGCAAGAATCGATTGTTTATACATTTTTTGTTTTACCCTTTCTCATCATTGATATATAAATTTTATTTTTTTCATGTACTGCTTATAGGTTACTAAATGCCATTTAAGCAGGGTCACACCGTTTTACTTTGGTCGAGTAAACAGCTATCTACCTCTGCCTTAAGCGTACACTTGATTCAAGTATCAGGATTTATGCTGCAAAACACAATGTGACAAATTGTCGCACTCTATAAAAAAGCACAGTTACCGAATCAATCCGGTAACTGTTGCAAGGAGTGAAAACTGCTTAAGTGAATACTGTTGTCAGTTGGATTTAGTGACAACTCATGGTGTTTCAGGCTTACTCATCATGGCTGTGGTCGGTATGCCCGTCGCCTTCACCGGGCCATACCTGCGAACCGTTAATTTTAACCGGCATGTCGCGATCCATCTGTGCTGCTGAAGGAATAATCCGCACATCAAGGCCGTCGCCACAGCTTTCCGGCAGCGGATTATTAGCAAGGTCACGCTCTACCGTATAGGTCGCAGGATAACTCCAGGACGGCGAATCATATGACGAACCCACATCCGGCGCTGTCCAGAAATCGACGTTTGGATTATCCGGATCCTGACTGTTAATTTCAGTCATGGGTGTAATTTTGCAGATATTGGCGATCGCGGGTACGAACACCACTTTTCTGGCGCAAGAATCCGGTTGAATAGCAACTGCGGTAATATTGATAGGCAGTTGCCCGACCCAGTTTTGCGCCGGCAACTCGCCGCCGCCGGCCCAAAACCCCAGAGGATTACCTAATGAATCATTGATAAATTCAGTATGTTCGAAAACATCGCGGCTTTTGATAATACGGATAAATGGTGGATTAACAATATAGCTCAGTGCGTTTTCACCTTCTGCAGCTTCGAATGTCTCGAAATTGTTTGCAGAGGTCTGCACAAGCGCACTATTAGTATCCGGCAGAAAAAAAACATTGCCGATAACCGAATTGTCACCGCAGCCATGCGGAATATTGACAGCCGTTGTCGTCGTTCCATGCGCTGCTGAACTTTCCGGCGAAACCGGCACGGTCAGGCGGGTATGCGCAAAAGCGGACTGACTCGCCGCTACCATTAAAGCGACCGAGGCCATGGATATCGTTAACAGGTTTTTATTCAAATTTTTCATTTTCTCTTTCTCTCTCTTTTAAAAGGTGACTGCTATTAAAAATAGTCAAGCCATCAAACTTTTAATGCATTATTGATTCGATTTGATCATCTGCAGCAGGGACATGTACACAAAACTGCTTACGTTGAATGCAATTACTCGTCCTCTTTTCATTACTGCTTTATTTAGTTTTATATAAAGCCCCTGCAAAAGCAATGCGACAAATTGCCGCATTCAGAACTTCTCTAACTATGAATAAGTACGCAAAATAACACGTGGAAAGGAAAGGAAACGCTACCAACAGCGACTGTCTTCGTGCCTACCGGGGAAACGGTCAAAATCACTGGCTAAAACGATATCAGTTTTTTGCTGGCAACATTTCCTTGAGAGAGAGCTGATAAAATAATTCAAGCATAACGTTTTGCTGCTTTCTATTGAGCATGACACAGTAGAACAAACACATTAGAAAAGCTGATAATGACAAAACCTACGTTTCTGACTGAATCCTTTTCACTATGGTGTAAAAGTAAAAGAATAGCAATGTGGCATAATGTCGCACATTCTGATACAGCTAAGCAAAGCTTGCGCATAATCGGCAATACGGCTTCATCAACGATTGCAACTGATATATGTTGCTTAGGTTGCTTGGCAATTATCCGGGGTTGGCCTGAGCGGCAGCTGAGGGTGGAAGCGATGAAGGCAAACATAAAACTGTCGGATTTGATCCCACTAACGGTTAAGAGGGCTATCCAAATAGGTTTAATAAGATCACCGGCAATCTTATAGCCTGCCTTGCAACGCTTCCATGGAGGATGAGTACAATAAAACAGCAATACATCAAGATCAGCAATGTCATTCAATCACCAGCCTAACCATTCAACCAGCCGACTGATGATTGTTTGTCGTCTCTGATCTTTTTTTACTATTACTGAAAATAACCCGCTTATCAATGTGACATATTGCCGCACCCAGTAACAAATAAATTTTCCTTATAAAACAGAATATTAAAACCGATGCTACGTCAAACTACGTACAGACAATGAAAGCAGTCTTTGAATGGATAAAGCACAAGAAGCAAACAGCCAAGACAGTACCAAAACAGTTGGGAGGCTGGTAACGACAGTCCGTTTCAGTTGCACAACAACTCAGTACAACGTGAAGCAAAATGCCGCTACCAACACGTCAATGGAGGAAAAGATACGATAAAAATATCGTCATGTTTCTTACGAAACAAACATTCAGAATCTAACCAATCATCAGGGAGCCAGTGATAATTTATCTGATTACAGTTAAACACTGAATGTTCGTTACTATCCCGCAAAAGATTCAAATAATCAATGTGGCATAATGCCGCACGCGACAAATTGTCACAGCACACTTTCCTCTGTAAAAACTAGATACACCCGATGTCGCTGACAGTTTTGATTATGCAGACACGCTGCTAAACCAGTTGCTGCAGGCCGGCAACATTCGTTCAATTCGCTATCAAACTAATGCTGCCAGATTCCCGGTACAACGTCACTTACAGGGCTTCGACTTTAGTCAATCCAAGGTCGATCAACAACTGATTCAGCAACTGGCTACGATGGAATTTACAGCCGCTGCACAGAACCTGGTGCTGGTTGGCGGTACTGGCAAAACACACCTGGCCAATAGCCTGGAACAGGAAAAATCCGCTGGCAAACAAGGCAGGCTTGCCCTGCGACTGCTGCAGGTCGATCTGGTCATTCTCGATGAACTGGGCTATCTGCCATTCTCGCAGGCCGGTGGCGCGCTACTGTTTCATTTGCTCTCCAGGTTGTATGAACGCACCAGCGTGATCATTACAACCAACCTTACATTCGCAGAATGGAGCAATGTATTCATCGATGCCAAAATGACTACTGCACTGCTGGATCGACTCACACACCATTGCCACATCATCGAAACCGGCAACGAGTCTTTCCGCTACAAGCAAAGCACTGCCAATGCAAAGATCAGAATACAGCAGCGGGAAAAAGAAAAATACTCACCAGAAGAAAATCTGGTCGATTCGTAGTCAATGACAACAAACCAAACCATCAACAGGAGGCAAAATACCAACTCAGTCTGGTCGACTTATCCACAGATACGTACTATCCTACGCTCTATTTCCCCCTGGTCAAATTTCAACCGTAATGGGGGTCAATTTTAAACCGGTATCAACATATATAGGGAAGAGAAAGCCTTCCAGCTTAATCGAGAGAAACCTCGAGGGTAACGTTGTGGCTGATGGAAGAGACAATTACCCAACCCTCATAGATAAACGTCAACTTTGTCTCTATAACAGCAACATAGGCGCAGGCGACCATGTTTTATCGTGATATTTTCAATCATCTCCCCGAAAGCGCCTGTATTTGCCGCGCTGCAGATGGGCTTGTTATTTACAACAACCCGAAATTTGAAACACTGTTTGGTTTCGGGCAAGAAGAGATAAATGAAAGTAGCCTGACGCTATTTGATACCACTAATGTTAAACATGCCCCCCAACTAAAGGAAAACATTGCCAATAGCATATCAAATGAAGGTAGCTGGTCAGGGGAAATCCTGAGCCAAAAAAAAGATGGCAGTGCCTTCTGGTCGAAAATTACTGTCTCCCCCTTTGAACATCCTGAGGATGGCTTAGTTTGGATCGCGATGCATGAAGATATCAGTGATAAAAAGCAAGCCCTGGAAACACTTGAAAAGAGTGAAAAAAAATACCGAGACCTGTTTGAAAATTCACGTGATGCCATTCTCATAATTGAAAATGAAACCTTCGTTGAGTGTAATCAAGCTACGCTAGACATGCTTGGATATAAAGACAAAGGGGAATTTTTACAACAACATCCTTCAAAACTCTCTCCTCCGAAACAGCCCGATGGCAGAAGCTCTGACGAGAAAGCCGATGAAATGATGCGTATCGCACTAGAAGAAGGCAGCAACCGCTTTGAATGGGATCATGTACGAGCCAATGGCGAAGTCTTTCCAGTTGAGGTTCTGTTGACGCCCTTAGTCACTGAAAAAGGAGTGCAGCAGATCCACTGTGTATGGCGTGATATTACGATACAAAAAAAGCAGCGGGATCAAATACTCTATCAAGCCTGCTATGATAGCCTGAGCGGTCTACCCAATAGAATGCTTGCCTTAGATCGTCTCGAACAACTGATTAAAGAATCACATCGCCGCGATACCAAAGTCGCCGTGCTATTTCTCGATCTAGACAACTTTAAGAAGGTCAATGACACGCTTGGTCACGAATGGGGAGATAAGATCCTTGAAGAAACCGCCAAGCGGTTAAAAAACGTCTTGCGAGATGAAGATACCGTGGGAAGACTGGGTGGTGATGAATTTATTATTTTACTAGGGAAAATCAATGATCCCTACGACGTTAACCCCATCGTTCATAACCTGGTGGAGAGTTTCCGTCTCCCCTTCTATTTAGATCAAAGAGAGCTCATTCTTACCGCAAGCATCGGCATCGCTTTTTATCCTGACGACGCTAAGACCAGCAGTGATCTTTTGCGCTTGGCAGATACTGCTATGTACCACACCAAGCAGTTTGGTCGTAACAACTTTCATTTTTACACAGACCAAATGAACAAAGAAGCCGAGCGAAAATTACTACTTGAGGAACACCTCCATGGCGCGGTAGAACGTGGAGAATTTACCTTGGCCTTTCAACCCATTCTAAAATTGGCAGATGAGAAGATTGTTGGAGCCGAAGCGTTGTTGCGTTGGCATAATCCGGTGTTGGCTCAGGTTCGGCCAGATGAATTTATTGCCGTTGCAGAGCAAACCGGACGTATAGTCCAAATCGGTGAATTTGTGGTAACCGAAGCGTTAAAAGCTGTAGCAAAATGGCAACCCAAAGATAACGGTGTATTTCGTATTGCCGTAAATGTATCACCAAGACAGTTCCGCGATCCCAATCTCTTATCCTGCATTCAACAAAATCTAAAAACGACGAATCTGAGAAGCGATGCACTAAAACTTGAAATTACAGAAGGGGTATTGTTATCAGGATTAGCTACTGTCGCTGAGACCTTGGAACAGCTAAATCATATGGGCATAGGTCTTGTAATGGATGATTTTGGTACGGGCTATTCATCGATGAGTTATCTTCGTAGCTATCCATTTGACACGTTGAAAATTGACCGTAGTTTTATCAATGATGTGCACACCGATAAAGCAGACAGAGAGTTGGTATGCGCCATTATTAACCTTGCCCATAGTCTTGGCTTAAAAGTCGTGGCTGAAGGTGTCGAGACTGCCGAGCAAGGAGAGTTCTTGAAAGAACATGGCTGTGACTTTGTGCAGGGTTTTTATTATGGGCGCCCGATTTCGGAAGAGGAGTTTGGGAGGTTGCTGAATAGTTTTAACTAGAACTGTTCTGCCACGCTACTCCGGGCTCTCCAGTTGGGCGCGTTTGTTAAAGCGGGTGTTCGATATCGACATTGAGCACTGCCCTCACTGTAGCGGAACCCTGAAAATCATTGCCGCTATCCTGGAATCCGGGGCAATCACCAAAATTCTTGATCATCTTGGGTTGTCCACGCGGGCACCACCACGCTCACCCGCAAAAACCCACGATCTTTTCGAGCCAACCTGATCCAGTGCTCGCACCTATCAATTCTCTGTATGCGCCCGGTATGTCCGTCTAGAATTTTTCTCGTTTTAATGCTTCGATAAATTCCGGTGCTCTTCAAAAACTGTAACGCGGTTGCGGGATGCCACAGTAGCGCCCTGTGGGTGAGCTTGTCAGCACCCATGGTCTCGTTTTGCGCTTTTAATAGCACGACTCCTACAAGGCAGGCCTTGCCATATACGCTGACAAGCGCACTGAACCCGGTTATATCATATGGATTGAGTGCTAGTGCGACAATTTGTCGCATTCTCAGAATTCAACTCTAGCGATAAACTCCATATGATTTGAAGCCATTACGTATGCGCGCCGCATACAACCACCCAACCATACATGAATACACATTTTTCGCACTTACTTAACCGCACTTGGTTATATGTCACCGTATTTATAACCGGTGCGGCGGTCATGGTCGTTGAATTACTCGGTACACGCCTGATTGCGCCTTTTTACGGCGCTAGTCTTTATGTCTGGACATCAGTAATCTCAGTCACCCTGATAGCCTTGGCGTTAGGTTACTTCGTCGGCGGACGCTGGGCTGACCGGTCTATACGCTTCGGTCTGGCAACCATTATTGCGCTTTCCGGTCTTTTAACATTAATCGTGCCCTGGCTGGCGGCACCGGTACTGTTGATGACGGATCCCTTGGGTTTACGCATGGGGACGTTTGTCAGCACGTTGATTCTGTTTACGCCGAGCTTGTTCATGCTAGGCATGGTCGGCCCTTTTGCCGTTAAGCTCGCCACCTCAAGTTTGGAAGGCGTTGGCACCAGCACTGGTTCAATTTATGCCGTAAGCACCGTAGGCAGCGTCATCGGCACGCTATTTCTGGGTTTTTACTTGTTTCCGCAGGTCGGATCGCGTGAAATATTTATCGGTTTAGGTTTGGGGTTGCTGATTCTGGCTTTTTGTGTTGCATTTTTTGAACGCAAACGCGTAAAACTGGCTATTTCATTACCGACAGTAGCTATACTGTTTACAGCAAGTATTATTTTATTGCCGTTAATTAACGATTCCAGCAAACAGGTTGCCGACGACAGACACTTTCAGACACGATTTGAACGCGAAAGTCTATACGGTTGGGTTCGTGTGGTCGATAACCCTGAGGAGAATTACCGTTTGCTGATGATGGACGCTTCAATCATAGGTGCGGCGACCATTAGTCACGGTGAAAATATTCTGACGTATCAAGAGATTATCACCCATCTGCCAAAGCTTTCACCCGGAATGCAGCGCGCTTTATTGATCGGACAAGGTGCAGGCCATATGGCCATGACACTCAAGCAACTTGGTATTGAAACCGATACGCTGGAAATCGACCCAGCTGTATCAGAGGCAGCGCGCACCTATTTTGACTTTACACCGACAGGCAAGACGATTATCGGCGACGCGCGATATGAAATCCGTAAACTGGAAGGCCCATACGATCTTATTATCATGGATGTGTTCACCGGCGGTTCCGAGCCGGTTCACTTGCTGACGGTCGAGTCCATGCTACAGTTACAATCCCTGCTTTCCGAAAACGGTATTGTCGCATTGAATTTCGTTGCTTTTTTTGAAGACGGCCGTAATGCCGCACTGGCCTCGGTTGCCAAGACGCTCGCCCGTGTTTTTCCATACCAGATTGCGTTAATTTCAGAACCTGGTAGGGAATTCAACGACTTTATTTTTATTGCATCCAATCAGCGCATCGACGTTGACACAGTCGGATTAAATTCGCAGCAGCGCAACTGGTTTAAACAACGCCTTGTTACATTAGATCAGACACAAGGCTTTATTCTTACAGACAATCTGAATCCTCTAGAATCCTTGCAAACCAGAAAATCTGAACAATATCGTCTAATGATGGTCGATTTTTTTGGATTAACTCAATTCATACGCTAAATCAAAAAAATCTATAACGTTTTTATATCCATTCTTGCCGGTTTGATCTGTAGATCGAGTACAATCAAAGAAGCGTCGTAAATTAAAGGCATCAGAATGCTGAAATAGCGTGCATCGACCGGGCTCTGAAACCAATCCGCTTTGTGTAAATCAAAACTACATTAGCAACCTAACGCAGCATAAAAAATTACAACAAGCTGTTATTTCTATTATTTAATTTAACATGCAATATCTCAGATTATCCATGCTCATGCTGCGACGCGACTGGCGTGCAGGTGAGCTTTATGTGCTGATACTCGCACTCATTATTGCCATCAGCGGCATGACTACTGTTGCCTTTTTTGCCGATCGTGTTGACAAAACATTATCACAAGAGAGCAATCAATTGCTGGGCGCCGATCTACTGATTATTTCTACACGCCCGTTATCCGAACATTACGCAGAAGAAGCACAGCGACGTGACCTAGATATTGCCAAAGTCACACAGTTTCCAAGCATGGTCTCAAACGGAGACAACAACCAGCTTGTACAGGTCAAGGCTGTTACCGATGGCTATCCTTTGCGCGGAAAACTCCATCTTGCAGGCGCATCCGCCGAACCGGGAAACCGCGTTACCACCCGGATTCCGAAACAGGGAACGCTTTGGTTCGATGAAAAAATGCTGGCTTACATGGACCTCAGGCGTGGCGACCCGCTAGAAATTGGCGCTATTCAATTGACAGCATCCGCGCTCATTATGCGCGAACCGGATCATTCCGTGGGATTCATTCATATAGCGCCACGCGTGATGATCAACGCAGCGGACTTGCCTGCAACCGGTTTGATTCAGGAAGGTAGCCGCGTAACCTATCAGCTTCTGATTGCCGGCGAGTTTTCAGCTGTCGAAGCATACCGCAGCTGGGCAGAAAAACAGATTAAAGCGGTTGAAAGAATCGAAGGCATACGCGATGCCAGGCCGGAAATAAAATCAGCGCTCGAACGTGCGGAGAAATTTTTAAATCTTTCAGCCCTGGTCAGCGTGGTTCTGGCGGCCGCCGCCATCGCACTGGCTGTTCGTCGGTTTACTCAGCGTCACCTCGACGGCTGTGCCATCATGCGCAGTATGGGCGCAAGCCAGCACGGCTTGTTCATTCTTTATTTATTTTATTTTATTGCGCTGGGCATGATTGCCAGCCTGATCGGTTGTTTAATCGGCTTTGCGGCGCAAGAGGTATTGACCGCATGGCTTTCCGACCTGGCCGATACGGCAATGCCGTTGCCAAGCTATCTGCCTGCCGTACATGGATTTTTGGTCTGCATCGTTCTGCTACTGGGATTTGCATTGCCACCGATACTGAATTTACGCAGCGTTCCAGCGTTGCGCGTTTTGCGCAGGGACATCGGCATGCCTAATACACACAGCGTCACAGGCTATCTGCTGGGGCTGGCAACATTATCACTGCTTTTTTTATGGAAAGCCGGTGATCTGAAACTTGGTTTATTTACCATCGCCGGATTTATTATTGCCGTTGCTGTTTTTGGCTTGATTGGTCTGGTGCTGGTCAAAGTGTTATCGGGCTTGCGTCGCCAGACTGGTAGTGCCTGGCGCTACGGTCTTGCCAATATCCGGCGGCGCGCGATTTCGAGCATAGTCCAGGCAGTTTCACTTGGACTCGGCTTCATGGCCTTACTGGTACTGACTTTAGTACAGGATGATCTGATCAAGAACTGGCACACGACGCTTCCTCCTGATGCACCCAACCATTTTCTGGTCAACATCCAATCCGACCAGTTGCCACTGCTCGAAAATTTTTTCAATCAGCATACTATTGAAACACCACCTACTTTTCCAATGGTACGTGGGCGTCTGGTTGAAATTAACAATAAAAAAATCACACCCGAAGATTATGACGACCCGCATGCGGCCAATCATGTCAGGCGCGATTTTAATTTATCCTGGTCCGCTGAATTACCACAAGATAATCTGCTTGTTCATGGCGATTGGTGGGATCCGGAGCACACCCTGACAGAACCTATAGTATCGCTTGAAGAAGGTATTGCCAGAACACTACGGGTTAAACCAGGCGACCAGTTAACCTTTGATATTGCCGGCAGCACTTTTTCAGCAACAATTACTAACCTACGCAAAGTGGAATGGGATTCTTTCCGCGTTAATTTTTTTGTCATCGCACCGCCCGGTTTTCTGGAAAATTATCCGGTTAACTACGTCAGCAGTTTTTATCTGCCGCCATCAGACGCTAAAACGATGCACGAACTGGTCAAAGCGTTTCCTAACATTCTGGTTATTGACGTTGCTGCTGTTGTGAAGCAGGTCCAGGAAATGATACAGCAGTTATCCCGGGCGATAGAATTTGTCTTCCTGTTTACCTTGATGGCCGGTTTTATCGTACTGTATGCCGCTATTGCCGCCACACAGGATGAGCGCATTCGTGAAGCGGCAATATTTCGAACGCTGGGTGCAAAACGCAAGCAACTGACACGTGCCTGGGCGGCTGAATTTGTTATCCTGGGTGGCTTGGCCGGTTTATTTGCGTCAGCAGGCGCCAGTTTACTCGGGTACGCTATCGGCAATCATGTTCTGCATCTAGTTTATTCATTTAATCCTTGGATCTGGGTCATCGGCGTTTGCGTTGGTACTGCAGGCGTACTGATAGCGGGCATGATCGGCACCCGCACTACGCTGACAACCCCTCCCCTGCTCACATTACGTAAAATTGGATAAGCCGGATTCGTGACAACCATTATTTCACCGTTGCTGACAACGGGTAATCAATCACCCAAGCTCAGTGCGTTGCCGCCATTGAGCCTGTATATTCATATCCCGTGGTGTCTGAAGAAATGTCCTTACTGCGACTTTAATTCACATGCGATCCGAGACAACAACGAGATTCAGGAAAAAGCCTATGTTTCCGCACTCATTCGCGACCTTGAGTCAGCACTGCCACACGTTTGGGGAAGACGTTTAACCAGCGTATTTTTTGGTGGAGGCACACCCAGTTTATTCAGTGCTGACTCGATCAATAGCTTGCTGACCGCAGTCAATACACTGTTACCGCTGGAACCGGGAGCGGAGGTTACGCTGGAGGCCAATCCCGGCACCTTCGAAGCGAAAAAATTTGCGGACTACCGGACTGCCGGGATTAATCGTCTGTCCATCGGCGTGCAAAGTTTCAATCCACTGCATTTACAGGCACTTGGACGTGTTCATGATGCGCAGAATGCAATTGAGGCTATCGAAATCGCACAGAAAAATTTCGACAATATCAATCTGGATTTAATGTATGCGCTGCCAGGGCAAACTGTAAACGATGCTGAAAACGACATTAAAACAGCCTGTACTTTTAAAGCCCAACACCTCTCCGTTTATCACCTGACCCTGGAGCCCAATACGCTTTTTCACCGTTTTCCACCTATCCTGCCCGATGACGAACAATCAGCAGTTATGCAAGATGTCATTGAACAAACACTAGCTGATCATCATTATCTGCACTATGAGACTTCAGCTTTTTCCAAGCATGGCCACGTATCACAGCATAATATGAATTACTGGCTTTTTGGGGATTATCTAGGTATCGGCGCAGGCGCGCACAGTAAAATCAGCTTCGAAACCAGCATCATCCGGCAAATGCGTTTTAAACAACCCAAAGAATATATGGAGAAAGCGGCGCATGCCGGCGCAAGATCAGAAACAACGGTTCAAACGCAACACTCACTGTCAAACAATGATCGATGTTTCGAGTTCATGATGAATGCACTGCGTCTGACCGGCGGATTCGAAAGCGCCTTGTTTCAGGAACGTACGGGGCTGTCAATCACTGCCATCCTGCCGCAATTAAATGAAGCTGAACAGCAAGGATTGATTATACGCAACCATGCACATACCACACCAACGCAAATGGGCAGAAATTTTCTGAACGATTTGCTGCACATTTTTTTACCGGAAAACCAGAACTCTCTAATTGATGCTAAAGAGAATGCAAAGCGATTCGATCACACCAAAAAGTGAAGAATGGTTACGACTAAATACTGTATACACAAAAAAACCCGTATCAAACGGGTTTTTTTGATCAATGGCTGTCTCTTTGTATTGAATTAAATCTGGCTTTTTTCCAATTGACGGCTAGTTATATCCACTCCAACCCAATGCTCGAAAGCTTGTCTTACAAAAAGATAGCGTTGCCGATCTAAGCGTAACAGCGCAGTCGTTGAGAAAAAGTTTTCAAAACTTCGATGCCGCTCTCTTCAGCACGTTTACACCAATCTTCCAACTGTTTGACCAGTTCATCTTTCGATGCAGTCGAGCGTTGCCAAATTTCGATCAGTTCTTCTCTCATGGAATAAACTGTATCCAAAGTTTTGGTCTTGCTCAGTACTTGGCTGAGTGCTTCACGTTCATGTGCCTGTAATGTTCTCGCATCTGCCAAAAGCCAGCGCTTCAACGTTGACTTGTCAATATCATAATGCGAAATTGATTCTTTCAAATGCACGATTTCTTCCGAAAATGCAACTTTCAGTGACTTGGAATATTTCGCCAGCACTTCATAACGATGCGAGATAACCGCTTGCAGCGTATCCAGATCACACTGTGTTTTACCTTTATTAAACTTTAACTTAGGCGCCACTTTCTTTACTTTTGCCAATCCCATCATTTCGAGAAGGCGAATATATAACCAGCCAATATCAAACTCATACCACTTGTTCGACAACCGGGCGGATGTCGCATAAGCATGATGGTTGTTATGCAACTCCTCACCACCGATCAGAATACCCCACGGCACAATATTACGGCTGGCATCTTCCGCTTGAAAATTACGATATCCCCAGTAGTGCCCTATACCATTGATTACACCCGCCGCAAAAATCGGTGTCCACATCATTTGAATAGCCCAGATTGTTAAGCCGATCGGACCGAACAAAATGACATTGATAATCAGCATCAGCGCGATGCCTTTAGCACTGTGTTTACTGTATATGTTGCGTTCAACCCAATCATCCGGGGTACCATATCCGTACCGTTCCAGTGTTTCCTTGTTTTTTGATTCAATCCGGTAAAGTTCTGCACCCTCGGCCAACACTTTTTTAATACCGTAAATCATCGGGCTGTGTGGATCGTCTGGCGTTTCGCATTTAGCATGATGCTTACGATGCACTGCCGTCCATTCTTTTGTCACCATCCCTGATGTCAGCCAAAGCCAGAACCGAAAAAAATGACTCGGTATGGGATGCAAATCCAGCGCTCTGTGAGCTGAATGTCGGTGTAAATATATTGTAATGCTGGCAATCGTAATGTGTGTCAGTACCAGCGTTACAACGATATACCCCCACCAGGGCAAATCTATAACACCCGAAATTAGATTGAGAAAATCTGAAATCATAAAAGACCGTCCTTCTAAAAACCTTAAATTTGTATACAACTTTTTGAAGCGGTATATTCACTCATAATTTGGCAATACACTGCATGCACACATTTTTTAACGCAAATGCCTGACTATGACTAAACCGTCACCAAGTAATGCTTACAGCGCATGCAATACCGATCAAACAAGTCCTTTTATTAGCATAAAAACTTATTTGGCGTATTTTGTGTTTAGCACCTCACATCTTAACACTTTAATGACACTGACTGTCAAAATTTGTCACGAGGATTTAACATATTTATATACTTAACAAAAGTGAGATTAGACCTTATCAGAATAAGTCACAATTCGATCAGTAAAACAAACGTATTCATTAGCAATTAATCCAGAACACTGCATTGAAGCCACTCCAGGTTGCCAAAAACATGATCGATCAAGGACTTATTACGACAGGTAATCAATACTTTAGTTCAATTTCATCTCTAATTTAAAGATACTAACACTCGTTGCATTGTTGGACTATGCAGCGAGTGCTCGAGCAATTTACTAATAGTTCCACTGCAACTGGAACCGCATTAAGTTAGCATTCTTCACATGAATCAGGTTTTTGACATTGGTTCTGTCCATGTGCGAATAAGCGACGACGAATTCAACTTCCGGGCGAATCTGCCATTCCAGTCCCGCTTCAATTTCACGGACACGCGCGAATGGCGCATTATCGGCAAATTTTTCGGCACCATCGTATTTCTGCCATTTGAAATATGGAATCCAGGCACCCCACGGACTGTCGTATTTATACATTGCCTGTACGTAACCGCCGTTGATATTGCCGGATACGATACTCGTCCTGTCATCGCTCAACTGAGGTGACTTGCCCCAGTTCCATTCAGCCTGAAGACCGAATGGCTGTGGATATAAAATCGCGTGCAAGCCGATACGCGCATCGCGATAGCCTTTTTTATTAAAGATCGGCGCTGCAAGAATTCCTGCATTTGCATTTGCCGCGACAGTGGGTACAAACCGGCCGGTATACCCGTACACACCGGCTTCGAATATCTGACCATTGCTGAACTGGAACGGATACGTCACCCGCGCAGCAAAATGCAGATTATCATTTTTGTCGCGTTCGTTAATACCCTGGCCGGTATAAGCACCCAAGCCGATAACACCATAGTCACCCGAACCCTTCAGTCCCTTTCTCAGGAAACTGAAACGCTTCTGGATATGTTCCGGTGTCCAGTAAAAGAACATACCGGTATCCCGTTCGTTACGCACACCGGTACTGAGCGCGTCGGCGCGTTCAAACGCCACGCGATCACGGCTCGACTGCAAAAGCTCAAAGCTGTTCGGAATCTTCGACAACCCCGGACGAATACGAAATTCCTTTTTCTTATCGAAAAAGAGGTCGCCATACATATCACGTACCGAAACATCCCCGCCTGCAAATTCAGTCTGCATGTAAAGCTTCAAATGATCGGTAATATCGCCCTGGAATACCAAACGTGCGCGGCGGATATAATAATTGGTGTCTTCTTCAATGGATTTGTCGCCCGGCGAAGACAGGTTTTCCAGATCACCCGAAAATCCGGCACTTTGTCGAAATTGCGTATAACCGCCGATCTTGATTTTGTCATACCATTTTTTTTCTTCTTTCGCTGCGGTTTTGTCGGCATCAGGCTCAGATGCCAGTATCGGTTGAGACTGTTCCACTGCCGTCTGAATCGACTGTTGCTGCGCTTCCAACTTGGTTTCCAGCGCTCTGAGTTCCTCCATTTTTTGGTCGATACGCTTTTCTAGCGCCTGGGAATTTTTTTCGGCAGCCTGCGCTTCGGCAGGTGTTTTTTCAGCATGCTTTACGGGCTCGAAATCACCCAGTTTTATCCGGTTTTTCCCCGGCGTGGTATACACCTGATTGGTTTCCGGATCGACATACAGTGTCAATGCTGACAACACTTGTGAAGTATGGGACAATAGCAGGGCTGCGACAAACCATACCACTATTTCTCGCCCCAAACCGGGTAGATCTTTTTTTTTCTTTTCTCCAAAACGGCTCATGTTCTCTCCAGTAAAAATATCCGGAGAGAAGGTTATTACAAAATTGTTACAGTTATATTACATTAACAATTTTTTAACATTTGACGGTTATCGGATCGGTCAACATTTCGGCCAGCACTCTCGATACGCCAATTTGCCATTCAGGTAAACACACGTCAAACGTCTTCTGAATCTTCGTTATATTAAGCCGCGAATTCAACGGACGTTTTGCTGGCGTCGGATAATCGGTAGTGAAAATTGGATGCACATTTTCGGGCAATATGTTTAATGGCATACCGGTCTCGGCTGCCTGTTCAAGTATAAAACGCGCGAAACCATACCACGATACACAGCCTTGCGCAGTCAAATGATATAGTCCGCTGACAGCCGTTTCATTTTTCTGCTGACGCAATGCACGAATAATATGCGCGGTCACATCCGCGATTAACTCGGCACCGGTTGGGGCACCCAGTTGATCGTCAACAATCTTCAACAGATCGCGCTCACAGGCGAGTCTAAGTATGGTTTTAACAAAATTACTACCGTAGGTGGCATACACCCAGCTGGTGCGTAGAATCACATGCGCGCAACCCGATTCGATAATATTATTTTCTCCACTCAACTTGGTTCTGCCGTAGACATTCAGTGGCCCCGTTGAATCTGTTTCCGTTCGGGGTTGATCTCCGCTGCCGTCGAACACATAATCAGTTGAATAGTGGATTAACCAGGCATTCAATCGTCGTGCCTCATCGGCCATGACAGCAGGTGCTTCAGCATTAATGGTTTGCGCAAGTTTTGGTTCTTGTTCCGCTTTATCGACTGCGGTATATGCAGCCGCATTGATAATGATATCCGGTTTGACAGTCTGAATTGTTTGCCGGATTCCTTCCGGATTGGCGAGGCTACCACACAAAGTCGGACTATCCGATCCAACAATAAACAATCGATCCGATGCGGTCAGCGGTGCCAAGCTGCGTTGCAGTTCCCAGCCCACTTGCCCGTTTTTACCAAACAACAGTATCTTCATAAACTAAACGTTACGGGCGTAATTCTTTTCAATCCACTGCCGATAATCCCCTGTCTGAACGCTCGCAGTCCAGTCCTGATTATCCAAATACCATTGCACCGTCTTGCGGATACCGGTTTCGAATGTCTCGTGAGGTTTCCAATTCAGTTCACGCTCAATTTTGCGAGCGTCAATGGCATAACGGGTATCATGACCCGGACGATCGGTCACATGAGTAATCAGATTGCGATAATCATCAGAAAGAGATGATTCAATCAACTCCTGCAATAAAGAGCAAATAGTATGCACAATTTCAATATTGGGTTTTTCGTTCCAACCACCGATGTTATAGGTTTCACCGGGAACACCCGCTTCCAATACGCGGCGTAGCGCACTGCAATGATCTGAAACATAAAGCCAATCGCGTATTTGTTTACCATCGCCATAAACTGGCAACGGCTTACCAGCCAGAGCGTTGGCAATCATAAGCGGAATCAGTTTCTCTGGAAACTGATAAGGCCCGTAATTATTGGAGCAATTGGTCAACAACGTAGGCAACCTATACGTTTTGTAATAGGCATTAACCAAATGATCGCTCGATGCTTTGCTGGCAGAGTACGGACTGCTCGGTTGATAAGGGTGCGTTTCGGTAAAAGCTGGTTCATCCGTTTTTAAAGAACCGAAAACTTCATCGGTTGAAACATGCAAAAAACGGAAATGGCTTCTTGCAGACTCATCGAGCACAAGCCAGTACGAGCGAACGGCGTCGAGCAATCGAAACGTCCCTACAATATTGGTCTGAATGAATGCTTCCGGTCCATAAATCGACCGGTCAACATGGCTTTCGGCAGCCAGGTTGATTACCGCTCTGGGCTGATACTGCGCAAGCAGCCTTGAGACCAGTTCCTGATTACCGATATCGCCCTGCACAAAAAGATACCGGTTATCCCCCGATAACGACGCCAGATTCTGTAGATTGCCTGCATATGTCAACTTGTCAAGATTAATAACCGCTTCATCTGATTGCGCCAGCCAATCCAGAATGAAGTTTGATCCGATAAAACCTGCCCCACCCGTTACTAGAATCATATAATCATTGCCTACGATAACGATAATCGAAATTACTTAAAGGAATTCCCAACCCGCCACTCTGGCACAATCCCCATTTCTTCGGGCGCAGCCTGCAATTCACAGTCCGTGCCAATACCCGGCACCCATGCCAGTTTTTCACCGCAAAATAATAACGGTAATGTAAACCGCTGCCACGGTGGAATGGATGCTTCCTGCATCAGATTTTTTAAACTGCGTCGTGGCCGTTTGCAGTCGGGCGTAAAGTGTTCTCCACCCTCACGCACTTTAATAAACACCGGGCCTTGCTTTAACTTGTGCGCACTCAGGCCTTGGCCTTGCTTTGATATAAAGCGCAACAATCCCCCCAACTCTGCTAACTGCACACTCGGCTCGCCCTGCCATCTGCGTTGCAAATGTTCGGGCGGTTTCGTTTGTTGAGGCACAATATACATAAAGTCTTTAAAGCAACGAATCTCGGCGCCACCGACTATCACTTGCACTTGTGCGTCTTTTTTAGCATAACGTAATTGATTTAAAATCTCATCAAGCTTGATTGTACTGGGAAACGGAACATGGTGTCTGTGCAGTAGGTAGCGCAGTAAATTTTTCGCGCGTGACTGACTTAATTCACGCAATGCCGGAATATACAAATTACCATCCGTTACGCAACTTTGCGCGTCCGCTTCGGCAAGCTCGTCGAGCAACGCGGACGCCTCGGCCATGTGTTGGCTGGTACGCAGTAGCGTTTTGGCATAAGTTGGATAGCGCCTGCCCAAGACTGGCAGCACTTCATGGCGCAAAAAATTACGATTGAAGCTTCGATCATCATTGCTTCCATCATGGATCCAGGTCAGACCACGCTGCCGCGCATAGGTTTCTATCTCAGCACGGGAAATATCAAGCAGCGGCCTTAAAATCGACGGCGCTTTACTAATAGTCTGTTTGCGCATGACAGGCATCGCACTCAAACCTCTGACACCCGCCCCACGAAACAATTGCAGCAGCAGCGTTTCCGCCTGGTCATCCTGATGCTGGGCCAGCACCAGATAATTTCCCGCCAACTGACTGAAAACCCGATATCGTTTTTCCCGTGCAACAGCTTCAAGACTTGCACCAGTTACTTTTTTAACTTTCACATATGTAACAAAGATGGGAATACCGCTTGCATAACATTGCCGGCAGCAAAAATGGCTCCAATCTGCGCTGCGCGAGCTGATTCCATGATTGACATGCGCCGCCGACAGCGTAAACAACATTTTTCTGGATATGATTGACAGTATATCCAGCAGCACGACTGAATCAACACCGCCACTCAGACCAACCGTCAAATGATCGCCCCGCTTAACAGTCGATTGTAATACGGCTTTGACTTCGTCAACCAGACAATCCAGTTTATTCGACTTTTTCCTCCTTGAATGAACCATACAGCATTAATCGCTCCAGACGCTTCTCAATGAGCATGTCGCCGGAATAACCTTGTAATTTTCTAAGAGACTCCTGAATGACAGCTTTTACTGACTGCATCATGGCCGGATAATTCCGGTGCGCGCCCCCGATCGGTTCCGCAATAATACCGTCAATCAAATTCACAGTTTTGAGCCGTTCGGCTGTGATACCCATAATTTCTGCAGCCTCAGGCGCTTTATCAGCACTTTTCCAAAGAATTGACGCGCAACCTTCGGGGGATATAACCGAATATGTGGCGTATTGCAGCATGTAAACCATATCACCGACTGCAATCGCCAGTGCTCCTCCCGATCCGCCCTCACCAATCACGATACTGACAATAGGCACATTGAGTTCGGCCATAACATAAAGGTTTTTCCCGATTGCTTCAGACTGGCCCCGTTCTTCGGCATCTATACCGGGATAGGCGCCCGGCGTATCAATAAAGGTTATCAGCGGTATGGAAAATTTTTCAGCCAGACGCATTAAACGCAACGCTTTACGGTACCCTTCAGGCTTGGGCATACCGAAATTCCGATGAATTTTCTCACGTGTATCGCGTCCTTTCTGATGACCCATTACCATTATCGGCTGACCATTAAAGCGTGCCAACCCACCGACAATAGCATGGTCATCAGCAAAATTACGGTCACCGTGCAATTCCTCAAAGTCGGTAAAAATATGCTCAATATAATCGAGTGTATAAGGACGCTGTGGATGCCTTGCTACCTGTGAAATCTGCCAAGGCGTCAGTTTTGCGTAAACACTTTTGGTCAAAGCTTCGCTTTTCGACTTTAACCGATCAATTTCAGCAGATATATCCAGCGCGGAATCCTCCTGAGCAAAACGCAACTCTTCAATTTTCGCCTCAAACTCTGCAATACTCTGCTCAAAATCCAGAAAAGTGATTTTCATGTAAGCATAAAATATTAAAAATCCTAAAACGTGATGATACAGGATTTAGCTTTAAGTCTGCATGTATGAATGCATTACAATTGTGTATTAGCACTGTTCAGTAGTCATATCCAGAGTTGATATAGGTAATACAACTCCGATCACTTTATTTTGTCCAATGGCAAGAACTTGATTAGTTTTCAGTGAATAATCTTTAGTTACTGCACTCAGCAGGGTGTAGCCAACACTATGCAACAAATAAAAGCGCACATTTACATCACAATTAAAATATTTGCACGGTGTTTTTTACGAATACCGGCATTAAATGAAAAATGGAGATAATATGAAAAGACGAGCCTTTCTAATTGGCATGAGCATAGCCGCACCTTTAGCTTTTTTTCATCGCACTGCACAGGTACTGGCAACATCGCCCACCACAATTAAGCGTTTAGAAAAACCACATACAGCATGGCGTAAGATAATTTCGCCGGAAACTTACAAAATATTATTCGAAGAGCATACCGAACCACCGGGTAGCAGCGAACTGAACCATGAATATCGTGAAGGAACTTATATCTGCGCAGCCTGTTATTTGCCATTGTTCGAAAGTCAGCATAAATATGACAGCGCCACCGGATGGCCCAGCTTCACACAGCCCATTGCCGGACATATCGGCACCAAAAAGGATTTTCAACTCATCATCCCGCGGACTGAATACCACTGCGCACGTTGTGGCGGACATCAGGGTCACGTTTTCAATGATGGTCCCAAACCTCGTGGTGAGCGCTGGTGCAACAACGGATTAGCGCTAGAATTTATCGTACATTCGGAATCGTTACCCGCATTAAGAGGATAGGAGCACAAGATGCGATCAGAACTTTATCGTTTTATTAGCATGACAACCGTCTACGCATTCATCCTCGCATTTTTGGCAACTGCATGCCAGCAACCCAGCAACAGTATTGCACATAAACCCAATTACCCTAACGTATCTGAAGAAAACCTGGACGTCGCAATTTTTGCAGGCGGTTGCTTTTGGTGTACCGAATCAGACTTTGACAAAGTACCCGGCGTTATTTCCACAACATCCGGATTTATCGGTGGCACGGTTGTAAACCCGACCTATAAACAGGTTGTAGCCGGTAATACCGGGCACGTGGAAGCGGTCAAAATAGAATTCGACAGCACCATTATTAGTTATGGGGAACTGCTGGAAGCATACTGGCCAACCATAGATCCCGTATTTGAAGACGGACAGTTCTGCGATATCGGCCCGCAGTATCGCAGCGCCATTTTTTATCTGAACTCTGAACAGCAGACCATAGCTAAAGCTTCAAAAGATGCACTGGAGGCAAGCGACCGCTTTGAACAACCTATCGCGACCGAAATTTTACCGGCTACACAGTTTTATGCCGCCGAAGAATATCATCAGGATTATTATTTAAAAAACCCGCTACGCTATACCTATTATCGTAACAGTTGCGGACGCGATGACCGTCTGCAACAGCTTTGGAGAGACGATCATTAATACCTCCTTTATTTCTCTGGGCAATCTGACTCCTGATACATTTCTGCAGCAATACTGGCAGAAGAAACCGTTACTCGTTCGCAATGCCTTGCCGGGGTTTAACGGATTGTTATCACATAAGGAACTGATTCAATTGTCCGGCAATGATGAAGTACAGTCGCGCCTGGTGATTCAGAAAGATGCGCAGTGGCTGTTAAAGCACGGTCCCTTGAGCCCCCGCGATTTCCCGAACTCAACTGAAAATACATGGGCTTTGTTGGTGCAAGACGTCAATCACTGGTTACCCTCTGCCAATAATTTATTGTTGAAATTCGGATTTATTCCTTACGCGCGCATGGACGACCTGATGGTCAGCTACGCACCGGCTGGCGGTGGTATCGGACCTCACTATGATTCATATGATGTTTTTCTACTGCAGGGACCCGGCCGCCGTTACTGGGAAGTCGCTGCAAATTATGATAGTCAACTCGTCACCAGCGCACCCATAAAAATTCTACAGCAATTCAAAGCGGAACAATCATGGATTCTAGAACCGGGCGATATGTTATACCTGCCACCGAATTATGCCCACCATGGAATCGCAGTAGATGCGTGCATGACCTATTCGATCGGTTTTCGTGCACCCAGTCATCAGGAATTGATCGATCAGTATCTGATGTACCTTCAAGATCATCTAGAAACAGACGGTAGGTACTGCGACCCCGATTTGAAACATCAGGGTCATCCTTGGGAAATTCATCGTAACATGCTGCAACAAACACGGCAGATTTTAAAAAAAATCAAATGGAACGCAGCAGATGTGGAAAACTTTCTGGGTATTTATCTGACCGAACCCAAGGCGCATGTATTTTTTAATCGACCCAAGCGCCCATTATCGTTTGATGCATTTAATTCTGCGATTCACAAAGAAAATTTCCGGCTTAGCTTAAAGAGTCGAATGTTAACCGGCCGCAAACAGATCTTTCTTAACGGCGAGAGTTATCCAGTCACTCCGGCAATAAAAAAAGCATTGTGCACATTTGCTTACCATCAGGATAATTCATCCAGTAACAAGCTAAATGACGAATCCAGAAAAATCCTTTATCAATGGTATGTTAATGGCTTTATCGAAACAACATCATAAATTTAATCACAGCTGGTTTTAAAAAACTTTCAACAATCTTTTTTTAAAAGGTACTAGACAGTAATATTTGAATCTGGTATTAAGTTTATAGTCTTTCGTTGTTTGAAAGACAGAAGAGCTGTTTAACAAAACTAATTCGTCATAAATTTTGAAATATAGGAGATTTTAAATATGAAATACTCTTTATTTGTAGCTGCTTTGCTGGCACTATTTTTATTCGGTTGTGGTGATAAGGAAGGCAAACCGGGACAATATCCACCAAGCTTGTATGAAGACCCTGAATCCGGCGAAAGACTAGGCGCTCCCGCCGGCAAGTAGTAATATTGGTTGATTAACTATCAAACGGCTCCTATCAGTTATCAGGAGCCGTTTTTATTTAAGATTAACACCACAGCCACTTTTGCCCACCAATCAGGGTACAGAAGCTGATCCTTCTGCCATTTCAGATTGCAACCCTCCCAAGTTTAAGATATGAACCGAACAGTTTTTTATTTGTATCCTACACTGAACAGTGTTATTTGAATCTGGTAATAAGTTTATGGTTTTTCGTTGTCTGAAAGACAGAAAAGCTATTTAACAAAGCTAATTTGTCATAAATTTTAAATATGAAAAACTCTTTATTTGCAACCGCTTTACCGGTAATGTTTTTAGTGGGTTGCGGCGAACCCAAACCAAGTCAATATCCTCCCGGAGGATTCATGGATAAGCGTGATTCGGAACCTGAGTAACAAAAATTTTCTGGCAACGTAGCCAGGCAAAAATCCGCTCAGTTACGGGGTAGATTTTTATTTAGCATCAAACCTTTCTGATGAAAAAACAGACATTTAACAGATATTAAAATCAAATAAATCACGGTACAGGTAGTATCTTGTTACTAAAAGATTTATACTTACTAATGTAGCGTTTTTATATCGTTTATGATCGAATCACAATATATAAATGAATCACAATATAACTACAAGCTGTATAATAATGGAGTGATTAAAGGTTATTTGACACGGCTTAGTTTAACGATATACACTGCTTCGTTTTCAGACTTTAATTTTTATACATAATAGGGAAATTCAATAATGAAACAAGCTTTTCTAGTTTTGGTATTAGCATCTTTCTTTTTAGCAGCATGTGGTGGTAGACCTGGCCAGGCGTTACCTGAACAAGAGAAAGAGAATTTTGAAAGAATTATGCAAGAAGAAGCTACAAAAAATAAGGAATAAAGCTTCATACGAAGTAAGGTCAAAAAAGCCGCCTATTGGCGGTTTTTTTATGAGTCTTCACTCGGAGCTTTCAATATACCCAGAAAGTAACCGACACTATTACACTGTGTTATACACGGTCACCTACCGATAACTAAAACAAAATACTAGCAATCACTATATTTTTCCCCCTTCCTGGAAAAACAACGAAACCGTAACAAATCTATTTCAGTTGTTCATGAAGCAATTTCAAAATACTGTTAGCAATCGCCTGGCGAACAGGCGTATTATCTTCATTTAGTAGCGTTATCTCAGTTGTACGAGTACCTGTTTCCTTCACCAGTATATGGTATCTGGCAGCTCTAGCATCCGTATTGTCTTTGCTTCTCCAAAACATGATACTCGACAAAAGTCCCTCATCATCGCCTTGTTTATAGCTGTCAGTTTCAGGATTTACATAACGTACAAAATAAATACCGTCAACACGATTACGGTCCTCAACTGTAAACCCAATACGGTCTAACGCCAGACCAACGCGCCGCCACGAGCGATCAAATGCTTCATTGACAACCAAGGTATCATTCCGCTCTCTGTCAATATAGGCTCTTTCCTGTACCTCGCCACTGGTGCTGGCCAGTTCCATTCTGGCGCGTTCTTCCTCAACGCCAAAACGCATCATTAAACGCGCCAGCATTTCGGCTTCTAAATCCGGATCGGCTGGACGCGGTTGCCAGATAGTCCGGTTTGCACCACCTCCCTCCAGAATTTCATCCATGCCACGATGACTAACATAAACTTCTGTCGTCCCCATTTCGGTTCGTTCGAGTCGCGTACGGAATTTATCGCGCTCAGCCGTTGAGTAAAAACTGTCCAGGAAAGTTGAAAGTATGTTTCTGATAAAGTCCTGAGGAATTTTTGCCCGGTTCTCTGCCCAGTCCGTTTCCATGATGCCTGCTTCCGGTATTTCCAGTTTGATGAGGAAACCCAGTTCCTGCCAGAACTCCTTCACGATCGGCCAGACGGTTTCAGGTGACTGAGGAACAACCAGCCAGCGTTGCGTGCCTGCACGCTCTATATGAACACTCTGCACCGATATCGGCAACAGAGAAGAAGTACCTGTGCCGGGCTGAGCGATGCGCTCGTTACTATACGAGGAAAATGTAGTGCCGCCCGATGCTGCACCGGGTATGGAATAACGCTCATCGGTTGCAGGCGCAATCAAATCAGGTGGCACTTCGAGCGGCGGCATCTTAGTCGCTGATTTATAATCAATCTGTTTATGCTCCGGAAAAATAGTGCATCCGGATACCGAGATTGAGCATGTAATTGCCGCCGCGATAACGTATTTGTATCGCCGCCACCGTTCTCTTGACATGTTAATCCTTTGGAATGTGAATCTGCGCATGTCTCATCGCTTCCCGTACACGCTGGTGATATTGTTCGGACAGCGGTGTTAAAGGCAGACGAATACCAGCACCTATTAACCCCATCTGCGCGACCGCCCATTTGACCGGAATCGGATTTGCCTCGACGAATAAATCAGTATGCAAATTCAACAGAACGTTATTGAGTGCGCGAGCCGTTTTAAGATCTCCTGCTGCTGCCGCACTGCACATATCATGCATTTGCCTTGGAGCAACATTGGCTGTAACCGATATCACACCATGCCCTCCTAGCAGCATCAAAGCAAGCGCCGTAATGTCATCACCGCTCCATATCAGAAAATCTTCAGGCGCATGGCGTAACAAGTCGCTTCCACGCGCCATGTCGCCCGTGGCATCCTTGATGCCGACGATATTTGGAATTTGCGCAAGCCTAAGGCTGGTTGCATTGGCAATATCGGCCACAGTCCTGCCCGGCACGTTATAAAGAATATGCGGAATATCCACCGCCTCGGCAATGGCTCTGAAATGCTGATACAGTCCTTCTTGAGTCGGCTTGTTATAGTAAGGTGCCACGGAAAGGCAGGCATCAACGCCGGAATCTTTTGCATAAACTGACAAATCAATAGCTTCACGTGTTGAATTCGCACCCGTGCCAGCAATAATCGGAATGCGTCCTGCAGCATGATCCACTGCGGTACGCATCAACAAGTGATGTTCCTCAAAATCGACCGTTGGTGATTCACCGGTTGTTCCGACTACGACAATACCATCTGTGCCCTGATTGATATGAAAATCAATCAAACCACGAAATCGTTCCAGGTCTAATTTGCCATCCTCATGCATCGGTGTAACGAGGGCAACCAAACTACCTTTAAACATGACCATTTATCCAGTATAAATGCTGTATTTTACCTGAACTGAACTTATAAAAGTGCTTTCCCTGTTTTTATACAATCTCATATTGTAAAAACAAACCCTCGTTACACTGCGTGCCTGTCAGTTTGCATTACCATTACACGGATAAATCCAGCATTTGATTGTTCCTTGTTATCTTTTAGTAAATTGCATACTGCCGTTCTTATAATCAACCATAATGCTGTCTTTGGCGGCAAAATGTCCCTCCAAAATTTCTTTGGCCAAAGGATTTTCAATCTGCGCTTGAATTGCCCGCTTCAGTGGACGCGCGCCAAAAACAGGATCAAATCCGGCTTGAGACAATTCAGCCAGCGCTGCGTCACTGACCTGCAAATGCATTTCCATCGCAGCCAGTCTTTTTTCCAGATACTGAAGCTGTATCCGAGCGATAGACTGAATATGCTTTTCATTCAACGCATGGAACACCACCACCTCGTCGATTCGATTGACAAACTCTGGACGGAAATGTGTTTTCACTTCACCCATGACCGAGTCTTTTATCGTCTGGTAATCCTGTCCATGCATTTCCTGAATCATATGCGAACCAAGATTGGAAGTCATTACAATGACGGTATTTTTAAAATCAACCGTACGGCCCTGTCCATCTGTCATACGTCCGTCATCAAGTACCTGCAGCAAGACATTAAAAACATCCGGATGAGCTTTTTCAACTTCATCCAGCAAAATTACTGCATAGGGCTTTCTGCGTACGATTTCAGTCAGGTAACCGCCTTCTTCATAACCGACATATCCGGGAGGCGCACCGATCAAACGCGCCACAGAGTGTTTTTCCATAAACTCGGACATATCCACGCGAATCAGATGATCTTCCGAATCGAACAGGAAGCCTGCCAGTGCTTTGCATAACTCCGTCTTACCGACACCGGTTGGCCCAAGAAACAGAAATGAGCCGTAAGGACGGTTCGGATCGGCCAGCCCTGCGCGCGAACGCCTTATTGCATCGGCAACCAATCGCACCGCCTCATCCTGACCGACTACACGCTCATGCAATTTCTGCTCCATTAGCAGCAACTTCTCACGTTCACCCTGCATCATTTTGGAAACCGGAATACCGGTCGCCCGTGAAACAACTTCCGCAATTTCTTCGGCGCCGACTTGGGTTCGCAGTAACTTGGGTTTTTCCGCTTCAGCTTGTTGCATCGGACTTTCCTGTGACTTGAGCTGGGACTCCAACTGCGGCAAACGTCCATACTGTAACTCGGAGACTTTCTGCCAGTCGCCCTTACGCGTGGCGGCTTCGATCTCCAGCTTGATTTTTTCAATCGCCTCCTTTACGTGCTGTGAGCCTTGAATATGTGATTTTTCCGTCTTCCATATCTCTTCAAGATCAGCATATTCACGCTCCTTGTGCGCAATTTCTTCTTCCAGCAATTGCAGGCGTTTGCGTGAGGCCTCGTCCTGTTCCTTTTTAATCGCTTCACGCTCGATTTTTAACTGGATCAAACGGCGGTCAAGTTTGTCCATCGCTTCCGGTTTAGAATCGATTTCCATACGAATGCGCGCGGCAGCCTCGTCGATCAAGTCAATCGCCTTATCCGGTAAAAAGCGGTCTGTAATGTAGCGATGCGACAATTCAGCAGCCGCGACGATAGCCGGATCAGTGATATCAACGCCATGATGCACTTCGTATTTTTCCTGCAAGCCTCGCAAAATAGCGATTGTCGCTTCTACTGTCGGCTCCTCAACCAGTACTTTCTGAAATCTTCTTTCCAGTGCTGCGTCTTTTTCAATGTATTTACGGTATTCATCCAGCGTCGTTGCGCCAACACAGTGTAGTTCGCCGCGTGCCAGCGCCGGTTTGAGCATATTGCCGGCATCCATCGCTCCCTCAGCCTTGCCGGCGCCAACCATGGTATGCAATTCGTCAATAAATACAATCGTATTGCCTTCATCTTGCGCCAGTTCTTTCAGCACGGACTTCAAACGCTCTTCAAATTCCCCGCGGTACTTTGCCCCGGCCAGCAACGCGGCCATATCCAGTGACAAAACACGCTTATTTTTTAAGTTCTCTGGCACCTCACCATTAACAATTCGTTGCGCCAGACCTTCAACAATAGCGGTTTTGCCGACACCGGGTTCACCGATCAAGACAGGATTATTCTTGGTGCGCCGCTGCAAAACCTGAATCGCGCGACGAATTTCATCGTCACGCCCGATTACGGGATCCAGCCTACCTTGCCGTGCACGCTCAGTCAGATCCAAGGTATATTTCTTTAACGCTTCACGACTGCCCTCGGCTTCGGCACTACTAACCTGTTCGCCACCGCGCACCGCCATGATCGCTTGCTCCAATGCTTCATAGCTGGCACCCTGTTCCTTAAGTAGTACACTTGTCTCACTCTTGTCTTTCAACAAAGCCAACAGGAACATTTCTGAAGCAATAAACTGGTCTCCCCGTTTTTGCGCTTCCCTGTCCGCTAAATTTAACAAGTTGGCAAGATTGCGTGACAGGCTAACTTCCCCACCAGTGCCTTCAACTTTAGGCAACCGTTGAATGTCACGCTTCAGGCCATCACGCAACGGCGCAACATTGACACCGCTACGCTGCAACAGTGAAACGGTCGCGCCATCTTCCTGCTGCAACAAGGCAAGCAACAAATGGCCGGGCTCAATATAGGCATGATCCTGCCCAACAGCGATGCTTTGCGCATCAGCCAGGGCTTGCTGAAATTTTGTGGTTAATTTGTCAAAACGCATTCATTTCTCCCAAAAAGGTCACTGATCACTACGTGGGGGAACACGCTAAAATTTCAAGACAGGTGCTAATTGAATTGAAACGCTGACTGTTTGTATAGCTTCATTGCCTGTGTATTTTGCGTGTACCGATCAAATGCAGCGAATCTTCTTTGCTTTGATTATACATATGCCATTTGCGCACCAATGCCATGATGACAGACATAAACAATCCAAACAGCACGATTACGACGTAAATATGCACTTCGAAATAAATCAGCAACGCATATAGCGACAACATGATGAGAATACTCAGATTCTCATTAAAATTTTGGACAGCAATTGAATGACCCGCACCCATTAAAATATAACCACGGTGTTGCAACAATGCGTTCATGGGTACGACAAAAAAGCCTGCCATACCACCAATCACAATCAGAAAAATCACTGCCATCCAAAAATCCTGAACTATAATCATCAGCATCACTACTAGACCGGTAGCAAAGCCAAGCGGAATAACCGATAAGGATCTTTTCAAGGAAATTGTTCGCGCCGCCATTACTGCACCTATCGCAATGCCAAACGCAACAATTCCCTGCAACTGGGCAGCCTTATTCAACGGATAATTTAGCACCACTTCAGCCCATTTAATGACGATAAATTGCAGTGTCGCACCTGCACCCCAAAACAATGTGGTTACCGCCAGAGATATCTGACCAAGCTTATCCATCCACAACAGTTTTACGCAATGCGCAAATTCCTGGATCAGATAAAGTGGATTCTTTTTCGGCATGCGGTGATCAATACCGGTATTTGGAATAAATAAATTAAAAACTGCGGCAATAAAATAAATTGCGGCCACAATGAAAATACTCATTTCCGTTGTTGAATGAATAAATGGAAATTCATTATCCAGCAACATCTGAGACACAGCAGGTGTGATCAATATCCCGCCAAGCATTGTTCCCAATACGATTGAAGCAACAGTCAAACCTTCTATCCAGCCGTTGGCGATAACCAATTTTTCGGGCGGCAGCAGTTCGGTCAGTATGCCGTATTTCGCAGGTGAATAGGCTGCAGCACCCAGTCCGACAACGGCATAGGCAGTCAATGCAGAAAACTGATGCATGGCAAAAAATAAGAGAATACAGCCCAACACTTTAATGCTGTTACTGATGAACATGACTCTGCCTTTGGGCATGGAATCGGCAAATGCACCAACGAACGGAGCAAGAACAACGTAGAACAAAACAAAAACAAACTTGAGTAAAGGCGTCAGAAAAGCAGGCGCATGCAATTCGATCAGCAACGCGATGGCAACAACCAGCAAGGCATTATCAGCCAGAGAAGAGAAAAACTGCGCAGCCATAATGGTGTAAAAACCGCGGTTCAAACTTTTCACCTCTCAGAATGTTATTGTTTTTTTAATACCGTTTATTAGATTAGTAATGGGTTATACCATGAAACGATGGCAAGACATACATCCTACATATTAAAACTACAAAATGTTTTCAGTCGTAAGCAAAAAATTTAACAAAACAGATGAGTTTGAAAAAGTCGGTACGAAAACAAGTCAATATGGATTATCATAATATCCTTTTGTGTCACGGTTATTGCAAGCACATCCAAGTCAGCAATCAAGATAGCATGCTGGTCAATCCAAAAGAACCCAAAGCGAAATTGCCGAATCAGTTGAAGAGCATGATAGACATATCGTAGACACACTCTAATTTTCTGCAGCCAATAAAGCCCAATGCAACGCCCCATTAAAGCCTACATCGATTTGTCCGCACTCACGCACAATCTATCTATAGCGCGTCAGTATGCTCCCAAAGCAAAAATTATGGCCGTCATCAAAGCCAATGCTTATGGACATGGGCTATTGCATACCGCTAATGCACTGGTAAAAGCAGATGGCTTTGCTTTGCTTGAACTGGAAGCAGCAATATGTTTGCGCAATGCTGGCTTTCAGCATCCCATTTTACTGTTAGAAGGTTTTTTTTCGACGCAGGAACTGGCGTTACTGGAGAAACACAAACTCAGCACAGTTATACACAATGATGAGCAGCTTGCGATGTTAACAGGCTGCAAGCACCGGGAACTCAGCATTTTCATAAAAATTAATACCGGCATGAACCGTTTAGGGTTTGCGCCTCAACAGTTTTCTGCGGTTGTTGAACAATTATCCAGTAACCCAGCCGTATCGCAAATTTCATTGATGACACATTTTGCAACGGCGGACGGTATCACTAATAATGCACGATTCCGGGACCAACTTCAGGTTTTCGATCAGACTATCGGATCAACTCCTATGCCCTGCTCTCTAGCAAATTCAGCCGCAACTATCCGTTATCCTTCTGCGCATCGAGACTGGGTTCGTCCGGGCCTGATGTTATACGGAGCGTCGCCCTTTACAACACATACCGGTACCAGCTTCAATTTAAAACCCGTAATGACGCTAACCAGCAAAATCATTGCCATCCATCATCTAAAACAGGGCGACATCGTAGGCTACAGCGGCAGTTTCCAGGCTGACAAACCGATGCGTATCGGCATTGTAGCCTGCGGCTATGCGGACGGGTATCCGCGCCATGCACCAACAGGAACGGCAGTGCTGGTCAATAATCAAAAAAGCAGATTAGTAGGTAAAGTGTCGATGGACATGCTTGCCATTGATTTGACAGAGCTACCTGAAATACCGATTAACAGTCCAGTGACACTGTGGGGAAACGGTTTACCCGTTGAAGAAATTGCACGCGCAGCAGGCACCATCAGTTACGAACTGCTTTGCGCACTACCGACGCGGGTAGAACTCGACATTCTGAATGAAGACATTCAGGACGACTTTACCCGTGTCTGTTTGGAATCCAAATAAATTACTCGACTTTAGCCTTGCTGCGCAATTCCTGCACATATGAAGCAAACTCGCGCTGGAGCACGCGTTGCCGGATATTTTCCTTGACTTCCTCAAATGGCGGCACGTCCATAGGGCGCGTATCGATCAGTTCTATGACATGCCAGCCGAAATTGGTATGAACGGGATTATCCGTCAACCTCCCTTTTTCAAGTTTCGCCAAAGCTTCTGCAAAAGGCCGAACATATGCAGCGGCTGGGCTCCAGTTAAGTTCGCCGCCATTTAATTTACTACCATCATCGATGGATTTTTCTTCAGCAATTTTGGCGAAATTGCCGCCTTTTCTTAAACTCGCTATGATGTCTCTAGCAACACTTTCACTTTCCACAAGAATATGCCTCGCTTTATATTCCTTGTCGCCCATCTGTACTTTAAGCATATCATACTCGCGTTTTAGCGTGTCTTCACCCACTGCATTATTCTTAATGTAATCTGCTTGGAGCGCACGGATCAAAGCCGCTTGCTTAGCAATTTCAATTTGTGAAACCACATCCGGGTCTCTGTCAAATCCTTTTTTAATTGCTTCTTGCGCAAGAATTTCTTCCGTTATCAAATTTTCTCTGAGTGCCTTCCTCAATTCCGGCCCATCATCCTGACCCTGAGCGCCACTTGCCTTAACCATTAAATCCAAGCGTGATTGCGGAATCGCAACACCATTAACAGTGGCCATTGTCGACGTAGATTGGGCATGAGCTGCCATGGTTACGAAACCAAAAGCACCAATAATTAAAAAACGCGATAATTTAATTAAACGCATGAAATTTCCTTTCTGAATAATTTGGATAGTTTGACGGCGCTAAGTATACGCTTCTATGGAACAAATACCAATAAACCTAATAGATCAGCTTGGGAAAACTTTTTTAAATGGTTTAACCGTTACTGTCTGATAAACACCAGCCAAAATATAAGGATCGGTATCAGCCCAGTCTTTCGCTGCCTGTAGTGATTCGAATTCAGCCACGATCAGGCTGCCAGAAAAACCAGCTGGCCCCGGATCCACCGAATCGATTGATGGATATGGTCCGGCTAACAACAAACGTCCTGCATCTTGCAACTGCTGTAACCGTTCCAAATGTGCGGCACGTGCAGTCTTTCTTCGTTCGAGACTATCTGGCACATCTTCCGCATAAATAACATATAACATCTTAACTCCTGCATATTTTGTTTCCGATTTTTCCCTGACCCGGTGATATTTATTTTATAATCATTAGCTTATAGTCTAGACAAGTTCCATGGTACGCAAACGCTTTCCCAGCAGCTTTCCCAGCAACACGATTTGCAATACGAAAAAATACTATCACTCCCATCACACCGAACAGTTTGAATATTACTCATCTGCTGAGAAACTGCAAACGATATATAGGTTAACACAACCCATCAGTACGAAAAAACAATCAGCTGAAAATAAGTTTTTGCCACATCCGGGTCGATAGTATTAGCTGCTTTTTCAGCAATAGCCCAATGAAATTTGGAAAAAAATAACTTGATATGTACAGAATTGCGACAAACAATCAGAACGGGTACAGCACAGTCGGCTTCCAACTTAATTAACATTTCATTCTGAAAAACCAGTACCGTTCCACCAAACAGCGATATCAAGATCAAATTGATCCATAAATATATTTTCCATCCGGTGATGACAGTGCTTAATCCATCCCATTTGCACTGCAATCGCCAGACTAAGCCGGAGCGCCAACAGTTAAGTTTATCGAGATAAAAATAAGTGGCTTTTGTCTATAAAACCATCACTTTCACCCCAACACCGGAGGCAATTTTGCCGCCAGATCATTTTTCTGCGCGATTGCTTGGCCTAGAAGGGCGAATCCTAGCAGATTACCGCCGTCATCCAGAAAAACCGCTGTTACGCCATCTGCATCTGATTCGACTTGCCATTCGCCTGCCCGGCCCGCTTCAGGCGGTGCAACCACTGTAGGGCAGGCAGGTGTTTTAACCAGGACGGGCATGGCCGGATAAAATACAGGCGTCGGATTTCCAGCAAGTGTTGCCGCTAACGCACGAGCTGCATGGGTTATCGGCATGACAAAAGGCAATATTTTTCCCACCACCTCCGCACAATCGCCCAGCGCATAAATATTTTCGTCGCTGGTTTGCAACAACTGATTCACAACAATGCCGCGGTTGACATGCAACCCTGCTTCCTGCGCCAGATTGATACGTGGTGTTAAACCGACAGAAGACAGCACGATTTCGGTCTCAATTTTCTCGCCGTTTGCTAGCGTCAGCAGCAATCGCTCGTCAATCCGATCCACTGACTGCACTGAGGCACTTAAATGAAAAACAACACCGACGTCTTCCAGTTTCTTTTGTAAGTAAGCACCAGCTTCGGACGGCAGCAACCGTCCTAGCGGCTGTGATGCAATATCAATCACATCAACTTGATATCCCGTTGCAGAAAGGTCATTTGCAAATTCACAACCAATCAAACCTGCTCCAATAATTACAATCCTTTTTTTTACAGCCAGCGCATCCCGGAAACGCTTATAATCATCCACGTCATTGACTGTAAGAATCTCTGACATCGCGTTTCCCTGCAGTGTCAGCTTCACCTGATCCGCCCCAACAGCCAATACCAGTGTGCTATATTCCAGCCGTTCATTATTTGACAACAAAACTGTTTTATTGGCGTTATGGATGGCTGTGACCCTGGTATGCGGGCGAATATCAATTTTCAATTGCGCCGCCATCTTTTCCGCATCGCTGTTAATAATCGATTCGGGCGTTTTTCCGGTTGACAACGCATTGGACAACATCGGCTTGGAATAAAAGCCGCTATGATCGGCTGAAATCAACACCATAGGCTGATCAGCCGTTAATCTGCGTAATTCCCGCGCCACGGCATAGCCAGCAAGACCGCTGCCGATAATGATTACTGGCTGCGTCATAAATCAAATCTCCACCATTTCAAAATCAGCTTTATTTACACCACACTCTGGACAGCTCCAGCTTTCCGGAATATCCTCCCAGCGCGTTCCCGCCTCAATACCATGCGCCGGATCGCCAACTGATTCATCGTAAATAAACCCGCAAATGTTACATTGAAATTTTTTCATTTAATTTTATCCTTCAGCCCGGCTTTTGGATAATCTATAAATTTTTTACCTGAGCAACACATCTGTACCGTCGACCTATACCGATTTAAGATAAGAAGGTGATTTATGATTCAAGTCAAATCCATATGATAAAACAGTGCCGCTCAAACCAGAACTGCTTGAGCGCACACTGCTCTATAAGGATTTATAAAATTATAGGAAATAAAGCCTAAAGAAACGACTTGATAGTCAATTTAGTCTGTCAATTCAACATCTTCGTTTTTCACTAAGCTATCACGTCGCTGCAGATAAGCATCGCGCACAAACTCATATTTGTCCAGCGCAGCTTCTTCCAGTGTTTTGTCGACGTCCAGTAATTGCGCACGCGCATCCAGCGCCATGCCCATTGCAACCGGTGTCCGGATTGCGGCATCCAGTGTATTAACACTATTAAGATAAACAATTGTGGTAACCGGGTGCGCAACTAAACTATCCACGCCGACACCCACGGCATCCCTCACTGTGCTCGGTCCTAAAAAGGGAATGACCAGATAAGGGCCCGTAGCAACACCATAACGGCCCATCGTTTGTCCGAAATCTTCATTCCGTTTACTGATATTGATATCGCTGACTTCACTGATATCACTGGCAATATCAATTGCTCCGAACAATCCGAATGTGGTATTGATAACGAAACGTGTCGCACTTGCCGCAGCACTTTCAAAATTTAGCTGTAAAATTGAGTTTGCCGTCACTACAACATCGTTCGCATTTGAAAAGGCATTGCCCACTACCAGACGAATAGGTTGAGGCACGAAACGCTTATAACCTCTGGCCGCAGGTTCGATCACGTTGTTATCGACTACTTCATTAAATTCGAAAACAGTCCGATTCATGGACTCCCAGGGATCCTGCTGGTTTTGCGTTGACGCACAACCGATAAGATAAACGCTGAACGATAACAGTAAAATAATCTTGGATTTCGCAAGTGATTTCATATTGAATTTATTTTTTTGATGTTTAAAGCACATGTTGCCATATTTGCTAACCAGGTTCAATAAAATATCAGTGAATTTGTTTTACACTGATAAACTAATACCATCAACGTAGTATCGACGCGCACAGCCTGTTCTTCAGTAAAATCAGCGGCGTTTAAATACTAACTGTATACAATTAGCTTTAGACAAAACACTAGGAGGTTAACAATGCGTAAACTATTGCTGCTGGAGCCATCTGATGGGCAAAAGAAATAATTCGCTCATTCTCATTGTTAATACTCTCGAAAAAATCTCGAACATATCAGGAGACAAATCATGCAGCCTATCTTCAAAACATCCTACTTAACATGGCTCGTTCTGCTTTTGCCACTAACCGGTTGTGCGCCCATGGTTGCCATGGGCGTCGGTGCTGGCGCTGGAACAGGTGCCATGGTGGCGGAAGACCGGAGAACCAGCGGTATTTTTATCGAAGACGAGTCGATTGAGTTAAAAAGCTCAAAACGTTTGCACGAACAATTTGGTAATCAAGCGCATATCAACATCACCAGCTTTAACCGAATTGTTCTGCTTACCGGCGAGGCCCCAACAGAGGCATTGAAAGAGGAAGCCAGCAAATTGGTCAGAAGTATTGAAAACGTGCGCAATGTCATCAATGAGATTACTATTGGCGGAAAAAGCTCATTGGGTTCCCGCAGCAACGACACGTTTATCACGTCTAAAGTTAAAAGCCGTTTTCTTGCATCCGGAAAATTCCAAATCAATCATATTAAAATTGTTACTGAGAAAGGCGTCGTATTTTTACTCGGTGTAGTAAAACGTGCGGAAGCGGACAACGCGGTAGAAATCGCACGGTCGACATCGGGCGTTGCAAAAGTCGTCAAAGTATTCGAATATCTGGATTAAATAAACACATCCGTGTGCGCTGTCAATTTTCTGCCCCAGAATCATTTATCTTAATTTAGCACCTATTGGATGAAAACTCGGTGTTGTCCCTTGAACTGACATCTGCTTTAAGCAACCTGCTGCCACCGGACCGGTTATACACCGATCCGGTGGAATGCTATACCTACGCCTACGACAACAGTCGCAAAATCTTCCCACCGCAAGCCGTTGTTTTCCCCCTGACCACAGATGAAGTCCAGACGATAGTGATGTTATGTAATCAATACAAAACACCATTGGTACCGCGCGGGCGCGGCACCGGCACATCAGGCGGCAGTCTGCCTGAACAAGGCGGCATCGCATTGTCTTTGGAGCGGATGCTGAGCATTCTATCCGTTGACGCCGCCAATCGCGTCATCGTCGCTGAGCCCGGCGTATTGAATCAGACGATTCAAGAGACCGCAAAACCCTATGGTTTTTTTTGGCCACCCGACCCTTCCAGTGCCATGTATTCGAGTATTGGCGGCAACATCGCTACCAGCGCCGGCGGCCCGCATGCGGTAAAATATGGCACTACGCGAGACCATGTATTGGGACTGACAGCCGTCACGGGTGCAGGCGAAGTTATTAAAACAGGCTGCTATACGACCAAGGGTGTCGTGGGCTATGACTTGACGCGCCTGTTGATCGGTTCCGAAGGCACGCTGGCGGTGATTACAGAAGCGACATTGAAGCTTACCGCGCTGCCAAATTCTGTTGCCGGCATAACTGCCTATTTTCGCGATTCAACCAGCTGCGCCGCTGCCATCACGCAAATCATGGCGTTACCGCAACTACCCAGCGCGCTTGAATTTCTCGATTCCGGCTCACTGGATCTGATCCGTAACCACCACCCCAAGATGCTGCCAAGCGAAGCAAACGCCATGCTAATGATCGAGGCGGACGGCTCCGAAAGTGAAATTGCCGCAACTGTCTCTGCCATTCTGAGCGCTTGTAAAACGGGCGGTCTGATAGCAGCCAGCCATGCTGAAAATATCGCAGCACTCTGGAAGGCGCGCAAAGCTCTGTCGCCCTTGCTGCGCGAGATTGCGCCGAAAAAGATCAATGAAGATGTCGTGGTGCCTGTAAATTCACTGCCCGAATTTCTCAGTTCACTCGAACAACTCAGCAAACAGTATCATGTCGCCAACGTCAACTTCGGTCACGCCGGTAACGGCAATATCCATGTCAATCTGCTGATTGATCCGGACGATACCGAAGAAGCTGCTCGTGCAGAACAGTGTCTGGACAGAATTTTCGATCTGGTAATTCGTCTGAACGGCACTTTATCCGGCGAACATGGCATCGGCAGCGAAAAGCGGGCATTTATCCACAAGGAAATCGATCAGCCGACACTGATACTTATGAAACATATCAAACAGGTTTTCGATCCCAACAATATTTTAAATCCAGGAAAACTATTCCCTTAAGTAGTTTAATCTCTAGCTCTCTAACGAACTGATTTTGGCCCCTCAATAGATTCATATACATAAAGCCGTCTCGCCTAACTTGTAGAATCTACCTGATATGAAGTAAGCGCCAGCAACCAGGCGCCAGATCGTTTAACGAGTAGTCACCGATAGCAAACCGAATCAATCTAAGGGTCGGGTAACCCACCGCAGCTGTCATACGCCGTACTTGGCGGTTCTTTCCTTCCTGTATGGTTAATGTTATCCACGCCGTAGGAATATGTTTGCGAAAACGCACAGGCGGTGTTCTCGGCCACAGATTTTCCGGCGCGCTCATCAAATCTGCTTTAGCCGGCTGTGTCGTATAATCTTTAATCTTCAAGCCACGACGTAATTGCTGCAAAGCCATATCTGTTGGCACCCCTTCAACCTGTACCCAGTATGTTTTGGGTAACTTGTATTTTGGGTGACTGATCCGGTTTTGCACACGTCCATTGTCAGTCAGAATGATCAAACCTTCGCTATCGGCATCCAATCGGCCAGCCGCGTAGAACCCCGGCAGAGAAATATAATCTTTTAGTGAACAATGACCAGAAACCGCGGTAAATTGACAAACTACACCATAAGGTTTATTAAACAGGATCAATCGCGCCATCAAATTAACTCGAGTGACGTGTCATCGCAGTCTGCACCATAAACATTTCACAACATTTCCGGATACATGACTGTCCGCAAATTTACTGAAGCAATATCTTCACTCAGACGATAACTGAACCACACTACGGCACAGGTTTTAAAATACAACCCCGATGGTATTTCCGATAATATTAACCGTGCGGTTTCACCCAGTGTCGGTTGATGACCCACAACAATCACCGTGCCACTGGCATAGGGCCAATCAGCCGCAGCCAGCAACTGATTAGGGCTCGTACCTGGCTCCAGTGCTGGCACGATTTCAAAATCATCGCACAACGCCATTGCCGTTTGCTGCGCTCGCAGTGCAGGACTTGATAATACCCTGACATCTCTGGAGATTTCTGCTTTGAGCCATGCGGCCATTTTCTCTGCTTGTTTCAGACCGTTCTCGGTCAATTGCCGCGACAAATCCAGGGTTCCTTCCTCAGCGTCAGCATGGCGCCATAAAATAAGTTCCATTATGTTTCAATCCGATTTTGATTGAACGATTGCTGAAATTAACAGGCTGTTAAACTTGAAATACTGCTTCAGGTGAATACTTGGGTTGCAAAATCTCTACAACTTTCCGTCTGGATGCCGCCCCATGTTTAAGCACAACCTGATTACGCCGTACGCCAAAACACGCCGCGAGATACTTCAGTAAGGCAGCATTTGCTTCACCTTCAACAGGCGCAGCCGCCAGTCTGATTTTCAATGCCCCGCCGTGCAATCCTGCAACTTCGGTCCGTTTTGCTCCAGGCTGTATATGCAAGATCAATACACAGCATTGCGGACTTTCATACTGAAACCAGCTCATAACGACTGAGAGTTTAGTCCAGCATCAATCTGATTTCCATATGTATGCCAGCAACAACCATCAGCAACAATTGGATTACGATCAGCACGAATAACGGCGAAAGATCCACATTGGCAATTGGTGGAATACGGCGCCGAAAAACAGATAAAAACGGTTGAGTAAATGTATTAAGTAACGGAGCTATCGGACTGTAAGGATTAATCCACGAAATAATAGCTTGGGCAATAATCATAAATAAAACGATATACAAGGTCATCTTGATGATCTCTACCATACCCAGCAGACCCAGGACACCCACGGCAGAAACCATATTCGAACCGAAGTCAAAACCTTGATATAGATAGACGGTAGTGACAATAATGCACTCAATCAGCCACGCCAGTATCAGCGTAGACATATCCAGCCCCTTCCAGCCCGGAATAAAGCGGCGGGCAGGACGTACAATAAAATCGGTCACTGCAATCAAAAACTGCACAATATTGTTGTAATACGGCACACGCAGCAATTGAAAATAAAAGCGAAGCAATAACGCCAGAGAAAAAAGACCTAAAATCGTGTCTATCAGGAAAATTATAATCTGGTTAGTCATCATTTGTTCCCTTTATGTTGTTATCTGCGGTTATCGGCATGCTATTGGTAATATTTGTCACAACTTACCGAATTCTTCACTCATCTCACGTGAACGCGCATTTGCTGCAAATACGGCGGCAATAATTCTGTTTTTTACATCATCTGCATCCATCGTTTCAATCGCCCGCTGAGTCGTTCCGCCTTTCGAAGTGACTTTTGCTCGCAATACGGCTACGTCTTCACCTCCTTCACTAGCTAGCTTGATTGCACCCTGAAATGTCTGCAGCGCGAGCTCTCTGGCTTCTTCTTTACTTAGTCCTAATTTTATCCCTGCTGCTTGCATGGATTCAATAAAATAAAAAACATAGGCTGGCCCGCTTCCGGAAATTGCAGTAACAGTATGCAACATATCTTCGTCACCTACCCAGAGTATCGTTCCAACTGCTTTCATGATGGATTCGGCCAACCGCCTGTCTTGTTCAGCAACCGCCGGCACAGCATAAAGCCCTGTCACACCAGCTCCAACAAGCGAAGGTGTATTGGGCATGGCGCGAATAATCCGTTGGTAACTACCCAGCCAGCGCATTAAATCAGTCGCACGAATACCCGCTGCTATAGTTATTACCAGATGATGATTTAGCAACACTTTTATTTGCTGCGCGAGTTCATACAGTTGCTGCGGTTTTACTGCCAGTACGACGACATCTGTTTTATCGCTTTGCCTGCTTGAGGAAAGTGCATCGACTAAATTGGCCACAGCCGTAATGCCGAACATTGTTTTTATTTTGGCACGAGCATCCTCATTAATCTCTACCACACCGATCTGGCCGACCGAATAGCCTTGTTTCAGCATTCCACTAATTAAAGCGGATGCCATATTCCCTCCGCCAATAAATGTAATTTTCATTGCTTATTTTTTAAGTTTGAAGTCTTGATCTTGAAAACAGTGCCACGACGGTTTATTTCCATGGTCGCACAGCTTAGTCATTCCGGTTTAGCGTTGACAAACTGGACAATAAAAACTTGATCGTTGCCCCTGCCTAATCTGCCTTATCACTTTACCACACTGCCGACAATCCAAGCCGGTGCGACCATAGACCCAGTACTGCTGCTGAAAGTAGCCAGGATTTCCGTTGCTATCGACAAAATCACGCAAACTGCTGCCTCCGGCATCAATCGCTTTACGTAATACGGATTTCACATTCTGCACAAGTTTTTCATAACGGGGAAGTCCTATTCTGCCCGCAGCCGTACATGGATTTATCCCCGCATGAAACAGCGCTTCATTGGCATATATGTTACCCACACCGACAACCACCTGATTATTCATCAACAATGCTTTTATGTTTGCTTTCCGCCCACGCGAAATTTTATACAAATACGCTGCACAAAAATCACTGTTCAGCGGTTCGGGACCCAAGCGGCTCAACAAAGGATGTTGCTCCGCGCAGCCTTGCTGCCACAAAACGGCACCAAAACGACGCGGATCCCTGAGCCGCAATAAACCGCCCCCTTCCAGAATCAAATCAAAATGATCGTGTTTGCCCGGAGAATGTCCCAATTCCATGGCGTCTGTGTCTATCAATTGTGAATTAAAGGTTCGCAGTATCCGCAAACTGCCTGACATACCCAGATGTAAAATCAACGTACCTGTACCGCAATCAAGCAAAAGATATTTCGCCCTCCTGTTGACTGAAGCCACGACCTGGCCTTGCAGTTGATGCGGCAATTCTGCAGGAATGGGCCAACGCAACTTCGGCTGCCGAATAACAACCTGTATAATGCGTCGTCCCTCGAGATACGGCGCTATACCCAAACGTGTCACCTCAACCTCGGGCAATTCCGGCATACAGAAATCGCCTGTACTTTAGTCCGCGATCTTTTCCGGATTAAGCAATTGTCGACTTACCGATTCAGGAAACAGATAACCAATCTGTTCATTGTCACGATAAAATGCCGTTCCGTGTTCATGTTCGACAGCTGTAATGATTATGTTGCGTCCATCCTGAAGGCTGATTATTCCGGCCATAGTACCCTCCGAATCGCGCAACGGCTTCATCAATAATTCTGATGCCCGGTAATTGCGCCAATTGTTAACCCAGCGCTTCAATTCTTCACTACTCTGATCGTTTCCGTTTCTTGCATCAGTTTGCCACGCACCGTTTTTTTGTCTAACCGATACCCCGTTCAACTCAAAGCTTACTGGCAACTCGTCATCGGTCAGCAACTTTGAATCGGCCAGATCCAGTGGATCCACGGGCACCCAAATCGCATAACGTGGAGAAACCAGATACACATCACCGTTGATTGCCAGATATTGCTCATTAGTGACCGGCGCGAGTCCACCGAACGCAAAATGATCGTCATCAATATACAATTCAATGAGAGGTTGATCCAGGTTAAAATGCTCAATATCTCTCAGCGGAAAACGCTGCCGACTGTTTGCAGACAAAACATTGAGCAATTTTTCAATGCGTATATTATCTGCCCGCGCAAAAACCGGCATCGTTAAATGCCAGCCACCACCAATGCGCTGTAGTTCAATTTCCCGCCCCTGCCGCACAATACGAATCGATTGCACCGCATCTGGAGTACGTAGAGAAACCTGAAATGTATCATCTGTTTCGGATTGAAACTGCGGTGTCAAATAAAGAAAAAATGCCAGGCCTATGATGGTAGCCAGCATGATCAGATTAATTTGTGAATGATACGTCATAACCTTAATTGACAGTTAAGTCGCTCTTTTCCGGCGCCACCAGATAACAGCGCCACTCAGTAAAAAAGTAATTGGCAGAACGAGCAAAAAGAAAACCACAACTACCGTTAATTCAGTGTCGGTCAATACCAATTGACTGTCCAGTGTGGCACGCGGTTGAATGGTGATCATTTCCTCATCACCGGATAACCAGTTAAACAGATTAATCCCAAAATCTAAATTATTGCCATTACCCAGATACATGTTAGCTAGAAAATGGCCGTTACCGACGACAATAACCCGTTGTTCACGGTCATTAATTTCGCGTGACAACGCCACGGCGATTGTCACCGGACCGGCGATATCTTCCTCCGGATCAAAAGTATAGTTATCATCCGCGCCATACTTTACCCAGCCATTATGCGCGACATCGACCAATGGAACAGCTCGCCATGTTTGATTCTCATTAAAAACAATCTGACGCGCAAACGGAAAGACCGTAATATAATTGAAACCACGGGTGATTGCATGTCTGCCGTAACCGGTACCCAACGCAAATGTAACAGGCGCCTTCAACTGCTCAGCCTGCGGATCGATTACTACACCGGGCGTCATGATCAAATGCAGCTTTTCGGTTAACGGCAATAGTCCTCGCAGAGACTCCCGGTCGACCAACCACAACAGATTACCACCGTTATCGATATACTCGAGTAGTTTATCTACTTCGCCTGGCAACAAATCAGTCTGTGGCGAGGCGATCAGCAGCATATCCGCATCAGATGGAATATTAGGTGTGACTGTCAGATTTAACGGTTCACTAATAAATCCATTCACTTGCAATTGCTGTCCAAATTCTCCCAGATCATAATTAGCTGCGCCCACAAGACTGCGTTCTCCATGTCCGCTCAACGCCAAAATCAATTTTTCATATGGACGAGACAAACGCATGAGCACCTGGGTCATTGCCTGTTCATTAATCGTTGTCAAACGCGCTTGTTTGTTCTGATAATGAATTACCAGCTCTCCATTGACCTGTACGCCAGCTTCTCTGGCCAAATCCGGGTGCTCGGTAGGGTCGATAAACGTCAATGAAATATCCGGCTTAATCCGCTGGTAAAGTTGCACGAAATTATGAATAATTTCCCGCACATCGCCAAACTGGACATGTTGTTCCGTGGCAAAAGCGGCTATTTGCACCGGTGCAGTCATTTTACTGAGAATTTCAATGCTGGTCTGACTCAATGTATTCCGACCATTCTGGCTGATATCCCATTGCACCCGTGTCTCCAAGGCCAGATATCCCAGCAAAACAAGTAGCGACAGCAACAACAGCACAAAAATGCCCTGCTGCATTTTTAATTGAAAACGTAATGATTTATTTGCACGCATCAATATTACAAATCAATGGTGGATGCCAAACTAGTACTCTATCCATGCAGTCGTTCACCGTCTAGACGACGGATAGTCAACACCAAGAAAAACAGTATAAATAGTAAAAAATAAGCCAAACTAAACGTATCCATCAACCCATTATTAAACAGTTCAAACTGTTTGAAAATTGAAACGAGATATATCCAGCCCTGATAGTCGCTGCTAACCAGATCCACCACCCAAAAACCCAGTAGTACACCCAACATGCCTATAGCAGCAATCACGGGTTGTGTTGTCAGACTGGAAATATAAAGCCCCAGCGCAATAAAACAACAGATTAACAAAAACAACCCTAACCCACCACTGATTAACAGGCCATAGTCCAATGTACCTCCAACCAGCAGTGTTAGAAACATCGCCACCATCAAAAGGATAACCCCAAGAAAAAAAACAATCAGACCCAGAAATTTTCCCAGCACGATTTCAGTTATCGATACAGGCGCGGAAAGCAGCAGCGTTAGCGTATGGTTCTTGCGTTCCTCCGCAAACTGCCGCATTGTCAATAAGGGCGTCATTAACAACAATACAATCGCAGCCAGCGCAAATACCGGAGTAACAATAATCTCAGTGAACCCGGGTGGATTGGCAATCTGTATTAATTGTGGCTGTAGCTGCAAAAAAGCATCCAAACGTCCCAGAAAAAACCACGCAAACAGCAATTGTATAGATGCAAACAACATCCACGCCAACGGCGAACAAAACATCATGTATAGTTCTTTACGCGCAATGACAAGAATCATATTGATTGAAACTCAGCAAGTTATCGATTGTGAATTTTGTGTCAGCCGGATAAATTCCGTTTCCAAATTTGCGCCTTTCTGCCTGAGCTCGGCTAGGGTTTCGTTTAGTACCATGCGCCCTTCGTGCATGACCTGCACCCGGTCACAAACACTTTCTACCTCTGACAAAATATGTGTGGATAGAATCACACTGCGCGATTTCCCCAGATCCTGTATTAATGCACGTATTTCTCGCATCTGATTTGGATCAAGCCCGACTGTAGGTTCATCCAGAATAATTACGTCCGGCTCATGTATTATCGCCTGCGCAATTCCTACACGCTGCTGCAGTCCTTTTGATAAGGTGCCGATCAATTGTTTTCCGCGATCAACCAGACCACAGCGCTGTTTACAGCGATCGAGCGCATGCGTTGTGCGCTCATTACTCACCCGGTGAAGGCGCGCGGCAAATCGCAGATATTCGTCCACAGTCATCTCTAGATACAGCGGCGGCATCTCCGGCAAATAACCAATATGCGCCTTGGCTTTTTGCGGTTCATCCAACAAATCAACACCACAAACCTCAATACTTCCACTGCTGGGAGCAAGATTGCCGGTAATCATACGCAGGGTCGTGGTCTTGCCAGCCCCATTCGGTCCCAATAGCCCAAGCACCTCACCTTTCTTAAGTTGCAGCGTAAAATCAAATACAGCGATTCGAGCGCCATAATTTCGTTGTATATGCTGCGCTGAAAGGGTTAAGCATTCGCGCTCATCATTCATAAATACGTTCTTCCGTATTGAACCAATCGATCAGGTCGAGCCGACCTGCAGTTAATCCTCACACATTTAACACTTTGCCGCGACACACTTCACTTTTAACTGTATTCTATAGCACAAAACTGTCTCTTCATATTCGCAATTACTGAATATTTTTGAAAATATCTATGGCGGCGTGGTGCCAGGCTATGTCCGGCAAGACAACAAATTGTCAGCGACACTCAAACTCCCGCCCCATCACAACGGAGGTTCTGGCGAGCATTAAACTGTATGATTATTACGACACAATGGTATTATTCCAGCCTGATAATTGCTTGACAAACACTTCACATTACCAAAACAATTTCATTAATTTTCAAATTACTAACGCTCGTGTTGCGGAAAAGACACACCTATATTTGACAAAAATCCGTATATAAATCCATAATCCCGTCAGCACATCATACGTGAAACGAAAACAATGGTGGGACGGACTTTTGTTATTGGATGCCAGTAACAAATAATTAAATCTGAAGTTTTCACTTTAAAGGGATAACAGCATGAATAAATTGTCAGCCAAGAAAAAACTGATCGGAATGATTTTATTACCAGCGTTCTTCTCCGGCACAGTTGCAGCGCAGGTAGATCCGATAGATCGATATGAAAACGATATTGAAAAAGCCGAAGGTTACGCGGTAGAAGATGAAAATGGCGTAGTTTGGCGCAGTTCGCCAGATCTGGGCCATCATTGCTGGCGTACAGGTTACTGGGATGAGTCGCTGGCTGTTGTAGAGGGCTGCGATGGCTATGAAAAAGTAGCAGAAGCCGAACCGGAGGCACCAGCACCTGCGCCGGTAACACCACCTGAAAAACTGACCTTCTCGGCTGATGCATTATTTGATTTTGACAGTGCCGTCTTGAAACCAAATGGAAAAGTTGCGCTCGATGAATTCGCTCGCGGCCTGGAAGGCATCAATTATGATGTCATCGTTGCTGTTGGACACGCTGACAGAATTGGCAATCCAGATTACAACCAAAGACTGTCAGTTCGTCGTGCAGAATCTGTTAAAGCCTATCTGGTATCGAAAGGCATTCCTGATAGCCGCATCTTTACAGATGGCAAAGGTGAAACACAACCTGTAACCGGCAGTACCTGTGATGGCAAAGGTGGCGCTGCACTCAAAGAATGTCTGAGACCTGATCGGCGTGTTGAAGTCGAAGTAGCCGGTTCACGATAAACACCCTGCCTGAATAAGGCTCTCCTATGACTGGAGTAAAAAAGCCCTGTTTCCACAGGGCTTTTTTATAACCAACTCAATGACTCACATCAACGAAATTGATACTCTGATTGAGGCTCGCTGGGTTATTCCGGTCGACGCACAGCAATCTGTTCTCGACAACCACGCTGTTGCCGTCCATCAAGGCAACATAGCCGACATTCTGCCTAGTCATACCGCACATACAAAATTTAATCCAAAGAATACCATCAATCTGAATAATCATGCGCTAATTCCGGGACTTGTTAACGCGCACACCCATGCAGCAATGATTCTAATGCGCGGACTAGCGGATGATTTACCATTAATGACCTGGCTGAATAAGTATATCTGGCCAACCGAAAATCGCCATGTCAATGAATCATTTGTACTTGACGGCACACGCCTGGCTTGCGCCGAGATGCTCAGAAGCGGCATCACCTGTTTCAATGACATGTATTTTTTCCCCGAGGCGATAGCACAAGGAGCCTTGGATATTGGCATGCGTGCGGCAATTGGCATGATTGCCATCGATTTTCCAACACCATACGCAAGCGATGCCGATGATTATTTGACCAAAGGCGTGGCATTGCGCGATAAATTGCACCCCAACCCACTGTTGTCATTCTGCTTTGCGCCGCATGCGCCCTATACAGTCAGTAATCAGACACTTACGCATATCCTGACTTACGCCGAACAGCTTGAAGTTCCGATACATATTCATCTTCATGAAACCACGGATGAAATTAATATCGGAATGGAATCGCACGGCATGCGTCCGATTGAACGCATGCAACAACTTGGCTTACTCGGACCCGGCTTGATCGCAGTGCACATGGTGCACTTAAATGACAATGAAATCCAACTGATGCGACAACACGGTTGCCATGTTGTGCATTGCCCTTCATCCAATCTCAAATTGGCAAATGGCTTTTCCCCCATCCCGTTACTTCTAGACAACGGGGTAAACATTGCGCTTGGCACCGACGGTGCCGCCAGCAACAACCGGCTGGACATTTTTGAAGAAATGCGGTTAACCGCCTTACTCGCCAAAGCAACAAGCGGCTGCGCTGATACACTGCCAGCCTACCAGGCGCTTGAAATGGCCACTATCAACGGTGCTTGCGCACTTGGCATTGATTCAGTCACGGGCAGCCTAGAGCGCGGCAAAGCTGCGGATATAACAGCGATTGACTTCTCTGACCTGCATCTGTCACCATGTTACGATCCCGTTTCACACCTCGTTTATGCGGCCGGACGCGAACAGGTGAGTCATGTCTGGGTAAATGGTAAAATCTTACTTGAAGATAAGCAATTGACCACGCTTGACGACGCTGAACTGCGTCGCCGCGCACTATATTGGGAAAGCTGCATCAAATCATCCGCGTAAAGTTAATGGAACAATGACAAGCCTTTTCAATGCGGGGAAAATCAACCAAGGAAATAAAATGAAAGATGACGGTATCAATGCAGATCCATTGGAGCTGGAAAAATTCAGCCAATTGGCGCACCGCTGGTGGGATCCAAACAGCGAATTCAAACCGCTACATGAAATTAACCCTTTGCGCATGAATTACATTGAAGAGCATGCCGGATTGGAAGGTAAAACGGTATTGGATGTCGGCTGCGGCGGCGGCATATTATCCGAAGGCATGGCTACGCGCGGCGCAAATGTCACGGGAATCGACTTGAGCGACAAAGCCCTTAAAGTTGCCAGGCTGCACCTGCTGGAGAGCGGCCAGCAGGTTGAGTACCGTAAAATTACAACAGAATCGCTTGCCAAAGAGCAGCCGCACCACTACGACATCGTCACTTGTATGGAAATGCTGGAACATGTACCCGACCCCATGAGTATTGTGCAGTCTTGTTCAAAACTTGCGAAACCCGGTGGCTGGGTATTTTTTTCCACCATCAACCGCAATCCGAAATCCTACTTGTTCGCCATTATTGGCGCGGAGTATATTCTCCAATTGCTGCCCCGAGGCACGCATGAATACGCCAGTTTCATCAAACCTTCTGAACTGTCACGCATGATACGAAATGCGGGTCTTTTTGATGAACAACTGATTGGTATGACCTACAATCCATTTACTAAAATCTATGCCCTTGAAGCAGACACAGATGTTAACTATATCATGGCCTGCCGGGCCTGATATTGTTGCCAAACTTGTATTAAACAAAACATGATTAGCGCAATTTTGTTTGATTTTGATGGCACGCTGGCCGACACGGCGCCAGATCTTGGTCACGCATTAAACCGGCAACGCATCAACAGAAAGCTTGATCCGTTACCCATCGAACAGATCCGCGTCCATGCATCTGCCGGCGCACGTGGACTGCTTGGTGTGGGATTCAATATCGGCCCTGAAGATCCAGGCTATATCGATATGCGCGATGAATTCCTGGAATTCTATACCCAGCGCCTCTGCCATGAAACCCGATTGTTTCCCGGTATCGCGGAACTGATTGATAGTCTGGACGCACAGGCTTTGCCATGGGGCATCGTCACTAACAAACCGTCCCGTTTCACTCATCCACTCATCGAACTACTGGGGCTTAAGCATCGGGTAACCTGCGTGGTTTGCGGAGACGAAACTAGCCACACTAAACCCCACCCCGAACCGCTTCTGTTGGCCAGTGAAAAAATTTCCGTCTTTCCCGCGGAATGCATATACCTGGGCGATGACCTGCGCGATGTCAAAGCCAGCCTCGCAGCCGGAATGGAGCCGGTGATAGCGCGTTACGGTTATCTTGGTGATTCCCAGCCGCCTGAAACCTGGGGTGCAAATCATATTATTGATCACCCACAGGAGTTGCTCGCCTATATCCTTGCCAAATGATAAAATGCACAAAGGACATTGAACTTTAACCATTCAATTCCATCTTAGCAATACTGCAAATAATCCCGGGGACGATCTGGCTTCGACGTGGGTTGCAAAGCAGCGTAGGGCATACCGAGGATCAGATAACCTCGTAAATCCATCTGAAAACAATAGTCGCAAACGACGAAAACTACGCTTTAGCCGCTTAATGGCTAGCCTCTGCGCCGGTGGGCCTCAACGCCGGGTCTGGCAACAGACAGCAGAGTCACTAACGGGGATCGCGCATTGCAGGGTTACTTTGCAGGGCGTTAAATAAAAGGTAACTCGCTTGTCATCAGCCTGCCGGTTGGCGGTTGCCAGGTTAAATCAATAGACACGGCTAAGTATGTAGAACTGCCTGTAGAGGGCTTGCGGACGCGGGTTCGATTCCCGCCGTCTCCACCATTAAAACATCCAACACCATCCAACAAAATCCAGAAACCCGCGTAACAGCGGGTTTTTTATTATCCAACTGTCCAATTAGATACAATTTTATCTATTGACATCCGGGGGCAAGTGGGGGCAACATTGAGGGCAACTGAGTTGCCCCACTGCGGAGTTGCCCCATGCCCCTTACTGATATCACTATTCGCAACGCAAAGCCCGACACTAAA